>JAYFRF010000003.1:0-71529 GCA_034926225.1 Clostridiaceae bacterium
TGATAATAAACTAATTAATTGCATGGGTATGGCCTCCGAGGACATGTGGAACAGGCCAATGAGCCCCATATCCCGGTGCAGCGACGACTTCCTGCCCGAAAACCGCCCGTGGTTCACGAAGCACATCCTCCAGTGTTCTTACAACAGCATGATCCAGGGGCAGTTTATCATCTGCGACTGGGATATGTGGTGGACGGGTGACACCCAGGCTCTGAAAAACAGCGTCCTCCGCGCTATCAGCGGTGGGCCAATATACGTCAGCGACAAGCTGTGGGAGAGTCACGGTGAAATACTGAAACCCCTCGTACTGAGCGACGGCCGGATACTGCGCTGTGACAGGCCCGCCATGCCTTCCCGGGACTGCGTGACTGAAAATCCGGAGAAGAGCGGGAAACCGTTCAAGGTGCAGAATATCTGTTCCGGCAGCGGTGTCGTAGCTGCGTTTAATCTCGATAATACCGGGAGATCTGTCAGCGGTACAGTATCACCGAAGGACGTGGAGGGCCTGGACGGCGATGAATTTGCCCTATACGAGTATTTTTCCGGCGATTGGTTTATCGTTGACCGTGACGCCGCTGTAGAGTTTGTGCTCCCGGACAGTGATACATTCCGGTTGTACATTATCGTACCCGTGAACGACGGCTTTGCACCGATAGGCCTAACGGAAAAGATGATTTCGCCCAAGTCCATAATCCATGAGCCAGACGGCTCAATAACCGCACGGGATCACGGCACCTATGCCTATATCAGAAATGGCGTGTTCTACACCGAGGAGAAGTAAAAACACCCGTCATTTCTGCAGTGTATGCATTGAAAGCCGTATGCTGTTTTAAGGTAATGTCAAGAGTGTCATCGCCGGAGTATAATTGAGTCGGGCAAGAATTGACCCATGCCTTAAATCGGCTATCCTTTCAGTATGTCGAATAATGGAAGGGAGATGGCCAAATGATAAGGAAGAGGCTTCAGCCGTTCCGCAACATAATAAAAACGGTCGCTTTTACGCAAAACCGAAAGGAGAATCCGCATGTTTGAATCCGTACGATTTATAAAGCCAAACATCCCCTTTGACCCCGCGTTTTCCGAAAGCTGTCCCACGCCGATTTTCCGCCGCTGCTTTGAACTGGCGGAGATGAATAAAACAATCCTGCGCATCTGCTCGCTCGGCATCGGCTATGCGCGCATCAACGGCAGCTTGGTATCCGAGGATCTTTTTACCGCACCGGTCAGCGACTATCAAAAAACGTTGTGGGTCTGTGAGTACGATGTTACATCTCTCCTGAGAAAAGGCAAAAACGTTATCACTGTTCAGTGCGGAAACGGTTTTTATAACGAAAATTGTAAAACCTCATGGAAGTTCAACGACGCACCGTGGCGCGATCATCCGAAAACTGCGTTGACGCTCTCCTCGGACGGCGAATGTATTCTCACGACCGATGAGGCTTGGAAATGCTTGCCGCATACCGCGATTATCTTCCAGGAACTGAGGCTCGGGGAATATTACGACGCGAGGCTGGACGACGAGAATGTGCATGCAGTGGAATACGACGACAGCGTATGGGCGAGTGCTGCGGTGGACTTGACTCCGCTTACGGGACGCTTTTTGCTCTGCCCCAGTGAACCGATACGCGCGACAGCCGTGTATCCGTCGATCGGCGTACGGAAAAATACACTTGGCAGATGGGTGTTCGACATCGGGCAGAATATCTCCGGTTTCGGGCGGTTGACCGTGAAGCTGCCAGCCGGAACGCAGCTTAAGCTGCGTTATGCCGAGCTGGTCACGGACGAGGGTCTGCTTGACAACAACCGCATGGCTGAGCATTATAAGGACGGCGCTTTCATGACCGAGAAGGTGATTTGCCGGGACGGGATCACGACGCACGAAGCGCGCTTTGCTTATTACGGCTTCCGTTATGCCGAGCTCGAAGGCTGGCCTGAGGACGCGCTGTCTCCGTCGACGGAGACTTTTGCCGGCGTCTTCGTCCATCAGGACATCCCCGTCGGAGCGGAGTTTGCATCATCCGACGAGAATCTGAATCGGCTTTATTACATCGGCCGCATGGCGCAGTACTCGAATTTTTTCAACATGCCGACCGACTGTCCCACCCGTGAAAAGCTCGGCTGGGCAAACGACGCGCAGTCGTCAATGGCGTCCTTCCTGACCAATCACCGTTCGGAGCGGTTCATGGCGAAGTGGTTTATCGACATCTGTGACGCCATGCGCGAGGATGGCGCGATGCCCGGCATCATCCCGACCGCGGGATGGGGGTATGAGTGGGGCAACGGACCGGTTTCCGACGGTGTTCTGTTTGAGCTGCCCTACCGCGTCTGGTTGAATACCGGAGAGTCCGGATTGCTGTATTACGGACTGCCGTTCTTTGTCCGTTATCTTGCGCATCTCGATTCGAGTCGCGATGAGCGGGGAATGATTCCGTTCGGACTTGACGACTGGACACCGCCGAAGAAGGAGTACGCGGATACCGCGCCGCGTGACCTCATCAACATGGCGCTGGAATGCAAGATGCGCGGCATCCTCAGGCTTGCGCTGCGCCTAGCTGCCGGCGGTGCGCATACAATGGCCGCGGGCGGCCAGGACACGGTGTACGCGCTTTTCCGAGATACCGAGCCGGCAGCGGTCGAATATGCGTGTGCGCATCTTGCGGAAGCGGAGAGGACATACGATGCGCTGCGGGAACGCTACATCCGCGCATGGATCGGCGAAGACGGAAGATGCGTATCGAACTGCCAGACGGCCGTTGCCATGACGATTTCGCTCGGGCTGTACCGTGAGCTTGCCCCTTTAAAGACACAGCTTACGGAAAGACTCGCGTATCGCCGTTTCCATCATGAGTGTGGTATGGCAGGCATGCCACATCTGTTCCGCGCGCTGCATATCTGCGGATTGGACGAATACGCGTATCAGATTCTTTAGACGGACGATTATCCGTCGTATTCCGAGTGGTTCAAATACGGCGCGACTACACTGTGGGAAAACTGGACCGTGGACGGCAATCTGTCGCACAATCATCACATGTTCTCCTGCTTCATGGACTGGATGATTTGTTCGCTTGGAGGCATTTCCCCTTGTGAGGAGGCCCCGGGATTTGAAGTAGTGCAGATTAACCCGTATTTGCCTGCAGGCATGCGGTTTATCGAGGTAAAGCGTTATACAGACAGAGGATGCATTACAGTACATATCGAGCGAGATGAGAACGGAATAGTGAAAACCGACATAGACCTTCCGGAGGGTGTAGAGTCACTTTGAAGACAAACCGGATATCTAATCTGAAATTTATAAAGTGCATTCCCACGCATAAATAGGTTGAACAGACAAAGCATCTCATCAGCACCGATCTGCGATCTGGTGCTGCGAAAATCCTGCTAGAAGCTTTGAGTCGGGCTACGACGTATCAAAAGGCAGCTTGGGGGTGTGAGTCGAGAGGAAAGATGAAGATGACACGGGAACATAGAATCGGGTTAAACACCGGCGTTTATATGACGAATAAAACTCTGCTTGCGGCGGCGGTGGCGATATTCCCGACCACGGTGCTTCAAAGCTATTTTCTTGGGATTGGACTTGGCTATGAGGAGGTGGCATTGTATGGCACCATCGGCAACGTGATAAGTGCGTCCATTATGATTTTACTGCCCGGGGTTGCGGACTTCTTTACGAGGTTTTCGGCCTTTAAAAGAGCGAATTTCGTGGTGCTGGTGGGACTCGGTATCAATTATCTTGCCATGTATGCAATACAGCTCTTTGCGCCTGATAAACCGGCAGCCGTCATTTTTTCCATACTCTTGGCCGCCTGTGCGGTATGCGCGCTGTTTATAGGCGTCAATGCGATATTTGACGCTGAAACACTGGTGCGCGTCGGGTTGAACGGAAACGGTATCGCACAAATTATGGGGCTGTGCGGCGTGATTTCGAGCGGCGTGTCCATCGCGAGCAGTGCTGTTGTGACGTTTTTTACATCGTCCCCTGCCCTGAATGCCTACTGTTGGCTGCCGGGACTGGCGTCGGGCGCCGCGATCGTCAGTGCATTGACCGCGCTTAGCTATGTCCGGGTCAACTGGGAAATACCCAGAAAAGCAAAGCTCGAATCACCGCTGCGTATCTATCGCGACATACTGGGGATGAGGCAGTTTCGCCTTCTGCTGGCACCGAATATTTTGCGGTCATTCGGGGACAGCGTGGTATTTTTCGTTATATCGACTGGATTGATTCGTTTTTCGGGGCAGAAAGGGGCGGTGGGCAGCTTCACGATTGCGGTAGCTGTCGGAAATATGCTGGGGAATCTGCTGATCACGCTGCTGCACAGAAAAGCCGGAACCGCGAGACTGTATATTCTCTCGGCGCTGGCGACGGGCGCGGGACTGGTCTGCGCATGCATGACGGCGAGTGTCCATGTCTACGCGCTGCTGATTGTGCCGATTTATACGGGAGACATGATCGTAGGGACGGTTTTCCCCCTTGCGGTGTATGAGTATGTACCGGCGAGGAAAATCAGCAGCTTTACGGCGCTACGTATTTTTACGCTGAATCTGCTCAACGGCTTTTTTGTCTACCTGTTTGGTCTGGCGTTGAACTGTGTAAGCTATCTACCGCTGTGCATTTTGGGACTTGCCGCATTCGCTATCGGAGGATATCTGTTTTACCGGGCATGCGCGCAGATGGAAAAGGTAACCTGAGAGATAGGGTATAACACCGGACATTTACAAGTCGCTTGAGGACTCGAAAATGCCCGGTGTTATTATATTACGGTATTAAAGACCATTACGCGCAGTAAAAGAATCTTTCTTACCGAATAGCTAGGGCTTGTTCGCAAAATAAAAGAGCACAAAGAGGAAAAACGCAGTTAAATAGAAGCATGAAAAGATATGAAATAACAACAGAACAATGGAATCGAATTAAAAATATGCTGCCACCGGAACAGACGGGCAAGAAAGGCAGACCGCGCAAGGATAATCGTATCATGCTGAACGGTATGCTGAGGATTGCGCGCAGTGGATGCCAGTGGCGGGAATTACCGGAATGCTATGGAAAATGGCGCGGTGTATATACAAGATTCCGCAAATGGGAAGCAGACGGGACATTGGAGCGCATTTTTGATGCTCTGAACAGCGATGCTGATATGGAAAATGTCAGCATTGATTCGACCTCCATCAAAGTCCACGAAAGTGCAAATGGCGGCGTAAAAAGGGGGAACTAAAAGCCGTAGGACGCACCCGAGGAGGAATCAATACTAAAATTCACGCCGTGGTTGACGCGCTCGGCAATCCGCTGTATTTTCAGCTGTCTGCCGGAAATGTCAATGATTCAACTGTCGTTGATATTTCGGGCAGCAACGTCCTTGGAGACAAGGCATACGGAACAAATCAGATTCTGGATTACATTCAGCGTCAGGACAGCGAATACACGATTCCGCTGAAAAGCAACGCGATCCAGTCGTGGAAATGTGACTGGTGGACTTATAAAGAGAGCCATGTGGTCGAATGCTTTGAGATCCCTGAAAATTTTGTGTAAAAGTGAATAGGATACTTCCTTCCAGGCAAGAATTCAGATAAATGAAAACGAGTTTGGAAGGAAGCGTTTTTTATGGAGAAAACACCATCGGATTTAATGAAAGAATTCGTCAACAGTCAGAAATTCACAAGCACGACCGAAGTAATGGAAGCCATGAAAAAGATGTTTGCCGACGTCCTTCAAAAAGTAATGGAAAGCGAACTGGACGAAAAACTCGGTTACGAAAAAAGTGAGAGAACGTCGAACGACGGCGAAGCAGCAGTGTCGAAAAATTACAGAAACGGGTACTCGCGAAAGACCGTCAAATCCCAGCTCGGAGAGGTTCCGGTCCGTATTCCCCGTGACCGTAACGGTGAATACGAGCCTAAAATCATTGAAAAGTACGATCGCAACACCGACGGGATGGAAGAAAAGATTCTGTCTCTCTACTCCTGCGGCATGAGCCAGCGGGATATTTCGGAGCAGATCAAAAGCCTGTACGATGTCGAAATATCACCGGAGCTTGTCAGCAAAATCAGCGAGAAACTCATGCCGGAAGTCAACGCCTGGCAGAATCGCCCGCTGGAATCTGTATACCCGTTCGTATTCATGGATGCCATTCACTACAAAATCAAGGAAGACCACCAGATTGTCACCAAAGCGGCTTACGTGGTAATTGGCATCACCCTTGAAGGCGACAAGGATATCCTCGGGATCTGGATCGGCGAGCATGAAGGCAGCAAGTTCTGGCTTTCTGTGCTCAACGACCTGAAAAGCCGCGGAATCCGGGACGCCTACCTATTCAGCGTGGACGGTCTCAAAGGTTTTCAGGAAGCCATTGCGGCTGTGTATCCGAAAGCACAGGTTCAACGCTGCATCATCCATCAGATCCGCTACAGTACCCGGTATGTCGGCTACAAGGACATCAAGCCGTTGATGTCCGATCTGAAGCTGGTTTACACGGCCGTCACCGAGGATGAGGCACTGGAGCACCTGACCGCCTTCAAAGAGAAGTGGGGTAAGACGTACCCGTCCTGCGTGAAATCATGGGAAGACAACTGGGATATCCTGTCCACCTTTTTCGCATACCCGCCGGAGATCCGGAGAATCATATACACGACCAATATCATTGAAGGTCTGAACCGTCAGTTCCGACAGGTTACCAAAAACAAACCGTCCTTCGTCAACGACGATTCCCTGAGGAAATTGCTTTATCTCGCCTCAAAGTAAATTGTCGAGCGGTGGACACAGCGGTGTCGAAATTGGGATGTTGTCCTCAACCAGCTCAACATTCTGTTTGCCGACCGGATTGCCTGCTGATTTCCCCTTAAAGCAGCGTTTCCGGAAGTAGCTCCGGCATTCACGCCCAGCGGACGCGCATACCGTCGCCGCTTCCGGAAGAACGGCAATTAAGGAGAAATCCACAACCCTGATTTTATGGAAAATCAGGTTCCTACGCGCTGATTTCTGCCTAGAGGAAATTCCTATTTGCACAAAATTAGATGGGTTGCCCTGTGTGAAGTACGTCTCCGTATCAAGGCCAGCGGCTACCGTTCACTTCCACACCAGAGATGCTAAACAGCCAGTTCTTGCGTACTGTGACATACAGCGCGTGTTCTGCGATACGTTACCTGTGCTTTCGATTGCTATACTGATACTTTCGATTACCCTATTCTTGCTGTCTAGTAAATAACGGGCATATTCATCTTCTGTCATCGCCCAGTATTTCCGAACTGTCTTCCTGTCGATGTCAAGTTCACGCGCCACTGCCCGCTGCGAATATCCCGTACGTTTCCGTTTTTGTATTTCTGAGTACATCTCGGTTCCCACCATACCTTTCCCGCCTCCTGTGTTTCATCCTTTCAATTATACACAGTTGGCGTTTCAGTGGGGGATTCTTCTTTGCCAATATTGGTCCCTTTTAGTTTACCAGTAACAGATTGAGCCGCTTCTTAATTAACTGTTGAATGACCTTTACCTGTTCATCGCCAAGTAAAGAAAAGACGCCGAAAGATTTTCCTGCATACTCAGGCTGTTCAAAACATGCCTGCATTAGTGCAACAATAGCTTCCGCCTCTTTGAGGTTGGTCTTTGCCGACTCCAGACGCTGTCCATCCGATACTCTATAGTTTACAACCGCTGGAAGTAAAATGCTGCTGCTGGCATCACGCAAAGTGTCAAAACAGCAATTTACAGGAATGACGATGTTCCTTCTTTCAGCTGTTGTGTTCCCGTGTTTATCACAGATGATTTCCTTTGAAAACAGGTTTCCGTACAGGATAAAGACATGGTGATTGTTTGAGACCTTCAGAATGCATACTTTGTCCTTGTTGCAAGCAGCAACCGACGAGTATCACCAGCCAGAGAACAAACAGAATTACGATGCCGAATAGAACTCGTTTCCAGGTATCCCAAGTCGGAAAAATGAGCTCATCAAGATTTGCTAACATCCCGGCAAGGCCAATGACTGCATACACAGAACCCGTAATCTGCCATGATCTTCGAAGAAGATATTTTCTATTCAACCATGCGCGTTTCATTTTTCCTCTCCATCATCACTCAATTCCAAGCGCCTTCACGATAGCATCCTCCGGACTGCTGTAAAAGGAAATCTGGAACTTTGCAAACAGATCTGCAGGAACGGTTGCAATGTCAGCTGCGCTGCTCATCGGGATGAGGATGCGCTTGGCACCGGCATCGAAAGCCGCCTGCAACGTGGAGGCAAGCTCCTCAACCTTATTGATGGTCCCGCCGATGCTCATTGAGCCCAGAATGCACATCTGCGGCAGAACCGGCCTGTCCAGAGCACAACTGCAGTATGCGGTCATCGTGGCGAGAGAGACGTTGCTGTCGAGTCCGACACCCTGACAATCCTGAATGTGCATCAGATAGTCCTTCGAATCCACGGAGATGGACGCACTGATCTGTTTCGCGTTGGCCCGGAAATAGTTCTGAGCCGTCTTGACGGATTCCTTTGTCTCTTTAGCACTCTGCATGCCAGTTACATCGAACTTGCCGGAACCTTCGGTCATGGTGGTCTCAAATTTGAAAAGGCCCATCATGCCGTTTGTGCCGTTGGCAACGGTATATACGTGACCGGGCTTTCCGACGCCTTCCGGGATCAGCTTCCCGCCATCCTGTTCGAGGACCGGCACGAAGACTTCTTCCATATTGGAAAGACGGATATAAGAGAACTGAACATCATAGAATTCCATGCCGCCGATTTTCTTTAGCTGCTCTTTGACCCTTCTGCGGCCTTCAATGGCGTACTTCAGGATTTCTTCGATTTCAGCCTCGGTGTATTTCCCGTCCGGGTACAGCAGCTTTGTCAGGCCGGACACCATCTTGCGGACAGCAATCGTGTCACGCTGGTTCAGGCATCTGCCGAGCTTGAAATACTTGTCGAATGCATCGGTTTCCGGCACCTTCCGCATTTCACGCATAAATTCCGCAAAATAGTCGGAAATAAAGCCGTAATTGTCGGTGAAGTATTCCGGACGCATCTTGGGAATTTCCCAGCCGGGTATATAGCAATGCATCCTGTCAAAGAAAGCACTGTCAATCATGGCCTCCGGGAACGGCTCAAACAAATGAGACGTTTTTAGCAAGTAATCCACGCTCTGATTGATGTTTCCAACGAAAACCATAGAGGCATTGGCCTGAATTGCTTCCTTGCCTCTGGCAAAAGAACCCGAAGACATGTAGTCCTTCATAATCTGAACGCCGTCTTTATCTTTGAAGTTAATTCCGGCAACCTCGTCGAATGCCACACAGTCCCAGATGCCGACCAGACCGACCTGCCGCTTGCCCATGTTAAAAAACAGATTTGCCACGGTAGTCTGTCCTCCGGAAATCAGGATGGAGTTCGGAGACAGTTCCTTGTAGATGTGGGATTTGCCAGTTCCGCGAGGTCCCAGTTCACAGGTGTTGACGTTGTTTTCGATGAGCGGGACCAGACGGGCAAGCAGATGCCACTTGGTACGATACTCAAACTGCGTGGGCTCCATGCCACAGGAGCGAAGCAGGAAATCGATCCACTCTTCCTTCTCAAACTGGCTGCGAGCCTCGATGATTTCATTCTTGTCCAGATTCGGCATCTGGATTGGAGTGATGTCATTGATTACGAACGGGCTCTGCTTTTTCTCATCTTCGTTGTAGAAATAGGTAAGGACAACAATGCACCAGATGCCTCCGGTGAGAAGCTTATCATATTCCCGGACATACTTCGGATGAACATAGATGCCATGGATGCCGAGAAACAGGAAGTCAGCCTCATACTGGTCGATGCGCTCATTCAGCTTTACGCTGATTTTATCGATGACCGTATAGTTGCTGTTCTCCTTGATTTTGGCCTTAATTTGCTCAGCTTCATCCGGACGGACATAGTTATCCGCCAGAATACGTTTGACCTGCTCAATCCCGGCGGCGACTTCATCTTCATCATCGGAGGTGCAGTATGTTCCCAGCAGATACTCCAGCACATAGGTCGGAACATTTGCGCTGTCTTTGATTTTCTTTGTGGCGCCCTTCGGAACTACTCTTCCAGAAAAGAGCTTAAATACTTTTTTGTCTAGAGCATCCATACTGTAACCTCCTTAAAACACCTTAAAGGAAAGGATATCTATAGTAAACTGTTCTTTCTCGATATACTCGTCCGGCTTTGACGCATCAAGTCCGTAAGTCGTTTCGCTCGAAACACCGTGGACAGTTTGACAACGGTTCGAAAGCTGAAAGAAAAAGGCATTGAGGTATATTTTGAGAAAGAAGGTATTGCTACGCTTGGCAGCAAGGGTGAGCTGCTCATCACAATAATGTCGAGCCTCGCACAAGAAGAAAGTCGTTCTATTTCTGAAAATGTGACATGGGGTCAACGGAAGCGTTTTGCTGACGGCAAGATCAGCATCGCGTACGGGCAGTTCCTCGGATACCGAAAAGGAGTGGACGGGCTGCCAGAGATTGTACCGGAGGAAGCAGAAACGGTGCGAACCATCTACCGCCTGTTCATACAGGGCAAGACTACCAATGCGATTGCAGCCACCCTCACGAAGCAAGGCATTCCCACGCCGGGAGGCAAGGAAAAATGGCAGGCTTCCACGGTTGATAGTATTCTCACCAACGAAAAATACAAGGGCGACGCTATGTTGCAAAAAAAAATTACCGTGGATTTTCTGACAAAGAAGCAGAAAATTAATGAAGGCGAAGTGCCTCAATTTTATGTAGAAAACAGTCATCCCGCGATTATCTGCCCAGATGAATGGAATAGAGTACAGGATTAAATGACAAGGAGAAAAGCGACTGGGCGGCATCATAACAGCTTGAGTCCTTTTTCAGCAAAAATCATATGCGGCGACTGCGGAGAGTATTACGGCTCAAAGGTTTGGCACTCCACCAGCAAATACCGTCGCACTATTTGGCAGTGCAACGCCAAGTTCAAGGGTGCTGAAAAATGCCGAACCCCTCATTTGTATGAGGATGACATCAAGGCACTGTTCCTGAACGCAGTGAGTGAGCTGATGATTGACAGAGAGGCGCTTATTGAGGACGGCAGAGCGTTACGTATGGCATTTAACGATTTCAGCAACATTGACAAGGAAATCGGCGAAATCACCAGCGAGATGGATGTGCTTTCCAGCCTGGTACAAAAACTGGTCGATGCAAACGCCACCACGACGCTTGACCAGACGGATTACAGAAACCGATACGACATTTATATTGAACGCTTCGACAAAGCCAAAAAGCGGCTGGACTCTCTACGGGAGCAGCGTCAAATGCAGGAACTAAAGGGCGACATTCTGAGTGGTTTTCTGTTCGTGTTGAGCGAACAGTACGAACTGCCGATGGTTTTCAAGGAAGCCACGTGGGACGCGCTGGCAGACCATGTGACCGTTCATGCTGATGGTAGAGTGGTTTTTACCTTCAAGAATGGCACAGAGGTTACGGAAACGTTGTAAAACATCATCATTATATTATGAAAGCCCTCGATTGAACAGAGGGCTTTTACATATCGTCCTATGGCCCTGCTTCTTTTGGAAACTAATAGAAAAACGATAGCTGTGGTCTGATGATTACCACAGGTGCATCTTTTCCGCAGAAAGTCCTTGTTTTAACGTCTTTTCAAGGTATAAAAAAGCGTTAAGGCAACTGATACAATTGTATCAATTGCCTTAACTGCTATGGTCCGAGTGACAGGGTTCGAACCTGCGGCCTGATGGTCCCAAACCACCCGCGCTACCAACTGCGCCACACCCGGGAATATGAAATTAACAGCGCTGAGAGCAGGTGCGCTAACGGTTGTGTTACACCTTGATATAGCAAAAAAGGGCTTCTTGACAACGCGGTTTTGATTATAACATACTTTTTAACTCTTGACAAGAGGTATTTTTACTGTATAATAAGAATATTACAAAAATACACGTCAGGAAGGAAACGGACCTTTTATGCTTGCGAATACCGAGAAAACGATGGATAAAATCGTGGCGCTGTGCCGTGGACGCGGCTTTGTATACGCCGGAAGCGAGATTTACGGGGGACTTTCCAACACATGGGACTATGGGCCTTTAGGCGTTGAGTTCAAAAACAACGTCAAGCGCGCGTGGTGGAAGAAATTTGTGCAGGAAAATCCGTATAATGTCGGACTGGACGCGGCGATTCTTATGAATCCTGAAGTCTGGGTCGGTTCCGGTCATGTTGTCAACTTCAACGATCCCTTAATCGACTGCAAGGCATGCAAAATGCGCCACCGTGCGGATAAGTTGATCGAGGAGTGGGCACATGAAAACAGTGTCGATGTCCATGTCGAGGGTATGACGAATGATCAGCTTTCCGCTTACATCGCGGAGCAAAAGATCCCGTGCCCCGGCTGTGGCAAGAGCGAGTTTACGCCCATCCGCAAGTTTAACATGATGTTCAAGACCTTCCAGGGAGTGACCGAAGATAGCCAAACGCAGATCTACCTCCGTCCGGAGACCGCGCAGGGTATCTTCGTTAACTTCGAGAATGTCCGCCGTACGACCAGAAGGAAGCTGCCGTTCGGTATCGCGCAGATCGGTAAATCCTTCCGCAACGAGATCACGCCTGGTAACTTCACGTTCCGTACGCGTGAGTTCGAGCAGATGGAGCTGGAGTTCTTTTGCCGCCCGGGAGAGGATCTTGAATGGTTTGCGTATTGGAAGGAATACTGCCGCCAGTTCCTCTTAGGCCTCGGCATGCGTGAAGAGAATCTGAAGCTGCGGGACCATGAAAAGGAAGAGCTGTCGCATTATTCCAACGCGACGACTGACTTCGAGTATCTGTTCCCGTTTGGTTGGGGTGAGCTCTGGGGCGTCGCTGACCGTACCGATTTCGACCTGAAGGCGCATTCGGCGCATTCCGGGCAGACGCTCGACTATTTCGATGCCGAAACGAATGAGCATTGCATCCCATACTGCATCGAGCCGTCTCTGGGCGCTGACCGCGCGGCGCTTGCGCTCCTGATCGACGCTTATGACGAGGAAGTCATCGGCGATAAGGATACGCGTGTGGTGCTGCATCTGCATCCGGCGCTGGCGCCGTATAAGGCTGCCGTACTGCCGCTGTCGAAGAAGCTCGGCGACCAGGCGCGTCCGATTTATGAGATGCTTGCCAAGAACTTCATGGTCGATTACGACGAAACCGGCTCGATCGGTAAGCGTTACCGTCGCGAGGATGAGATCGGGACACCGCTGTGCGTCACCATTGATTTCCAGACGGCGGAGGATGGCTGTGTCACCGTACGCGATCGAGATTCGATGGAGCAGGTGCGTATTCCGGTGGGAGAGCTGAAGGCGTATGTTGCGGACAAATGCGCGTATTGAGTAACCGCGGTCAACGCGGGTGTGAGGGACGCGGTTTTATCAGATGATAACCGCATCCCTCGTGCGAATCAAAATGAGTTAGGAGCATTTTTGTGTCCGGTGAAAAAAAATTCGCCGTCCTGATCGACTCGGATAACGTGTCGGATAAGTATATTAAAATCATTTTAGATGAAATTTCAAATGATGGAATCACAACCTATAAGCGTATCTACGGAGATTGGACAAAAACAACACAGGCATCGTGGAAGTCGGTGCTATTAAACTACTCGATCACGCCGGTACAGCAGTATGCGTATACGACGGGCAAGAACGCGACGGATTCCGCGATGATTATCGACGCGATGGACATTCTCTATTCAGGGAATGTGGACGGTTTCGCGTTGGTGTCGTCGGATTCCGATTTTACGCGGCTTGCGTCAAGACTGCGTGAATCGGGGATGACCGTCGTAGGCATGGGTGAGCGCAAGACGCCGAGTGCGTTCATCGCGGCATGTAACAAGTTTAAATATCTCGACGTTTTGGCTAAAGCCGAAACGCCGAAGTCGGTGGCGCAGGTCGATAAGGGCGACGCGCTGGAGAGTGTGAAGCAGGCCGTTGTCACCATCGTCGCGGAGAATTCCGATGAGGATGGCTGGGCGTTTATCGGTGATATCGGGAATGTCCTGAATAAGCGTTTTCCGGATTTCGACGTGCGTAACTTTGGGTATTCGAAGCTGACGCCGTTTATGAAGTCGCTCGGGATTTTTGAGGATCGCACCGAGCGTACCAATGATAATGGCCGGCAGGTATTTCTGCGGGTACGTTCCGCTGCGCTGATTGCCGCGGTGCCTGTGCAGCCGATGCAGGCTGCGCAGCCCGTGACACCGACGCAGCAGCCCGCGATACCGGCGGGGAACGCGGGAATGAACGGGAATAATGCCCGTCGACGCGTGCAGGGGATGCGCCAGCAGACGAGTAAGGCGGTTTCGGTTAAGTCGGCGCCGCAGAACAAGCCCACGCCAAAAGCAGAGCTTCCGGCATCGGCGGAGCTGGCCGTGAAGGAAGTGAAGAGTATCGATACCAGCGCGGAAGCGGCGATCTCGAGGTTGGTGGCAGCAGCGGAAGTTGCGGATGCGTCTAAGGTGAAAACGATTGCGGCAGAAGTTGTAACGGAGACTGTGGAGAAGGCCGAACCGAAGGTGGAAGCGCCGAAGGCCGAGATTCCGAAGGAAAGCGTACCGCAGGAGACGATATCGAAGCCTGTGAAGGCGGAAGCACCGAATAAAGCTCAGATGCCGATGATGCCGCGGTTAGTTATCGCGGCGGAACCGACGGTAAAGAAGCCCGCTCCCGCAAAGAGCGCGCCGATGATGCCGATTCTGGTATTGGCGGCTGACGCAGCAAAGCTGGTTGAGGAAGCACAGAGCAAAGCTGCGGAAAAACTGACCGAGAAGGTCGAGAAAAAGGAACAGGAAGCATCGGCCGAAGCGGAAAAGCCTGTTGAGTTACCGCCGGAAAAGCTGCCAGAACCGGTAGCGGAACTAAAACCCAGAGTAGCGAGCGAGAAGAAGGAATCCCCCGTGCCTGCAAAGAAACCTGCCAGACGGCGCAGTAATGCATTGTCTAAGCCGAAGGTGCAGTCGGCTGTGGAGGAAAAACCGGTGGAAACGAAGCCGGAACCTGAAAAGGCAGCCGAAGGGAAGTCCGCGGAGACAAAGGCCGCGCCGGCAGGCAGAAAAACCTCTCGTGTAGCCAAAAAGCCGGTCCCGTCAAAGCTTGCCGAGCAAACGGCTGAAAAGAAGGCGCCTGTCGAGCCGACGCAGGAAAAGTCCGAGCAGGAGAAACCCGTTGACGAGAAGCCCAAACGTCGCAATACACCCGGTCGCCGTCCGGAAAAGCAGAGTGAGGGCGGCACCAATGCTGTAAATCAGGATGTAACCGAAGCGCCGATACCGTCGGCAGCGGGAGCGATCGCGCAGGTGAATCCGGGTATCGCACAAGCGCCGGTAAATCCGACGATGCCGCAGAAGGCGGAGGAAAAGTAAGCTATGACCGCGTTTGAGCTGATGCATACCCGCCGAACGGTGCGGAAGTTTACTCAGCAGCCCGTGTCGTGTGATCAGCTGCTTCACTGTGTGGAAGCGGCGCGCGTCGCGCCGTCAGGTGCGAATTTACAGCCGCTGCAATATAAGCTGATCTGCGACGCGCAGGGATGCGCGGCACTGTTCCCCCATCTTTCGTGGGCGGGGTATCTGAGACCTAACGGTACGCCTGCGGAAGAAGAACGTCCGACGGCATACATCGTCGTTGTGCAGAATACCGACCGCAGACCTGTCGGCGCGGAATTCGATGCGGGAGCCGCTATTATGAGCATCCTGCTGTGCGCCGAAGAAGAAGGTTTGGAGGCGTGCTGGATTGCGTCGGTAGACAAGGATGCCGCGGCCAAACTGTACGGCTTTGCGGAAAATCAGAGGGTGCTTGCCGTGATCGCGTTGGGTTATCCGGCGCAGCAGGCGGTTGAAGTGCCGATGGTGGATGGCAATGTGCGGTATTATCTTGATGAAGATAACCGGCTGAATGTACCAAAACGGAGCATGGAGGATATCCTGCTCTGAAAAACAAATAGCCGCAGAAAGAAACGAGGCAGGTCGGCCCCACAAAGGGGGCTGACTTGTCCCGTTTCTTTGTATCAAGCCAATCGCTACAGACGATGGCTCGTATATTCCACTGAAGGATCGCATTCAGATTTCGACGGCCGGTTCGCCACAGGAGGCGAATTGTCCGGGACTTGCGCTGTAATAACGTTTGAACGCTTTGTAAAAAGCGTTGACGGAGGAAAATCCACAGAGCGCCGCGACGTCTCGGATTACGTGATCCCTTAAGAGTATCGCGGCCTTCTCCATCCGCAGACGGAGAAGGTATTCACTGAAACCGACGCCTTGGGATTCCCGAACAATCGTATACACCTGTCGTCCGGAAATATCAAATCTGGCGGCGACCTCATCTACGCAGAGCAGGGGATCGCATGCATGCTCCTCAATATAACGTACTGCTTTGAATTTATACCCATTCCGTATGGAGAGCTTTCCCCGGACCCGTTCGGCTTCATGCAGACATTCGCTGCGAATACGCTCAAGCTGTTCCCAGGGGTCTTCCGATTCCTCGAAAAAGGAAAGCGTGCCTTTTTGATTTTCCGGGAGGAGCTGCAGCAACACAGCGCGGAGCTGGTCGTACAGATTGCGCGCATCGGTTGCAGTTTCCGGGCGGAGAGTTAGCGCCAATGCCTCTTCACTAAAGAAGCTTCGCACAAGCTCTGCTTCTCCAACTCGCATTAAGCCCACAAGCCGCAGTATTTCGGCCTCTGAATACACGGCGTGCGCCTTCACTGCGGTTTGGGTGGAGATGGCCGCGCCATCTGTGAAGGATCCCGGCTCGGCGAACAAGCTGCAAGCCGACAGATAGGCTTGTCTTAAGTTTTCACTCCCGCGCGTTTGAAAGGAGAGAACCGTTCCCGGCCTTCTTTTTTCGCTGACACGGAGGTTAAATTCGTAGACAGCAAGCAGAAAATCGGCCTTAACCTTATCGGGAACGCACGCAACGACACGGTTTTTTACCGGCATTGCCGCAAGAATACCGATTTTATTGAAGATGCCAACAATAGGGGCGGCGTCTCCTTCAAAGTTGAGGAGTGCAACCTGATATAGCTCCGAAAGCTCGGGGAGATATTCCAGCTCCCGCTCGCTGACCAACAATCCGGCGAGCAATTCGACAAAGGCGTGCTCGCGCAGCGTTTCGCGTAAACGGGAGAGCGTTTTAGTCAAATGCTCGTCTTTTTCCTTTAAATCCATCGCACTGCGCTCGCACATTTCGCCCAGTAAGCTCAGTTCGTCGATCGGGCGCCGTTCCCGGGCGTCGTCGGGATTGTAATCCGCTAGCTCACGCCGCACCAATCGACGGATCGGATAGGCGCTGAATACGCCCATGCCCACAGCGAAGGAAAGCCCGATGAGTAGCGCAAAAACTAAACAATGGGAGAGCGCGCTGTAAACAGGTTTCACCAACGAAAGAAAATAGCTTTCCGATATACCGACCGAGACGGTTACACCGAACGAGTCCGCTGTACTGGTCAAAAGGACATAACCCTCGTCGTCGGTATCCCTCGAGGAATAGATAAGCGCATCGTCCAAGTAGATACGCATAAACGAATCCTCCGGAAGAGCGTCAAGGCCGAACAGTGTCCGCAGGCCGTTCTCGCTATAAACGGCACAAGCACATATGCGGGAACTGGCGTTGTGAACACTGAATATAAGGCGGCCTTCGTTTTCGGTGAATAGGAAGCCCGTGCGTGCGAACCCGTTTTCCCGCGTCTCGTCGAGAACGGGGCGGTCATCCGGATAGCCGTCATAAAAAACGCCGAGGTCGGAGAGGATTACAAGTTCGCTTTCGGAGAAAAGCAGAAACAAACGCTCCGCGTTGGGCATTTGCCATTGTACGGTCTGCAAATCTTTCCATACACGCAATGCGGCAACCGCGGTACGCGCGGATGGTTCATTTTTCTCGGAGGTGTTCTCAAGCCGATAGTTTTTAACGGGAAGAAGGGAGAGCGCATCAAGAGAGCCGGTGCTTTCAGCAGAGGACAGAGCAATCCATTCCTTAACGAGAGCGTCGGAAGCCTTCTCCACAGAGCGGGAGAGTTCATCGCTGGCATTGTCAAAGCTTGTACGGTAAGCGATACGAAACACAGGGATCAAAAGCAGTAAAACGGTCAGTACAACGGCACAGAAGCAGCAGATGTATTTTCTTGTGATGGCGGAACCGAGTAAGAGTGTAGTCATACAGATCGAACCTCCCTTTAAATTGGAAGTTTCAACTTTTCAATTTTATTATACCATATTTATGATGAATTTCAAGCATTTTACCCAGCATTTTGAAGAATTTCTCTTGCCTTTACCATGTCAAAACCGGTTTTTTTAAACCGATTTCCGATATTTCCAAACCGCTTCCGAATATTACATCGGTTTGCGCTGGAAATAATGCCTAAATGAAACATCGATTTCCGGAGATTACAATTGCAAAGAAATAATACTTGTTTATAATAAGAAACAAACACGGGAGAACATAAAATTCCCGCGAACAAATTTATTAAGGAGGCAGTTTATCATGAAAATCCGAATGCTTGCCGCGTTGCTTCTCGCTTGTATGCTGGTAGGGATCCTTTCCGGATGCGCCGGAAACGGCGGTACCGCGAGTACCGCGGCCACCACAGCGGCGACGACTACAGCGAGCACGACTGCTGCCAAGACGACAGCGGCGGCTACCACTACAAAGATGACGGCAGCGGCGACGACGACCGCCAACACCACTCCGGCAGCGACGACAACAGCGACGACAGTCCCCGGATCATCCCTTAAGATGTCTGACATCGAGGGCATGACGGCTCCCGGCGTCATACCGATTGTCACGGAACCGACGACGCTCACGATCGGGTTTGTGCCGAATGCAAGCGTGACGGATTTTGAAGACAACCTGTTTACAAAGTATGTCGAGGAAAACACGGGCATCGACATCGAGTTCTACTTTTTCCCCACAGGCAGCGGGGAAGCCAAGCAGAAACTGCAGCTGATGGTCGCGGCGAATCAGGAGCTTCCTGATATCTGGTCCGGCATCTCCCTGACCAGTGCCGAAATATACGCGCTCGGACGCGATGGCTACGCGCTCGACTTAACCGAGTACATGGATAAGTACGCTTACTACTATCCGCTAATGATTAACTGGGCAAGCCCGAACGACAAGACGAACTGCGAAATATATTCCAAGTCCGTCGACGGTAAGATGTATACGATGCCTGTATCCTCCAATGACCCGACGGATACCACCGCTAACGGTATGTACATCAATAAGACTTGGCTCGATAACCTCGGACTTACCGTACCGACTACGACGGATGAGCTCTATACTGTGCTCGAAGCGTTCCGCGACAACGATCCTAACGGCAACGGTAAGAAGGATGAAATCCCGATGCTCTTCCAGCTTGCGAACACCGGCTACTCCCGAGAGGCGTACAAAACGATTATCGGCTGGTTCGGCGAGTATTACGGCGATTATACAATGAATGTACAGGACGGAAAGGCTTATTACCCGTTTGTCACTGAAAATTACCGCCAGGCGCTCGCATATATGAAAAATCTCGTAGAGGAAAACATGTTTTCCACACTGTCCTTTACGATGACGCTTGATCAGTATACACCGATACTCGACGTTTCCGATACCGGCGCCGACGAGACTGTGGGCGTGTTTGAGTCGCATCCGTTCATTTCCTTTAACTCATCATCTCCTACCGCACTGATGGATTACGTCTATCTGCCGACGCTGACTGCGAATAAAGACACGAAGCCGTATGCAACATGTTATTCTTCCTTTACGAGATTCTCCACAATGATATCCGGGAAATGCGAGAATCCGGAGGTCGCTTTCCGTCTTCTCGATTACTTCTGCGATGAGAAGACAGCCATCTCCGCCCGTTACGGTGAATATGGCACGCACTGGAAGTACTTAACCGATACAGATCTCGATCCCGCTAAAGTTTACTTCCCGAACTCCGTCTTCGGTTACAAACCGTATTGGGTCGTCTATGACAATCCATTCGCCTCCAAAAATAATTATGTATGGCGTTGCACGAGCATCTATTTTATCCCGACAGAGCTTTTCGGTTCTCAGGTAGAGGGCAACGTAGATAACGACGACGTGCAGAAGTATAAACTGCAGATGTTTAGCGACGGATGTGCAGAGCGTACGGCATATCTGCCCGACGAGATGATCGCGAACCTGATTCTGACCGAGGACGAGCAAAATACGATCAGCGAAATCAAAACGTCCATCGACCAATATGCTGACGAATGCCGCACGGCATTTATATCCGGTACCATGGACCTCGACCGCGAATGGGATTCTTATGTCGCGAAGCTCACGGAGATGGGGCTCCAGACCTATATCGATATCGCACAGACAGCTTATACCCGTATGAACGGCTAAAATGAGTACTCCGGCTCGTGCGGGAGTCACACTCCCGCACGAGCTCCTTTCCCCATACGGCGCGCGATAAATCCTCTTGGGTCCAGGAAAGGAGAGATCACTTTCTGAATGAAAACGCAGGTAGAAATAGCGCGGTCGACACCGGATGTCACGGCTTATCATAAGCCTGGGATCTGGCGACGGTGCGTACAACGATGGCAGCTGTTTTGCTTCCTTTTGATCCCGCTCGCATACATCATAATTTTTCGTTATGTGCCTATGTTCGGAATACAAATCGCCTTTAAGGATTTTACTCCGTCAAAAGGCATATTCGGAAGTCCCTGGGTGGGGCTGAAGCATTTCATAACGTTTTTTGAATCCTATCAAGCGATGCGCGTCATCTTCAACACCATCCGTCTGTCATTTTACGGGTTGATCGTTGGGTTTCCATTGGCGATTGTCTTTGCGCTGCAGCTGAATCTCGTGCGAAACATCCGATTCAAGAAATTTGCGCAGACATTGACCTATATTCCCCATTTCATTTCCACAACCGTCATAGTTGGCATGATCTTTCAGGTTTTTAGCTCGGTGTCCGGATTATACGGCAATACCATGAAGCTGATTACGGGCTCCCTGCCGCCGGATATCTTCGGCAAGGCTTCGAACTTCCCGCATATCTACGTTTGGTCAGGGCTCTGGCAGGGGCTCGGCTGGTCGAGCATCATCTATATGGCCGCGCTTGCCGGCGTCGATCCCCAGCTTCACGAAGCAGCCGAGATAGACGGTGCGAACCGGTTCCAGAGACTCCGGTATATCGATCTGCCCAGTATCCTGCCGACGGCCGCCGTGCTGCTGATTCTGAATTCCGGCGAGATCATGAGCGTCGGCTTCGAAAAGGCATATCTGCTGCAGAATTCCATGAACACATCGTATGCAGAGGTCATCTCTACATATATCTATAAAGTGGGGTTGAATTCCGTATCCAGCTTTTCCTATGGCACTGCAGTTGGACTGTTCAATTCGATAGTCAACTGCATGATTCTCGTTGCGGTCAATTTCCTCGCGCGGAAGCTCAGCGATAGCCAGACGAGTCTGTGGTAAAGGAGAGTATGGTATGATGAACACCAAAAATCGAATCCGCACACCCGTCGAGGATCGCATACTCTATATTGTGAACGCGGTTATCATCTCGCTTTTCACGTTGGTCATCGCGATACCGCTGTGGTATATTATCGTCTCGTCGTTTTCGTCCGGACAGGCGATTTTACAGCAGCGCGTTTACTTATGGCCGGTGGACATAACGCTGAACGGGTATAAAGCGGTCTTTTCGCATAAGTACATTCTGACGAGCTACCGCAACACCATTTTCTATACGGTAGTCGGGACGCTCATCAACATCACGCTGACGCTTGTCTGCGCTTATCCGCTGTCAAGAAAGGATTTCCCATTCCGTCGGTTTTTTATGATCCTGATGACGATCACGATGTTTTTCGGCGGCGGTCTTGTACCGACATATCTCGTCAACGTCAGTCTCGGACTGATCGATAACGTATGGGTTATGTTGATTCCGGGCGCGATGAGCGTATATTATATGATCCTCGTGAGAACGTTTATGATCTCGAGCGTGCCGTATGAGCTTTTCGAAGCGGCGAGCATCGACGGCTGCTCGGATGCCTACTATTTTTTCAAAATACTGCTGCCGCTTTTAAAGCCGATTATTGCGGTGGTGACGATGTATTACGCGGTGGGACACTGGAATGAGTATTTTACGGCGATGATTTACCTGAGTGATCAGACGCTGTTCCCGCTGCAGCTCATTTTAAGAGATATTCTGGTTTCGAGCAAGGTGAGCCTGTCGGAAATTCACGACGCACAGTTACTTGCGTCGATGATCGGACTGGAAGCGCTGTTAAAATACGCACTCATTATCGTGTCGACCGTACCCATCCTCCTCATCTACCCCTTTGCGCAGAAGTACTTCGTAAAAGGCGTTATGGTCGGCTCGCTGAAAGGATAATAAAAACATATGATTCGCTGCGGTTTGTATGAGGTGGACATCACACCCACGCTTGGCATGGAGATGCCGGGACATTTCGTTTTGAGGCATTCGGAGGGGATCCTCGAGAAAACCTACGCTTATGCCGCTGTTTTCGAGGACGAAACCGGACGTGCGGCGCTGATCACCTGTGACCTGATCGGTCTGGCGGAAGAGCTTGCGCTCCCGATGCGTCAAAAAGTCGCCCAGAAGATCGCGACAACGACGGACAAGGTAATGATTTGCTGCACGCACACGCATTATGGCGGACCCTGCGAAACATGGGGTGAGTTTGTCCACATGAATCCCGCGTACATTGCGTTCGTCTCGGACCGCCTTGCGGACGCGGCCACCTGCGCTTTTGCAGACGCAAGAGAGGTTCGTCTCGGCGTCGGCTTTGGCGTGGAAACGACGGTCGCCCATTACCGCGACTTTATCTTACCGGACGGGCGCTACCAAACGAACTCCGGTGCGAAAGAAAAGAAGGCATTCGGCGAGATCGACCCAACGGTCGGTGTTTTGCGCATCGACAATGCCGACGGTGAGCCTTATGGGTTGATTGCGAATTACGCCTGTCATTGTGACAGCGTCGGGAAAAACGGTTTCCGGATGATTTCGAGCGACTATCCCGGCGCGATGCGGGAAGCGCTGCGCCGCACCTACGGGCAAAGCTTTATACCGCTTTTCGTGAACGGTTTCTGCGGGAATATCAACCATGTCGATTTTGAAAATCACACGTCCGACGAGCCAATGTATTACCGCCGGATGGGACGTGTGCTCGCGGCAGCAGTATCGGAAGCTTATGAGAAAATCCGTCCGACGGACGGGGGTATCGTCCGCGCGGCGGCGGAGAGCTTTACGCTGCCATCGCGTTTAGCAAATGAGACGGAACTTGCGTGGGCGAAAACGGTGAAGGCAGAGGACAGTGTCATCGACAACTTCTACTCGTCCGAAATCCAAAGAATCGCTGAAATCGGCGTTCGGGAGATTCCTGTCACCGTGCAGGCACTGCGTTTAGGTGATCTGATTGTCTGCGGTTTGCCCGGTGAAATTTACGTTGAATTTGGTAAAGCGCTTCGCGAAAGGCTTGCGGGACATCCTTGCTTCCCCGCGAATCTTGCCAACGGCAGTATCGGTTATGTCGCGATCCGCGAACTCTTTCAGCCCGGCATTTATGAAACCCGGCTTTGCTGCAGCGCGGACACACGTCCTGACGCGGGGTATATCCTGACGGACCGCGTCGCGGCATTGGCGGAATCGTTGCTGTAAAATTAAGGTGAAAATGTAATTGAGGCTTGCTGCAAAATGTGAATTTTGCAGCAAGCCTCGTATGATAGATATGGGTTATAAACGGATCATATGCACGCTGCCGATACGGTCTCCGCCGCCGACGGCGAGCATGGTTTCATCCGGCGATAGCGCGATCGACGTCAGGAGATTCGACGCGGTCGGGCCGTCAAGGTAATAGGGGGAGTTATACGTCAGGAAACCGAGCTGCTTTAGGCCGTCGTGTTCATCGAAGCTGAACACGGTCGAGACGGAGCGTTCATAGCCCGCGACGCCCCAGAGCTTCGTCCGGGCGGCGTTGACGGTCATGCAGCGTACCGGACCGAGGGAGGCAGCGCTGCCGTAGGAGAAGACGTGATTGCCATCGACAAGAGCGAACATGGCGTCGCCGGTACCGACAGCGATTCTGCCGCGATTCCACGGAGCGGTGGCTGTCGCCTTGGCCAGATAGCGGCGTCCGGCGACCTCGGGGAGCGCGATGCCTTCCGGCAGCGGCAGCAATGCGTTCGGCAGACCGTTTGTCAGCACCCAGGAAAGACGCTGCGCTTCAGCGCAGGCTACCGGCACGACGGATTCGATCGAATAGGCGAAAGCACGGGGATTTTCTACGTAATACTGTCCGTTTTCCTCAAAGCAGCGGGGCTTCTTGCGGCCGAAGATGGTACAGATGGTGAAATAGCGCTCATCGTTTTCCGCAGCTTCCTTCGACGGGTATACGGCATACGGCGTCGGGATGACGTGGAACAGAAATTCATCCTTGTCATCGCCGGAGATGCCCCATAAGGTGCCGTCGGCGTCCCACGCGAGCTTACGTACCTTCGAGCCTTCGATATTGTCGGAGGGGACGAAACGCCACAGACGGATGGGCGTGATCGACTGGATGGGGAAGAGCGTCGAGGGGTTACTACCTGAGACTTCCTCACCAGCGTAGCTGCGCACATATTTCTTGGCCTTTTCGACTTCCTCGGGCGTATAGGGTGTCGCCTTTAAGTCGAGAGCCGGGCCTTTGTCGTACATATGCTGGCGGAACTCACGCAGATCGATCATCGCCACGCCGAGATCGCCCTTTTTGGGGTCCTCACCGCGTTTGCGGTGTCCGCCGCCGATCATATAGAGGATGTCATGCACCTGATCGCAGCAGAAGCAGTATGCGGTGGGGGTGTCGTGGCCGGGGGTGCCGATGATGCCCATGTTTTCGGGGCCTTTATCGCTGTGGATATCCCAGCGGATTAAGAACTGCGGGGCGGGGAAGTGGTAGAAATCACAGTTGCCGTTCTCGTCAGGCTCCGGCTGCTCCTGCTGCGGACCATTGAGCGCATACCATAACACGCCCTCGCTGTCGACGGCGATTTCGTCAAGCGACATCGGGGAGATGCCGAAATCGGAGCCGTAATCATAGGGGGAACGTTTACCGAGGTTTTTAACGGTGAGGGTGTCGCAGTCAAAGAGGAATAAGTCCTCACCGCAGGTATTCACGAAAACGAACTCATGGTCGGACACATCGACGGCCTGGCTCATGTAACGATACCAGGTGTTATTCGTAACCGCATCACGGTAGCGTGGCGGAGACCAGTGCAGATCCTCCAGCTTCTGCGTATCGACGTTGACGCGATACAGGAAACCCGATTTCGTCATGGCATAGATATGCCCGTCGGGTCCGCGATGCAGGCGGTAGTTGAAAATTTCGGCAGCCTTGCCCAAATCCTTGACCGACTTGTCGTCGAGCGAGTAGCGATAGACATGTCCGCGCATGAAGCCGATCATGTACAGGGCGTTGTACTTGGAATCGTAGCAGGAGCCGTAGATCGATTCGCGCAGAACGGGTTGACCGAGGTTCTCCGCCACGCCGGTTTTCGGGTCATAATGCAGGATGTACGAGCCGGGGAAGCCTTCCCATGCGTGGTCGATATGGGCCAGCGGCATCCACTCGGGGTGACCGACGGAACCGGCGGTCGTATGGGTCGTGGCGATGATGGTGCCGTCGGGGAGAAAGTTGATCGACGTATGCAGCTTTGAATGCGGCATATGCTGCGGATGGGGCAGCGTGAGGTCTTCCGCCTGAAAGCAGGTATGGAAGGTATCCGTCTCGAAGTCATAGGAAATCAAGCGGGTATGGTGCCCAGGCTGCTCATACGTCGGCGCGAAATACATCGTACCGTCGTAGGGGGAGGTGTTCATATCCCAGCAGGAGTTATAGCCCTCCTCAAGCCCATCCATGTCGAGACGCATACGGGTACGTACGCCGGCCTGGTTAATCAGGCGTATCTTTTCGGGATCGTCGAGTCGGCCGAGAAAGCTTGTCCGTTTCATAACATTACCCCTTTTTGTGAAAAGAAATATCTCCGCGGGAGATGTGAAATGTTCGCCTTCGGCGATGATTCCATAGGACACGTTTGGGTAGGGCGCTGTTTCTTATCTTAGCGGAGATGCGGGGGTTTGTCAAGCGGTCTGCATAAAATATTAGATTGACAGAGAATGATAATTGTGCTATTGTAGTTTTTATTAAGAGAATTTGAAAAATGTGGGTTTGCGGATATGCAGGATTTTACAGCATATAATGACACAGACGCCTTCAAATTGGGTGCCGGACTTCAAATCCATCCGACGTTGACATTTTTCTGCCCCTTTCCTTAAAAAAATATATTGCAAACTCCATCCTAACCTGCTATAATATAAAAATTGTCCGCCCCCCGTATTTTTATCGGAATCAACGCTTGACGCCATAACCAAAACGTTCACCGACGGTGAACATTTTACATCTTTACGGGGTTATTTCACTTCACAGCCGCCGAAGGGAAGCCAAAAATGCAACATATCCTATCGCATGTACGAAGATGCGTCCAAGACTACAATATGATACAGTCGGGAGATTCCATTGCCGTTGGTGTGTCGGGAGGGAAGGATTCACTGACGACGCTGTGCGCGATGGCCGGCCTTGCGCGGTTTTATCCGGAAAGGTTTGACGTAAAGGCAATATCGATCGACATGGGCTTCCCCGGTGCGGATTTCTCACAGATTGAGGCGCTGTGCGAGCGCCTGAAGGTATCCTATACGGTGGTGCCGACGAATATCTATGAGGTGGTCTTCCATGCGCGGCAGGAGAAGAACCCCTGCTCGCTGTGTGCGAATATGAGGCGGGGCGCGTTGAACCGGGCGGCGGCAACGGCGGGCTGTAATAAAGTGGCGCTCGGGCATCACAGGGATGACGCGATTGAGACGCTGCTGCTGTCGCTTTTTTACGAGGGACGCATTTCCTGCTTCCAGCCGGTGACCTTCCTTGACCGCAGCGGTATTACGCTGCTGCGTCCGATGTTGTACGTGCCGGAGAAGGAGATGCGAGCCTTTGCGGTCAAGGAAAACCTGCCGGTATTTCCGAGGCTTTGCCCCGAGGAGGGGCACTCCAAGCGCGCGGAAGTCAAAGCGCTGATCGCGGAGATGAAGAAAAAGAACCCCGATCTGCCGGAGATGCTGTTTGGCGCGATTCAGAGACTGCCGGTTTCAGGATGGGAGTGTTTTTCACATGATACGCAAGACGATTCTTGAGGTGCCGACGCCGTCATGCCATGCGTCAACGGTTGTGTTTACGGAAAGCGGCGTATTATTGGCATGGTTTGGCGGAACGGCGGAGGGTGATCCCGACGTCGGTATTTATGTGACGCGCGGAGACGGCGAAACCTTTTCGGCGCCCGAGCGCGTGTCTCGGGAGGAGGGCGTCGCGCATTGGAATCCCGTGCTATGGAGACGCTCGGATGGGACGTTCGCGCTGTACTATAAGGTAGGCGCGAAAATTTCGGATTGGGAAACTTATGTGACGGAATCGGCCGATGAAGGCGCGACATGGAGCCAACCGAAGCCGCTTATAGCGGGAGACCGTTCCGGCGGAAGAGGACCTGTGAAAAATAAGCCGATCCGCATTGCCGATGGAACGGTATTGGCGCCCGCATCCTGGGAAAAAGACGTTTGGCGGGCTTTTGCCGATCGTTCGCCGGATGACGGAAGAAGCTTTTGCCGTGCGGACTATATCGAAGCGCCGGAGTTTGACGGCAGACCCGTGGGACTTATCCAGCCGACGCTGTGGGAGAGTCAACCGGGGGTTGTTCATATGTTGTTGAGGTCGAACGAAGGTGCGCTATATCGTGCGGACTCGGCAGACGGTGGTAAAACCTGGTCGGTGGCATATCGGACAGCGGTTGCGAATAACAACAGCGGCGTCGATCTTGTAAGCCTTGCGGATGGGACGCTGATACTGGCCTGCAATCCGGTCGGTAAGAACTGGGGTGCGCGGACACCGCTTGTATTGATGCGGTCTGCGGATAACGGTAATACCTGGGAACGGCTGTACGTACTTGAAGACGCGCCGGGGGAGTATTCCTATCCCGCCGTTGTCGCGGATGACAAGAGAATTGCGGTATCATACACATGGAATCGGCAAAAAATCGCCTATTGCGAAATTTCTATAAATGAAACGGAAAGGGCTTAGAGTTGTAACACATGAAATTACCTCATAATAAACGTATTTGCCTTGTCGGCATTGGCGGCGTTTCGATGAGCGCGCTTGCCCAAATGCTCCTCTCTCACGGATATACGATTTTTGGCTGCGACCGCGTAGACAGCGCGCGCACAAAAAAACTCGTATCTCTCGGCATTCCCGTGCGTATCTGGCCGAACGACCCCTCTAACATTGATGGCGCGGATATCGTTATCCGTACGGCCGCCGCGCGTGACGATGCGCCGGAGATCATCGAAGCGAGAAAAAGGGGACTCCATGTGATGGAGCGTGCCGAAGCTTGGGCCTGCCTGATGGAGGGTTACCGTAATATCGTAGCCCTTTCCGGTACCCATGGGAAATCAACGACGACCGGCATGTGCGGACAGATCGCCCTGACCGCCGGACTTGACCCTACCATCTCCATCGGCGCGGACTTACCTTGTATCGGCGGCAACCTCCGCACCTCCGACGCGCGGGAGATATTCGTAGCGGAGGCGGACGAATACTGGGATTCCTTCCTCTATTTCCGCCCTACCGTCGCCGTCATAAACAACATTGAAGCCGACCACCCCGATTACTTCAAGAGCATGGAACAGCTTATCGGCTCCTTTACCAAGTTTGCCTCCCTCGTCCCGCCGGATGGTTGCGTTGTGGCCAACGCCGAGAGTGAGAACGCCATGCAGGCGGCCCGAGGCGCACGCTGCCGAGTTCGTACCTTTGGCTTACATGTTCCCTGTGACGTAACAGCCAAAAACCTTACTTTTCATTATAACTATGCCTCATTTACGCTCGTCGCCGACGGCAATGCCCTCGGGGAGATAACCCTTGCCGTGCATGGCATCCATAATGTCTACAACGCCATCGCTGCTGCTGCGGCAATGCTCGCCTGCGGCGTCAAACCCGCCCTTGTTGTGGAAGGCCTTAATGATTTCGGCGGTGTAGCTCGCCGCTTTGAGCGCCGCGGTACGATCAACGGCGCGGTGCTTGTCGATGATTTCGGACATCATCCTACCGAGATGCAGATGACGATGGACGTCGCGCGCCGCTTGGGCTTCCGCCGCGTCATTACTGTCTTCCAGCCTTATACCTATTCCCGTACAACACAGTATTTCGATGACTTTGTCCGCGTTCTAAAGCAGGCTGACGTCGCCGTCCTGACGGAGATCCTCGGCGCGAGAGAGGTCAATCCCGGCAGCGATACCTCCAAAACACTCGTCGATGCCATCCCCGGCGCGGTCTTTACCCCCACCTTCGACGACGCAGAAGCATGGATTCGCGAAAACGCCCGGGAAGGCGACCTCATTGTCACCACCGGCTGCGGCAATCTCAATCTGCTCTGCGACCGTCTGGTTGGCAAAAACTAAAACCGTATTCTTCCTCCTGCGAAGGGTCGTCTTGGCCACCAGCAGGTGACTAAGGCGATCCTTCGTTTGTTACGCCATGTACAGAATCGATCAGCATAAAAAAAGAGGTACCTACGATGGGGGATATATTCCTATATACGCTTTCCCAGACGCTGCTGCTGTTCTTTTTTCTTCTTGCCGGTGCGTTCCTACGTTGGAGAAAGCTGCTGCCGGACAACACCCCGCTCGTTCTTTCACGGCTAGAGATGACGATCATCCTCCCCGCGTTAAACTTCAAGGTTTTCGCGGCCAATTTTAACCGTTCCGTCCTTCGCCAATCCGGCATCACAATGCTTGCCGGAGTCGCCGTCCTCGGCGTCGTCTTTAGTATCGCACTCGTCCTATCCCGCTTTTTCGCCAAAGACCGAAATACCCGCGATATCTATACATACTCCTTCACCATTCCCAACTATGGCTACATGGGTTATGCGCTGATGGCGGCGCTCTACGGCGAATCGATGCTCTTTTCCATGATCGTCTTCGCCCTGCCGCTGTCGATGTTCACCTACAGCGTCGGGATGTACCTCCTAAGCCCCCAGAAAAAGTGGGACCTTCGTACCTTTCTCAATCCCAGCTTTGCGGGCATCCTTCTCGGCGTGCTTGTAGGTCTTTCCGGCGTTACCGTCCCACCCCTGCTGATGTCGGTCGCCGAAACCGCATCCAACTGCATGGCTCCGCTCGCCATGCTCCTCACCGGCTTCGTCATTGCGGGGAAAGCCATCCTGTCTGGTTCTACTACCGGCGGCAAGGGAGACGCCTTTGCCCTGCTGCGCGACCGGAAAGTCTACCTCGCCTGTGCTATCCGTCTGCTGGCGCTGCCGCTTTTTGCACTCGGCGTCTGCCTTGCGCTCAAGCTGCCGGACGATCTGACGACGGTCATCATCCTTTTTCTCGCCATGCCGATGGGCTTAAACACCATCGTCTTCCCAGAAGCCGCCGGCGGAGACAGCTCCACCGGCGCGAAGATGGCGCTCATCTCGAACGTCGCCGGGCTTGTGACTATTCCATTTGTTTTATCGTTACTGTAAGAAGGGGACGCCGTACTGCGGCGTCCTATCTTTTTATATAAGCGATAAACGGGAAAATTCCGTGTTCCGAGGGGAGATTCTTTCGATTTCCAAAGACTCTCCCGTCGAAGGAAAACTTTCCGCTTGCGAAATTGCGAATGAAATGTTAATATGACGGTACAAATTTAAAAGGAGTTGTGTCTATGAAACGTATCCGCTTCACTGCGGTCGCGGCGCTGTTCCTGGCCGCCGCGATGCTCCTGACTTCCTGTGCGGGAGATTCTTCCACCGCGACGACAGTCGCGACCACTGCCGCGGCAACAACCGCTGCCGCGACCACCGCCGCAGGAGCTACCACTGCCGCAACCACCACTGCCGCCGCAACGACCGCTGCCATCACCGCCGCCGCTTCCGACGGTCCCGTAACCGCCGCTGGCTGCCTGCCGATCGTCAATGAGATGATCGATCTTGAAATCATGATGGCCGTCAACACCGCTGTTTCCGATTATGAAAACAACGACATGACCCGTAAGATGGAAGAGATGACCAATATCCACATTAACTGGAACATGGTCGCGGATATGGCGACAACGAAGCCCCTGCTGCTAGCTTCCGGCGATCTGCCGGAGGTTTTCGGCAATGCCGGTATGACCGCCGAGGAGCAGATGACCTACTCCGAGAAGGGCGTCTTCATCGATCAAAAGCCCTATATCGATCAGTACGGTTACTACATTATGAAGATGTTCGATTATGACACAAACGTCGAGAAGGAAATCACCCTCCCGTCCGGCATGATCGTCTCTCTGCCGTCCTACTCCCTGACCTATCACATGACCGCCGCGAATAAGCTGTGGATGAATCGCGACTGGCTCGCCGCTGTCAATATGTCCGCACCGACCACCGTCGAGGAGTTTTATGACGTTCTCACCGCATTCAAGACCGGCGATCCCAACGGTAATGGACAGAATGATGAGATTCCGTTCACTGGCGTCGATGTCTCCGGCTGGCATTCCGTCGTACCGTACGTCATGGCGGCTTATATCGTAACCGATAATCAGGAAGGCCGTTATTTTGCCCAACCCTACGCCGGCACCGTGGATATTGTCTTCGACAAGGACGTGTGGCGGGAAGGCCTGACCTACTTAAATAAGCTCTATTCCGAAGGCTTAATCGATCCCGAATGCTTTACACAGGATATCGACCTCCGCAAGCAGAAAGTGGAAGCCGGACAGATCGGTGCGACGGGTTCCAATGCGCCCTCCTCCTTCGCTGTAGCCGATTCCGAAATGTTTAAGGTTTACGATGCCATCGAGCCGCTGATCGGCACCGACGGCGCGCGTCATGCCGCGTATACCGGTACGCCGATCGTAACCGGCTTCTTTACCATTACCCGCGAGTGCAAGAACCCCGAAGCCGCATTCCGTTGGGCGGACTTCTGCTACAACGAAGAATACAATTGTGACTTCATTTATGGCAATGAAGGGGCGCAGTGGCGCAAGGCCGAGGACGGGGAAACGGGTATCAATGGCAAGCAAGCTATTTTCACCACCCTTGAAGGCTTCTCTGGCGTCAACCAGAATGTGTCTTGGTATCAAACTATCCATAACTTCCGTACCGCCGAGTGGCGTCTCGGCGATCTTGGTGCCACCGAGGAAACCTATTACCTCCGTGCCGGCATGGAAAGCCGTATTTACGACGCGACGACCCTGTATGAGCCGTATTATACCACGGATATCGTTCCGGTCAACCTCTATGTCCCGACGGAGGATGCCAAGGAATACTCCGATATCAAGACCGCGCTGTACGATTACATGAAGGAATGCACCGCCCGCTTTATTACCGGTGACATGAGCATTGACGCCGAGTGGGATTCCTACATTGCCGAGCTCGATCACATCGGCCTTGACCGTTACCTCGAGCTGGTTGCCTCCGCGATTAACTGATCATCGGTGCTTGTTGTAGGGACACGGCGCGCCGTGTCCCTACGGTTCTATTTTTGCACCCCGCGCTCCATATTTAAAAACACTTATTTTTCACCGGAATCGGAGGGACACGGCATGACTGCTCAGACGCAAGCTGGGACGAGGACGAAGCGATCGGCATGGAAAAAAATGAAAAAGTGCTGGCAGCTTTACATCGTCATTCTGCTTCCCCTTCTCTATATCGCCATCTTCCATTACGCACCCATGTACGGTATCCAGATCGCCTTCCGCGATTATGACGTCTATGAGGGGATACTCGGCAGTAAATGGGTCGGTTTTGATAATTTTGAGCGTTTTATCACGAATTATAAGTTCCTGCGCATTGTGCGGAATACGATTACGCTTTCCCTTTACAGTCTGATCGCCGGTATGCCAATTCCGATCATTCTCGCCATATCCCTCAATGAATGCGGTTCCAGAAAGTACAAAAAGCTGGTCCAAACCATTACGTACGCGCCGCACTTCATCTCCACCGTCGTCATGGTATCGATGCTGATCATGTTCCTCTCCTTAAACAACGGCATGCTGAATAATCTCATCGCTTTTTTTGGCGGTACGCGAACGAACTTTATGGCCGAACCGTCGATGTTCAAGTCAATTTATGTGTTTTCCGGCATCTGGCAGGGCATGGGTTACAGTTCCATTATATATCTTGCTGCGCTGACCTCTGTCGATCCGACATTATATGAAGCGGCGCTCATCGACGGCGCGACGCGTCTGCAAAAAATCTGGTACATCGATCTGCCTTCCATTCTGCCGACGATCGTGATCATCCTGATCATGAACGTTGGACAGCTGATGAATGTCGGATTCGAGAAGATATACCTGATGCAGAATGACTTGAATATAACGTCGTCGGAGATCATCGCGACCTATGTTTACAAGCTGGGCATCGAGCGGGCGGACTTTTCCTATTCGACAGCGATCAGCCTGTTCAATTCGGTGATCAACCTTTTATTGCTTATAACGGTCAACCAAATTGCACGCAAGGTTGGCGAAACCAGTCTGTTCTAAGGGGGCGACATCGAAATGAGAAATAATAGAATCCATACCAGTTCGGCAGACCGCGTGTTCCTCTGCTTCAATTATACATTTCTGACGTTGATATTGATCTGCGTGCTGTATCCGCTGATCATCATTGTGTCAAACTCGTTTTCGGACCCGCAGGCGGTGATATCGGGGAAGGTGTGGCTGCTGCCGGTAAAGCCGAATATCAAGGGATATGCGGCGGTATTTTCAAATCAGAATATCCTGACAGGGTATATGAATACGTTTTTGTACACGGTGTGCGGAACGGCGCTGGCGGTGTTTTTGACGATACTCGCGGCGTATCCGTTGTCGAGGAAAGATTTCTTCGGACGGAATGTGATCATGGGACTGTTTACGTTCACGATGCTGTTTTCCGGGGGGTTGATTCCGAGTTATATCATCAACCGGAATCTGGGGTTCATCGATTCGCGCCTTTCGCTGATTATCCTGGGATCGATGAGCGTGTATAACGTCATTATCACAAGAACGTTCTTCCGGAGCGCGATACCGGATGAGCTGCTGGAAGCGGCGCAGATCGACGGATGTGATGATTTTACGTTCATCCGGAAAATGGTGCTGCCGCTGTCGACGACGATTATCGCGGTGCTGGTGCTGTTTTACGCGGTGGGCTACTGGAATTCTTACTATACGGCGATCATTTATATCCGGAGCCCCCAGAAGTTTCCGCTGCAAATAATTTTAAGGAATATCTTGATTTTGTCGCAGACGGCTGATATGATGGGAGACGTACAGGCGCAGATGCAGTTTCAGGGAATGCAGGATCTGATCAAATACGCGCTGATTGTGGTAGCTTCGGCGCCGATACTGGCGCTGTACCCGTTTGTGCAGAAATACTTTGTGAAGGGTGTTATGATCGGGTCGCTGAAGGGGTAAGAGGTGAAAAAGGTGGCAGTGCGGCAAGGAAAGATATTGGAAAGACGGTATGGGAAGAACTTTAAGAAGCTCGTCCTATCGTATCTGGTTGTCCTGGCACTGCCCCTAGTGGTAATAGCGCTGGCGGTGGGCAGCTATATGACGACGCTGCGGGCGGAGTATGCAGCGGAGTATGCGGAGGAATATAAACGGCGAGTGGAAGCGATGGATGATATTCTGATGGGGTTTGAGCATTACGCGAATGCGCTATCGGATAATCCGACGCTGCAGAGCTTATATAACTCCGTGCAAGTGAACGCGGGGGTGCCTGCTGTGACGATACAGAAGAATATCCCAAACGCGTATTCGTACAGCGCGATCAACACGCATTATGTAGAGCGGATGCTGATCTTTTTCGAAAGAAACGGGCTGGTTATCGGTAAAAACGGGCTATATTATACTGATTTGTGGACTTACGATTACGAAATTGAGGGAAAATCTCTTTCGGAATGGCAAGAGATCACAACGATAGTGGAAGGCTCGTACTGCATGATGCTGACGGACAATCTGGGAGGGGAGTATTTTACGTACGTCACGACGCTGCCGACGGGTTATTCGACGAATCCCAAAGCGAGCGTCGTGCTGCTCGTGAAGCGGGAACGCATAGACGCGCTGCTGAGGGAGGAGCTGACGGACAGTCCGCTGGTGATCCGGCGCTCGGACGGTACGAAGTTGATTGCCTTCGGTAGCGAGGAGGAAATACGGTATGCTGTATCGTCGCAGGAGCAAGAAACAGGGGACGTGGTGCTGCTGGAGGACGGGGCGCGGTATACGGTGTTCCGGATCCTGTCGACATATAACGGCTGGAGCTATACGTGGTACGTGCCGACAAAACTGGTAGAAGCGCGGATCAACGGTATGGTCGCATTATTCCTTGCGATTTTCGCCGGACTGATTTTTTTGGGAGGCTGTGTCGCGATCTATCTCGCCTACCTTCGTAATAAGCCGGTCAAGGAGATCGAAGGGATGCTTTCATCCGTCGAACCGACGAACGTGACAAATGAAAAGCACAAAGAGGAGGACGAATACGATACGATCCGAAAAAACCTCCGCGTGCTGATCGACCGGCACCATAGGCTCGAGAGTCTTTTGCAGCGAAACGAGGAGTTGGTGCGCGATTCCATCGTCATGCGGCTCCTGGCGGGCAAATCGATGACCGAGAGGGAGGAAACGCTGCGGGAGAGACTCGGCTTTGCGCCCGCAGCGCGGTATTATACGGTGATTCTTTTGCGGATTACCGATAAAATGGGCACGTTCGGCTTTCTTAAATCGACGGACGAGGAAGTGCAGATCCAACATTCGATTTTGACGAGTTTCATCTTGGAATCCTATCCGGAGATGCTGGTACAGGGCGTAGAGATGAATAAAATCGCTATGATTTATGCGGCGGAAACGGACGAAGCATGCATCGCGGACTCATATCGGTACGCGAGTACGTTATTGGAGAAAATCATGAAAAAAGGACACACCAATGTCGCAGTGGGTATCGGCGGGAGCGTCGGGACATTGGACGAGCTGTATCAGTCGTATGAAACGGCGCGGCTGGTATCGGGCAGAATGAAGCCGGGGGAAATTGGTGTTCGGGGTAAGGAGGACGCAGCGTCCGATGAGCGCCGCATGCAATACACGCTTGCGGATGAGCAGCGCTTAATCAGCCTTGTAAACCGTGGCGCATCGGAGGAATGCGGGCGCTTTCTGAATATGTTGATCGCGGATAACAGGCGTGCAAGCGACACCGCTTTCCGTCTGTTTGTGGTCGAGCTGATAGGAACACTCCACAAGATCGCGGCATACCGCCCGCAGGAGCAGACCATCCGCATCCTGGCCCAGAGAGCCTTCGGCGAATGCGACGAGGGGCTTTTGGTTGAGCTGACAGAGCAGTTCGCGCTGTCCTGTGACCGCGCGGCACACGGAACTCAAAGCCCGGAAACCGGAAGGGAGAAGCCTGAACCGTCGAATCTGTCGTCGGGAAAAGGTGAGGAGGAAGCGCTGACAACACGCATTACGGCGTTTTTAGAGCATGAATACGCCAATCAAGCGCTATCGTTATCGCGGCTCGGGGAACAGTTCGATCTGTCGGAGGCCTATCTGTCGCATCTTTTTAAGCAGCAGACGGGAGAGAACTTCAGTGCATGCTTAGAGCGCATCCGTATGAATCGCGCGCATGTGCTGCTGAGTACGACGGAACTGCCGGTCGATGAAATCGCAGAGAAGATCGGCTATAATTCCGGCGATACCTTCCGCAGAGCCTTCCGCCGTTTTCATGGCATCACGCCCGGCGCGTACCGCAACTCAACGAGGCTTAAATAAATGTATCAGAAAAAAGGGACGGAAACTTCCGTCCCTTTTTATTGTCATAAGGAGGGAAACGTGATATAATCCTATAAAAACAAAAAAGGGATTAGGGATACAAACGTGAATCGGATTTATCTGTCCACAGGCGCGTTTACGGGACGCGTAAACGGAAGGAACTGGAGACTGGCGATCGAATATGCGGGGAAGCTCGCTTGCGACGGATACGAGCTGCTGATTTTCCCGGAGTTTGCGGAGAAGCTTCCGGAAATCATCCGGGAGTACCGGGCGGCGGAGCTTACAATCCCGGTTGTGCATGCGGAGAAGCATCTGGGGGATCTGGTATCGAACCCGGAAGAGGCAGCGATGGAGGAAGCGTGTGAGCTGCTGCGGCGCAACTGTGACGCGGCGGCGCGGCTGTATCCGGCCGGACGGGCGAAGGTGGTTGCGCATTGCTGGGGAATACCGGACAGCGATACTTATTTCGAGCGGATCGCGGAGCGTGTGGGGAAGCTTATGGAAATCTCCGACAGCTTTTCCACGGAGCTGCTGCCGGAGAACAGCTTCTGCGTGCACGGCAGCCCAAAGGCACACTTCGAAACGCTGGCGGCAAGGTATCCGCAGCTTGGGTTCATCGTAGACACCCGCTGTGCGGAGTTCCACGCGGAGCTTGAAGCGTTTGTGCAGTCGGCGGTCTTTCGGGAGCGGGTGCGGCATATCCATATCAACGATTATGCCGGAGGATACAAGGATTGGAATGCGATGTATCCGATTTTGCAGCCGGGGAAGGGCAAGATCGATTGGGAGACGTTTTTCAAAGGGCTGAAGGGGCTACCATACCGGCATTCGATCACGCTGGAGGCGCCGTCGATGCTGCCGGAGGGCGTGGACTGCGAGACACTGAATGCGAGTCTGCGGCGCATCCGGGAAGCCATGACGTAAAAAATGAAGAGTGAAAAGCTCAAGACACGCTCAAACTTTTCACTCTTCACGGATTAGGACTCCATTTGACGGGAAAGAAAGCCCGCAATCGTCTGTGCAAGCTTATACTCTGTTTCGCCGGGCGTGGGCATGCCCTCCGTTGTGACGAAGACAACACATCCCGATACATCGCCCTCTGTGACGACCGGCGCGACAATGGCGGCGCGGTATTTGGATAACTCGGAGCCTGCTTCGCATTCTATGACGGCAACAGGTGTCTCGCCGGGCTTAGCATGATAAATCTGACGGCTCTCACAGATATGCTCAACATCGGAAGAGATGCGGCGCTCGGATAAATCCTTCTTGACCGGTCCCGCAGCCGCAATCAAAGTGTCACGGTCAGCGATGGCGGTAGGATAGCCGGTCGTTCTGTGCAGCGTTTCGCAAAGCTGAGCGGCAAAGGCTGCGAGCTCTCCCATCGGAGAGTACTTTTTGAAGATGACCTCGCCATCGCGGTCGGTGAAGATTTCCAGAGGATCACCTTCACGAATCCGCATCGTGCGGCGGATTTCTTTTGGGATTACAACACGGCCCAAGTCGTCAATGCGACGGACAATACCGGTAGCTTTCATCGATGAATGACTCCTTTAAGCAAATAATACTTGAGTTGACTGCTAAATTCGACATAAGATTCTTTGAGTGGTATTATTTTGCGATAAAAGGCGGCCGATTATACGGTAAAATCCACATAGGAAAAAACCGCCTAAAATGGGGATCGTTTTGTGATAAAAAAGCTTTGCTACAAAAATGGGTGACAAAGGAATATACGAATTTATTCGGGTATTTCGTTAAAGGGGAGATTAACGGAAGGATTCTGAGCAGCATTCAATTCAATGGACTATATACAGCGCGGTCTTATGATGGAATGCCCTGTTTTTTATGATATACCGCTGGAAACGCGCAAGTGAATGTGATATAATAAATGCATCCCAAGAGAGGAAATTGTGAAAGGATGAGGAGTTGCGGTATGGATGCTATTGTTTACACGTCGAACACCGGGTATACAGCTGCATATGCGGATCTGCTGGGGGAAAAGACCGGATTACCTGTGTATTCCCTGAAGGATGCGGGAAGCGGCATACGCGCAGATGCGGAGATCATCTATTTGGGCTGGCTGATGGCGGGCAATATCATGGGGTACCGAAAAGCGGCGCGGCGGTATCGGATACGCGCTGTTTGTGGCGTCGGGATGGCCAAGTCGGGTACGCAGCTTGATGAGGCGCGGAAAGCGAATAAGATACCCGCACAGGTGCCGCTTTATACGCTGCAGGGCGGGTTTGATATTACCCGGCTGCGCGGTATCTACAAGCTGATGATGACGGCAATGGCAAAAGGCGTCGGGCAAAAGCTTGCGGCCAAAGCAGATAAAACGGCGGAGGAAGCCGATATGCTGGATATGATGCAGCATGGGGGCAGCCGGGTATGCGTCGAAAACCTCGCGGGGCTGCTTGCGTGGTATGAAAAGGAGCGGTGAGAGATGGAAATCATGATCCCTGCATGGTATTACGCACAGCAGAGTGCGGACTACACGCTTCGGTATCCGGGAGAGGGCTATCGGGGCTGGACAAAGGCGGACATCCCGATCGATCCGGCCCATACCGCCGTTCTCGTCATGCACGCATGGGCAATCCCGCCGCGCGAGGACTGTCCCGGCATCTACCGTGTGTGTGAGTACATTCCGCGTTCGCAGGAGATCATCCGGGAGTATTTTCCGGGCTTTCTGGACGCGGTACGGAAAAGCGGCATACGGTTGATCCATATCGGCAGTCAGACGGAAAACAGCCTGCCCGCGCTGCCGGGATATCAGCGGACATTGGCAAAAACGCCGGTGGAAGCGGGGCCAGCGCAGATCGAAGCGGATGAGACGCTGGTTAAGCTGCGGGCGTTCCGGTCGGAAAATGTATTCTACGACGGAACGAACAAAGAGGATGTCAAACGGGCAGGGGAGCTGCGCGACTTCGCGATCATGCCGCAAGAGAATGAGGACGTCGCCTGCACGAGCGATCAGCTTTTCGCGCTGTGCCGGGAGCATGGTATCAGCCACCTAATCTATACGGGCTTTTGCGTAAACGCCTGCCTTGTGATGTCGCCTTGCGGTTATATCGATATGGCGCGTCACGGGGTGATGTGCTCGGTGGTACGCGACCTGACCACGGCGGTGGAAAACGCGGAGAGCTGCGCTGTGGAAGGAAACAAGGACTACGGGTTATGGGCATTTGCGCTTTGGGGCGGGTTCGTTTTCGAAAAAGATACGTTGATGGGTACGCTGCTGCGGCCGGAGGATGATAAATTATAAACAATCCCTTGACAAAAACGTGTGCAAGTGTTATCATACACTTATAAATGTAAAACCGAAGAAGCGGGGAAAAGCCTGAAGGCGCCTTTTGCAGAGAACGGAGGATGGTGGAAGCTCCGTGGATACAGTCCCTTTAGGACTGCCGCCGCAGGTCAATATGGGCCGCCGAGGGTCGTAATAAGGGGGATTTTCCTCCAAATACCGAACGTGTGCCGCGCGTTAAGCGGAAAGGGCGTGATAGCGCCTAAAAATGAGCGGACCCAGCGGAAGGAACAGTGGAGTGTCCATCCGGCTCGGTCAACCAAGGTGGTACCGCAGGCAAAAGGATCGCCTGTCCTTGACTAATATCAGGGGCAGGCGTTGTTTTTTATTTTGTGTGAAGGATTAACAGCGGTAAACATTAAGTTATAGGGAACGCATTGCGTACGTTCCGATCAGGGAGGTCGAATATGAAAGAGCTTTTGATGGGCAACGAGGCGATAGCCGTCGGCGCACTGGTCGCGGGCGTGCAGGTCGTAGCGGGATACCCGGGTACACCGTCTTCAGAAGCGCTGGAGACGGCAGCGGCACGGAATCCGGGAAATGTATATGTGGAATGGTCGACGAATGAGAAAGCGGCGCTGGAGGTTGCGGCAGGCGCTTCATATGCCGGCGCGAGGACGCTGGTTACGATGAAGCAGGTTGGCTTAAACGTCGCGTCAGACCCGATGATGTGTGTCAACTACATCGGCGTACGCGGCGGCATGGTCGTATTTGTCGCGGACGATCCGGGTCCCATTTCCTCACAGACGGAGCAGGATACGCGGCATTTTGCAAAATATGCCAAAATACCGGTGTTTGACGCGTCCTCACCCGAGGAAGTGTTTACGATGGTTCAGGACGCGTTTGCTTTTTCCGAGAAGCATACGACGCCCGTCATTCTGCGTGCGACGACGCGTGTTTGTCATTCCTGCGCGACGATTGATGTGCCGGAGATTAAGAATCCTCCCCATGCGCCGGGATTTGAGAAGGATCCCGGCAGATGGGTGATCTTCCCGCGGCTATCCTATCAGAACAAACTCAAGCTTGAGGCGCGTGAATCCGTGATCGCGCGGGAGTTTTCCGATTATGGCATGAACACGCTGCAAGGCTCCGGACGCATCGGCATCGCGTGCGGTGGTGTGTCCTATGCGTATGTGATGGACGTTATTGCCGGGAGGGAAAAAAGCTTCACGGTATTTAAGGTCGCGACGCCGTTTCCTTTCCCGGAGGAGCTGGCCGCTTGTTTTTTACGGAATGTCGATCGTGTGATCGTCTTTGAAGAACTGGATCCCGTGATCGAGGACGCGTTGATCTATCTCTGCGGCAAGCGGGGTATGCGCGCGGATATCCACGGCAAACGCACCAATACCGTACCTCGCGCAGGGGAGCTCAGCGCCATCACCGTGGCCGAAATCATCGAGAGGATATTTGGCGTACCGTCGCCGTTTGAGCCGGTTTCCGTTGCGGATGCGCCGGCTGTACCGCCGCGTCCGCCTGTATTATGCGCGGGATGCCCCCACCGTGCGTCGTTCTATGCGGTCAAACGTGCGATGCAGGGCAAGCGGGCCGTATTCTGCGGCGATATCGGCTGCTACACGCTCGGTAATGCGGCGCCTTTGGGCATGGTGGACACCTGCCTCTGCATGGGTGCGGGTATTACGATCGCGCAGGGGTTAGACCACGCGTGGGAGGAGGGCGTATGCTTTTCCTTTGTCGGTGATTCGACCTTCTTTGCGTCCGGCCTGACAGGGGTGGTCAACGCCGTGTACAACAAAGCCAACATCGTGCTGGTCGTTCTCGATAACTCGACGACGGCGATGACCGGCCATCAGCCTCATCCGGGCATCGGCAGAACCATGATGAAGGAGCAGTCGAATCCGATCTCCATCGAAGCGGTTTTGCGTTCCTTCGGCATCGATTTTGTCCGTACGGTCAATCCGCTGGATCACAAGGAAGCCGTCGAGACGGTAAAGGAAGCGGCTAAACTGACCGGCGTGCGTGCGATCATCTTCAAAGCGCCTTGTATCGCCGTTGTGAAGCCAACGAAATCCATGGAGGTCGACGAAAGCATGTGTATCGGCTGCAAGCGCTGCATTCGCGAGCTTGGCTGCCCGGGATTGAGCTTTGTAAGCGGTCATGCCGTCGTCGACGACAGTTTGTGCAACGGATGTATGCTCTGCGCTCAGATTTGCCCGAAGGGTTGTATTCGCAAAAAGGAGGACGCGTAAGATGAAGCTCCATAGCTGTCTACTGTGCGGCGTCGGCGGGCAGGGAACGGTACTCGCGTCCCGAATCATTGCGGCGGCCGCCATCAATTGCGGATACTTTGCCCGTACGGCGGAGACTATCGGCATGGCGCAAAGAGGCGGCTGCGTGACCAGTCATGTCCGTATCGGCGACCGGGTACCAAGTCCCTTGATTCCGCGCGGCTGTGCGGATATTATGCTGGCGTTTGAACCGGGAGAAGCGGTGCGGAATTTGCCGTATTTAAAAAAGGGCGGCGCCTTAATCGTCTGTGACCGCGCGGTGCAGCCGGTGACCGCGGCGCTTGCGGATACGAAGTACAATGCGGAAACAATGCTCGACTACCTGAAGGCCAATGTGGAGAACTGCCGTGTGCTGCATGTGGACGACATTATTGAGCTGACCGGTTCGGTAAAAGCCGTGAACATGGCCCTAGTCGGCGCGCTGGCGGGAACGGGCTCGATGGGACTGACCTATGCAGACATGGAGCATGCCGTTACGCATAAAATCAAGCCGGCATTTATAGAGATGAACCGCAAAGCGTTGAAATACGGCGCGGAGTGCGTCAAGTAAGGGGATTTTCCGCTATGAATATGTCAGAAAACGCGCTTTTGATGATACGCCGTCAAACGGCGCGCGTCAAGGCGACGGGGAACTTCTATGCAAAACGGATCGACGGGATTTCCCCCGAGGATATCCGTACAAAAGCAGATTTTGAGAGGCTGCCGTTTTCCGAAAAGGCCGATCTAAGGGAAGCGTACCCATTAGGTCTCGCGGCCGTTTGCGAGGAGGAAATTGTGCGCATTCACTCGTCCTCCGGTACGACGGGGACGCCGGTGATCATCCCGTATACAAAAAAGGATGTCGACGACTGGGCGGAGCTGTTCCGGCGCTGCTATGAGATCGCCGGTATTACGAACCGTGACCGTATCCATATTACGCCGGGCTACGGGCTCTGGACGGCAGGCATCGGCTTTCAGCTCGGCGCGGAGAAGCTCGGCGCGATGACTATCCCGATGGGGCCGGGCAATACCGATAAGCAGCTCCAGTTCATGCGCGATATGAAGTCCACCGTCCTGTGCGCGACGTCTTCGTACGCGCTGTTGTTAGCGGAGGAGATCGCAAAACGCGGTATGAAGAAGGATATCTGCCTGAAAAAGGGCGTCATCGGGTCCGAACGCTGGGGCGAAAAGATGCGCGCGCGTATCGCAAACGAGCTCGGCGTGGAACTGTACGATATCTACGGCCTGACCGAAATTTATGGCCCCGGCATCGCGATCAACTGCGAATATCACACGGGCATGCACTACTTCGACGACTACTTCTACTTCGAGATCATCGACCCCAAAACGGAAAAGGTGCTTCCGGACGGCGAGCTGGGAGAGCTGGTCATCACGACGCTGCAAAAGGAAGGCGCGCCGCTCATCCGTTACCGCACGCATGACCTGACGCGCATCGTACCGGACGATGTTCCCTGCCCCTGCGGACGAAAACTGCCGCGCATCGACGTCATCCTCGGCCGTACCGACGATATGGTGAAGGTTAAGGGCGTGAACATCTTCCCCGGACAGATCGACGACATTCTCAAGGAGGTCGACGGCGCGTCGAGCGAGTATCAGGTGTTCATCGACCACGAGGAAGGCCGCGACCGTATGACCGTGTTTGTTGAGACGGCGCTGCCGATGGAGGAGCGTTCTGGCTTTGAAGCCGTGCTGAAGGACACGTTTAAGTCGCGCATCAACGTGGGCATCCTGCCGAAGGCGGTTTCCCTTGGGGAGCTGCCCAGAAGTGAGAAAAAATCCACGCGTGTATTTGATTACCGGTATTAACATGATGCGAGTAAAAAAAGCGATATTTGCTTGCAATAGCCTTGACAGTATTCGCTGAACACGGTATACTATACTTATCTTAAATATAGGAAGTGTCTTTTTGGAGTCGGTTCTGTAAGGAACAGCATCTGTTATTATGTGCATTGGGCAGTATAAAGACATACTGCCTTGTAAAAATGCACACGGATGCTTTCCACAGAACCGGCTTTTTCATTTTTAGTATGATCGACAATGAAAGGACATTTTATATGAAATACAGTTTATCTGAAAAATACAACACCCCCCAGTTTAACATCCGCATGATGGGTCCGAACCCGATTAAGCTGGAGGAGGAGCTCCTGCACGGCAACCGCATTCCGCAGGGCGCGATCGTGATGGATCTCGGCTCGGGACAGGGGGTTACCTCGGTGTTTCTGGTGCGGGAGTATGGATTCCGCGTGTATGCAACCGATTTATGGACGGATCCGTCAGTAAATCTGCGCTTTTTCGAGGAAGCGGGGATTTCGCGCGAACAGCTCATCCCCATCCATGCCGACGCAAACGAGCTTCCGTACGCGCATGAGTTCTTCGACGCGATTGTCAGCACGGATTCGTATCACTATTTCGGGCGCGATCCGGCGTTTTTGGGCGAAAAGCTGCTGCCATATGTTCGGCATGGAGGATACATATATATCGCGATTCCCGGCATGAAGCGGGACTGCCACGAGAACCTGCCGGAGGAAATGCTGTTATCGTGGACACCGGAGGATCTGGAAACGATACACGATGCCGCATACTGGAGGCGCATGGTCGAGCAGACGGACGGCGCGGAGGTTTGCAAGGTATGTGAGATGGAGAGCATGGACGAGGTATGGAGCGACTGGCTGGCCTGTGACAATGAGTATGCACGGGGAGACCGGAAAGCGATGAATGCCGGCGCGGGGAAGTATCTAAACTTCGTAAAAATCGTGCTTCGTCGGAAATAATAAAAAAATCACGGGGCAGCTCAGACATTTTGGGCTGCCCCGTGATCCTTTATAGGATGGAATCTTCTGCGTGACTGCTCTCCATCAGATCGGCGATGGTCACGCTGTCGAGAAAATCGCCGATGAGCTGATCAAGCTTCGTCCACATCGGACGCGTCCGGCAGTCGTCCGCCCGTTCACAAGGCCTCGCACCGCACTCAAGGCAGGTGACGGGGGCGATGGATCCTTCCGTCAAGCGGAGGATATCGCCGGCCCGGTACTGATCGGGAGCGGCGCTCAGACGATACCCGCCGCCCTTGCCATGCGCGCCGTCCACAAAACCCGCGCGGGAGAGCTGGGACATGATGCCTTCGAGGTATTTTTGGGAGATGCCCTGGCGTTCGACGATCTCACGCAGGGGGATAAAGTCACCGTTTTGATGCTCGGCAAGGTCGATCATCACGCGGAGAGCATAGCGGCCTTTGGTCGATATCAGCATAGCGTTAACCTTGCGCAGACGGTTCGGAAAACAGCGGCGTAGACAGATAACGGTCGCCGGTATCCGGCAGTAAAACAACAATGGTCTTACCGCGGCTATCCGGACGTTTGGCAAGCGTGATCGCGGCGGAAACGGCGGCGCCGGAGGAAATACCGACGAGAATGCCCTCAGACGAGCCGATTTTCCGGCCGATGTCAAAGGCGTCTTCGTTGCTTACGGGGATGATCTCGTTGTAGACAGTGGTATCCAGCACTTCCGGAACGAAGCCCGCGCCGATCCCTTGAATCTTATGCGGACCCGCGACGCCGGCAGACAGTACGGGGGAGGCGGCAGGCTCTACAGCGACGACGCGGATGGAGGGATTCTTTGATTTAAGGTATTTCCCGACACCGGTGATCGTGCCGCCGGTGCCGACGCCGGCGACGAAGATATCCACCTGCCCATCCGTATCGTTCCAAATTTCGGGCCCGGTAGTTTCAAAATGCGCTTTGGGGTTGGCAGGGTTTTTAAACTGCCCGGGGATAAATGCATGGGGCAGCTCTGCGGCCAGCGCTTCCGCCTTGGCAATGGCGCCTTTCATCCCGAGAGCGCCTTCTGTCAGGACCAGTTCTGCACCGTAAGCACGCATAAGCTGCCGCCGCTCGACGGACATGGTTTCCGGCATGACGATGATGATACGGTAGCCGCGCGCCGCCGCGACGGAAGCAAGCCCGATACCGGTGTTGCCGGAGGTCGGTTCGATAATAACGGACTCAGGCGTAAGCTTGCCGGAGTCTTCGGCATCGTCGAGCATCGCTTTGGCGATACGATCCTTGACCGAACCGGCGGGATTCAAGTATTCCAGCTTGGCAAAAAGCTTTGCTTGCAGATCATAGGCTTTTTCAAGATGCGTCAGCTCTAAAAGAGGGGTTTTACCGATCAGTTGGTCGGCAGACGTGTATATTTTAGACATGCTGTTTTACTCCTTTATGCGATATTATGGAAGCCACGGGCGAGATCAGCGAGTATATCGTCGGTAGGATGCTCATGCTGGAAACATCGGAACACGACCGAAACGGCAATTCGTGTGACTCGGCATTTCCAAAAGAAAGGCATACCAAAAAACCTACCAATCTTGTATGTTGATAGAATTATAGCACAACCAACCTACTATGTCAATAGATAAATGAAAAATTACAGAGTTTCCTTTACAAGACTTCCTTTACAGGACATCCCTATGTTTTCGATCAAGGAACAGCAGCCGGAGGAAGATGGGAGCGCCGATGAAGGCAGTGAGGATGCCGACGGGGATTTCATAGGGGGCAAACAGAACGCGGGAGAGGATATCGCAAAGGAGTAGCAGCGACGCGCCGAGGAGCGCGGATAGGGGGAGCAAAGCTTTTGCTTCATTACCGATGAGCAGACGTGCGCTGTGGGGGACAATGAGGCCGATAAAGCCGATGAGACCGGCAAAGCTGACGGAAGCACCGGCGAGAACGGCGGCGCAGACGAGCAGGGTAAAGCGATATAATCCGACGCGCAGTCCGAGACTGCGGGCGATGTCCTCGCCGAGAGAGAGGATGTCCAACTCGTTGCGAAGGAGGAAAGCCGCGAGGAAAGCAAGCGTGATCAATATGCAGGGAAGAATGAGGGTAGACGCGGAGAGAGAGGCGAGAGAGCCGACGCGGAAGGCGTTTCCGCCGAGCAACGCATCGGGGGAAAAGGTATGGATGGCGTCGGTACCGGCGGACAGGAGGGCGTTGACGGCGACGCCGGCGAGGATGATGGTAATACGGGACGCACCGGTACGACGGGCGACGGCATAGATGATCAGGGTAGCGGCAAGCGCGCCAAAAAAGGCATAAAAGGGGAGGATGGCGGCGGACGCGGGGGAGAGCGCGATGCAGAGGATGGCGAAAAAGCCCGCACCCGCGTTAATCCCAATGATGCTCGGGCCCGCGAGTGGGTTATGCAGGACGTTTTGTATAAGCACACCGGCTCCGGCGAGTCCGATACCGGCGAAAAGGGCGCCGATGGTACGCGGCAGACGGACATAGAGCAGGATCCGCGCATCGGCGGAGGCCATATCGCCGTGCAGAAGGTCTGACAGACCGGAAAAGGAGACCGCGGTCGAGCCGAGCGTGAGACTTGCGACAAAGAGGAACGCGGCGAGCAAAAAGGCGGCGGTTATCAGAACGGAGGGGTTAATTTTCTTCATTTTCATAGAGAATCCGCTCGATAATTTCGTAGCTCTCGCCCCAGCGGGCATTGGGCTTATAGTGGAAAAGATCCTTCGGCAGTACATGGTAGCGCCCCTCCCGTACCGCCGTCAAGCCGCTCCAAGCGGGATTCGACAGCAACGTACGGTCGAGTGCTTCCAATGCGGCGGCAGGGGAGGAACCCATCGTGACGACGAAGATAAAATCAGGATCGGCTTTGATGATCGCTTCCAGACTGAGGTCTTCAAGGAGCGAATCGTCGGAGTCCGCGATGTTTGTGCAGTTTAAGTCGCGCAGCATACGCCCGGTCATATTATCGCTGCCCTTCGCCTTTGCACCGGTCGAAAACGCGCGGATGAGCAGCACGCTGGGGGAGGGATGCTCATTCGCCTTTTCAATGGCGTCGTCGATCCGCGCACGGACGGAAAGCCCGTTTTGCTCATATAAATCGTACCGTCCGGTGATCTCGGTACAGGTTTTCAGCATGGCAAGATAGTCGTCGAAGGTCTCTACGCTGAAGTAAACGCAGTTAACTCCCGCCGCGGTTAGCTGGTCAAGCAGGGCGATATGCTCCTGTTTACCGGTGGACAGCAGCATCAAGTCACAGCCGAGCGCGATCACGCGCTCGACGGACGGCTCGGTATAAAGGCCCAAGTCCTCGACGGTATCCGGCAGTTCAAAAGCGCGTTCGCTCCACGCGTCGCTTGTGACGGCAGTAAGCGTACCGCCCGCGAGCATCCAGACCTCGCCGAAGCTGCCGAGCGCCGCCGCAACCTTCTCATGCGACGTGACAGTGACCTCCCGGCCGAGCGCGTCGGTAAAGGTATAACCATCGGTCGCGGCAGGTTTCACATTCGTACAGCCGGACAAAAAGATAAAGACCAAGGCCAGTACCACGCAGATCATTCGCTTCATAGTACAAGTCCTTTGTATATAGTTCTGCAGGTATAAAAGTGCTAGCACGATAGAACATCGGTTGCTGTCGGTACGAGGGAAAGCTCGTCAAGGCGCTTGCCGATTTGCAAGTCGGAGAGGTGCAGAAAACGCATAGTATCCCTCGAACAGTACCGTATCAGTATGCCCAGTCTTCCATTAAAACCTGACGGTTTGTGCCATAATAAATGTCATCACGGTTCGCGATCAACTTGCAGAATTCCTCAAAGCGGCTCCAGGTATTATGGATATCGAATTCGTAGGCATGTCCCCAGATATAGAAGATTTGCGGACGATCGGCATTCAGCTCGACAAAACGGTGCCCGAGCTCGAACAATGCGTCCCATTCACGGTGATGATATACGGTGGGCTTGAACACGAAAAGATCGCTCTGCGGCTCAAAATGAAAGGAGGAGACGGTGGTGCGGGCGTATCGGACGCCGGTTTTGCGGCGAAGGACATCCGCGACACGCTCGTCGAAATTGACGCCGCCGCCGGGATAGGCAAAACCGACGACTTCATAGCCGCAGAATGTGGAAAGCGCTTCCCTATCCCGTTCCACCTGCCGTACGATTTCCTCCTCGTCGCAGTCGGGCAGGAACGGATGGGTCAGCGTATGCGAGGCGATTTCGTGCCCTTCATAGATCGAGGCGATTTCGCAGGAGCGGGGCTTGACATGCGGGATGGTCACCTCCTCGCGGAGCATCGGTCCGCCAGTGCCGAGAAGACTGGAGTTAAGATTGAAGGTGCATTTCAAGTTATATTGATTGAGGAGCTCGATGAGACGCTGATCCTGTGTGACACCGTCGTCGTAGCTGAAGGTAACGGCTTTTCTGATTTTACAAGGCATAGGGAAAACGCCTCTTTTCATAAAAATACGGAATAGGCTTTACAATGACGAGCGAATGTGATATGATGCAAAAGAAATAGCAAAAAAATGTGTCATGCTTTGTAATCAAGCAGGAACGCGCCGAGAATCTTCGCAAATTCGAGCAGCCGGGCGCATTCGATGAATTCATCGGCCTGATGCGCGCCGCCATAGACGCCGAAGTCGCGGCCGATGCCGAAGGAGAACGCGCGCGGACTGCCGTACTTAATGAAAAGCGACAGATCGGACAGACAGGAACCGCACGGAGCAAGCTTTCTCCCAGCCGCGCTTTCCGCCGCGCGGACGAGCGTATCCATGGCGGGATTTTCCATGGCGGTCTCTTTGAAATGGAAATGCCGCGTGGTGCGTTCGAAGCGGTCGAAGAGCAGACCGTAGGGGGCAAGCTTTTCCGACAGACGCGTCTGCATCTTTTTTAGCTCGGCGTCGATCTCGTCTTTCGTGCGTGTGGTGTAGTAACAAACCTCGACGAAGGCGCGGTCGAAGTCGGAGGAACCGTCGCCGGAACGCATTTCGGTGAAGCGTACGGAGGTGTCGGGGATGTTCGTCCCACGATAGAAAGGAACTTTCCGCAGTTCCTGCGCACGGCGTTCCCGGAAAGCGTAGAATTCTTCGCGCAGAATCGCGAGTCCGTCGAGCATCGGCCCGCAGGAATCGAGCGGATGATCCGCACGGATATACGCCCGCAGTCTGCCGCCGCCGGCCGCAACTGCCCAGATGTCAAAATTCTTACAGTCAAGGTTTACGATATCCTCGCACGGGTACTTTAAACAGGCCGCCAGCGTACCGTTGCCGCCGCCGTTTTCCTCGTCGGAGTAGGCGGTGAACAGCAGCTCATAGGGCAGCGTGATGCTTTCGTCCCGCAAAAGGGTCAGCAAGTAGAGAACGGTTGCGATACCGTATTTATCGTCACACGCGCCGCGGCCGAGGATATTGCCGTCGCGCAGCTCTCCCGAAAACGGCGGGAACGTCCAGTTTGCCGGGTTGCCGACGGGCACGGTATCCGAATGCGCGGCGAGCATCAAACGGCGGCGGGAATTTCCCCCACGGCTGACGGTGACATTCGGGCGGTTTTCAAGATGATGGCCATCCCAGTAATCGGGGTTTGAGGGCAAACCGGGGACATCCATCGGCGAGTAAACGTCCGGCGACAGCCCGAGTGACTGAAGCTTATCGGCGACAAATGCTGCGACGGCGGCTTCACGGCCGGATGTGCCGAAATTCTGGGAATCGATGCGTACGAGCGCGGAAAGAAGCGCATATAATTCGCTTTCCCGCGCGGTGACAGCACGTAAAAAGGCTTCTTTCTTATCAGACATGTTCTCAAAACAACTCCTTTATTTATAAAAATTTCAGAACTAAAGAGGATTAGAGCATGAAAAATCCAAATATGCCCGCGGGACACATCAAGCTCTCCAACATCATTGCGCCGGATGCGGATGAAAACCGCGTCGCATTCCTTGAAAAGCTCGGCATCCGCTACGCCTACACATGGAAGGGCGGCGACCTGGTCCGCGCCTATGACGAGCTGGCAAGGCTTCGGGAGCTTCTAAGCCGTCACGGTATTACGCTGTACAACGCGGGCGACTACAAGATCGCGAAATCTCCGAATATCCATCTCGGCACGCCGGAGCGTGACCGCGATATCGAAGCATTCGCCGAAGTGCTGCGCACGTTGGCTCGTTTGGGCGTCTATAACACCACGTTTACCTGGGAGCCGGATCAGGTCTGGTCTTCCGGGCAGACAATGACGCGCGGCGGCGCGATCGCACGGTACTGCGACGAACGCGAGCTTGAGAAAAAGGAGCTCACGCATGGGCGGCGGTACGAAAAAGAGGAGCTTTGGGAGAACTTCAACTACTTTATGCGTCGAATCATTCCGGTTTGTGAAGAAACCGGTGTGAGACTGGCGCTGCATCCGAACGATCCGCCGATGCCGGAGATCGCAGGAATCGCCTGCCTGATCATCAGCCGCGACGATTATCGCCGTGCGTTTACCATCGCCGACAGCTACGCTTCCGCGTCATACAAGGCGTCCGGCGCAAGACCGTCACTGGGGATGGAGTTCTGCTGCGGCTGCTGGCTTGAGGGAGGGGAGCGCTTCGGCGATATCCTCGCCGGCGTACGGGAGTTCGCGGCTGAGAAGCGTATCATCATCACGCATTTCCGCAACGTCGATCAGCCCTTGCCGCATTTCGTCGAGACATTCATCGACGGTGGCTACATGGATATGTACCGCTTGATGCGTACATTTTATGAAGCGGATTATGACGGCACGATCATCTATGACCATTCGCCGATACTGCTGCCGGACGGCGGCGGCTGGGCGGAAACGGCGTACTCCGTGGGGTATATGCAGGCGCTGATGCGCGTGGCTTCCGAAAGGCTGTAAAAGCAAAAGGGCGGTGCTTTTTTACCGCGCCGCCCGGCTTTTGTTATGGAATCCGCTCGAACGGCACGGGGGACTCGCCTGTCCAGCGATAAAGGAAGACCCGGCTGTACTGCAAGCCGTCGCCTGTGCTCCCGTTGTGCGAGATATAGTAGTACCCGTCATCGAGCGCAAACAGGCCGGTGTCGCCATGCGGGAAGTCCCAGCCATAGACGCCGCTTGCTTCATCATGCAGCCCATCGTGAAGCAGCGTCAGTGTTTCTCCCGTCACCTCCGGCGCGAATCCGTAGAGATGTGCAAGGACAGGTGCCTTGCTGCCGTCGATGATAAAAAACGGGTAGTTTGGATACTCTTTTTTCACACCCGGATAGACCGCCATAAACCAGTTGCCCGTATACGCGTCGTATTCGAGATTCTGCACGCCGTAGGTCGTATTGCCCGTGTGGACGAAATATTTATACGCAGGATGATCGGGGCCGTTATGATGCGGCGAGGCTTGTGACAGCGGGTGGAAATAGGCGTCCAAGTCCGCGGTATCATATGTGAGGATAACCTGATAATCGTTATCACGGCGGTTTATATCGCTGTATACACCGTAAGCCACGTTAAGGTACAGCTTCCCACCGCGCTCTCCAAAGCGCGGTCCGAACGCGGTACCGTCGATGCCGCTGCATCCGTGAATATGCGGCGTACCGTCTGAGGCGGCGCCGAGGTAGTCTTGCACGACCTCCGGCAGATACACGGCGGTCATGATACCGTCGCGCTCGGCGTCCATGCCGGGGCGGGTGATCTTTTTACCGTCAAAGCGGGCGATATAGAAGGCGCTCTCGAGCTTTGCGTCCGAGCCGAGTGCGTGCAGGATACCGCGTCCGATCTCATCCTGTTTATACTCTAAGGAGCCATAGACGCAGCCGTCCGTGTCGCAAAAGTCGAGGCAGCCGAGGTGTCCGACAATGCCGTCGACGGTACCGACTAGGTTACCACGAAGATCGGTCTTGACGAGAGTGGTTGTGAAAGAATAGTAAATGTACTCGCGTTCGGTATCGATGGCGATACCCTGTACATGACCGGTTTTCCATGTGCCGGAGTAGATTTCGTGCGGCAGGTTTTCGGTGTTCATGCGGGATTTTCGCCTCCTTTGCATCAAGTATACCAGAGAGAAACGCGTTATGCAAGCGTTTTGTTGGAGACTATTTTACTTGACATCTCGGCTAAACCGTGTTATACTATGCAAAATTCTTCTAAGAGGGCAGCTGCATATGCGTATTTTCTTTTTTTATGCGAATCCGAATGCAAACTCCGGTGGTAACGGTCGCTTAGACCGTATGTCGCGGGGCTTTTTGTCGTCGTATTCGTTGGCGGGAGAAGAACATATATAGCAGCCTCCCACCCCGAATAGAATAAACGAGCGGCACATGGCTTCGAAAAAAGAGCTATGTGCCGCTTTTTTATAAAAATGAAAAGGAGCGTTCCCATGAATGACATCGACATTGTTCGCGCATTCTACGACAGCATGACTGAAAGCGAGTGGAACCGTATCGCCGGGAAGCCGGAATTTCTGCTGACCTGCCGCTTCCTCGACCGCTACATCCGTCCCGGCGATCGTGTACTGGACATCGGCGGCGGGCCCGGACGCTATTCGCTCTATCTCGCGGCACGCGGCTGCGATGTGACGCTCTTTGACCTCGCGTCGGAGAATATCAAATTCGGGGAAGCAAAAGCGCGGGAACTGGGGCTGCCGCTGCATACGATTTGCGGCGACGCGCGCAAGGTCGATACGCTCACGGAAGGGATGTATGACCATGTGCTGCTGATGGGGCCACTGTACCATCTGTTGGAGGAAGCTGACCGGGTACGGGCTGTGGATGCGGCATGCGCAGTATTGAAAACCGGAGGGGTGCTGTTTGCGTCGTTCATCAACATGTATGCGGGTATGATCTACGAGATGTGCCATGCGCCGGAGCTTGCGATGCCGGAGCGTCAGGATGAGCCTGAAAAGAACTTCAAGCGCTGCTTGCTTGAGGGAGACAGCTATGCGGGTGACGCGTTTACGAGGGCGTTCTTCATTGACCAAAACGCGGTTTTACCATTCATGTCGCGCTTTCCGCTCGAGAAACTCCATCTGTTCGGGCAGGAGGGTGTGTGTTCACCGCGTGCGGGTGAGCTTTTCACGCAGCCGGAAGAGATCTACACCGCGTGGATCGATTTTTCCGAAAAGGTCTGTGAGCGTGAGGAACTGTTAAGCTGGGCGGAACATTTGATGTACGTCGGACGGAAGACCATATAAGAACATCATATATGCGTTCCGAAGATGCTGGCGCCGTGCCCGTATCCCCGCGGTCTCTCATGACGCTAAAGATACGAATCTTATAATGTATAAGGGGCGAATACATCTTGATTACCCTGACCGACGTATGTGCGGGCTATCCAGGAAAGGAAATCCTGCATCATATCACCGCCTTTTTTCCTCCCGCGCGTCTGTCCGTTATTGTTGGCCCGAACGGCTGCGGTAAAACGACGCTGCTGCGGACGATCAGCACCGGGCTGCCGCTCATGCATGGCTCAATCACCGTCGCCGACCGTCCGTTGTCCGATTACGATCCCGCCGCCCTTGCCCGCACCGTTGCCGTATTGCCGCAGTCACGCGAGGCGCCTGACGCCATCGTATCCCGTCTCGTTCTTTATGGGCGCTTTCCGCGTCTTCGCTATCCGCGTCACTACCGGCGGGAGGATTACGACATCGCCGCCGCCGCGATGGAGCGGGCGGGGGTAACCGCGCTCGGAGATCGTCCGCTGCGTTCGCTCTCCGGAGGGGAACGGCAGCGGGTGTATCTCGCGATGGTACTCGCGCAGGATACGCCTGTCATTCTGCTCGACGAGCCGACGACCTTCCTCGACATCCGCGCGCAGCTTGACCTACTTGCGTTGTTGGGTACACTGAGGGACGAAGGCAAGACGATCATCGCCGTGCTGCATGATCTCGAAAGCGCGCTGCGTACGGCGGATGCTGTGCTCGTGATGCGGGATGGCTGCGCCGCGGCATTCGATACGCCGGAGAAGCTTGCCCAAACACATACGTTCGACGACATTTTTCATGTCCGTACCGCCTTGTATACCGCTGACGACGGCGATAAACGGTATTTTTTCCGCAACTGACACTTACAATTCAACTAGAAATATTTTTCCTGTAGCAATACTTAACGAAACAAGGGCTTGTTACGAAATCGGTTGCCTTTTATGAAATATTTTGATATACTGGTATCATTCCGATGAGACAAAGGAGACAACCGATGAATCTGGATGAAATCCAACGAATTGCCCACGCGTCCTTGGCGGAGCGTTCGAGCCATCCGTGGAAGGAACGCGGCAATAAATATTATCACGGTCTGCGCACGGCAAAGCTGACGATTACCCTGCGCCGCACACTGTTTCCCGACGACATGTCCCACGACGATATCCTCACCGTTGCCGCATGGTTCCACGACGTGTGCAATGGGGAGGAAGATCACGGACGCAAGGGTGCGGAGGAGACGCGGCAAAGGTTATGCGGACTATGTACGCCGAAGGAGCTTGATGAGATCTGCGCGATCGTCCTGCATCACGACGACCGCTTCGAGGAGGCCGCGTATCTGCCCATATGGACAAAGCTATTGCAGGACGCGGACTACCTCGACCACTTTGGTACCTACGATATTTGGATGTACTTCCTTTATGCCGGCATGCATGACGGGACGATCGGCGACACGCTTACTTATATGCGTGACGAACGTACACGGGAGCGGGAGTACCATCGTTCGGGGATGAATTTTGAATTGTCAAAGCGGATTTATGATGAAAAAATAGACTTTTTCATGCGGTTTTGCGATCGGTTTGCCGTTGAAATAGACGGAGAGATCTGGAACTGGGATAATTTGAATGAATCATCCAAACGGTCTGCCGAATCGCAATGAAACTGATCATCCGTCCTATATCAATAAAAATAAAAGCAAGAGTGCCGAGTGTTTTCTCATCAACACACATGGCGCTCTTGCTTTATTAAGAGGTGGCAGAATTCATAAAGAAAACTGCCGCCCCCTTGACGGGATTGTGAAAAACGAGTATACTATACTTGATTATAACGAATTATGCGTGACTTGTGTTGGGAGAATGCTCATCCTGGGGACGTTCACGGAACAGCAGGGAGATGCACCAGAGTCCCGCGATACCGACAATAGTGTAAATGATTCGGCTGACGACGGCGAGCTGACCGCCAAAGATAGCGGCGACGATGTCGAAGCCGAAGATGCCGATGCTGCCCCAGTTGAGTGCGCCGATGACAATAAGAATCAACGCGATACGATCGATAACCATATAAAAGACCTCCTTTATATCAGAGAATGGTGTGGTCACTTTTGTGACCACGGTCACCTTTGTGACCACGGTTACCGCTGTGACTACGGTCACCGCCGGTGACCGTGGGCTTAAAAGCTGGTGATTGCGCGGCCATGCAAATTGACGAGCAGCTTTTCCGCTTCCGCCGCATCTGCCGGATTGACGTCCAGCTCGAGCCGCGCTTCTCTGGACGCCTCGTTTTGCGCCTGCTCCGCTGTGACGCTCGTCCACGGCAGCGGAAAAGGAACGCCGAAGGGAAACGCCCCGCCGTATTGGGCAAAGGCCGTGCCGTTTGTGACGGCAAGATTTTCGTAGCCGGGCGCGATGATGGCCGGCTGATGAGTATACGGTGCAACGACATCCTGCGTGCCCTCGAGCGATATGACGCGGCGTTCCTGCAGCGGAATCTGCTGCGCAATCGCGGAAGCCGCATTTTCGGCTAAGTCCGTTGTTTCAAAAATCGCGGTGATACGCATTGGAAAATTCCTCCCGCTCAAATCTGTTTTGCTGATCACCGATAGTATGCGCCGTTTCGGGATAAAATACGTATCAGAAGCACGAGGAAAATGTTAAAATGGAGATTCGTTTAAACGATATTCTGGAAATGAAGAAACTTCATCCCTGCGGAGGAAAAACATGGAAAGTGCTGCGCGTCGGGATGGATATCCGGCTGCGGTGCGAAACCTGTGGGCATGAAGTGATGGTGCCGCGCGTAAAGATGGAAAAGAATATCCGCAGAGTTATCCGGGAGAATGAGGAGAAACCATAATATGTTTTGGAGAAGCTTATGAAGCTTTTACGCATCCTGTGTGCGCTATTGATCTTACTGGTTATACTGCCCGAAGGGTCGTATGCCGCCGAGGAAGAATCACGTCCGATCTGTGATACGCTTTCGCTGCGAGGCGTATGGGTAGCGTCGGTGGTGAATTTGGATTATCCGAGTGTGCCGACGACGGACGCGGAGGCGCTGCGCCGGGAGTGTGCCCGGATCCTCGACGATATAAAGGCCGAGGGGTTTAACGCGGTCTTTTTACAGGTGCGCCCCTCGGCGGACGCGCTGTATGAGTCGGAGCGTTTCCCTTGGTCCGCCTATCTGACGGGAGAGGCGGGGCTTGCGCCGAAGGATGGCTTTGACCCGCTCGCATACTGGATCGACGAAGCACATGCGCGCGGGCTGCAGCTTCACGCGTGGATTAACCCCTATCGCGTAACGGTGGGCGGGACGCTGTCCTCGCCGAAGACGCTTGACAGCCTGCCTGAAGACCATCCCGCCCGGCTGCATCCTGAGTGGGTCGTCGCCTACGAGGGAAACCTCTACTTCGATCCGGGATTGCCCGAGGTACGTTCGTTTGTCATCGACGGCGTGGCGGAAATCGTGGAGAAGTACGACGTGGACGGTATCCATCTGGACGATTACTTCTATCCAGGGCAGGATTTTAACGACGCAGGCACCTATGCTATCTACGCGCCGGTCGATCAGACGCTCGACGATTGGCGGCGGGAGAATGTGACCAAGCTGATAGAGGGTCTCGATGAAGCGATTCATGCGATCAACGCCGATGTCGCATTCGGCGTCAGTCCTGCGGGAATTTGGGCGAACAGCACGACGATGGACGAAGGCTCACAGACTTCCGGCGGCGAATCGTACAGGGAGCAGTATGCAGATACCTATGTGTGGGTCAAGCGGGAGCTGATCGACTATATCGCGCCGCAGATATACTGGGAGATCGGCCACGCAAGCGCGGACTATGCGGAGCTTGTTCGCTGGTGGAACGATGTTGTCGATGGTACGAGTGTGAAGCTGTATATCGGCCATGCGGCCTATCGCGTCGGCGCGGAGGGACAGTCGGCGGCATGGGCGGATTTTTCAGAGCTTTCACGGCAGGTGCTGTATAATTTCGGATTCGAAAATGTGTCCGGTTCGATCTTCTTCCGCTATGCGCAGGCGGCGAAGTACTGGGATGAATTTGCGGGGCTGTTTGAATCCTTACGGGCATATACGACGACGGGATATACCGCCGGCGTCTATACGCTTGCCATCGCACGTCCGGCGGAAACGATTACGACGTCGCTTTCTTCTTATTATATAGGCGGATCGTCCGATTCCGGGCTGCCGCTGGAGCTTGACGGAGTACCGATTTTTGAGCGTTCGGCGGATGGGTTCTGGGGCAAGCTCGTTATGCTGTCCCCGGGCGTGAATACATTTACGCTGACCCAGGGAGAGAGAAGCACCTTCTGTACGATCATACGTGTGGCGAGTACGGAAAGCGTGACGGTGAGCGATACGCCTGAACTGACAACCGCGTATCCGGCCGAGGATACGTATTATCCGGCGGGTGGTACGGTGACACTTTCCTGCGTCGCGCCGGTGAATGCGGATGTCCGGGCGGAGTTCATGGGCAGCGTATGGCGGCTGCATCCGAGAACCCGTACGCGGGAGCGTGCGCCCGGCGGACAGTACGTACTGACGACGTATACCTGCACGGTGGCGCTGCCGGAAACGATGGATATGGATCCGGGGCAGCCGGTATACACGATGCGCTACGGCAGCCTGGTTCACCTTGCCACGGCGGAGGGATCGGTCTGTGTGGTCGATTTCGAAGACACCGACCGGATGCTTTCCGCGACGATCACCGCCGATGTAGCCTATGCATACCCGGGCGCGACGGTGTCCGGCGGCCCGGTATCCGAGCTGTACGGAGGGATGAGCGATACGGTAACGGCGCTTTCGAGCAGTTTTGCAAGGCTTGCGTGCGGCGTATGGGTACAGACCTCGAATGTGGCACTGGAACGGCGCGGGATCACGGCGGCGACGATGGCGGCAGAGGCCACCTTCGCGGTGTCGGAGGACGGCGTGAATACGCTGACGCTGACCGGGATCGGTGCGGCTTCGGCGGAGTATGACGATGAGACACGCGTGATCACGCTGCGGGTGTCCGCGAAGAATCCGGACTTCCAGGATCCTGCCGAGTACCTGCCGGAGGACACGCTCTTTTCGAATGTGACGATGGAGGAAGGGGAGAGCGGCAGCAGAATCTTTTGTCTGACGCTGCGCCCCGAGGTCAAGCTGGGTGGGTATTATGTCACCTACAATACCGGGACGGCAGTGCTGTATGTGAAGCCGCGTTTTGAGGCGGGGGATGGGCCGCAGCCTTTGACAGGCGCGACGATCCTGCTTGACGCGGGACATGGCGGTGAGGAAACAGGAGCGCTCGGGCTGTTAGGAAACGTCGTGCCGGAGAAAGACGTTAATCTCGAGGTGACGCTGATGCTGAAAAGTCAGCTGGAAGCGTTGGGCGCAACGGTCGAGCTGACGCGCAGCGGGGATGAACTAATGAAGCTTGAGGAGCGGGTATCACGCTCCCGGGAGGTAAGACCGGATTTATTCTTATCGATACACGCGAATTCGATGAATGACAACGTCGATATTTCCCAGGTCTCGGGCTTCTGTTTGTTTTATACCTACCCGGTTTCCGCGGACGCGGCGAAGACGATCTTTGAGACGGCGACGGCAAACCTCAGCAGACCGAATAAAGGGATGCAGAAGGCGAGCTACTATGTCTGCCGGGGCGGATGGACGCCGTCGATACTGTTTGAAATGGGATTTATCCCGAATCCTTCGGATTTTGAGTGGCTGATTAGTCAAAATGCACGCGAAAAGCTTGCCGCGACATTGGCGCAGGGCGTGCTTGCGTATTTCCAGAGCTGAGAATATAATAAGGGGGAGCTGTTCATGAATCGCGTATCGATCATCGCAGCCGGAGACGTTTTTATGACGCGGCGGCTGCCCGGCACGGCATATCCGGGCGAAAGGGAGCTAACGCGGCTTCTTGTGGGCTACGATGTGCGCTTTGCCAATTTGGAGGTGACCGTCCACGACCGCGAAGGCTATCCGGGTGCGGTTTCCGGCGGTACATGGGCGATGGCGCATCCGCGTATTCTCGACGATCTCTCCCGGTATGGGTTCAATATATACAACGCCGCGAATAACCATGCGATGGATTATTCCCATAACGGACTGCTCGCCACGATGAAGTATCTCCGTGGCGCCGATATGCCTTTTGCGGGAATCGGTGCGAATCTCGCGGATGCGTCGGCGCCCGTGTACATAGAGACACCCAGCGGGCGCGTTGCGCTGATCGCCTGCGTATCAAGCTGCCCCGATTTCTGGCGTGCCGGTCAGCAGCGTATGGATATGCAGGGCCGTCCCGGCGTCAACGCGCTCCGCTTTGGCACGCGCTATCATGTAACCCGTGAGCATATGAAAGCCCTGCGCGCGATGGCCGCGCCGATCGCCATCAACGCACAGCATGACTCGATGGTGCGCGAGGGATTTGCCACGGAGGATAAGGGTTTTTATCGTTTCGGTACGCTTGAATTCGAGGAGGATACCCGCGAGTTCCAGACCACCTCACCAAACCCTACCGATATGGCGCGCATTACGGCTTCCATACAGGAGGCGCGGCGTCAGGCCGATATCGTCCTCGTCAGCATCCACGCGCATGAAACGTCCAGCGATAATAAGGAGCTTCCCGCCGAGTTTTTGCAGACCTTCGCCCATACCTGCATCGATGCCGGCGCCCATGCGATCCTCGGTCACGGGCCCCATATCCTACGTGGGATGGAACTGTATCACGGCGGCGCGATCTTTTACAGCCTCGGCAACTTCCTTTTTGAAAACGATACCACAACCCATCAGCCCGCGGATTTTTACTCAAAATACGGCTTGTCTGAGAACGCGTTCGTTGGAGAAGGCATGGACACGCGCAGCAAACAGAATACCATCGGTCTCGGTGTCGATCCCCGCGTATGGATGAGCGTGCTGCCGGGGCTTGTCTTCGAGGACGGTGAGCTTGTGTCGATCACGCTGCACCCCATAGAGATGGGTTATGAACTTCCGCGTTACCGCAAGGGCTTGCCCGCACTGACGGACAGCACCGCCGCCACGGAAAGCTTTGCGCGGCTGTCGAAACCGTTCGGGACAAAAATAATTGCGGTGGATGGCGCATGGAAAACGGTCATACCGTAAAAATTTCGGTTTAGCACCTAGGAAATTCGTAAAATTCGCACGCAAGGAGCGCCATATGCGCTCCTTTTTTGTGCGGGACGGAGAAACGTCTCCATCGGGGGAAATAGGCCTTGCATTTTCGGATAGAACGTTGTATAATTCTAACCATAGCGGTGTTTTTCGTATAAATGGAAAACGGCGTGTGAAGATTAAAAAATGAAGGAGGTGTCCCGAATCGTGAAGTATGCGGATTTGCATATGCATTCGAAGTTTTCCTTCGATGGCAAAGGCGATCTCTTCGCAATGTGCGAAGCAGCCGAGAAGCTTGGCGCATCGGCTTTGGCTTTTACGGAGCATTGGGACGCCCTCCCCGAAAACCATGTGGAGCTGCCCTACGAAGACGGCAGGGAGTATTACCACCAGTACGATGCCGCCGCGCGACGGACCGTTATGGACGCGCGGGAGCGTTATAACGGTCGGGTAAACATCATATACGCCATCGAATTGGGTCAGCCGCATACCAATCCCGTGGACTCCCGCAAGTTTCTTGATGCTCATGATTTTGATTTCGTTCTCGGCTCCATCCACAATATCGCATCGGGTCTTGACTACTACTATGTCGATTACGCGTCCGTCGATATCCCTGGGCTTTTCCGCGACTATTACGCCGCACATCTGGAAATGCTTAAATTCGGACATATCGATGCTATCGCGCATCTGGACTACCCGGTACGCAAAATGGAGCGCGTCTTACAAAAGCCTGGGTCGATGCTCGCGTATCGCGATTACATCGCGGAGGTCGTACGCGCCGCCGCGAAGGAAGGCGTAGGGATCGAAATCAACACCAACGGTTTACGCAACTGGTTTGGCCGGCTCTCCCCTGAGCCATGGGTATTGGAACTCTACCGCGATTTCGGAGGGACGTTCGTTACGACCGGCTCCGACGCGCACAACACCGATTATGCGGCATTTGGAATTATGGAGGCCTCGGCTCTTGCACAGTCGCTTGGGCTGAAGGTAGTCTGCGGTTTTACGCGGCACTCTCCGGTATTCCTCTAAAGGCCGCTTTCCGCAAATACACCCCTTCTTTATGAGGTGCGGAAGGCAAAAAACAGTCCGTATCATGAAGAAAGGGTTATTTTTATGGATTACCAGAATTTATTTAATACAACTGTGCTTGAAATGCGTCCGTCCGGCATCCGCAAATACTTCGACTTGCTCGACGGTATGGAGGATGTCATTACCCTCGGCGTCGGTCAGCCCGATTTTCCCGTTCCGGAGGTCGTCCGTATGGCGCAGCTGTCCGCGATGGAGGACGGTCACGTTCCCTATACCGCCAACGCCGGCACCATGGAACTGCGCGAGTCTATCTCCGGTTATCTGTCCCGCCGCTTCGACCTCCATTATGCTCCCGAGCATGAGCTGCTCGTCACCGTCGGCGGCAGTGAAGCGATCGACCTGACCCTTCGCGCCGTATTAAATCCCGGCGACGAGGTGATTGTCCCCGAGCCGACCTTTGTCTGCTACGGCCCGCTTGCCCGTCTGTGCGGTGGTGTTGTCGTTCCGCTGGTGACGACCGCGAAAGAGGGTTTTAAGCTGACGCCGGAGGCTCTTCGCGCCGCTATCACCCCGCGAACGAAGGTCCTGGTGCTGCCGTTCCCGACGAACCCCACCGGCGCGATCATGACGCGCGACGAGCTATCGGCCATCGCCGAAGTCCTCGAGGATACGGATATCCTCGTCCTCTCCGACGAAGTGTATGCCGAGCTGACCTACACTGGTCATCACGTCAGCCCCGCGTCACTGCCCGCAATGCGTGACCGTACGGTCGTCATCGGCAGCGCGTCGAAAAACCTTGCGATGACCGGCGCCCGTCTGGGTTATGCCGCCGCTCCCGCGCCGATTATCGCCGCGATGACGCGTATCCATCAATACGGCATTATGAGCGCCCCCACTGTCGCGCAGATCGCCGCCGCTAAAGCGTTTGCCTCCTGCGATGCTGACATCGAGCGGATGCGGTTATCCTATGATCGCCGCCGCTGCCTGATGCTGGGAGGATTTGCCTCGATGGAGCTTCCCTGCCGTGAGCCGCAGGGTGCGTTTTACCTGTTTCCCGACATCTCCGCTTCTGGGCTTACCTCCGAGGAATTCTGCGACCGTCTGCTCACGGAAGGCCGCGTCGCCGTGATCCCCGGAACGGCGTTCGGCGATTCCGGCGAAGGGTATATCCGCATCTGCTATGCGTATGCCGAGGAGAAGCTTTATGAAGCGCTGCGTCGTATCGCGATATTCTGGCGTAAGGTCACGGGGTTAGCCGCATAAATTTTGGGGAGGAAAGCTTTCGTATGACGAGAACGATAGAAGCGCCCGCGAAAATTAATCTGACGCTTGAGGTTCTCGGTCGCCGTCCGGATGGGTATCACGAGCTTCGTATGGTTATGCAGAGCGTATCCCTCTGCGACACGGTCACGGTAACGTTGGGGCAGCCCGGCGGAGAGATTCTGCTGACAACGGATTCCCCGGTTATCCCGACAGACAGCAAAAATTTAGCCTATCGAGCGGCAAAGTACTTCTTTGATGTATTGACTTTGCCGCCGATAGGTGTTACAATAAATATTACGAAACGCATTCCCGTGACAGCCGGTTTGGCAGGCGGCAGCACCGATGCAGCCGCGGTCTTACGTGCGTTAAACGAGCTGACAGGCATGCGGCTGCCTGCAGAACAATTGGCGGCGTTATCCTTGCCCCTCGGTGCGGATGTGCCGTTTTGCGTCCATGGCGGAACGATGCTTGCAGAAGGCGTGGGGGAAAAATTAACCCCTTTGGCTTCCCTGCCAGCCTGTGCGATTCTCCTGTGTACCCCCGATATCCCCTCTCCGACAGCACAGGTTTTTTCGCGGTATGATGCAAGCGTTCCGTCCGTGCATCCCGATACCCCGGCAATGCTGCAAGCGATTGTAAAACGGGATCTTGACAAGATTGCCGCGTATGTTTCGAATGCGTTGGAACCTGTCGTTTCCGTGCTTCATCCGGAAATTGCGGAGATACAAGGGATTATGCGCAGAAACCATGCACTCGGCACGGCAATGTCCGGTTCCGGGTCGTCGGTGTTCGGTATGTATCGGGAGAAGCGGGCTGCGCAAGCCGCGTACGCGATTTTAAAGCCGCGGTTTCGCAATACGTTTATCACGGAAGCGTTATAAAATTGTATAGGCGGGCATGGCGGAATTGGCAGACGCGCTGGATTTAGGTTCCAGTGGGTAACCGTGCAGGTTCAAGTCCTGTTGCCCGTACCAACAATATCCACAAAAGAATCCGTGGGAAGCGTAAGACTGTTTGGGTTAAGGATGATTTGGACGTCCTGCCGGTTAATGTTGCCGGGGGAGTCAGGATCATCCTTTACTATTATCCGATCGACGTATAGGGAGATCAATTTACGTTGATCTTCGGGAGACTGCTTTTTGATATCGTACATGGAGGATAGGAATGCGACGAGCTGATCGTAGGACATCATAAGCGAAGTTGACGCCAAGGACGCCTCGTGAGCAGAAACGAGTGCTTTGCGCTGAGATTGCATAACGTTCAGGCGAGCCTTCACGGGAGTTACATCTTCAATGTCAGGATCGGCCAACATGTCTACAAGGCGGGATATCTTCCGATCAAGCTCACTAAGCTGTGACTTGTAATTATCGGAGGATTTAGCATCCCCTTGAGTGCTGTCGCACATTTGACGGGCGAGACGAGCAATATTCTCTTTTGACACGACAGCCTCGTTAAGCTCGTCCAGGACAAGCTCTTCGATATCGCTACAACGGACATTGGTTTTTTGACAGCTCACTAACTGGCGCTCACGCTGGTTGCAGGCGTAATACCGATATTTCACGCCGTGTGCATACCGCGCTTCGCCGACCATACGGCTGCCACAATCCACACAGTACAGCTTCCCGGAAAGCAGGTACGTCTCATTGGCACGATTGCGTGCCTTATTACTTTTGTTTAAATCCATGATTTTCTGCACTCCCTCAAACACTTCCCGGTCGACAATGCGGGGACAGCCGCCTTCGATCCGGATGTAGTTGTCCGTATACTTGTGCGAGTTGCGCGTACCAGCGTCGGACTTCGGAGCAATCCGGGCATATGTATAAACGCCGTTATACCTTTCGTTCCGTAGTATCGCGTAAAGGGAATTACGCCCGAATGTTTGGCCGCGTTTTGTGCGAAGGCCGCGACGGTTTAGCTCCTCCAAAATCGTATTGTACCCATGACCATGAAGATACATGTCGAATATAAGCCTTATAGTTTCGGCTTCCGGTTCATTGACCTTTAATAGCTTATCACTTCCAATGTCATACCCAAGAGCGGGTATGCCGCCGGTAGTCTGACATTTCAGCGCGTTTTCATTCATACCCTTGCGCACTTCTACGGCAAGGTTGGCGCTGTAAAATTCATTGATGCCGGCAAGGATCATAAGCATCAACTTGCCCTCGGGAGAACCGTCGAGCTTTTCGCGAACGCTGATGAATTGGACACCTCTGCGTTCTAATGATTGCTTTCCCTGGAGCATGTCCAAAGCGTTTCTGCCGAAACGCGACAAATAATGCACCATAACTATACCGACTTCACCAAGCGCAATGTCACGCATCATACGCTGATATTCTTCCCGGCCTTTTATAGCAAGGCCGGATTTTTCTTTATCCGCGTAGATACGCACGATCTCAATGCCTTCGTGCTGAGCATAGTACTTGCAGGCACGTACCTGTGCGTCGATGGATTCCTCGCGCTGATTGTCTGAGGAATAGCGGGCGTAGACATAGGCCCGGCGGGAGACATCCATGGAGGTCACCATCCCTTTCTATAGTGTAATTTCGGAAGAGAAACGCTGTAAAATATCATTTTGGTCATTATTTAATGGAAGGTAAAGGTGCGCATGAATCGAAATGGAATGATCATAATAAGAAGGATGTTGTCACAGAAAACAAGTTCGATTCGTATAAACGATCGATACCAAACAATATAAGGCACTTATGATACGGTATTTCAGATTACTCTTAATAGGCTGCATCTTTTTCATCGTCATAGCGTTCGGCGGGTTTACCTCTGCGAAGTCCGCCGATTTTCAAATTCCCGATACCGGTTACGCGCTCTATATAGACCTAGATATTCATAAAATGACCGTGTATCTAGATGGGCAAGTGTTTAAAACCTATCCGGTATCGGGCGGTGCGAACGAAACACCCTCCCCTGTAGGGTTATGGTATGTTGATAACATATCCGACTGGGGAGGCGGGTTTGGCGGAAGCTGGATTGGCCTGAATGTTCCGTGGGGTGTATATGGAATACACGGCAACAAAAACCCGTGGTTTGTGGGAAAAACGAACGTATCTCATGGCTGTATAAGGATGATCAATAAGGATGTTTTCGAAATCAGACAACGGATCTCTGTTGGCACTGTCGTCTTTATCAAACACGACGCATTGCCTTTTCGCAACATGGGGAAAGGTGTCAAGGGGAGCGATGTGTATGATGCACAGATGATGTTATATCGTCTTGGGTTTTATACCGGTACGATTGACGGCATCTTTGGAAACGGTATGACGCATGCCGTTAAAAGCTTTCAAAAAACGTATAGCCTTCCGATCGATGGCGTCATTCACAAAGAGACGTACGACAAAATAACCGAGCAGGCGAATATACTGGAAGCCTTATTGTTATCAAGAGACAAATGATAGAAGCTGTGTATACCGAAAAGGCCTCTTTGATAGCGTCATATGATAACCTGTGAAGCGCTTCGGCCGCAAGGCCGGGGCGCTTTTCGTTGCATGGGAAATCCATAGGCAAAATTATGTTACTTATTTCTAATTAAATATGGGACTTTTATTCCAGCTTGTTTAAGCATACGCAGGTAATTTTCATCCTTCATACGTTCCTGTGATGATCGCAATTCTCTCATGTACTCATTATAATACTTAGAATAATTTTTTCTTCTATCTACCAAGTCAGAAATCCATACCAACAAAGACACAATTGCTGCAATTGCAGTCCCCCAAAACAACAGCGAATCACCATTAGATGAAATAATTGCGATAGAAAAATATGATACATAGGCGGTATATATGCAACAATAACCGCAGAATAAGGCGATGAAAAGGAATCCAATAGCACCGACGCCTGATCGAACAGGCTTATATTTTTGGTTGTCAACAAGAGCCAGTTCAATGTATGTTTTATCTATATATTGCTTTTGGCACTTTGGGCAAGTTCTAAGCATAGAACCAAATGTATAATCTGATCGTGGAGTGAGAAATTTATCAACTCTTCCGCAATGTGGACAACTTGTAGTTGTGTAAGAAGCCATGTGAATACCCCAACCTTTATAGATAAAATAGAATCAACATTGTCTATAATATTACACGGTTGAAAAGGGAAGGATAAAGGATTATAATAACCGAGACGTCATATTCAAATAAGGAGGAAGGCTTTCCGAAAGAAAGGAGAGCAGTATGTCCGGCGACGTAGATCAACGTATCATGGAGTTACTGGCAATCATTCCCGATGAGTATTTGGATCAATGCCTTTCTCTCGCAGAAATGATTCTAACAGATCAATCCACTGACGTTTCTGATCCTCCGTCATCTGGTCAAGCAAGGACATAACGCGTTCGTCCACCCCGCTTCGCGGCGATTCATCGCCCGAGGCGGGGTTTTCTTTTATGCTGGGACCACGATCTGTAGTTCGGCCGAGAAGGTAATCAATAGGAAGCTGGAATTTTTCCGATATCAGGAGAACATCAGCAAGATTGAAACTGGATTTCCCCCGTCTCACATCATCAAACTTTTGCGGAGAAAAGCCAATAGATACAAGTTCGGAACGCCCGATATTCAACTTAGACAAATTATCAAGGATAACTTTGTTCATAATTGCACCTCCAATACTGGAATTTTTCCTTGACTAACTGGAATAATTCCAGTATAATACACTCATAAAGCAAATTTAATTGAAAAAGCGCGAAGAAAGGGAGGTGAAAAAAATAGTCAAGGATGTTAGAACAAGTACACAACCCCATTCCAATTATAAAACCAAAAATACGACAAGTCAATTCAATTCGCGAAATAAACGAAAAAAGGAAGTGAGAATATGGTTGGAGACAAGGCAAACCGCCCGCTGCGCCTTAAAATAGCGGGTGCGGGTGTATATATGGCGGACATCGCGGCCGATATCGGCATTGCACCGTCTACACTGTCTGTCTGGATGTCCGAAGATCTGACGGAGGAACGGCGTATCAAGGTTGAAGCGGCACTCAACAAACTGTTGGAAACCCATGTGGACAACAAAACGGCGTAAGGAGGGAGACCGGGATGGGACGCGGGAAGAAGAAAACAACATTCGTCGTGAAGCTATATGTCGGGGAAACACGGGTGGAGAACATCCAGTCCCTCCGCATCAGCGACGATATGGCGAAAATTTTGGCGAACGACGCACTAAAAAAAATGCGTGAGGATATCGCGGCGGGGCGGTGGAAACCGGAGGAGGCAGGAATCACAAACGGTTGAGAATAGGAAAGACCAGCTATTAAGTGTCAAGAGTTTTTCAAAGAAAACCACGGATATCTGAGAGGCTTTGAATCGTATATTTTTGCCCCCAAATAGGATTATTGCTGTTTCTGTCAATAAGTACAGAGACAATTCCAAGCGCATTAGCACCTACGATATCCTTTTGTTCATCACCTACGTAAATCATTTGTGATGGAGGTATGTCAAAAGCTTTTAACAGAGTCGAAAATCCGGCAGCATTAGGCTTTCTGTACCCAATATCAACAGATGTGAGCACCAGATCAAAATAGTGATGTATTTCAGCTATGTCTCGTAAAGAGAAAGAATTATCCATTCCATAAGCAACATCCGTTAAAGCCCCGATTTTTATCCCAGCAGACTTTAGATAATGTAATGTTTCAACTACTTCATCATAACAAACGGCCTCTGTCTGAAAAAAGCCGTAAAAAGCTCCTCTGACACTGTCAAGTTTATCATGCGGCTGTTTCCATGTGTCAAGTATTTCGCCAAAAAGGGTTTCAGAAGTGACTTCAATCTCGCGAGGATTTTCACGTGTGTTGTATCTTGTCAATATTGACACGGCGTCCTTCATAAGGTCAATAGATAACTCAATACCACATCTTTCGGAAACCGTCCTTAACGCAGGCTCGTACAGCGATTTCCAATTAAGCGGATTATTGTACCTGACAAGAGTATGACCAATATCAAAAGAAACTGCTTTAATCATTAGTATTTACCCCTTTCTTCGACGGTGTCTGTTGCGCTCATTATCTCACATCCTATGAAGGATAACAAGTTTTTCATACGGTGCTTTTGTAAAAACACCGTAAAACATTATGCGAGGAGGCAGCCCATGCGGGAACGGAAAGCAAGAATCATCATTCGAAATGAGCAGGAGCTTTTGCGGGCAGCAAACCTGATGATGCGGGAGTATCAGGAGATTTTCGGCGGCGGAAAAAAGCCGCCGGCGCACATCCGGGCGGCTTTCACGAAGATTCGCGGCGGTATGAATATCGCGCCGTATAAGCAGGAGGATACCCGCCGCGAGGACGGGAACCGGTCACAGGGGTACGACTACCGGGAGCATTATACATACATACGGTATGCCGGGGACTGGACTGTGGTCGACGGCGAGCGGGTGTATGTCGCGGAGTGGGAATTTCGAAACCACTATGAGTATCATCTGCAGCTCGGTGACCGGCATCTGTCCGGAATGCTGGATGCGTTATGGCGGGAAAAGGTGGCGCATGAGCGCGGAGCCGAATGAGTATAGTCTGCTGGGATTGCAAGAAGCGTAAAAGCGGATGTCATGTGACATGCGTGGAATACGCGGTCGAAAGGATCGTCAGGCTTGATCCAAAGACGAGGGGAGAGCGGGACGCGAACATATACGCGGCGGAGCTATCCGAGAGGATCAAAAGGAAATGCGAGAGGAGATAAGGGTATGGACAAGCTCAAGCGTAGGCGCATAGACCGCATCAGGCAGAAGGTGTACAAGGGCATCTCAGCAGCGGCAAGTATTGTGATCGCATGGCGTGTCGCCGGCCTGCTGATCGGCAACACCGGTGACGCGGCGATCATCCTAGGGTGCGTCGCGATCATAGCGATAGCGCGGCTGGATGTGGTACTGATTGAGCGGGGGCGGGAATGATGGCAGAACATAACGAGAAATGTAAGGAGTATAGCCCTTTGTGCCAGTGTCTTAAGTGCGCGAAAGATGGCGGCGGGTGCTGCTTACGGCATTGGGGGATGGAGTGCATCTGGGACGACTGCCCTGACTACGAACCGGAGAAGGAAATCACCATCACAGAGGAGGAAAAAGCATGAAAGCAACCGGAATTATACGCCGCATTGATGATCTTGGCCGTATTGTCATCCCGAAGGAAATTCGCCGCACCATGAGCATCAAAGAAGGGGATCCGCTGGAAATCTACACAGACCGGGAGGGAATGCTGATCCTGCGCAAATACGACATGCATCTACCACTGCTGGAAACCGTCAAGCGTATGCGGCAGGACTTGATCGACGGGGAGCCATTCCGGGGGAGGGATGCCATCGAGAAGAAGGTGGGTGAGTTGGAAGCGCTACTGACCGGTGGGGAGGACGAGGACGATGCCGACACACCTTAGCCTGTTTTCCGGTATCGGTGGCCTCGATCTCGCAGCGGAATGGGCTGGCTTTCATACGGTCGGACAATGCGAATGGGCTTATTATCCTACAAAAGTACTTGAAAAGCACTGGCCGGACGTCCCGCGATGGCGCGATATCAGAACCTTATCAGGAGAGAGTTTCTATGAGCGAACAGGACTGCGAACAGTTGACGTTATTTCCGGTGGATTCCCATGTCAGCCGTTTTCCGTGGCTGGAAAGCAAAAAGGAAAAGGGGACGACCGTTACTTATGGCCGGAAATGCTCCGAGTTATCCGAGAACTTGCGCCGCGTTGGGTTATCGGTGAGAATGTACCTGGAATCCTGCAAATTGCCGGGCGTACGGTTTGTGAGGACTTGGAGCGTGAGGGATACGCTGTCGCCGTATTTAATTTTGAAGCTGCGGCTGTCGGAGCAAGGCACAGGAGAGAACGTTTCTTTTTTGTGGGCCAC
>JAYFRF010000005.1:0-295728 GCA_034926225.1 Clostridiaceae bacterium
TATAGAATCTGTACGCGTTGCAACTGAAGGTAACGACTGTGTCCTGCAGATTGTCTACAAGGTTATCGATAAACTTTGGAAACACGAAAACCTCTTGGTATCTGCGATTAGACCTTACCCCGGCGTTGGGGAATTGGAGAATATCACTGTTTCCCAGGAATTCAATTCAGGTCACGCCATTGGCGCTTGTCTTGGCACCTCCCGCTGCACTGGGCAGTAATAAATTACTGCAGGGATGCTTTTATAAAGCATCCCGTATATAATTTTTTACCTATAGGTGATTATAATGGATATTGAACAAACAAACTCTAATCATTCAGAACAGGATTCTGATATTCAGAAAAGAAACATTATTGAAGAAATGAATGCCTTAAATCAGCGGATGCAGAATCCATCAAACGAAATCTATAAAATATCTTCTTCATGGGATAAGCATTCTAATGCCCAAAGTAAAAATATTGAAATAATAGTAAAAGAAATGATGAATTATATTATAAAAATGGATAAAACCTTGACTAAAATGGATACTGCTTTGACCAAAATGGACACTGCCTTTACAAAGATGGATGCAACTTTGACTAAAATGGATACTGCCTTCGCTAAAATTGAAACTGCTTATACTAATAATGGAATTGCAGATAAGCGTGGGACGAAACTAATTTGGTTTTGATTTCCACCTAGACCAAGAGATCAGCTATATGGTGCTCCTCCGGGGTTTTGTCCAACCGTAAACTTTTGAAAACCGGCTGGCACAATGACCCCGACATATCTTTCTTCATATATCTGACGGTGCATGTGTAGGCAGTCTCGAGCCACACGACTTCACTATCGTTCATCCCGGGGAAAAGCGGAGAGTTCGCTTTTCCCACTTTTTGTAAGGTCTGGTAATACCCTTGCCTTCCGGACGGGAAAGAGTAGATGGGCAGACTTATCCGCGCTTCCGGGCTTATGCGTCCGAAGTGGGACGAACGTCGCTGAGCGCAGAACTACGGTGAAATATCACTTTTGTTTCAACAGCCAGCGGGCGTGGTATTCCTCAGCGGACACATCGTCCTTGAGTATTTTTAACGCCCCGGCCATTTTCTCCACGGCGTATTTCACTGCGCTGCGTCCTATGCGCTCGTTGTTACCGTCGTGAGCATCCGATGAATAGGAGTTGGGGTAATTGGCCATCCAGGCAAAGGGTGTATAATATCCGGCTTGCGTCAAACGATCCATATAATGGGTAGAAGCGCCGCTTTCATCGTTTACTTTTGTAAGGTCCACCAGTTCCGGATGCAGGCCGAGCATTATTGCTGTTTCCATCAGGCAGCCGTGTCCTGATACCGTATTTGTTTTGATATAATTACGCAGTGTGGCGATGTCTTCGTCGGTCAGCTCTGGGAAATAGTCCCTGTCGCCTGCATCAATGATGTCCAGCATGTCCTGCACCTTTGGCCAGGCGGATGACGCACTATAAACAAACACCATATAGTCATTCTTTTTGTATAAAACACTGCGGGCAAAGTTGTTCAACATCGCCGTATTGCCGCCGTGTCCTGACACCAACACGATCTTTTTGAAGCCGTTTCTGCCCATTTCGGCACAGGATTCCGTTAAAATGTCGAATAGTAACTTGGAAGAAAATATGATCGTGCCCGGAAACTCACCCGCGCCTTGTTTTTCGCCGAAGTACATCTTGGGAAAAACACAAACGGGTTCTTTCTCCGCCGCAAGCTCCAGTACGCCAGAAGAATGGAGCACATCACACCCTAACGGCAGGTGCAGCCCATGTTTTTCGACGCAGCCGACCGCCATGGCGCACACGCCTTTCGACAATTCTATTGCCGGTACAAACTGATCTGCCCGTAGATTCTCCCAAAGCATTGCCATCTCCCCTTATCTGTCACTTTTTTGACTCCGCGTGGGCCTGTATGATTTCCTTCCGGCCTTTCGGAACACGCACTTTGATTTCATCGATTTTGTTCTCGATATAACGCTTAACGGCTTCTTTTTGAGCTTTGGCAGCCAAGGTATTTGCCTCCATCGGGGCAACGGTTGTATTGTGTCTATAGTTCGATGGCAGCATTATAGCAAAACAATGTATATGTGTCCATATACATTGTTTACAATTATATACCCATATAATAGGCAATTTGCATATTGATAGCGGAACGATTCCCTGAACGCAAGCACGACAAGCCAGCCGCAGCCTGTCCTCAGCGATATCAAAACCCGCGTCGTCCTTACTTCGCGCTATAAATTCAGCGTTTCGTGTACCTTGGCACTGACCTGATCGCCGTCCGTACCGCATATTTCAAGAAGCCGCGTGCATTCTGTAAGCTTTTCGCCAAGCACAGTCACCGTATGCTTTCTCAGCGCGTCCGTTTTCGCAAGGCCCTCCAGCATCTCAAGCTTATACGCCTTCATCTGCGCAATCAGTTTTTCAAGCTGATCCTGTAAATCTCGATTTCTTTCCTCCAGCCGGCGTATGCATTCCTGCGACTGCTCAAGCGCATGCGCGCTGTTCAGCGTTTTCGCCTGCAGTTCTCCGCGTTCCTCGCGCAGGACGGCAAGCTCTTCCTCGGCGCCCCGTGCACGCCGCAATTCCGTATCGAGACGTTCGTTTTCCTGCTCCGTTGCCTCCGCCCGTTCCTTCAGCGTTTGCGCTTCCTGCATATATTGCGAAACGGATGCCTCGAGATTTGAGGTTTTTTCCTTTTCATTACTGAATTGCTCACGCCACGTGTCCGCTTCTTTTTGCCGTGTGTTCAGCAACGTTGAAAGCGTCTGCTGCTCGCGTTCCATCCTCTCGAGCTGCTCGTTCGTGCTTTCTCTGAGTTCCTCGATATATTCGTCTACTTTCCGAGGCTGGTATCCCATCAATACGCGTTTAAACCTTGTCTCGCGGTCTACCCGTACACGCAGTTCGTCTACATAATTATTTGTCGTCTTTTCCTCTTCGTCCATGCTTCCTCACCTCTAACCGGTCGTTTTCTTTTATATGGTACTGTTCGATCGTGCCCGCCGGCAACTCCAAAACGCGGCGGCAGCTTCGAACGGCTTTGCACATCCGCCCCGGTTTTACATTTTCATCGATCCGCAGCACCGTATTGTCGCGATCCAAATAAACAAGATCGAGGGGAACTTTCATACAGAAAGTATGAACCTGCGCGCACGGTGTTAAAAGAAGCGACAGCCCGGACTCCCGGCCGATCAATCCTCGCAGCCGAAGGTAGGGATTGTTCGCGTCAATCGCGTTTACGACGGGACATCCGTCCTTAAAAATACCTGCAGTCCGCATACGTTCCTCCGTTTATGAAAATGCCGCAATGATGCTCATGACAGCCGGGCCGAGGAGAATGATAAACATGACCGGAAAAATAAACATGACCGTCGGCATCATCATCTTGATCGGGGCCTTCTGCGCCTTCTCTTTGACGCGCTGCCTTCGTTCCTCGCGTACCCGGTCGGCCTGCGCGACCAATACTGTTTTCATCGATACGCCGAGTTGCTCCGCTTGAATCAACGCCGTTACAAACGTCGTAAGCTCTCTGACATCACAGCGATCCGCCATTTCCTTCATCGATATTTTCCTTGAAACGCCCATCTGAACATCCTTCACCGCGCCCATCAGCTCGGTCAGTACCACAGCGCGGCTTTTCGTCGAAAGGCGCTTGATCGCGGCGTCAAATCCGAGCCCCGCTTCCACGCTGACTACTAAAAGATCCATCACGTCCGGCAGCTCCCGTAGGATTTGTTCCTTGCGGCGTTTAACGCGGCTCGCCAGCCAAAAGCGCGGAATAAGAATACACAGATACATCGGCAGTATCAGCAGAAAAAAACGGATGATCAATTGGGTATTGACTAATTGGAAGGCAAGAATTCCGGAAATCAACGCGATAACGGTCGCGACATTTTTGATCATCGTAAACTCGGATGCGTTTAACTGAATCCCGCCCGATTTCAATGTCCGGTCGAGTTTCTCCATGCCCCTGTTTGCTTTCGTATTTTTTGCCTGTTTCCTCGAGGCTTTGGACAGCAACGCCCGTAACTTAGCAATCGTCGGCTTTATGATGCGTTCCGTAAACGGTTTTTTAAGCTCCTCGTCGCTGTACTGTTTTTCCTTCTCAGATATTTGCCGAAGCCGTTTCTCGGTGCAGTCAAGCCGTCTGCCTACGCCCGCGAGCGAGGCAAGCAGGGTTAAAAAGACTGTGACCGCCGCTAAAAATACGATACCGCCCATATCGTCACCTACATCTTGATATTTACAATCTTGCGCACGAATACGAAACCGATCATCTCCATTACCGCTGATACCGCGAGCATCAGCCGCCCGGCCGTTGTTGTAAAGAATGTATTGACGTATTCCGGATTGATAAACATCAATACCAATAGGAGAAACAACGGCAGGCCGCCGATAATATAGCCGCTCATGGTTCCGGAAGCGGTTAACGTCTTGATTTCTCCGCGCATCCTGACTCGTTCGCCGATGGTTCCGGAGATGTTCTCAAGCACCTGCGCGAGATTCCCTCCGACCTGCTTTTGAATCAATACGGCTGAACAAATCAGCTCCAAATCCCCGTTTTCCGTCCTTTCAATCAGCCGGTTGAAGCTCGTCTCCATCGGCATACCCATCTGGCATTCCCGGGCTACGCAGGCAAATTCGCGCGAAATCGGTTCCGGCATCTCCGCCGCGATGTTCTGCATTGCCGTCAGGAACGAAAGTCCCGCCCGCAGCGCGTTGCACATCACGGCCAGCGCATCCAGAAGCTGCCGGTCAAACATGGCAAGCCGTTTTGCGCGCTTAAATTTCACGATACCGATCGGCAATATCGCACCGATGACGCAGATACCGAGACACGCCGTCACGTTTACACCGGCCAAAAACGCGAGCACGGGGATCAGCGTGGCCGAGACAAACCAAATCGCAAAAAACTCCTCCGCGCGCAGCGCGATACCGGCCATATGAAGCTGATCGGCAAGCTTTTCGAGGTTTTTACGAGTTTTACCTTCCTCGATATCTTTTTTTCGGCTTTTTTTCGGTTTCGGCTTTTCTTGCATCAGCTGCTCGATCCGCTCCCGCTCGCGCAGATTCCCTTTTCTCAGCACGTAAAAAAGCCCCATCGCCAACGCGAATACCGTGCAGCCGCCGCTGACGCAGATTAAAACCTCCATAATCCCTCCGTATTACGCAAACCAGTCGTCACGTACGCCGACTCCGTTTTCCGCCAGCTTCTCGGTACAACGCGGCCGGATGCCGCGTGAGACAAAGTGCCCCATACGGCCGTTTGTATCGTATTCGTAGACAAACAGATCCTGCATTGTGATGACATCGCCTTCCATGCCAAGGATCTCGCTGATACTGACGATTTTACGCGATCCATCGCGTAAACGGGATTGCTGTACAATAATATCGATCGCGCTTGCAATTTGCTGCCGGATCGCATTCAGCGGCAGATTCATACCCGCCATCAGCACCATGGTTTCCAAACGTGCCAGCATGTCGCGCGGCGTGTTCGCGTGGCCCGTGGTCATAGAACCGTCGTGGCCTGTATTCATCGCCTGCAGCATGTCGAGCGCTTCGCCGCCGCGAACCTCACCGACAATAATCCGGTCAGGACGCATACGCAGCGCGTTGCGCACCAGATCGCGTATGGCGATCTGCCCCTTCCCCTCCAGGTTTGGCGGACGGCTTTCAAGCGTGAGAACATGCTGCTGCCGGAGTTGAATTTCAGCCGCGTCCTCGATCGTAACAATGCGTTCGTCTTGCGGGATGTATGCGGACAGAACATTCAATAGTGTCGTTTTACCGCTGCCGGTACCGCCGGATACGACGACGTTGAGCCGGCCTTTTACGCAAGCCTCCAAAAATGACGCCATTTTCATCGTCAGCGAACCGAACCCTATTAAATTTTGAATTGTCAGCGGGCTTTTTGAGAATTTTCGGATCGTCAGAAGCGGCCCCTTTAACGAAAGTGGGGGAATGACCGCGTTGACACGTGACCCGTCCGCAAGACGGGCGTCGACCATCGGCGTCGCTTCGTCGATGTGCCGTCCAAGAGGCGCGACAATCCGGTCGATGACGTTTAAAAGCTGCTCCTCGTCGATGAATGTCACGTCGCTTAAAGTCAGCTTGCCTTTCCGCTCGATATAAACCTGCTTCGGGCCGTTGACCATGATTTCACTGATGCTGTTGTCGGCTAACAGCTTTTCGAGGGGACCAAGCCCGCGGATCTGGTCGTACAGTTCGACTGCGAGCCTTCCTTTTTCCGGGCGCGCAAGCCCCGTGTCCTGTGTGTCGAGCACCGTTTCGATCAGACTGCGCGTGTCCTGCTCTGAGAGCTTCCCTCCCTGCTTTTCCTCGCGGCGATTGAGCTGATCGACGACCTCCATATGAAGTCTGTCCCGAAGTACGGAAAATTCGTCCGATTTGTTTTCCATGAGCGCCGACTGTGCCGCCGGCGTCTTATCCATTTTTGCGAGCAAGCCCATGCCTTACCTCGTCTTCTCCGAAAGTGTTTTAGCGTGCGTACGGATCGCCTGCGCAAGCTTCGAACGTTTCTCTCCCAAAACCACCGGAATTCCGCGGTTGATTGCCCGCGTCGCCGTTTTCTGATCGTTCGGCAGTACAAACGAAACCTTTGTATCGAGAGTACTTTCTACATCACGCACGTTGATTGTTGAAATACCGTCCTTATTGATAACCGTTTCAACACGGTCGATCAGATTCAACACCTTCATGACTTTAAAGCAGGTCTTCGCGTTGCGTAGCGTGGATATATCCTCCGTAACGATAAAATAGATAATATTCGAGAGTTCCAGAGCCGCGATCGAGCAATCGTTGAACGCGGGCGCCATATCGACGATCAGATAGTCGTACTGCGAACGCAGTGTAGACAGGATCGCATCGACGTGCTCGGTACGCACAAGCTCGGCGTACTCCGGCCCGGACGGAGCAAGCAGCAGATTGACTCCGCTGTAGTGCCGAGCCATATAACTCTGAATCGTCTGAAGATCGAATTTGTTTTCCTCGATTAGTTCGGAAATTGAATCGGCTTTGGCAATATCCATAAACACGCCGACATCGCCGAATTGGAGATCCAGATCGATCAATGCTACCTTCCTGCCTTGCGCGGCAAGCGAGCAGGCAAGATTCACGGCGATTGTTGTTTTACCGGTACCACCTTTCGGGCAGAAAACCGCGATGATATTCGACAGATAGGCGTTCCCCTGCATCGTCGAAGCAGCGGCACGGTTACGTTCCCGAGAAACAGCGGAAAGTACCACGCGTTTAACGGTATCCGTACCTTCGTTTACATTGATCACACGGGAGATTCCGACGCACATCGCTCGGTCGATCAGCGGTGCCGATACATCTTCGCAAATCAACACGATCGGGATGCTCGACCGCGTCATATAAAGCCGCTCAGCGAAATCGAACTCAAGCTCCGGCTGCTTGGTCGTACAAATGACAAGCACGTCAGCCGGCTGTCCGCCCGCTTTCTGCAAGCCCGAGCTGTCCGGACGAAGCGTCGCGACTATTTTAATACTTTCGTCTTCCAGAAGCGTCGCAGCAGTACGCAGATCCTCCTGTGTAAATGCCGCGGTCATAACTGTAATTTGTTCCATTTCTCTAGCCTTCGTATGCCGGCTCGGCCAAATCGTCATTATCGATCGGTATCTGCGTGTTCGGTTCATGGTCGCCCACGGCACGCAGCACCACCGTTAAAGAACCTGCTCTGTATCCCTGCACGATTCGCATAGCGTCGCGCGGCGTTACAAATACGGTCAGATAGGTATAACTGCCGCCGTCGCCTGTTTCCGTCGTATTTTTTGCGTAACTGGACCCTGCCGCCGCCACTTCGATGTTTTGCGCACAGACAAGAGTAACCCTGCTGGTCGGCCGTATCGTTTCCTCCTCATCCTCGCTCTTTTCGAGTCCCGTCGCCTCGTAAAAGGCGTCTGAGGAAAGATCGGTATGGCATAGAATATCCACATAATCCCCGTTCCTTATAAATCCGGATACTCCCGACACACTGTCTACCGCGATCGTCAGCGCACGCATCCCGTTTTCCAGAATATAGGAAAGCCCGTCCTCTCCGAGCTCCGTGTCTGTCAGCTTCGCGCTTAATATCTGTTCGCCCTGTAGAATTTCGCTTTGCACCATTTTACCGATCGCGTTTTCAGCCGATCGCAGAACCAGCGCATGACCTCCGCCCTTTGGAATCTGCTCTTCCGTTACCATATCCGCGGTGATCCGGGTATACGCCGGTATCTCTTGTGCCGCCACTAAAATCGTTTCGTATTCGATGACAACCTCCTGCTGTTTTTCAAGCCCGCTTAAATACATATACAGCAGAACTGCCGTGATCACTGCGGCGAATGCCGCGATTATCCCGATCTTTTTCATTCTTCACCTGCTTAATGTCAGACTGTAAACGCCGAAGCTCTGGACGCTGCCGCTCAAGTCACCGTATTCCGAGCCGACATTGACCGTGTCCACATACGAGCCGATGACATAGCCTTCCGTGGCATAGGTTGTGTAATCCTCCAGAACAAACGCCGCGAAACCGACGATTTTAACGTATGAATGATCACCCGAGGTATAAACAATCACCGGAACCTTCATCACACGCGGGCAGCTGGCAACATAATGATTCTCATTACAGCCGCCGTCCGATGTGTAATGCGTACATGCGTTGTAGCGCTCCATGACGCCGGTAAGCGTCGGCCCTGTCATATTGCCATGCTCTACCGGAAGAATATCGTTTATATTCAAGTATCCGCCGAATCCGTTATTTAACCAGGTCAGGTAATCGTTCGCTCCGCCGCCTTTGATACCGTCCAAATCGATCGCTCCGAACGAGCCTTCGACGACTTCCTCCGTATTCGATCCGTATTTCAAGACGACATGCTCCGTAAATCCCGATTCGATCAAGGTGGTAAGCTTACTTTCCTCTACGCTGAGCGGTACAATGTCGTTTAAAGAAACGCACGGGATCGCCCGCGCTTCCGCGCCGCGCGAAAACGTGATCGTATCCGTACCGAATATCCTTGCGAAGCTCGTTTCCGAAACCGCGTTTATGTCCACGCCGATCCGGTAATAAAGCCCGTTTGCTTCTTCCGCAAAATAAAAAGTCGCGTCATCCGCCGATACGCCGTTTTTTTGAAGGTAGCCCTGTCCGATTTGTTTGATTTCGTTTTGGCGTTCCATATCGGATACCTTCACGGGCATCTGAAGGCCCGCGGCCATGACCGCGGCATCCGCCGCCGTTTGCACCTCCGCTGTACGCAGGTAGGCCGTGCCTATATCCAATCCGATCGCCGCAAGCGCCAGAAACGCGGTCATTGCAAAGGCGAGGAGGATCAGCGAAGCGCCTTTTTCCTCTTTCCAAAAATCCTTATTCATCAGCTCATCTTCATGGTACAGCTGGCCTCCAGGTAGAAAACGCCGCCCTCTGTAATAAGCCCGGATAACGGCGTAATTGCCGGAAGCGCGTAATGTGTAACCACCGTAACATCTCCCGCCCGAAAATCCGCCGGATCGGAATACGTGATGGTCACATCGATCGAGCCAAAGTAGTCCGGCGCCATATCTTGTATGCGTTGGCTGATTTTTTCATTGTTCAAGGACGTGTCCGTCGCAATAATACCCGCTCGGACACCTTCGCGCGTGATATTTTCCAGGATCATCGCATTTGCCGAGACCCAACCCAGTTCCAATATTCCGACCAGCAGCAGCAAAACAATAGGGAGCGTTAAGGCGAACTCCACCGCCGCCTGTCCGTCCTCATGTCGATTCCGGCGCGTGTGATGGCATTTCATACCCGAACGCTCCCTTTCGCTTGTGACGAGCCTCTATATTTCAAGAAGCTTTTTACGGTGATGCCAATACTCAGATCTGTTAGCCTGCGCTAGACGTAATTTTTGCAGCGATATCACCGAATTTTGTGTTTAGGCCCCCTCCGATTGCTACGAGCGCGCCGATGACGACGACGGCGATCAATGCGATAATCAGGCCGTACTCGACCATGCCCTGACCGCTTTCGTCTTTGAAGAATCTCTTGATCATGATTTCTTCTCCTCCGTTATTTTTTTGGTTATATGGTTTAGGACGAACGATCGTCCCATGGAACGCTAAACGATGACACTTTGTACCACAAGCAGTGCGGCGGCAATAAACGGCCCCATTGGTATGAGCTTTTGGAATCTCTGCGCGAATGGAACGTTTCTTTGAAACATCGTAAACAGCAAGATCAGCGCGCCCATCACGACGGAAGCGTACAGGCATCCGATCCATCCTGTGCAAAAACCCATGGCCGCCGCCAGCTTCACATCTCCCGCGCCTACATTTTTCCCGAATATTTTCGGGAAAAGAAATAGGATAAAACAGAGTACCAAACCGATTGCCGAAGACCAAATATGGAATTCGATCGTCCGTGTCGATGCGAAAAACAATGTCAACGGAAACAAAGCCAGTATCAGACCGTTCGGTATGATACTATACTCCCAATCGATTACAGCGATCAGCGAGCAATCCAAAAGCAAAAAAAGTAAGTATAAAAGCTTCCACGATACGCCTGCGAAACCGCCCAGAATACCTCCCGCGCATGCCAACACGATCAGTAATCCCGCCAATCTAATGCCAAGTATCGCTTTATCAGGTATTTCGCGTTTTATCAGGATCCATTTTTTTAATATGATCCACGGCATAGTCATTGCAGCGCCGCCCGCGCAACCTACAAGTATACCGAATGAGTTCATAATAACTCCTAAAAAATAAAAAAATATTACGGTTCGGCGTTTGCCGAATCGTAATATGCGTACCGAATTAGACGCATGGGAATATACAACCCCCAAGCGTTGTCTTTCGTTATCACGTTCTTCATTCGGCAACCGGCTGTCATAGGCTTTTATACCTTTAGACCCTTTGGCTTTGCGTCCCGCGCTTTCACACGGTTTGCTTTTTTCATATGGGAAGAATGTTCTGTATTCAATTCATGCGGTTTTTAAGAATCCCCATTGTAAAATCAGGCAAATAAAAAAGCAGCCTGCTTTATTTGCCAGACTGCCGACTTTTTAAACCCTGCAACATCTGTGTTTGCAGGACTGTATCAATATCGGCAACTGGCTGCCATCGGCCCGTACAAGACGGACGTTTAGGCCCTATAGTTTTGCGTCGCTTGCTTTCGCAAGGTTTGCCTTTTCGTGGGGATACTTTGTATCCATCTGTAGACTACCACGCTTTTTCTTCTTTGTCAAGCTTAATCTATATGTAAATATCACCGAATATTCTATGCGATAATACCCGAAAAGACTATCATTCCATATTATTCGTCTCATAATCATGTAAATAATAGAATTATTATCAATTTAAACGTAACAATTATAATATACTCCAAACGAATTTGGAAACATGCTGCGCTGGCTGCTTTTTATTAGTGGCAGGGTTTGCAGCGGCGTCATATCATACTACAGACGCAGACGTCCAAAAACGAACAGGGAGGTATGGAAATGTTTGGTAACAGGTCTGGGAACTGTGACGCGGAATTGCGCGACTACGGTGCCGCGCCGTTAATTGTGAATATCGACCGTCTGACAAAGCTGAATCCTTTTTATCGTATTGCTTTATGGACGGGGACGCATTTGCAGTTAACGCTGATGAGCATCAAGGTCGGCGGCGATATCGGGCTGGAAATGCATCCGAATCTCGATCAGTTCATCCGGATTGAGGATGGTTATGCTCTCGTGAAAATGGGAAATACCCGCGATGATCTGCGGTATCAAAGGCGGGTGGACAGCAATTATGCGGTTATCGTTCCCGCCGGTACGTGGCATAATGTCATCAATATCGGGAATATGCCGCTGAAGGTGTATTCGATTTACGCACCGCCGCAGCACCCATATGGAACGGTGCAGGAGACAAAGGAGTAGAGCCGTCATACATGAAGGTCCTCGGGAAAGGCCTTGATCATCCGCCCTCAAGATCGCAAAAACGGTTTTGAGGGCGGTATTATTTCCTTGGCAGAAAATACGAACGGGCTTGCATCGGGCAAACTGTATGTGCTATAATAAAAACATCCATAAAAAGGTCGGAGGCGTATACACATGCCCAGATATACCGGAGCGCATACGAAAAACATCCGATTCCCGCTCGGCGGCATCGGCGCCGGTTCCGTCAGCCTGTCCGGTGAAGGACGGCTGGTCGATTGGGAGATCTTTAACCATCCGAATAAGGGCAGCTTCAACTCGTTTTCGCATTTTGCCGTCAAAGCGTCGCGCGGCGGCAACCTGCTCGACGCGCGTGTCTTAAACGGCGACCTGACGACCGATCTCTCGGGACAGCCCGCCGGCCTGCCCGGGCATACGGGCTTTGGTTACGGCCCCGCGCGCACGACGATGGCAGGCTTCCCCCATTTTTCGGACATCATCTTCGACGGCACCTTTCCGACCGCGCGTCTGACCTTTGCCGATCCGCATTTCCCCGGCATGGCGACACTCGACGCATGGAGTCCCATGATTCCGCTTGAGGATAACGACTCCTCGCTGCCCGCCGCCTGCTTCACGCTGTCCGCTCATAACCCGACGGATGCGGCCGTCGACTATACCTTTGCCTTCTCCGTCGGAAATCCAGCGCGCTCCGGCTCTGCAAACCTCGCCGTCCCCGGCGGCGTGCGGCTGACGGATACCGTGCTGCCATCAAACGACCCCGCGTTTGGGGAGCTTTGCGTCCTGACCGACGCGGAAAGCTGCGGCCTGCAGCGATACTGGTACCGCGGCTCCTGGTTTGACGCGGCGGGCATCTACTGGCGGAATTTTACGGCGCCCTCGCCGATGCCGGAGCGGGTTTACGACGCGGACAAGAAGTGCGGCGGCGATATGGCCACGCTCTATACGACGCTGACCGCCGCCCCCGGCGAGACCGTCTCGGCGCGCTTCGTTTTAGCCTGGTATTACCCAAACCGCATCAACGACTGGACGCCGCAGCAGGGAGACCGCCCTTGGAGAAACTGGTATGCGACGCGCTGGACGGATGCCTTCGACGCCGCGCGGTATTTACTCGCGCATTGGGAGCGGCTGAGGGCCGGCACCTACGCTTTCCGCGACGCTCTGCACAACTCGACGCTGCCGCCGGAGGTCATCGACGCGGCGGCCTCGAACCTTGCGGTTCTGCGTTCTCCGACAGTGCTGCGGCTGGAGGACGGCACCTTTTACGGCTGGGAGGGCGTCTCCGAGCATGCGGGTTCCTGCGAGGGCACCTGCACGCATGTCTGGACCTACACCTACGCGCTGTGCTATCTGTTCCCGTCGCTCGAGCGCTCCATCCGCGACGCAGACTATAAATACAACCTCGAGCCGTCCGGCTATATGACCTTCCGGCTGCCGCTGCCCTTGGGCCGCAAGAATCCGCGATTTCACGCCTGCGTCGACGGACAGATGGGCGGCATCATCAAGGTTTACCGCGAGTGGAAGCTCTCCGGCGACGGCGCGTGGCTTGCGTGTATCTATCCGTCCGTCAAAAAAGCTTTAAGCTTTGCTTGGAGTCCGGAAAACGGGGACGCCTGGGACGCAGACCGCGACGGCATCCTCGAAGGGCGGCAGCATCACACGCTCGATATGGAGCTGTTCGGCCCGTCGTCCTGGCTCGAGGGGTTCTATCTCGCGGCTCTGCGCGCGGGCTCCGAAATGGCACGGTATACTGGAGACTTTGATTTTGCGGAGCTGTGCGATACGCTGTACGCAAACGGCAAAAACTATCTGGAGGAGCGTCTTTTCAACGGCAAATGGTATATTCAGAACGTCGACCTGACCGATAAATCCATCGCGGAGCGCTTTGACTGCGTCGCTTCGTACTGGAATGAGGAAGCAGGTGAGTTAAAATATCAGATCTGCCAAGGGTCGAGCATCGATCAGCTTCTTGCGCAGTACCACGCCGCGCTTTGCGGCCTGGGCGATATCTTCGACCCCACACACCGGAAAACGGCTCTTATGAACATGTTTCGGCATAATTTTAAGCCCTCGATGCGGGAATACTACAATCCCTGCCGCGTTTTCTGCTCAAACGACGAGGGCGGCGCGGTGATCTGCGACTATCCCGAGGGCGCGTATAAGCCCGTAGTTCCGATTCCCTATGCCGAAGAGTGCATGACGGGCTTTGAGTACGCCTTCGCCGTCCTCCTCTGCGCAGACGGCTTCGTCGACGAGGGTCTTACCGTCGTCCGCGCCATCCGTGACCGCTACAACGGCGAAAAGCGCAATCCCTATAACGAAATCGAGTGTGGCTCTAATTACGCCCGCTCCATGGCAAGCTTCGCCCTCCTCCCGGCGCTCGAAGGCTTCTCCGTCGATCTTCCGGCAGGAAAGATCGGCGTCCATCCCCGCGTAGACGGACCGCTCCGCGCGTTCTTCTCTGCCGGCACCGCATGGGGCGAACTGACCGCGGATGCCGACGCGGTCAGCCTGCGCATCCTCGGCGGCTCTCTGCGGTTGTCGGGCATCGCATGTCCGGCGCTGTCCGACATCGCGCATTTGACCGCGGACGGACAAGCGCTGGCATTTACACACATGGGCGACGGCGCAGCGTTCGAATCTGTCACGCTTCACGATTCACTGACCGTATCGCGTATCTGATCTGTAGGAGGATTTTACGATGAAAAAATCAATCAACGCCTGGGCGGTCGCGCCCGGCACAGATTTTGAGACGATGTTTCAGACCCTGTCCGCGACAGGATTTGACTGCGTGGAGCTGAACGTGGATGCCGACAACAGCTCCGGGCATTCCCTGACGATGGAAACGACCCCCGCACAGCTCGCCGAAATCGCCGGTCTCTCGCGGCAGTACCGGCTGCCCGTCACGAGTGTTTCCACCGCACTGTACTGGCGCACGGCTCTCGGCTCCGCGAATGCAGCCGACCGGGAAACCGCGATGAACGTCCTGCGCGCCCAGTTATCCTGCGCCAAAGCCCTGTCCGCCGACGCGATCCTAGTCGTCACCGGCGGCATCGACGACGGCACAAGCATCGTGCAGGCTTATGAACGCTGCCACCATGTGTTGGAGGCGCTGCTGCCGGAGATCGAGGCGTCAGGAGTCACCGTAGCCTTAGAGAACGTCGGCAACGGCTTCTTCCTCTCCCCCGGTGACATGTGCGAATTCATCGACAGCTTCGAGTCCCCCGCCATCGCCGCGTATTTCGACGTAGGCAACGTCCTGCGCTACTCCTACCCCGAATACTGGATTGAAATCCTCGCTCAGCGCATTTGCCGCGTCCATGCCAAGGACGGCAAAAAAGTCCCCTCCCCCGTCGGTTATTATGAATTCCCGCTGCTGCAGGGCAGTGTGCGCTGGGAGCGCGTCATGGCGGCTCTCCGTGACACGGGTTACGACGGTCCTCTCACCGCCGAGCTGTCGTCTTCCCCGCAAGCGCCCGATCTCGTCTACCGCATGGTGCACGACGCCTTAGAACGGATCGTCGCCCTATGAATATCGCCCTCCCTTACGGCCGCGGCACCCTTGCCGCCGCCGTCCCAGACAGCCGTATCAACGCTGTCCTGCGGGGCAGACTCGAGGAATACGTCCCCTCTCGTACCGATTCTGCACTGATCGATGACGCGCTGAATAGCCCCATCGGCTCGCCCACACTGGCCGCGCTCGCGCAAGGCAAACGCCATATTGTGATCATCCTTTCCGACCATACGCGCCCCGTACCCTCAAAGCTGCTGCTGCCGCCGATGCTTCGCGAAATCCGGCGCGGGAATCCGGCGGCCGAGATCACGCTGCTCGTCGCGACGGGCTGCCATCGGGGAACGACGCGGGAGGAAATGATCGCCAAATGCGGTGAGGACATTGTAAGCCGCGAACGCATCGTAATTCACGACTGCGACGACAAAACGAATCTCGTCCCGCTCGGCACGCTTCCCTCAGGCGGCGCGCTGATTATCAACCGTCTCGCGGCGGAAGCCGACCTGCTTGTCGCGGAGGGCTTTATCGAGCCGCACTTCTTCGCGGGCTACTCCGGCGGCCGCAAATCGGTCCTGCCCGGCATCGCGTCGCGCGCAACCGTGCTCGCCAATCACAACGCCGCCTTCCTCTCGGATCCGAGCACCCGCGCCGGCATCCTCGACGGCAATCCCATCCACCGCGACATGCTTTATGCCGCACGGAAGGCAAACCTCTCCTTCATCGCGAACGTCGTGATCAACGCCCGCTATGAAGTCGTCGCCGCCTTCGCCGGGGACGCGGATGCCGCCCATCGCCGCGGGACGGACTTCTTGTCGTCCCTCTGCGCCGTATCCGCCGTACGCACGCCGATCACCGTCACGACGAACAACGGCTTCCCGCTCGACCAAAACCTGTACCAGTCGGTCAAGGGCATGTCCGCCGCTGAAACCTTGACCCGCGACGGCGGCGTGATCATCATGGCGTCCGCCTGCAGCGACGGCTGCGGAGGCGACGCTTTTCTGCGTTTTTTCCGCGACACTCCCGACGCGGCGGCGCTCTTGCACGGCATTGAAGCCGTTCCCGCCGATCAGACGACGCCCGACCAATGGCAGGCGCAGGTTTTCGCACGGATTCTTGCAAAAAAGAAGGTCGTTTTTATCTCGGAAGCCGATGACGACTTGGTACGCGCCTTCGGAATGCTCCCCGCGCGGGATTTTACCCAGGCGCTCACCATAGCGGACAGTATCACCGGCGCGGACGCAAAAATCAATGTCATCCCGGAGGGGATATCGGTCATCGCGGAAGCGATATAAAAAGGCGGCAGCATATAGACGAAATCCGCCGTATTTGCCGCACCACTCTTACTGTAATAGCGAATGGAGGATTCCCCATGCTCCGTAAAAACATTGCGGTCATCGCCGGTGACGGCATCGGGCCGGAGGTGATTGCCCAGGGTATGCGCCTGCTGCGCGCCGTGCCCTCTCTTGAACCAAGCTTTACCGAGTTCCCCTGGGGCTGCGAATACTATCTGCGCACCGGGAAGATGATGCCCGATGACGGCATCGCGGCGCTTTCCGGCTGCGACGCCATCTTCCTCGGCGCGGTCGGCGCGCCCGGCGTGCCGGATCATATCTCGCTGTGGGAGCTGCTTTTAAAAATCCGTAAAAGCTTTGATCAATACATCAATTTGCGTCCGGTCAAGCTCCTGCGCGGCGCACCCTGCCCCTTGAAGAACGCCGCGCGCGAGGATATCGACATGCTCTTCATCAGGGAAAACAGCGAAGGCGAGTATGCCGGCGCGGGTGAGCATCTATTCCCCGGCCGCCCCGATGAGATTGTCCTGCAAACCGGCGTCTTCTCCCGCATCGGCACCGAACGCGTCATCCGCTACGCCTTTGAAACAGCCCGCCGTTTGGGAAAATCGCTGACCTCGGTCTCCAAGGGCAACGCCCTCAACTACTCGATGGTCTTCTGGGACGATGTTTTCCGCGAGATCTCCCGCGAGTATCCCGACGTGAAGACGCATTCGCTGCTCGTCGACGCCGCGTCGATGTTCATGGTGCTGCATCCGGAGCGCTTCGAGGTCGTCGTCTGCTCGAACCTGTTCGGCGACATCCTCACCGATCTGGGTGCGGCCATCTCCGGCGGTATGGGCCTTGCCGCCGGCGCAAATCTCAACCCCGAAGGCCGCTTTCCTTCCATGTTCGAGCCGATCCACGGCTCCGCGCCCGACATCGCGGGCAAGGGGATCGCAAACCCTCTCGCGACCTTCTGGTCGGTCTCCCAGATGCTTGATTATTTCGGGCTGACGGACGACGCCGCGCGTGTGCTCGACGCCATCGAAGCCGTCCTTAAGGAAGGCCGCGTACGTACCCCCGATCTCGGCGGCAGCAGCTCTACGTCCCAAGTCGGCGACGCCGTACTCGCAGCGTTTGAGGCGCGGTTATAAAACTCTGTCACAAAAAATACCGGGATATCCCGTAAAAAGTGGGATATCCCGGTATTTTGATTATTTCGTGAAGTCCAGCGTTATCGTGCCGTCTTCGTTCGTGGTCACAGCCCGTTTATCCATCACCAGACTGTCCATCATCGCAAAATAATCTTCCCTCGACGCAAATCGCGGCTTGGAGTTCCCACATACCCGCTTCGCTTCCGCGGCGTCGTTCTCGAGCAGCATCCGCAGCAGCAGCGCCTGGCACTTTGCCGAGTTGACGCATGCCGATACCGGGTCTTCAATGCGGTAATCCGCGCCGTGCCCTGTGCCGGCCGAGCCGCCGGCATACGGATGGATCGCCGGCATCACCGCTGACAGATCCCCCATATCCGTGCAACCCGTGCTCCACTCGCCGCGCCAGACATTGTCCTCCCCGACGACCGCCGCCATCGCGCGATGCGCTACTTCCAGCAGTGTCGGGTCGTTTGCAAGCGGTGTGTATCCCGGACGGTCGCATAATGTCACATTAGCGCCCATCGCCGCGGCCGATGCCGCAAGCGCGCGGTTGATCTTCCGATTTTCCCGCACGATGGCCTCGGTGGACGCGCCGCGCACGTAGCTCTCGAGCTTCACCGTATCGGGAATCGCGTTGACGGCAGCGCCGCCGGCCGTGATGATCGGATGGAAGCGGATATGCTCGCTGTCCCGGAATGTTTCCCGCAGCGCGTTCGCCGCCGTCATTCCGAGATTTGCCGCGTACAGCCCATTGACGCCATTTTCCGGGCTGCCGCCCGCATGCGACGCGACGCCTTCGTAGGTGATGTTTTTCACCACGCAGCCGTTGCAGCCGCGATTATAACCGAAGGTGTTGCTTTTGCCGCCTGTATGGATCATTACCGCCAGATCGACGCCGTCGAAGTACCCGCGCGCGAGGAATTCCACCTTGCCGCCGTAGTAGCGGATGACGCCCTGCTTGCGAAGCTCCTCCCGCCAGCCGACCTCAATAAGTTCCTCCGCCGGCACCGCACACAGGCGCACACTGCCCGATAATCCGTCGAGTGCACCGGGTTCCTTCAATGCCGCAGCGATTCCCAGCAGCGCCGCAAGCTGCGCATGATGTCCGCAGGCATGCACCGCGCCCGTCTCCGGATTCGCATCCGGGTGCGTCGCGCACAAAAGGGAGTCAAGCTCTCCTAAGATCAACACCTTCGGACCCGGGAGTCCCGTATCGAGATCGGTATAGAAGCCGGGGATATCGCCCGCGCAGGTCAGCGTATACCCGAGCTTCTCAAACCGCTCCGCCATGTACCGATGCGCGTACCATTCCCGGTAACCCGTTTCCGGATGCTTCCAGATATCCCGCTCGGCGTCCAGAATTGCCGAACGGTGGCGCTCGACCATCGAAAAGACCTGTTCGTTTGTCATGGACGGTACCTCCTAAAATAGATTATAGCGCGAATTCGCCCTCGTATTGATCGCGTTTTCTAAACCATGTGCCACGCGTGAAGTCGGGGATGGCCACGGGGTGCCCGCCCATCGCGATTGAATCCTCGGACAGCGTCGTGACGCTCATCCAGGACGCCATATCATATACGTCGATCGGCGTGGGGCATTTGCGCTTCACACTGTCGAAAAAGCCGCGCAGGACGAGGTAGTCCATGCCGCCATGACCGCCCTTCGACGGGTCGTAATCCTGCCAGATCGGATGCTCGTACTTCTCGTAGTATTTATCGACGTTGTTCCAGTTCTCCTTCCACGGCACCTCTTCCGAATGCTCGCCGTCGATGAAGATAGAGTGGTTGTCCTCGACGTAGACCGCGCGGGTGCCGTGGATCTGGAAGTTGCGGGAGTAGGGACGCGGCAGCGTCGTATCGAGAACGAGCGTAATCGTTTCGCCATGTGCGCATTTGATGATCGTCGTGATGACGTCGCCCTGTGCCCAAGCGTAGTTTGCGAGCGGATAATCGGGCCCGTCCATGCGCAGGATATGATCGTTTAAGCCCCTCGCTTTGGAAGACACACTGACAAGAGAGAGCATCCGGTTGCCGCGATTGACGTCGCAAATCTTCGCGATCGGCCCTAAGTCGTGCGTCGGATAGTTATCGCAGTTGCGGTGCATATACTCGCCCTGCCGGTAGTGGCGCATCTCGCGTTCCGGCTCACGGTTATGCGCAAGACCGAGCCGCAGGTCATGGCGGTAGCCACCCTGACAGTGGACGACCTCACCGAAGATGCCCCGACGCACCATGTTTAAGACCATCAGCTCGTCGCGTCCGTAGTTGCAGTTCTCAAGAAGCATCGCGGGCACCCCTGTCTCCTCATACGTGCGCACGAGGTTCCAGCAGTCGTCGATAGTATACGCGCCGCCCACCTCCGACGCGGAGTACTTGCCCGCTTTCATACAGTCGATCGCGATTTTGATGTGATCCGTCCACGACGTCGGGATGACGACGCCTTGAATTTCATCGATATTCAGCAAATCGTGGTAGTCGAGAAGTCCGCGCGGCTCATACCCCGCAACCTCGCGCACACCGTCCACGGCACGCTTCACGCGATCGTCATATTGGTCGCACACCGCGACGATCTCGATATCCTCCATAGACGCAATGAGTTTCGTCAACCCGAAGCCGCGTCCGCCGAGGCCGATAATGCCGATTTTCGTTTTTTCCATTTAAAATCCTCCCCTTTACGGTTATGCACATTATAACGGATGCCTCCCGGTTTGTCTACTGTTTTTAGTACTTCCGACTTAAACTTTTATCCTGCGCATAAAGTCAAACGGGCTGTGGAGGAATTTGCCGTTATATTTACGCCCCCTTAATGGGAAACTACGCCCATAAGGAGGAACTATCCGCATGAATCGACAGAAAAAAGCTTTATTGGCTACCTTTATCGTTGCGGCTTTTGCCGTGGCTGTGGGCTTTGCCGTACAGTACGCGTCCGAGGCCGCGGTTTATAAACGCATTCTTTTATATGAACGTACACGCGCCATGGCGAACCTTTCCGAAAGCATGAATGATATCGCCAGCGCCATGGAAAAGGGGCGGTACGCTACGTCGCCGGTGCTGCTGGCATCCGTTTCCGCCGAAATATGGCAGGAAGCGGAGTCAGCGCGGGTTTCGCTGTCTGAACTGCCGCTGGACTGCGCACCGCTGGACAGTACCTGTAAGTTTATCGCGCAGGCGGGGGATTATGCTTTCTTTATCGTAAAAAAAGCCTCTTCCGGCGAAGCGCTGACCGACGAGGAGCGTGCCAGTCTCGATGAGTTGGCTTCTATTGCCAAAAACTATGCCGACTCCCTCTCCGTCATGGTCGCCGAAGCCGACGCGGGTACGCTGCTTTACCAATCCGACGCTACGGACTCCCGTACCATCTCGGGAGAGTTCACCTCACTCGAGGAGGATTTTCCTGAATACGCCACCTTAATCTACGACGGCCCCCTTTCCGATCACATCGAGCGCCAGACGCCCGCTATGACGACCAATGCACCGGAAATTACGCCGGATGACGCGCTTGCCCGTGCGCATGCGTTTCTCGGCGCGCCTGCTGGTACGCTGACGATGACCGGAGAGCAGGCCGGCAACATGCCCGCTTACTGTATGTCCGGCGAGCTTGACGGCGAGCATGTCTATATCGAAGTCACACGCCAGGACGGCTATGTCCTGAATATGCTGCGTTCCCGTGATGGCGTGGAGCCGACGATGGATCCAAAGGAAGGCGTGGATGTAGCACGGAATTTTCTCGAGCAGAACGGCTTTGAGGGGCTGCGCGAAAGCTACTACTGGAATGAAGCCGGTATCGTCGTTGCAAACTTTTCCTGTATGGAAAACGACGTTATCATCTACCCCGATCTCATCAAGGTCGGCGTGTCGCTTGACGACGGCACCATCGTCCGCTTTGAAGCCCGCGGCTACCTGATGAACCACCGTGACCGCACGCTGCCCTCTCCCGCCGTATCGGTGGAAGAGGCCCAAGGAAAGCTTGACCAACGTCTGACCGTCACAAACACCGCGCTGGCCCTCATCCCGACCGACGGGGGCGAAGAAGCGCTGTGCTATGAATTCCTCTGCGAAACCGACGACGGCGTAAAAATCCTCGTCTACTGCGACACGGAGACGGGAATGGAAAAGCGATTGTTGATTATGACAGAAAACGAAAACGGTACACTGACCAAATAAGCCTTATTTTCACCGGAAATGCCCCCTTTACAAATCGCTGTAAATGCTGTATAATAGGTTGGATAGTATTACCGCCTATGGTCTTATGTGTGAGGGTTCTTATGCCGGCAATGCAGCAAGGGCAAATTGGCATCATCGGCGGCGGCGCGGCAGGGCTTTGCGCCGCCGTCTTCCTTTCGCGTGCGGCCTTTCCCGTGACCGTCTTTGAAGCGCTGCCGCGCGTCGGGAAAAAGCTCCTCGCGACCGGCAACGGACGCTGCAATTTGTCAAATCTCGGCGTCTCTCCCTCCCATTACCGTGGGGATCGTGCCGCAATTTCTGCCGTACTCGACCGCTTTTCTCCGGACGACGCACAGCGCTTCTTCCGCTCCATCGGCGTCTACCCTTGTGCCGATGAGGAAGGGCGTATCTATCCGCGCTCCGAACAGGCCGCCTCCGTACTCGACGCGCTGCGATACGCCGCCGCGGGGCATGGAGCGACCCTTTCCGCCGGTGCGCCCGTTACCGCTGTTCGGCATACCAAACAGGGCTTCGTTATTACGCGCGGCAGCGAAGAAACCACTGTCCGAAGGCTGATTATGGCCACCGGCGGACGCGCGGCGTCCTCATTTGACGGATATGCCCTTTTAAAAAGCTTCGGACTCACGGTCACGCCGCTGTCCCCCGCGCTCTGTCCGGTTCCCGTCGCGGAAAGCATCCTGCGTGCCTTAAAAGGACTGCGGGTACATGCCTCCGTCCGGCTGATCGCAAGCGGCAGAACCGTCGAGGAATCCGCAGGTGAGGTGCAGTTTACCGAACACGCCCTGTCCGGAATCTGCGTCTATGAGCTTTCCTCCCTTGCGGGCACTTATGTCTTGGCGGGGCAGCCCGTTTCGCTGTCCCTTAATCTGCTGCCCGATGTCGATAACCCCCGCGCGCTTCTGTCCGAGCTAGCGGCCGCTATCCCCGATCGTGCGGCAGAGGATTTCCTGTCGGGATTGCTGCCAAAACGCATCGGGATGACCTTGGTTCGCGCCGTTTTCGATGGGGCGATGACCGCCCCCGTCCGCGAGCTGCCGAGCCGCGTACTCGACGCGATCGCTGTCCTGCTGCGCGACTGGCGCTTTACGCCGAACGCCGTATCCCCATGGAACGCCGCGCAGGTGACGCACGGCGGAGTCAGCTCGACCGAGCTCATCCCCGAGACGCTCGAATGCCGCCGTGTGAACGGGCTTTATGTGATCGGGGAAGCACTCGACGTGGACGGCGACTGCGGCGGGTATAATCTGCACTGGGCGTGGGCGAGTGCCCATGCGGCCGCATCTGCTATCCTCCGGGAGGTTTGAATGAATCTGATCGTTCGCGGCATCGCTTTGCCGCTTTCGTATACAAAAGAGTCCCTGCTCGACGCCGTACATAAAAAATGCGGCGTGCAAGTCCGTGCTGTCCGTGTACTGCGCCGTGCGGTCGACGCGCGCAAAAAAAGCGACGTCCACTTCGTCTTCAATGTGGAAGCCGACGTTATAGCGCGTCCGAAACGCTTTTCCGACGATATAAAACCGGCGCCGTCGCCGGAAAAGCTACCCCGCATCGCCTATACGCTTCCCCGCCGTCCGCTCGTCGTCGGCGCGGGACCCGCCGGGCTATTCGCGGCGCTCACCCTCGCCCGTGCCGGCGTCTGTCCGATTGTCTGCGAACGCGGTCTCCCCGTCGAGCAGCGGACGCGTACTGTGAATGCCTTTTTCGACGGCGGCGCGCTCAACCCCGATTCCAATGTACAGTTTGGCGAGGGCGGCGCGGGTACATTCTCCGACGGGAAGCTCGCGACAGGCATCTCCGACCCCCGCTGTGAATCCGTCCTGCGCGACTTCGTCGGCTGCGGTGCGCCGGAGGACATTCTCTGGGACGCAAAGCCCCATATCGGCACCGACAGGCTTCCCGGCGTCGTCGCAGGTCTTCGCCGCGAAATCGAAGCCCTAGGCGGTACGTTTCTCTACGAGACAAAGCTATTGCGTCTGCGTATCCAAAACGAGCGTGTCATCGCGGCCGTCGCGGAGCGCCATGGAGAGTGCATCGAGATCCCCACCGATACCGTCCTGCTCGCGCCCGGGCACAGCGCGCGCGATACCTTTGCCATGCTGCATGCGCTCGGCGTCGCATTGATCCCGAAGTCCTTCTCCGTCGGCGCACGCGTCGAGCATTTACAAAGTTTCGTTGACACGGCGCAATACGGCGGCTTTGCCGGGCATCCCGCGCTCGGCGCAGCCGATTATAAGCTTTCGGCCCACTTGCCGAACGGACGCGGTGTGTACACCTTCTGCATGTGTCCCGGCGGCACCGTCGTTGCGGCAGCCTCCGAGGAAGGCCACATTGTGACGAACGGCATGAGCGTCTACGCCCGCGACGGCGAGAACGCGAACGCGGCCGTACTCGTCTCCGTAAATCCGGAGGATTTCCCGTCGCGCGACCCGCTTGCGGGGATTGCCTTCCAGCGGCAGCTGGAGCGCGCGGCGTTTCTCGCGTCAAATTCCTACCGCGCTCCCGCCGAGCGTCTCGGCGATTTTCTCGCCGGCCTTTCCCCCTCTGCCTTCGGCAGTGTTCGGCCCTCCTATCTTCCGGGCGTCGTGCCATATGACCTCTCAAAGGTGCTGCCATCGTTTGTCTGCGACGGTATGCGCGCCGGTTTTGCCGCATTCGACCGCAGACTTTATGGCTTTGCCATGGCGGACGCCGTCTTGACTGCGCCCGAAACACGCAGCTCCTCCCCGGTGCGCATCGCACGCGGGGAATCCTGTGAAAGCGTCTCCCTGCGCGGCTTATTCCCATGCGGCGAAGGCGCGGGATACGCGGGCGGCATTCTCTCCGCCGCGGTCGACGGGATCCGCTGCGCCGAAGCGCTGCTTACGGCGTACGGCTCCCCTGTATAACGGGTATAACGAATGAAAAAACCGGCTATAATCCTGATTATCCTCCTCGGGGCGCTCCTGTGCCTGTCCGCGGGTCTGGCAGCTTTCCTATCCCTGCGTTACGCGGATCCCGGTCCAAAGGTCGTATTCTTAAGCCCCTCGACGCAAGGCGCGAACATTTACGCGGACGGCGTCACGACCGAACGGGATAACATGAACGCCCTCGCCGATCTCGTTGAGGCGCGCCTCTTATCCCGCGGTTTCATTGTTTACCGCAACGATCCTGAAAAGACCTATGCGGAAGCTGTCGAGGATTCCAACGCCCTTTCCCCTTCCATCCACGTTGCGCTACATACCAATGCCATCGACGGGGAAAACACCGGCGTACGCGGCTGCGAAGCTTACATACGCGGCGGGAGCTATCCTTGCCTGAAGCTCGCGACCTGTCTGTATACCGCCGTCTCCGCTGTCACGCCGACGGACGATCGCGGCGTTAAATATACGGCGACGCTCTACGAGGCAACGTCGACGAGCAGCCCCTCCGTGCTTTTAGAGGTCGATTTCCACGATATCGCCGAGGGAGCGGAGTTTCTCACCGAAAACCGTGACAAAATCGCGGACGCCGTTGCGGATGGCATCGTCGCTTACTTTGAAAGCCCGGTCGACCTGCCGCTTTTGCTGCGGGCGTTCGTTCGATAGCAGGTTTCTTTTACCTGTTTAGCCTTCCTGTGTCCGACGCACACTAACCCTACAATTCTTTGTAAGGAGTGTACGCGCTATATGAAGGCTGTCATCCTCGCGGGTGGGCAAGGGACACGTCTGCGTCCCCTGACCGTAAGCGTTCCGAAACCGATGACACGGCTCCTGTCCCGTCCCGTGATGGAGTATATTCTGCGACTTTTACGCCTGCAGGGCATCACGGAGATCGCCGTCACGACCGCCTACCTTTCATCCGTCATCGAAAGCACCTTCGGCGACGGCTCCGACTACGGCGTGCGGCTGCGCTATTATAAAGAAGCTTCCCCCCTCGGTACCGCGGGCAGTGTCCGGCAGTGCGCAGAGTTCTTAGGTCCCGACGACGACTTTCTCGTCATCAGCGGCGACTGTATCTGCGACTTCGACCTCTCTCCCGCCATCGCACTGCACCGTGCGCGGAGCGCGGATGCTACCCTCGTTCTGTATCGCCACCCGGAGCCTTTAGAATACGGTCTCGTCGTCGCGGATGAGCAGGGCCGTGTCGAACGCTTCGTAGAAAAGCCCTCCTGGGGACAGGTTTGCACCGATACGGTCAACACGGGCATCTACCTTCTGCGTCCGCAGGTACTCGCCGGGATCCCTGAAAACACGCCCTACGACTTCTCCTGCGATCTTTTTCCGACGCTGCTGCAAAAAAAGACCCTCTACGCCGCCGCTTTGAGCGGTTACTGGTGCGATATCGGCGACTGCGGCGCATTTTTACGCTGTGCCGAGGATATGCTCGACGGCCGTATCCGCGCGGAATCGATGGACTTACCTCCCTTTGCCACCCCGCTTCCCGACTTTCCCGGCGCGACGCTCTACGCGCCGTCTTATATCGCCCCCTCCGTCAAAATAGCCCCTGGTGCGGTTGTCGGACCCTATGCCGTCCTTTGTAACGGTACCTCCATCGGTACCTGTACCGCGATCTCCCACTCCATCTGTGACGGCGCCTCCATCGGCGATGCATCCGACATTTGCGGCGCGATTCTCGGGCAGGACACTGTCGTCGGTGCGCGCGTCCGTATCGAAGAGGGTTGTGTCATCGGCGACGGCACCCATATCGGCGAGGATGCCGTCCTCACCGCGTACTCCCGCATATGGCCCGAGCAGGATATCCCCGTAGGTGCTCGCATCCGGGAGAGCATTCTCTCCGGCGACCGGCTGCGTCTGCCGCACATCGGCGAGGACGGCCGTCTCTACGGCTCGCTGCGTCCGGAGGATGGCGTCACGCTTGGCATGGCGCTAACGGAGCTTGCCCCTGGCGGCATGATCGCGCTCGGCTGCGACTCGTCTCCCGTATCCGATACGCTGCTGTGCGCCGTCGAAGCCGGCGTACGGGCCTGCGGCAGCAACGTGATACGTCATGACGCGCCCTTTGATGCCTGCGCGCGCTTTGCCGTCCGCCTGTCCCATGCCGATGTTGGCGCTTTTCTCGTCACGGACGACGGCGGCACCCTGGTCTCCCTCGTCTGCGCCGACACCACCCCGCCATCGCTGAAGATGCGGCGAAAGCTTGAAGGTGCCATGCTCCGGCGGGATACCAAACGCGCGGAGCTGTCCGGCATCGGACGTACCTGTTCCTTAAACGGTGTCTTAGCGCTTTATCTGGCGCACACCGACGACTATTCCTGCACCGGCGCGCGCGTCAGTGTCACAGGCGATACGCCTGCCGCAAGCACCCTGCGCGCACTGCTGCAAGCCTGCGGCGCGACGCTGTCAAACGGCGCGTATATCGAATGGCGGCCTTCCGCCGACGGGCTTTCCCTCTCCGCTCTCGACGAATCCGGGCACACGCAGAGCGACGCGGCGACGCGGGCGATCGCAGCCGGGCTCTCGGACACGCCCTTCCCCGACGCGCTCCGGCGCGCGGTTTTCCTGACCTCCCGGCTGGCACACGGTACGCATACCCTGTCCGAACTTGCGGGGAAGCTCCCCAGCCGCGTCACGGAGAGCCGCGATCTGCCTGTCCGTCACGCGCGGGGCGCGGTCATGCGCGAGCTTTCCGCCCTTCTGCGGACGCATAGCCCGTCCGACGCTGGTACCATCGATGCGATGGGCGTCGGCTATACCGAAAAGCGCGGCGTTTGCCATGCGCGTCCCATCGCCGACCGTGCGGCACTGCGAATCATTGCCGAGGCGGATTCCGCCGAAACGGCGGCGGAGTTGTGTGATTTTCTGGAAGAGCGGATCCGGCGCGCGGACAGCACTACCGACTAAAAAACAAATCTGTACAATAAAAAAGGGGTTACGACACCCCTTACATAAAGAACCCTGAAAGAGGAGTAAAAATGGCTGATAAACTAAAAATTATACCCTTAGGCGGTCTCGGTGAGATCGGAAAGAACATGACCGTCATCGAATACGCCAATGATATCATCGTCATCGACTGCGGCATTGCGTTCCCCGACGAGGAAATGCTCGGCGTCGATCTCGTTATCCCGGATATCACCTATCTTGAAAAAAACCGCGATAAAGTTCGCGCGATCATCCTGACCCACGGTCATGAGGATCACATCGGCGCAATTCCGTATTTTTTACGCAAGCTAAAGGTGCCGATCTACGGCACCACGATGACTTTGGGCATTCTCGGCACAAAGCTTGCCGAGCATGGGCTTCTGGAATCGACGGAGCTTGTCAACGTGGCTCCCGGCGACTATTTCGAGCTTGGATGCTTTGGCTTGGAGCTGATCCGCACGAACCACTCCGTCCCGGACTCCGCTGCGATTGCGATTTCCACCCCCCTCGGAAACGTGATCGTTACCGGCGACTTCAAGATCGACCCCACCCCCGTACGCGGCAAGATGACCGATCTGACCCGTCTGGGCGAGTACGGCGACGAAGGCGTACTGCTTTTAGTCTCCGACTCGACGAACGTCGAGCGCTCGGGCTTTACCATGTCGGAAAAGCATGTCGGCGAGACCCTAGAGTCCTACTTCAAGAACTGCGACCAGCGGATCATCGTCGCGTCGTTTGCGTCGAACGTCGACCGTATGCAGCAGGTCATCTGGATTGCCCACAAATACGGCCGCAAGGTTGCCGTTTCCGGCCGTTCGATGGAGAACATTCTCCGTGTCGCGACGACTCTCGGCTATCTTGAAGTCCCCGACGGCGTCCTGATCGAGCTTTCCGCCATCGGACGCTATCCGAAGAACAAGCTCTGCATTCTGACCACGGGCAGTCAGGGCGAGGCCATGTCCGCGCTCTACCGCATTGCCTTCGCGGGGCATAAGCAGATCAACATCGGCGCCGGCGACCGCGTGATTCTCGCGGCTTCCACCATTCCCGGTAACGAAAAGGCTGTCTACCGCGTCATCAACGAGCTTGTCCGCCAGGGTGCGGACGTCATTTACTCAAAGATGGCGGAGGTTCATGCGTCCGGTCACGCATCGCAGGAGGAGCTTAAAATCATGCTCTCCCTGACGAAGCCAAAATATTTCATGCCCGGTCACGGCGAGTACCGTCACCTGAAGGCGCATGCGCAGCTTGCGCAGTCCGTCGGCGTCGACCCCTCGCATATCTTCATCAGCGAAAACGGCCGCATTCTGGAAATTACGGAAAAGACCGCGAAGCTGACGACGATGGTGCCTTCCGGCAAGATCCTGGTAGACGGTTTGGGTGTCGGCGACGTCGGCAACGTCGTCCTGCGCGACCGCAAGCATCTGTCACAGGACGGTCTGATCGTGATCGTCATATCGCTTTCCTCCGAGGACAGCTCCATCATCGCCGGTCCCGACGTCATCTCCCGCGGTTTCATCTATGTCCGCGAGTCCGACGAGATGATGGAGGAACTGCGCCGCCGCGCCATCGAGGTAATCGAGCGCTGCAGAGAAGACCACATCAGCGACTGGGCGACGATCAAGAGCGATCTGCGCAGCGAGGTCTCAAACTTCCTTTACCAGAAGACCAAACGCAGCCCGATGATCCTACCTGTCATCATGGAAGTATAAGGCTCCCCCTCCCACGGCGCTTGAAATCAACCGTGGGAGACTCGCATTTTTCTCTTATTCTGACGATTTGATAAAAAGGCGAGAGGATTTGGCATGGGAAAGGGGAGTATGAGATGGTATAATAACCATATCAATTCCCCACATATATAGGAAAGGTGATTTTTCGTATGATTCGTATTGGTGTGTGCAATATCGACGTGTCCCATCCGAAGGCGTTTACGGAAATCCTTCATAAAGGAGACCGCGCGCGCTATGTGGCCATATACAACGACGGGTTCCGCGGCGATGACGAGGTGGACGGCTTTATCAAGTCCGCGGGACTTGAAAAGCGCTGCGCTTCCATGGAAGAACTGATGGCGTGCTGCGATATCGGCTTTGTGCAGGACTGTAACTGGGATAAGCATATCGGGCATGCGGAGCCCTTCCTCCGCGCGCATAAGCCTGTGTTCATCGATAAGCCCGTCGTCGGCAATGTCCGCGATATGGCGAAGCTCCGCCGGTACATCGCGGACGGCGCGGTCGTCGTCGGCAGCTCCTCGCTGCGTTATGCGTATGATGTGCAGAAGTTTAACGCGCTGTCTCCTGAGGAACGCGGGGAGATCATCAGCGTGTACTGCACCTGCGGGGTCGATGAGTTTAACTATGCGATCCATACGACCGAAATGATCGGCGGCGTCTTACAGGGCGCGGTCTCCTGCGCTTTCCTCGGCTCCACCGACGCCGCGGGAAAGCATGCCGAAACCTATCGTGTCCTCTATAAGTCCGGCGCGACAGCGGTCTATACCATTACCCACGGCGTCTGGCAGCCCTGTTACATGACCGTCATGACGACTAAGGGTACCCGCGTGCTTGATGGCACGGGGGCTTATGCGCCGATGCTTGACAACATCTGCACCTTCATGGAGACCGGCGACCGCAAGAAGGCGGGTCTTGCCGATATGGAGGAGGTTTTCGAGGCCGTTCTCATCATGCTGGCGGGACGCATTTCCCGTGAGCAAGGCGGCGGCTATGTCCGTCTCGATGAGATCCCGGCGGATGACCCCGGATTTGACGGCTACGAATTTGAAAAAGGCTATGCCGCTGCCGCAAAGAAGATCTATCTTGCGTAAAGCATACACAAATATTGGGAGGTTTCCCCTATGCGTATCGTCAAAGCGGAGCTAGAATTCATTGAGGAGCCTCTAAAGGCCGTTTTCGCCTTTAAGGGCAAATACAATTCCCGCCCGATGTGGAATACCGTCGTCCGCCTGACCAGCGACTCGGGGGCGACCGCGACGGGAATCGCCAACGAGGGTATCCTCTGGTCCGACCCCGCCGTCTATAACAAATTTTCCATCTCCGGCGGCAGCGCCGTCATGTACTTAATCACCGACTATGCCTGCCAGATTTCCCGGGGCTTTGCGTTTGAACGTCCCGATGAGCTGCTGCGGGCCATTTTCCCGCGTGTCATGGAATACGGACAAGCGGTATCGGGGCTTGCGAAGCTGCGGACGACCTTCGTACTCGGCGCGTTAGTCGCGCTCGACACCGCCGCTTGGCTGCTGTACGCGCGCGAAAAGGGCATGTCCTTCGACGAGCTGATCCCGCCGCACGCAAAGCCTTATATGCAGACCCGCAATGCCGCTCTCGCCGCCATCCCGCTCATCACCTACACCGTCAGTATGGAGGATATGCTCCGGGAGGTCGACGCAGGACGCTTCTTCCTGAAAATCAAGATCGGCTCCGATCCCGCGCATGACGGTGATCCCGAAAAGATGCTCGCCTGGGACTGTGACCGCCTGACCGCGATCCACAGCGCCCTTCGCGACATCCCTTGCGCGCACTCCGACAGCGGCCACATCCCCTACTATCTCGATGCAAACGGACGCTATGACTCGAAAGACCGTCTGCTGCGCCTGCTCGACCACGCTGACCGTATCGGGATGCTCCCGTCCATCGCCATCCTTGAGGAGCCTTTCCCGGAGGACGCACCCATCGACGTATCCGACCTGCCCGTGCGTCTTGCCGCCGACGAAAGCGCGCATTCGGACGCCGACGTACGCGCCCGTATCGACATGGGCTACCGCGCCATCGCCCTCAAGCCCATCGCCAAAACCATGAGCATGACCTTCGATATGCTCGCTGTCGCGGGCGCCGCGGGCATCCCCTGCTTCTGCGCCGACCTCACCGTCTGCGCCGCACAGGTCGATATCAACAAGAACTTCGCCGCCCGTATCGCGCCGCTGCCGGGCTTAAAGGTCGGTTTACTCGAGTCGAACGGCCATCAGTACTATAAAAACTGGGGAAAGATGGTTTCCGGGCTCCCCTATGCCGGCGCGCCTTGGGTCGAACCTCAAAACGGACTTTACCGACTCGATGATGCCTTCTATGCGCGTTCCGGCGGTATTTTTGAGACGATTCCCATGTATGAGGATATCTTGTGAACCCTTCTCCCTCGTTTTTCGCAAGCGGCCGTCCCGTATCGGGACGGCCACTTCTTTCTTATCATTTTATGAAAATTTTTTCTCCGCGCAACCGTCACTTGATATGAACTACCCGTACATTCCCGCAAAAAACCTTTGGTTGCATTCCGCATTATGTACGCTCCCGCGTCGTTTTTGTCGTTGATAACTGGTGAAACGGTTATGTATACCTTTTTCGTATGGGTCTTGACAAGCTACATATAGTGTGTTACAATACGCTTGACTACAAGATATTGTGTTATGTAGAGCTTTGCGAGAGAAATTAGGAGGAAATCATGTTTACTGTAATTCTGAAACGTGACGGGCGCGCTGTGCCTTACGATAAAGCGAAAATCGAGCATGTCGTGTACAAAGCGATGGAAGCGTGTTCCCGCGGCAACCACGAGGAAGCCACGCGTATCGCCGATATGGTGGAGCAGCGCCTGTGCGAGCAATTTGCCGATCGCACACCAGGCGTCGAGGATATACAGGATACCGTCGAAAACGTGCTGATGGATTCCGGTTACGCTTTCGTTGCGCGTAAGTACATTCTCTACCGTGCCGAGCGTACGCGGGTGCGTGAGCTGAACACGCATCTTATGAAGATCTACGACGAGTTGACTTTCGCCGACGCACGCAATTCCGACATGAAGCGCGACAACGCCAACATCGACGGCGACAACCCGATGGGCGTCATGCTCAAGTATGGTACCGAGGGCGCGAAGGACTACTATCTGAAATCCCTTCTGACGCCCGAACAGGCTAAGGCCCACGCCGAAGGCGATATTCATATCCACGACTTTGATTTCTATGCCCTGACGACGACCTGCTGCCAGATCGACCTGTTAAAGCTCTTCCACGGCGGCTTCTCCACCGGTCACGGCTTCCTGCGCGAACCGAACGATATCCTAAGCTATGCGGCACTCGCCTGTATCGCGATTCAGGCCAACCAAAACGACCAGCACGGCGGGCAGAGCATCCCCACCTTCGACTTCGCGATGGCGGAAGGCGTACGCAAAACCTACCGCAAGCTCTACGGCCGCAACTTTGCGCGCGCGCTTCGCCTGCTCGCCCCTGATTTTGCGATGACCTCCGAAGATGTCTACGCCGCGATCAAGGCTGTCTGGGAAGAAAAGGGCGAGTCCCCTTGCATCGACGGCAACGCCGCGTACGACGCCATCGAGCGCGATCTGTTTAGTTTGGACGCCGACCTCTATGAAAAGGTGCGTCTGTTTGCCATAGAATACGCCGCGGCCGAAACCGATCGCGCGACATATCAAGCGATGGAGGCATTAATCCACAACCTTAATACGATGCACAGCCGCGCTGGCGCGCAGGTGCCGTTTTCCTCGCTCAATTACGGTACCGACGTTAGTACCGAGGGCCGCATGGTCGTACGCAATCTGCTGCTCGCCACACAGGCCGGCCTCGGCAACGGCGAGACGCCGATCTACCCGATCCAGATCTTCAAGGTCAAGAACGGCGTTTCCGCGAATTCCGGCGACCCCAACTACGACCTGTTCCGGCTCGCGATGAAGACGTCGGCGAAGCGTCTGTTCCCGAACTTCTCCTTCCTCGACGCGCCGTTCAACCTGAAGTATTATAAGCCCGGCCACCCCGAAACCGAAGTCGCTTACATGGGCTGCCGCACCCGCGTCATCGGCAATGCCTATGACCCCTCCCGGGAGATCGTCACCGGCCGCGGCAACTTAAGCTTCACCTCCATCAACCTGCCGCGTATCGCGATCAAGGCCAACCACAACCTCGACTGGTTCTTTGAGGATTTGGAGCGTAAGCTGGAGCTTAGCTGCAAGCAGCTTCTTGACCGCTTCAAGATCCAATGCTCGAAGAAAGTGCGTAACTTCCGCTTTCTGATGGGGCAAGGCGTCTGGATCGACTCCGACAAGCTCGGCTTAGACGACAGCGTCGCCGAGGTGTTAAAGCACGGCACGCTTTCCGTCGGCTTCATCGGCCTTGCGGAGACCCTTGTCGCCCTCACCGGCCGTCATCACGGCGAGTCCGAGGAGTCCCAGCGGCTTGGCATCGACATCATCAGCTTTATGCGCGACTTCCTTGACCGCAAGAGTGAAGAGTATAAGCTCAATTTCACCCTGCTCGCCACCCCCGCCGAGGGTCTGTCCGGCCGTTTTGTCCGCATCGACAAGAAGAAGTTCGGCATCATTCCCGGCGTGACCGACCGCGAGTATTACACCAACAGCTTCCACATCCCGGTCTACTTCCCGATCTCCGCCTACGAGAAAATCCATCTTGAAGCGCCGTACCACAAGCTCACCAACGCCGGTCACATCACCTATGTTGAGCTGGACGGCGCGGCGGCGAACAACATCGAAGCCTTCGAGCGTGTTATCCGCACCATGTACAACGAAGGCATCGGCTACGGCTCCGTCAACCACCCGGTCGACCGCGACCCGACCTGCGGCTATAACGGTATCATCGGCGACGAATGCCCCAATTGCGGACGCCATGAGGACGACGGAAACCCGAGCTTCGAGCGCATCCGCCGTATTACGGGTTACCTGGTCGGTACCCTTGACAACTTCAACGACGCTAAGCGCGCCGAAGAGCGGGACCGGGTTAAGCACCATGTCTGAACCCATACAAATTCGCGTAGCCGGGCTTGTCAACGACTCCATCGTTGACGGCCCGGGCTTCCGCTTCACCGTATTTGTCCAAGGCTGCCCCCATCACTGCGAGGGCTGCCACAATCCCGAAACCTGGGCGTTTCAGGGGGGCGTATGGATGACCCCTGACGAGATTTTCGCCCGCGCTGCGAAAAACCCGCTGCTCTCGGGTTTTACCTTCTCCGGCGGCGAGCCGTTTGCTCAAAGCCTCGGGCTCCTACCGCTGGCGAAGCTCATCCGGGAGCATGGGTATGAGCTTGCGATCTACTCCGGCTACCTCTACGAGGAAATCGTCGCCGACCAGGAAAAGTGCCGGCTGCTCGAATACGCAAACACCCTCGTCGACGGACGCTTTGTCCTAGCCCGGCGAAACCTTCTTTTAAAATTCAAAGGCTCGAATAACCAGCGCGTCATCGACGTGCCGGCATCCCTCGCGGCAGGACGTGTCGTGCTCGATGAAACCGACCGCTGGAACTAAAGGAGAACCTATGCGCCTTATTTCCTGGAACGTCAACGGCCTGCGTGCCTGCATGGGCAAGGGTTTTGCCGACTTCTTCCGCGCCGTCGACGCCGACTGCTTCTGCGTGCAGGAAACCAAGCTGCAGGAGGGGCAGATCACCCTCGATTTACCCGGATATTATCAATACTGGAACTATGCCGAAAAGAAGGGCTACTCCGGCACCGCCATTTTTACCCGCATCGAGCCGCTGTCCGTACGCTATGGGTTGGGGATCGAAGATCACGACCGTGAAGGCCGTGTCATCACGCTGGAATTCGCCGACTTTTACCTCGTTTGTCTCTACACGCCGAACACCCAGCGCGGTCTGGAACGCCTTGCCTACCGCATGACATGGGAGGATGCCTTCGCGGATTACGTCTCTTCGCTCGATGAGACGAAGCCCGTCGTAATCTGCGGCGATATGAACGTGGCGCATCAGGAAATCGATCTGAAGAACGCAAAGTCCAACATCGGCAATGCCGGTTTTACCTACGAGGAACGCGGAAAGTTTACCGATCTGCTGTCGCGCGGATTCACGGATACCTTCCGTGCTCTCTATCCCGACCGCATCGGCTACACCTGGTGGTCGTATATGTTCCACGCAAGGGAAAAGAATGTCGGCTGGCGTATCGATTATTTTGTGGTCTCCGATGCGCTGCGCCCGCGCATCCTCGACGCGCAGATCTATCCGGAAATCACGGGGAGCGATCACTGTCCCGTGGGGCTTGACTTAATATAATAAAACGGGCGGTCATCTTCAGTCGATGGCCGCCCGCTTTTTTTAGGATTCCTCCGGATGGTTGATCACCAGTACATCGTCCTCGCAGATAACGGTGTCTCCCTTCGGGATCACAACTTTCCCCGCACGCCGGATCATAATCACAAGGCTCTCCCCAAGCGCTGTTATTTGCGCCAGCGTTTTGCCTGCCAGCGCGTCTCCCTTTGCAACGCTTTTCTCCGAAAGCTGTACGCCCTCGATTCTGCCGGACGGCCTTGCGCTCATGATGATGGTATCACCCTCGTGGAACACGGTTTTTCCATTAGGCACCAAACGCCGTGTGTCGCGCAATAGCAGCACGATCAGCGTCTCCGGGGGCAGCGTCACGTCACGCAGTGCCTTTGCGCACCAAGGGTGCCCCTCGTGAATTGTCGCACGGATGAACTGAATCGGCACCTCGTCGGTATAGTCGGAGAAAGTCTTCATGACGTCCGCACCCTCGTCGATCATGCCAACCTTCTTCGATACGAACGGGATCAGCGAACCCTGAAGCAGAATGGAGAACAGCACTATACAGAAGACGATGTGGAAAATATCGACGCCGACATCCGCCGACATGGCCATGATCGCGAATACGATCGACGCCGCACCGCGCAGTCCCGTCCACGATACGACAATCCGCTGCTGTATCGGGCTGCGAAACGGCGCAAGTAGGGCGAATATGGCGGCCGGACGCGCGACAACGGTCAAAAACAACGCGATAGCCAAGGCTGGGAGCATCACCTGCGGCAATCTTGACGGAAAGGACAACAATCCCAGCAAAAAGAACACCAGCATCTGCATCAGTCCAGTCATGCCGTCAAAAAACGGAACCAGCGTTTTTTTATTGCGGATACGCGCGTTGCCGAGTACAATACCGACAATATAAGCGCTCAGATAGCCGTTGCCGCCGAGCGCTGCCGGTGCCGCATAGGACAGCAGCGCAACCGCCACCACAAATACCGCGTCGAAGCCAGCCGTACAGAAACGGATCCGCTTTAGAAGCCATATGACGGTATATGCGATCAGAAAACCGAAAACGGCGCCGTAAATCAGCTGTTCGAAAATCATCCGCACAACCCCGATGCCGCTCGCCGTGCCGTTGATCACGGCCAGCATGATGGCTGTCAGCATATAGGAACTGGGGTCGTTGCTGCCGCTTTCGACCTCCAAAAGCGACGCCGTGTTGTAATTCAGATTAAGCCGCTTCGATCGCAGGATCGAGAACACCGAAGCCGCGTCGGTCGATGCGACGACGGACGCCAGTAAAAAGCTTGCCGTCCATTCCATCCGCAGTACAAGGCGGCAAAACAGCCCCGTGATCCCCGCCGTCAATACCACCCCAAGCGTGGACAGCAATACCGCGCGTCCGGCGATAGGCTCCGCCGCCTTCCAGTTTGTGCCGAACCCTCCGTAAAACATGATAAAAATCAATGCAACCGAGCATATCTGCTCCGCAAACGCATAATTATCAAACGGAATCCGTACAACCCCGTCGGAACCGAAAAACATCCCCAACAGAATGAAAGCAAGCAGCATCGGTATACCAAGCTTGCTGGAAAGCTTGTTTAAGAGCACACAGGCGAATATGACGGCAGCCGCCAGTAATAGATAAACAGGCATGTGGGAATGCTCCTTCCATTTTTTATTATTTATATTATTATATCATATGTGTCGTCCCGAGAAAAGACCTGTTCCGTATTTTTTTGGAATTTATCGTTGAAATAGCCGCCCATCTGTGGTATAATAGCTTGATTATTCGAAAGGAGGCGGTATATCCCATGCTCCTGGACATCACCGGCCCCATCTATACCGGTATGTGGGGCAACGGCCAGCCCTTCCCCGACGTGTGTATTCGTCCTGTGCCTCAGCCGCCATGGGTTAAAAAATCCGTCTACTGTGAAATTTTCGATGGGATGCACTCCCAAACCGGTACTTATCTCGAAACCCCCGCCCACTGGTACGGCGATACCTATCCGCTCGACGAAGTTCCCCTCGAGCGCACTGTCGATATCCCCTGCACCGTGCTGCGTCTCGACCCCGCACGCTTTGCCGGGGGTGGACGCGTCAAAATCACCGCGAGGGAGATCGACCGCGCTATCGAAGCGGCCGGCGACATCGCACCCGATACGGCCGTGGTCGTTTCGACCGGCTGGGGCATCCACTGGCGCGACGAATGCTTCACCCATGACGCGCCGTACTTCTCCGCCGACGCCATGCGCCGCATCATCGCCCTGCACCCCCGTCTTTTGGCCTGCGACTCTCCCTTATGGGAAAGCCGCGAGGATCCGCAGGGCTTCTTTCCCGATTTCTACGCCGCGGACATCCTGATGCTCGCCCCTGTCGTCGCCCTTGAACAGCTGCCGCCGGACGCCGCGCACTGCACCTTAACCGCGCTGCCCATCCGTGTCGAAGGTACTTCCTGCGCTCCCTGCCGCGCGTTTCTGCGCTTCGATTAGTCTATCGCTAAGGAGTGATTCACCATATGCGTACCATCACCCGTGAGGATATCCTCTTAACGCTCGATCTTCTCGGCATCGTCCCGAGTGATACTGTTCTTCTGCACAGCGCCCTGACCGCTGTCGGCCTGGTCGACGGCGACGCCGACACTGTGATTAACGCCTTCCTCGACGCCGTCGGCCCGGAGGGTACGCTCGTCATGTCATCGCTGACCGGCTGGTCCGCTCCCTTCGACGCTGCGACCACTCCCACCGGCGTCGGCTACATTGCGGAGACCTTCCGCCGCCGTCCCGGTACCCTTCGCTCGCTCCACCCGGTGCATTCCGTCACCGCCGCCGGTAAAAACGCGGCGTACATCACCGAAGGTCATGAAAGCTGTCCCACCGGCTGCGGAGAAGGCACCCCTTATCTCAAGGTTCGTGATCTCGGCGGCAAAATCGTCCTGCTCGGCGTCGACGAGGACCGCAACACCTCCCTGCACTGTCTTGAGGAGCTCGTTGACGCGGCTTATCTCGTCACGCTCGATATTCCCGCACCGACATACCTTCCCGGCACGCAAAAGTTCACCTTGACGAAGTTCCCGCCCGGACACCGCGATTTTAAAGGCACAACGCCCGCTATGCGACGCGACGGCATTGTCCGCGAGGTGCCCTTAGGCCGCGCGGTCGTCCGCTGTATGGACATGCAGGCCCTCTTTGACTGGGGACTCGCAAACCTCGCCCGCGACCCCTTCTTCTTCCTCTGTGACAATGAAAGCTGCTCGTTCTGCTCCGCCGCCAGAGACGGTCGGCAGGATGCGGTCGGCGACCGGTAAGGAGGCTTATTTCGATGTATCATTACAGTATCGCACCTGATCTCATCCCCGCGCTTTCCGATAAGCTTGCCCTTGCCCGCACGCTCTGTGTCACAAACCTCGAGCTTCCCGGAACCCTCGACGGCATCCCTTTTGACAAGTTATCGCCCGCCGCGCTCGAAGCTGCCCGGGAAACGCTCATCGATTCAGGGGTCCGCGTTGTCCTCGCGACGATCTCCGCCGACCCCGCCGACGACGACGCCATACGCCGTTTCTTCAACGCTGCCTACACGCTCCATGTCGAAAGCGTCCTCCTGCCCGTACCGGTTACCGATGACATCGGCGCTTATATCGCAGGCTTTACCCCCGCCGCACGCTACGCGCAGTGCTACGGGATGGGTCTGCTCGTCTCCAATGATCCCGCAAGCTTCCTTTCGACCGACGCCGGAGTTACGCAGATCGTCCACGCGTTCGACGCATACGATTGCGGCGCGGTGTTCGACACCGTAGGTTATCAAAAAACAGGCGTGTACCCCTTCTTCGGGGCATGCTACGGAAGCCACATCAAAAACCGCATCCGTGTGCTGCGTATGGGTGATCTCTACACAGACGGTACCCCCGCACCGTTAAACCACGGCGTCTGCGGCTTGCGCGAAGTCACCTCTTTACTGCTTGCACGTTCCTTTGACGGCTATTTTTCCATCCGGCAGGACGCATCCGTCACCGCAGCCGACGATTGGGCGGTACTTCTGCACGATACCCGTCAAATGCTTAAAAATATGTGACCCCTTCCCGCTGTAAAGGAGTATTTCTCCCTATGAAAAAGCCCGTACATTTCACGGTTCTCTGCATTCTTCTCTGCCTTGCCCTGAGCGTTTCCGCCGGCGCTGCGCGCTTCTCCGATATTGCGGGACATCCCCATGAGAAAGCGATTCTGCGCGCGGTCAGCGAGGGTATCATCAACGGTTATGACGACGGCACCTTCCGCCCGAGCAGCAGCGTAACACGGGCTGAGTTCTGCGCCATGCTTAATCGCACCCTCGGCATTACCGGCTACTCCGTTCTGTCCTTTGATGATGTGGCCCTCTCGGATTGGTACTTTGAAGACGTGCGCAATGCCGTAACCGCCGGATACATCGTCGGCATGCCCGACAACCGCTTTGTGCCGGGCGGCTCCATCACACGTTATCAATGTGCATTGATGCTTTCCCGTATTGCCAAGTTTTCCGGTTCCTCTATAAGACTCTCCTACTCCGATGCGGGCAATGTACCGGAATGGGCGCGTAACGGCGTCGCTTTTGCCCAAACCTCCGGCGTTTTTTCCGCCTTTGTCGGGAGCTCCTTCGAAGGACAGAAAATTCTGACCCGTGCGCAAACTGCCTCCGTGCTTGTGGCATTGCTGGATTATCTTGATAAGCTCCCCGTTTTCTTTTCCCTCGTCAGCGCCAATGACCATAATAAGCCGCTCGACACCAAGACACTCTACAGAAACGAGTACTCGTCCGTGTCCTTTGTCATCTGCGGCCGTAACCTCGCGCAAGGTTACGGGTTTCCCGAAAAACCCGGCTCCGATACCTATCTGACCGCGCTTGACGCCGCCCGTACCCGGCTTGTGCGTGACCTGTCCTTCGCAATCACCGGCGCCATCGGCATCAACACCCTCAGTGCTGACGGTAGCCCGACCGAGTCCCCTTCTTATACCTATTTCAGCTGCCCCGATGAGAATACCTTCCTCATCACCATCATTATAGATCGAGCGGATTACCTCCCCGCGTGGCTCTCCGCAGCGGTAAAGCTCCCCCATGACGGCGCGCTGGCGAGCAGCTATACCATGCGCAACTCGGCGGTTTTTGTGAAGTATACCGCCATCGGCGAATACTGCCTCGCGGCGGAAAACCCCCGCATTGTGCATCGCGCAGTACTCTCCGATTCGGGCTCGTATTACCTCGTCCGCCGGTACTTAAGCTGGGTCGCCCATCCCAATGCCGAGGAGTATACGGTCGAATTCTATGTCTGTAACGCAGACGGAGAGATCATCGAAAGCTCCCGCGTCGGGTATGATGGCCAATATTCGTCACGCGACGGCCGGGTCGAAATTGATATCGCGGATTATGTCATCGCCGATCCCGCCGCCCGTTACGGCAATGGAGCCTATCAAGTCGTATCCGTCTCGGCAGAGTCGTCCTCCAATAGTGTCAGCTTTTACAAAACCGATCTGCCCCTCAGCGCCGGAAGCTATGTCCGCCTGACGCTCGATGGCCGCGACGTATCCTCTGCGGCTGTCATACGCGATGATGGGGTCTCGCTTGAGCTCAGCAATATCCGTTTCGCCGCACTTACCGGTCTTCCCGCCGCGTCGATTACCTGTGATTTGGAAATCACCATATTGGACGCGGATTTCCGGGATGTTACCGCCGACTTTGCGTTGGACGGTTCTCTCCCCCTCGGTGAAAACATCGATATCACCTCCGGTATCCGCGCCGATGCGATGGACATTGGTACGCTGACGACCACCGCGAATACCGGCTTTTACACCCTCGTCCTGCAATTTGACATCGAAGACGTTTCCGGCAATATCCGGACGCTTTATCTCACCGGAGCGCTAGTCGTCGAGTAATTCTGTCCATATAAAAAGTCCCGCGCCGATCGTATGGCATACGATCGGCGCGGGTTCTTTTATTTTATCTTCGTAAGCGTCTCCCACGCAAGCTCCGTGGGGGTCAGCGTCCTCGTATATGTCTTTCCATACGCACGGACGGTGACCGTGATCGGGTTTGAAAAGTCCGTGTTCAGCAGGCAGAGCATATCCGCATGCTCCCCGCGATAGACGGAGAACCGCAATTTATCGCTCGCGATCACCTGCACATCGCAGCGACGGTGCGATGCCGTCACGAGTTCGCGTACCACCGTGCGGTAGAGCGGATAGACCGCGTTCGCCCCGGGGTAGTCCACCGTCGCCTGCAAGGTCACCACGCCGCGTCCGTAGGCATGCTCCACAATCGCCGTCTGCTCCTCGCCCGACGGCGCGCGGAAGTCGTCATGCCAGAGCGCTATCGTCTGCGCACCTTTCCGTTCGAGGGTCGCCGCATTCATCACGCCACCCGCACAGATCGGGTCGCCCGTGCCGTTGGGAATGACGGGGTAACGCACACCTTCGCGCAGGCTTTCGCGTAAGAATTTTACGCCCGTATTGATGCGATTTACACCCGTAATGTCGCAGCCTAAGAATTCGGCGGTTTTCCCGCCCGATATCGGTAGATACTGTCCGTCGCGGCGACTATTTGTATTCAAATGCGCCGCCGTCAGGAACAGATGCCCCCCGTCGACCACATAGCCGCGCAGATTGTTCCATATGTCTTCTGTCATCGTATTCCAGCCGACAAAAATGACCGTTTCATACCGCGCAAGCTTTTCTCTGGGCGTATTTGCGGGAATTACGTCATACAGACCATACGCGGGAGCCGCGGACAGGTCGGTTTCCCCGTAATTTTCGACCTCCTGCCATGTTCTGGCGTGCCGCAAATCCTCGAGGATGCGCCATGACCATTCGGCCGGGCCGATACTCCATTCATCCCGGTCATACTGCTCCCAGACCGCCGTTCCCTGCCATCCCGTATACGCCTCGAGATTGCCGTAGACGAACGCCACGCGTGTCTCGGGCTCCGCCGATAAGCGCGGATTCTCCCGGAAGCGCTTCTCGCACGCTTCCACCTCGTCCCGATACGCACGGCAAAGCGGATGCTCCTGCTCATAGACATAGCCGTAGCTCTCGATCTTCTCGTCGCCGGATTCTAAGCAGACAATGTGCGAACCGGCGAGATATGCGTAACGGTACGCCGCCTTCATGCGCTGGTATTTGAGCGGATCATCATTGCGGAGCCCGCCGTACCATTCCTGCGCGATATAGGTACCCCACAAGGGCAAATCAAAAGCGTACGAGCAGCCTCGTGTCAGCGATACGAAGAATTCCGGGTCTCCCGGCATCATCTCCAAAAGCGCCAGTGTGCAGCCCGCGTCGAAGGTATAGCGGATCAGCGCGGTCGCTTCCACCGGCGCGATGTACGGCATACCAAGCTTGCGATCGATTTCGACATAACGGTTCAATTCACGTACGTAGGTGTCGCGGCAGCTTTGCATATCGTCCATCCCGGCGGGCATCTTCGCACCGTACCCCCTCGGACGCGCCCCGTACAGCGTACCCGTCTCGCCGATCTGGTCGCCGAGGAAGTATTCTCCGGCAATCTCCCGAATTTTCGCGACGACCTCCGGTGTAAACTGACTATCCTTCCCCTCCGGTGCGTTCTGCATCGTGTACAGGAACATAAAGTACACGCGACGCTCCACGCACCAGCGCGCCCATTCGTAGAAATACTGGGGAGCTACCTGTTGATTGCGTGTGCGTATCGTCAGGAAGCTTAAAGCCCCGACGCCGCGCGCCTCAAATTCCCGGGTCAGCTTGTCCGGAATAAAGCTATGCTCGCCAACATGGATGCCCGAAACCGCAAAGCTCTCGCTCATGGGGGGGTTCCTCCTTTATGCCGCTCGTTTTATCCCATTATAACGCGCATACGGTTCCTTGTCAATCCTTCAATGTCTTTTATCAATCATTCTTTCGTTTTTTACCCTTTTTCCGCTGTTTCGATACTTGACAAATCCCCTCCGGTGCCGTATTCTATACGTTGTGCGATTTTATCTCATCTGCAAAAGGAAGGGATTTTTTATAAATACCTATCGTCTGCCGCGTCTTAAACCGTATCCTGTTTTTGACTTCTTCCGCCACAATCCGGTCTTTACAGTCGCCCTCAGTGCCGCGCTCGTCTCCTCCTGCATCGTCCCTCCTGACGCTGTATATCTGTCTTATTTTGATTTCAAGACTCTCACCTGCCTGTTTTCCACCCTCGCGGTCGTCTGTGCTTTACGGAATATCCACTTCTTCACTATCCTCGCCCGCCGCGTTGTCGAACGCTTTGCCACCCTCCGCAGCGCCGTCCTCACGCTCGTCTGCATTACCTTCATCGGTTCCATGTTTATCGCAAACGATATGGCGCTTTTAACTTTCCTCCCCCTAGGCTATTTCGTCCTGTCCATCACCGGTAAAAGCCGTTACATGGCCTATGTCTTCATCTTACAAAACATCGCCGCCAATCTCGGTGGGATGCTCACCCCCTTTGGCAACCCACAGAACCTCTTTTTATACACTAAATTCAACATTCCGAACCTCGAGTTTATGCGTATCATGTTTCCCTGCTTTGCGCTCTCCGTCGTTTTGATCGTTATCTGCTGCACGTTGCTGCCGCGGGACGCGCTCACCCTTGACGCTAATACCGAAACACTGCCGCGCAAACGGACCATCCTATACGTCCTGCTTTTCACTCTCACCATTGTCATGGTCTTCCGCGTGCTCCCCTATGCTGTCGGTGGCGTCATCGTCCTCATTTCCTTGTTGTTTCTCGACCGCGACGCTTTAAAGAAAGTGGACTACCCGCTGCTTTTCACCTTTGCCGCCTTTTTTATCTTCGCCGGAAACATAGGACGCATCCCCGCCGTCCGAGCTCTCTTCACCGCCATCCCCGACCGCTTTACGCTGCTTACCTCGACGCTCTCCTGCCAGGTGATCTCCAATGTCCCGAGCGCGGTACTGCTGTCCCAGTTTACGGACAACTACCGAAGCCTGCTTGTCGGCGTCAATATCGGCGGCACGGGGACCCTCATCGCAAGCCTCGCGTCCCTCATCACCTTCCGCGAATTCAACACCCGCTGTCCGGGGCATACCGGTGCCTATATGAAGCTGTTCTCCGGGTTAAATTTCGCTTTTTTGGCGATTTTACTCGTATTTTCGACTCTAATCGGATTTTGACGCTTGTCCTCCGGCAGGAATCGTGCTATACTGATGCCACCATATTGACAAAGGCGGGATTACAGTATGAAAGTACTTATTATGACCGATCTCGAAGGCATCAGCGGTGTCGATTCCATGGAGATGATAACCGCCGAGGGCAGTGATAAGAATCTCTTTGCCTGCCGTCGCCTGATGGCCGATTTAAACGCCGCCGTCGCCGGCTGTCTTGATGCCGGCGCGGATGAAATCTACGTCGTCGACGGACACGGCGGCGCCCGCAACTTTATCCCAACGCTCCTCCACCCCTCGGCTATGCAACTAAAGGGTGGCGCATGGGAGGATCTCATCCGTTCCGGCGAATGCGCCGCCTATCTTGAGGTCGGCTGCCATCCGATGCCGGGCACCTTCAACGGTTTCCTCGATCACTGCCAAAGCTCGAAATCCTGGTATAATTACATTGTAAACGGCCGGAAATGCGGGGAAATCGCGCAGGGCGCGTTGTTTGCCGGCGCGTTCAGCGTCCCGTTCGTGATGGTCTCCGGCGACGATGCCGCCTGCATGGAAGCCCGCGCGCTGCTTGGGAATATCGAAACCGCCTCCGTCAAGGTCGGCGTCGGCCGCAATCATGCGCGCTGTATTCCCTTTGATGAAGCCGAGTCGCGTATTCGCTCCGCTGCACGGAGCGGTATCCTCCGCCGTACGGAAATCCGACCCTATCGCGTGAGTATGCCCGCCGAACTCGTCCTCGAGCTGTACCGTACGGACATGTGCGACGACCTCTGCGCAGCGCATTCCGAGTATGACCGCATTGACGCCCGCAGTGTGCGTAAGATTACCCGTGAAATCACCTCGTATCGCGATATCCTGTTCTATTAATGACGTATAAACACCCCTTTCGCAGCATAGACTAGTGCGAAAGGGGCGTTTTTATATGCGTTGGAAGGCTTTGATCGTCAATCTCGCCATTCCGCTCGCCGTCGGCGGGCTCGCGGGACTACTCACCCAAAGCTCCATGGCGGCGTATGCCGACGTGATCAAGCCGCCCGGTTCTCCTCCCGGGATCCTGTTTCCCATTGTCTGGACGATCCTTTACTTGCTGATGGGCATCTCCTCCTATTTGGTCTGGACGCAACCCGATTCCCCCGCTAAAAGGCTGGCACTGTCTCTCTATGCCGTTTCCCTCGCCGTAAACTTCCTCTGGCCCATCGTCTTCTTTACCGCAAAGGCTTATCTCCCCGCCTTCGTCGTCCTTCTGGCTCTTTGGGGACTCGTCCTCGCTATGATTTTCGCCATGCACCGCGTCAAACCCGTCGCCGCATGGCTGCAAATCCCCTATCTATTATGGCTCACCTTCGCCGCGTATCTCAATCTCGGGGTCTTTATTCTGAACTAAAAAAATGCCGACGGACAGCTCTTATGCTCACCCGTCGGCTTTCTTTATTTTCTCTCGAGCGTGATAACCGTTACTTCCGGCGTCGCGCCAAACCGTATCGGCAGCAGAGACTCCCCAATCCCCCGATTGACATACAGTACGCCGCGCGCGTTCTCTCCTCCCGGATGGTGCACCCCTTTTAAATAGCTGCGCCCCATTTTAGGCAGATACAAGGCTTCGACAAACGGCAGATTCACCTGCCCACCGTGCGTATGCCCCGACAGCATCAAGTCGTACAGCTCCGCGTCGATTCTATCCGCGACGTCTGGCTCATGACACAGCACAAGATGAAACCCCTGCGCACCCGTCAGATCGACGCTCTCCGGCAGCGTCCCATACAATGCGTCGTCGTAGCCGGTGATCGTAATGCCCAGCTCGCCGAGCGTTTCCCGTTCACCGAGCAGCACGCGAAAGCCCGCTTCCTCGAGGATTTTGATCGTTGACGGACGTGCGCCTCGCTCGTAGTCGTGGTTACCGAGTACCGCATACTTTCCATACTTCGCCTGCATGTCGGCAAACGCCTGTTTAACCGCTGTGGTATCGCCCTCATACGCCGCGAAGTTATCAAACATGTCTCCCGTAAAAATGAGTAAATCGGCTTCCTGCGAGTTGATCATTTTCGCAAGGTCTGAAAGCTTCGTTTTATGATCGTCGTCCGACACATGCACATCGGATATCTGCACAATACGCAGCCCATCGGCGGCGTCCGCCACATTTTCTGATGCAATCGTCACATTTTCTACGATCAACATACGCGGCTCTATAAATCTCGCGTACAGAAATGCTCCCAGTCCCGCGATAACCAGCACGGAAAGCAGGGTCAACAAAGTGCTCATAAGCCTCCGAAAGCCGCGCATCGATCAGTTCTGCGCCGGATTCCCCAGCGTACCGGCTGCCAGCGCGCTCAAGTATGCGTTGATGAAGCCATCGATATCGCCGTCCATGACCGCGTTGATGTTGCCGTTTTCAAAGCCCGTACGGTGATCCTTCGCCAGGGTGTACGGCATGAATACGTACGAGCGAATCTGGCTGCCCCATTCAATCTTTTTCTGTTCGCCCTTGATATCATCGATTTTGTCGTAATGCTCGCGTTCCTTGATCTCCAAAAGCTTCGACTTGAGCATACGCATCGCGATCGCTCGGTTCTGCGGCTGCGAACGCTCGTTTTGGCAGGCGACGACGATGCCCGTCGGAATATGCGTGATGCGGATGGCACTCTCTGTCTTGTTGACATGCTGCCCCCCCGCGCCGGAGGAACGGTAGGTATCGACTTTCAGATCCTCTTCGCGGATCTCCACCTTCAGATCATCATCCGTCATTTCCGGCATCACCTCAACCGCCGCGAACGATGTATGCCTGCGCCCGGACGAGTCAAACGGGGAGACGCGCACGAGCCTGTGAATGCCCATCTCGCTTTTTAAAAATCCGAACGCGTTCTCGCCTTCGACCAGCACCTCCGCGCTCTTCATGCCGGCTTCTTCCCCGTCTAGGTAGTCGAGCACCTTAAAGGTCATGCCGTGGCGCTCCGCCCAGTGCATATACATCCGGTAGAGCATCTCCGCCCAGTCCTGCGCTTCGGTGCCGCCGGCACCCGCGTGAAAGCTTATGATGGCATTGTTATGGTCATATTCGCCGGAGAGCAGCGTTTCCATACGCACCTCCTCGAGCTTTTCGAGGAACGCCTCCAGCCCCGTCTTGACCTCATCGGTCAGGCTCTCGTCATTCTCCTCCATCGCCATCTCGCACAGCGTCAGGAGGTCCTCCCACTGGCCGTGCAGACGATCGTAGGCGGTCTGCTTATCCTTAAGCTGCTTGATACGCTTCAGAGTTTTCTGTGAAATCGCCAAATCGTTCCAGAAGTTTGGATCGGAGGATTTTTCCTCCAACTCTGCGATTTCCTTTTTTCCCTTTTCGAGATCAAACGCCGCCGCGAGCTGCGTAAAGACTGGTTTTACCGAAAGAAGCTGCTGCTTAAAGCCGTCAAATTGAATCATATGGTTTTATTTCATCCTTATATTGATACTTGATACCATGGCTTTTTATTATACCATATGTGTATGCGCATTGCAAGCGCTATTTTCGAACTTTTTGTATGTGTTTGTCTCTTTTTTTCGTACAAATGGAACTCCCCCCGTCGCATTTGCAACGAGGGGAGCTATAGGTTAACGGATTTTAATCAGGAAACAGGGCGTTCAATTAACCCTTGCTTGCACGCCAGGCATCCAGCTGGGTCTGCGCTTCGGCAATGATCTTCTCGGCGCCGTTGGCATTCAGCTTGGTGTTGAAGTCGGCGATGCGCTCGGCAACATTGGTGACCATACCGGTGATGAGGTCGTTATGGTACTCGGCGACAACAGCGGCGCAGGCGGCGATCTCGGTATCCACGTTGGTGGAATCGAAAACGAAGCCCATGTTCGGCGAGACGGCCGCGGAAGCGTTCATCGCGTCGAGGTTCGCAAAGAAGTTATCATCCTGATCCATCGGCAGGTAGCAGGAGAAGAGGTTGCCCTGTTCGGCGTGGTACCAGAGGTAGAAGCCGTCATTGTTACGATTTTCCTTAACTTCATTGTAGGTACCGACGAAGTCAGCACGCTTGACGCCGTCCTTCTCGACGAGGTTCCAGCCCTTGCCCTCAACACCGAAGCGGAGCGTGGTGGAGACCTGCGGATCGGAGAAGACGAGGTTTAAGAGCATCATGGCGCGTTCCTGATTCTTGGAGGCAGCGCTGATCGCCTGCATGACAGCCTGCGGATAGCCTGTGTAGGTAAACGCGACGGCCGGCTGCATCAGACCCTGCTTGTAGTTTTCGTACTGATCTTCGTCAACAGCAACGAGACCCCAGGTGTTCTTGGCGAACATCTTGCCGGATTTCTTAATGACGCCTTCGGTATCCCAGTTCTTGGAATCGTAAGGAACGATGCCGTCGGTGACCCACTTGGTCACGAGATTAATGGCGTCGGCATACTCATCGGTTGCATAAACATTGAAGACCTTGGTGCCGTTGGCATATTCATCGCCGGTGAAAGAGGGGGTGCCGGGGATGGACGTATAGGCGAGGGAAGCGAGGTTATCGGCTTCATAGTAGATGTGCATGGTATCACGCCACTCGTTCAGCGGGATATCAGCCCAATCCGAATGCGCTGCATCGCGCAGATCCTTGACCTTATAATAGAACTCATCGAGTTCCTTGGCAACAGACCACTTCATACCAAGGAGTTCTTCCTCAACGCCGAGTTCTTCGGCCATAGTCTTGTTATAGATCAGGCCCATGGTGACGGACATATCCTTGTAAGTCGGCATCGCGTAAATACGGCCCTCAACGGAAGCGGCAGTCCAGACATACTCGGGGATGGAGGTATAGGTCTCGGGCGCGTACTCAAGAAGCAGGTCGGTCAAATCGGCAAACGCGCCGCGCTGATACCAGACCGCGAAGGGGAAGGTAGACTGGGAGGTGAACATAATGTCCATCGGCTGGCCGGCGTTGATCGCGGCGGAAGCCTTCTCATTATAATCGGTCCAGCCGGTCCACTGCCATTCAACAGTAGCGTTGATCTTTTCCTTGAAGTAGCCATTAAGCCACTCAGCAACTTCAAGCTTGACCGGGCCCTTGTCGGAGCGGAACGCATCGGAAGCGTTGTACCAGGTAAGCTGAACTTCTTCGAGGTCAGCGGCAACCGCAGTCGTAGCCGGAGCGGCGGTGGTAACAGCGGCAGTGCTGCCCATGGTACTGGCAGCGGCGGTGGTGCCGGAGGTCGTCGTCGCGGCAGCGGTGGTCGCGGCAGCGGTGGTGGTCGCGGCAGTGGTGGTCGAAGTGCCGGTGTTGCCAGAGCAACCGGTCAAAACAAGACCGAGCACCATGACCAGCGCGAGGGTAAGGGTAATGATTTTGCGAGTCATGTGGTTTCCTCCTAGTTTTGTTTTATATTAACGTTCTGTTTTCAGAAGACGTCAATATCGTTCTGTAAAACGTACACTTTCGGCATTTTTCTATGAACCAAATGCATAAAAAGCACGGCGCTTTTGCTCGAAAGCGTCTAATAATCAACCCTTTACTGACCCGATTGTCAGGCCTTGAACAAAGTAACGCTGGAAGAAGGGATAGGCGAACAAAATCGGCGCGACGGTGATCACGGTGATCGCCATTCGGGACGATTCGGTAGGCATGTCTTTGAGAATCGCCTGAATTGTCTGATCGTTCATCTTGGACGCGTTGTCCTTGATGAACTGGATATTATCCATGATTCGCGTCAGCATTGTCTGCAGAGGAATCAGGTCGGGGTTTTCGATATAAAGCTTACCGGTAAACCAATCGTTCCAGTTCCCGACGACCTTGAACAAACCGATTGTCGCAAGACCCGCTTTAAACAACGGCAGAACGATTTGGAAGTAGATACGGAAATGACCCGCGCCGTCGATCTTCGCAGCTTCAAACAGACTGTCCGGAATCGTCGTGTTGATGAAGGTACGCAGGATGATGCAGTTATAGAAGCTCATCAACCCGGGCAGGACAAAGATCCAGAAAGTATCATAGAGGTGGAGGTATTTCACGTTCAGGATGTAAGACGGAACGAGTCCGCCGGAGAACAGCATTGTAAAGAATGCAAACATCGTAAACGCTTTACGCATACGGAAGTTCTTCTGCGCTATGACGTAGGAGAACATCGACATTACGAACAGCGCCAGCACCGTATTGACCACCGTGTATGCGATTGTTATCTTATAGCCCTGCAGAATCTGGCGGCCCGTCTGTACAAGGTAGCCATACGCTTGAAAAGACCATCCGGAGGGGAAGAAGGTATAACCGTTATAGGCCAGAGAGTCGGCGGTCGACAGAGATATAATAATTACGAGGAGCATCGGCGCAAGACAGATCACGGCTACGATACACAGAGCGATGGAAATAGCTATATTCCAGCCCGGGGAAATGGAATTGAATCGGTTTGCACTTTTCATTTATTAAGCATCCTTTCTCATAACTTGGCATCTGCCCTTAAAACAGCGCGTTTTCCGGCTCGATTTTGGATACCAGCTTATTAGAAAGAATGAGCAGTATACAACCGACCACTGATTGGTAAAGTCCGGCGGCAGTCGCCATACCGTAGTTAGAAAGAACCGCCATGGCGTTATAAACGTAAGTATCGATAATATTCGTGACTGGATACAGCGTACCCTTATTCTGGGTAACGGTATAAAACAGACCGAAGTCGCCGCGGAAGATACCGCCGATGGACATAATCAGCAGGATGGACATCATCGTTTTCAGATGCGGCAGCGTAATGTAGCGCGCCTGCTGGAACTTGTTCGCACCGTCGAGCATCGCGGCTTCATAGTATTCCTGCGAAATGCCAGAGATCGCGGCAAGATATACAATAGCGGAGTAGCCAACGCCCTTCCACGCCTGTACAAAAGTAAGGATATATGGCCATGGCTTAATGGTCATATACCAGTTCGTTCTTACCGGTCCTCCAAAGAACGCGACGATTTTATTTAAATAACCGGCTGTGGGGCTTAAGAATGCCAGCGCGACAATTGCGACGACCGGCCAAGAAAGGAAGTACGGCATCATAAACACCGTCTGGAGGGTTTTGGCAAGCTTGCGGCTGACAAGCTCCGACAGCAACAGCGCCGTGACAACCGCGAGAACCATATTCAATGCTATCCAGACTACGTTGTAGCAGACCGTGTTGCGGGTGATTACCCAAGCGTCCGTCGTGGCGAACAGGAATTTAAAGTTATCAAACCCGACCCAGGGGCTTGAAAAAATGCCTTTGCGTAAATCCAGCTTTTGGAACGCCATGACAATACCGATCATCGGCAGATAGCTGAAAATCAGCAGGCTAAGCAGCGCCGGCGCGGCCATGATATACAGCGGTATATCATCCGTCCACTTTGCGTGCATGCGCTTTTCCTTCTTTTTCTGTCCATCCATGCGGGATCCTCCTTTTTCGCGCAGCTTTTCCACCAGCGCTTTTTAACATTTTAATATTAACATATTAACATATGACCTGCATAATTACAAGAAGCGTATTGTACAAATTAACTTCTATTTTTTTATCCATTTCGACTATTGTACTTTCACAGTAGAGACATTATAGCTATTTTATATCATTTATTTTTGTTTAATATGCCTTGCTTTTGTCAATTTCTATTTTAATTTTCGTGTCATGCTTTATTTTTACAAAAAATATTTTGCCGTTTTTAACAAACCATTGAATATGTGCGACAATCGTGTTATAATCAGAATACGCTTACAGTATTTATGAAAGGATGCATGACCGTATGAACTCCCGCAACGACGTAACCTCTCTTTTCCCCACGGCGCCGGGTGTCCGCATCTATCAACTCACCCAGGACGGCGTATCCCATTCCGGCATTTATCCGGAAACTCCCGTATGGCTCGAGGATCGCCGCCATTTCCTTATCACCGGTGAAAACGGCTATGAAATTTCCTCTCTTGACGGGGAGCCGCCCGTATCCATCCTGCCGCGCGTACTCCCGGACGGCGCACGTCCGACGTCAGCCTGCATCTCCCGGGACGGCCGCTGGTTTTATCACCTCCGCGTCTATGGCGAAGGGCTAACCGTTACCTCCTCCCTCTGGCGGGTCGATACACGTACGCTGACCTCCGAGAAGATCTGTGATACGCCCGACCGCATAGACGGCTTCCATCCGTCGCATTTTTACGGCATCGGCACCATCTCCTCCGACGGCGAGCGCTTCGCCACCTCCGCGTTCCTCGGCGACGGCACGCAGGAGAATGCCCCGGCAGGCTTACTCGTCTACGATATCCCCCGCCGAACCTGTATTTTGATCGCCGCTGATTCCGAGTGGCATAACTCCCATCTGCAATACTGCCAGTCGACTGATCCCGACGCGTCCCATGATCTGCTGCTGCAAATGAACCATGGCATGCTCACCTCCCCGGACGGACGCTGCACACGTCACCTCGAGCCGCCGCCCTCGGGTCTCGGCGCGGACATCCATGTCATCCGTGACGACGGCACTCACTGGCGGGACCTCCCGTGGGGCCGCGACGGATTGGAATCCTGCATTGGTCATCAGGCGTGGCGCACCGACAGCACCTCCTGTATTACAATCACATTGCAGAATATGGATCCCTCCTACGGACTTGAACCCCATACCCGGCAGCATGTAATCGAGGCGTACCCCATTCCAACGAACCGCGAGGAGCCGCATATCGGTGCGAAAATCCCCGGCGCGAAACGACGCATCCTCGACGAAGGCTTCGAAAACCCGCGTTTTTGTCACTTTTTCTGCTCCGCCGACGGCAGTCACTTCGCCTTCGACACCTTCATCTGTGAGGGAGAGGGCACACCGAAGGGAGAAACCGGCATCGGTCAGCGCGTCTACATCGCCCTGGACGACGGCGAGCGGCTGCATTTCCAATATATCTGCAACACCCGCGGTAAATTCCTTGGCGAAGGCTCCAATCACGCGCATCCGATCTTAACGCCCGACAACTCCGGCGTGCTGTTCAACTCCACCGTCTCCGGCAAATCCCAGATCTACCTCGCCGAAGGCTTCTCCTGGTAACATAAACAGAGCGTTTCCCACTAAACTATGGGAAACGCTCTTTCTTTATGCCTTTTGAACGCGGTATTCCATCGTTTTTCCTTCGATACACATGTTTATGGTTTCCTCACGTAAACCCGTGATCACAACTTCGCCGCCACGCTTTGCCGTCACACGCAGGCCCCCGGGAAGCGGCACATTCTCCATCGCATACTCCGTCCAGGCGGCGGGAATACCGGAAAACAGATAGACAGTATTACCCTTCCGATACGCCGACATGTCGAGCATCGCCGTAATAAAGCCCATCGCGCCGTCGAGCTGCATGACCTCGTTTTCATCCTTCGGTTTCAGAATATCCATCCGCCGGTGCGAGATCATCCCGCGGAAGCGCGGCAGGTAGACCGTGCACATCCCCTCGTTGATGAAATGCGCGCGCCATATGTCCATCATCACCGCCGGCGCTTCTGACAGCCCCATCCTCGCAAGGATGCTCCACGCCCAAGGGAAGCACCATTCGCTCCACTGTCCCTCGCCCTGCGCGATCCAGTGATCGATCGACGTGTCGACGACCTCCCGCTGCTCCTCGGTCAGGGTTTCCGGCAGCGAATCAAACGGATAGATACAGCCGAGGTGAGAGTGATGCCGGTGGCAGTGCTCGAGATCCTGACCTTCCCATATAGCAATCCGCCGCACCACTTTTCCGGAGTAATGCTCGAAGGCGTCGGCCGTCGAATACTGCGGCAGTCTTTCGCACACCTCAGTCCAGACCGGCTTCGGCTCTGTACCTATAACCGCCGAAGTCTCCAGCAGAATCTGGGCCAGCTTATGCATTGCGGCGAGCTGATACGACGGATTCCGCCCCGCGCGGTCGGCATCCTCGTTCGACGACGCGTATTCCGCCGAAACCGCCACGGGAATGGAGAAGTCCGCGTCGAGCATCGCTTCGTAGCAGCGCATGATGCCGCGAATAAACGGATACGCCCGCTCACGCAGGAACGCGGTGTCGCCCGTGAGCCGCCAATAGCCGTAATACAGCAGCGCCGTCCACGCGCCACACGCCGGATCCAGCACCGCACCGCAGCCAAGCCATCCGCACTGACGGCCGCGATCGTCCACCGCGTGCGTAAACCACAGTCCGTCGTCGATGCCGAACAGCACCCGTGCGTTATGCCACAGGGCCTCCGTAAACGGCGCGGACTCGATCATGTCAAACAGCGACAGCAGATGCGCAGGCTTTCCGAGCGACAGCGCCGCGCCGTAGATCATCTGGACGTTGACGTTAAAGTGGTAATCGCCGCTCCACTGCGCTTTCTGATACTCCTCATGCCAAGGCCCCTGAAGCCCGGCGGGATAACCTCCCGGCATCGTCGCGGCGGCGAACTTATAGATATTATAATAATAAAGCGTCTCATAAAACACGTCGGGGATCCCGAGCGTCGGGATATCGCGCCAGAAGTCCTTCCAAAACGCCCGCGCGTCCCTCCGCGCGTTTTCACGGTCGTCCTCCGCGCCGTTTGTCGCGAGGGCAAATCCCTCGCGCGTCTTCCGGCAGCGCACCTCCGCTTTTCCGTCCGCCGAATCGGGAAAATCGATCCGCCAGCCGTCCTCGTACACCTCCGGCGGCCGGTAACCGCAGAATTCGAGCCATTCACGGGACTTATGAAATTCCCAAGACGGTTTGCAGATCACCTGCCGGACACTGCCCGACGGATCGTCGATGAACGCGACGTTCTTTTGCGTCGATATAAAGAACGTCAGCGCCGTGCCATCGCTTAAGCGCACACAGGCTTCTCCTGTTTCATACGCAAGCGAGATCTCCACAGGCCGCACGCCCTGCTGAAAATGCAGTTCAAATCGTCCCATCGGAATCCGCTGCGGCCGAAACGGGGAATCGACCTCCCGAAGAATCAGCTTTTCCAGACCCTCTCCGCAGCCATACGTCTTTGCGTATGCCGCGAGTCCGGCGTATGTCGTCCCGGGAACCAACAGCTCTCCGCTGCGGTGGTCCCAGAGGTCGCTTTGGTTTACCGTGATATGCAGAGCCGTATCTCCCCAGAGTATGATGCCCAGATTCCCGTTCGCCATCGGCAGCCCGCAATGCGGTCTGGCAAGCGGGAAGGTAAGTGTAAAAACGTCCTTCACGGTTTTATCTCCTCTCTGCCGACGACCGCTGTTTATGGCCGCCCTCGGGTGATCGGCCGCCCCTCGCGGACGACCCTCGCGTACATTGTACACGTCCCCCACCCCTTTGGTCAAGACGATATTTTATAATCGTAAATATTTCCCGGTTTTTGAATCAGCCGTTCCCGGCGCATTCGACGTCGATGCAGGCTAAAGATTCTCCGCTTGACAAGCTTCCTCACAGATGATACAGTAGGGACACGGCATCCCCATTTTCACCCTTATATCGGCAAAGGAGGCTTGGGTTCCCATGAAAATATTCCTCGGCGGCGACATCACTCCCACCCCGATCACCGTTCCCGCGTTCGATCGCGGTGATATTCCCGCGCTGTTCGGCTCCGTCGGCAGCCTGATAGCGGCCGGCGACGCGCGTATCGCGAATCTTGAATGCGCGCTGACCGAATCCGATACGCCCATCCGTAAAAAAGGCCCCAATCTGCGCGGCAAACCCTCGTACGCGGAGGTACTCCGCGATTTCGGTCTGACGGCGGTCGGCCTTTCGAATAACCATGTCTTCGACTTCGGCACACCGGGTCTGTGTGATACCGAAAAAGCCCTTTCGGACGCCGGCATTCCCTACACCGGCATCGGTGAAAATGAACGCGACGCCCGACGCCCGCTCTTTCTGGAGGTCAGCGGAAAGCGCGTCGCACTCGTCTGCGTCGCGGAGCATGAGTACAGCTATGCGCTCCCGGACCGCTGCGGCGTCTGGGGCTTTGACCCGTTTGATACGATGGAGGATATCTCAAACGCAAAAGAAAACGCCGATTACGTTATCGTCCTCTATCACGGCGGCAAGGAGCAGAGCCGTTACCCCTCTCCCCGTCTGCGCCGTGCCTGTCAGGCGATGGTTCGCGCCGGCGCGGATTTTGTTTCTTGCCAGCATTCCCACTGCGTCGGCGTCTATGAGGACTACCGCGGCGCCGGTATCCTCTACGGTCAGGGCAACTTCAACTTTGTCGGCTATATCGATCACCCCCATTGGCGCTACGGGCTTCTGCTGGAGCTGAACGATACCCCCGACGGCCGCCTAGCACCTGTCTTCCATCCCCTTGTCGTCACCCCCACCGGCGTCACCCTCGCCGAAGGCGGGGAACGCGAACGCGAGCTTGCCGAATTCGCCGAGCGCAGCCGGATTTTACAGGATACCGATGCGTGGCTTGCCGAATGGCATGCCTTCTGCGTCTCTATGCAGAAGAACTACCGTGAAGCCGTCGCCGCCGCCTTCCGCGACAACGACACCGATACTCCCGCCGAGATTTTCCCCCATTACCTCGACTGCGAAGCCCATACCGATGTTTGGCGCGAGCTGTATCCCACCTGGCATAAGGCCGCAACCGACGAACAAGGCTCCTTTTGACAAAAAACCCGGCGTCGTAAGCGGTGCCGGGTTTTCTATTCGTAATTTGTTTACTTATTCGGTGTATTTTACTCTTGACACGCGAATCTGTAACTGTTATAATTACAGATAAGATTTTTGTGACAGGAGGACCCCTCAACATGAAACGACTGGCATTACTCATCGCCGCCCTCGCGTTTATACTCGCGGCATGCACCGCGCAGGGCGCCGGCACCGCAACAACGACGACAACGGCAGCCCAAATGACAACCGAAGCGCCCGCCTCGCGCAAGCTGACGGCGGAGGAAGCCTACGCGCGGATGACGAGCGGCGACCCGATCACCATCCTCGACGTACGGACGTCCGGGGAATATGAGGAGGAGCATATCGACGGCGCGGTGCTGCTGCCGGTCGAGACCATCGGCGACGAAAAGCCCTCGGAGCTGCCGGTGACCGACGCGGAAATCCTGATCTACTGCCGCAGCGGAAACCGCAGCGCACAGGCGCGGGCGTTGCTTGAGGCACTCGGCTACACGAATGTATACGACTTCGGAGGGATCAACGACTGGACGTATGAGACAGTCTCCGGCGCGTATGAAACAAAGGAGTCCTCGCTTGCGTCGTTCCGTGCGACCAGTCTCGACGGCGCTGCCGTGGATGAAAGCATCTGGGCGGACAACAAGCTGACGATGGTCAACATCTGGGCGACCTTCTGCGGCCCTTGTCTAACCGAGATGCCCGACCTCGGTAAGCTTGCGGCGGAGTATGCCGCGCAGGATTTCGGCATCGTCGGCATCGTGATCGACACGCTGGACCAAAACGGTGACATTTCCATGTCCCAGGTCGAGAAGGCGCGCGGCCTCCGCGAATCGACCGGCGCGAATTATCTCCACATCTTGCCGTCGGACGATCTGATGAACGGCGTTTTACAGGATGTCTCGTCGGTCCCGACAACGGTATTCGTCGACAGCGAGGGGAATATCGTCGGGAATGCCTATGTCGGCTCGCGCAGCGCGGACAAGTGGAAAGCGATCGTGGACGCCTTACTTGCCGAGGTGGGCTCGTGACGGGTGAGTTTACCGTCGCAGTACACGGACTCGTTTTCCTGTATCACGCAAACCGCGTCGTCTCCAGCAAGGCGCTTGCCGAAAACATCTGCACCCATCCCGTGCGGGTGCGTAAGGTGATGGCGCGGCTCTCCGCTGTAGGGTTGGTGCATGCGCGGGAGGGACGGCGCGAGAGCGGTTACTACAGCATCGAGGGTGGCGGGCAGATCACGCTGCTAGCTATTCTGGACGCGCTCGGCGAGACCGCCGTACCGGCGCTCTGGAGGTCGGGCGACTCAGACTGCGACTGCCTTTTGTCGTCGGGTATGAGCGCCGTGATGGAGGATCTGGTTCGGGACATGAACGAACGCTGCCGCGAAAAGCTCGCGGGCATCACCATCGGCGATCTGGAAGAACGTCTGCTTGGGAGGAACGTATGAAAAAGCTCGTCCGGTACCTCGTTCTCGCCGTCGGCATCGGCATGATTGCCCTCGGCGTCCGTCAAGGCGACCAGGCGGATGTTTTGCGCAAGGCGATCCACATCTGTCTTGAATGCATCGGCATCGGGTGAGCGGTATGCGAGAAGGAAAGCGCAATCTGATTCAAGGCTTAGCGGCGCTCATATCAAACGGCTATCTCGCAGGATTTGTCTCGGGAAAGCTCTGGAAAGGCGCGTCAAAGCAAGTATGCGTACCGGGGTTAAACTGCTACTCCTGCCCCGGCGCCTTAGGCGCGTGTCCGATCGGCTCTCTGCAAAGCGCGCTTGCGGGCAGTGTCCGGAGCTTTCCTTATTATGTCGTCGGCACACTGCTGCTGTTCGGCGTCACCCTGGGCAGACTCGTCTGCGGATTCCTTTGTCCGTTCGGCTTCGTGCAGGATTTACTTTATAAGGTCCGCGTTAAAAAGGGCTTTATCCCCAAGACGATCGACCGTATTTTGCGATATTTGAAATATATCGTCCTTGCGGTATTCGTTATACTGCTCCCCTTCGTTGTCAGAAACGAATACGGGCTCGGCGACCCGTGGTTTTGCAAATATATCTGCCCCGCCGGTACGCTCGAGGGCGGCATCCCGCTCGTTCTGCTCGACGACGCCTTGCGCGGCGCGGTCGGATTCCTGTTTTCCTGGAAAATGCTTATTTTAGTCGGCGTATTGACCGCTTCCCTGTTTCTTTACCGCCCGTTTTGTAAATATCTTTGCCCTTTGGGCGCATTTTACGGGCTGTTCAACAAAATCGGCTTTTACAGGCTTCATGTCGATCACGCTTCCTGCATCCAATGCGGCGCGTGCGACAAAGCGTGCAAAATGGACGTCGACGTGCGCCGCGACATCAATTCTCCCGAGTGTATCCGCTGCGGCGCGTGCCGGGAAGCGTGTCCCCGTCAATGCATCCATAGATAAACGAAAAGGTGAAGAATTTTTATTCTTCACCTTTTTATTTTATATTTAACTGCGCACCGTGTGGCAAAGCCGCTCGTCTGTTACGTCGTAAAGCTTCAGCCCATGCTCCCGGATATACCGCCTCTGCCACATCCAAAACAGATCACGCACCCGGTATAGCCGGTCACTGTCCCGGTCAGCGTACATGCCGGCAAGCTCGTTTATCGTCGGAATCGCCCGATAGTACGCATCGTCGAGCGCTTCCACATAGGCGACGAGTTCGTCACAGGTCATCCTCTCAAACTGGTCAATGTTGTCTCTTCGCAGCGTAATCGTCACCGCGCGTCTGGTATATTCCGGAAGGCTCCCATCCCCGAGCCACTCGGCCTGGGTTCGGTATCGCGTTTTGTTCAAGGACTTTTTCACCCTCTCGGGCAACGCTTCATAACCCGCTTGCGTCAAGCGAACATCCTCCACCCGGTCTCCCCGGCCGCGATAGTCGGGCGGGAAGCTATGGACGTTTTCAAGCCCCACAACGCCTTCCAGCGTATCGAAAAGCCCGCCCTGCATCCCGCGATTCTCCTCCGTGACCATCACGGACGGTGCGCAGGTGATACCGGCAGCTTTGGCGCTCGCCGCAAGGCGGAGCATAAAGCGGTAATCCCCCTCCCGCGCGGCGAAACGGTCGTGATATGCCTCGTCCCCGTAGAAGGTCGTGTCGATCATCCGCACGCCCGCCGCCGCGAGTTTCCGGCAGAACTCGTCCGTCCCGGCCTTGTCCCGGATGCGGATGCCGTTGCACTGCAAAAACCGCCCTCCCGCAAAGCCGACGGACTGGTTGTAGGCGATGTTATCGAAAAGTTCCGGATACTCCGCGCAGTAGGATATGTAGTAGAACGGCAGATTCGTCCTGTTTTTCTCTCTGCCCCATTCGGCAAACCGAACGGCCTGCCTTTTTCCCCTGTAGTATTCCACGCCGTCGTCCGCACTTTTGCAGGATTGCAGCAGGCAGTATTTACATGCGCAGCCGCAGGGCGCGCATATATTTTGGATGCCGATCGCAATGGTTTCCAACGTCTACCCCTCCCGCTTAATCCGTTTCGTAAAGCAGTACGATAGCTTGTCGTACTGCTGCCGTTCGTAAAACGCATGTGCCCCCGTACGCTGGAAGCCGCTGTTCAGGATCATCGACGAAAGCCCCCGCCCGGCGGCGTAACTTTCCGCATACGACAAAAGCTTTGCGCCGATGCCCTGCCTCTGCCATTCCTTCCGCACAGCCAGCCCGTTGACCTTCAAATACCCCACCGGCATTTCCACCGCCATGACCTGCACAACGGTAATAAACCCGACCGTCTCGCCGTCCGCCGCCGCCACAAAGGTGCGATAGTTGTCGTCCCGCCGCATTTTCTCATAGCAAGCGGTTAAATTCTCCTCATTAACGCCCCGGTTCCCGAGCTCTTGATTCCACAGCGCCGTCACTCGTCCGAAATCGCATTCCCGCATCTCCCGAATACTAAGCTCCATTGATCATCTTTCCTTTCCCATCGCCTTTTTTAGCTTCCTGTACTCGTATAATGTCTTACCCCAATCCTCCACACGACCAAGCTTAGCGCGAAAAACGCCGCGCCCGCTGGCAGCGCGAGGGTTCCGAGCCACGTGGGGCTCCCCCATCCGCAGACCGCCGACGCGGGATAAACGCTGATGACCAGCACCGGCAGCAGGAACGTGAACGCATACCGCATCACGCGCGGCAGGTAATTCTGCGGCACGCGCGTCACCTGATACGACGCGTTTGTCAGGATGTAAATCCAGTCCAGCCCCTTCACCGTATAAAACGACAGTCCAGACGTCAGGATGAAGACGCCCGAATACATAATGAAGCCGCCCGCGAGCGCGCCGAGCAGAATCAGGACGTCCCACGGCGTCAAGGTCACGTGCATTTGCCGGAGCGCCCACGCGACCGCCGCAAGACAGGTGATCGGACGCACAATCCGGTGCAGATGAAACCGCGACGCCGCCGCCTGCGTAAACAACGAACAGGGACGCAGTAATAGCCGGTCAAAGTTACCCGTGCGAACCATACTCCACGGGAAGCTGTCGAATCCGCGGCAAAACACCTCCGCGAGTCCGAACGACGCCACCGACAGCGCGTAGACAAGGATCATCCTTTCCACCGTCCACTCGCCGACCGCGCCGAAACGCGAAAACATCAGCACCGTCGACAGCGGATCGGTCACTACGACGAACAGCACCTGTAAAAACATCAGTGGCCAGCCACGGTATTCGATCGAGGAAAGCATCAGCATCCGCCAGAGCTTACCGTAAACCCTTGCCTCTCTTAATAATCGCTTCATCCCGTTTACCCTCCCTGCACGATAATCGTCCGCAGCTGCCGTTTCATCAGAATCCGCCCGCCGGCGATGAAAACCGCCGTCCACGCAAGCTGCAGGCCGAGACGTGGCCACGCTTCGGCGGGAGAAAGCAATCCGAGGTAGCATTGCAGGGGGACATCGGTAAACCCTCCGAAGGGTTGCCAGAGAAGGAAGGTCTGCATCCATGCCGGCCAAAGCCGCAACGGGATGTAACCGCCCGACAGCACGCCGGACAGGAGCATCAGGATATAGGTCGGGCCTTCGCCGAGGGTGATGTTCATGCGGATCGCCGTGACGAACATCGCGAACGCGTTGCACAGCAAAATGGCGAGGACGAGTGAAAAAAGGAACAAGCAAAGGCCGATCCACGACGCGGGTGCGGACAACCGGAACGCTGCCGGCATCACCGCACCGATGAGAACCGTCAAGATCGCACGTACCCAGGCCCGTCCGGTTGTCCCCGCGGCGGTTTTCGCATACCAGTGACCGTACAGATCGAGCGGACGGACGAGCTCCACGCCGACGTCGCCCGAGGTGATCTTCGTGAGGATATCGCCGTCGATTGACATGGATTGCAGCGGCCAGATCGCTTGCCCAAGCCAGACGTAGGTGACCGTCATGCCAAGGCTCATGCCGGTATCGTTCGATGACGCCAGCGCACCATACTTAAAAAAGCAGGAGTAGACGACGATCTCGATCAAGGCCCAGAAAACTCCGATCGCCGTGCCAGACAACGCGGCGGCACGGTATTGGAAGCCCTCCGCAAAGCGGATGCGGAAGATCGCGAGAGTCGCGCGAAGCTGATGTCTTCTCATACCAGCTCCATTTCCCTGTACATCGCCGCGATCATCTCGTCGGCTTCGACCTTCATCACGACCTTCGCGGGGTACCTCTCGGCAAGGGATGCGTACTTCCCGTCATAGAGTATCTTCCCATGCCCGATCACCAGCACCCGCTCGCACAGCGCTTCGATATCGTCGCAGTCGTGCGTCGTTAAAAGCATCGTCACGCCATTTTGCCGGTTTTCGTCTTTTAAAAACGCCCGGAGTGCCAGCTTCGACACGGAATCCAGTCCGATCGTCGGTTCGTCCAGAAAAAGGATCTTCGGCCGGTGTAAAAGCGCCGCGCACAGCTCGCAGCGCATCCGCTGACCTAAAGACAGCTGCCGCGCCGGTGTGTCGAGCAAGCTTCCGATGTCGAGCGCGCCGATAAGCTCCGCAAGTCGCGTCCGATAGTCGGACGGCGATATGTCGTAGATATCGCGCAGCACCTCCAGCGAATCCCGCACCGGCACGTCCCACCAAAGCTGCGAACGCTGCCCGAACACGACGCCGAGTTTGGCCACATGCGCCTCCCGGCTTTTCCACGGAACGAGTCCGTCGATGACGCATTCCCCCTCGTCCGGCGTCAGGATGCCCGACATAACCTTGACTGTCGTGGATTTTCCCGCGCCGTTGGGACCGATGTAGCCGACAAGCTCCCCTTCCCCGACGGAAAAGCTGATGTCGTCGAGCGCCCGCACCTCGCGGACATGCCTTATAAACGCGCCTCGCCATACCGCGCCTCTTCCTTTCGGGCGTTCATAAACGCGGAAGCTCTTCCGAATCCCGGAAAGTTCGATTTGCATACTGGTTGCACCCCCCTTTTGTTTTGCCCGAAGCGTCGGGCGGAGATTATTTTACCACTCCTCTACCCCTTTTTGCAAACCTCGTTCCCGCCTTTGACGTTCCTTCCCGAGAGCACCGCCCGACGCGCGCTATAATTTCCGCCTTTTTTTAAAATTTTGCTTGACAAGTCGCAGCTTTTATGGTATGGTATATACATAATCGATGTGAAATAATTGAGGTCTTTCTTTATTCGTATCATTTTCAGTCAATAAACGGGTTTGCGATGTAATAAAATTCGCAAGCTCGTATTTTTATGCAATTACGATCCGAGTGTAACGGAACCGTAATAAAAATCCTCTTGCCATGTCAAGACAAATATGTTATACTTTCCTTATTATATAGGAAAAGAAGGTACGGGCGTGATACGGTAACCGCAGGATAAAAGGAAACGGCAGTATTTACGGGGATTTTTCGTCCCTGTTTATGATGCTGTGCCTTTTTGATACGGTCGCCGAAACTTCACGCCGCGCCAGCTGTCGCCCTTGGTGACAGCACCCCTTTTTGAGGTCTGCGTAGGTGAATTTCGGATATTTCGGAATGCATTACGTCTCAAAGGGGGATTTTTTTATGTCTTTAATTAACGTTACAAACCTCACCTTCCGCTATGACGGAAGCTATGACGACATCTTCACCGACGTAACCTTTCGTCTGGACACCTCCTGGAAGCTCGGTTTCGTTGGACGCAACGGCCGCGGCAAAACCACGTTCCTGCGTCTGCTTATGGGCGAATATGAATATCGCGGCTCCATTTCGGCATCCGTTGACTTTGAATACTTCCCCTACCCCGTCCGCGAGGAATCCGCACCGACCCGGGAGATTCTCGCCGCAATCTGCCCCGGCGCCCCCGACTGGCATCTCGAGCGCGAGCTTGCCTTGCTCGACGTCACCCCCGACGCACTCGGCCGCCCCTATGCGACTCTTTCCGGCGGCGAACGGACGAAGGTACTCCTTGCCGCGATGTTCCTGCGCGAAAACGCGTTTTTATTAATCGACGAGCCGACCAACCACCTTGACCTCGACGCGCGCGCTCGTGTGTCCGACTATCTTGCCCATAAATCCGGCTTCATCCTCGTCTCCCACGACCGCGCCTTCCTCGATGGCTGCGTCGACCACATCCTAGCGATCAACAAGGCCAACATCGCACTGGAAGCGGGCAATTACTCGTCCTGGGAGCATAACAAGGCCCTCCGCGACCAGTTCGAACTCGATACCGACGAGCGCCTGCGCCGCGATATCCGCCGATTGCAGGATTCCGCGCGGCAGTCGTCCGAATGGGCGGATAAGGTGGAAAATACCAAGATCGGCTTTGACCCACGCAAGACCGAAAAGCAGAACGGTACCCGCGCCTATATCGGGGAGCAGTCCCGCCGGATGCAGCAGAGACGAAAAAACCTGGAACGCCGCCAAACACGGGCGATCGAGGAAAAATCGGCGCTGTTAAAAAATATCGAGCGCGCCGACGACCTGAAAATCTGGCCGCTGACTTATCACACCGACCGGTTAATCGAGCTGCGCGACGTCTCTATTTTTTATGACGGCCGCAAGATCTCCGAACCCGTGCGTTTTGATCTGATGCAGGGCGAGCGCGTCTTCCTGCGCGGCAAGAACGGCTCCGGAAAGTCGAGCATTTTAAAGCTCATCACGGGCGAGCCGATCGAGCACTCCGGCAGCGTCACCGTCGCGTCCGGGTTGACTTTTTCCGTCGTACCGCAGGATTCGTCGTTTCTTACAGGCTCCCTCGACGACTTCATCGAGCACGCGGGCGTGGACGGCACTCTTATGCGCACCATCCTGCGCAAGCTCGACTTCGAGCGCGTACAATTCACGAAAGATATGCGCGGCTACTCCGCCGGGCAGAAGAAGAAGGTTTTACTCGCCCGCAGTCTTGCGACGTCCGCTCATGTCTACATCTGGGACGAGCCACTAAATTATATCGACCTCTATTCCCGTGTCCAGCTCGAAAACCTCATCCGCGTCTATGTCCCAACCATGCTGCTCGTCGAACATGACGCCGCCTTTGCGGACGCCGTCGCGACGAAAATCGTATCTTTATAAAGGAAAATTGAGGTGATTCCCATGCGCACCAAACAGGAAATGATGGATACCATCCTCTCCGTCGCCCGCGCCGACGACCGCATTCGCGCGGTCTACTTAAACGGCTCCCGTGCAAACCCATCCGCGCCGCGCGACGCTTTTCAAGATTACGACATCGTCTATGTCGTCACGGAAACCGCCCCGTTTCTTTGTGATCGCACATGGCTTCGCGCGTTCGGCACACCCCTGATCGTGCAGGAACCGGACGACAACGACTGTGGCTGGGGCATGAACGCGGATTTCACCAAGAGCTACACATGGCTGATGATCTTCATCGACGGCAGCCGCGTCGACTTGCACATTGAGACGCCGGAATGCGCCCAGGCGGAGTACAGCAAAGACAGCCTGACCGTCCCCCTTTTTGACAAGGACGGCATTCTCCCCGCGATTGCCCCCGCGTCCGACCGCGACTATCTCGTCCGCCGCCCGACCGTTTCGCAGTTTCGGGGCTGCTGCAACGAGTTCTGGTGGTGCTTAAACAACGTCGCAAAAGGCATCGCCCGCGACGAGCTGCCCTACGCGCAGCGGATGTGGAACGGTTATGTCCGCGATATGCTCGACCGGATGCTCGAGTGGAAGATTGGCGTTTTAACGGACTTCACCGTCTCCGCGGGGAAGCTTGGGAAGTATTTCAAGCGCTATCTCCCGCCGGAGGACTACGCTGCCTACGCCGCGACCTACTCCGACGCCGACTACGCCCATCTTTGGGCTTCCATCGACACCGGTTGCGCGCTGTTTTCCCGCACCGCGCGAGAAGTCGCGAACGCGTTCGGCTTCGTCTATCGTGCGGAGGAGGAGGACGGGATGCGGGAGTATATTAGGATGGTGCGGGACGGCGAGATTCGGGAGTAAGGCGGAAAACTCGGGGGATCTTCGGCTGGGAACTTTAATTGTCAGATTATTTATATTAGGCGGTGTATAAGTGATAACAATAAAGATGGTTGACAGAACATTTTTTCCGCAATATGACTTGATTCCTATGCTTGTTCACGTTTCAAGTTATTATCGAATAGATAAGGTCAACCGTGGATTGGGAGGCTTCACTCTTGTTGAAACACCTGTTGAGCCATTCGTCAAGGATTTTGATGATGACGAACCAATACATAATTTTGCGTCAAGGCAGGCGGAAAGATTCGATATTACGAATTGGGGCTTCTTTATGGCATTTGATAAGGAACAAGCCATCGGCGGAGCTATAGTGGCATCCAGAACTAAAGAAGTCAATATGCTTTCAGGAAGAGACGACCTTGCTGTGTTATGGGATATTCGGGTAAACGATACCCACAAACGCCGAGGTGTTGGTCAAGCATTATTCGATTTGGCTGTTGAATGGGCATGTAAAGAAGGACTTGTCCAAATGAAAATTGAATGCCAGAACAACAACGTCCCAGCCGTGAAGTTTTATCACAAACAAGGCGCTATCCTTTCCGCGATAGATGAATATGCTTACTATAACGATCCGCAATATAGACACGAAGCACAGTTAATGTGGTTTCTGAATTTATGAAGAAGCCCAGATTATAAGCATTACATGAAGCCCTGAACAATCAAAAAGGCCGCCCCATGCCGGATTGTGCCGTACATACACACATCCGACGCCGACTACGCTCATCTTTGGGCTTCCATCGACACCGGCTGCGCGCTGTTTTCCCGTACTGCGCGGGAAATCGCGGATGCGTTCGGCTTTGCGTATCGCGCGGAGGAGGAGGACGGGATACGGGAATATATGAGGATGGTGCGGAGCGGGGAGATTCGGGAGTAAGACGGGGAAACTTTTAGCATACCGGATTATTTGTATAATACGCAGGAGGTATTAGGTATGAGCAAGTTGAAAATGGCTGCTTGTGGCATTGATTGCAACGAGTGTGCTTCCTATAAAGTCACAATGAATCAGGATTTGAATGCGGCAGAGCTTATAGTCGAGTGGTATAGGAGTCGGGGATGGATTGGGCAAAATGAAGGCGCTGAGGCGGTGGTGAAAAAAAGCCCATTGTGTAATGGTTGCTGGAATAGCAACGATGATTGCTTTTTTAAGTGTGGCTGCCACATGCTTACATGCTGCAAAGAAAAACAAATAAACCATTGCGGTGAGTGCAACGATTTCCCATGCGAACATTACAAGGAATTTGCGTCCGGACATGAAGTACATAAAAAAGCAATGGAACATCTGTTATCTTTAAAAGAAAAGTGATAGAGGACGGAGCTAATGAGCATTACGGGAAGCCGAAAATAGCCGCCCTTACGCTGGTTGGGCGTGAGGACGGCTTCCTGTCTCTTTGGCGTTTATCTGAACTTCTCCGGTAAATCCTCCATCCGAATCCGGTACACATGCCGGTGCCCCTCGTGAACGGAATCAAACGAGATCATACTCCCGTCCGGGCTCCAACGCGGATGCAGATCGCAGCGCATGTCCGGGTTAGTCAGCTCACTCATCGGAATCGTCGCGATGTCGGCAAGGAGAATCGTCCGCGTTTTCGTAATATCGTACAGATAGAGACTGCGGTACCCGTCGCGGGGGTAGGTATCGTTCAGAATCCAGCGCCGGTCGGGAGAAAAGCTGCAATGCCCGTCTCCCGGCATCGTGCCGCGCGGATCGTAGCGGAACGCTTCATGCGACCGGTCGCGGAACAGCCAGCAGCCCCAGTCGTGGTCACGGTATGTGCGCGCATAGATCATCACATGCCCGTCGTCCCGCCAGTGCAGATGCGACGCCACGTCGTCGAGCAGCAGATACGGCTCGGTGCCAGAAAGATTCGCCGTGATCGTGTACGTACGCCACGGAGAGCGCGGACGGTCGGCGCGTCCCCGGAACAGCGCGAGAAAACGCGTGCCGGAGGGATTTAGGTTGATGTGGTTGACGAGAAACTTCCATGAATCACGTTCTTCATCCGAGGTCATGAAAGGCAGCGCGATGCGGTACATGTCGTCAAGCGCTAAAATCAGCTCGCAGTCCCCCGTGTCAAGATCCATCCGGTACACGCCATCGTCCGCCGGATGCAGCTCGTTTACCCACGGGTCGGATAAGCCGTCGTAACCGTAACCCGGACGGAACCAGTAGACACGCGAGAAATTGATCGATACCGCTGTGCGCCCATCCGCCGATACGCTCGCAATCGGGCGCGGCAGGATACGCTTTACACCGGTACGCACGTTCTGAACAACGCTCTTATACTCCCCCGCATAACAGACGTTATAGAGCACTTCCTCCGGATGCGCGGGTCTCCACTGGTACATCGAGCCTTGTTGGAAGTTCCACGCGGACGTCTCCGACATCGGCAGGTAAGCATTATCGCGCAGCCGTATCATCCCCAGCTCCGCGACGTCGCTCACCGTCTGCATACGATTCATAAACGGCACGCGATGGACAAGATGATACTCGAGATCGAAAGAAAAGGGCTGATTGTCATAGTAACCGTAAAAGTGGTGTAATGGCTCCCGGGTGAGCCGTTCGATCGGGACAAGCTGGTTCTTCAGCGGACGCATAGGCCGTTTCCCCTTTCTTAAAAAGCCTCAGGATATGCCCAGTATAGTCCATCATCCCGTGAAATGCAAGATTTTTTAACCTGAATACAGAGGCGGTACTCCGCTCCGCTCGCACTTTCCCGGACGGGTGGACGACGGGCGGAGCAAGCCCGCCCCTACGGATTGACCTTCCAAAGCAAGTGTGAAATCCCTTTATATTTTTATATAATTTCCCCTTGACAGTGGAAATCCTGCGTGCTACAATAAAACTATTCTGAAATGAGGAGAAAAGCGATGAATAAGAACATCTTTGCAGCGTCTTATTATTACTTTTACTTTATCGGTTTACAATCGAAAAAGTAAAAGTGATTTGTGCTGCATTTGCCTCGAAAGGGGCAAGGATGTTCCGTAAAGCGATTTCAAAGCTTTTAGGAATAGACGGGGTTCCCGCAGTGAACAATCACTGCGGGAATCCTTTTATTTTATCCACAGGACAGACGATACCGTTTTCTTTCTTCTCTCCATTCATGAAAAATATCAGCCGGAGGTCTTGATTATGATTGCCGTATTAAAGCCCAACACATCCGAACAGCAGATGCAAAACCTGATCACATGGCTCGAAAGCATAAATCTCGGCGTTCATATCTCCCGCGGCGAGTTTCAAACCGTCCTTGGCTTGATCGGTGACACCTCAAAGGTCGATATCGACCTCCTCGAGGGTCTTGATGTCATCGAGAGCGTGACGCGCATCTCCGAACCGTACAAGAAGGCCAACCGCAAGTTCCATCCCGAAGATACCGTCGCAGACGTCGCGGGCGTTAAAATCGGCGGCGGCAGCTTCGCGATGATCGCTGGCCCCTGCTCCATCGAAAGCGAAGAACAGATTATCGAGGTGGCCTGCCGTGTCAAGGCCGGCGGCGCCCATATCCTCCGCGGGGGCGCGTTCAAGCCCCGCACTTCCCCCTACGACTTCCAAGGCTTAAAAGCCGACGGTATCGAGCTTCTGCGCGAGGCCAAGCGCGCGACCGGGCTTCCCATCGTCAGCGAGATCATGAACGCAAACCATCTGCCGCTGTTCGACGACGTCGATCTCATTCAGGTCGGTGCGCGTAATATGCAAAATTTCGAGCTTTTAAAGGAGCTCGGCCATACCAAAAAGCCGATCCTTCTCAAGCGTGGCTTAGCCAATTCTTTAAAAGAGCTCCTGATGAGCGCCGAATATATCATGGCCGGCGGCAACGAAAACGTAATCCTCTGCGAACGCGGCATCCGCACCTTCGAAACCTACACCCGCAATACGCTCGATCTCTCCGCCATCCCCGCGCTCAGGGAAATGTCCCATCTCCCCATTGTCGTCGATCCGTCCCACGCCTGCGGCATCTCCCGCATGGTCAAGCCGATGGCGCTCGCGGCGGCGGCCTGCGGGGCCGACGGGCTGATGATCGAAGTGCATAACAACCCCCAAAAAGCCCTCTGCGACGGCGCGCAGTCCCTGACCCCCGATCAATTCGACGATGTCGCGGCCTGTGTGCGGCGCGTGCTGGAAGCGGTGAAGTAGGATGAACATCGGTATCGTCGGCTTAGGCCTAATCGGCAGCTCCCTCGCGAAGTCCGCGCATAAGAACACCGCGCACCGTATTCTCGGTGCCGACCGCGCAAAGACCGTTCTCTCCTATGCACTCCTCAGCGGTATCGTCGATGAAGCGCTCGATGACGACAATCTTCCCTCCTGCGGCTGCGTCTTCCTCGCCCTCTATCCCGGCGACGTCGTGCGGTACGTGCGGGAACACGCCGCGCTGTTTGCCAAAGACGCCCTTGTGATCGACTGTGCCGGCGTCAAGCGCTCCGTCTGTGAGCCGTGCAACGAAATCGCCGCCGCGCATGGCTTCCACTTCATCGGCGGGCATCCGATGGCCGGTTCGCAGTACTCCGGCATCAAACACGCCCGCGACACACTGTTCTCGACGGCAACCTTCGTTTTTACTCCCCGTCCCGGCGAGGATGTCGCCATTCTCTCCCGCGCGCATGACCTAGTACTGGAAATCGGCTTTGCGCGGATCAGTGTCATGACCCCCGAGCGCCATGACCGCCTGATCGCGTTTACCTCCCAGCTTGCGCACGTCGTTTCCAACGCCTACGTGAAAAGCCCGGCCGCCGGCGAGCATCGCGGCATCTCGGCGGGCAGCTATAAGGATTTAACCCGCGTCGCCTACCTAAATGAGGACATGTGGACGGAGCTTTTCCTTGATAACCGCGACAATCTGTTGTCGGAGCTCGACGGACTCATCGCCTCGCTGACAGAATACGCCGACGCCATACGCAATTCGGATCCCGCCGCTCTGAAAACGCTGTTAAAGGAAGGCCGGGAAGCCAAAGAGAGGATCGACCTATGAAAACCATCGACGTACACGCCTCAGGGAGCTATACGGTAACCATCGATTCCTGTCTGTTATCCCGATCCGGCGACTATGCCGCCGCTCTGGTGCGCGGGCGGCACGCGACACTCGTCTCCGATACCAACATCTTCCCCCTCCATGGCCAAACCGTCCGCGCAAGCCTGATACTCGCGGGGTTTTTAGTGGACACCTTCATCATTCCTGCCGGGGAAGGCTCAAAATCGACGGAAAACCTGATCGCGCTCGCTGAAAGCTGCGCGAACGTCGGCCTGACACGCGCGGACTTGCTTGTCGCGCTCGGAGGAGGCGTCGTCGGCGATCTGACCGGGCTCGGTGCGGCGCTTTATCTGCGTGGGCTGCCTTTTCTGCAGCTGCCGACAACCCTGCTCGCGGACGTCGACTCCTCCGTCGGCGGCAAGACAGCGGTCAACCTGCCGCAGGGGAAGAACCTGTTCGGCGCGTTTCATCAGCCGGCGGCGGTTCTTTGCGATACCGACGCGCTTTCCACTCTGCCGGATCGCGATTTTGCCGACGGCTGTGCAGAGGTCATTAAATATGCCGTTCTGTGCGGCGGTGAGCTTGCCGCGCTTGCCGAAGCCGGCATCCGAGAAAACCTCGGGGATATTATCGCGCTCTGCGTTGCTTATAAGCGCGATATCGTCGAACGGGATGAATTTGACCGCGGCGAGCGGCAGCTTTTAAACCTCGGCCATACCTTGGGCCACGCGATCGAGCAAGCCAGCGGCTATACCGTCTCCCACGGCCGCGGTGTCGCAGCGGGACTCTGCATGGTCTCCCGCGCGGCCGCCCGGCTCGGGATCTGCGCGGAGGAAACCGTCCGCCACGCGGAAACGCTTTGCCGGCGCTATCATCTGCCGACGGACAGCGATTTTCCCGACGAGACGCTTTATAACGCCGCCCTGCTCGACAAAAAACGCGGCGCCGACCGCATCTCGCTCATTCTCCCGCACGCCTTCGGCGACTGCCGCGTCACCCCGGTCGATCTCCCCTTTCTGCGCCGTCTGATCAGCCTGTCTCATGAGGAAGGAGCTTCCCGATGACCATCACCATCCCGCCCTATGTCCCGTCCGGTACACTCGCCGCGATTCCGTCGAAATCGATGGCCCATCGCCTTCTCCTTTGCGCAGCACTTTCCGACGCGCCCGTCCGCATTGTCTGTCCCGCCGCCTCCGCCGATATCGAGGCGACCATCCGCTGCATTGACGCCCTCGGCGGCTGCGTCACACGCCGCGGCGACAGCCTACACGTCACGCCGATTAAGAAGGGTGCGGTCACCCGCGCCGCGCTCGACTGCGGCGAAAGTGGCTCAACCCTGCGCTTTCTACTGCCCGTCGCAGCGGGACTGGGCATCCCGTCGGTCTTTACCGGCTCTGAGCGGCTCTCGAAGCGCCCCCTCGAGCCGCTTCATAGCCTGCTGACCCAGCGCGGCTGCACCCTTTCCCCCAACGGCGTATTCCCGCTGACCCTCGACGGGCAAGCCACGGGCGGCGCGTATGCGATCTCCGGTGCGGTCAGCTCCCAGTTCATCACGGGGCTTTTAATGATGCTCCCGCTCGTCGGCGGCGGCAGCGTGACGATTACCGACAATTTCGAGTCGAAATCCTACGTCGATATGACCGTTCTCTCCTTAAAACAATCAGACATCGACATCCGCGAGGATGGCCGCACCGTAACCGTGCGCGGCGGCTATCATCTGCGCGACTGCGCCGTCGAAGGAGACTGGTCGAACGCCGCATTCTGGCTTGCGGCGGGCGCGCTCGGTGGCGATATCGCAGTAGACGGCCTTTCGACCGCCTCCGCGCAGGGCGACCGGCAGATTCTGCCGCTGCTGTCCGCTTTCGGCGCACATACGGCGGTTCACGGACAGCGCGTCGCTGTCCGTCCGGCGCCCCTGCGCGGCTCCGACATCGACGCGGCCGATATTCCTGACCTCGTGCCGGTACTCAGCGTCGTCGCGGCACTCGCGGACGGCGAAACGCGTATCCGCAACGCGGGTCGTCTGCGCCTTAAGGAAAGTGATCGGCTCGAAACGACCGCCGCCATGCTCCGCGCGCTCGGCGGCCGCTGCGACGTCACGGACGACGGCCTGCGCATCGTCGGGATGCCCTCCCTGCGCGGGGGGACGGTCGACGGCGCGAACGACCACCGCATCGTCATGGCCGCCGCCGTCGCCGCAAGCCGCTGCTCCTTCCCCGTCGTCATTCAAGGCGCGGAGGCCAAAGATAAATCCTATCCCTCGTTTTTTTGTGACCTATTAAGGCTCGGCGCAACCGTGAAGGAGGAGTAAATATATGCCGTCCAGCTTCGGAAACCGCATCCGCGTCACCCTATTCGGGCAGTCTCACTCGGCTGCCATGGGCGCGGTCATCGACGGACTCCCCGCGGGCTTTCCCGTCGATACCGTGGGGCTTGCCGCCTTCATGGCACGCCGCGCGCCCGGCGGCGAGTTCGCCACCAAGCGCCGGGAAGCCGACGAGGTGGAGTTCCTCTCCGGTCTCGTCGATGCCGCTGCTTTTACCGATGGCAGCCCCGGTCGAGCAGCGGACTCCGGGTTTGCCGCAAGAGAACAGAACGCAATGCCGCCGGGCGCGAGCCCGGTGCCGACAGGCGCGAGCCTGGTTACGTGTGGGGCGCCGGTCGCGTTTCTGATCCGTAATACCGACGCGCGTTCGGCGGATTACGCAAAGCTTCGTGATATCCCCCGCCCCTCCCACGCCGATTTCACCGCTTATCTGAAATATCACGGTTTTCATGATATTCGCGGCGGCGGCCAGTTTTCCGGCCGCTTGACCGCTCCCCTATGCGTCGCGGGTTACCTTTGCAAGACTTTGCTCGCACGCCGCGGCGTTACCGTCATCTCCCACATAGCGTCCATCGGCGGCATCACGGATACGCCGCTCGATCCGATGCGGCTTGATGAAACGTATGCGGTCCGCATGAACGACCCGTTCCCCGTCTTAGACGAGCAGGCCCGTATCCAGATGCAATCCGCAATCCGGGACGCGGCGCACACGGGCGATTCTCTCGGCGGCGTCATCGAATGCGGCATCTACGGCTTCCCATCTGGACACGGCGGTCCGTTCTTCGGCGGTATCGAGGGCACTCTTTCGCAGGCACTGTTCGCCATCCCCGCCGTCAAGGGCGTCGAATTCGGCGCGGGCTTCGATTTTGCCCGCATGCGTGGTTCGGAGGCAAACGACCCTTATACTATCGATTCTTCCGGAGCCGCCCGCCCCGCGTCCAACCGCTGCGGCGGGATCCTCGGTGGGATCTCCTCCGGCATGCCGATTCTTTTCCGCGCCGCGTTCAAGCCCACCCCCTCCATTCCCCGTGAGCAGGAAAGCGTCAGCCTGTCCGGGCATACAAAGGTACCCCTCGTCATAGGCGGACGGCACGACCCCTGCATCGTCCCCCGCACGGCGGTCGTCTGTGAAGCGGCTGCAGCGCTCGCGCTGATGAATATAGAAGACGAAACGATTGAATAAGAGGAGTTTTTTAGAATGGATCTTCAGGAATACAGAACAAAGATTGACGGTATCGACCGCGAAATCGTCCGGCTGTTCTCTGAACGGATGCAGACCGCGTCCGAGATCGCCGCTTATAAAAAAGAGCACAACCTCCCCGTCTACGACGGTGCGCGGGAACATGCCCTGCTCGCAAAAGTCTCCGAGCTTGCGGGGGAGAACCTCGAAAGCTACACCCGCGTACTGTTTTCCACCTTAATGAATCTCTCCCGCTCCTATCAGATCAAGACCGTCTGCCCCACGTCTGCGCTTTCCCGCCGCGTGGCTGACGCCGTGGAAAATACGCCCCGCCTGTTCCCCGAAAAGGCCATCGTCGCCTGTCAGGGTGTCGAGGGCGCCTACTCTCAGGCTGCCTGCGAAAAGATCTTCACCGCGCCGAGCATTCTCTATATGAACACCTTCGACGCCGTTTTCCGCGCCGTAAACGCCGGACTCTGCCGCTACGGCATCCTCCCCCTGGAAAACAGCACCGCCGGCTCCGTCAATCAGGTCTACGACCTCATGTCGAAGTACCATTTTTATATCGTCCGCAGCGTCCGCTGCCGTATCTCGCATTGTCTGCTTGCACGCCCCGGCGTCTCTCTCGACAATGTCCGCGAGGTCTATTCCCACGAGCAGGCGCTCAACCAGTGCGCCGCCTTCTTCGCCGAGCATAAGAATATCCGTCCCGTCGCCTGCGAAAATACCGCTGTCGCCGCGAAAACCGTTGCGGAATCCGACCGGTCAGACATCGCCGCGATCTCCTCGTCCTCCTGCGCGGAGCTCTACGGCTTAAAATCCCTCTCCCGCGACATCCAGGACAACGGTGGCAACGATACCCGCTTCATCTGCATCTCCAAAACCCTCGAAGTCTACCCCGGAGCCGACAAGACCAGCGTCAAGCTCATCCTCCCCCACCGCCCCGGTTCTCTCTACCACATCCTCGCCCGCTTCTATGCGCTCGGCATCAACATCTCCAAGCTCGAGAGCCGCCCCATCCCCGGCCGCGATTTTGAGTTCATGTTCTACTTCGACGCCGACGCGTCCGTCTATTCCCCCGCACTGACGGCGCTTCTGTGCGAGCTGGAAGCGGAAACGGAGGACTTCGAGTACCTCGGCAGCTACTCCGAGGTCGTGTGAACGGAGGAGTGACGCATGCTGCACGGCTTTTCCGGCAAGCGCTTCGGCCTCATCGGCGGGAAACTCTCGCACAGCTTCTCCCCGCAAATACACGCGCTGCTTGCCGATTACGATTATACTCTTTTCCCTATGCCCGCCGACGCACTACAAACCTGGTTTGCCGACTGCCCCCTCGACGGCTTCAACGTTACGATCCCTTATAAGGAAGCCGTTATCCCCTACTGCGCGGCACTCTCCGACCGCGCGCGAAAGATCGGCTCGGTCAATACGATCGTCCGGCGCGAGGACGGCACTTTTTACGGCGACAATACGGACTATTTCGGCTTTTCCTACCTCGTCTCTGCCCTCGGCGTTTCCGTCACGGGCAAAAAGGCTCTAATTTTCGGCAGCGGCGGCTCAGCGCATACAGTCCGCGCGGTGCTCTCCGACCTCGGCGCGTCCGAAATCGTTACGGTCTCCCGCACCGGTGAGAATAACTACTTGAATCTCGACCGTCACGCGGACGCCGGCTTCCTCGTCAACACCACCCCCGTCGGCATGTATCCCCATACCGGCATCTCAACCGTCGATCCAGCGCTCTTTCCTCAATGCGCGGGTGCGCTCGATCTGATTTATAACCCTTCGAGAACCGCTTTCCTCCTGCGCTGTGACGCACTCGGCATCCCCTGCGCAAACGGCCTCCCCATGCTCGTCGCACAGGCAGCGGAGGCCTGCCGCGTCTTTACCGATACCCACACCGGTGCCGATGCCGACGTTTTGGACACGCTGACGCCCGTCATCGTGCGGGAAATCGAATTTGAGACGAAAAACATCGTCCTCATCGGCATGCCCGGCTCCGGGAAAACCGAATGCGGCAGGGCGCTCGCGGACATGCTCCGTCGACCTTTCCGGGATACCGACGACCTTATCCTAGCTGCCGCTGGGCGCACTCCCGCCGAAATCATCCTCGTCGACGGAGAAGCGACGTTCCGGACTTTAGAATCCCGCGTCCTCGCCGACATGTGCCATGAAAGCGGTCTCGTCATCGCGACGGGCGGTGGCGCGGTCACCGTTCCCGCAAACCGCGACCTCCTGCGGCAAAACGGCTCCGTCGTCTTCCTAGACCGCGACAAAGCCCAGCTTGCCACTGAGGGTAGGCCCCTTTCGGCGCGCATAGACGAGCTTTACGACCGCCGCATGCCGCTCTACCGCGCTTTCGCCGATATAACCGTCCAAAGCCGTAAAACCGTCCGGGAAACGGCGGAGGCCATTCTGCAAACCATTCGGGAGGAATCATAAATGAGGCTCTTAATCATCAACGGCCCGAATCTGAACATGCTCGGCATCCGCGAGCCGGCCGTCTACGGCAGCCGTACCTTCGGGGATCTGGAATCATTTATCCGCACGGCCTGCGAGCGGGAGCATGCCGATTGCAAACTCTATCAAAGCAACAGCGAGGGCGACATCGTCACCGAAATTCAAAACGCCTACGGCGTCTTCGACGGCATCGTGATCAATCCCGCCGCCTATACGCATACCAGCGTCGCCATCCTCGATGCGCTCAAGGCCGTAGGGCTTCCCACCGTAGAGGTGCATCTGTCGGACATCGCAAAACGCGAGTCCTTCCGGCAGTTCTCCTACGTTTCTCTTTACGCGGAACGCACCATCACGGGGAAGGGCTTTGACGGCTATGCTGACGCGATATCCTATCTCGCGTCGCACGAGTAAACGGCGCCACCACGCTGTAAAACCTCTTTTTATGCCTTTCTTTTTCGAGTCTGTCCCATCACCTCCGCGCATATATTTGCGTAGGAGGTGATTTTCTTCATATGAAATTATTTCAGAATCATTATGTATCCCGAGCCGCACGCCGCGCCGCCCTATACGCAACCGTCTTCACCCTCTGCGTCGTCCTCTCCGTCCTGATCGGCGACACCGCTGTCCTGCCCGCCACCGCCGCCGCGCGCGACCTGCCCATTTATTCCGTTGATCGCCCCAACAAAGTCGTTTCCCTGACTTTTGATGCCGCATGGGGAAATGAGGACACGCAGCAGCTGATCGATATCCTCGGGCGCTATCATATCCGCGCCACCTTTTTCGTCGTCGGCGAATGGGTCGATAAATACCCCGAATCGGTGAAAGCCCTCGCCGATGCCGGGCATGAGGTCATGAACCACTCCAATACCCATCCGCATATGACCAAGCTGTCAAACGAAAAGATGATCGCGGAAGTGACCGCCTGCGACGACAAGCTCGAAGCCATCACCGGCATCCGGCCGACGCTGTTCCGTCCTCCCTACGGAGACTACAACAACACTGTCGTTTCCACGCTACGCGATCTGGGACATTATACCATACAATGGGACGTGGACAGTCTTGATTGGAAAGATTTGTCTGCCGATGCCATCCGGGAGCGTGTGCTGACGCGGGCGCGGGAGGGGTCGATCATCCTGTTCCACAATGCCGCGAAGAATACGCCCGCCGCGCTGCCGTCGATCATCGAAGGGTTGATTGCGAAGGGATACTCCTTCCTGCCCGTATCCGAATTGATCTATCAGGATCATTTTACGGTCAATCACGAAGGGCGACAGGTTGCCGATTCATAACAAAACGCTCCGACGGCTTTGGATATAAACCGTTCGGAGCGTCATTTTTATCTGATTGCTGTATATTCGGGGCGAGGAACCCTCGGTCGCCGTGTCCCGGCCTTACGCACCCTGCGGTACGATCATAATGAACAGGCCGTTTTCTGCGCTCGCGGTCAGCTTCGGATAGACCGACGCGTCGTCACAATAATAGCTGCTATCCACGAGCGTCGCGTCGAGGATCTCCTGCGCGCGTTCCTCGGATACGATCGCATAGAGTATGGTCACCGATTCGCCGTTGTATTCACGGTCGGTAACCGCCGTCCACTCGTCGAACTCGATCGGGATCGATTCTGTCTTTACCACGCGGACAAACGAGTATTCCTCCGTCACGGGCAAGTCGGGGATCATCTTCTCCGCTTCTTCCCGCAGCGTTTTTAATTTATCGCTGTCTGCGGCCGTCGTCGCTGCCGCCGTTGCGGGACTTGTCACAACCGCTCCCGCGGTCGTGGCTTTTGTCGTCACGGCAGCCGCCGTTGTTGATAACTGTGCTTGGGTCGTGGCGCCGGCAGCCGTTGTCAGTGCGGCATAGCCCATGGAACGATCCCCCACACCTTCCTCGTCAGCCTTCTCCTGTACGTTTTCCGCGGACAAAGCAGCGGATCTCATATTCGAATCAAAGGATGCCTTCAGCACGCCGGTGCCATACACGGTGCCGACCACTATAACGAGCACCGCAGCCACCGCGATCACGGGATTACGTTTGATCCACGGGAGGAATCCACGCTTTTCTCGTCTGTACGCCGCCATGATTCTGTTGTGGAGACCCTCGGGGACAGTATCCTCGGCCAGCTCATTGACCGCTTTTTGCATCGCAAGCATTTCGCGCAGGTATTTTGCACAGGACGGACAACTCATACAATGCTCCCGCAGCACAGCGGTTTCTTCCTCCGACAGCTCTCCGTCGATAAATGCCTGTATCTTTTCTCTTTCGGTATCACACGACATACACACTCACCTCCCCGCGTGTCCGATATCCGCTTTCGATATCTTTGACGCATTGCACGCGGATTTGTTCCCGCCCTCGCGCAATATCGCGGCAAGCTTATCTCGCGCGCGGAAAAGTCTCGACTTCACGGTACCTTCCGTCAGCCGTAAAACGCCAGCGATCTCCTCATATGACAACCCCGTGATATCGCGCAGTATCACAATCCGCCGATGCTCCGGCGAAAGCTTTGCAAGCGCGCCGCGCACTTCGTCCCGCAGTTCGGTACGTTCGTATAAAGGTTCCGGCGCATAGGACTCATCCGGCTGCTCCATCTCCGTCTCCCCGCCGTCGTTGTCCGGCAGCACCAGCGACAGCTCCGGATGCCGCGATTTCTTTCTCATCATGTCGATACACACGTTGAGGGTTATCTGATAAACCCACGTGGACAGCTTCGCGTCCGCGCGGAAACGACGGATGCCGCGATACACCCGCAGGAACACCTCCTGGGCGGCATCCTGCGCGTCATGCGGGCTGCCAAGCTGCCGCAGGGCTAACGTATAGATACTTTTTTCGTATTGGCTGACAAATTCCTCAAACGCCGCGTCGTCTCCCTTCTGAAGACGGGCTACGAGCTTATCCACTCTTTTCTACCTCCCTTTCCCAAAGAAAGGTTTTTTCTTGTCAAAAGGAGCGTTTCCCTTTTGGTGTTTCCACATTCAGGAAACGCTTTTTGTATTAGACGGATTCGCCCGCCCGTTTCATTCACATAAAGAAGTAATTTTTCGAGTTATAGTAGCTGATATCCGATACGATTTTCCCGAGCAGCTCATAATCCTCCGGCACCTCTCCGCGTTCCGCCCATCCGCCGACCATATCGCAGAGGATACGGCGGAAGTACTCGTGCCGCGGATAACTCATGAAGCTTCTGGAGTCGGTGAGCATGCCGACAAATCCGGACAGCAGTCCGACGGACGAAAGCGCGGTCATCTGGCGGCGCATGCCGTCGAGCTGATCGTTGAACCACCAGCCGGAGCCAAGCTGCACCTTACCTACCGCCGGGCCTTCGTTAAAGCAGGTCGCGAGCGCGATCAGGACTTCATTATGGCAGGGGTTCAAGCTGTACAGGACGATCTTCGGCAGACCGCCGGTCTTATCCATCGCATCGAGGAGCTTTGCAAGCGGCCGCGCAATCGTCGCGTCCTCTATTGCGTCATAGCCGGTATCCGGCCCGAGGCTCCGATACATACGGGTATTGACGTCGCGCATCGCCGCAATGTGGATCTGCATCGTCATGTTACGCTTGGCATACTCGCCGCCGAGGAAGCCGAGCAGCGTCGCTCGGTACACGGTACGCTCGGCATCGGTTATAGGCTCGCCCGCAAGCGCCTTCTTCATCGCGGCATCCGCGGCGCCGTCGCAGGGCTCGCAAAACTCGACGGTATCGAGCGCGTGATCGGAAATACGGCAGCCGACGGCGCAAAACGCGTCGAGTCTTGCGGACAGGGCGGCTTTGAGCGCCGCAAAATCAGCAATCTTCCTGCCGGCGGCATCTCCGAGCCTGGCGATGTACTCGGCGTAGCCCGGTTTTTGGATATTAACCGCCTTATCGGGGCGGTAGGTGGGCAGCACGCGGGTTTTGAAGCTCTTGTCCTGCGCAATGACCTTATGGTACTTAAGATCATCCGCCGGATCGTCGGTGGTACAGACCGTCTCGACATTGGAGCGCGTGACAAGTCCGCGCGCGGAGAATTCCGGCGTGCGCAGCTTCTCATTGCAGGCGTCGTAGATGTACTTCGCCGTCTTCTCGGACAGCGGTTCGGATATGCCGAAATAGCGCCGCAGCTCCAGATGCGTCCAGTGATACAGCGGGTTGCCGACGCACAGCGGCATCGTCTTCGCCCATGCTAAAAACTTCTCATACGGATCGGCATTCCCGGTGATGTACTCCTCCGCAACGCCCGCGCCGCGCATCGCACGCCACTTATAATGGTCGCCGCCGAGCCACACCTCGGTGATACTGTCATAACGCTTATCCCCCGCAAGCTCGGAGGGCTTTAAATGGCAGTGGTAATCGATGATCGGCAAGTTCTGCGCGTAATTAAAAAACAGCTTCTTTGCAGGCTCGTTTGACAAAAGGAAGTCCTTGCCCATGAACTCTTTCATACTGGAAAACCGTCCTTTTTTAGATTATTTGAATACGGCTTTCGCCCCCGGAGCGTTCCCCGGGGGCGAATATACGGCTTTTTTGTTAATTACGACGGAATCAGATCGCCCGCTTGAATGGTCTGGATGGCGGTATCGATCGCCTGCAGATCAATCAGGTTGACATAAAATCCGGTCGGCTCTCCGTTGCGGTAGGCCGCGTACTGACGGCTGTTGATCTGGTAGAACGCGATCGTCTCATCGGCACGGCCGGTATCGAAGTGGATGACAGCGCTCCATTCAGGCTCGCCGGAAACCTCCATTGACTCATCCGTCAGATCGTAGACGCTTGGGCTTAACACACGCACATACAGTCTTCTCGCGTTCTCCTCGCGCAGCTCTTCGCCGTCGAAGGTCGCCCAGAAGGTCTGTCCGGCATCGGCTTCCTCCGTCGTCGGGTCAAACAGGCGGACTTCATAGGTCTCGCCGTGCGCATTCACGTCAAAGCCGGAAAGATCCTTGATGCTATACGTCCACAGCAGGCGATACAGCGTCATCTTATAGTTGAAGGTATCGATAAACGCGAAGTCTTCCGCGTCGAAGGACAGTACAGAATCGATACCCGAGGCATACCCGTAACGGATACCGTCCTCCGTCGGCTGCGACAGCGTCAGCTTACCCGTCGTGCCATCCATCAGCGTCCATTCAAACACGGTCAGGTCGGACGTCAGGTTATATTTCGCGAGATCCTTCGGCGCATCCTCCACGACGCTGTCCGCCGTCACATCGACAAGATAGTTCAGCAGATACGTGGAAAGCGTCGCTTCATTGAGCTGGTTTTCAAAGGGATACGTCATCAGCAGACGCACGGACAGGTCGGGGTTCTGCTCCATTTCCTCGTCGGAGAGGTACTTATAGGAGAACATTTCCTCGTCGCGGTTCGTGATGGTCAGCCCGGCCACATCATTGACCGGCGCCTCCGAATCAAGCGTCAGCAGCGTCAGCTTGCGATAGAAGGTATCCCGCGCGAGGAGGTACTTTGTCACATAGGACGAAAGCATATAGACGTCGGTGGAGTCGTCCTTCATCGCGTAGGTATAGGTGCCGACCGCGGAGGTCGAGCCAAGCGTCAGCTTGGTTTTGGCGCCGTCGGTACCCTCGAATTCGACGACCACTGCGGGTTTATCAAGCCCGTAGGCTGTCAGATCCTGCATGTCTTCGCCGATGAACTTGGATGTCGAGATACTCGCCATCGACAGGCACGCGGTGGAAAGCGACGAGGTATCAAAGCTGTACTGCGCCTTGCCTTCGATAGAATACGTACGCGATGTCTCGGACTTATGCGTCAGCTTGATGGTGTAGGTATAGCCGTCGTCGAAAGTGAAGGTGATGTGATCGAGGTTTTTCAGCTCGTAATCGGTCATCTGATAGTACTGCGTATTGTTGGTCTGTTCGTCTTCCACCGGTTCGGGCGTGAGGTTGACGATCAGCAAATATGCCGCACCCACCAGGATCAACGCGCCGAGGGCGAAGATCAGCGGTTTGAACTTTTTCGGCAGCTTCATTACTTATTTCTCCTCTTGAGCCATACCACCACGCCGAGCGCAAGGACAAGGACCGGCAGCACGACGACAAGCGCGATCAGGACAATGTTCGCCTGCTCGTCAAGAACCGCCATCTCCGTGCTGGTCAGATCACGCGCCGTCAGCGTGACCGCGTCGGTGGACGGCGTCAGATAGCTGATCGCCGCGGTGATATACTGCTTGTTGTACAGAGCGCTGGTTTCCATCATGGAATCCTCGGTAATCGCCGGCGCGCCGCAGAACAGGATACGGGAGTAATACGCGCGGTTGTTGATCCACTCCCAGTACTCGGACAGGACGCAGACATTGAACGGGCCGTCGGTATCCCCTTCCTCCTTTTGGAAGGTGGAGATGTTTTTATCGTTGGTATAGGTCTTTGCATAGGAGGTCTCCGACGTCAAAAGCTCAATCGACGTGGAACGGGCGGAGCGCTCATCCCATAGGACGTTGATCGCGCGGGAATAAGGGGTGCAGATGAGCGTGTTCGTCGTGAAGTTCATCGTATCGGACAGCTCCGTGCTCTGGATATACGGCACGACCATCGGCTGGAAGGTCAGCGCGCGGGCGGAGTCGAGGACGAGGGAGTTTGTGAACTCGACGCCCCATTCGGTGAAGTATGCTTCAAGGTTGTCGAGCTTGCCCGCATCAATGGACATAAGCACCATCGCGGAGCCGAAGTCCTTGATGAAATACTTGTCCAGCTTCTCGATTTCCTCCGCGGTATAATCGTAATACGGAGAGCCGATAACGATCATGTCGGTACCGTTCGGGATTTCCTCAATCATCAGGTTGAGCTCGGTTACCTCAAAGTTGTTGCTGTCGAAGAGCTCCTTAAAGTCGTCGCCATAGGTTTCGCCGTGACCGGTGATGAGCGCGACGGTCGGAAGCTCGCCGGTGGTGACGTAATGCAGCATCGTGGCAAACTGCTCATCCGCCTTAAAGCCGGAGAGGTACTGCGTATCGATATTGCCCTCATCATCGTAGGTGTTGGAGATCTCGTAGAGGTCATACAGCGAGCAGACGCGGTAGCGCTTATCGGACTGAATGATGAAAGATCCCACATCGACACCGGCGTTTTCATCGTACTGGTTCATGAACGTCGGGTTTTTGTAAACGTCAACATACTCGATGCTGAACATGCCGTTCGAGATCGTCTCAAAGCGCTTAAGGAATTCGGCGGAGACGGAATAGGCGTTGCTCTGCTGCACCTCGGTCTCGGACATGAGGATATAGCAGGTTACCGGCTCGGTGAGGTTTTTGAGCATCGTCTCGGTCTGCTCGGAGATTTCATAGTAGCCTGCGGCGGAGATATCGGCCTTAATGGAATAGCGGTCGGTCAGGTAGGTGACGCCGGCGTTGACGAGGACGATCACCGCGATGAAGACGACAGTCAAAACGAGGGAAATCGATCCGTACTGCAATTTTCTTGCATTTATTTTCCGCTTTTTCTTCGTTTTATCGCGGAACTTCTGTGTATCAGTCTTTTTCATCAGGCTCATAGTTGTCAATCGTTCCTTTCATTCAAAGCAAAGGAGAACGCGCTCCTCTTTTGATTTCGTGTCAGTTCCCCAAAACGGCTTCTTACGCCCACCGCTTCTTTTCGAGAACACGGTCGGTCAGGAACAGGAAGACGACGGTGAGACTGATGTAGTAGATGATGTCGTCCAGCGCGAACAATCCGAGCGCGAAGTGCTGATAACGGGAGAATACGGAAATCCAGGAAAGAACGGCGCGCACCGCGGCGGAATCGACTGTGGCAACGAGGGAAGAAATGAGATAGAGGCCGAGGTAAACGGCGAAGGTGATGATCGCGGCCACGATCTGGCTCTCCGTAAGCGCGGAGATGAACAGACCGATGGCGATGAAGGCGGCAACCGCGAAGAACAGCGCGGCGTAGTTGCCGACGATCGTATAGAGCGCGGGATGTCCGTACATCGTGACGATGAGGGGCCAGGTCAGCGTGCAGATCATCGCGATCAGGAAAACGGCGAGGCAGGAGAAGTACTTACCGATGACCACACGACCGACGCTGACCGGCGAGGTAAACAGCAGCTGATCGGTTTTGGCTTTCAGTTCCTCGGAGAACAGACGCATGGTGAGGATCGGGATGATAAAGCTCAGAATAAAGAGCAGGTTAGAGAACAGGCTTGTCAGATCGGAGGACTGCTGAAGAATATTATACATGTAGAAAAACAGGTTGGACAATACAAGGAAAACGGCGATAAAGACATAGCCGATGGGAGAGGTGAAATAGGCGCGAAGATCGCGTTTAAATACGGCCAGCATTTACTTAGCCCCCTTTTTATTCGCGGAATTGGAATGGGTCAGTTCAAGGAAGATATCTTCAAGGCTCATATCCTGCGGCCGCAGTTCAAGGATCGGGAAGCCGGCCTTGGCCAGCGCGTAAAAGAGCGGCTTGCGGACGTCGAACGACGGGTCGGTTTCGACCGTGAAATCCACGGCATTCTTCTCATGCTCACCGGAAAACACGGCGGAGCGTACGCCCTCGGTGCCGCGCAGAATGCTTTCGACGGCTTCCTGCGGGCCGGCGATGCGCAAGGAAAGCTTATGCTCGCCGGAAATGGACGTAGAAAGGTTCTCAGGCGAATCGTTTGCGACGATGGACCCGTTATTGATCACCAATACGCGCTCGCAGATGCTCTCCACCTCGGAGAGGATATGCGTAGACAGAACGACGGTATGGCGGCGTCCAAGCTCTTTGATGACGTTGCGGATCTCGATGATCTGAATGGGGTCAAGGCCGACCGTCGGCTCGTCAAGGATAAGGACGTCCGGGTCGCCGAGAAGCGCCATGGCAAGTCCGACGCGCTGCTTATAGCCCTTTGACAGGTTGCGGATCACGCGTTCACGGACATGGCTGATCCCGACCGTCTCGCAAACCTCGCCGATATGCTTTTTCTTGCCGGCGGCGTGTACGCCCTTCAGCTCGTAGGCGAACTCAAGGTACTCGTTGACGGTCATGTCGATATAGAGAGGGGGGATCTCCGGAAGGTATCCGATATGACGCTTCGCGCCGATCGGATCCTCGAGGATATCGATGCCATTCACAGTAACAGTACCGGACGTGCTGGAAAGATATCCGCAGATGATGTTCATAGTCGTGCTTTTCCCGGCGCCGTTGGGGCCTAAAAAGCCGACGACTTCGCCGGAGTCAATGGTAAAGCTGATGTCGTTGACGGCACGTTTATTGCCGTACAGCTTTGTAAGGTTTTTAACCTCTATCATGACGTTTGTTTCTCCCTCCATGTACGCGAAATGACAGCACCGGGGGGATCCTCCTCCGCACGGTCTTCGCGTCGTCTTGCAGAATTCATTTTAACGTTTTTTTTCGCATGTTGTGTTACGGTTTTGTTAATCTTCTGCACTATTCGTATGTTTTTTGCGGGTTATGGAAAAAATCGAAGGAAAACGCGGTTTCCCTGCGTATAAATTTTAACATTATTACCCTTGTTTACTGGGCGATATCCGTGTATACTATCTTCATACCTTATAATCTTATCGGGAGGAAATCAATCATGTCTGTTAAAATCGGTATCAACGGTTTCGGCCGCATCGGCCGTCTTGCTTTCCGTCAGATGTTCCAGGCACCGGGTTATGAAGTCGTCGCCATCAACGATCTGACCAGCCCGCAGGTTCTCGCGCACCTTCTGAAGTATGACTCCGCTCAGGGTCGCTATAACAAGCCCGTCGAGTCCACCGACGATTCCATCATTGTCGACGGCCATGAAATTAAGATCTACGCCGAGAAGAACGCCGCCGACCTGCCGTGGGGCAAGCTTGACATCGACGTCGTCCTCGAATGCACCGGCTTCTATACCTCCAAGGACAAGGCTGCCGCGCACATCGCCGCCGGCGCCAAGAAGGTCGTCATCTCCGCCCCGGCCGGCAACGATCTGCCCACCATCGTTTTCAGCGTCAATGAAAAGACCCTGAAGCCTGAGGACAAGATCATCTCCGCCGCCTCCTGCACCACCAACTGCCTTGCTCCGATGGCCGATACCCTCAACAAGTATGCTCCCATCGTCTCCGGCATCATGACCACTGTCCACGCCTATACCGGCGATCAGATGGTTCTTGACGGCCCGCAGCGCAAGGGTGACCTCCGCCGCAGCCGCGCCGCCGCGGTAAACATCGTCCCGAACTCCACCGGCGCCGCTAAGGCCATCGGCCTCGTCATCCCGGAACTCAACGGCAAGCTCATCGGCTCCGCCCAGCGCGTCCCGGTCTGCACTGGTTCCACCACGATCCTTGTCGCCGTTGTCAAGGGTAAGGACGTCTCCAAGGACGGCATCAACGCCGCGATGAAGGCCGCCGCCTCCGCTTCCTTCGGCTACAACACCGACGAGATCGTTTCCACCGACGTTATCGGCATCACCTATGGCTCCCTCTTCGATTCCACCCAGACCATGGTCACCAAGATCGACGATGAGACCTATCAGGTGCAGGTCGTTTCCTGGTACGACAACGAGAATTCCTATGTTTCTCAGATGGTCCGTACGATCAAGTATTTCGCTGAACTCAACTAAGTTACCGCACCGGTAAAATTTGCGCGGGAACCGTTCTTAAAAAAAGAACGGTTCCCGTGTTTTTTCGTTTCGACGTGAGCATTCGCCTGACGCGGAGGCTCAGCCCTCCAACACGCGCTTTAGCATCACCGCGTTTTCAGCGAGCTGATTTTTATCCCGCTGGAAAATACCGACCGTTGCGATGTCCGTCGGCTTAATGGCGCTGTACACCTCCCGCAGAGCCTCTTCAGCGGCAAGAGCGCATTCCTCCGGAGTTTTGCCGCGGAAGACTTGTCCACCGGCGAAAATTTTATATGCGATCACCGGCGTCGGGACGGAGGCGATGACCTTCAGCATTTCGAGACGGTCCTCCATATGGAACTCGATCTCCTTGCGGGTCTTGCCTGTGACCGTCGTGCTCGCCTCGCCGCCGCGCTTCCGGGTGTTCTGCAGGCACGCCATATAGAAATCCGCGCCCCAGCCCTCCTCCTCGGCGATCAGGATATGCTCCGGCACATGAGTCGCAAAGCCAGCTTTCAACCCCAGCGACTGCATATACCGGATGCGGTCGCGAACGACGTCCTTTTTGCCCGCTTCAAAGAGCCCGTCGGCACAGGTGCCCTGATGATAAACCCCCAGCGGCCGGAAGGGCAGAAGCTGCCGTATATTAACCTCGAAATCCACCGGCACATGCGTCTGAAAGATCACGTCCATCTTCCCGCCGCGCGTGCGGTAATGCAGGAGCGCCCGCATCGAAAACTCCGACGCCAGCGGCTGCCAGACCGTGTACCCCAGCTTTTCCGCTTCAAAAAGCTGCTCGATCAGCTTTTCCTCCGTAAAATACTCGAGCATTTCCTCCCGGGTAACGATGTCCGGAATATACGAGTGCCCGTTTGTCGGATTGTCCCCGACTGTCAGGCGGGATACGGTTTTCCCCAGAAAACATGTGGCAGGAAGCATATTTAACCACCTTTCCCGGCTTTCAAACGCCGGTTTTTACTTACAATCGCTGTTTAAACCACACCGACGCCGTGTTTTTGTCGGATATAACCTGCGCCGTCAGCTCCTCCAGTGACTCAAACCGCCGCATGGGGCGAACATAATCGAGAAGCGCCACGCGAATCCGCTTTCCGTAAATGTCCTCCGAGTAAAAGAATACAAAGCTTTCAGTCAACCCCTCCGGCCAGACATTCGTTACGGCCGGATAGACCATTTCGTCAATCGTCACCGACGCGACATACACGCCCGGCTTCGGCTGTACCAACTCCTGCGGCAGGGAAACGTTCATCGTCGGAAACCCGAGCGTATGCCCGAGTCCCTTGCCATGGATGACCTCTCCCGTAAAAGAAAATGGTCTTCCCATCAGCTCGTCCGCGCGTAAAACGTCGCCCTCTGCGATTAGCTTCCGCAGCGTGCGCGTTCCGCAGGCCTCCCCCTCGCCGTCGTCGATCCGTTCGACGACGGAAACCGGAATACCGTACGGCTGCAGTATGCGGGAGAGCTTTTCGGGATCACCCTCGGCGCGGTAGCCGAAGCGATAATCGTATCCCACCGCGACAAAGCCCGCATGAAGCTTTTCCGCGAGGACATGGATTGCGAAATCCTCCCAGGACATCGTCCGCAGCGCGGCGTCAAACGGGAGTACGATGACCTCCTCCATACCGCCGTCCCTGCGCAGGGCCACGACGCGGTCTTGAAGCGTCTGTACCAGCTTATCCGTCTCCCCCGCGAGGACTGCCGCCGGATGGTGATCAAACGTCACGGCCGCCGCCGTCATATGCTGCTGCGCGGCAAAAGTCCGCGCGCGGGAAAGCACCTCCCGATGCGCACGGTGGACGCCGTCAAAGAATCCGAGCGCGATGGCTCTCTTTTCGCCGCTCATTCCATCATACCCTTTTCTATCATCAACTCCGGCCGCCGATCTGTTTCCCGCACCGCGCCAAGCCCCAGAAATTCCCCTGTCCGGCCATACAGCCGGTATCTCCCGGCGGGTTCCATTAAATACACCGGCGCACCCCGCCGTATCCGTTCTTCTCCTTCCGCGTCCAGCGTCAGGCAGGGCAAATCCGCAAACAACCGGTCGCACGGGCGTACCGCGTCTCCTAAAGAACCGTTTTCCTTCATATCTTCCAGCTGTTCGAGCGTATAAGCGTCTTCCAGCGTAAAAACCCCCGTCTTCATGCGTCGGAGTGCCGCGAGCGCCGCTCCGCAGCCGAGCGCGTCTCCGATATCGGCCGCCAGCGTGCGGATATAAGTCCCCTTTGAGCAGGTCACCAAGATATCCAGCTCCCCATCCCCGGCGTCTCCGAACGGCGACCGGCTTTCCTCCGGCAGACGACCTTCATACAGGCTGATCTCGTAGATCGTGATCGTTCTCGCCTCGCGTTCGACCGTCATGCCGCGGCGAGCCAGCTCGTACAGGCGCTTTCCGTCCTTCTGCACGGCGGAATACATCGGCGGTACCTGTGAGATCACGCCGGTAAAGCGCGGCAGCACTGCAAGGACAGCTTCCCTTGACGGAACACTATCACAAGTCCGCAGCGTCGTTCCCGTGATATCCTGCGTATCGGTCGAAATCCCGAAGCGCAATCGTGCGGCGTAGGTTTTATCCCCCTCCAGCGCGTACGCCGAGGCTCTCGTCGCCCGCCCGAGGAAAATCGGCAGCACGCCGGTCGCCATCGGGTCAAGCGTTCCGCCATGCCCCACACTCTTCTGCCCGAATATCCGCCGCATCCGGTCTACCACTGTGTGCGACGTCATCCCGGAAGGCTTGTCCACCGTCACAATCCCTGTCGTCATATGGCAATGCTTCTCCTATGCTTTGTATAAATCCGCTCCTATTATACCATAGCCCCGCGTTTTTGTCCACTTTATTCAAATCGTTTTCTGATATCGTCCGGAGTCCTTCCCGTCCATCCCCGGCACATCCGCCCCCATTGGCGCATACCTTGGGTATGAGGCGCTTACAAACATTTATGGGGAGATGGAACTTTATGTACAGCGGCATCGATTCCTGTCCGCGCACCCGTAGTTATGACCGGGCAGCGGATTTTAGATATAAGGCTTTCACGGAACATACGGCAATCACCTTGGAACGGCTCCCGCTCGGCGGGGTGGGCGTTATCACCGATATCGACACCAAAGACGCGGCGCTTCGCCGCCGCTTACGCGAGCTTGGCATCCTGCCGGGGACGCAGGTGCGCTGCATTTTGGAAAGTCCTCTCGGCGATCCGCGCGCGTACCGGATTCGCGGCGTTGTCACCGCGATCCGCGCGCGCGACGCCAGGGGTATCCGTGTAATCCCCGAAGCCTGCGGCGGGGGAGAATCGCTATGAGTATCGCCGATGCCGCGGAGTTGACCGTCGCGCTTGCCGGAAACCCCAATGTCGGTAAAAGCTCCGTCTTTAACGCGTTGACGGGCTTGCGTCAGTACACCGGCAACTGGGCAGGGAAAACCGTGATCTGCGCGATGGGATATGCGTCCTGCGCCGGACGCCGCATCAGGCTGGTCGATCTGCCCGGCAGTCATGCTCTTGCAGCCGGTACCGCCGAGGAACGGGAAGCCGCCGCCTTCCTCGCGCATGGCGGCGCGGACGCCATTATCGTTGTCTGCGACGCGGGCAGTCTCGAGCGCGGGCTTGCGCTGACCATCGAAATACTCGACGTAACGCCGCGCGTCGTTCTCGCCTTAAACCTCGTCGACGAAGCCCGCCGCCGTGGGATCACCGTCGACTCGGAGAAACTGTCCTCCGCACTCGGCATCCCGGTCGTCCCCACGCAGGCCCGCGATGGTATCGGTGTAGAGCGGCTCCTGCCGGTTGTCCTTACCATTCTCGACCGCACGGAAACAGCCGGGACCTCGGTCTATGCCGGTATGGACGCGGACGCTCGCGCGGCGTCTATTGCCGCCCGGGCGGAGGGGCTCGCGCGGGCGGTGACCCGGCGCAGCGAACAGATTCTACCCGACCGGGATGCGCGCGTCGACCGCGTCGTCACATCGAAGCTGTTCAGTTTCCCTTTGACGCTTGTTTTGCTCGCATTGTTGTTCTGGATCACGCTTTCCGGTGCGAATATCCCGTCGCGCCTGCTCTCCGAAGGCGCGGGAGCCTTGGAAGCCCTGCTGCGTGAGTGGCTGATATTCCTCCCGCCATGGCTGTACTCCCTCCTGCTCGACGGCGCATACCGCGTTTTAGCCTGGGTGGTCAGCGTCATGCTGCCGCCGATGGCCATCTTCTTTCCCCTTTTTACGCTGCTGGAGGATGTGGGCCTGCTGCCGCGCATCGCCTTCAATCTCGACCGCGCCTTCTGCAAATGCCGTGCCTGCGGCAAGCAGATGCTGACGATGTGTATGAGCCTCGGCTGCAACGCCGTCGGCGTCACCGGCTGCCGGGTGATCGACTCCCCACGCGAGCGGCTGATCGCGATGCTCACATCAAACGTCACCCCCTGCAACGGGCGCTTCCCGACGCTGGTCACCTTGCTTGCGCTCCTGCCGCTCCTTGCCGGCGCGGACTCTGCCCGCCAAATGGAAACGTCGGTCTTCTCCGCCTCGGGCTTTGCATCCTCCCTCGGTTTTGCGGCGGTGATGCTCCTCTCCGTATCGCTGACGCTCGGGTTATCCTGGCTCCTGTCCGTTACCCTCCTGCGCGGCACCCCCTCCGCGTTCACCCTGGAGCTACCCCCCTACCGCCGTCCGGCGATCGGGAAGGTTCTCGTCCGTTCCCTTTGCGACCGTACGCTGTTCGTCCTCGGCCGCGCCGTCTGTATCGCGGCTCCGGCGGGGGTCATCATCTGGTGCATGGCGAATCTCTCCGTCGGCGGCGTCTCGCTGCTTGCCAACGCGTCGGCATTCTTAGCCCCACTTGCGCGCTTCATGGGACTCGACGGCGTGATTCTCCTGGCCTTCATCCTCGGCTTCCCCGCAAATGAAATCGTCCTTCCGCTCATCGTGATGGGTTACCTCTCGCAGACCACCATTTCCGGCACGGCGGACGTCGCTTTCCTGCGGGAGCTGTTTATCGCAAACGGCTGGACGATACGAACGGCGGTCAGCATGATCCTCTTTACCCTGATGCACTGGCCCTGCGGCACTACCTGTGCGACGCTGTGGAAGGAAAGCAAGAGTGTCAAATGGACGCTCGTCGGCATTCTCCTGCCGACGGCGGCGGGAATCGTGCTGTGCAGTTTATTCACGGCGGTTTCTGGATGGATTGTGGGGTGATACGATCGGTTATTTGCCGAGCTTCCGGCAGATCAGCTTATACAGCTCCATCACCGGGATGATGATGACTGCCAGCGCGACAGCTGTCACGCATTCGGCGAGGGAAATGACCTCAAAGCCAAACGCGTTTGAAAGGACCGGTACGTAAATGACCGTGAGCGTCAGCACAAACGACAAAGCCATCGACCCCCAAAGCCATTTGTTCTGATTTTTGATCGTAAAAATCGAGCCGCGGCGGGAACGCATGTTAAACGCATGGAAAATCTCGACAAGGGAGAGCGTTAAAAACGCCATCGTCATCCCATCGGGGCTCTCGACGATCTCAAAGCGTCCTGCTTCCATAAAATGCCCGATAAAATACGCCGCAAGGGTCAGCGCTGTGATTACAACACCTTGAAACGCGACGTCGAAGCCGAGACCGCCCGAGAAAATGCCATCGGAGGCGTTACGCGGCGCTCTCTCCATCGTATCGGCTTCGCTTTTCTCCATACCGAGCGCCAGTGCCGGGAAGGTATCCGTAATCAGGTTGATCCAGAGAAGATGCACGGGCTTGAGAATTGTAAATGCCATTAAGGTCGCCGTAAAGATGGACAGCACCTCCGCGAGGTTCGACGACAGCAAAAACTGGATGGATTTGCGGATATTGTCGTAGATACGGCGGCCTTCCTCGACGGCGGAGACGATGGTCGCGAAATTGTCGTCAGCCAGCACCATATCCGCGACGTTCTTCGTCACATCGGTACCGGTAATCCCCATGCCGACGCCGATATCCGCGCTCTTGATCGACGGGGCATCGTTGACGCCGTCGCCGGTCATCGCGGTGATATACCCTTTGGCGCGCCACGCGTTGACGATACGCACCTTATGCTCCGGCTGCACACGGGCGTAGACGGAATACTTCTCGATGTTCGCGGTCAATTCGTCGTCGGAAAGCTCTGTAAGCTCGGCGCCGGTGATCGCCTCCTGCCCGGGGGCGAGGATACCGAGCTCCCGCGCGATCGCAACGGCGGTATCGCGGTGGTCGCCGGTGATCATCACGGGACGGATGCCCGCGCGTCCGCACTCCCCGATCGCGTCGCGTACCTCTGGACGGATGGGGTCGATCATGCCGGAGAGTCCGAGGTAACACAGGCGCCGCTCAAGCGACCCCGGCTCGGTCGAGGACGGCATCGTCTCCCAGCGCCGCTCCGCCGCGCATAAAACGCGCAGCGCGCGGTCGGCCATCTTCTTATTTTCGACCAGAATACGGCTCCTCCACGCGTCGGTCATCGGTTCGGCGCCGTTTTTCGTCCAAACGGTATCACACAGGGCAAGCACCTCATCCGGCGCGCCCTTCGTAAATTGTATGAGTTCTCCATCCGGGGCTTTCATCACAACGGACATCCGTTTGCGCATCGAGTCAAACGGCGCTTCTCCGACACGCGTATAGGCCGCGGCCTTTTCGGTCAGTCCCAGCTTATGCGCGTCATTGACGAGCGCGCATTCCGTCGGCTCACCGACGGCGCTGCCGGTTTCGTTAAGCTTTGCATCCGAGCAAAGCGTCATCGCCAGCGCAAGGCGTTCGACGTCCTCGGCCGCATGAGAGACGACGGTCATCTTGTTCTGCGTCAGGGTTCCCGTCTTATCCGAGCAGATCACCTGCGTACAGCCCAAGGTCTCGACCGCGGTCAGGCGGCGAATGACGGCGCGGCGGCGGGACATATTCGTTACGCCGATGGACAGCACGATTGTGACTACGGCGGCAAGCCCTTCCGGAATTGCCGCGACCGCAAGACTGACGGCAACCATGAAGGTGTCGACAAGTCTTTCACCCGAGTGATCCGGATATGCGCGGATGATATCCACGGCGAAAATAACGGCGCAGATGGCAAGAACAAGGATACTCAACGTCTTGCTCAGAGCGTTGAGCTTCTTTTGCAGCGGCGTTTCGTCATCCTTCGCGGCGGTAAGCGCACCTGCGATTTTGCCCATCTCGGTATCCATACCTGTAGCGACAACCACAGCCGCGCCGCGTCCGTAGACGACGGTGCTGCCCATGTAGACCATGTTTTTCCGGTCGCCTAGGGGAACATCCTTTGCGCCGCCGAGAGTCAGCGCGCCAACGAGCTTCGTTACCGGCACCGATTCGCCTGTGAGGGCGGCTTCCTCCGCTTTCAGGCTTGCGCATTCGATCAGGCGGCTATCGGCGGGGACCGCGTCGCCGGCTTCGAGAATCACGATATCGCCTGGGACAAGCGCCTCGCTTTTCACCGTGACCCGATGTCCGTCACGCAGGACCTTCGATGTCGCAGCGGCGATCTCCCTGAGCGCTTCGATAGCCCTTTCGGCCTTGCTCTCCTGCACGACGCCGAGGATGGCGTTGATGAGAACGACTGTCAGGATAATGACGACATCGGCAAACGATTCTCCCGTGTAAACGGCGGTAACGCCGGAAACGATGGCAGCGGCGATCAGGATGAGAATCATCGGGTCGGCCAGCTCGCCCAAAAAGCGGCTTATCAGGGAGCGTCGCTTCCCCTCCGCGAGCTTATTTGGGCCATGCTCCGCAAATCGTTTTTCCGCTTCCGCGGAAGATAATCCCACCGAGGATGTTTTCACCTCGTCAAGGACGGCTGACACTTCAGACAGATATGCACGCATATAAAAAAAACCTCCCGTACTATAATCCGCTTTTCATGGCGGACGACGGTGAGGATTGCCTTTTTTTAGGAGCCTCATCCGCCGCATTAAGAAAAGCGCAGATAAGTCTCGTCGTTTCATACAGAGCAGAGGAAGCGCATCGTGCCGCTTCCGGGATGTTCCGCTCCGTCGCGCGTATCGCACCGACTACTCCCTTACTTAGTATATTATCTCAGGTTTTCCCTTAAAATGCAATACACAAGAGCAAAAAAACTATCCCTATTGCCTCCGCTTTTTTGGTAATATCCAAAAAATGCGTCCGCTTTGTATAAAACCTAAAGCGGACGCATCGGATTTATTCTCTTGCGGACAGCTTACATACCAGCACCGTCGCGTCGTCATAGCGGGAAGAAACCGACTCCAACAGCACCGATGCCATCTCTCCGGCCCCCGCACCGGCTCTCTGCGCGATCAGTTTTAAAAATGCGGAATCATCCGTCCCCGCGCTGACCACGCCGTCGGAGACCATCACCACCGCGTCTCCGTCGTGGAGAGTCAGCCTCGTGCGCTCCGCTTCCGCCGAACCGGGCGCGAACAGGCCCGCCGGCAGCGCCGTGGAGACGACTCGTTTTACGGGGCCGCCGTTCTCCCAGACGAAGGACGGCGCCGCGCCGCATTTATAAAACTCGGCCTCTCCCGTATAGAGATCTACGCACAGCAGATCGACCGAGGCGAAGGTCTCGCCGTCCGAGCGTATCGCGAACGCCGGGCACACAAGCCTCAGCGCCGTCTGCGGACGAATCCCCGCCCGCAGGAAGCTTTCAAGCAGCCGCGCCAGGGTGCCGCTTTGCACAGACGCGTGCACACCCGCGCCCATGCCGTCGGAGATCAAGAGACACAGTTTCCCGTCCGGCGTCTTGAAGTACGTACCGGCATCCCCGGACTGCGACTCGCCCTTTTTGGCGCGCATCCCGATTCCGACGACCGCACGCAGAGGCTCGCGTTCCCGCAGGCGCAGCACACGTACCTTATCCTCCTCGTTGGCGTCTCCCTCATCGGATTGTACCGCGGCAGGGGAAGCGACCATAATGCGGCCGAGCGTCCTTGACGCGGCCAGTACCACCACCGCTTCCGGAGCGGCGGAGTCGGAAGGCAGTACGATGCGTGCCGTCAGGCGGCCTGCGGCGCTGCGGTAGACCTCGACGCTGCGGGCTGTGATCCCGGTGCGGGCAAGCTCTCCGGCAAGCGCGGTCGATTTCGCGCTCATTACCTCCGGCATCGACTGGAACTCGTCCATCAGCTCCCCGAGGACACGGGTCATTCCGTCGTACTGCGCGCAAAGAAGCCGCGTATCCTCCCGAATGCGGCGGTGAAAGCGCTTCTGGTAGCTCGCGGCGGCCAGCGCTTCGTTGAGGTTTGCGAGAAAGTCCGTTAGCCGTACGCATCGGGCGGAAAAGTACGGTGGGAAATCCTCCGCCGACGCGCGTCCGCGGGTCAGCACCTTCGCCGACGCGTCGGTCAGCGCCGTACGCGTCCCCACGTATTCCCGGCTCCAGCACACGTCGCGGATCGAGCAGCTTTTGCAGGTGCGCTCCACAGCTACATGAAAAGCTGACATGCTCGTATTTTCCTCCGTTTTTTCGTTTTCCGCCGAAGGCGGCGTCGGAATCCAGGCCATCGTCCGCTTCGACTCTCTGGCGTCGTAACCGTCCGCGCCGGGCGCACACATTTCACCGAGCGCGGCAAACGCCATCGTCAGCTCGTCCACCCGGGTGCGCAGGTAACCGCGCGCTGCTTCCGAGTCGCCGTTCTTCGGGATGCCGATCACCGCGCCGGCCGCGGGAAACAGCAGCCCGCCGAAGGAAGCAAGCTTTCCCGAGAATAGGAGGAACAGCACGCTTGCGGTAAATCCCTCAAACAATGCCGGCTGCGGTTCCGCCTGCCATGCCAGCGACGCCGCGTTCGCCGCGATGAAGGCCAGGGCGATCGCAAAGGACGATTTCCGGCGGTACAGACCGCAAAACAGGCCGCATAAGCCGTAAACAGAAGCGAAAAGCGGCGTGGACATGGACGCCAGGTCAATCGCGCCGCCGAGACACAGGCCCGCCGCCGCCGCCGGCAACGCTCCCGCGCAGGCGGATGCAAGGATGCCCAGCATCGCGAGGACATGTCCCCAGCGGATGCCGAAAAACGGTTCAAACAGCCGCAATACCACGCAGAACGATGCCCCCGCGATCAGAATTGCCGCTCTCTGCGATACCGCAAGCCCTTTTTCCGTCCGCGCGATCTCCCACCGGCCGAGTTTGCCGCCGACCTGACGCGTCAGCACATTCCACTCGTTCCACGGACGCATGGAGCGCCGGAACACGTCATAAAAATATGCCGCCCCCGCACAGACCACGCCTTCGCAGGCGTAAAAGATGAAATTCCCAAGCGTCCCGAAAGCCGGATTTCCACCGCCGGTCAGCGCAAACGCCGCGCCGGTACTCGTCAGTCCAAACATCGCCGCGCCCGGTAAAAACCACCGGCTCTCCGCTACCGGCGAGCCTCGGAAGATCACCCCCGCCGCGAGGATGATGATACAGGCCGCCGCATACCGCAGCGGATCCGCACTGGAAAATACACAGTACCCGATAATCGCTCCGAGCGTCGCCGCAAACGGCGCCATCTGTGCCGCCCGTCCGGAAAGCCTTCCCGGCAGCCTTCCGCATGCGCACGACGCGACATAGGCTACCCCCAGCGGCGCATATCGCGCGAGTATCAAACCACTTGAAAGCAGCGCGCCCGCTATCGCATCCGTACCGTAGATCGCGGCAAGATTGAAAGCCTGCGATGCATGCGCTAATTCGTACAGTTCCCGGATTTTCCGCGTCATGCCCTCCGGCACGACGACCTTTGCTTTCACCTTTTCCTGCTCCATCGCCGACCATCCTTTTATTATTTTGGAATTTTCGCCTTTGTGAAACGGATTATATCAAAGCGTGGGGCGAGTATTCTGTCAAAACAGCGCGGGGCATACATAAATTGGTAAACCAATCGCCCCGCGCTGTTCTTTTTTCACTTATTGGTTAATTAGCGTGAACAAATTCTAAAAATTACGCTTACAGTACCCAGGAGAAAAATCCCGTTTTCACTACGTTTTCCTGCATCACCTGATACGCCTTGAATACCGCTGACAAACCTTCCTCCCTCGTCAGCGTACCCGCCGCGTCAAAGCTGCCGTCCTCCATAAGCTCTAAGAGGCCAAGCTCCGCCGCGTTCGACGCATCCGCCATCGCCCAAGCGGGAATTGCTTCCTCGTCGGCAAAGCTTCCCGTCGGCGCCGCGTTGCCAAGTCCCGCCGCCGCGCAGAGGATCACAGCCGCTTCCGCACGCGTTACAGGTTCGTCGGTGCGCAGAATCACGCCGTCCGGCGTCGTCTCTCCCGCGATATAGCCGGTTTTCTGTGCCGCGGCCGCGAACGGCTTCGCCCACGCCGGGATACAGTCGTCATCCGCAAAGCTCGTGTTGACCACCGGAATCGGCTCGTCTCCAGCAAGCGCGACGGCCATCGCGATCAGCTCGCCGCGCGTCAATACCGCATCCGGCTCCAGATACGACACACCGCCGATCTTCGCGCCCTCGTAGATGCCAAGCTCCGCTAAGCGTACCGCCGCGTAATGTGCCGCGCTGCCGCTCATGTCCGCGTATTCAAGCCCCGACTGCGGACGGTAGACCTTGATCGTTACCTCGGTCTGAGCCGAGCTAGCGCCGCATTCATCCGTCAGCACATAGGTGAAGCTGTCCGTTCCGGTGCGGTTCTGATATGGCGTGTACAGGAACGTTCCCGTTTCCGCATCCAGTTCCACGACGCCGCAGGCAGGCTCCGTTACGATCGCCGCCGAAAACGCGTCCCCGTCCGGGTCAACTCCGCATACCTTCGCGCCGATACTCATGTTGCGGTACGTCTCAAGCGAGACCGTCCGTGCAATCGGCGCCGTATTCGATACCGCCTCAAGCGTTATCGTCACAAGCTCCCCGACGCGGCCGTCCGTATAAATCGGGTAATAACTGAAACGGTCCTCTGTGCCGGAAAGGGGCTGATAGACAAGCCTGTCAAAGTCACCCAAAGACACGCCTTCGCCGCGCATTAAGAGCCGTCCGCCGATGGTCAGCTTGCCCGTTTCAGGCAGCGCTGCCGCGACAATGCCGCATAGGCTTTTCGCATCGGCGATCATCACCGCCTGTGTCCTGTATCCGGCCGTATTTACGACCGCTTCTTCCGCATACGCGCCGCCGCAAAGACCGATCAGCAGCATCAGCGCGGCCGTCAGCGCGAGCATTCGTTTTCCATAGATACCACGCATGTTTAAATAACCCTCCATTTGAAGATTTCGCCTCTAGTCTGCCCCGCTGCCATGCAAATTATAACAGCCCGCGGAAATCTTACTATGAATCCGACGGTTTCCACAAATATCTCATAAATTAACGATTTGTACTTGTATATAGCCGCTCTCTGTGTTATTCTATTGTGAGACCTCTAATGAATTTATATGGAAAGTGATGTGGGCTTTTTGGAAATCTCCGATATTCGTAACTTGAGCTTATCAATTCGTGAAAATATCGAAAAGGTTATCGTAGGCAAAGGAGACGTCATTGACCGCTTTCTGATCGCTCTGATATCCTCCGGTCACATACTGCTGGAGGACGTCCCCGGCACCGGTAAGACGATGCTTGCCAAGACTGCGGCAAAGTCCATCGACGGCAACTTCCGGCGTATCCAGTTTACCCCCGACCTGCTTCCTTCCGACCTGACCGGCATCAACTTTTATAACCAGAAGAAGGGCGAATTCGAATTCCGCGCCGGCGCGGTCTTCACAAATCTCCTGCTCGCCGACGAGATCAACCGTGCCACCCCCCGTACGCAGTCCGCCCTGCTCGAATGCATGGAGGAGCGGCAGGTCACCATCGACGGCGAAACCCGTCGGCTATCCGCCCCGTTCATCGTCATCGCCACGCAGAACCCCGTCGAAACGCAAGGGACCTTCCCCCTCCCCGAGGCGCAGCTCGACCGCTTCCTCGTCAAGGTCGATATGGGCTACCCGTCCTCGGACGATGGGGTTGCGATCCTCAAACGCTTCAAGTCCGAGAATCCGCTCGACTCCATCAAACCCGTCGCCACCGCCGACCAGATCGTCGACGCGCAGAAATCCTATACGAAGGTCTTCGTTTCCGACGATGTGATGGCCTACATCATCCGGATCGCGGAGGAAACCCGCCGGCATCAGGACATCATCCTCGGCGTCAGCCCGCGCGGCACGCAGGCATTGCTCAAAGCCGCCCAGGTCTGCGCCATCCTTCGCGGACGTGATTTCGTCACGCCGGACGATATCCGTGAAATGGTACCGCCCGTTTTCGGACACCGCGTCATTTTAAAAAGCTCGGCGCGCATCAAGAAAAACCAGAACCTCGCCGTCCTCGACGCGATCCTCTCTTCCATCCCGGTACCCACGGAGGATATCCGCGCAAAGCGCAGCTAAAGGAGGGTCACCGCGTTATGTGGATACAGAGCCTTTTTCTGGCCCTGCTGATCGTCATCATCCTGCAGGGTCGGTACTTCCCGCGCCGCAACTTCAAATCCCTGCGCTATCAACGCTACTTTACCCCAGATATCATCACCGAGGGGGAATCCACGACGCTTGTCGAGCATATCTCCAACGCGCGCCTTTTGCCCATCCCATGGGTGCGTGTGGAAGCGCAGCTGTCGCCGTATCTGATATTCGGCAAAGGCGTCGTAAACCAGAACGTGGTAAAACCCGACAAATACCGTCAGTTTCACCGATCCTTGTTCACCCTGCCGTCCTATACGACCATCACACGTCGACATAACGTCACCGTTCCCCATCGCGGCTACTACGCCGTCCCGTCGGTCACCATGACCACCGGCGACATTCTCGGCATCGGCGAACGCCGCAGCCAGAACTTCGCGACCAATACCGCGCTGACCGTTTACCCCCGGATGATTCCCATCGACGACCTGTTCCGCATTCGCTCGAGCTTTACGGGCGACATCGTGGTGCGCCGCTGGATCGTCGACGACCCCTTCTACATCCGCGGCGTGCGGGAGTATCAGCCCACCGATCCGCAAAACCGCGTCAACTGGAAGGCGACCGCGAAAACCGGGCAGATGCAGGTGCATAACTACGACTACACCGCCGACGTCCGGCTGATGATTCTTTTAAACGTCGATACGCACGAAAACCAGTGGTCGATCACCACCGACGAACCCTGCGCCGAACGCGCCGTCTCCATCGCCGCGTCAATTTCGGAGTACGCGCTGTCGAACGGCGTGGAAACGGGCTTTGCCTCAAACGGCAAGTATATCGACGATCCGGAAATCGCGATGCGGCTTGAGCCATGCACGGGCGACGCGCAGCTTTCGACGATTCTCCTGACGCTTGCCAAATGTAACCTCTGGCGCCGCGTGACCTTCCATACCCTCCTCAAGGAAGAATATGACCTTGGTACGACCGGCTGCGATTACCTCGTGATCACGGCCTATACAAACAAGGAGATCGAGGAGGAGCTTGGGAAGCTGCGCGACGCGGGGAACAATGTTGAGGTACTGACGGTGGAGCATACGCCAAAGGAGGATCTCCATGCGGCTGATTAAAAAAATGGCGGCGGACTGGCTGAAAAGCACCGTCGAGATCATCATGCTCTCCCTCATCCTCTGCGTGATCACCGTCATCGTCATGCCCGTACCGAACTGCTATATCTGGGTCGCGGCTATGCCGGTGTTCTCGCTTTTGGGTATCCTGCTCCACGCCCTTTTAAAACGCGTCCCGATCCTGGAGTTCATGTTCTGTGCGATCCTATCCGCGGCACTCGCCTACTGCATCAGTCTCCCTCTGACCTCCACGGTACCGGAGCTCGTCTGCATGACCATCCTCGGCACCGTCTTTTCCATCCGCGCCCGCTTCATCGCATCGCGTTCGTGGGATGAAGTCTCGCCGATCTACCTTTTTACCATGTTCATGGTCTTCAACCTCATTTTCGCGATGTTCGCGAGCATCATTCCCGTTCTTGAGCCGTTCCGTCCGGCCGCGACGGTGCTCGGGCCGATCATTGTCATCGTGGGACTGCTCGCGATGAACCAGCTCAACATCATTTCGCTGACCGACGTACAGCGCGACAACCTCAATGCCGGCAATATGATCGTTTCAAAGACTATGAACCTGCAAAACAAGCTTTTACTTGTCGGCATCTATGTCATTATCCTCGGCGTTTCCTGTATCGGCATCTTGATTAAGGCTTTAAAGTGGCTCGCGTGGCGGCTCTATGACCTCATCATGTGGCTTATGGAGCTGCTGGACGGCGGATCCGGCTCTACCGGCAGCGACAGCGGCGGTGGGCAACCCGACTTAGGCGAGCTATTCGGCACCGAGGAAACCGTACGCAATCCCCTATGGGAACGCATTCAGGAAATCCTCATCCACATCGTCGTCATCCTCGCGGTCACCGTATTTGCCGTGTTCATGCTGTTTATGCTCTACAAGGGTATCCGTCGGCTAATCGCCTTCCTGAAAGCCGTCAAATTCGGCGGCGACGGGCTGGATGCCGGCGCCGAAGAATATGTCGATACCCGCGAACGCTTAGTCGATTTAAAAGACCTGCCCGCGCAGTACCTCAAACGCGCAAAAGACTGGCTTTCCGAGCAGCTTCGCCGCGAACCGCCTTGGAACGACTTGAAATCAGTTCCGGAAAAGGTACGCGCCCTCTACCGCCGCGCGATCTATAAAGCATCCTCTCAGGGCTTTAAGCACAAGGACACCTACACACCCGCCGAGGAAGTGCCAAAGCTTACGGGTTATGTAAAAACCGACGAGCCGACGCTTGACACGCTGCGTACCTATTATGAAGAAGTACGTTACGGCAACCGGGCGCCTTCCTCCGATGCCGTAGAACAAATGAACAAGAAAATATGAAATCGAGCCTTTTACAGTCCCTGACCCAAGACCCGGATGAGCGTATTACTCTCGCCCGGGTTCTCGACTGTGCTGACGCCGCCGCGTCCCGCGCCGCTGTGACGCACACCGCCTTTCTCACGCCGCACGAGCGCGCGCTTGCCGGCCAGATCGCGCCGGGCGCCCTCTTTTTCGGCGGTTATCCCAGCGCGGAGCGCACGGTCGCCGTTTTTCTCCCTGACTGGGCGGATACCGATACCCTCGCTGCCTACGCCGATCTCGCCGTCATCCGCGCCGTTCGCCGTGACCGCGAGGACAGCGCACCGACGCATCGCGACTATCTCGGCGCGCTGCTGGGACTGGGCATCCGCCGCGACATGGTGGGCGACCTGCTCGTTCGTCCCGACGGCTGCGACATCCTCGCCGCCGCTTCCATCGCGCCCTTTCTGCGTGACAATCTCACTTCCGCCGGACGCTTTCCCCTCGATGTAACCCTTGTGGAGCTTTGCGAACTCATCATCCCCGAGCAAGCTTTCCGCGAGCTGCGCGACACCGTGGCCTCGATGCGCCTGGACGGCATTGTCGCGGCGGCGTTCTCCCTCTCCCGGGGTAAAGCCGCCGACGCGGTGGCCGCCGGAAAGGTATTCCTCAACGGCGTCCCCTGTGAGAAAGCCGACCGCGAGGTGGCCGCAGGCGACAGTATCTCCCTGCGCGGCAATGGGAAGTGCGTCTTAGACTCCGTCGGCGGGGTGTCCCGGAAAGGGAGGATTTGTATCGTTCTCAAACGATACCTATGATTTTTTCCTCTCAACAGGCTTTTTTCTTGCTCATACCTTGCAGGGGGCGCTTCGCCCCCCTGCACCGCCCGACCTCTTTCTTTGCACGAGCAAAGAAAGAGGGAAAGAAAGCTCGCTTAAGGGGACTAAAGTCCCCTTAAGTATCCCTCCGGGACGAGCGGCGACTTCGCGCCGCTTAGACGAAAGAGAGCAGCTGATTACTAAGAGCATCATCCTTGATGCATAGCAGTAATCAGCTGCTCTTTTCGTATAAAAAACGCCCGCAGGCGTTTTCCCCCCGTCCACAAAAAGATGCTTTCTTGTCCAGTATTCTTTCTCTCGGAGAAAGAATACTGGCGCGGGGAAGGTTCGGAGGGGGCCGAGAAGGCCCCCTCCGAAAGGTATGAATCAATATAAGTGTTTGTTAAAGTGGACGCTAATTCAATGACATCCAAGGTTCGGCATTGCCGGTTTCCGGGAAGGACTTGGCCACTTCGGCGAAGTCTACTCTTTCGGGGAAGACGAGGGCGGCTTGCTTTAGGTACTTTTCGTCTTGCTCCGCAAGCGCCCGGGCGAGGAGAAGATTTTGGCGGATACGGGACGCGAGTGCCGCTTCGATGAACTCGGGGCATTCGGGAACGGGGCGGACGATGCCGTCGGCGTTGAAGCGGCAGGTGAGCTGCAACATCGCTTCTTCGGGGTAATGGGGAAGCGCCCCGCGGTTTAAGACGAGCGCCGACGCACGGGCGCCTTCATCCGTCAGGATAGAACGGACGATGCGGGCGATATAAATCGGGAACTCCGCGGCGCAGCGGCGGGTACCGCGCAGAATTTGCTCACGTGTGAGCGCAGGATTTAAAAGCTGTTCGAAATCCGCGTAACTCGGGCGCTTCATCAGCTCGCCCATACGGGTTTTCGGCAGATTTTTAAATCTATGGCAGCCGCCGACGGGGCCGTGGAGATAGCCTGTCTCGCGAAGGATGGCGATATTGTCTAAATAACCTTCCCGCCACTCAGGAAACTGCTCGTGGAAGTCGCCGGTGATCGTTTCAGGGTCGTATTGCGTGAGGAGCAGCTTTTTAAGCTCGCTGTAAATGCTCTTTTCACGCAGCAGCACGTCGTAATACCACAGCTCATGGTTTACACCGACATCCATCGGCCAGACATCCTCCTCCTCTTCGTCGAGGAAGGTCGCCAGTACCTTTTGCGTAAAGGTCGACGCGTTGCAAAGCCCCACTACGCGGTCGAGACCGAAACGGAGCTTCGCCGCCATCAGCGGGATGTCCGGCGGATTCGTGACGACGAGCAGCCACGCATCCGGGCAGCGTTTTGTCATGCGCTCCGCGATCCCCATCAGGTACGCGCCGTGCTGTACGCCGAAGGCTTTGTAGTTTTCAAAGGGCGCCAGCCCGTAGGACGCGCAGTACAGCACCATGTCGGCGTCGTCGAGTGCGTCTTCCAGCGTCGGGGCGATCCGCACCTGTGCATTCCCGGCATTGAAGCGGCTGCAGAGCGTCTGTGTATTGACCATTTTCTGCTGCGTGCGTCCATAAAGGGAGAACAGGTAAGGTGTCGCGGTATCGCGGTTCAGAATTTCCAGTATTGTTGCGGTCGTGATCTTACCGCCGCCGCCGATAACGGCAATCTTTTTCATAGTCATATACATTACACCATATCCTCATCGGTAACCGGGTCGCCGCATTCCGGGCAGAACCTCGGCATCTTTGCGCCCTCGGGAAACTCGTAGCCGCACTTATCGCACTTAATCTTACCCGGACGTTTCGATCCGCATTCCGTACAGAACTTGCCCTTGCAGACCGCGCCGCACTTGCAGGTCCATTCGCCGGATGCCGCCGGGGCGGGCTTTGCCTTGCCGCATTCCACGCAGAATCTGCCCGTATTCACCGTGCCGCACGCGCACTTCCATGAATCCGCCGCCGGGGCCTGCGCCGCCGGAGCTGCCGGCTTTGTCGGCTGTGTCTTCTCCTGCTGCTCTATCTGGCGGGCATTGGCGTCGGTCATCGCACCCATGAAGTTACCGGCGGCACCCATACCCATGCCCATGCCCATGAACGCCTGCGCGGAGCCGCCGGAGTTTGCGCCTGCCGCCTCGAAGCCGCGCGCCACCGCGCCCTGGACGTAGCCCTGACGCACGGACGCATCGGACAGCATCGCGCCCTGGTTGCGCATATTGATCAGCTTCTGCGATTCCTCGTCGTAGGAGATGCTCACGATACCGACGGACTGCACCTCGAAGCCGCGCTTCTCGCGCCAGTCCTCGTCAAGAGTTTGGGACATGTACTTCGACAACTCGACACTCTTCGACGGCGCGTAGGAGATGCGGATGCCGTCGACGGAGAGCTGGTTGATCGCGGCCTGCAAAGCTGACATAAACTCGGACATATACTGCTCGTTGATCTGATCGATCTGCACGCGCAGCGCGTTACGGGGGCAAACCTCGTAGAAAAACAGCATGGGATCGGTGATTTTAATCGAATAGGAACCGAAAGTTCGAAGAAACAGCTCGGCGTTATAGAAATTGTCAAAATACTGGATCGGCGTACGGGTACCGAATTTTATGCCTTTGATTTCCTGTAAATTGATATAGAAAACCTTCTGGGAGGACGACGGGACGCCGCCGTATTTCACACGGGAGAAGGTTTCTTTAAAGGCGTCGCCGAACTGACCGTTGAATAGGGACGGCGCCGAGGAATTCTGCACCTTATAGTAGCCTTCCTCCGCCGTATAGTCGACAACCTTGCCACCGTCGAGCAGCATCATAAACTGGTTGGGATACACATGGACGATAGACCCGTTGGAGATCATATCCGTACTGCCTCTGGTATTGGAGTTGCGTGCGGAATCCCGGCGCATGGAGACGCCGCGTGTCATAACGGTATATTCGCCCATATTTTCCGGCTCGATGACCTCAAGCCATTGATCCGCAAGTCCGCCGCCGATTGCGCCGGCTACCGCTCTGATCAAACCCATGGATGAAAACCTCCTTTATGGTAGTATTGATAACCACTTTTATTATAGCATTCCGCTATCCGTCTGTCAATCGCGGCTTCAGCCGTGCCGAAATCCGCATATCGACCAGATGCCGATACAATGCTATGAAAAACTACTTTAGTATACCTTTTATAAAGCAAAAATGCAAGAGGGACTTATGAAAAGACAGCGCTTAACCCCTTTTTCGCACTTGCTTTTTCGCGGAAGATATGATACCATACGAATGACTCAAAACAAACATGCCAAACAAGGAGGAGTTCCATGAAAAAGTCCATCAACGCGTGGGCATATCCCGCCGATATGCCGATTGCGGAACGGATGCGGCTGGCCGCCGACGCCGGATATGACGGCATTGAGCTGATCTTCACCGAGGAAGGCGACGTATCGCTGCAATCCTCGGAAGGGGCGCTGCGTGAGTATAAGAAAATGGCGGACGAGTACGGTCTGCGTATCCAGAGCGTCATCGGCTCCGTTTTTTCCAAAACGAGCCTCGCCCATCCCGATCCCGCCGTCGCAGACGCGGCCATCGACCGCGGCGCGCGGATGCTCCACGGTGCGGCTGTCCTCGGCGCGGATACCGCCCTCGTCGTTCCCGGCCGCGTTTTCAAGGAGACGGAAAACCCCGACGGCCGCTATGACATCGTCTACGACAACGCGATCAAGAATGTCCGCAGGCTTGCCGGGCACGCGGCCGAAGCGGGCGTCTATATCGGCATCGAAAACGTCTGGAACAAGTTCCTTCTGTCCCCGCTTGAGATGCGCGCTTTCGTCGACTACGCCGAAAGCCCCTGGGTCGGTGTCTACTTTGACGTCGGCAACTTCCTGCCGTGGGCGTACCCCGAGCAGTGGATTCGCATTCTCGGCAGCCGTATCAAGAAGCTGCATTTAAAGGATTTCAAGACGGGCGTCGGCACCGGTCACGGCTTTGTCGATCTTTTAGAGGGCGACGTCGACTACGCGGAGGTCATGCGCGCCTGCCGCGAGGTCGGCTTCGACGATTACTGCATCGCGGAGGTCGGCCCGTTTGCGCAGCAACCGACGCTGAAGCTCTACACCACGGCGATGGCGATGGATGCCATTTTTGCGATGAAATAAAGAAAAGGGCGTGACATTATGCTGCCAAAAGTTGATTTTCTCGGGTGTCCTATGTCTCGTCTGATCGTCGGGGACAATCCCGTCAACGGTCATACTTACATACAAGATATCATTTCCAAGGATGACATGCTGGGTTATTACACCGAAGATGCCGTTTTACGCGCCATGGAACACAGTGCTTCGCTTGGATATACCGCTTGGATGCCTCTCGGAAATGACTTCATGCTGCGTGTCATTTACCATTACATACAGCGTCATGATAATTTTCGTTGGATTTTTCAAAGCTATGCGCCCATTGATTTCGCGGTCAATCTGCGGATGATGGCGGAGGTACATCCTCTGGGCATTTATCATCGCGGTACCGATACGGATGGGTTATGCGAAGCGGGACAGTACCAGCTCATTCGTGAACGTATCAAGATGATTCAAGCGCTGGGGATCAAAGCGGGACTTGGGACGCACGTTCCTGAAACCATGCTGCGTGCCGAATACGAGAACTGGGGCTGCGATTTTTATGTAGCGTGTCTGCATAACACCCGGCGGCGGGAGGATGCGGCACCCTCGGCGTTTATTACAGGGAAACCGAAGTCCATTCAATTCCATATGGAAGATAGGGCAATCATGCTGAAAGCTATTCGGGAGGTACAAAAGCCTGTGATTGCGTTCAAGCTGCTTGCGGGAGGTCAAATCTACGAAGATATACCCGCCTCTCAATACGCGGCTGCTACAAAAGCGGCCTTGCGGGAAAGCTTCGACGGCATGAAACCCGGTGACATCGGCGCGGTCGGTTGTTTCCAGCGTGACAAAGATCAGTTATGTGAAAACGCGGATATTTTCAATTCTTTGTACGGCAATTGATGATTTAACTTTGAATATTACAGGAGGATTTCCCATGCTGAAGGTATGTGTTATCGGCTGCGGCGGCATCGGCGGCTATCATCTGTCCCATCTCGTCCAGTATACGGACTTGATCGAGCTTGTCGGCTTTTGCGATCTGGTTCTTTCCCGCGCGGAGGGATTCGTTGAAAAAGCCGGCTCCGGCAAAGCATATACGAACTACACGAAGATGCTCGACGAGCAAAAGCCCGACGCCGTTTTCGTCTGCATCCCGCCGATTTCCCACGGGGAAGGCTTCATCGAGCTGGAATTAGTCGAACGCGGCATCCCGTTCTTCGTCGAAAAGCCGGTTACGCTGAATCTGTTTATCGCCCGCCGCATCCGTGACGCGGTTGCCGCGAAGAATCTCATCACCGCCGTCGGCTTCCAGCTTCGTTATGACAACCTCGTCGATACGGTCAAGGCATACATGAAGGAAAACCGCATCGGTACGATGAACGTCACACGCATCGGCGGTATCCCGGGCGTTTGGTGGTGGCTTGACAAGGCGGCCTGCGGCGGACAGATCGTCGAGCAGACCATCCATCAGCTCGACATGATGCGCTATGTTTACGGTGAGCCGGAGAGCGTATTTACGTACAACGCGCGCGGCTTTATAGAGAACCCCCCCGCGGGCTACAAGACTGACGACTACTCCGCGACCGTCGTCCGCTTTACAAGCGGCGCGCTCGCGACGATCACGACCGGCTGCTTTGCGACGGCCGGCGCATCCGCCGACAACAAGATGACCTTTAACGGCATTGACTCGCGCCTGGACTTCTATCCCGCGCAGAAAGCCCTCATCTACGGCAAGACACCCGCAGCCGCTGGCGGCGAAGTCAAGGGCACGCAGTCGATCGTTTCGTACGACAACGCGATGAAGAGCGCCGACGGCGCGCTGGAGTACAAGTGCGACGTAGACTACGGCCTTGTCTGCGACCGCACGTTCCTCGAGGCAGTCGCGTCCGGTGATGGCTCGAAGGTTCGCTCTCCGTACGCTGACGCGGTGAAGACGCTCGCGTTCACGCTGGCGTGCAACGAGAGCATGGACACCGGCCGCGCGGCGAAGGTGGACTTCACCTGATAAGCGGGGAATCCTTGACCGGGTTCAGTTGCAATTCATAATTATTTATCGCAAAACCCCCGCCAAAGGACAGCTTCCTTCGGCGGGGGTTTATATTATTCTGTCTATTATTCGCGGAAGCTTTCATTTTGGCAGTTCTACCATATCACCTAAATATGAACTCATATTTTAATTCTTTGAGTTCTTTTCCGGCAATATTTATACCTTTTTCTATGCCGGTATCGGTCATTCCCATTTTTTTATAAAATTGTCTCGCTGCAGCATTCTCTTTAAGTACCCAGAGGCAGAACCCACCAAACCCCGTCCGTTTCATCTCTTCTTTGGCCGCCGTAAAAAGTTGCTGTCCAAGACCCCTTCTCCACATTTCAGGCAAGACATAAATGGAGCGAATCTCTCCCACGTTATTCGTTGACGCGTCTCTGCACTTTCCAAAATTAACGAGACCCACAATCGTGCCGGTTTCTTCAATAACGAAATTATTATTTGGTGAAATATGTTCTGGCTTAGGTGCACTATTTTCAACAGTAAGTGAATTGAGAAAGCTCTCCGGTACAATATCTTTGTAAGCTTCTTTCCATGAAAAGCAGTAAACCGTGCCTAATCCGAGACTGTCTTCTCCTGATGCTCTTCGCAGCATTATAATTCTCCTTTCGCAGGAATTGCCTCATCTTTTCATCTCAGCCCCGCAAATCCATTCTGCCGCAGCGCTTCATACAGCACGACCGCGACGGAATTCGCGAGGTTTAGGCTCCGCGCGTCATTCTGCATCGGTACGCGCACACAGCGCTCGGGGTGCTTTGCGAGAAGCGGCATCGGCAAGCCCCGCGTCTCCGGGCCGAACAGGAGATAGTCGCCGGTGCGAAATTCGACGTCGGTGTAGCGCGTATGTCCTTTCGTCGTCGCGTACCAGTAGCGGCCGCCCGGGTTCTTTTCAAAAAAGTCGTCAATATTATTGTAGAGCTTCCCGTAGCGCTCAAAGCCGTAATCGTCTTCCCCGGCGTCATTAGGGACATGAGCGGCATCCAAGAAGTGCCAGTAATCGAGCCCTGCACGCTTTAAGGTTTTGTCGTCCACGTCAAAGCCTAAGGGGCGTATCAAGTGTAAGCTTGACAGGGTTGCCGCGCAGGTGCGGGCGATATTTCCCGTATTCGGCGGAATTTCCGGTTCGACCAGCACGACATGGAATCCGTTCATTCGCGAGGATCCTCCTTCATAGTCATTTCATGCAGCGCTTCTTCCTTCAGATACCGCGTATAGCCCGCGACGGACAGATTGATGTACGGTGTGACATAGATCACCGACAGGCCAAAGGTAAACGCGGCGAGAATATCCCACACGATGAACGACAGTCGGAAAAGGAAGAACTCCCAAACGCGTTTTTTCATGATATTGCCGCAGAAAGAAAACGTTGCGCGAACGCCAAGCTTCGGATTCGCTGCGATCATATAGAGCGCGGGCAGATAAGCGTTGACCTTCGCATAGGCAAACAGTATCGCCGCAAAGAAGATAAGAAACCCCGTCAGATACAGCGCCAGCGCCGCGCCGTCCGTAATTTTGTCGAACAGCAGCGACGAGCCGTAGAACACGGCGGCGCCGGGGATGCCGTATACGGCGGCATATTTCAGGGCAATCAGCAGATACCAGAGGTTCGCACCATAGGCAACTTTGAGCTTTTCCCCCTCGCCGAGCCAGTTAAACACTATTGAAAACGGCGGCTTTCCCTCCCGGGCTACCTCCGTGAAAAAGGCGTAGGAGCCGACCGTCAGCGGGGAGATCAGGATGGAGAACGCGAGACTCAAACCATACACGCGCAAAAACTGCGGCCAGTATATCGTGATATCCTCCGCCGCCAGAAGCGTCTCAGCGTCCGGCATCTGTGCCGTCAGGATCATCGAAAACAGCGTCGTCACCACGCTGCCAATCAGCGCGACGCCGATGCACGGCAGCATGTATCTGCCGAGCTGCCGTTTCGCCCCGTTTTTTATCATTCTGCGAATCTGCCCCGCGTCCATCCTTCGTATCCTTTCTTTATCCGCCGGTTTTTTAGCCGAGCCAACTCGGTTTCTCGGTATCCTCCGGCGTGTCCTCCGTTACAAGAACGGTCTCCGGCGGCATCGTGCTGTTGCCTATCCGCCCAACCGTCCATTCGCGGTCTTCTTTCTGATAGTACGAACGGTTTTCCACCGTTCGAGCAATTTCTATGCCGTTTTCGTAGGTCACCCGGTATGTGATCGTCGTATACCCGCGCTGACCTGCCGTCGTACGCTCGCAGTATGCTTCGCCGAGCATCGCATTCACCGTTTCCACATCTTCCGGCTCCGTAACGGATAAAATCTGTGTCACAAGCTCCGTCGAGCGTTCCGGATACTCGTCCGTACCGATCAGGCGTACCGTCACCGTCGAACCTTTTAAGGTGCATTCTACCCGAATGGGGAAATTCGTATCGTTGCGGAAACGGAAATCGACGCCGCCGTAGTAGACGGTCGCGTCCTCGCCTAAGGGCGTGTAGCTTACGGCAAATCGGTGATTCGCCCGCTCGACGATTTCAAGATCCGCGCGCGTTGCCGCCATATACAGCGTACTCGACACCTGACAGATGCCGCCGCCGACGTCTTCGACCTTTTCCCCCTCGAGGAAGATTGTCGCGTCCTGAAACCCCTGCGCATACGTCCGCTCGCCAACCGTATTATTATAGGAAAACGTCTCGCCGACGCCGAGGATCGTACCGTTCACGCGTTCGCAGGCGATCCGTACATTCGCCGTACGACCTATATTTGCGGTATTCAGCTTTGTTGAACGATTTGCAAGCACGTCGCGGTACAACATCGCGGTAAGCGAAGCGCGCGTCACCTCCGGTTCGACAACCGTCCGCGCAAACGTAAAGACCGAGCCGTATTCACCGGTTCCCTCGCCGCTTTCGATTTTCTTTTCGGCGGCTTCCCGGTCGAAATCCCGTCCCGGGCTTTCGTCAAAGATCGTCGCACGCTGCGGGTCCGTTTCATCGAATGACGCGTTCACGGGGGAGATATCCGCCCGCTGCTCGATTGTGGCAAGGTCGAGCGGCACGGGATTGAGAGTCGTCACGGGAAACCACAGCGGTGCAAAGTCCGCACAATCAAACCGCGCCGTAAGCGCGTCCGCGAGCGCATCCGCATCCACACGGCGCCCCATATGCCCGACGTCGATCGTGACCGTATCATCCGTCATCCAGTACGACGACGGTACGTAGGGGATTTCCATCGTCGCAGCCACGTTTCCGGCAACCTCGGCAAGGTGCGCCGCGTCGTAGGAAAACCGCAGCTTCACGTCATATCCGCCGTTTTTCGCCCGCATCTGCTGTATAAACCGGGCAAAGAGACTGCCTTCCCGTCCATACGACACCGCTTCCCCCACGGCGTTCCCGATATCGCAGGAATAGGCCGCGTCCTCCGGACGCACCGTAAAGATGGTCCCCCCGACATGGAGCGCAAGCGTCTTTTCGGAAAGCCGCTCGGATACCCAGTTCTCGGCGACCGCTAAGACCTCGTCCCGAGACAGCCCCGCTATCGGCTCCCCCATCAGGGTCACGCCATCGAGGACACCCTCATGCGTGTAGACCGTCACGCTTACGTACAGCGCGTAAATACCAAATACCAATGCGCAGAGCAGTGCCGCGCCCAATATCCAGGTGGGCACTTGAAAACGATTTTCCTTCTTCATAGGAAAAACCTGCCTTCGTTTCAGATATAGTATAATGGAAGTATACCCAAAACGCAAGAGTTTCCTTTGTTAATTCTCTTATTGGACAGGTTTTTTGTGGAAATAATACATGGACGGAGTCGTCTTCTCAACTCCGCCCATGTATTCCCGCAAAGAAGGATGTATTAACCCTCGAACAAGGCTTCCGCGTTCTTCATGCGCTCTCTCACCGGCACCTCAAACGGACAATTCGCCTCACAGCTGCCGCAGCCGATGCACGCGGACGCCTTTGCCGCCAGTACGCGGTAGTGATCGCGCAGCGTTTGTGTCATATTGACCGCCGCGAGATCATACAGTCGGTTAACCGCCGCGATATCGATCCCTGCCGGACACGGCAGGCAGTGGTTGCAGTACATACACTGCTCCTTTGCGGAAAAATGCTTCGACGCGCTAAGGATTGCCGTATAATCGCGCGCGTCTTCCCCGGAATCGGAATAACCCGCGTTCTCCTGCACCTGCTCGGGCGATACGGCTCCCACAAGCGCCGCCGCCACGCCGGGGCGGTCAAGCGCATAGGATATGCATTGATACGGCGTCAGCGCACGGTCAAAGGGTGAGGCCTTATCCGAGAGCAGAATCCCCGCCGCGAGGGCCTTCATCACCGTGATCCCCACACCCGCGCTCTCACAGGCTTCGTATAACGCCATACGTGTGCGGTCGATGCCCTGTCGCTCCTTTTTGAAGGTTTCCGGCTCGAACATCGCTTCAAGCTCCGTCCGTCCCTCGAGAAAATCGAATGCCGGATTGACCGAGAACATCAGCACGTCGATATACGGCACCGCACGTACGGCACAGATGGGGTTATGGCTGCTCATGCCGATGGCGCGGATGACGCCCTCTTCCTTGAGCCGCTTCGCGTACGCGTAGACCGGCCCCGAGAGCACCCGGTCGAGATCGTCGTTGTCGTCGACATAGTGCAGCATCCCGATATCGACATAGTCGGTGCGGAGCCTTTTCATGAAATCCTCAAAAAAGAACTTGCACTCGTCGATATCCCGCGTGCGGCTGTACTGCCCGTCTTTCCATGCCGCGCCGATGTGTCCCTGCAGGATCACCCGATCCCGCTGTCCCTCAAGAGCCGCGCCGATATGCGAACGCACCTCCGGCTCCGACATGAAAATATCGAAGATATTCATGCCCGTATCCAGCGCCGCGTTGACTACCGCGCGCACCTGCTCGGGCGATTTCCCCTGCAAATGCTCGCAGCCAAGGCCGACCTCCGATACCTTCATTCCCGTTTTACCTAAGCTTCTGTACTTCATACCTTATTTTGCTCCTTTCGCGATGTGCGGCACACTTTCACTGTGCAGTGAATTGTCATATAGCAGAAGAGACATTCATTAAATCAGACTGTTGATTCTTGCAGGATTGTTTGAACCTCTGTTTTACTCCTGCAAGGTCCGCGAGTGGCTGCTCGAGGTTTTGCGTTGACAACCGGCGGGACGCGTGGTATACTGACGTGGTAATGTATGACGGAGGCAATGAAAATGAATAAAAAGGGTACATTCTGGCTGATAATCGTTATTCTGCTTGGCGTTTGCGCAGGGGTGCTGCGCGGTATCGAAGTTTCCGCCCATTTTGACTGGGATACGGCGCTGTACGAGCCGTTCTCCACGGCGTTCGTGCTGCCGGTATACACGGCGCTGTCCATAGCGCTGATCGGCTTGCTCGCGCTGGCGAGAAGGGACCGCTTAACGGAGTTAACCGAAAGCTATCCGATCGGCGGCAAAACCGGCCTGTTTGTGGCGGCGCTGGCGTCGCTAGCGCTGTGCGCGGCGGGACTGTGGAAGCTTTTCGAGGCGCTGACAACCCTGCGGGCGGTAAATATCATCCTCGGCATCCTGACGGTTCTTGCGGGCGCGGTACTGCTGGCGCTCGCGAAGGCGCGGCTTGACCGGAAAGTGCCGGAGTATACGCGGTTCATCTCGTCGCTCGTAATCTTCTGGGGCTGCTTTCTGCTCGTCATCACCTATATGGAGCATCCCGTCGAGCCCGTTATCCGCAACTTCGCCTATGACATCCTTGCGTCGTGCTTCGTCGTCTTCGCGTTGTTTTACGAGGTCGCGCCTCTGTTCCGCAAGACGCGCCGATCAGCCGCCCTGTTCTTCACACTGGGTTCAGTATATCTGACTCTCCTGACGATCGTCGGGCGGGTGGTCGCGTTCATGGCCTCCGGCGATTTGCGCAACCTGACGGACGCACCGTTCCGAATGATCGTGTTCGCCTGCGTGGGCGTGCTGCTGATGCAAAACGCAGCCGGTTTACTCGGCCGGGACGCGGGGCGTTAGGCTTTGCCCTTATACCGCAGATAAACCGTTGTCAGCGGCGGCACATCCAGCGCAAGCGTCTGCTCCGTCAGGGTTTGTCCCGACGTGCGGTATTCGACAATGCTGTCCGGCGTTTCGCCGCCGAAGCGCTGCCAGTCGGTGTTGAATACGACGCGATAAACGCCCATACGCAGCTTGCGGATGGGGTAGGCCCGGAGGGGTGCGCCGGAGAAATTTGATACGGCGATGAGCGCGCGGCCGTCCGGGGCCACGCGCCGGAAGGAGACGGCATTGTGATCGGCGTCATCGGCGTTCAGCCAGTGAAAGCCCTTCCAGGTGAAGTCATCCTCCCATAGCGCCGGGTTGTCGAGGTAGAAGCGGTTTAATTCGGCGGTGAAGCGGTGCAGCGCGTCATGGGCGGGATACTTCAAAAGGAACCACTCCAGCGCGTTTTTATAATCCCACTCACGGAACTGTCCGAATTCGCAGCCCATGAAGGTAAGCTTCTTCCCCGGATGCGCCATGACGAAGCCCAAAAAGGAACGCAGTCCGGCGAATTTCTGCTCGTAGGCGCCGAACATCTTGTCGATGAGGGATTTTTTGCCGTGGACGACCTCGTCGTGCGAAACGGGGAGGATGTAATGCTCGTTGAAGGCATACATCATCGAAAAGTTTAAGGCACGGTGCTTGCCGCGGCGATAAAGCGGATCGGTCTGCACGTAATCGAACATGTCGTTGGCAAAGCCCATATCCCACTTGAGATCAAAGCCCAGCCCGCCGTCCGCGACGGGCTTTGTCACGCCGGGATAGGAGGCTGATTCCTCCGCAATCATCAGCGCATGGGGATCCTCCTCGTGTACGGCGGCGTTGAGCTTTTTTAAGAACGCTTCGGCCTCCAGATTGATGTTGGTCCCGAGGCGGTTTGGCAGCCACTCGCCCGGGCTGCGGTCATAATCGAGATAGAGCATACTCGCCACGGCGTCGCAGCGCAGGCCGTCTACGTGATACTGCGTGACCCAGTAGACCGCGCTCGAGACGAGGAAGGATTCGACTTCGTTGCGGGCGACGTCGAAGAAGCGCGTGCCCCAGCCGGCGTGCTCCATGCGGTCCCGTCCCTGATATTCGTATAAAGGCTTGCCGTCGAATTCGTATAACCCGTGCGCGTCCTTCGGGAAATGCGCGGGTACCCAGTCGAGGATGACGCCGATGCCCTCCTCATGCAGGCGGTTGACGAAATAGGCGAAATCCTCAGGGCTGCCGTAGCGCGCGGTCGGAGCGAAGTAAGAGCAGACCTGATAGCCCCAGGAGCCGTCAAAGGGGTATTCCGTGATGGGCATGATTTCGGCGTGGGTATAGCCCATCCGGCAAAGATACGGCGCGAGAAGGTCGGCGATTTCGCGGTAGTTTAGGTAAGTATCGCCTTTTTCGTTGGGAAGATCGCCGCGGGTATGCCACGAGCCGAGGTGCAGCTCATAAATATTGATAGGACAGGGCAGCGTCCTGCCCCGGCGGGTGCGCATGACCTGCGTCCGATGGGCGCGCCATGCGTCGTCGGTGAAGGAAAACGACGGCTCATAGAGGATGGACGCCGTTTTTTGCAGCGTTTCCCCGTAAAACGCGTAGGGATCGGCCTTCAGGCGGCCGTCCAGGCAGTATTTATACCGGCGGCGGTCCGGCGGGAAGCGGTCGAGCTCGGTACACAGCTCCCAAACGCCGCCCTCCGTGATGCGAGTCATGGGGTCTTGCGCTTTATCCCAATTATTAAAGTCACCCGCGACGGTGACGTCCGCCGCGTTCGGCGCCCAGACGCGGAAAACGACGGTGTTGTCCTCGATGTGCGCACCCAGGAGTTCCCAGGCTCGGTAATTGGTACCCTGGTGGAATAAATAAATCGGTAAATTGTTCTGCATTCGAAAACGGCCCTCCTTTTCCTGCTCCTGATTATACCATCGAAGGGAAAGCCTTGTCAAGTACACGCATGTGCCGGCGGCATCCGTACGGCGTTTTGAAAGGATAATAAGATCATGGCCCAAAGAAACTATCCCGTTGTCACCATCACCGCAAAGGCGGAGCGCTCCATTCTGTCCGGGCATCCGTGGATATACGATACCGAAATCACGGAGGCGCCGGAGGTCACGCCGGGCGCGCTTGTTGACGTCCGGGCCCCGAAGGGCGCGTACCTCGGCACGGGATTCTTCAGCCCCGCGTCGAAGATTCGCGTACGGCTACTGTCGCGCAACGCAAACGACCGCTTTGACGAAGCCTTCTTCCGGCGGCGCATCCGCTATGCGTGGGAGTACCGCAAGACCGTCATGCGCGGCGATACGGACGCGTGCCGCGTCATTTTCGGCGAGGCGGACAGCCTCCCGGGCTTAACCGTCGACCGCTACGGGGACATTCTAGTGACGCAAACGCTGTCGGTGGGGATAGAAAAATTAAAAGATGTTCTGTTTCCGCTTTTAAGCGAGGTGCTGGAAGCGGACGGCGCGCATATCGCGGGGATTTACGAGCGCAACGACGTCGCTATACGCAAGTTGGAAGGACTTTCGGAAGGAAAGGGCTGGTATCCGCTTGCGGGGAAGCCCTTCCCCGCGTCTCCGGTGACCGAGATTTCGGAGAACGGGATAAAATACATGGTCGATGTGGAAAACGGCCAAAAAACGGGGTTTTTCCTCGATCAGAAGTATAACCGCACCGCCGTGGCGAGAATCGCGCGGGGAAAGCGCGTACTCGACTGCTTTACGCATACGGGCACCTTTGCGCTGAATGCGGCCTTAGGCGGCGCCGAAAAGGTAACCGCCGTGGATATCTCCGAGGAGGCGGTCGGGCTTGCGCGGGAGAACGCCCGGCGCAACGGCGTTACGATGGACGTGCTCTGTGAAAACGTGTTTGACCTGCTGCCGAGACTTGTCCGGGAGGGCAAGCAGCCGTACGACCTCATCATCCTCGACCCGCCGGCCTTCACGAAGTCGCGCCGCACAGCGGACGACGCGGAGCGCGGCTATCGCGAGATCAACTACCGCGCGATGAAGCTCTTACCCCGGGGCGGGTACCTCGCGACTTGTTCCTGCTCGCATTTTATGGAGAAGGAACGCTTTGAGCGAGTCATCGCGGCGGCGGCGCTGGATGCCGAGGTATCCTTAAAGCTGATCGAAGCGAGGGGCGCGTCCCCCGACCATCCGGTGCTCGTCGGCGTGCCGGAGACGGAGTATCTGAAGTTTAACCTGTATCAGGTGGTGTGAGCGGATCGGTTCTATAGGGATGATTTGCAGTATTTATATAACAGGAAGTGCTTTTTTTGAGTGTTTGTACTTTTATTGCTGCTGATATTTGTTTGAGTGAAATAAAAAATCCTCATTACAAAATGCTTTCCATAAACGAAGCATTAGATATGGGGCTGGAAATAGATCAAAGCCTTTTGGATGGTGAAATTGATAAAAATGCTCCGGATGTAATCCTTTGGAGTGATTTTGAACTGTTTATTGATAATAAAAAAGTATTTGATGGGAATGCAGCAGATAATTTTGCGTTGTTAACAATGAATGACACCTTACAGTATTGTGATAAACTATTTGGGGTCTATATTGAATGGCATTACTTCACTGAAGAACGTGCAAAGGCAATTATTGATTATATCAGAAATTTCCTCACTCAAACAGAATGTATTGAAATATGGAACGTGTGGCTTTCTGATTATGACCCTCCAAAAAACAAGATAACGACAGTTAATATCAAAGATTTACAGCCGTATCACATTAAACAGATATATGAGTACAATCCCTGGGACAATGAATCAATCGCAGATACTTATGGATATGATACTCCCATTCACCATTGTTTAAGGATTGTAGTATAGAGGAAGGAATCTAATGATCATTATGCGATAACAGGGCGCGTCCTCCGACCATCCGGTGCTCGTCGGCGTGCAGGAAGACGGAGTATCTGAAGTTTAACCTATATCAGGTGGTGTGAGCGTATCGGCTCTATAAGGATGATTTACAACTTTTTATATTAAGTGAGGCGGAAAAATGGCAGCGTGTGCTATATGCAATATTATTGATTATTTGCATGGAAAAGAAAAAGATTTCTTTATTATGGAACTTGAAACAGGTTATGCCGTTGTCAGTAATCGTTGGCAATATTTCAAAGGATACACGTTGTTTGTATGTAAAAAGTGCGTCAGCGAGTTGCACGAGCTCCCTGTTGACTACAGACAAAAATATTTACTTGAAATGTCCTATGTGGCACAAGCAGTGTTTAACGCGTTTAAGCCTAATAAGCTGAATTATGAATTGCTTGGTAATAGGTGTGGTCATTTGCATTGGCACATTATCCCGCGTTATGGAACAGACCCTAAACCGAATAAACCGATATGGGAAATTGATCGTAACATTTTTGATAACAAAATATTGGATAGTGGAATTGAAGCAAAAGAAATACGGGACAGAATTCTTTTAGAACTACAAAAAATTTTAAATTCTTGACTTTTTGAAGTTTAACCTTTATCAGGTGGTGTGAACGGATTTACTTTATAAGAATGATTTGCAGGATTTATATTCTGGAGGTAAAGCTATGAACATAGTGTACAAAGACGTAAAGAATTTTCAATCTAGGGATTTGCAGAAATTATTTTTGTCTGTGGAATGGTCTTCTGGGCATTATCCTGAAAAACTTGTTATTTCTATGGAAAATTCCGATTCGGTGTTTACTGCGTGGGACGATGATAAACTTATAGGTCTTATAAATGCTTTAGATGATGGCATTATGACTGCCTATGTGCATTATTTACTTGTCAATCCCTTGTATCACGGTAACGGTATCGGAAAAGAATTAGTTCGGTTGATGTTGGAAAAATATAAAGATTATTTGCGAATTGTATTGATTGCCTACGATAAGGAAGTCGGTTTTTACGAGCATTGCGGCTTTACTGTTGGTGAAGAAAAGACACCAATGTTTATAACATCTCTCTGGACTTAATGAGCATTATGCGATAACAAGGCGGGTATCCAAAATAAAGGATACCCGCCCTCAAATATATCTTTATTCTCCCACATAGACGTTGCCGACGTCTGCGCCCATATCGCAGGTGTACAGAAATTCCACCACGTCCCCGGGCTTCACTATATATTCCGAGCAGCCGTAGCTCAAAAATTCCCCGTTAACGCGGTAAGTCCAGCCGGACAGCTCGCCGCAGTCCAGTTCGTAAAGATTCCCGATGCCCTCGATATAGGTCGTACCGTACGCGGGGGTAGTTTCGTATTCGAAGTGAATCTTCGCGGCCTTCAGCTCGCGCGTCAGCACATCCAGCGCGCTTTCGCCTTCCGTAAAATCAGCGGCGGGGTTTTCATAGAGCAGTCCGTCCGCCGGCACAAGCTCTGCCTTGTCCGAGTCGAGCTTGTCCATATTATCGAGAATCGTGTCGCAGCGCACGGAGACCGAGCAGGCCGGTACGGTGGCGGTAGTGGTGGCAGTGGCGGAGGTAACCGTGGTCGCGAAAGATGTGCCATTAGAGGCAGTGGTTTCGGGTGTGACGGAAGGGGCCACGGTACAGGCCATGAGCCCGATACAGAGGAGGATACACAGCAGAAGGGAAAATTTACGGGTGAAACGCATGATCAGGACTCCTTTCGGGATACAGACAGGGGAATCAGACCGTATTTGATCCGAATCCGTTCGAGTTTTTCAAGAAACGGCTGGGAAAAGAACCATAGAAAGCACGCCGTCGCACCGGCATGGACGAGATCGACGGGAAGCCCCGCAAGGTACGCCGCGCCGAACATGGCGAGCGTCGGATGGGACTGGTACATCAGCACCGAAGCGGGATTCATGACACCGCCGTAGAGAATGAGCGCGGAGAGGACGCCATAAACGGTCAGCGGCAGGCGCTTTTCGGAGAGCAGTCCGCGTTCGCGCAGCAATCCCGAGAGCAGCCCGGCGATCCCGTAGGCGAACATCTGCCACGGCGTCCACGGGCCCTGTCCGAAAAAGAAATTCGACACGAAAGCCGTTGTCGCGCCGACGAGGAAGCCCGATTCTCCGCCGAGCGCGATGCCGGCGAGGATGACGATGGCGAGGACGGGTTTAAACGACGGCAGCATGAAGAACGCCGCCCGCCCCGCGACGCCGATTGCCGAGAGTGCTGCAAGCAGTACAAGCTCCCGCGCCTGGGGCTTTCGGCGCTCAAACAGGACATAAAAGGGTAAAATCGACTCGGCGAGCAGCAGAATCGATACGATATAGTAACGCCGATCGCCAAACAGGTAGATCCCGGCAAGAAGCGTTGTGAGCATAACGGCGAACGCCGCGGCAAGCGTGATGCCTGAGCGTACGGAGAACGCTCGCTTCCGCGGCAGGGTGGAAGACGCGCCGCTCGGTACCGTATCCGCTGCGGAGGACGGGCGGGTAGGCTCATCGGGCATCTGGGGCAGCGGCGGCGGCGTTCCGCCGCAGGCGAGGATAAGATCGTCAGGTGTGACAGCATCGGGGATGAGACCGCGCGCCATGCGGTTTGACGAGGTCGTATAGAATGACAGCCCCGCAAAAAACGCGCGCGGACGGTCTTCGGCCACGATGCAGCCGTCGAACAGCAGCCCGCATCGGTCGGCGTAGGCGGCGCAGAACTCCACGTCGTGGGAGATCATGACGAGCGTCACCCCAGTGTCTGCGAGGCGGCGGAGGATGGACGCCAGAATCCGCTTGAATTCCGCGTCCAGCCCCTTTGTCGGCTCATCGAGCAGCAGCACGCGCGGACGTTTAAGAAGCACCTTTGCCAGCGCCGCACGCTGCTGTTCGCCGCCGGAGAGATCGTACGGATGCCGCGAAGCAAACGCCGTGATCCGGCACAGGAGCAGCACTTCGTCCACTCGGGCTTTTTTTTGCGCTTGCGGCAGCTTTTGCTCGTCGAGCATCGCGTATAAATCCTCCCGAACCGTCTTTCCGACGAAAAGTGACTGCGGATTTTGCGGCAGCAGCGCAAGACCGTCCTCCCCGAGGGACCGAAGCGCGGCGGGGTCACGACCGAGGATCTTCACAAGCCCGCGATAGGGCCGGCGTATGCCGGCGGCGACGGAGAGCGCCGTCGATTTCCCCGCGCCATTGCCGCCGAGGATGGCGTACAGCTCGCCGGGGTATGCGCGAAGGCTTAAATCCCTCAGCACATCGGGGGCGGTTTTTTCGTAACGGAACCAAAGTCCGGAAAGCTCGACACTAGGAGTGTCGGAGAGGCGCAAAGAGGGACGCGCGGCTGGTATCGGAAGCGCTGGATGGGACGACAGGCGCGAGGCAAGCCATGCGCGGCCTTCGCTGACGGTGACCGGACTTTCCCGGTCAGCCGCGTCGTGCGGCACCGCCGCCCAGACGCGCATGGCACTCGGCATGGCGGTGAACATGGCGTGGTTTCGGGCAGTAAGATACGTGCCGACAGCGCTAGGCTTGTCCGCGCAAAGCAGACGGCCGCCTTCCATAACGGCGACACGGTCGGAAAAGGGAAAGACCTCCTCCAAGCGGTGCTCGGTGATGAGGACGGCGATGCCCAGCTCCCGGTTCAGGCGGGCGACGGTGGAGAGGAAGTCCGACGCGGCGATGGGGTCTAGCTGGCTGGTCGGCTCGTCGAGCAGCAGCACGCGCGGCTGCATGGCCATGACGGCGGCGAGATTTAAGAGCTGCTTTTGACCGCCGGAAAGGGAGGACACGTCGCGGTAGTACCAGTCCTCGATGCCAAAAAAGCTGGCCATTTCCGCGACACGGCGGCGTATCTCGGGCGTTTTCATGCCGAGACTCTCGAGGCCAAACGCGAGCTCGTGCCAAACCTTGTCCGTGACAAGCTGATTGTCCGGGTTTTGCTGCACAAAGCCGATGGACGCGGCCTGCGAGCGGGCGTCCAGGGCGGAAAGCGGCCGGGAGTCGAAGAGGATGTCGCCCCGAACCTGCCCGGCAAGCGCCAAGGCGGGCTTGAGACTGCGCAGCAGCGTCGTTTTGCCGCAGCCGGAGGGACCGCAGAGCGTTATAAACTCCCCGCTGCCGAGCGTGAGGGACAAATCGTCGATCGCGGGCGCGGATTCTCCGGGGTAACGGAAGGTTAAATGCCGGATCTCGAAGCACGCCATCTTACGGCCTCCCAAAGTGTCAGTAATAGCGGGGTTGCGCACAAAAGCAGGAAAAGCGCGAGGATACCGTAAGTGAGAGGGCCGCCGAAGGTATTGCTGACACGGGGGAAGTATTTCCACGAAAGGCCGCCCGATATACTACCGGTGACGATACCGGCAGACGCGGCGGCAATCCATATGGTCAAGGCAATGTCGCGCCGGCTCATACGGAAAATGGAATACGCCCCGCGCCCGGGCAGTCCATAACCCCGGCTTTTCATCGAATCGGCGGTATCGATGGCGTTTTCAAGCGACCAGGTGATCATAGCCGAAAGGATGGCGATGCCGCGTCGGATACGGGAGAATAGGCTGCCGTGCGACACATCGCGTCCGAGGGCCGCCTGGGCTTCGGCAAGGCGGGAAAGCTCGGTGCGAAAGCGCGGGACGAAGCGCAGCGTCATGGAGAAAAGCAGCGAGAACCCCGGCGCAATCCGTCCAAGCAGATAAACAAGCTTGTCGGAGGTCATCACGACATTGAACGCGGAGAACCAGGAGATCACCGCGCTGAGCATCGCGGCCGAGGACAGGCCGTAGAGGATGGACTCGAATGTTAAAGGGTTGCCGTCGGGCAGATAGGTGAGTATCGTTGCGCCTTCATGGTTAAACAGCGGGTTGAGCACCGCTGTCAGCAGTAAAACGGGCAGCAGATACGCAAGGGAAAACCGCAGGGATTTTCCGCGCGTCAGATACCCCGCATAGCCAATGGCGCAGAGCAAAGAGACGCCGAGCGCCAGCGGATGCACAAAGATCATCGAAAACGCAAGCACCGCCGTGAAGTAAAGGAAGCTTGTAAAGGGATGGCAGCCCTCGAAGGCGGTATTCATCGCATTATACCTTTCCCGCAGAACGCAGCAGGTTATAGACGAGGATCGCGATCTCGCCGCGTGTGATGGAGGGAGAATCCGCCGTCCATGCGGGTGCGGTGGCCGATACCTTTAAAAGCTTTCCCGCGCGGGCGAGGATAATTTTCGCTTCCACGACGCTGACCTGCCCCTCCGGATCAAATCGGGTTCCCGAGCGCCCGGCAATCAAGCCGTTTTCATAGGCCGCGGCGACCGCACCCGCATACCATGCACCGTTTGCGACGTCGGCAAAGGGCGCTTTTCCCGATGCTTTCAGCTTCAGTGCGCGCACGAGGATAGCGGCGTACTGCGCGCGCGTCATCGTAGCGTTCGGACGAAAGGTGCCGTCGTCAAAGCCCGATAGGACGCCCATCCGCAAAAGCACGGTGGCGGCCTCCCGGCAGGAGGCCCAGGCGATGTCCGGGAAGGCAGAGGCGGTGACAGCGTAGAGTCTGTCGCCGTTTTCCCCACAAACGAGCGCGGCGAGTGCTAAAAACGCTTGCATGGCGGCGATGCCGTTTGCGCTGCCGCCTGCGGTATGGGAGAAGGATCCGTCGGCAAGCTGATAGGAGAGCAGCGCGTCGAGCGGCGAGCAGTCGTTTTTGACGAAGCGGGGGTCGTCGACGGAGATGCCCATGGAGGTCAGTGCGATGATGACCTGGGCGTTACTCTCCGCGTTGGCGACACCGTAGCTTGCAAAGCCGCCGTCGTCGCGCTGGAGGGAGGAGAGCTGCTTTACGGCGCGGGTGAGGGTGGCGGACACATCGGCACGATACGCGTAGCGGGAGAGTGCGGTAACGCACATGGCGGTCATATCGGGGTCGGGGTTGTCGCCGCTGATCGCAAAGCCGCCTTTAGTAAGCTCACGCCCCAGGATATATTCGATATAGAGTTCGCGGGTCGCCTGTTTTGCCGTCTTTTCGGAAGCGGGAATACCGTATTCACCGCAGTCGAGGGCGATCAGCGCCCAGACAGGTCCATTTAAGCCCTGTCGGACGGTGGCGTCGTAATCGGCAAGCGGCAACGTCAGATCATACCCTTGAAAGTCGGAAGCGTCGCAGCCTGCGGCAGTCAGCCCGATAATGACGCGTGCGTAATCGGTGTTTTTGCGGGAGAGGACGCCGTTTGTATTTTTCAATGCGGATTCGACGGACTGCGTATAAGCTTTCTTTTGCGCGGAGGTGAGGTTTTGACCGGAACGGACAAGACCGAGCGTCAGCCAGTCGCCGGTTCCGATTTCAAAGGCACCGGATCCTGCGCGGAGCGCGTCTGCCGCTTTCGCCGCCGCTGTCTCCCAAACGGATGCCGCCTTGCAGGCCGGGGAAAACGGCAAGGTACAGAGGATCAGCAGCGCAAGTACCGTACATAAGGTCTTTTTCATAGCGTCCTCCCGAAGCTTTTTAAAAACGGGGTCCCTTGCGCAGCGCAAGAGGCCCCGCTTAAGGTTTGCCGATCCTTTATGGGTTACCCGGCGAAAGCGATATCCGACAGCAAATTGCAGATAACCTGTGCCACCTCGCAGCGGCGGATGGTGTTTTCCGGACGGAAGGTACCGTCGGTATAGCCGCCGATTGCGCCAACGCTCTGCATGAAGGCGATATCCTCGGCAAAGGCGCTGTCCGCGATATCGGTGAAAGCGGAAGCTTCTTTTGTTACGTATGTGCGCTCACCCGCGTAAGCTTTCAGGAACGCGGCGGTAAACCCGGCCATCTCTTCGCGCAGAATGGCGGCGTCGTAATCCTTGACCTCAAAGCCGAGCGTTTCCGACAGATACTTCGCGCCATTCTGCCAGTTCGCGCCGGTCGTCTCACAACCCTCGTACATCTTGTAGCTTTCGCCTAAGCGGTAGAGGATCGTCAGGTACTCCGCGACGGTCATGTTGGCCTGCGGGTCAAACTTTCCGCCCCTGCCGACGACGAGTCCGGCTTCAGCGGCGGTGACAACGGCCTTATGGAACCAATCGCTTTCCGCGACATCTGCAAACAGCGGCGCTTTGGGTTCCGGAGAGGTGAGCGTGCCTTCGGTTACGACAACGGCGACGCAGACCGGCGGGACGATGGTCGCGTCGGCAAAAACCGCGCTGACGACATGGTTGCCGACCTCGGCGAAGGTTAAGATCGCATGACCGTCCTTGTCGGTCTTCATGTCCGTTTCCTGGCCGTCGACGGTGAGCGTGGCGCCTGCCAGAGGTGCTGTGACAACCTTCCAGTCCGCGTCAAAGCCGAGCTTATTAAGCGTGAGCGTCAATTCGGCATTCTGCTGCAGATAGGCGGTGGAAAGATCGAAATAGGTGTACGCATCGGACCAGCCGGTCAGATCGGCATAGGAAAAAGCGTAGATGTCGTCATCCGCTTTGATCGGGTCGGAGAGGGAAAACGCGGAGGTATTGTTGACATAATAGCCGTAGCTGCCGCCGTTTTCGACACCCCACAGTTTGGTGATGCCCAGACCGTACTCGGTCGTTTCGGTAGCGAAGCCGGCCTTCGCGCCGCCCTCAAAGGAATCGTCATGCGCGGCGGCCAAGGCGTCGCAGATCGTCAGAACACCGTCGCCGTCGGCGTCGGTGACGTCGATCGACTTACTGGCTAAAATAAGCTTGCCGGCAGCGGAAATGGTCACGTTGACACGGATTGCGTCGTCCGCCGCCATTGCCGCGGGAACGAGAGACAGGCACAGTGCGAGTACGAGGAGCATTGCCATGATTTTACGTTTCATAGAGCAGACCTCCGTCCATAATTACCGCACAAAACGGTATAAAATGACATCCTGTCTTCTGTCGATCCAAAAAAGGCTCGTCAAAAGACAGGATGCCAAATCAGCCGACCGTTGCGGACGGCATTGACAGACAAGAACTGTTACTTTAAAGGAGCGTTTTTCGGTTTCGGCAAAAAACACAGCCGCTTCCTGCGTGTCTGACCTATCTCCCTGTCCTCTTTTTAAGGACGGGAGCTTCCCAGTGACCGACTCGTGGGTTTTTAACCCTTTCCGCAGACCGCCTATCGCGGTTAGAAACGGCGTTATTCGGTTGTCGGGTACAATATACCATAGTTTGGCGTTTTTGTCAAGCGACAGAGCGAAAAAGGGGATAAACAAAAATCGGCGCAGGAAAAAAAGTCCCGCTTTCCACGAAAAATCGGGAAAGCGGGAGAGGGTGTCATCAATCCGCCTTGACCATTTGGAAGGGCTTATCGTTACGCTGGCAGTACGCGAGCCCTTCGCTGTCGGGATATACCTCGAATTCGATGCCGTCGCTTTGATCGAAGGCCGTATCGTCGACAGAGGTAAGGGCCTCGGGAAGAAGGAGCTTTGTCATGGCCCCGCAGGAGGAGAAACTATTCTTACCGATCGTTAAAAGGCTTTCGGGCAGCTCGATCCCGGTAAGTGACGTACAGTCGTAGAATGCCTGATCGCCGATGGCGGTGACCGCGTCGTGGAGCGTAACCGACGCTAATGCGCCGCATTCAAAGAACATGTTGGCGGAAATTTCCGTTGCGGACGCGGGCATTGTGAAGGCGGTCAATCCGGATTTTGAGAAAGCCGCGTCGCCAAAGGTGGCGACGGAATCCGGCAGCGTCACCGTTTGCAGCGCCGTACAGCCGTAGAACGCACCGGGGCCGACGACGGTCAGGCCTTCGGGCAGTGTGACCGAGGTAAGCGAGGTGCAGTTGTAGAGGAAGGCTTCCGGCAGCTCCGTAAAACGGGTGGGGAGGATAAAGGAGGTCAGCCCCGTGCAGCCGGAGAGCATATATTTGCCGATCTCCTCGACGGTATCGGGCAATGTAAAGGAGGCGAGGCTCTTGCAGTTGCAAAACGCGTTTTCTCCGATGCGGGTAACGCTTGCCGGGATGGTGATGCCGACAAGAGCTTCACAGCCATAAAACGCGCTGTTTCCGATTTCGGTCAAGCTTTCGGGCAGGACGATCTCACGCAGCGCGGTGCAGGAAGTGAAGGCGTACTCGTCGATCAGGGTCAGGCTTTCGGGAAGGGTCACGGTTTTGAGGGAGGTGCAGTTGTAAAACGCACCGCCGCTGATCGAGGTGACCGTGGAAGGGACGTCGTAAGCTGTCAGCCCGGAGCAGCCGTAGAAGAAGTTTTTCGGCAGGGCGGTAATCGATGCGGGCAGGCTGACGCTTGCAAGCTTCGTGCAGTTTGCAAATACCGCCTCTCCGAGGGTGGTCACCGTGTCGGGAATCTGAAAGGAAGTCAGCCCGGTGCAACCGTAAAACACGCTGTCGCCGATGGCGGTGATCGATTTCGGGATATCGAAAGAAGTAAGCGAGGTACAGCCGGCGAAGAAGTACGACGGGATGGCGGTCAGCTTTTTCGGCAGCGTGATCGTGGACAGAGCGGCGCAGTTGTTAAATAAACCTTCGCCGAGCGTGAGGGCGTTCGCCGGCAGCTCAAAAGCGGGCAGAGAGGAGCAGCCGGCAAAGGCGTAGCTGCCGATGCGCGTAACGTTCGAGGACAATACAGCAGCGGTCAGCTTAGCGCAGCCGTAAAAAGCGTAATTGCCGACGGCGGTGACAGAGGACGGAACCGATACGGAGGTCAGCGCGGAGCAATTATAAAAAGCGCCCTCGCCGATGTCGGTCAGTCCGCGCGGGAGGGTAACGGCCGAAACCGTGGCGTTGTCGGTGAACGCCGGGCCGAGATGCTTGATAGAATCCGGCAGCGCGACGGCTTCCGCTGTGCCGTTATATTTTATGAGGACGTTGTCGCCCGCGACGATGAACTCGCCCTCCTGGTACTCATACCAGACGGTACCCGCAAACGCGTACAGACCGATGGAGACGACGCTTGCGGGAACGATGACTGTATTCAAGGAAGTGCAGTTGACGAACGCCTGTGTGCCGATAGAGAGCAAGCCTTCCGGCAGGGTGACCGAGGTGATCGCGGCGTTCGATGAGAACGCCTCTTCCCCGATGGCGGTGACAGGCTTATCACGGAAAGTGGAGGGGATAACGACCTCGGTGAGGGCGCCGGAGTATTTGGTGACGGTGACGCTGTTCTCGTAAATAGCGTACTCGTAGTCTCCCTCCGTGACACTCTCTAGGACGACGGGATCGGTGACCGCCGTTTCGGTGGCACAGCCGGCAAAGAGGACACAAAGCATTGAAAAAGCGGCAAACAGGGCGAGAGCTTTCTTTAGCATAATGATCACTCCTTAAAAACGATGAGCTTGTGAAGAAACGCGGAGGTTTGCAGGCCTCCGCGTTTGATTTCAAAACATCTGTTGATCGTTATTTTTTCTTTAAGAATCGCGGCCCAAACGCAGCGCGGTGGCGTTCGTCGTGATCGGATACTGTGCAAGCTTTTCTTCCTGCCATGCGCTGTAATCCTCAGACTGTAACTCGGAAGTCAGCACGGAGGTCCAGTAATCCCCGCCCTCACCGATATAATACATGACATGGTAGCCGTAGGTGGTCTTGACGATACCGGTATCGCCGGCTACGCGGGACTCGTCGAAGCACCAGTCGTTGAAGGCGCTGACGGTCTGGCCCTTGTAGACGTTTTCATAAAGGCCACCGGTGGAGTTGCTGCCGGTATCGGCGGTGTTCTCATTAGCAAGCGTCGCGAAGGAATCCTCGGTCGCTTCCCCGGCTTTCCAGTCCGCGAGGAGCTGCTCGGCCTTTTGCTCGGCGGCAGCCCAGGTCTCGTCGGTAGCGGCGCCGGTGGTCTCATCGGTTTCCGGCGCGATCAGGATGTGGCGGACATTGACGAGATTATAATGGGTATCCTCACGGTCGAGGAACATGACGACCTGATAACCACCGCTGGCTGCGGCCACATAGGTATCGCCGGCGGCGCGGGCGGTATCGAAGAGCCAATCGCCAAATTCATAGCTGGAAACGGCGGAGTACTTGATATAGTGCTGGATCGTCGCGTTGTCGTCCTCGTAGTTTGCAAGGTCATCCTCGGAGCAGAGCTTGCGAACATATTCGGCGAACTCGGCGGTGGTCTTCACATTGGCGGCCATCTCGTCGGCGTTGACCTTCGCGGCAGCCATCGCTTCTTCTTCGGTGCCGCCTTCGGCGACAACGGACGGAACGAGGAACATGTGGAAGGAGATGGTGTCATAGTTATTCGGATCAGCGTCATAGCGCGCCTGGAGCTGATCTTTCGTATAGGTCATGGTATCGATGATGGACTGGGCATAGATCTCGGCGGTATAGGACATAGTGACGCAGCGCTCGAAGATTTTCTCGGTCATCCCGCTGCCGTAGGCGGAGGAGAGGTATGCAGCGGTGCTGTATCCATAATAAGACGCGGTGGTTCCGGCGGCGTCGATCATGTTTTTCAGCTCGGTCTGCTGTTCCTCATTAAAGCTGAAGCCTGCTTTTTCGGCTTCGGCACAGAGCATGGCGACGTTACGCATATTGGAGAGAGCGGATTCCTTGAAGTAGTCCGCCCAGGTAAGGTCTTCGGAGTACTGCTGCTCGTTGAGAGGCTTCTCTTTGTCGAGAATGTAGGAGGTATAGTCGCCGTAGGTGTTGTAGAAGTTGTTATAAGTGGTGAGGTAAGCGGTGTAGAAGTAGTAATTATACTCGGCAACGGAGTAATTTTCGTCGCCGACGGTGGCAACCTTGGTGATACGGTAGACAGAACCGTTGGCAAAGAGGGATAGGGGCGTGATGATGATCGCGGCGGCGAGGATGATGGCGACGGTGATGAGTATCTTGCGGTTTTTTGCCTTCCTTGCCGCGGCGAGTGCGGCTTTGTGCTTGTTAGCGTTGGCGGTAGACTGCGCAGGCGTATTTTTATTTGCCTGGCCCATGATGCATCCGTCCTTTTTCTAAAAGTATTTGCGCTGTGCCAATAGCGGGACGCATCCGGTCGCGCGAGGCGCACGCAGTAAGTGCCGATCCTATGGTAAAAAGGCGGCACAGGTCACATTATACCCGATCGTTTGCTTTTTTTCAAGAGGAAGTTTAAGATTTTTCTAAAATTCGATGATTATTTTCATTTTAGACACATGGAGTATTGCTCAATCGCGGGAAATACACCCATCCTGGTGCACAGTTCGTCATAATCCTTCTTTGCGCGGGGATTATCCTCCGCCGTCTTCCGCGCGGTGATCAGCAGATTCTTCGGCGTGTCCACTGGCGAGACAAATTCGACGACGCTTGTCTCGTAACCTAAGCTCTCCAGCTTTAAAACACGCAGCCCATCCGTCAGCACGTCGCAGAGCCGTGCGCGCAGGACGCCGTGCCGCGTAAAAGCATCTATCCCAGGCGCGCGGTAGGTCGCGAGCAGCTCCTTATGGCAGCAGGGCACGCACGCGATGGCCCGCGCGCCCGAGCGGATGCCAAGCCCCAGCGCCATATCCGTCGCCGTATCGCAGGCATGCAGAGACAGCACGAGTGACGGCTTTTCCGGGGTGTATTCGCGTAAATCCTCGCATAAAAACTGCATGTTGCGGTAGCCAAGCTCGTCCGCAATGCGGCGGCTCTCGCGGATGACGCCTTCCGAGATATCCACGCCGGTGATAAAGCATTTGCGGTGCAGTACGTCGCGCAGGAAGTAGTTTAACGCAAAGCCGAGGTAGGATTTCCCGCAGGCGCAGTCAAGAACGGTGACGGTTTCGTCGTCAATCGACTCGAGCAGCGGCTTGACACGAGTCAAAAAGGCGTCGATCTGGTTGAATTTTCGGATCTTGTCGTTGCGCAGCTTGCCGTCCGCCGTTAAAAGGCCGATGGCGCGCAGCAGGGGCGCCGCCTGTGACGGACGCAGGATGTAGTCGCGGTCGGAAAGCAGATGCGCGTCATGCGCGGAGGTTTCCTCCGCTTCCTCGGCGGTGTGCTTCGACCGTACGCCGCGCTCGTCGGCTTCGATGACGATCACCGCGCCGCGCTCCCGGTAGGTCAGCGTCAGCCCGTCGTAGGCGGGGGCCGCGCGCAGGACAGCTTCGGCAAAGCCTTCGGCGGTAACGGTCAGCTTTTCCGCGCCGAAGGTATAGAGAAAAGCATCCTCGGCATGGACGAGAGTACCTTTGAGCGTCTTGGCGCCGGTACGGAAGTCGATGGCGCAGGAGAGGAAATAGTCGGCGTTCCCGGACAGTCTCGAGGAGATGCCGGAGAGAAAAATCCGCAGCTTGGGCAAATCGGTTCGTTTCATGGAGGGTTCCTCATTATTTCAAACGATAATACTGTATTATAACACGAAACACGCCAAAAGAAAAGCGTAAAAAAGTACGAAAACCCACTTGCGGGCGACGCGTTTATCGGATATACTAAGAAAAGAAGGGATGATGAATCAAGTTGGAATACACCGTAACGATAGACAACCAAAAACTCGTCATCAAAACGGAGAAAACGCTGTTTTCGCCGGACGCGCCGGACAGGGGGACGCTCGCGATGCTCTCGCGCGCGGAGCTTGCCCCGGGACTAAAGGTGCTCGACCTCGGCTGCGGCTGCGGACTGGTCGGTATTTACGCGGCCGGAATCGTCGGCGCGGAAAATGTTGTCATGAGCGACAGCGACGAACGGGCAGTGGAGATCGCACGTGAGAACGCCGACGAAAACGGGGCGAATGCCGCGCGGGCACTCGTATCCGACGCCTACGACGGAATGGACGACCGCGATTTTGACCGGATTTTAGTCAATCCGCCGTATCACACGGATTTTTCGGTGGCGAAGCGATTCATCGAAAAGGGTTTTAACCGTTTGAAAGTCGGCGGCAGACTTGTCATGGTAACCAAACGCCGTGACTGGTATCAGAATAAGCTGACGGCGATCTTCGGCGGTGTGAAGGTTGCCGAAGCGGACGGATACTGCGTCTTCACCGCCGAAAAACGCTCCACGCAGTATGCGAACGCGGTAAAAAAGGAGAAAAAGGCTCATGCGCGCGGTTGACCTGACGCAGACCATCCATAACGGCATGCCGGTCTACCCCGGCACCGTGCCGCCGAGGCTTGACTCCGCGTCCTCCTTCGAACGCGACGGCTACCGTGAAACCGCGCTTTCCCTCTGGTCTCACGTCGGCACCCATATGGACGCACCCGCGCATCTTTTCGCGGACGGAACTACACTCGATCGCATCCCGGTATCTCGCTTTTGCGGACGCGCCGCCATGCTGGACTGCCGCGGCGTCGGACAGGGCGGCATCACGGCAGACATGCTGCGCACTCTTCCCCTCGATACGCTCGACTTCGTGATTCTGCGCACGGGCTGGGAAAGCCGCTTTTATAGCCCCGCGTATTATGATGCGTTCCCGACAATGACAGATACCGCCGCACGGCTGCTCGCGGCGTCCGGACTCTCCGGTGTCGGCGTTGACGCGATCTCCATCGATCCCGTCGGAGGGCCTCTGCCGAATCATAGAATCGTCCTCGGCGCGAATATGGTGATTGTGGAGAATCTGCGCGGGCTTGCGGAATGCCCGGACAGGTTTATTTTCTGCGCGATGCCGCTTTTATATGAGAATGCCGACGGTGCACCGGTGAGGGCATCGGCTTGGACTTAGGATATAATGGCTGCAGCAACCGGGGGTTGCTTGCATTTTAGCCGATTGAACAGTATGATAAAGGTTAGTACGCATCTATAGGGGGGAATAACCATGGATCTAAGAACAGCCGACCGTCTGCGGGACTTGCGCCGTGCGCAAGGACTTACGCAGGAAGCGCTTGCCGGTATCCTTGGCGTGTCGCGGCAGGCGGTATCGAAATGGGAGCAGGGAATATCCTCTCCCGATACCGATAACCTCATTGCATTGGCGAAGGTATATCATGTATCACTCGACGAACTCCTGACCGGGACGGGGATTCCTCATTCGAATACAGCGGCAGCCGCCGAGCCGGAGCCTGCTGTGGAGAACGGTCCGCGTGTGATTGAGACGGAAGACGATACGGTGATCAAGTGGCTGAAAGGCTCGTATCCCATCCTCTGTACGATCGCCTTTTTTCTCTTGGGCTTTGTTTGCGACCTGTGGGCGTATTCCTGGCTCGTGTTCTTGACGATCCCGCTCTTTTATACCGCGATTCCGGCCGCCCGGAACCGTAACCACAAGGCGTTCGCATATCCCGTGCTGCTGGTGCTGGTGTACCTGATCGCGGGCTTTATGTGGGACTTCTGGGCATGGGGCTGGCTTATTTTCATGACCATCCCGATCTATTACACAATACCGAGCAAATAAAAAACGGCGGAAACCGTCCAGATCGCCTGACCCCCCTGCTTGACGTGCAGGGGGTCAGTCATAAAATGAACCGGGGATGCCGTCCGCGTGAGCGGGAAGGCATCCCCGGTGTTTTTACGGCTGCTCTATAAAGCTTGCGAGCAGGATATCGCCCTCGTCCGCCGCTGTCTTGACCGTACGGACGGATATCACGCGCTTTTCCGGGTGGGGATTCGGTACGACGATCTTGAAACCCGTATCCGCGCCCGCCTGTGTCGGCAGCGTTGTATAGGAGACCTCGCGCAAAAGTGAGTCGAACGCATAAGTGTCGCGCTCAGCGACGCCGTAGGAGTTCGGAGAGTCGCCCTGATAGACGCGTTCCCACGAGCGGGACTTGTTCGTGATGTTTAAGCCATAGACGATCGGGATTTCGAGCTTATCGCCGTCTTCGTAGCGCACCTCATAATATCCGATGGTGTCTCGCGTAAGCTGCATCGGAACGCTCGAGAGGTATTGATACGGCCTCCGGATCGTCGTCGTATGCACGATCGCGAAGTGGGGGCCTTCGAGTGTCCTGCGGTTCGCGGCAAAGAACATCTCCTCGAAAACGGCCTTGATGTATTCGGGGAAACGGGCGTCGTCATAATGCTCATCCCAGAAGAGGAGTGTGCCGTAGAAAAGCGAGAGGAAGACGCCGTTTCTTTGCAGCGTCGCATCCTCAAGACTCGACCAGTGCGACGGAGAGCCGCCCTGCGCACCCTGAGAAAGACGGCGGTTCCAGTCGAGGAAGCCCACCGGCTCAAAATTGCCGTACCAGAGCGGGATGCCGCGCTTATTATATTCGTCGTCATAGTATTCCGCAAGGCTCCAGTACCAGTGATGCGCGATGATGTCGCGCGGCACTATGTCGATCGCGCGCCAGGTCGCGGGGCGCACGATCTCAATACTTCCGTCGGGGTGCCGGCGGCGCAGCTCGGAGCCGCCGTAGTGAACGCCGTTGGTACCGATCGCATCGATCAGCTTCTCCGACCAGAGCATCGTGCGGATGCCGCGCGCTTTTAAGTAGCCGTAGATTTTATTAATATCGGCGGCGTAGATTTCCTCTCCCGATTTTCCTTTGCAGCGGGGGCAGATGCCGATGGAGTAGTATTCATCGTGGCCGATGTGCATGATCTTCGGCTGGAAAACGTCGATCACCTCATCAAGCACGTCGAAGACGAGCTTATAGGTATCGGGGTTTGACGGGCAGTAGACGTCGGGGAAAGTATCGTCCTTCCGCTCGGCAAGCTCGGGATGCGCCATCAGCAGGTAGTCGGCGTGGGAAAGCGTCGGGCATTCGGGGATGACCTCCATCCCACGCGCGCGGCAATACCGGATCAAGTCCCGTACGGTATCCTGCGAAAGCCATTTGCCGCCGCCGTTTTCAAAGTGGATGGAGTTTTTCGCCCAGGGGAAGGTGCGGTTCTGTACCTCGTCGGCGCGTTCGGGGTAACGGTTCATCTCCGTGCAGTAGTCGATCCACGCGGCATTGATCTCCGGGTGGCGCCTGTACTCCATCGCACCGCCGACCTCGACGATGAGGGTGTTGTAGCGCAGGGAGCAGAGAAGATCGACGGTACGGTAAAAGCTCGCGAGATCGTCCGGCGCGGGCATATAGACCTTGAGGCCCCGGAACGGGCAGCGCGGCCGGTCGTATAAAAGTCCTCGCCCTACGGAGCGGCCGTCGGCCGACTCCCGCGCATCCTGCAGGAGCGTATACGCGCCGTAGATGAGGCCGCGCAGGTTGTCCGCATAAATACGGACGCATGAGTCGCGGGTATCGACGAGGAAGCTGTCCTCCACGGGCGCGTAGGGTACGGAGAACGCGGCTTCCACGGCGGCGATCGCGTCGGCGGGGATGGGAGACTCAAACTCGACGGCGGTGTAGAAGCCGTCCGGGGCGGTCGGAAGCTGTGAAAGGATGTCGGCGAGGACGGGATTTGCCGGAAGGGTGAAATTCGCGGCGAATGCGGCGGATGCGTTGACTGTGCGGTAGGTGTGAAGCGATGCCAGCATGATGAGAGCCTCCTTCTACAATTGGGATGGTTTAAATTTTCGTACCTATTCTCTGAGTGTGTCCGTTTTTTTCAGATACAGTAAATACCCTATCGTCACCGCGGCGACGACACCGCTGAGGACGACAAAAATCGAGGAAAACGGGAAGGCCGACGCGAGAAAGCCGCCGAATAAAGAGGCTATCACGCGTGTGATGCCGTAGGTAAGCATCGTGTTAAAGCCTTGCGCCGACGCGCGGAACTCGGGACGTACGACGCGGTTGATGTAGACGACAACCGCCAGCGCCACGACGCCGTAGGAGACGCCATGAAGCATGTTGATGAAAATCAGCGCGTAGGGGTTGGGCACGAGGCCGATTAAAAGCCAGCGCAGCGCGAGAAATCCCATTGCACCGAGCATCAGACGGTTTAAGCCGATTTTGCGCTCGACTTTCGAAAAGAAGAACACGCCCGGGAACTCCGCAAGACTTGCAAGCCCGTTGCAGATCCCGAACAGCGTCGTCGTGCCGCCGACTTCGGGGGAAATGAAGTAGACGGAGAAGAAAGAGTAGTAAAAGCTCGTCGTTAAGTTGAGCGCGAAGGCGATGAGAAAGATGATGACAAGCTTTGGTTCCTCAAAAAGCTTGCGGTAAGGGACGCGATGTCCGCCGGACTGATAGCCGGGGACTTTGGGCAGGAGCGCGATGGGAATGAGGGAGACCGCGAAGATCGCGGAGTAGAGGGCGAACAGCTCCCAGTTGTCCGTGGAGAGATACGCGCCGACAGCGAAGGTGGTGATCGCGTAGGCAACGGTGCCCAGCATACGCGAACGGCCGAGGTCCCAGCGGTTGTTTGCGCAAAGCTCCGTAGTAACGGAATCCTGCATGCCGGAGATGGAGCTTTGAAAGCAGTTGACAAAGATAAGAGCCGCCGCGACGAACAGAAACTGCCGCGAAATAGGGACGAGCAACGCGCCGATGACCGAGCCCGCGATAACCACCATCCAGATGGTGTTGCGGTTTTTGGAGCGGTCGGCAAGATAGCCCCAGAAGACGGGAGAAAAGGACGCGACGACCTGCCCGAGGGCGAGAAGGATGCCGATTTGCGCGGTGGTGAAGCCGGGACCTGTTTTCAGATAAACGGAAAGGTAAGTATACGCGCCGCACGCTGCATAGTATAGGGTGCCGTTGGTGACAAGGTAGCCGTAGCCATGCTTTTTGTCGGTGCCGTTCATCGTGGGACTGCCCCCCTTTTTAAATTAAAAAGCGAAATGAGAACATAGAAAATATGCTTCATTTCGCTTTTATACTGCCGGATCGGTTACTGATTGACGGCGTTGTCGCGCAGATAGGACATGACAAGCTCGTTGAGGACAACATAGTGCAGATAGGGCGAGCCGTAGTCGGTCACATACTGCTCCATGTCGGCGCCGGTCATGTTTTCCTCGAAGTAAGCCGTAATTGCCGCATCGTCGGCTACAATCCCGGCATCCTCCGCGATGGCCTGCGTGACGAGGTAGTAGCGCGCGTAGTATTCAAGGCCGTCTCGGTTTTTCTCGATCAGCGCCTCCCGGTCTTCCGCGCCGGCTACCTGGGTGATGAAATCGTCAAGGGACATTTTGTAATAAGAGGCGTAGGTGTTGTAGTAGTCGAGCATCGCGTTGATCTGATACTCGAGCATGCTGTCGGGCACGGAGGAGACGTTTGAGTTTTCGGTGAGGTAATTTTGAATATAGCTTGTGATGTTACTGTCGACAAGGTTCGTTTTCAGCCCCTCGCGCAGCTCCTCGACCGTGGCCCAGCCATAATAGGACGCGAGATTCTCGGCGACAAAGGCATCGGTTAACTCCGGCGTCAGCGTTTGGCCTTCGATGTAATTGATCGTCGTCGCAAAGACGGCGTCCTTGCCGCGCAGGCTTTCCTCGCTGTAATCATCCGGGAAGGTGACCTCGATGTCGAAGACGTCACCGGGCTTGTGGCCAACGAGCTGCTCGACAAAGTCGTCGATCAATTGGGTGGTGCCGATCGTGATGCTCGTACCGGCGCCCTGGGTATTGCCGCCCTCGAATTCCACGCCGTCGATCGTACCGACGAAGTCGATGTTGACGGTGTCGCCTTCGGCGATCACGCCTTCGGTAAGGTTCTCCTTATATTCAAAGTTCTGCATCAATGTATCGATCTCGGCCTGAATCGCTTCCTCGGTGGGGGTATGCACCTCGGCGGGAAGCGTGATGCCGACATATTCGGGCAGCGTGACGAGGGAGAGGGCATCGACGCCTTCAAAGTAGCCCGCTTCGGTCAAACCGTCGCTCGGGGAAAAGGAAAAAACTTCTCCTGTATCGGTTGCGGAAGTTGCGGCGGTCGTTCCGGTTGCGGCGGAGGACGCGGCGCTTGTAGCGGCTGAGGTGGTGCCGGTGGGCAGGGAGCCGGTGCCATTGGCAGAAGTGGTGCCGGAGAGAATTTCATCGTCAATAGAAGGGTTGGCGCAGGCGGTCAAGGAGATGAGCATCACCAGCGCCACAAGGAGAGCAAATTTACGCATTTTTCTAAAACGTCGCCTTTCGTGTTTTTGAAAGCGGTCGCAAAAGGGATGCCGGGCCGCAGACTTCCCCTATTATACGCTATGAATTATAAATTGTCGAGTATAAATCGTGAATTTATTAATCGAGGACATGGAAAATAACACTTGACAAATCCTGCGGATATCTTGTATAATAAAGTTTGTAGTTGGCGTATCGTCGCCGCGCGGAGCGGAGCGGATGGTATGCCGTTGAAGTACGGTTCCCTCGCCTTAGGCACAATTTTGCAGAACGGAAGGATAGGAAGACTATGACTACCATTATCGCGGGGATTGCTCTGTCCATTTTTGCTGTTTTTATGATCGGTATCGGCATATACGGCAATCGGCGTTCACGCACGGTGAACAATTTTTTACTCGGCGGCAGAAAAATAGGCTCGTGGCTTTCCGCATTTTCGTACGGAACCGCCTATTTCTCGGCCGTTGTTTTTGTCGGCTACGCCGGTATGCACGGCTGGAACATCGGCCTCGCTTCCCTATGGATCGGCGTCGGCAACGCGCTCATCGGCTGTTATCTGGCTTGGAAGCTCCTCGCCGTACGTACACGGCAGATGACGCACAACCTCGAGGCGCGTACCATGCCCGAGTTCTTCTCCGCACGCTATAAAAGCCGCGGCATGAAACTTTTTGCCGCATTTTTGATCTTCATCTTCCTCGTCCCCTACGCGGCATCCGTTTATAAAGGACTCGGCATGCTCTTCGCCGCCGTCTTCCCCGGCACCCCGGACTGGATTTTCATGGCGCTCGTCGCTCTGCTGACCGCGATCACCCTTACACTCGGCGGCTACGTCTCCTCTACGATGACTGACTTCATTCAGGGCTTTATCATGATCGCCGGCGTTATCATCATGGTCGTCGCGTTCGTCCTGCGTCCCGAAGTCGGCGGATTTACCTCCATCGTCTCCGAGCTGCGGGCCGTGAATCCAACGCTCGTCGATCCCTTGGGAGGCTCCTCTTTTCGGTTCCTGCTTTTCAACATCCTCCTGACCAGCATCGGCACCTGGGGGCTGCCGCAGATGGTACATAAGTTCTACGCCATCCGCGATGAGCACAGCATCCATAAAGCCACCATCGTCTCGACGGTCTTCTGCGCGATCATCGGCTGCGGCGCGTACTTTGTCGGCAGCCTGTCCCGTCTGTTCATCGCGGCAACTGAAACCGGCGCCCCCGCCATCGCCGGTTCCTATGATGCGGTCATGCCGACGCTCCTGATAACGGTGTTTTCAGGCTCCGTTTCGGCGAACATCATCCTCAGCGTCATCCTCCTGCTTTTACTGTCCGCGTCCATGTCGACGCTTTCCGCGATCGTTCTTACCTCCAGCTCCGCGATTTCTGTCGATATCCTGAAAACCGTCCGCCCCGACATCCCCGAGAAGCGTCAGATGGTCATCATGCGTTCCTTATGTGTGCTGTTTGTCGCTTTAAGCTTTACCTTCGCCTGCGCGAACATCAGCTTTATCGTGAATCTGATGTCCTTTTCCTGGGGCATCGTGGCCGGCTCGTTCCTCGGGCCGTACTTCTGGGGGCTATATTCCAAAAAGATCACCCGTATCGGCGCGTGGGCAGGTCTGCTTTCCGGAATCGTCATCGTCGGCGGTTCCATCCTTGTACTGACGCTCGTCTCCGGCTTTGCCGCCGCAAAATCCGCTGCACCGATTCTCGGTGTCGCCGCGATGGGCGGTTCTTTCCTCTTGACACCGATCCTCTCAAAGCTCTTTCCCTCCGCCGGAGTGATCCCGGAGGACAATCTGCACCGCGCTTTCCTCTATATCGGCAAGTAAATTCCGCATACTTCATAAGTGGGCAGTCCGTAGTTTGTTACGGCTGCCCTCTTTTTGTTAGAAAAAGAATTTTCTCGGGCGCGGACGGGGCGGCTGTACACGGCGCACCAGTATGATATCGTCGCCTACCCGCTCGACGTCCTCCCACAGCACCACCAGCTCCTCCGGTTGCCGAAAAAGACATTTCAGGCTCCACGACGGCGGAATCACCAGCGCTACAACCCGCCCTGATTCCACCGCGATCTCGACGTCCCCCACATACCCGAGCCGCTCGCCGTCGCAGATGTTGATCACCTCACGGCACTGCAAGCCCGCAATCCGACAGGAATCTTTGCTCATGCGGCACACTCCCCTTCGTCATTTCCAGACATCCGTACAGCATATGCGCACAGAATACAAAATATGCTGCCTTTTGCACGATTTCAACATGAAAAAGGGCTTGCATGGCGTATAGGAATGTGGTACAATAGGTAAAGTATGGAGGTGACGGTTTTGGCGTCCTTAATCACTCTTTGGCTGCGCGAACAGCTCCGTTTATTAAAGCCCATCATCACCCGCACCGGCATCGACGCATGCCGCGTTGCGCAGGACAAGCTAGGAGAGCTTGGCGCGCGTGCCGCCGCGTCCAAAACCACCATCGAGAACGTCCCCTTTCCAAATTTCGAAGCCGCGGCCGTCGTACCGACAGACTGCGTAGACAACGAGCATGTCATCCTCTACCTCCACGGCGGGGGCTATACGGCAGGCTCTCTCTCCTATGCGCTCGGTTTCGGCAGCGTGCTCGCGGTTCGCTGCGGTATTCCGGTTTTCTGCGTTGCCTACAGACTCGCGCCGGAGCATCCATTTCCCGCGGCGCTGGAGGATGCCGTTAACGCGTATCGGTGCCTGCTTTCCGCGGGACTCTCCCCCGAAAACATTTCCATAGTCGGTGAATCCGCCGGAGGAGGGCTTTTATTCGGTTTATGTCTCTGGTTGAAAGTGCATCATATCCCTTTGCCGAGCAAGCTTGTCGCGCTCTCCCCATGGACGGATCTTACGCTTTCCGGGCACTCCTACGACGAAAACGCCCGGCGTGACCCCTGCCTTTCCGAGGATTCGCTGCGCTTTTACGCTCAGGTCTATGCGAAGGATAACGCGCAAAACCCCTTGGTATCCCCCATTTTCGGGGATCTGCACGGCTTGCCGCCATCGTTAATTTTTGTCGGCGAGGACGAGATCCTGCTCGACGACTCGGTCATACTCCATAAACGGTTACGTGATGCGGGCTGTAAATCAACGCTGCATATCGAACCGGGTCTTTGGCATGTCTATGTGCTCTACGGTGTTCCGGAGGCAAACGCGGCGCTTGAACGGATCCGCGCTTTTTTACTCCCGGGTACCGCTCCTTCGGAAGGACGGTAACAATTGCCTGATACAATCAATACCCGCCGCTTTATGCGTCTCGACAACGCCGCGAAAATCTACCCAGCCGCGAGACGCCGCAACTGGATGGCCCTTTTTCGCGTTTCAGCGGAGCTTTATGAGCCCGTTGACGTCAAAATACTGGAACGGGCGCAGAGACGAACCCTTGCGCGGTTTCCGAGCTTTGCCCTTCGTCTGCGCAAAGGCTTATTTTGGTACTATCTCGAGCATAATGACGGCGCGCCGGAGGTCAAGGAGGACGTCGCTAACCCCTGCGTCCGTCTCGACCCGAAAAAAAATCGCGGCTTCATGTTCCGCGTCCGATACTACCGCTGTCGTATCGCGCTGGAGGTCTATCATGTCCTCGCCGACGGCACCGGCGGGATGTGTTTTTTAAAAACGCTTGTCGCGGAGTATCTCTCCTTAAAATACGGCGCCAAAATCCCACGAGACCATGAAATACTCGACTGCGACGAAGCCCCGCGTCCCGATGAAACCGAGGACGCCTATCTTAAGTATGCCGGCGACATCACCCGTTCCCGCAACGAGGCGGACGCCTACTATGTCCGCGGCACCGACACCGGCGACCTCGTCAACATCATCACCGGTATGCTCCCCGTCGCCGATGTGCTGGCCAGAGCGAAATCGCGCGGCGTCACGCTGACGGAATATCTGACCGCCGCGCTGATCCTGTCGATCAACAACCTACAAACCCGCACGGGACTTCCGCGCCGCCGCAGAAAGCCCGTCAAAATCAACGTGCCGATCAATCTGCGGCGCTTTTACCCCACGCATACCATGCGCAACTTTGCGCTTTATGTGAACCCCGGCATCGACCCGCGTCTGGGGGAGTACACCTACGATGAAATTCTTCGTGCCGTCCATCACCATATGGGCGCGGAAGTCGACGAAAAGCTTTTAAACGCCCGCATCGCGACGAATGTCCGCACGGAGCAGAACCGGCTCCTACGCGCGGCGCCGCTGTTTCTCAAAAACGCCGTCATGAAGATCTCCTTTAACATCGTCGGCGACCGCAAGACCTCGTCGTCCATCTCCAACCTCGGTGTCGTCCGCGTACCGCCGGAGATGGAACGTTATGTCCGGCGCTTCGACTTCATCCTGGGCCCCCTCTCCCGCAACCGTGTCGTCTGTGCGGCGCTCTCCTATCGTGACACGCTCTACCTCAATTTCACGCGTACCATTTGCGAAACCGACGTCGAACGTGATTTCTTTCGCTTTCTCATCCGTGACGGACTGCATGTTAAAATTGAAAGCAATTCGCTTTCTTAAAAAAACGCTATCATCAGATTCGGAGGCTTTCATGTCATACTGCGTCAACTGCGGCGTCGAGCTGGCGGACAGCGAAAAAAACTGCCCCCTATGCGGCACCGAGGTAGTAAACCCCCGCAAGCCTTGGAAGGAGCCGGAGCAAACCCCCTATCCGCATCGGCTCGAGCCTGTGTTAATGCGCGCCGACCGTATCTTCTTTGCTTCCGTGGCATCTCTCATCCTCTGCGTCCCCGTCGCGGTCACGCTGCTGTCCGATTTGTTCTCTGACGGGGAACTCACGTGGTCGGGACTCGTCGCGGGCGCCGCCGCTCTGCTATTCGTCTGGTTTTTGCTGCCGATGTACTTCAAGCGATACTATCTTCTCCGTTTATTGACCCTGGACTGCGTTGCGGCGCTTGCTTATCTGAAGCTGATCGAGTACAGCGTACGTGGCGAATGGTTCCTGCCCATCGCCATGCCGATCACCGTAGGCGCGAGTATCCTTTTTCTGCTCTGCGCGCTGGCTCTGCGCAACCGGCAAAAGCTTTCCGTCGGATTGCGAGCCGCCTGCGTTCTTCTTGCGGCAGGGTTTGTCACTGTCTGGATCAATATGGTCGTTTCGCATGCCGTCGGGGATTCCTGGTTGCCCGCATGGTCGATCTACGCGCTGCTGCCCTGCGCCGCGCTTGCCGCGGTCAGCATACTGCTGTCCCGGCATAAACGCTTCCAGGAGGAGCTCCATAAGCGTTTGCTCTATTAACTCCTTGTTTTGAGGAAATCTCATTGTCCGGAGGCTGTCGTCTATGCGCAAATTCAGCTTGACCCCCCTAAAACGCTTTTGGGAGCGTAACGCCATCTATTTTGCTTGTTTCGCCCAGCCCGCGTTCATCATGCTGGCCGTCTACTTCGGCCGCGGCGTTTATCCCATCGGCGATCACTCCACGCTCGTGCTTGACCTGAACGCGCAGTATATCTACTACTACGAAGCGTTCCGTCAGGCGATCCTCGAGGGGAAAAGCCTGCTTTATTCATGGAGTCAAAGCCTGTCGGGTGAGATGATCGGCATCTTCGGCTACTATCTCGCGAGTCCCTTCATGATCTTCTACCTGATTTTCCCCAAGGAGGCTATTGTCGAAGCGCTGTTGTTCGTGACCGTGATGAAAGCCGGTACTCTCGGCGTCACCTTCGCGATTTTTGCCCGCAAAAGCTTCAAGCTCGACGGCATGAAGCTTTTGATCGTCTCCTCCCTTTACGCGCTCTGCGCCTACGCGGTCGTCCACGCGATGAATCCGATGTGGATCGACGCCGTGATCCTGCTGCCGCTCATCGCTCTGGGGATCATGCGTCTCGTCGACGAGCGCCGTTTCGTCCTGCTGTTCGCTACGTTGACGCTTTCGCTCATTGTCAACTACTACATCGGCTTCATGCTCTGTGTCCTCAGCGTCTTTTTCTTCCTCTATTACTATTTCTCAAAGCCCCGGGAAGGCGGCTTCCGCGCCTTTGTCCTCTCCGCGCTGCGCTTTGCCGGTATCGGCGTCCTCTGCGCCGCCGCTGCGATGGTCATCCTGCTGCCGATCTATCACTCCCTGATGCTCGGTAAATATGAGTTTACGCGCCCCGATTACTCGCTGTCGCTGCGGTACCCGCTGTTTAACCTGCTGCCGAAGCTCTTGATGGACTCCTACGACTCCGTCAATGTGCAGGGGCTGCCGATGATCTACTGCGGTTTGTTATCCCTGCTGCTGCTGCCCTGCTTCTTCCTGTCCCCTTCAATTCCGATCCGCAAGAAAATCGCAACGGGTGGCCTTTATCTCGTCATCTTCGCGATTATGAATATCTCCATCCTCGATATCGCCCTGCATCTGTTCCGCATTCCGAACTGGCTCAACTGCCGCTATGCCTTTTTCTTCTCCTTCATCCTCCTCATGGCCGTTTCGGAGGCGTTCCTGCACCTCGACGACTTGCCGCGTGACAAGCTCATCAAAACCTATATGGTCGAGCTGCTCCTCGTTGTCCTAATACAGCTCTCACAGCTCTCCTATGTCGATAATTTCACCTGCATATGGCTCTCCATCCTCTTTTTATCCGTCTATGCCCTCCTGCTCGGCGTCTCCCTCGACCCCCGGAAGCGGGAAACCATGCTCCGCGCCGTCGCTTTCGTCATGGTGGCCGAGCTGACCCTGAATACGGCGCTGACCCTGCAGGGAGTCCACGAGGAGGTGTACTACTCCAGCCGCTCCTCCTATACCGATTTTATAGCGGAGAGCCGCGCTGTCGTGGACGCCGTGACGGAGATGGATTCTAGCTTCTGCCGTATGGAGAAAACCTACCACCGTACGGTTAATGACCCAATGGCGCTCGGCATTGCGGGGCTCTCCCATTCGACCTCCACGCTGAACGAAAAGGCGCTCGGCTTCATCCGCAGCTTAGGCTACTCCCAGCGGGAACACTGGTCACGCTATGTGGAGAACTCTGTCGTGGCGGATTCGCTTCTCGGTTTTAAGTATATCCTCTCCAAGACGCCGCTGAATAACGCCGCTTACGAGGAAGTCATGACGATGGGCGAGATTACGGTCTACCACAATCCTTATAACCTCCCGATCGTGTTCGCCGCGAACGAGCGCTTCAGCACCGCCGTCGTCTCCTCTTCCAATGCGATTTCCTATCAAAACCAGCTTTTAAGCGCTCTCGCGGGCGACGAATATACCGAATACTTTTCTCCCGTCACCGACGTCGTCAAATCCCATGAGGGTCTTACGGAATCCTCCTACGGCACGCATAAGAAATATGTCGCCACCGGTTCCTCCGGTAAGATCACCTATACACTTACCATGCCCTCCGGCGGCCCGCTCTACGCCTGCATGACCTCCGATTACACCAACGCCTGCACTATTTCCGTCAACGATGTAAATCTCGGCGAGATCCTCGGGCATGAAACCACCTCCGTTTTCCCGCTCGGCACCTTCCGGGAGGGCGACGAAGTCACCGTGACCCTTACGACGACGGCAGCGGAAACCTATCTGCGCAGCGCGTCGAACTACTTCTATGTCCTCGACATGGACGCTTTTGAAGCCGCTTATGAAAAGCTCAATGCCGGCGGTTTACAGCTTGAAAAACGCACGGAAACCTACCTCTACGGCACCATGGACGTCGCCGATGAACGCGCCTGCGTCTACACCTCCATCCCCTATGAAGGCGGCTGGACGGTCAAGGTCGACGGCGAGCCCGTGGAGGTCCTCTGCGGCGCGAACGCCGTGATTGCCTTTGCCATCACCGGGAGCACGCATACCATCGAAATGAGTTATTGCCCGCCCGGACTCGTCCCCGGCGCAATCATCTCCGGCGGTGCGATTGTCATTTTTGCGGCCCTTATCCTCCTGCGCCGCCGCGGGAAGCATCCGGTTTAAAATATCCCCGCCAATACTGTCTTAGGTTGCCGCCCTATGCCCGTCTGTTATCACAAACGGCGCGTCAGGGCGGCAAAACATTTATCGAATCGTCACTTTTTCCCTTGTATTTACTGTCACGATTTGTTATAATGAAAGGTATCAATTCGATTGGGACTTACATATAAAATGAAGGAAAAACGTCTTCTCATAGCCGGGAGCGATCCGGCTCGCACGCAGGCGCTTGCCCGGTCCTCGGGATTATCTCCCCTCCTGTGCGCAGTTTTGGTCGCACGCGGCATTTTCACCGCGAAGGAAACTTCCGCTTATCTCGATACCTCCGTCGAGCGCCTGCTCGACCCGATGACCCTGCGCGGCATGTCAGACGCCGTTTCGATCATCCGCGACGCGATCGAAAAAAAAGAACGCATTGCCGTGTATGGCGACTACGACGTGGACGGTGTGACCGCAACCTGCGTTTTGACCGATGCGCTGTGTTCTCTCGGCGCGGACTGCCTGTATTATATCCCGGATCGCCTGACGGAAGGCTACGGTTTGCATATTCCCGCTGTCGATCAGCTCCGTGAGGATGGCGTACGCCTGTTGATCACGGTGGACACCGGCATCACCGCCGCCGAAGAGGTGGCGCACATACACGCGTCCGGCATGCGCGTGGTCATAACCGACCATCACGAATGCCCCGTGACGCTTCCCGCTGCGGATGCTGTCGTCAACCCTAAAAACCCGGATTGCTCCTACGCATTCCGCGACCTTGCCGGCGTGGGTGTCGCCTTCAAGCTGGTCACGGCGCTCCTCGGTGACGCGCACACCGCGCTGGACCGCTACGCGGAGCTTGTTTGTCTCGGCACCGTCGCCGACGTGATGCCGCTGCGCGGTGAAAACCGCGTCATCGTCAACTATGGTCTGCGCCGTATCCCAACGACACGCAACTTAGGGCTTGCTGCGCTTTGCCGGGAAGCGGCACTGCCAGAAAATAAATCCATCTCCGCCACATCGCTGTCCTTTGCTCTCGCGCCACGCATCAACGCGGCGGGCCGTTTCGGTCTTGCCGGCCGTGCGGCCGAGTTATTTCTGACGCAGGATGAGTCCCGCGCGAAAGCGATCGCATCGGAGCTGACGGAGCTGAACCGCCGCCGTCAGGGAAACGAAAATCAGATGCTCGGCGAAGCGATTGACGAGCTGAACACCGCCTGCGATCCCATACACGATCGTGCCTTCGTTCTGTGGCACAGGGAATGGCATCACGGCATCCTCGGCATCGTCGCATCGCGCCTGACCGACCGTTATGCGCGTCCGGTGATCCTTTTATCCATCGACGGCGAAACCGCCAAAGGCTCCGGCCGCAGTATTCGGGGATTTAATCTCTACGACGCTTTAGCCGCCCTGCCGACCCGTCCGAGGCAGTTCGGCGGGCATGAGCTTGCCGCTGGACTGACGCTCGACACGTCGAATCTGGACGATTTCCGCCGCGACTTCCAAGAGTATGCCGATTCCCGACTCACGGAGGAGGATTGCGTCCCTTGCCTTGACGTAGACTGCGAAATAGAGCCGAATGAATTGTCGCTGGACGCCGTACAGGGGCTGTCCCTGCTCGAGCCGACGGGGATGGGCAATCCCGAGCCGGTCTTCTTCCTGCGTCAGCTCGTCATCCGTGCCATCGCGCCCATCGGAAACAACCGTCATACCCGGATGCGTTTGGAACGCGCGGGCTGCACGCTGTCCTGCGTCTATTTCGGCAAGAATCCGGGCGAGCTTGCCCTCGGAGAAGGTGACTGCATCGACGTGGCCGCCAATGCGCAGATCAACGATTTCCGCGGCCGCACCGTACAACTCATCCTGCGCGAGGCCAGGCTTTCGGAAAACGAGCGCGCCAAGGATAGGACGTCCCGCGCCCTCTACAGCCGCTTCCATGCGGGGGACGCGCTCACGGACGAAGAGCGTCATCTTTTATACCCGAACCGCCCCGAGCTTGTCGCTGTTTGGCGTTATCTTGCGATGCAGGCGGCAGCGACGCCGCTGACGGTCGATCCAACATGGCTTTATCGGGAGATTCACCGGTCTTCACGGTATCCGCTGTCCCTCGGGAAGCTGATGATGATTCTTGACGTTTTCTCAGAACTGGGACTGCTTTCCGCGGAAGCTATCGATGACACGCTGTGCATTACACTGACACCTGACGCGCCGAAGGCCGATTTAAATGATTCCGTGATACTAGCATCGCTCCGATGATGCGAATTCTCGTTCTTTTGCGTTATAACATCCCTGCTCATCGGGGAAAATATGTTTGGAATGGTGATATCCGACTTTTTCATAAAGGAAGGTGTTCTGCACGTGGATGATATGATTGAGGGCATTATCAAAAAACTTGGCTGCAATCAAGCGGATGCCGATCGTATCCGCCGTGCATACATCTGCGCAAAAAACGCGCATGAGGGCCAGCTGCGAAAAAACGGCGACCCCTATATTATCCATCCTCTCGCTGTCGCCTCATCGCTTGCCGATATGGGGATGGATCCAGCATCCGTCATGGCGGCGCTCCTGCACGATGTCATTGAGGATACGCCGGTCAGCTACGACGAGCTGAAAGCACAATTCGGCGCTGAGGTCGCGGACCTTGCCGAAGGCGTCACCAAGCTGACCAGAATGCCCTATACGACGCGCGAAGAGGAGGAATACGAGAACCTCCGCAAGCTCTTCATCGCGACGGCGAAGGATATCCGCGTCATCATCATCAAGCTCTACGACCGTCTGCATAACGTGCGCACCCTGCAATACCGCAGCGAGCGCAAGCAGAAGGAAATCGCCTTTGAAACTATGCTGATCTACGCGCCGATCGCGCACAGACTCGGTATGAACGCCCTGAAAAACGAGCTCGAGGATCGCTCTCTCTTTTTCCTCGATCCCGTCGGCTATAAGGAAATCCTCGACTACCTTGACACCAGCGCTGAGGAACGGACAACCTTCCTCAATTGCATCATCGACCGGCTTCGGGAGCGTCTCGCCTCCGAAAACATAGACGGCGCCGTCGAAGGCCGCGTCAAGCACATCTACGGCATTTATCGCAAGGTGTACGTGCAAAACCACGACATCTCCGAGGTATACGATATCTACGCGGTTCGTGTGATCGTGCAAACGGTCAACGACTGCTATAATGTCCTCGGCGTCGTCCATGATTTATATAAGCCGATGCCCGGCCGCTTCAAGGACTACATCAGTACGCCGAAGCCAAACCTTTATCAGTCGCTCCATACCACCGTTATCGGGCGTGAGGGCCGCCCCTTCGAGGTGCAGATTCGCACCTGGGACATGCACAACACCGCCGAATACGGTATCGCGGCTCACTGGAAGTATAAAGACGGCGTTCGTCAGCACGGTGATGAGGAGCGCTTCGCCTGGGTACGCAAGCTTTTGGAGTCGCAGCAGGATGCCGATCCGGAGGATTTCATCAATTCGCTCCGTACGGAGCTTTTCTCAGACGAGGTCTACGTTTTCACCCCCAAAGGCGACGTCATCAACCTTCCCCTCGGCGCAACCCCCATCGACTTTGCCTACGCGATTCACTCCGCCGTCGGTAACCGTATGGTCGGTGCCAAAGTCAACGGAAAAATCGTACCGCTCGACTCCGCGCTGGAAAACGGCGATATCGTCGATATACTGACGTCGAATTCCGGACGCGGCCCTTCGCGTGATTGGCTGACTATCGCGAAAACCGGTGAAGCACGCAACAAGATCAAAATGTGGTTCAAGAAGGAGCGCCGCGAAGAGAACATCGAGCAGGGAAAAGAAGCGCTTGAGGATGAACTGAAGCGTGAATTTTTGACCGCCGCTTTTGAGGACCCCGCCATCCGCGATACCGTTTGTCAACGTTTAAGCTTCCACTCCGTGGAGGATCTGTACGCCGCCATAGGCTACGGCGGCATCACGGTCCGCAAGGTCATAAGCCGCGTCGCGGAGCTTGCGCCAAAGCCCGAACGTCCCCTTCCCGCTACCAAAACGCTGAAAACCCGCCCCTCCAGCGGGATCATTGTCGAAGGCGTTGACAACTGCCTCGTTAAATTTGCCCGCTGCTGCACGCCGATCCCCGGCGATGAGATCATCGGCTTTATTACAAAGGGATTTGGCGTCTCCATCCACCGCACCGACTGTCCGAACATCCAGTCCCTCAACACGCCGGAAAATACCGGCCGTATCCTACGCGTCCATTGGGTTCCTACTCCAAACGAGCAGTACCAGACCGCGCTGCAAATCCGCGGCAGGAATCGCCGCGGGCTGCTCGCCGACATCGCCATGGCGCTTTCCGACATGCACATCGACGCTTCCAGCATCTCCGCGCACGAGCTACAAAAGGCGCAGGCACAGATCGACGCCGTAGTTATCCTCCGCAACGCAGAACAGCTCGGACAGGTCGCCGTACGGCTGAAAAACATTGAAGGCGTCACAGACGTGGAACGCGTCATTCGTTAACGTTTACCCTCAAGTTAGGATGTGTCTATAAAAGTATGAATCTGGTACTTCAGCGTGTCGCCCGCGCATCGGTTACGGTCGACGGAACGCTTGTCTCCTCCATTGAAAAAGGCTTTCTAATCCTCGTCGGCGTCCGCACCGGCGATACAGAAGCCGACGCGCGTACTCTCGCGGACAAATGCGCCGGGCTGCGCATCTTCGAGGATGCCTCGGGGAAGATGAATCTCTCCCTTGCGGACGTCGGCGGCTCGATTCTTGCCGTATCGAACTTCACCCTCTGCGCTGACTGCACCCACGGCCGCCGTCCGAGCTTCTCCGACGCCGCGCGTCCGGAATCCGCAAAGCCCCTTTTTGACCGATTCGTATCCGCCTGCGCCGCGCATAAACTCTCCGTATCCACCGGCGTGTTCGGCGCGGATATGAAGCTCGAGCTGCTCAACGACGGTCCGGTTACCCTCATCATGGATTCCGCCGAAATGGGGTGCAAGGCATGAAGATTCTCACGCTCACCGTCGGTCCGGTACGTACGAACTGCTATATTGCTTTCGATGAAACAACTCATGAAGGCTTCCTCGTCGATCCCGGTGACGACGCGGAGGATATCCTCGCCGCCGTCCGCGCGAATTCGCTGATCATCACGCATATTTTGCTCACACACGGGCATTTTGATCATATACTGGCACTGTCCGAAGTCAAAAAGGCTACCGGCGCGAAAATCGGTATCCATACCCTCGACGCGTTCAATCTGCAAAGCATCACCGGCTGCCTCTACGCCCGCTTCTGCGGCAGCGGCGGCTTTATCCCGATGACCGCCGACCTGCTGTTAGAGGAGGGCACCCGCATCGACGCCGCCAGCGTCACGCTGACGGTGCTGCATACTCCCGGCCATACCCCCGGCTCCTCCTGTTTTGATACCGGCAGCGTCCTGTTCACCGGCGACACCCTTTTTGCCGAATCCTGCGGCCGCGTTGATTTGGGCTGCGGCGACGGTGACGCCATGCATGCGTCCCTTGCGCGCTTATCCGCGCTCCCCGGCGACCGCGCATGCTATCCCGGCCATGGCCGTGCCTTCACGCTGTGCGACGCCCGTGCGGTCAATCCGGTGCTCCGGTCCTTACGCCGATGAAGCTGATCCTATCCGGCGCCGACTGCCGTTACAGTGTCGAGCAGATCGCCATCACCCTTTTCCCCGACGAGCGCCATTCCTGGGATGCCGCGCTTCCGGGGCTCGCCGACTGCCGCGTGACAACGGGCGCACACTGGCGTACGGCATCGGTCACTATCACACGCGGCGGTCTTATGACGCACGGGTTTGCCCATGCCGTGCCGGATGCCGATGCCTACCGCGACGGCGCGCTGGTACGTTTTATCGTCCGGCGCGCGTTTTACCGCGCTACGCTCCCCCATCTAGCGGAGGTTCCTCCCTGGGGCGCGTTGTCCGGCGTTCGTCCGGCAAAGCTGGGACGCGCGCTGATCGCCGAAACCGGTTCCCCCGAACGCGCCGTCCGTGTATTAGAGAAAAACGACTTCCTGCGCCACGATAAAGCGCTGCTGACCGTCCGCTGTGCGGTGGAAGCCCTACACGTTCTCGAAACGCGCGGGCCCCGCGATGCAGAAGTCTATATCGGCATTCCCTTTTGCCCCACGCGCTGCGCCTACTGCTCGTTCGTTTCCTCGACCACCGCGGCCGAAGGCGAACTTGTCGAGCCGTATGTCGACGCGCTCTGCCGTGAGCTTGCCGACGGCGCAGAACGGGTAAAACGGCTTTCCCTGCGTGTCCGGTCGCTCTACATGGGCGGTGGTACGCCGACAACCCTCTCCCCTGCCCAGCTTGACCGCGTCCTCACCGCAGCTTATGCCCTTGGCGGCCCCGACGAATTGACGGTTGAGGCCGGACGGCCCGATACCATCACTCCTGAAAAGCTTGCCGTTCTGCGTGCCCACGGCGTCGGGCGCGTCAGCGTCAACCCGCAGACGATGAACGATGCCGTCCTGCGTACAATCGGCCGCCGGCACACCGCCGAGGATGTACTGCGCGCCATGGATATGGTGCGTAACGCCGGGTTTTCCTGCGTCAACATGGACTTAATCGCCGGGCTTCCCGGCGACACGGCGGATAGCTTCCGGGACACTCTTGACCGCATCCTCGCGCTGCATCCGGAAAACATCACCGTCCACACCTTCGCGCATAAAAAGGGCGCCGCTTTATTCGACGCGCCCTCCATCCCCGCACAGGCTCTCTCCGAAATGCTCTCTTACGTGGAGCGTACCCTCTCCCCGCGTTATCAGCCCTACTACCTCTACCGTCAAAAATACATCGGCGGCAGCTTTGAAAACATCGGCTGGACGCTTCCGGGATACCCCTGCGCGTACAATATTGCCATGATGGAAGAAACCTCCACCGTTCTCGCCTTCGGCGCGGGCGCGGTCACGAAGTTTGTGGCACCCGGACTGTTAAAGCGGCTGCCAAACCCGAAATACGCACGGGAATACCTCCGTGATTTTGACGCGCATCTGTCCCGCAAAACCGCGCTCGATGCGTTATACGCCAAGTATTAATCAGAATAACTCACTTTCCCGAAAGGAACTCACCATGCAGAACCGTATCGTTAATACCAGCTGCTATCGCAATTTCCAATCATTGAACGAGATCAACGCCCGCGTCCAGGCAGACCCCGCGGGCTTCGTCGCCAATTGTGAAGCGCTGTATAATCATACCATCGCGGATGTTGCGCAGCACATCCTGATGGCACAAAGCCCCGTCGTTTTACTGGCCGGCCCCTCCGGCTCCGGTAAAACAACCACCGCGAAGCGTCTTGCCGAAGCTATGGCGCGCCATGGCGTAAAGACGCACACGGTCGAACTCGACGACTATTTCCTTCCCATAGACCGCTCCGATCTTTCCTTAGACTGGGAATCCCCAGACCGTGTGGATATTTCGCTGCTGTCCTCCCATCTGGACGCGCTCGAACGCGGCGAAGAAGTCTTGCTCCCGAACTTCGATTTTACGACCGGCAAGCGCACCGGCAATACGACCCCGATGCGCCTTGCGCGCGATGAAGTTGTCATCTTCGAGGGCATCCATGCGCTCAACGACGCGATCTACGCGCAGACCTCCTCCCATCCAGTCAGCGTCTATGTCAGCGCGCGCATGCGTGTCCGCGACGAAACTCATGTCATCTTCCGTCCTGACTGGGTACGTTTCCTGCGGCGTGGTTTCCGTGACAACCTGTTCCGTAACACCTCGCTTTCGCATACGCTGGCACGCTGGCCGGATGTACGCCGCGGAGAGAAGGCGTATATCATGCCGTTTAAATCCCGCGCGCAGATCATGGTCGATACCTCCTTTGACTACGAGATCAACCTCTTTGCGCCGCTTCTGGACAAAGCCGTTTCCGCGCTTGACTGCGAAGCGCTCAAGGAACTGCGTATGGCGAGGCTCCCCGACGCGATGACTCTGTTCCGTCCGCTGTCGCCGGCCTGTGTTCCCGCGACTTCCATCCTGCGCGAATTCATTGGAGAGATCGGTCTGAACAATGGCGATTTTTAAGTCTCTTACGCAAATGTAAATCGGTTTTTATGCTGCTTTTGGCTGTTTTGTATGCTCTACGTCTCCATATGACGTTTATTTAGTCCGTCTTGAGACTTGACAGCGCTAATTTATCTGTGTTAAAATAAACAACGATAGGAAGCCCGCGCCAGTATGCGCGTTTTTTGGGTTTAGATATACGAAAAGGGGTTTTTTGAATGTCCGGACATTCCAAGTGGAACAATATCAAACGAAAAAAAGAAGGTACCGACGCCAAACGTGCGAAGATCTTTACAAAAATCGGCCGTGAGATCGCCCTCGCGGTCAAGAACGGCGGCGCTAACCCCGCTTCCAACAATAGGCTCCGCGACATCATCGCCAAGGCGAAGGCCAACAACGTCCCCAACGATAATATCAATCGCATGCTCGCGAAAGCGGAAGGGGCAGGCAGCGCGGATTATGTCACCATGAATTACGAAGGCTACGGCCCCGCCGGTATCGCTGTCATCGTCGAAACCCTGACCGACAACAAAAACCGCACCGCCGCCGACGTCCGTCACGCGTTTGATAAATACGGCCGCGGCATGGGCGCCAACGGCTGCGTTTCATGGCAGTTTAAAGAACAGGGCGTCCTAATCGTCGACCGTGCGGAGGGCCTAAGCGGAAGCCCCGTAGAGGAAGACGAGCTGATGATGCAGGCGATCGACGCCGGCGCGGAGGACTTTGTCCCCGAAGAAGAAGTCTTCGAAATCTATACCGCTCCGGACGACTTCTCCGCCGTTTTAGAAGCGTTAGAAGCCAAGGGCTATACCTTCATCACCGCCGAAGTCGAGATGGTGGCGCAGAATACCGTGCAGCTCGACAATGATGAGGATATTCAAAAGATGGAGAAGATGATCGATCTGCTCGAAGACAACGACGACGTGCAGAACATCTGGCACAACTGGGAAGAATAAGCCCTGTTGAATTGACATATTGAGCCGCCGCATCACCAATAAGTAGGCAATGCGGCGGCTTGTTACAAATGAAAATACGGCATAGTCGTTTCCTCACGACTATGCCGTATCCCTTTGGGGGAGATTGCGTCCCCCGTATACACCGTTCTCATTCACTGAATCCTGACGAAACCAGTTCACTAAGCGCAAAAACAGCTTCCTGCTCGTCCTTGCCTTCCGCAATGATCGTCATCTCCGTATTCCGGCCAAGCCCCATCGAAAGGATTCCCAAAAGGCTCTTGGCGTTGACGCGACGCTCGTCCTTTTCAATCCAGACAGTGCTTTTGAACTCATTGGCCTTCTGAACAAATGATGTGGCGGCCTTCGCGTATAAGCCTACCTGGTTAACGACGACTACAGATTTAGAATACACTGTGCAACGCACCCCCATATTATTATAAGCCGGACCCAAAAACATCTATGTCATTTTACTTTAGTATACATTGTTTTCGGTTAGGAAACAAGTGTCAATATTCATAATCTATCGGGCGCGTTCTCCATTTTAACTATGCAAATACATTTATACGATGGAAAAAGGCGGCGTATGCGCATACGCCGCCCATTTTTACGTTTTACGCCAGATTCTTTTCCAGCTTCGCAAGCTCGTCCCACAGTTCCTTCGGAATCTTGTTCGGATCAAACTTGCCATAGAACGCCTTGATGCTCTCGAGGTCTTCCTTCCACCAATCCTTTTCGACGGTCAGGATGCTCTTAAGTGCGTCGGAGTCGAACTTATGGTCGCCTTCGATCGTGTAATCCAGTCCCTGAAGGTCGATATCCTCAGCCTTCGGGATATAGCCGATCTCGGTCTCATCGGCTCCGACCTTGCCTTCGCAGCGGTCAAGGATCCAGAGCAGCACGCGCATGTTTTCGCCGAAGCCCGGCCACATGAACTTGCCGTTCTCATTGAGACGGAACCAGTTGACGTTGAAGATCTTCGGCTGATGCGAAATCTTCTTGCCCATGTCAACCCAGTGCTGCCAGTAATCGGCCATGTTGTAGCCGCAGAAGGGCAGCATCGCCATCGGGTCGCGGCGAACGACGCCAACGGCACCGGAAGCCGCGGCGGTTGTCTCGGACGCCATGATGGAGCCGACGAACACGCCATGGTTCCAGTCGCGCGCCTGATAGACCAGCGGCGCGGTCTTCGCGCGGCGGCCGCCGAAGACGATCGCGGAGAGCGGAACGCCCTTCGGGTTCTCGAATTCGGAAGACAGGCACGGGCAGTTAACGGTGGGAGCGGTGAAGCGAGAGTTCGGATGCGCGCCCTTGGAGCCGTCGTCGGGATTCCAAGGCTCGCCCTTCCAGTTCTCGACGCCGTGCGGCGGGTTCTTGTCGAGGCCTTCCCACCAGACGCCGCCTTCCTTCGTCATAACAACGTTGGTAAAGATGGTATCCTTGCGGGTGGAATGCAGCGCGTTCGGATTGGACTTTTCATTCGTGCCGGGCGCGACGCCGAAGAAGCCGTTCTCCGGGTTGACCGCGTACAGACGGCCGTCCTCACCGACACGGATCCAAGCGATATCGTCGCCGACGGTCCAAACCTTGTAGCCCTTCTTCAGGAGGTACTCCGGCGGGATGAGCATGGCGAGGTTGGTCTTGCCGCAGGCAGAGGGGAACGCGGCGGAGATATACTTGATCTCGCCGTTCGGATATTCGATACCGAGGATGAGCATATGCTCCGCCATCCAGCCCTCGTTGCGGCCGAGGTAGGACGCGATACGCAGCGCAAAGCACTTTTTGCCGAGAAGCACGTTACCGCCGTAGCCGGAGTTGATGGAGCAGATGGTGTTATCCTGCGGGAAGTGAACGATATAGCGGTTTTCTTCGTCGATCTGCGCCTTGGCATGCAGACCCTTGATGAAGCTCGGGTCGTCGCCCATCGCGTCGAGAACCTTCTGGCCGATACGGGTCATGATGTTCATGTTCAGGACGACGTAGATGGAGTCGGTCAGCTCAATGCCGTACTTGGCAAACGGGGAGCCGACAGGACCCATGGAGTACGGCAGCACGTAGCAGGTGCGGCCGATCATGCAGCCGGTGTAGAGCTTCCAAAGCTTTGCGTACATCTCGGAGGGCTCCATCCAGTTATTGGTGGGGCCAGCTTCTTCCTTCGTCGGAGTGCAGATAAAAGTACGTCCTTCGACACGCGCAACGTCGTTGACGGCGGTGCGGTGATAATAGCAGCCGGGCAGTAACTCTTGATTCAGCTTGACGATCTCGCCGGTGGAGCACGCTTCGGCCCGCAGAGCTTCGAGCTGGGCTTCGCTGCCATCGATCCACACGATGCGATCGGGCTTCGTCATGTCGGTCATTTCCTTGACCCATGAAAGAACGGCCTGATTCTTGGTCATAAACTTTTGTTCCTCCTGTGGCAATCTAGTGAGTATCTGAAAATATTGTATCAAATCGTGAAGGGATTGTCAACTCAATTCTGACTGAAAAAGAGGCTATACTGACGATTATTTTGTCCATTCGGGCGATATGGCCGGCGATTATTCAAGAGAGTACGTTTTCCCCGCGGGAATAGGCGGAGTACGTGGCGGAATACGCTTTAACGGGTCATAACGATACTTTTTGCATTTATACTCGTCGAAAACCACACCATATCTGCGACAAAGCATATCATGTTTGGCAAGTCTTGTCGCATGAACGCAGGTCGCGCACTGCGGCGGCATATTCGTTCGGTACAGCATCCCCGTCAGCCGTCCTTTTCACCGTCCGCCGGAATCGCCTTATACCCCTTTTTTGCAAGTCCGGGGAATGAATCCTGCATATCGTTCCGTGTAAGCCCCATGACAGTCAATACCTGCTCCTCATGCGTACGCATTAAGAGCCGCCGCGGCTCGTCGTCCTCATGATCGTAGCCCAAAAGATGCATGACCGAATGTACGATCAAAAAGCCGCACTCCCGTCGCATGCCATGCCCGTATTCCTCGGCCTGTGCGCGGGCATGCTCGATACTGATGACGATGTCGCCTAAAAAGAGTCTGCCTGTTTCGGGATCGAAATCCGTTTCCTCCGGCTCGCCTTTGCCGTCACGCATATGCAGTGCCGGAAAGCTTAAAACGTCGGTTGCGGCGTCAATGCCGCGCTGCTCCCGATTGACTTTGCGAATCCCCTCGTCATCGGCCAGCGTCACGTCGATCTCGCACGGGATCGTCATCCCTTCGCAGAGCAGCGCCGCCTCTGCGCAGCCCTGGATCAAACGCACGGTCTTCAGAGATACACCAAGACCGCGTTTTTGCGTGTGCACAAGGATCCGATTATTTACCACCATCGCGTGCTTCTCCTTTTTCACGTATCAATTCCATATACCGCGTAGCAGCCCGTTCGATCACCTTTTCCCAAGGCAAAGGAATCGTCTCCCTTGCCGCCTGTCCGATCGCCCGGTTCTCCTCGGGGTGTGCCAGTGCCTGCTCGATCGCCCGCGCAAGGCTTTCCGTTGTATCCTCGCATAAGTATCCGTTCTGTCCCTCCGTAATAACCTCCGCCGGTGCGGAACCGCGTACCACGACGGACGGTGTCTCCATGACGGCGGCTTCCCGGACGACCAGCCCCGCCGTATCGTACAGCGACGGGAATACGAACAGCGACGCCACGCGATACAGCCCCCGCAGCAGCCCTGCGTCCGCCACATGTCCCGCGAAGAGGACGTTTTTTTCTATTCCGAAGGAACGTGCGATTTCCCGCAGCGCATCCCGGTCGGGTCCCTGTCCCGCCAGTACCAGCGTGCAGCGGATATCCTCCCTTCGCAGCTTGGCAAACGCCTCCAACACCCGTTTCAGGTTTTTTTTGAAGTTCAGCTGCCCCACATAGAGCAGCATCGGCTCATCCGGCAGGGCAAACGCGTCCCGCGCGGCCTGTTCCTCACCCGCGCAGATCGGCGTTATATTCGTCCCGTTGGGCATGATTCGCACAATACCGCGGTACCCATACGTCCGCAGCGTCTCGGCGGCGTTCAGGCTAACCGTCCAGACTTCGGTACACTGCCGGTAGAACTCCGCTACATACCGTGCGCCGACGGTCGCCAGCGCGTCGCTGCGTGTCACGCGGCGTACATCGTCGTAATACTTCGAATGGAACGTACCGACCAACGGGATTCCCCGGCGGGTGGCCTGCCGGACCGCTTCCAACCCAGTCGTTCCCGGTGAGTGCGCATGGATGATATCAAACCCGATCATCTGCTCGCGATTGCGGAAGTTGGCATCCAAAAGCGGCACCCCCGCGCGGTATTGAGGCGTCGGCGGGAGCGGCGCGCCTACATAATCGACGATCTCATACGGCAGTCCCCCACGATAGCCTGTGTCGGCCTGCGGGCAGAGTACATACACCTCATGTCCGAGCGCCGCAAGCGAATTGGCGTACTGTACGACAACGCGACCTACCCCATCCACAATCGGTAGAAAGGAATCGGTATAAAGTGCAATTTTCACAAATCATCCCTTCTTGTAAAACGGTTTCCCTTTTGTGGACACCGTATACCGTTTCTTTTTCTTCTGTTCAAATGCGTCGTATGCGTGAATAATCCGCTGCACCAGCTCATGACGTACCACATCGCGTTCCGTCAGACGATATACCGCGATCCCCGGCACGTTGTCGAGTACCATCACCGCTTCCTTTAAGCCGCTCTGCTTGCCCGGGGGCAGGTCGATCTGCGTTACGTCGCCGTTGACGATCGCCTTCGAACCCGCGCCGAGACGCGTTAAGAACATCTTCATCTGCTCCGGTGTCGTATTCTGCGCTTCGTCGAGGATAATAAACGAATCGTCCAGCGTACGTCCGCGCATATAGGCGAGCGGGGCGACCTCGATGTTCCCGCGCTCCACATAGCGGTGGTAGGTCTCCGCGCCGATCATATCGAACAGGGAGTCGTACAGCGGCCGGAGATAGGGATCCACCTTGCTCTGCAGGTCGCCGGGTAAAAACCCGAGCTTTTCGCCCGCTTCAATCGCCGGTCGCGTGATGATGATTCGGTTGACCTGCTTATCCCGGAATGCCGCGACCGCCATCGCCACGGCAAGGTACGTCTTACCCGTACCGGCGGGGCCTACGCCGAAGGTAATTGTGTTTTTCCGAATCGCGTCGAGGTAGTTTTTCTGTCCGATGGTCTTGGCCTTGACGGGCTTGCCCTTCACCGTCACGCAGACGACGTCCTGCGCCAGCTCCTGTACGCGCTGCTCCTGTCCTTCCCGGACGAGCGACAGCACATACTGCACCGTCTGCGCGTCCACACGTTCCCCTCTCGCGGAAAGCGTTAAAAGCCCCTCCACAGTACGCACCGCGAGCATGACATTTTCCGCTTCTCCGCTCACCTTCAGTTCAGCGTCCCGCATGGTAAAGTGAACGTCCAGCGCCTGCTCGATTGAGCGGATGTTCTCGTCAAACGAGCCGAAAACGTCAATAACTTGTTCCATTCGTTCCACATTGATGCTTTGTTCTATCATGTATATCCTCATTTGTATCTATAATGATGATTTTACGTCTTTGCGCGCCGAACGGCGATATTCCTCACGGTTTCTCCCGTCATGCTGGCATAGACCGTCCCGTGCATCGTCGCCGTACGCGTTCCGTTCACGATTAAGCGTTCCCCCTCGGTCATCTCCCCGAGAAGGCGCGACGCCTCTGCCATCAGCGCTTCCGTTAAAGCCGCTTCATCGGACACCGCGGGTACCCGGTCATAATAGGTACAGGTCTCTCTTACAAGGGTGACCGGCAATCGAACGCCGGAAAGCGGTTCAACATTCCAGCGTGTCGTTATTATATCACAGCCAGCCATAAAAATGTCGGTCGAAAAGTAAAGATTTACGCGAAGCGACCCAAAAATCACCGCCCAGCGTATGTCTGTCCGTTCCGCATCAACCTTCTCGTATGTTTCCAGCGGCGCCGCGGCTCTTGCCGTCTGCCACACCCTCGCGTACACATCGGCGTCGGCACGTACGGGGAAGGTGCCATATTCCTCGTATGCGCGGTATCCGCCCGGATGCAGCCGATATTGCATCTCTCCCGCGACGAGCAGGTCGCCCTTCCCGACTATCTTACCCTCCGTTACAACCGCCATCCCCTGCCGCGCGTGAATCATCGTGATCAGTCCCGCTTCTCCCGCGACGATATCGCACAGCTCGTCGTCGTCAGCCACCTCCGGCGGTATCCTGCATTCACGCACCTCGACGACGGCATGGGAGCCTTCGAAGCGTACCGTTAAAAACGACAGCTCCGGCAGATCGCACAAAATGCCGTTGCGTACCTCCTCGTTGTGAATCGACGTTATCGCCGTGCCGCGTACTACGCCGTAAGGCTCCAGCGCACGCAGAATCTGCCCTGCCGAAAGGGTTTCGTTGCCGACAACCTCGATCGTCCAGATAAAGGACGTTAAGCACCAGAACACGGCGATGCTCAACGCCGCGCCGATGAGGAAACCGACTCTCCCACGCATGGACGCAAGCCAGAACGGCAGGCCGCCGCGATGAACAATATGCATCCGGCAGGCGTTTTTACGCACAAAAGGCCGAAGCGCCGGGAAATCAGTCAGCGGCACGGTAAACCGCAGCTTTTGCGGCGCGACCGCTTCTATGTCGTAAAGCCCGATCCCCGCCTTTGCGCAGGCGTCCAGCACACGCCGCGCATACATGCCGCGTGTCTCTACGCGGACATATCCTGCCGCCGCTCGTACGATGGAAGCTTTCAAAACGCTTACCGCCCCCCCTGACTCAACTCTGCTGAGTCAACAGTCCCCACAACGCATAATGCCGCGCCGGTATACGAGCGGATTTGCAGCCGCTCGCCTTTGATCGTCACTTCATTTCCGCCTACGCGTACGCGCAGGCAATCGGGGGTATATTCCAAGATCGCTCCCGCATTCTCGATGAGCGCTTGCGTGCGTCCCGACAGGATCACACGCGGTGCGCCCAGAGCATCCTCCGGAATATCGAACCATCGCGCAATGGTTTCGCGCAGCCTATGCATAACAGTACCCCGCATTCGTCGAAAAATCGCCCGCCATACGCCTAAACCGCGAACCGGCCGCATAAGATTTTGACGTGGGGAGGGGATACTATTATATGGGGATCAAACGTAAATTAGGCTTCTTTTATCGAATTCTCGGCTTGATCGGCGTTGCCGCAGCCGCCGCGGGACTGCTGCTTTACTCGGAGCGCGTGATAGAAACCGGTAAAAACGCAATTATTCTTTGTATGGAGCTGCTGATTCCGTCGCTTTTCCCGTTTTTCGTCGTTTCCTCCTTATGCGTCACACTCGGCTACGCCGATGCACTCGGCCGCGTCTTTGAGCCGGTCATGCATTTCCTGTTTCGCGTCAACGGACGCTGCGCCGCGGCTTTCGCGCTCGGTATCGTCGGCGGTTACCCCGTCGGCGCACGTACGGCCATCGCCCTCTACCGCGACGGCGCCTGCTCCCGTACGGAAGCGGAGCGCTTACTTGCCTTCTGCAACAACTCCGGCCCCGCCTTCATCCTCGGCGCCGTCGGTACCGGCGTATTCGGCTCTGCGCGCGCGGGGCTCTGGCTCTACGCCGCGCATATCCTCGCGTCCATCACCGTTGGTATCGGCTTTCGCTTCTACAAGTACCATGACCGCCCGCAGACTGCCCGTGAAAGCGCATCCGCCGCCTCGGCGCCGCGATTTACCTCCGCTCTCGTCGATGCCGTCACCGGCGCGGGCGCGGGCGTCCTGCGCATCGCGGCCTTCGTCATCCTCTTCGCTGTTTTAACGGATCTGCTCTTTGCCACCGGCACACTGTCCTCCCTGGCCGTTCTGATCGGGAGGATCGGCGTGGACGTGGGACTCGACGCCGCCCGTGCGGAAGCCCTCCTGCGCGGCTTTCTCGAGGTCACGACGGGGCTATGGTCGCTTGCCGGTGCGTCCGCCAATCTGACGGCGCGGCTTGCGATGGCGGCGTGTATGCTCGGCTGGGCGGGGTTATGCGTCCACTGTCAGGTGCTGACCTTCCTTGAGGGCTCAGGGCTTGCGATGAAGCCCTATGTGATCGGAAAAATGATTCAAGCCGTCCTCAGCGCATGCTATATCGGGCTGTTTTCGACACTCTGGCCGCTGCCGGTGGAAACCTCGTCCATCCTGACGGACAGTTTGAACGTTCTCTCCCACGCAAGCATGGAATCGTCCTTCCTGACCGCACTCATCGGCAGCCTTGTGATTATGTGGATCGCTGCCGTATTAAACCTCCATCGTGTCGATCGCGCGAAGCCAAAGCGCGGCTGACGCGTCCGACGGCATCCGCAGGTCTCCCCTCGGCGACAGCGCGACGGAGCCTACCTTCGGCCCATCGGGCAGGCAGGAGCGCTTGTACTGTTGGGCAAAGAAACGGCGGTAGAAGTTTTTCAGCCATTTGACGAGCGTCGCGCGGTCGTATTCGCCTTCAAACGCGTATTGCAGCAGATACAGCACTTTTTCCGGGCAAAATCCCCATCTCAGCGCATAATACAGGATGAAGTCGTGCAGTTCGTAAGGCCCGACGAGGTCTTCGGTCTTCTGCGCGATTTCGCCGTCCTTTGCGGGCAGCAGCTCCGGACTGACCGGCGTCGCGAGGATGTCTAAGAGCACGTCCCGCAGCTCCCCTTCTCCCGCACGGTCGGCACAATAGCGCACGATATGCCGGATGAGCGTCTTCGGCACCGACGCGTTGACGCCGTACATCGACATATGATCGCCGTTGTATGTCGCCCAGCCCAAGGCCAGCTCCGACAGGTCGCCCGTACCGACGACAAGCCCGCCCTCCGCGTTCGCGATGTCCATCAGCACATAGGTGCGGGCGCGTGCCTGCGCGTTCTCAAAGACTACGTTATGGTTACCCGGGTCGTGCCCGATATCCGCGAAATGCTGCGAAACCAGCGCTGTGATATCCACCGTCCGCAGCGTCGCGCCGAGCGACAGCGTTAAAATTTCCGCGTTCCCGCGCGTCCGCTTCGTCGTCCCAAAACAGGGCATCGTCACGGCGATCACGTCGGACGATGTCCTGCCGAGCTTCTTCATCGCGCGCACGGCGACGAGCAGCGCAAGACAGGAGTCCAGTCCGCCCGAAATGCCGACAACGGCGGTTTTGCAGTGCGCATGGGACAGCCGGCGTGCCAGTCCCTCGCTTTGAATGTTCAAAATCGTCTCGCAGCGGTTCTCTCGGTCGCGCGCATCCCCCGGGATGAACGGCGTACGTGAAACGGGCCGCGTCAGCTTTGTCGGCGCGGGCTTCATGTCGAATTCCAGCGTCAGATACTCGTCCGATTCCGCCGGGAAGGAATTCGAGCGGCGCCGCTCAAATGCGAGGCGCTCCGCATCGATCTCCGTCATCGCGACACCATCGCTAAACAGCTTCGTTTCCGCAAGCATCACGCCGTTTTCCGCAATGAGGTTATGCGACGCGAACACCATATCGGTCGAGCTTTCCCCCATCCCGGCGTCGGCGTACAGATATGCGCAGTGCAGCCGTGCGGACTGTCCCCGCACCAGCTCGCGGCGGTAGTCGTCCTTGCCGATCGTCTCGTCGGAGGCGGACAGGTTCAGGATGACGTCCGCACCGGCCATCGCATGGGCAATCGACGGCGGGCAAGGCGCCCATAAATCCTCGCAGATTTCCGCGGCGGCGGTAAAATAAGGGCAGCGGAACAGCAGCCGCGTCCCGAACGGCACGCTGTGTCCGGCAAGCTTCGCCTCGCCCGTCTTTTCGTCCGCGGGTGTAAAATGGCGCAGTTCGTAAAACTCACCGTAATTCGGCAGATGCGTTTTCGGTACCACGCCCAAAAGCGTCCCGCCGTGCGCGACAGCTGCGCAGTTATAAAGCTTCCCGCGAACCCTTACCGGCAGTCCCACGGTGTAGAGAACGTCCAGCCCCGTGCAGGCATCGAGGACGGTACGAAGCCCTTCCTCGGCGCCGTCGAGCAGTGTCGGCTGCAAAAAAAGATCGGCGCAGGTGTAGCCCGTGATGCAAAGCTCGGGCGTAACAATGATACGCGCGCCTTTTTGCGCCGCAGCATGAATCGCCGTCGCGATCTCCCGCGCATTATAGGCCGTATCCGCGACGCTAAGCTTCGGTGTGACCGCAGCCGCCTTGATAAATCCGTATTGCATACGTTTTTCCTCGTTTTACTCTTTATTCCAGAGAAGCTCCCCGCCGCTCATCAGCTCGCGCAATTCCATTTTGTTACTCCAATACCGCGTCGATCGCGCGCTCCCAGTCCTCCAAAACGCGTTCACGGTTTTCCTCGTCGCAGTGAAACGTCAGCAGCAGATGGAATACGCCGTCGCGATACGACGCGCGCAGGTAACGCTCAAAATCCGCATACGGCGCGCTCGGGTTTACCATCGGCAGCCCGCCGTAATAGATTTTGTTCGCCTTCGCAAGATCAGAAAGCACTTTCGGCATGTCATGCATCTCGGGGTTTCCGAAATTTAAGCCCCAGGCCTTCGGCGTACGCAGTACCATGTCGTAAAGATGCGCATTCTGCCCGCAATAATGCACATATCCCCCGCCGAACCGCTCAAACAGCCGGTTCATGTACGGCTCCGTAAACTCCCGCAGCAGTGGGTCGGACAGCAGCGTCGAGGTATCTTCGCTGAGCTTGACGCCGCCCATGTCGCGCGGAATCACGAGGTTATTATAATGCGCGACGTACCGCTCCGACTCGGGGCTCACGGCAAGGCACGCGTCAAAGCCCAGAACGACCGCTTCAAGCGTCAGCTCGCACAGGTGCGCGACGAATTCCGGGTCGTCATAGACCTCGTAGAAGATGTCGTCGCCGTAGCACAGATGCGCAAGGCTGAACGGGCTTTGCAAATCGAGCGGATAGACCATACCGCCCGTTCCCTCGATTGCCTTCGCCATGTACCGCATCGCGGCGAGCCCCGCGCCGAATTCCGTGGCAGAGTCGTCCGGCACGCGAAGCTGGCCGGGCTCAAGCTTTTCTATCGTCTCGCGCGGCAGCCTCTCCTGTACCCAAGGCATTTTATCATCATAAAGCTCCTGCCGCACACCGAGCAGCGTCGCATAAATACCGCAGCCCATATTTGCGCGCACGGACGGGGCGCAGCCGGAGCCGCGTACAGCCGAGGCAAATCCGGGAAGCTGTGAAATGAGCATCTTTTCCGCATCGTAGTGCGTCTGCTTCGTGGTATAGGTGGGAAGCTCTGTCTCCGTTCGCACGGAAAGGAGCAGCGGCGGACGTGCGCCGGGTTTCTTTCTCCATATCGCTTCCTGCGCCTGTTTTGCCGCCTCAATCCTTGCTTGATTGGCTATCGCATCGGATAGTATCGCCGCCGCAGTCGGATAACGCATAACTATATTCCTCCATCGGAGTTTTTTATATTCAGTACGTCTCTATGATACCGCGAATCCTAGAAAATGTCAACGGTTCTTGACAAAGAAAGCCCATTGCGGTATAATTCATTTATCTTTCGATGCGGAGGGAAAGTATGGTAGAAAAGCCGAATATCTTATTCATCCTGACGGATGATCAGGGCGCATGGGCCATGCGCTGCGCCGGAAATGCCGATGTCATCACGCCAAACCTTGACAGATTGGCAGCGGATGGCACACGCTTCGATCATTTCTTCTGCGCCTCTCCCGTATGCTCCCCCGCCCGCGCCAGTATCCTTACCGGCACCATCCCGTCCGCGCATGGCGTGCAGGATTGGCTGCGCGGAGGCAACGTCGATCCGCACACCCCAGGCGCCGAACGGCATCCCGAGCTTGCGCACGACCACGCCGCGATCCGTTATCTTGACAATCTCACCTGCTATACAGACCTGCTCGCCGAATCCGGCTACACCTGCGCGCTTTCCGGCAAGTGGCACCTCGGCGCGTCTTTAGAGCCGCAGCACGGCTTCTCCCACTGGTTCACCATCGCGCGCGGCGGCTGCAATTATGATAAGCCCGATCTCGTCCGCGATGGAAAGCTTTCCTTTGAAACGAGGTATGTCACCGACCTCATCACCGAAGACGCGCTCTCGACGCTCGACACCCTCTCGCAGGCGGCCGCCCCCTTCTATCTCAGCGTCCACTATACCGCCCCGCACTCCCCGTGGGATCGAGAGGAGCATCCCGCCGACGTTTGGGATCTCTACGAAGGCTGCGAATACAAAGCGACGCCGGAGCTTCCCTACCACCCGTGGCAGGTCGAAACCGCGCCGCATGGCACCGGAGAACGCCGCCGGGAGCTGCTGCGCGGCTACTATACCGCCATCACCGCCATGGACCGCGGCGTCGGCAGGCTTTTGGACCGTTTAGACGCGCTCGGTCTTGTGGACAATACCCTCGTCATCTTCACCGGCGACAACGGCATGAACCTTGGGCAGCACGGCGTCTGGGGCAAGGGCAACGGCACCTTCCCGATGAATATGTACGATACCTCCGTCATGGTGCCCTGCATCATCCGCGGCCCGAAGGTCGCCCGCGCCGCCGTCTGTGACGTGATGCTTTCCCACCTCGACATTCTACCGACACTGCGCGAATATCTCTCGCTTGCGGGCGAGGTTCGTCAGCCGCTCCCCGGGCGCTCCTTCGCGCCGATTCTCTCCGGCGGTACGCTGCCGGATACGCCGGTCGTCGTCTTTGACGAATACGGCCCGGTACGGATGCTGCGTACCCGTACGCATAAGCTTGTCGTCCGTTATCCGTACGGTCCCGACGAGCTGTATGATCTTATCTGCGACCCGGATGAGACGCAAAACCGGATCGAAGACCCCGCATATGCCGCCCTTCGCGTTACCATGCGCGCCGAGCTTGAGTCCTGGTTTGTGCGCTACGCCGACCCCCCCATCGACGGTGCGCGCAGCGGCGTCACTGGCTCCGGTCAGCTGTGCCGCCCCGGTATCTACGCGAAAGGTAAGCCCGTCTTCGCACCCATCCCGCCGCGTATCGCAAACTAGAGCGTTTTTTTCTCATTCTTTATATATAACAGGAGTATTCCTATGGATTACAGGGAAGCAAAAACGAGTCTGCGCGCAATGGAGAATAAGCTCTACGCGTTAAGCTACGCCCAAAACGCCATCTATCTGGACGCCGTAACCGTTGCCCCGTGCGATACCGCCGAGGGACGCGGGCGGGCTGTTGGAGAGCTCTCCGCCTGGGACTATTCCCTCTTTGTCACCGACGAAACGCGCGGGCTTTTACAGTTTTTGCTCTCCTGCCCGGATACCGAACCCATCATCCGCCGCGAGGCCCAGGCGCTTGACCGCCGCCTGTCGTGGATGAACAGCATCCCCAAGGACGAATACGCCGCCTTTACCGTTCTTACGAACGACGCGGAACATGTCTGGCATAAGGCGAAGGCAACGAACGACTTCGCGCTTTTTCGCCCCTATCTTGAGCAGATCGTCGAGAGCTCCCGCCGTTTTGCCGGGTATTTCGACCCATCAAAGCCCGCCTATGACGTCCTGCTCGACCACTACGAGCGCGGTCTCTCCATCGCCTATCTCGATCCCTTCTTTGCCTCCCTGCGCGCGGACATCGTCCCCCTGCTCGGCGAGGTCACCGCTCGCCCCGCCCCGGACGACACTTTCCTCTACCGCGACTACCCAGTTGAAGACCAGCGGGCGATGACCAGCCTTCTGCTCGGCGTCATGGGCATCTCTCCCGAGCACTGCGCCGTCGCAGAGACCGAGCATCCCTTCCAGCTGACCTTCGACCGCAAAAACGTCCGTATCGCCACGCACTACTACCGGAACAATATTGCCTCTTCGATCTATTCCGCCCTCCACGAAGGCGGGCACGCACTCTATGAGCTGGGCTACGACGAGCAGTACGAGTATACCTCCCTCTCCGGCGGCGCATCCATGGCCATTCATGAAAGCCAGTCGCGTTTCTACGAGAACATCATCGGCCGCTCCGAGCCGTTTGTCGAGTTCTTCTACCCGAAGCTCGCCGATCTGTTCCCCTCGCAGCTTGCAGGCGTCACCCCGCACGACTTCTTCCGCGCGGTCAACCGCGCGCGGCCGTCCCTCATCCGTACGGAAGCCGATGAGCTGACTTATTCGCTGCACATCTGCGTGCGCTACGAGCTGGAAAAGAGGCTTCTCGACGGCACGCTTGCCGTGCGCGACGTGCCGGAAGCCTGGAACACGCTCTACCGCGACTACCTCGGCGTCGACGTCCCCGACGACACGCGCGGCTGCCTGCAGGATTCGCACTGGTCGGGCGGCATGCTGGGCTACTTCCCCTCCTACGCCCTCGGCAGCGCCTACGGCGCGCAGATGCTCGCCGTCATGCGCCGGGATATCGACGTTGATGCTCTGTCCGCACGCGACGATCTTACGCCCATTACGGCATGGCTGCGGGATCGTATCCACCGCCACGCATGCTTTTATGAGCCGCTGGAGCTTTTTGGCAATGCCGTGGGGGTGTTTGACCCGAAGTATTACGTGGATTATCTGAAGCAGAAGTTTTTGTCCCTTTAAATTCGCCATATAAACGATCGCAGGCAGTGGAAAAAGGCTCCCGCTGCCTGCGATTTTTATATCTGCACTTTAAACTTCACTATATAATTCCGCATTGAAATAATGCTTCAGCGCTTGCCGCCTGATCCCGATCATATCCTCGGGCAGCGCATCCGTGTAAAACCACTCCAGTCCGTCGCACTTCTCCCGCTCCGCGATGCGCGGCTCTCCCGCATACCGGTCCACAACGAAGTATATGTCATAATACGTCTTCCCACCCCGTGTCCCGAGCCGGTGAGATAGATGCACAAACCGTACGTCCCCGGCATCCACGCGAATACCCAGCTCCTCTGAACACTCCCGCACCACGGCTTGCGTCGCCGTTTCGCCCTCGTCCACATGTCCGCTGCCGGCGAAGTCCCAGCAGCCGTCCATATAGCCGGTATTCGCGCGGCGTGCGAGCAGCACTTGTTTTTTCGCGTCATGGGTTCGGAAAATGAGCGGAAACACGGCGGAATAGCTTCTGTAATGCTCGGACATAACGTTGCCTCCTTTTTTATGGCCATCCAATAACAAAAAGGAGAGTTAACGTATGGTTACTCTCCTTTTTACGGCGTTTATTACGCCGTATTATATCAAATTTTCTTCTCTCGCGCGCTGCGCGATCTCGACGAAATCGAGATATGTCGGTGGGCGGTTCTGCTGTGCGCGCAGGAGCGCCGACGGATGCAGCACCGCCGTCATCAGCACGTTTTTCCGTTCGATCCATTCTCCGTGCTGGCGCATGATTTTGTAGTCCGGGTCGATCAGCTTGCATGCGGCGATCCTGCCGACGCAGACGATGATACGGGGAGAGAGCAAAGCGGTCTGCTCGCGTAAAAAAGGGAGACAGGCGTTCTGCTCGGCGGGCAGCGGGTCACGATTGTTCGGAGGGCGGCATTTGAGAATATTCGCGATATAGACACGTTCCCGGGACAATCCTACCGACAGAAGAAGGTCGTCGAGCAGCTTTCCCGCCGCGCCGACGAAGGGGATACCGCTCAAATCCTCCTGTTCGCCGGGCGCTTCCCCGATGAACAGCAGCTTGGCATTCCGGTCGCCGGTACCGAAAACAACATTGGTTCTCGTCTGGCAAAGCGCACACGCCGTACAGGAAAGACATGCCTCCTGTAAAGTATCCCAGTCGCGCATCGTCTGTATCTTAGTGGCGGCGATTGCCGAGATCGAAGATCTTCGCGATATCGGTGTAGATGTCTGCTTCATCGGACGCCGCGCCGGGAGTAGCAGCGGGTTCCGCAGCCGGGGCGGCAGTCGGGGCGGGCTGTTCGGCGGCGGGCGTGGCCGGGGCGGCAAACGGGGATGCGGCAGCAGCCTTCGCACGGTTGTCCTTGGGCTTTTCCGGCGTCAGATGGGGCTTATCGTCGAATTGCGTCGCGATGACGGTAACGCGCATCGCGTCTTCCATCTCCTCGTCGATCGACGCGCCGAAGATGATGTGTGCGGTGGGATGCGCGGCTTCCTTGACCATCATGGCCGCGTTTTCGACTTCCTCGAGGGTGATCTCCGGGCAGCCGGTGACGTTGATGATCACGCCGCGCGCGCCGTTGATGGAGGTCTCAAGAAGGGGGCTCTGGATCGCCTGACGCGCCGCGGTTTCCGCCTTGTCCCGACCGGTTCCGTAGCCGACGCCCATATGCGCGTATCCCGCACCCTTCATGATCGAGGTGACGTCCGCGAAGTCAAGGTTGATGATACCGTCCATCGTAATGAGATCGGAAATGCTCTGGATAGCCTGCAAGAGCACATTATCGGCGATTTCGAAAGCGTTTTTGAAGGTGATCCGCTGTTCGGATACGAGCTTTAAGCGGTCGTTCGGGATGACGATCAGCGCGTCGACTTTGGAGTGCATCTCCTCGATGCCCTGCTCGGCCTGTGTGAAGCGCTTGGCGCCTTCGAAGTCGAACGGACGGGTCACAACGCCGACCGTCAGCACATCGCGTTCCTTGGCCACTTCCGCGACGACGGGAGCCGCGCCTGTACCGGTGCCGCCGCCCATGCCGGCGGTGATGAAGACCATATCCGCAGACTCCATGATTTTAGCAAGCTCGCTTCTGGTTTCCTCGGCAGCCTTCTTACCAACCTCGGGATTCGAGCCAGCGCCAAATCCCCTCGTCAGCTTTTCGCCGATCTGAAGCTTATGCGGGCACGCGGAATGGATCAGCTGCTTTTTATCCGTATTGACTGTAACGAATTCCACACCTTTTAAGCCGCTGGCAAGCATGCGCTCCACCGCATTCCCGCCGCCGCCGCCGACACCGATAACTTTTATATTGACTACATTATCAGTAGTGTTTTCAAACTCAAAGCCCGCCATGTTTATGTACCTCCAAAAATCTCTCGTCTATTCGTCCGACGTAAAGATAATGCTCCCTTTTGACGTTCGAACTATGTTCTTCATAATTCTAAACTGTTTTGACGCATATGTCAACATTATTCTTGAAAAATCTCTCGATTTTTTTGCAGCTTCTTTTGTGAAATAGGCTGCTTACTATAAATCCTGTCGTTTTAACTAATATTTTCCGCCATGTACCGCGCCGTACCAACCTCCGTCACATCCAGAGTGCCCTTTTCACCACTATTCAGCTTTTTGACTACTTCTTCCATCAGTTCGAGTTTCCGCCCAAGATCCGATACATCTCCGATTTTGACCGTTAAACACTCATCATATACGAAGTAGATATCATACAGCTTTTCAACCTGCACCGTATCGATATGGGTTAGAATATCTTCGTCGGCAAAGGCCTTTAAAAGCTCCTGCAATGTACTTAAGTGCAGCTCGTCCTCCAGATTGATTGTTTTGCCCAATACGGCCTCCGTTACCGTAAGCCCTTCTACTAACGGCGTTCCGGATACGGCTTCGCTTGGCATATATTCCAACAGCTTACCGTCTCCATCGATCAAGTACACGACGCCGTTTGTGATCACGGCAGCGGCTGGTGTGCTCTCGCGCATCTCAATGATCAGCGTACTCGGAAAGCTGCGGCGTACGCGTACCGTATCGGCATACGGCAGCCGGGCAAAAATGCCGTCGGCCACGGCTTTTCGATCGACAAACAGAAGCCTGTCCCCGATTTGAACGCCGGATGCCTCGGCGATTGCATCCGCCGAGCAAACCGCGTTGCCGCGTACCTCAATCGTTTTCACGCGGAAATAGGTGGATGCGACAAAACTGAGCGCGCACAGCAGCGCCGCGGCGAGCAAAAGCCTATATAACAGCTCCACCGTGCGCGGCGGGATTCCGCCCCGTCTCTTCTTCCTGACTGCCGCCGCCGATGCCGTCGCAGAGGCTCTCGGCGCTCGTACGGCGGAAAGGGTATGCGTTCTCTTTGGTTGATGCCGTGCGCTCTTACGCCGCGCGACGTCGCTCGTATCCCGTCTGACGACGTCGCGCACACGCGGTGATTTCTTCTGTCGCTTTATGGGTTCCCCACCACCGTTTCCTTCTTTTTTGCGTTCCCTATATGTGTGTTCATTATATGCGCTGTAATTTGACCCCAAGCTCGGCAAACACGCCTGTCACATTCTCATAGCCCCGGTCTATATGTTCCGCTTCTAAAATGGTCGAATCGCCTTTGGCGGACAACGCCGCGATGATCATCGCCGCGCCGCCGCGCAAATCCGTTGCGATCACCTTCGCCCCATGAAGCTGGGGAACGCCGCAAACAATCGCGCGGGAGCCTTCACAAACAATGTCGGCGCCCATTTTGGCAAGCTCCGCTGCGTGACGGTAGCGATCTTTAAAAATCGTCTCGTCAAACACGGCGCTGCCGTCGATGCGAAGCAATGCCGCCATCAACGGCGCCTGTAAATCCGTCGGGAACCCCGGATACGGACGGGTCACGATCATCCTTGGCGCACGCAGCTTTTCCGGCGCTCGCAGGGAAATCCACCGTTCCTCGGCGTCGATTTCACAGCCCGCTTCCGCCAGCGCATTACACAGGGTCGATAAATGCGCGGGCTCCGTGTCGCGCAGCAGCACCGTTCCGCCGGTCGCGGCCGCGGCACACAGGTACGTTCCGGCGGCAATCCGATCGGCAATGACGCGATATTCCGCCCCATGCGTCGGCATTCCGCCTTCAACCGTCAGCACAGAGGTGTTTTCCCCTCTGACACGACAGCCTACGGCACGCAGAAAGCGTACCAGATCGGCGATTTCCGGTTCCCTCGCGGCATTGCGGATAGTCGTCGTCCCACACGCCGCGCAAGCGGTGATCAGCGCGTTTTCCGTCGTGCCGACACTCGGAAAACGCAGCGTGATATCCGCACCATGCAATACATCCGCCCGCCCGACGATGCGCCCGCCTTCTTCATCGATATGCGCGCCGAGTCTGCGCAGCGCGTCGAGATGCATGTCGATAGGCCTCGGGCCCAGTTCACAGCCGCCGGGATAGGTCATACGTGCCTGCCCGGTACGCGAAAGAATCGCGCCGAGGAAGATCACCGACGACCGCATCCGCCGCATCAGATCATCCGGGATCGCGAAATCCGTGATGTCGGACGCGTCGATGATCACGGCGTCATCCTCCCGCCGCACCGTACATCCCAGATGCAGCAGGATATGGATTGCGGAGTCGACGTCCGCAAGGTCGGGGCATCCCCTTAAAATGACCTCGCCGCGCACAAGCAGCGTCGCCGCCATGATCGGCAGCACGCTGTTTTTTGCGCCTTGTACCCGAGTCTCACCGGTCACACGGCCGGGGGAAATCAAAATTTCACTCATACCAAGCTCCAAGCCTCCCGAACAGGAAGAATCAATCATTTCAGCCTATTCTATGCGGAAGGCGTGTCGATGGTGAAAAAGGTCAGCGCTTCGCCGCCATATCCCGGATACACGCGTAAATGCTGCCGATTGCGTCGGGCTTTGCCACACGGCGGATGCTCTCCGACATACGCCGAAGTTTCTCCGGATTTGAAAGCAGTGCCGTCGCATGCTCATAGAGCGTCTTGCCCGTCGTATCGCGCTCGAGCATTACCAGGGCGCCGCCGGCGGCTTCCAGCGCCCGGGCATTCTTTTCCTGATGATTCTCCGCGACATTCGGAGACGGCACGATAATCGCGGGCTTACCCATCACCGCAAGCTCCGCCGCCGTCGCTGCACCGCCGCGGCATAAAATCAAGTCCGCCGCCGCCATCACGGTCGGCATATCGTAGATGTAGTCCCGCACGTCGATGTTCGGATGCTTTGACAGATCGGTGCCCTTCGCCGAAATCTCGTCGCGCACCCATGTGTACCCCCAACTGCCGATCGCGTGGATGACATAGTGCGCGTCGTTTTGCGCTTCCAGCGCGATAAAATCCGCCATACAGTGATTCAGATGCTCGGCGCCGAGGCTGCCCCAGACGGAGACGATCAGCGGGCGGGCGTCCAGCTTCAATGCCCTTCTCGCCGCCGCACGATCCGCCGTCAGAAAGTCCGGTCGGACGGGGCTGCCCGTTAAGACGATGTTCGCGCCTTCAAAAAAGCGGCGGCTTTCCTCAAAGCAGATCATCACAGCGCCGGCCTTCTTTGCAAGCGCCTTCGTCGTGACGCCGGGAAATGCATTGACTTCCAAAAGCGCCGTCGGTACGCCTAACTTCTGCGCCGCCCGAACGACCGGGAAGCTTGCGTATCCGCCGCAGCCGACGACGATGTCCGGCCGAAACTCCCGCACCGTGCGCATGGCTTCCCGCTCGGAGCGCCGCGCCTCGATAAGCACATGGCAGTCGTACAGGACGTTCGCAGGCGTGAGCTTCCGGCGCAGTCCGTGAACCGCAAAGGTTTTCAAATCAAACCCTTCCCGCGGCACCAGCTTTTCTTCGAGTCCGCCCTTCCCTCCGCAGAACAAAATCGCGGAGTCTGGCTCCATCTTCTGTACCTGTCTGGCAATGGCGAGCGCCGGGTTGATATGCCCGCCCGTTCCGCCGCCGCTGAGGATGATGCGCATACGAATCCTACCTCGTTTCACCGTATTTCAAAAAAGCCGCTTTTAAGTTTTCATCGTCATTTGTCTGGATACCGCGAGTACTACACCCATCTGTGCGTACAGCATCAGAGCCGAGGTACCGCCCGATGAAAAGAACGGCAGCGACGCGCCCGTGACCGGCAAAAGTCCCGAAACCACGCCGATGTTGAAGAACACCTGCACCGCGATCTGCGTCATAAACCCGACGACAAGCAGCGTGCCGAAGGTATCGCGGGAACGCAGTGCGATATAGAAGCCGCGGATAACAAACGCCGCGAACAGGAGAATAATCAGCGTCGCGCCGATGAAGCCAAGCTCCTCGCAGGCGATCGAGAAGATGAAGTCGTTATACGGCTCCGGCAGATACATCTGCTTTTGCCGGCTCTGTCCGAGTCCGAGCCCCCACAGCCCGCCCGACCCGACGGCGTACAGGGACTGCAGCATCTGGAAGCCTTCTCCTAAGGGGTCGGCAAACGGATTGAGCCAGGTTTCGATTCGGTCGTATTGATAGTGAATCGGCCCCAATACGAGCCACGCAAGCCCCGCGGAGCCGATGGATATAATGCCCGCGAGGTATCCCATGTTCGCACCGCCGACGAACAGGATGACAAAGCCCGTTACGAGGATGATGATCGTCGCGGACAGGTGCGGCTGCTCAAGAAGGAAAAATGCCATCGCGCCGAGGATCAAGAAAAACGGCAGCAGGGACGACGGCTTCTTGATGCGGTCGCGCATACGCACGCACAGCGACGCAAACGCGATCACCAGCGCCGCCTTCGCGATTTCTGACGGCTGGAACGTGGGAAGGGGTCCGATCTGAATCCACCGCTTGGCCTCCGTGTTCAGATTCGTACCGATGAACAGCACCAATACGAGCAATACGAACGCCACGACGAGCGCCGGCACCGCGAGTCTGTGCAGCTTTTGATACGGGATTTTTGAGATGACCAGCGCGACAAGGATGCCGACGACGGCGTAAAGCGCCTGACTTGCGATATAATGATACGGATTGCCGAATTTGTAGTACGCTGCTGTATAACTCGCGGAGAACAGCGTGATCAGACCCACCACCGTGATCGCCAGAAGCAGAAGGAAAAACGGTACGTCAATCGCGCCGATATGCAGGCGTTCGTCGGACTGGAAAAGACCGATGCCGACGCTCCACAGACCGTTGCCCTTTTTTCTCCGCTTTGGCTTGCTTTCTGCGTTCGGCGGCTCCTTTTCATCCGGCATCGGGACATCGATCAGCGCGGTTCCTGCCGCAAGCTGCTCCTCATAGGAGGATATATAAGTTCTTTCATTCGGCGCGGTCACGTCTCCCGATGAACCGCGCGCCGGACGGGAAGGTTTTGAGGTTCTGTCGGGCATAAACACGCTCCTTTCCGCTATTGTTAAAGCAGGGTCACGCCCCAAAACGCCAGGGCACAGCAGGCCAGTGTGATCACATAGGCGGTCATATCGATTTTCTTTTCCGACCAGCCGCACAGCTCGAAATGGTGGTGAATCGGCGCCATCTTAAAGACACGTTTGCCGTGAGTCAGCTTGAAATAGCCGATCTGGATAATGTCAGACAGCGTTTCGATGATGTAAATGATGCCGACGGGAACGAGGATAAGCGGCAGATCGATCGCGAACGCAAGTCCGCAGACAATCGCGCCGAGAAAGAGCGAGCCGGTATCTCCCATCCAGACCTTCGCGGGGCTGAAGTTAAAAAGCAGGAAGCCCGCGAGCCCCCCCGCGACCGCCGCCGAGAGGACGGCTACGCCGATCAGCGACCCGGACGCGTTCCGCTCAAACAGGAGCAGCGCCGCCGCCGCAAAGAACAGCGTCACGATCAGCGTCACTCCGCCGGCAAGCCCGTCGATACCGTCTGTCAGGTTTACGGAGTTGACCGTCCCTACGATGACGAACATCATAAAGGGAATATACACCCACCACGGCCATGTCCACGTCACGTTAAAAAACGGCACGATAATGTTCGGCGTCACGAGCCCGAATTGACGCAGCACCAATATGAACACAACCGCCGCCGCGCATTGCAGCAGTAACTTTTGAATCGCCGTTAAACCGAGATTCCGCTTTTTCTTGATCTTTTCAAAATCATCTAAGAAGCCTACAACGCCGCAGACCATCGCAAAGCCCAGCGCGGCAAGCATGCCGATCCAGTACCGGTTGCCCGCAAACGCGCCCACGTCTCCGATATCCCAATGCAGACTGAAATACGGTGCCGCAAGCAGCACGATCACCGACGTGACGACTGACGCAAAAATAAACATCAAACCGCCCATTACGGGAATATTGCCTTTTTTCAGGTGCCACTTCGGGCCGATTTCCAGCACTGTTCCGCCACATTTCATCTGACGGAGCTTCAGGATGATCGACGGACCGATTGCCGCCGTGATCGCAAACGCCAGTACAAAAGCAGCCATCGCATAAACTGTCATAGGTGAAAACCTCGTTTATCCGTTTATTTCTTTTGATATTCTTCCATCAGCGCATAAAACCGCGCCATACATAGCTCCATATGCGTGAAGTGGTGGCTTCCCTTAAACAGCGCCGCGTCTCCGGGACGGATCCGCGTATACAGCGCCCGCGCCAGCTCCTCATGCGTTGAAAACATCGCCATCGCGTCTTCACTCATCCCGGCGTCCTTCGCGCCTTCGAGATAGCCCTCCGCACCCTCGCCGTAGACATACAGGAAATCCGCATCCCGTGCCGCCGTCTCTCCGCAGAGCCTGTGCAGCGCTGCCGAGGACTCTCCAAGCTCTCTCATGCAGCCGAGGCACGCGTACCGCCTACCGTTTTCACCCGCCAGCGTCGCCAATACGTCCAGCGACGCGCACACCGCCTCGGGACTTGCGTTGTACCAGTCCTCCATCACGGTTAAGCCGTACTTTTTGACGATGTTCTGCCGCCCGCTGACGCTCTCAAAGCCCTCGAACGCGATTTCGTCCGCTGTCATCCCCATCGCGCGTCCGACCGCCACCGCCGCCAGCGCGTTGCGCGCATTGTGCGCGCCGATCGCCGGCAGTACCCGCTCGACGGTACCGTCGCCAAAGCGGATTCGCAGCGTCTGGAAGGCCGTATCGGCGTAAATCACCTCGCCCCGGATATCGGCATCGGGGTTTGTGAGCCCGTAATAAGTAACGTTATACGAAAGCTTTCCGCGCAGCCCCCACAGCAGATCGTCGTCGCCGTTCAAAATCAGCTTCGCGCCTTCTCGCATGCCATCTAGCAGCTCCAGCTTCGCTTTCAGGATGTTCTCCCGGCTGCCGAAAAATTCGATATGCGCATTTCCGATGCCGTTGATCACGCCGATGTCCGGACGCGTCATGCGGGACAGCCGCGACAGCTCCCCGTACTGCGACATGCCCATCTCCCAGACGGCGGCATCGTGCGTATGCTCAAGATTGAATACGCCGAAGGTTAGCCCGATCTGCCCGTTATCCTCGGCGGGAGTCGTGATAAGGCGGTTTTTTTTTCGCAGCACCGCCGCGATCATGGCCACCGTCGTCGTCTTTCCCGCGCTGCCGGTCACGCCGATCACGGGCGTCGTAAACCGTTCCCGATATCGGGCGGCCATCACCTGCGCCGCGGAGAGTGTGTTCTCCACCTGCAAGAGCGGGATCCGCGCCGTCACGTCCCTGCGGTCGCACAAGGCCGCCGCCGCCCCCGCTTCCGCTGCCTTATCGATATAATCATGCCCGTCGGCGCACGCGCCGCGCAGAGGAACGAACAGCGCGCCGCGGCGCAGAGTCTTCGTATTGCGGGAAACCTCGGTCACCATCACATCCGGCAGCGTACCATCCGCCTCCGCACCGCACCACGCGGCGATGTCTCTCAAACGAACCGCTTCCATCTGTTATGCTTTCCCCTTAAAGTAGGCTATGGCCTCTTCGCGGTCATCGAAATGATGGCGCACACCCCGTACCTCCTGATACGGCTCATGCCCTTTGCCCATGATCAGCACGGTATCCCGCGCTTCGGCCATGGAAAGCGCCGCATGGATCGCCGCCCGCCGGTCAAGGATGACCTGATACGGACAGCCCTCATGCTCAAATCCCGGCAGCATGTCGCGGAGAATATCCTCCGGCTCTTCAAAGCGCGGATTGTCGGTCGTTACAATCACATAATCGCTGCCCCGCGCCGCTGCGGCCGTCATCTTCGGACGCTTCGTGCGATCGCGATTCCCGCCGCAGCCGAGCACCGAAATCACCCTGCCAACCGTAAACCCCGCCACGGTGTCGACGATCTTCTCCACGCTGTCCGGCGAATGGGCATAGTCCACGATCACGCGGAACGGCGCGTCCACGCGCACGACCTCCGCACGTCCCGGCACGCCATGCGTCCGTTCCAGGGCTTCGACGGCTTCCGTAAGCGAAATCCCCAGCACATGCGCGACTGCGAGCGCCGCCATCGCGTTATAGACGGAAAACAGCCCCGGCACCGGGAAGCGAACTTCGCGTTCCTCGCCACCCACACGAACGTGGAAGTCCACGCCGTCGGCTTCCCTCTGCTTAGCATCGCGCGCGGTCATATTCGCGCCGCTGTCCTCCCGCATCGAGTAGGTATGCATCGGACACGGGGCGCTTTGCAGCACCGCCGCCGACGCCGGATCGTCAATGTTGACAACGCCCTCCTCCGTAAGCCCAAAAAGCCTGCATTTCGCGGCAAGGTAGTTTTCCATCGTGCCGTGAAAATCCAGATGATCCTGCGAAAGGTTCGTAAACACGCCCACACGATACCGGATGCCGTCCACCCTGCCGAGCGCCAGCGCATGGGAGCTGACCTCCATCACCACATGCGTACAGCCGCGCGCACGCATGTCGGCCAGAAGACAGTGCAGCTCGGTCACCGTCGGCGTCGAGTTATGCGCCTCGCCTAAGTACTCATCCCCCGCCATGTTGCAGACCGTGCCGATCAGGCCGCATTTGACGTCGGGCTCGCGGTCGAGGATGGCCTTGATAAAATAGGTCGTCGAGGTCTTGCCCTTCGTCCCCGTCACGCCGATCATCGTCATATCCCGCGCGGGGTTGCCGTAGAAATTCGCGGCCATCCCCGCAAGTGTCGCCTCTGGGTCATCGGTCACGACGGTCGGCGTCCCCTCAACCGGGTACTTGGCGATGACCAGCGACGCGCCCGCCCGTACGGCGGCGTCAATATACTGATGTCCGTCGGCCGCCACACCGCGCACGGCGGCAAACGCCATGCCCGGCTTGCAAACGCGGGAATCAAAGCAAAGCTCTGTAATCTCGAGTGTATCCTCCCCCGTGCATGCCCGGTAGGGCACGCCGCGGAGCAAATCGCGCAGCAGCATATATTTCCTCCTCTTTGCACAAGAAATCCGAAGGCTATTCGATGATGGAATCGTCGAGGAAGTCGAGCGTTATGACGGTTCCGGGTTGTACGATCTCGCCGGGTTCCGGCGTCTGCTTGACGCAGAGTAACTTTGCGTCGAGATTGTTGAGTCCTACCGGCCGCAGGTAATAATTGGAGTTTTTCATCAATTTCTGGATACCACGATAGGTCATGCCCACGAGGTTCGGTACTGACATATTGTAACTGGGCTGATCAACGCCCATATAGACGATCATCTCCACGTTGCGGGGCACCAGCGCGCCGGCCGCGGGCATCTGTCCCGTTACGGTGTCGCCGTCGCCCTTGTATACGACGGTCAGGTCGTCGGCCTTCGCACGCGCTTCCACTTCCTCGCTCGTCATGCCCGCGAAATCGGGCGTATAGATGTCGAGCGTCTCCATTTCTTCTTCCGTATAAATCGGCTCGACGCCGAGATACGGCAGAACATCCGCGATGATATCCGCCGCGACAGGCGCCGCAAGCGCACCGCCGGAAATGGTGCCGTTCTGCGGCTCGTCAACGATGATCAAAACCGCGATCTGCGGATCATCCGCCGGGGCATAAGCGAGGAAGGATACAATACGCAGCGTAGCCTCGCCGTTTTCGTCGAGCTTATCGAGCTTCTGGGATGTACCGGTCTTGCCGGCGACGCGATAGCCCTTGACATAGGCGTTTCGGCCCGTGCCGCCCTCGCCGGCGACTACCTGCTCCAGCGCTTCATTCATACGCTTGGAGGTCTGCTCCGTCAGCACCTGACGCACCACAATGGGCGTCGAGTCTTGTTTAATCGTACCGTCCGCCGCAATGATGCGCGACACGATGCGCGGCTGATAGAGCGTACCGCCGTTAGCCACCGCGCTGACGGCGGTGATGATCTGTACCGGGGACACCTTAAAGGACTGACCGAAGGCCGAGTTTGCGAGCTGGACATCTACCTGTAAGCCCTTCTCATCATGATACAGCGACGACGAACCACCCGATTCACCGGGCAGCGTAATGCCGGTTTTCTGCGTTAGGCCGAACGCCTTGAAATATTTAAAGAACGTCGCGGGCCCGATACGCAGACCCAATTGGATAAACATGCAGTTGCACGAATGCATAACGCCTTCGGTAAAGGTTTGATTCCCGTGACCGTGGGCACTCCAGCAGCCGATACGCTCGCCGGAAACCTCGATGGATTTCGCGCCGCCGCAATAAAAGGTTTCCCCCTCCGCCACAAGGTTTTCCTCCAGCGCCATCGCGCCGGTCATGATCTTAAAAACGGAACCCGGCTCGTACGTAGAGTTCACAGCGCGGTTAGACCACAGATTTTGCAGGTATGTAGACTTTTCGGATGCCGCCGTCTCATCGTCCATCACGGAAAGCGCGGTTAGAAGCGTCTCGTCGTTGATCTCATACGGACTGTTCAAATCAAAATCCGGCTTGCAGGCCATGCCGAGAATACTCGCGTCATTGACGTTCATAACAATACCCGTCACGCCGACCTGCGCGTTGGTGCTGCGATAGCATTCCTCGAGATGCTTTTCAAGATAATGCTGAATGACCTCGTCGACGGTGAGCTCGATCGAATCGCCGTCCTGCGCGTCATAATACTGCTCATAGTCGGAAAGCATATCGACGCCGCGGCCGTTTTTCGCGGAGATGATACGTCCCGGCTCGCCTGTGAGCTCCTCGTCAAAATAATACTCGATGCCGTATAAGCCGTTGTTATCCGTCCCGCAAAAGCCCAACACATGGGACAGGAAGTTCCCGTAAGGATAGTAGCGCTTGGTATCCTCGACGAGGTAGACCGCGGCGGAAAGCTTATTCTCGCTGATGAATTCCCGCACCTTGTCGGCAAGCTCCCGGTCGATCTTTTTGGCGACGTACTCATACTGACTCGATTTTTTCGCTGCCTTTGCGGCAAGTGTATCGTAATCAACACCCAGAATCTCCGACAGCCCCTCGCAGATCAAAGCGGCCTGCGCATCGTCCTTAACCCCCAGCGGGTTCAGGATGACCGTCTCCACCGTCGCGGAAACCGCAAGCTGCTTGCCGTTGCAGTCGTAGATGGTACCGCGCGAGGGTGTGATGATATCGTTGCGCGTCTGCTGGCTGACAGCATTGCGCTGATAAACCTCGTAATCGACCAGCTGCACCTGAAAGAGCTTCGCGATCAGGAGCGCAAAGGTCACAAAGCCTAAAAGGGACATGACGAAAACCGTCCGCGAGAAGACGGAGGTCGTTGTCGTTCCCTTCGCGCGACCCGCAAAGCGCCGCAGGATGCGTGGCGTACGGTGTGGGGGTTTTTTTTGCTTTTTTCGATTCTGATCCATCATTTACCCTCTTTTTTAACGCTAAAAAACTAAGAAGGAGTCAGAAATGCTTTTTCTCACTCCTTTACTCTATGTAGGAATCGCCCCGCATATGATTCTTAATTTGAGAGGAAAGCGAGCAAGGTATTTATTTTCTCTGTGAATACGGCCATAAAGGAAGCTCTTCCGGCGGATGTGCCGGTCGTCAAACAGGTGATCGTATCGGGACTGCCGATTTCCACATACTCAATCTGCGAGCGTTCCATTTTCGTCATACCTAGCTTCGATTGTGCGTACTCCTCTATCTCGGACAGATCATAGCGTGATTCATATTGTGTCTTCAACAAAACGCCATTGTTCTTAAGTTCCTCATACTGACTATTGCTGTCCGCAATCTGGTCGTTGAGCACGGTCAGCTGCACATAATTATAAATCAGCACGCCGGACAGCAGCGTCGCAACCGCCGCTAAAAAGAGGGACATGACGCTCACCTGCGGACGAACCGCCGCCTTTTTGCGTTTGGAAGGCGTCTCGCGCGCTTCCGTGCGGCGCACCTCCCGCACATGGGGCCGCTGATCGAAACGAGATAGATCGTACCCGATCGCCCGATCGTCCGCCGGTTCGTATTCCGGCACTTTCGCAGCATTTCCATCGGTATGATAGACCGCCGTCTTTCCCGATAGAATTTCTTCCGTTACTTTCCTGTTCTCATGCTCCGACAACGCGGCCTGCAAAGAAGGCATAGGCATCCTCCGTTATACTATCAGCTCTATATCTTTTCCGCCACGCGCAGCTTGGCGCTGCGTGCGCGCGGATTTTCCGTACACTCTTCTTCCGTCGGCAGGATCGGCTTTTTCGCGATCAGCCGAACGCGCGGCTTCTTGCCGCAGACACACACCGGGAATTCCGGCGGACAGGTGCAGCCCTGTGCCGCCTGCGCAAACACCTGTTTAACGATGCGATCCTCCAGCGAATGAAAGGAAATAACCGCGATTCTTCCGCCCGGATTCAGGGCGTCGACCGCCGCCCGCAGCGCCTCGTCGATCGCCGTCAGCTCATCGTTGACAGCGATGCGCAGCGCTTGAAACGAGCGCTTCGCCGGATGCTGCTTTTCCCGTCTCGCGGCGGCGGGCATAGCATCGGCAATGATCCGTGCAAGCTCTGCCGTCGTCTCAATCGGATGATTCTCCCGCTCTCGCACAACGGCTTCTGCAATGCGCGGCGCGTAGCGTTCCTCGCCGTAATCATAGAGGATCCCCCGCAGCTCGGCTGCGTCCGCGCGGTTTATAAGCTCATACGCCGTCTCCCCCCGCGTGCGGTCCATGCGCATATCGAGCGGCGCATCGTGCATGTAGGAGAAGCCTCTCTCCGGGTCGTCGAGCTGAAAGGACGAGCAGCCCAAGTCAAAAAGGATCCCGTCCGCGCCCTCAGCTCCCGCTTCCCGAAGGCAATCGGCAATTCTGCGAAAATCGCTGTGTATCAGCGTCACATGCCGGACGTACAGGGAAAGCCGTTCTTCGGCGCGTGCCAGCGCATATTCATCCCGGTCGATGCCGATCAGGCGGCCGCCGTCGAGCATGCCCGCAATGACCAAGGCATGTCCCGCGCCGCCGAGCGTCGCGTCGACATAGACACCGTCCGGACGGACGCGCAGCGCGTCGATACAAGCGTCGCGCAGCACGGGGATATGCGTATAGGGTTCGTTCATTCCAAGTTTCCTCTCTTCCGTAACCGCCGCAAAGCATGTGTGATACGCGGCGGCGGAAGGTGAACATAATCCTAGTTCATTATACAGGAAAATATGTTAAAATGCAAGCCGTTTTTTCCGGAAATATTCCGACGAAAACGTTTATTTCACACCCGCAGCGGCCTTGAATTCCGCACGAATTTTACGCACCTCGGCAAGGGATGCGGCAATGGATTCCTCGGTTCGTTTTAAGAGGTCGTCACAGTACGCGCCGGCTGCGCGCTTCAGCTCCGCCGCCTGCGTTTCGGCGGCCGCACTGATATCACGGGCACGCTGCTTTGCCTGAGATGCGATCTCGTTTTGATCCACCATCGCACGCGCCTTTTCCTCCGCCGTACGACGAAGCGAATCGGCTTCCTTTTTGCCTGCCGCAATCAGGTCGTTGCGCTTCTCGACGATCTCACGCGCCGCCTTGATCTCTCCGGGCATGTTGCCGCGCAACTCATCCAAGATATCGAGCGCTTTTTCGCGTTCGATGACGCATTTGTCCTTGCCCAAAGGCATGCTCCAGGCTTCCTCAATCATCCCATACAGGACGTCGATCAATTCGTCAATTCCTCCGGCCATATGTCAACAAACTCCTTTCGGAACTCTTTTTTATGTTATGGTTTCAGCTTTCTTGCGATATCGTCCGCGACGCAGGCCGGGACGAAATTGCGGATGCTGCCGCCGTAGCGGCCGATCTCGCGCACGAGACTCGAGCTTAGGTACATATACTCCACACTTGTGACGAGGAATGCGGTATCGGCGTCCGCGTTGATCTGTCGGTTGGCGAGTGCCATCTGGAATTCGTTTTCAAAGTCCGACATCGCGCGAAGGCCGCGTACCAGGGTCGTCGCACCGACGGTTTTAGTGTAGTTTGCGATCAGTCCATCGCAGGTGTCGACTGTGACGTTAGGGATATTCTCGCTTTGGATTGCGCGGCGCAGGAAATCGGCGCGTTCCTCGGTTGAAAAGGTTGCCTTTTTATTGATATTGGCGACGACAGCGACGATCAGCCGGTCGAACATGCCCGCCGCGCGTCGGATAATGTCCATATGACCGAGCGTCACGGGGTCAAACGACCCCGGATATACGGCAATTTTCATGAGCGGTTTACCGCTCCTTCCGTTAAAGTGTCGGGTTTCCGCGGGTAATCAGCGTAATCTTGCTTTTCCCGTAGATATACTCCCGCAAGACGCGAAACCCGTTTTCGGGTGCCGGTAGCGCTTCCTCTCGCAGCGTCTCACAGACAACCAATCCGCCCTCCCGCAGCAGCCCGCGTTTCATAATCCGTTCGAGCGCCCCGGCAAGCAAGCCGGCCTCATACGGTGGGTCGAGGAAGATCAGTCCGAACCGGTTCTCCGGGAAACGTGCCAGCACGTTCAGGGCGTCACCCTGTACAATCTCTGACCGGTCCTCGTAGCGGACGGTTTTTACGTTGTCGCGAATCACCGCGATCGCAGCGGTGGAACTGTCGACGAATACGGCGTCTTTCGCCCCGCGGGACAGCGCTTCGATGCCGAGCTGACCCGTCCCGGCGAACAGATCGAGGACGCGCCGGCCTTCTATATCAAATTGTATCGCGTTGAATACGGACTGCTTCGTCCGCTCGGTGGTGGGACGCGTATCGAGACCTTCGACGGATTTCAGCTTCCGGCCGCGGGCGTCGCCTGTAATCACGCGCATCATAGATTATTCGTTTCCTTATTATCGTTATTTTCAGTGGCATTTGCCGCGGCTGTATGCAGCCGCGCGTACACCGCCGCCGCCACGTTTTTCGGCACCGCCGCTGCGAGTTCTTCCTCCGACGCCGCGCGGATCGCGCGTACGGAGCCGAATTTCTTCATCAACGCGGCTTTCCGCGTTTCTCCGACCCCTGGAATCTCATCCAAGGCCGATTTCCTTACCTTTTTATCACGCAGCGATCGGTGGTACTCAATCGCGAACCGGTGTACCTCCTCGCCGATCGTGCCGATCAGCGTAAAGAGCGCCGGCTGCGTCCGAATCCCGATCTCCCGGCCGTCCGGCTCCACCAGAGCGCGTGTCCGGTGATGGTCGTCCTTGACCATGCCGAGCACGGGAATCCGCATGCCCGTTTCCTCGAGCACCTGGCGCGCGGTCTGCGCATGCTGCTCGCCGCCGTCGATTAAGAACACGTCCGGCAGCGGCAGGAATTTCTCGTCCCCTAGAGCTGCGCGCGCGAGCCTTCTGCGCAAAACCTCCGCCATTGAAGCGTAATCGTCCGGCGCTTCCCGCTCGAGCTTAAACTTGCGATAAGCGCTCCGACGCGGCTTCCCGCCTTCGAATACGACCATCGCGCCGACGGTTTCCTCCCCTGCCGTATGCGAGATATCGTACGCTTCCAGACGGTACGGGGCGTTTTCCATGCCGAGCGCCGACTGCAGAAGCGTTAGTCCCCGTCCGGTTTTTTCCTCGCGAAGCGTCGCGATCCTCGCTTCCTCCCGGGCGTTTTCCATCGCCATCTCCAGAAGCTTCCGCTTTTCGCCGCGCTGCGGAAACAGCACATATACCCGCCTTTTGGCAAGTCCGGTTAAATATTCGCTCAAAAGCGCCGCGTCCGGCGTCTCCTGCGACAGCAGCACCTCCCGCGGCAGTATCGGACGGTCGCGGTAGTATTGTGTCACAAATTGCGACAGCGTATCCGCTGCGTCTTCCTCGTCCTCGCATACCGGCAGCAGCGTCTGATCCTTGCCGAGAAGCGTCCCCTCGACGTAATGCAGCACTGCGATGCACGCACGCGCGGTACCGTTATACAGGCATACGACGTCAGCATCCGGTACATGCGCCGCTACGACCTTCTGCCGCCGGTCAAGCCGCTCGATCGCCTGCAGTCTGTCGCGCAGGTATGCCGCCCGCTCATAGTCGAGCGCTTCGGCCGCGTCCTCCATCTGTGCGCCAAGCGACGCCGTCAGCTCATCGCAGCGTCCCGCAAGCATCATACTCGCTTCTTCCATCAGCGCCCGGTACTGCTCCCGGGATATGCCGCCCTCGCAGACGCCGACGCAGCGCCCGAGGTGCCGTCTTAAGCACGGCCGTTCTTTTCCGATATCGCGCGGAAACCGGCGCGAGCAGTTTGGCAGCTTTAATGTTTCCTGTACGATGTCGACGACCTCATGCGCGATGCTCCTGCCGCCGTACGGTCCGAAGCAGCGCTTTCCCGTCTCCGCCTGCGCGGAAAGTATTAGCCGCGGATACTCGGCGGCCGGGTCGTAGCAGATGAATGGATAACCCTTATCATCCTTTAAAAGAATGTTATATTTGGGCTGATAATGCTTAATGAGGGTATTTTCCAAGACGAGCGCCTCAAGCTCCGTATCAGTGACGATCGTCTCAAAGTGATCGATATGGGAAACGAGCCTGCGCGTCTTAATCCACTGTGTTTCCGGATTTTGAAAATACTGTGTCACGCGGTTTTTTAGGTTTTTGGCCTTCCCAACATAGATGACCACGCCGGCCGCGTCGATCATCCGATAAACGCCGGGCTTTTGTGGACACATATTTGCTTTTTCTCGCAGCGCTTCAATATTCATGGCGGCTCCCCATCCGAAGGTACAATTCCCGTTGTTCTTTATTGTACCTCAAAAGCGCGCAAAGGTCAAGTGTTTCTGTAACCGAATTGTAATATTTTTTCCGCCGCACTTTTCTGCCTTTCTTATTCCGAAACGGCAAAAAATCGGCTTTCCCCCATTGTGTTCCTTTTTATTTTGTGCTATAATAATCTGAATCTAAGGTTTTCCCTTACTCGCTTAAATCATACGAATAAGGATCTTCATTATGTTAAACGCCGTTTTCTTCCTCGCGGCGGTAGCCGGCGGCGCGTTTGTGCAAGCAGCGTCCGGCTTCGGCTTCGGCATTTTCGTCATGATGTTCTTCCCGCTGTGCCTGCCGAACTACGGCATGTGCGTGACGCTGTCGGGTCTATTATCCATCGGCACAACGGTTGTCACCACCATCCAGTACCGTCAATATATCGCCTGGAGGAAGCTCCTCATCCCGTCTGTCTGCTTCTGCGTGATCAGCGCAGTCATTATCACCATCGCGGCGGGGCAGGCGGATTCGTTAATGAAACGGCTCCTTGGCGGTGCGTTGATTCTCTTGAGTATGTACTTCCTCTTTTTAGGCAAAAATATGAAAATCCACGCAACACCGGCCGCCGGTGTTGCCGCCGGCTCTCTTTCCGGTCTTTTGTCCGGCCTGTTTTCGATCGGCGGCCCGCCGATGGTCGTCTATCTGCTCGCGGGAACCGATTCCAAGGAGGAATACCTCGCCACGATTCAGGCGTACTTCACCGTGACAAATCTCTTCGTCCTAGCGGTACGCGCGATGAACGGCATGGTGACAAAAACCGTCTTTTCCCACGCCGCCCTTGGACTTGTCGGCATTGCACTCGGTGTGTTCCTCGGACGCAAGGTGTTCCGCAAGCTGGACGCAAACCGTCTGCGCTTCATCATCTACCTTTTTATGGCGGCGTCCGGCGTCATCACCCTCGTGAAAGGTTAGTCCTATGGCCCAGTATTACAGCGATCTTCCGCTGCCGCCGCGAAGAACCGCCCCGGAAGCGGATAAAACGCCTCCGCACAGCTTTCGTGCCGCGCTGACCCTGACCCCCTCGCATGACCGGCTCTTTTTCTACGCCGAGCTTTCCGGTACCCCCGCCGTCTATCGCGGACGAGGCTATTTCACCGAAAAGTCCTCCGATCCGGCGGGCGCGGGCTTCCGTGTGCCGCAAATCTCGCTGCTCGACCCGTTTTTATGGCAGTACCGCACCGTCTCGCCGCAGCATTTCAAGATCGTTCTGCGTGTCATCATCCCAAAGCTTCTGCGCGACGGCGTGCAGCTCTCCTGTGCGCTGTCTATGACCGATGACCCGCCCCTGCGCGTGGATGTCGCCTACGACGAGGGCGTCGAGGTATTCTCGCTGCATATCCTCTCCGTCGTTCCGCGTGCCGGTTTGACCGCGCTCATGGGGCTTGACGACTACATGCTCTCGGAGAACACGCTCTACCGCATCCGGCAGACACACCTATCCGAGCTTGCCCCATACCCCGATGGCGATTCGATCCTCCCGCTCGATCAAGCATCCTCACTCGGCAGGCTCTGTGACCGCGCTTCCTATCTATTTGCGGGTTCTGGGGTACAGGCTCTGCGCGACTGCGGGCGCGGCATCAAATCCGCGCGGCGTCAAGTTACCGGAATCGCCTCCGCCGCCGCGGAGGTCTTAACCGCTCTGCGCCGTCAGGTACTCGACGACGATACCGATACCCACGGCTCCCCCCTGCCGCCCCGCCGTCAGCCGCAGGACGCCCCCGACGCACACGCCGTGACTTTCCCTTTGCCGACGCGTACGGCGCCGACGCCCATCCGGGAGATCGCGCTTGAGCCTCCGGCGCTTGGCCGGGCGGTCATCCTGCCAACCCCGATCTCCGGCTCTGTGAAAAACGCGGTATTCTTGAACGATGCCCGCCGTCTTCGGGACTATGCCGTCGCCCGTGCCAATTTCGTCCCCTTCCGCGCCGGTCGTCCGACCTACGCCGACATGACCGCCGCGCAGAAAAGCTGGTACTTCCACTGGCGCGCGCAGTTCCATCGCGGGGTTGTCCTGAAGACAGACATCTCCTATATCTACGTGGCGGCCTACGAGCTTCTAAATTCTGTCGCCGCTTCCGGCGCGACGGCGCTCTCCGCTCTCCTGCGCCTCTGGGAAAGCTACCGCGACGCGTTTCCCTACCTCGACCGCTGTATGCCCGGCTGGTGCGCCGATTATATGCTCCTAAACGACCTGGGGCAGGATTTTGACTCCCTGCAGGAGCGCATTCCGTTTTCCATCACCGAAACGGATGTCCCCGCGGAGGTATTCTGCAACCGCCGTCTTCGGGAAGGTCTGTCCGCGCTGCCGCTGTCTGTGCTCGGCGCGCTGGGCGGCTACCCCATCCTCGACTCCCGCTTCTGCGCCGAGGAAAGCCGGCGCGCACGCTGCGAGACGGCCGTCGCCCGGGCACTGCGCGCCGCCGAGGGCATACGCAAAGCCTCCGGCAAACCGCTGCTCGACTCATATGCCCCGATGCAGACCACCTATCTGCACGACAGCTTCTATGGCGCCGTCATCGGCCGTGCGTCCTCCCGCCGCATCGAGCTGACCTATCGGCCCTATGCGCGCGATCCGCAGTTCCGCACGCTGCTTGCGGGTATTCTGCGTTACACAGAAAACCTTCTTCGCAAACGGGAACGCTTCCCCGGGCGTCTGAAAGCAGAAAGCTTGCCCCCGGATATAGAAAGTGCGATCCTCAACGCCTTAGCTATCCCAAAGGAAGTGGGCGCCGTACCGCCGGACGCTCCGGATAAGCCGCGTGAGAAGCTTGTCATCGACCTCGAACGCGCGCGTGCGCTTGAGGATGCGTCATGGGAAAATACCCGCCGCCTGCTCGACGCGCTCGGTACCGAACCCGCGGCTGCCGCCGAGCCGGAGACAGCGCCCGAGCCCGAGGAGCCGCCTATGCCGGAATCCGAGGAAACGGAGGAGGCGGAGAACGTCCCCTTCATGGAACGCCTGAACGCTACGCAGGCCGCCGTACTCGACGCGCTGAAGCGGGAGGATACGGACGCCGTACGCCGAATCTGCTCGGAGGCGATGACGTTCCCGGATGCGGTGTTTGAGGAAATCAACGAAATCGCACTCGACGCACTCGGCGATCTGCTGATCGATACGGGGATGGGCGTCATTTACGAGGAATACAAAACTCTTGTGTAAAGGAGTCACGGCATGAAGGTACAGATTCCGCGGCGCGTTGCGTCCGCCGTACTAAACTCCCTGTCCGCAGGCGTGGTGCCGCGCGTTGGGCAGGAATATATCGCCATCGGCCGCACGCGGGAAATCGCGGCGCTGCTTGCTGATCTGAAAACCGTCGAGGATGGTGGCAGCGCGTTCCGGATGATCACCGGCCGTTACGGCTCCGGTAAAAGCTTTCTTCTGCAGCTTCTGCGTTCCCATGCGCTCGAACGCGGCTTCGCCGTCGCGGACTGCGATCTTTCCCCCGAGCGCAGGCTTGCCGGCGCCAAGGGGCAGGGGCTTGCCACCTACCGTGAACTGATGCGCAATCTTTCCTGCCGCGTCGCTCCCGACGGCGGCGCGCTGCCCGTCATCCTCTCCCGGTGGATCGCTTCCGTGCAGCTCGACTGCGCGAAGCGGGAGGGCCTTGCCCCCTCCGACCCCAAGCTCTCGCAGACGACGGAGCTTGCCATAACGGACGCCATCGCCGGCTTTTCAGGTCTTGTCCACGGCTTCGACTTCGCCGCAGCGGTCAGCGCCTTCTACCGCGGCCTGCGCGACGGCGATGAGGAGCTCAAAAACAGCGCGCTTCGGTGGCTTCGCGGGGAGTTCCCGAATAAGACGGAAGCTAAACGCGCGCTGCCCGTATCCTCCGTGATCACGGATGAGACCTGGTACGATTTTTTCAAGCTGATGTCCGCGCTGATGGTCGTCACCGGGCAAAAGGGGCTTCTCATCATCATCGACGAAGCCGTCAATCTCTATAAGATCGTTCAAACCGTCGCCCGTGAGGCAAACTATGAAAAGCTCTTAAATATCTTCAACGACGCGACTCAAGGGAGACTCTCCCACACGGCCTTCTTCTTCGGTGGCACCCCCCAGCTCGTCGAGGATACCCGCCGCGGACTCTACAGCTATGAAGCGCTCCGTTCCCGTCTGCGGGCAAACCGCTTCGCGGGCGACGGCGTACAGGATTTCGCGAGTCCCGTTTTAGCGCTCGCTCCACTCACCCCCGAAGAGCTGCTCGCGCTCTTGAAGCGTATCGTCGTCCTCCACGCGCTGCGCTACGACTGGACGCCGCCCGTCACCGATGAGCAGCTCGCCGCCTTTGTCACGGATATCGCCTCCCGTATGGGCGCGGATGTGCTTTTAACCCCGCGCGAGGTCGTCCGCGACTTCACGGGGCTTCTCAATCTCCTGCAGCAGAACCCCGGTGAAAGCTTTGAATCCCTCGCCGGGTCACTCGACATCAAGCCCGCCGACAGCCGCGAAAACGAGGAAACCGGCGAATTCGCGGAATTCTCCCTTTGATTTCGTGCCATGGGAAATTATTCACTGCCGGATACCCCCCGGTGCATCCTCGGCATCGACCCCGGTTACGCCATTGTCGGCTTCGGCATGATCTCCTCTTCCTCGGGTGTACGCTGCTCCCACATCCGCCACGGCGCGATCACCACCCCCGCCGAGCTGCCCCTTGCGGAGCGGCTGCGCATTATCTATGCCGATATGACCTCACTCATCGCCGAGCGGCGTCCCGACGCGGCTGCCATCGAGAAGCTCTACTTTAATACGAATACCACCACCGCCATCGGGGTAGCCCAGGCACGCGGCGTCATCCTGCTCGCCCTCGCGCAGGCGAACATACCGCTTTTTGAGTACAGCCCGTCGGAAATCAAGCAGGCTGTCGTCGGCTACGGCAAGGCGGAGAAGGCGCAGATGATGGAGATGACGCGCGCGCTGCTGGGTCTTCCGGCGCGCCCGAAACCCGACGATGCCGCCGACGCACTCGCCGTCGCGCTTTGTCACGCCGCGATGCGGACAAGTCAGTTAAACTTTAAGCACCAAAACGGCTGAAAGGTTATGTTAAGGCTATGTTTTACTATCTGGAAGGGACGATCGCCCATCTTGACTCCCATATCGCCGTGGTAGACTGCGGCGGCGTCGGCTATCTGTGCAGCATCTCCCTGCATACGCATGGTAAGCTCGCGCGCGGCGCGAAATCGAAACTTTATACATACCTGAACGTACGCGAGGACACCTTTGATCTGTACGGCTTTGCCGATCTGGAAGAAAAAAACTGCTTTACGCTCTTAACCGGTGTATCCGGCGTCGGCATGAAAGTCGCGCTGTCGATTCTCTCTACGCTGTCGCCCGATCAGTTCATGCTTGCCGTGCTCTCGAGTGACGAAAAAGCGCTCACCCGCGCGCCCGGCGTCGGTAAAAAGCTTGCGCAGCGGCTTATTCTGGAATTGAAGGATAAACTGAAAAAGGAATATGCCGCCGCCGACGCCTCGGAGGATTTTCTTCCCGCCGCCGATGCGCAGGACAAGGCCGGAGAAGCGCGGATGGCACTCCAGGCGCTCGGCTACTCAGCATCCGAGGCCGCCGCCGCGCTGCGCAAGGTCGATATCTCCGCGCTGTCTCTGGAAGAAATCATCCGCGCCGCACTCAAAGGTCTTGTGCGCGGTTAATGTATTCATATAAGGAGCGGTTTATCATGGAAGTTTATCATGCGTATGAAATGACCCGCGTCGCCGCCGCGTTTACCGCCTCTCTCGGCGTGCAGCCGCCGCGGATGGCCCAGCCCGCCGCCGATCCTCTGACGCGTCTCCTCGCCGATGCCTTCGACGGCAGACCCGCACAGAAGGCGGTCATCTATAACCCCGACGCCATCGCTTTATGGCTCTATCAGAAATACACCCCCGATTTTGCGGAGGTGACCCGCTATACCCAGCTTGCCCTGCCGCTACGTACCATGATGCCTTCAGTCACCCCGGTTTGCTTCGCGACCATGTACACCGGCGTTGCCCCTCAGATTCACGGCATCCAGAAGTATGAAAAGCCCGTCGTCCGCGTCGATTCCGTCTTCGACGCGCTCATCCGCGCCGGTAAAAAGTGCGCTATCGTCAGTCAGACCGGTGCCAGCATGTCCCGTATCTTCCTTGAGCGCGGCATGGACTACTTCACCGACTGTGAAAGCGACGAGGACGCGGTCCGGCTCGGCATCCGGCTCATCGAATCGGACAAGTACGACTTTATCGCGATCTACAACGGCTGGTACGACCACATGATGCATGCAACCCGGGTGGAAGATCCGGAAGCACTGCGGATTTTCCGCGACAACTGCCGCTTCTTCGGCGAAATCGCCCGCGCCGTACAGCGCGCCTACGCCGCCTACGACACCTTCCTCGGTTTTTCCACTGACCACGGCTGCCACGACCATCCCGACACAGGGCATGGCACCCACGGCACCGATCTGCCGGACGACTTAAACGTGATGCACTTCTACGGTACCATGAAAGGCACACGCCATGGCGATTGAATTTGACGATCAGCTCAGCGAACGCATCCTCGATACGACGGCGCAGCCCGCCGACGACGCGGAGGGCAGTCTCCGTCCGCAAAAGCTTAACGAGTACATCGGTCAGGATAAAGTCAAGGAAAACCTGAGCGTTTTTATCGAAGCGGCACGCATGCGCGGCGAATCACTCGACCATGTGCTGCTGTCCGGCCCCCCCGGACTTGGCAAAACCACCCTTGCGGGCGTCATCGCAAACGAGATGGGCAGTCATATCCGCGTCACCTCCGGCCCCGCGATCGAGAAGGCCGGCGATCTCGCGGCTCTGCTCACAAACCTCGCTCCGCACGACATCCTCTTTATCGACGAAATCCACCGCTTAAACCGCGCGGTTGAGGAGGTATTATACCCTGCGATGGAGGACTTCGCGCTCGATATCATCATCGGCAAAGGTCCCTCCGCACGCTCCATCCGTCTCGACCTGCCGCCGTTCACGCTCATCGGCGCGACAACCCGCGCGGGGCAGCTCTCCGCCCCCCTGCGCGACCGTTTCGGCGTTCTTTTAAAGCTCGAGCTTTACTCCCCCGCCGAGCTCGAACGTATCGTCCGCCGCTCCGCCGAAATCCTTGCAGTCAGCGTCGATCATGACGGCGCGCATGAGATCGCCGGCCGTTCCCGCGGCACCCCCCGTATTGCGAACCGCCTGTTAAAACGCGTGCGTGACTACGCGCAGGTGCGCGCGAGCGGGCATATCACCCGCGACGTCGCCGATATGGCGCTGCGCGCGCTCGATATCGACGCGCTCGGCCTCGACGCGACCGACCGCCGGATGCTACGTGGGATCATCGATATCTACGGCGGCGGCCCCGTCGGATTGGATGCCCTCTCCGCCACCGTCGGCGAGGAGGCTGTCACGCTCGAGGATGTCTACGAACCGTATCTTTTACAGCTCGGCTTTCTCTCCCGCACCCCTCGCGGGCGCTGCGCCACGGTTCGCGCATACGAGCATCTTGGCATCACATTTGTCGCCGCGGACCCACCGCGCGAGGAGGAAACACTGCAGCAGCGGATAGATGAATGGTTAAAAGCTTCCAAATCCAACGCCTAAAACTGCGATTTCCCACCCCATTGTGCATGTTGTACGAGAACGGACTGCCAATAGTATACAAATTAACAAAATATGAACACGCCCTCTTGACAAAGCGTAAAATACCGTATATAATACGAGACAGACAGGAATCGTGAAGAAAATGCAGCCGACAGAGTTTGAGAAATTATCGGATGATGCTCTTTGCCGTTTGAGCAACACCGGCACGCGAGAGGCCGGCGAGGTTTTGGTAGAGCGTTATGCACGGCTTGTACGCTGTGTTGCGCGTCCGTTTTACTTGGCGGGCGGAGACCACGAGGATCTGTTGCAGGAAGGAATGATCGGTCTCCTAAAGGCCATCCGGGAGTACTCCCCGGAAAAGTCCTCCTTCCAGACTTTCGCAGCGCGTTGTATCCGCTATAGGATTTATGACGCGATCAAACAAGCGCAAGGAAAGAATCAGCAGGTGCTAAGCACCGCACTGCCTTTGGAGCATCCCGGAACTGATGCCGAAGATCCGTTCGATTGGTTATCCGACCATGAATCCGATCCGGAAGCGCTTGTAATCCACAGGGATGAGCAGCGGCAGATCGCCGCTGAGCTCGACGCACTCTTGTCCGGTTTTGAGAAAAGTGTCTTATCTCTCTATTTGGAAGGCCTTTCATTTTCTGAGATGGCGCGCCGGTTACACCGTCCGGTGAAATCGGTTGACAACGCCGTGACCCGAATCCGCAACAAGCTCTCCCCGCGTCTTTCCCCTCGGGATAAGCTGTCCTGAGAAAAAATGCCCCAGGCTTTACCGGGAAACCCCCGATAAGCAATATTAAGATGCCCGGCGTAATAAAACCCCTGCACGTTCTTAAAACGCTCGAGGTTTTCGTCGATGGCACGACAATCAAAGAGAGGTTTAACACATGTACCAGGACAAAACACTCAAGTGCAAAGAATGTGGCGCTGATTTCGTTTTCACCGCCGGTGAGCAGGAATTCTACGCCGAGCGCGGCTTCCAGAATGAGCCGCAGCGCTGCAAGGCCTGCCGTGACAATCGCAAGAACGCTACCCGTGCTCCCCGTGAGTACTTTGTCGCCACTTGCGCGATGTGCGGCGGCGAAGCTCGTGTTCCGTTCGAGCCGAAGACCGATCGTCCGGTTTACTGCAGCGAGTGCTTCGCGAAGATGCGTCAGCAACAGGGCTAATCCCTTTTCACATCTTTACAAGTCGTCAAAGCGCTCTCCCAATCGGGAGAGCGCTTTTTTTATACTTTATCGCTTACTGCGTGCACTGCGCGACGCTGACCTCATACGCTACCCGCGCCTGACTCTCCGTGCCGACGAGCTTGGTATACGCCCTGCTTTGCAGCCTGCCTGTAAAGGTGACACGCGTATACGGCTCCATTCCGGCGCAAAGGCGCGCGATGCTGCCCCAGGTGACGCAGGGTATGTAGTCAAACCGCGTCCGGATTCGTTCTTCCCGGAGCCCCTCCGCCGATGCCGTGACCGGCGGTGCCGCGCGGTCCACCCGCAGCATGATATCCGTGATCTCCCGACCATACGGCGTGCAGCGGTAGATCGGCGGCTTGCAGATCACCCCGGTCAGGCTCACGCGGTTATCACAGGCGTCCTCGCAGCGTTCCAGCGACTTTGCCCATGCTGAAATCTGTAAACGGTTCCCGACAGGGCCTCGGTTGTTATACGAGCGCACCTGTCCGAACAACCGCACGCGTTCCCCCACTCTCATTCGCAGTACCATAGCTTCCGGCGCTATGATGTTCAGGACATCCACAGTGCCGGAAAGTCTTTCCACCTCCAGTGGAAATGTGTAAAAGATGACCCCGTGACTCTCGTGCGAAACAATCGGGGCGGCCTGAATATCGCCGCAAAGATGCAATACGTTTTCCATATAACGTGTCCCTTCTTTCGAAATCTGCCGGCGATGTATCGTATGTGCTGACTTTCCCATTTATGCCGAGCTTTCCCAAGTCTCTTTTTCTTGACTTCTTTCGCCCTTCGCGATATACTGGTTTTATCAATGGAGGGAATCATATGAAAAAACTGCTGTCTGTTCTGCTTGTATTGTTGCTCCTGACGCTGCCGGTAGTCACCACTACAGTGGCGACAGCCACTGCCGCGGCGACTGATCTCGAGGCGTTTTGGACCGCGCAGGAATGGGCTGTTCTGCGCCTGACCAATATAGAACGTATGAATCGCAACCTGGCGCCGCTCACCTTCACCGCCGATGCGCTCAACGCCGCCCGGATCCGCTGCGGGGAGCTGGAGTCCGTCGTAGGACATACCCGCCCGGATGGCCGCGATTGCTTCTCCGTGCTGACGGATCTCGATATCGACGCCTCCTACGCCGGTGAAAACGTGGCGGCCGGCCAAAGCGACGCCTACGATGTCATGCAGGCCTGGATGGGAAGCGAAGGGCATCGCGCCAATATCCTCAATGACGGCTTTTCCCATCTCGGCGCCGCTTATCTTCCCGGCTCTCTCGGAGAGTCTTATCGCTCCTACTGGACGCAGATTTTCTTCGACGACTACTGCCGCTTCTCCTCACTCCGCCTCATTGACGCGGAGAACCTGGTCGTCACGCCCGGCACCTCCATCGACGACATGCGCGTTATCGCGGAGGCGGAATGCGCTGTCCATGGGAAATCGTATCTGCCTGTGATCTCCCAGATGTGCTTTGGTTATGACCCGGACGTTACAGGCGAACAAACCGTCACCGTCACATTCCGCAACCTCTCCGCCACGTTCACCGTCGAGGTTCGCGAGGATGCCTCCACATCCACCCCTCCTGTGTCATCCTCCGACACCATTGCGGTTTTTCAACCCGTTTCGGATTACTATTATCTTTTTGACGATGTCTCCGACGGCGCGTGGTATTACGACGACGTCTATTTATCCGTCATTTACGGTCTGGTTCGGGGCGTTACCAGTGCGGAATTTAAGCCCGACGATGCCCTGACCGTCGCCCAGACCTTGATGATCGCCGCTCGTATCCGCAACCTCTATGACGGCGGCAGCGGCAATATTTCGCAGGAAGGCGCCACCTGGTACTCGGGTGCCGTCACTTACTGCGTCGAGCAGGGGATCATCGCCACGGATGCCTTCGCGGATTTTACGCGACCCGCCACCCGCGCGGAGGTCGCCGGTATCCTGGCACATACGCTGCCCGGTACCGAGCTGAACGCCATCCGCAAGATAGATTCCATATCCGACGTCTCGGCCGATGCGCCCTATGCCGATGAAATTTTCTCCCTCTATCGCGCGGGCATCCTGATCGGCGATGAAACGGGTGCGTTCCACGGGAATCAGTCGATTCGACGCTGTGAAGCCGCCGCGGTTCTCGTCCGCTTAATCCTTCCGGCACAGCGTATCGGATAATTTTCCGTAAAAAAATAAAAAAAGGCGAAACTCACCGATATTTCGGCTTTGAGTTTCGCCTTTTTTGGAACACTGTCGTCCGTTATCTCGTCTAATGGATATGGAATATTTATATTGGAAAGGATGGCTTCGTATGAAGCATCGTACGCCTCGGCTCTTATCCCTTTTGCTGACCGCAGCTCTGATTTCAGGCCTCTTCGCCGCCTGTACGAATACTGTCACCCCCTCACAGACCTCTACGCAAACCTCCGCCACGACTACCACGACCGCGACGGCTTCCTCTTCCTCCTCAACCCCCCATACAACACGCGTATTTCCCGCGTCCTCCGTACCCACGCCTGCCACGTCAAAACAGACCGGATCGTCAAGGCCCGCGGTGACTTCGCAGACATCCGGTACATCCTCTGCCACGTCTGAAACGACCACCACTTCGCCGACCGATTATAACGCGGTTTTTGCTGAGTACGGCATCGAGCCTGCCGATGAGCTGATCCCTTGGGCATGCTATTTTGTGGATAACTTCCCGGTCGGGGAATGCGATGTCCGCTTCGTCAATCTGGCGGACGGCGACAACCCTGAAATGCTCGTGACACACTTCCAATACGACGAAAACGGCCTCCTTATCGTCGATCTCTATCTATGTGTGATGGACAGCCGCGGCGTTATAGCAGCCACATGGTCCTACCGGCTCGAGGACAACAGCCGCGCACAATACTGCGCCGCATATCTCATTGACTTCGACGGCGATCCGGCGCTCTTAATGTACTACCGCCTGACACTCAAGGGTACCACCACGGAACGATATGACATCTACCGCTTCGATGAGGACGGTAACCGGATCATGGTCAGCGCAGAGGAATCCTCGTTCCCCGATTCGCAGGTCTCCGATACCGCGCTGTTTAAGGAAAACTATGCGCCGCGTCTGAAAAACGCTATTGTCGTCATCAACTTCCCCTCCCCGTGGCACGACGCCGTGTATTATGATGAAAGCCTGCCCGTGCATGCGTTTGCCAAGCAGAATACGCCCATCAATCAGCTCCGCCGTGAGGAGGATAACTTTATCGCCATAACCTCCTACGCCATCGACGAGAAAACCTCCGCCGTTTCCATTAAGGGTTATACGCTGCGTTATGCCGGCGGAAAAGATACGTTTGGGCGCTTTGTTTACGACGCTACGGCGATCATAGAGTTTACCTGCCCGGGCGATACCGGCATAACCTATAAAACCGAAACCGGAGAACAGGCCTCCGTACCGCTTTTAAGCTTCCTCCAAAACAATCTCTCCGCCTTTGGTACCGTCATCTACGACGGCGCACAGCCTGTTTACCGGTTCCGGACGCTTCACGGTGAAATCGTCAGTATAACAGAGCCGTAAAGGCTGTCCACAAAACGCCCGCGCTTGACAAAGGCGGGCGTTTTGTCGTATACTGACATATAAGAATGCAAAAGAAAGAGGATTTTATCCCATGCCCACCGTTTCCTCCCCTCCAAGCGATCCCAATCGTACTGCCCGTCTGCGCGCACAGCGCCAGCGAGATCGGACGGTCATCCTCGCGGTTTCGAGCTTCGCCGTTTTATGCGTGGTTCTTGTCATCATCGTCGCTGTTTCCTTAGGCAGTCGGCGTGACCGTACAGTCACCGCGGCCACGGACACCGCGGACGCCGACACCGTAATGTATATGGGGTACGCCGTCCCTATTTATCCGGAGCTCCCCATCAACGAGCTTGACTCTGAAGCCTTTTCTACGAAGAATGACCTACTTACCTACGACGACGGCAGTATCATTTCACAAAACGGCATCGACGTATCGGAGCATCAGGGAGAAATTGACTGGGAAAAGGTTTCCGAGGCTGGCATCACCTTCGCCTTCCTGCGCATCGGTTATCGCGGGTATACGGAAGGTATGCTCTATCCGGATGCGCGCTTCGAGGAAAACTATGCCGCTGCCAAAGCCTGCGGACTGTCCGTCGGCGTCTACTTCTACTCGCAGGCGGTCACCTCCTCCGAAGCGAAGCACGAAGCCGAATATGTCCTCGAGCTGCTCGACGGCCGCACGCTTGATCTGCCGGTCGTCGTCGACTGGGAGTATGCCGACGCGGATTCGGCGCGAACCGATGAGATCAGCGGGATGCTTTTAACTTCCATTTCCGACACCTTCTGCTCTCTGATCGAAAATTCCTCCTATTCCGCAGCCATTTATTTTAACAAGGATACCGGTTATATCCAATACGATCTCGGCAGTCTTTCGGATTATGCCTTCTGGATCGCGGATTACAACAGCACCCCCGTATTTTATTACGCACACGAATACTGGCAGTACTCCGACAACGGCACTGTCGATGGTATCACAGAGCCTGTCGATTTAAATCTCCGCTTTGTTGAAAAAGTAATCTCATAAGACAAAAAAACCCTCCGATTCGAACTCGAATCGGAGGGTTATTTTGATACAAATAAGTTTTAGCCGAAGATACGCAGCAGGAAGCCGGCCGCAATTGCGGAACCGATAACGCCGGCAACGTTCGGGCCCATCGCATGCATGAGGAGGAAATTCGCCGGATTGGCCTTTTGCCCTTCGATCTGCGAAACACGCGCCGCCATGGGAACCGCGGAAACACCCGCGGAGCCGATCAGCGGATTAACCTTACCCTTTGTAAGGGCACACATCAGCTTGCCGAACAGCAAACCGCCAACAGTCGAGAAGCAGAACGCGGCAAGACCGAGTCCGATGATCATCAGGGTCTTAATCTGGAGGAAATTCTGGCCGTATGCCGTCGCGCCGACGGAGAGGCCGAGCAGAATCGTGATGATATTGCACAGCGCGTTCTGGGCGGTATCCGACAGACGGTCGACAACACCGGATTCACGGAACAGGTTGCCGAGCATCAGCATGCCAAGCAGCGGCGCGGTATCCGGCAGGAACAGAACAGAAAGAACGGTAACCATGATGGGGAAGATGATTTTCTCGGGCTTTGAAACCTTGCGGAGCTGCACCATTTTGATCTCACGCTCATGCTTCGTGGTAAGAAGCCGCATGATCGGAGGCTGGATGATCGGGATCAGCGCCATATAGGAATACGCGGCGACCGCGATCGCAGGAAGAAGATGAGGTGCAAGCTTCGTAGTCAGATAAATCGCGGTCGGACCGTCGGCGCCGCCGATGATACCGATGGACGCGGCTTCCTGCGGCGTAAAGCCGAGGAGGTTTGCGCCGATGAAGCAGACGTATACGCCAAGCTGCGCCGCAGCGCCGAGAAGCATGCTCGAGGGGTTGGCAATTAAGGGTCCGAAGTCGGTCATCGCGCCGACAGCGAGGAACATCAGCGTCGGATAGACGCCAAGCTTGACGCCGATATAGAAGATATCCATCAGACCGCCGTCATGAAGAACCGCGGCGAAATCCACATTCGTTGCGTTGCTCCAAAGCTCCGGATGGTAGATGCCGGAAATCGGCAGGTTCGTCATCATCATACCGAAGGCAATTGGTAAAAGCAGAAGCGGCTCGTATTTTTTAACCACCGCTAGATATATCAGGACAAAGGAAACAAGAAGCATAACGCCCTGCTGCCATGACATCTGTGCAAATCCGGAGTCTGTGAGAAGACGTCCGATGGTTCCTAAGACACCCATGTAAATCTCCTCCTTCGCTTACAGAAGCGTCAGGAGCAGATCATCCGTATTGACAGACGCGCCCTTGGTTGTGACGATAGAGCCAATCGAACCGTCACGCGGGGCGACAATTTCGTTCTCCATCTTCATGGCTTCGAGGATAACCAGAATCTGGCCTTTCTTAACCGCCTCGCCGGCAGAAACGCTTATCTTAAGGATTGTGCCCGGCATCGGCGCGGCAATCGGATCACCCGCACCGGCAGCCACAGGAGCGGCGGCAGGAGCAGGCGCGGCAGCGGGGGCAGGCGCGGCCACAGGGGCGGCAACGGGAGCGGCGACGGGAGCCACAGGCGTATCAGTGATGTTCACGATCTGCGCTTCGCCCTGCTCAACCTCGATCTCATAATCTTTCCCGTTCAGGCTTACACGATATTTCATTGGTTAATCCTCCTATTTTACGGATTCAAGCATTTGATGCTCTTAAAGCGAAGCTCGTTGAGCGGAATCTTCGTCTGATCGGCAACTATCGCCATCAGCAGCGCTGCGCTCTGATCATCGACATCCCGCAGTTTGAGTTCGCCGGTAGTTGCCATGACCGCCGGCTTAGCCGCGGGAGCGGGAGCCGCGACAGGCTTCACAGCGGCGGCGGGAGCGGGCGCTCCCTGCTCTTTTTGAGCGGTGAAATGCGACACGGCTTTAGAAACCAATGTAATCAGAAAGGCAAGGACTGCAAGCGATACCAAAACCACAAGCAGGCCGACTAACGAATACAAAAAGATTTCGCCGGTCGATAAACTTTCGATTTTCATGAAGTAGGCTCCTTCCCTTAGTCGATACGGCGAACCGTGAACTTCACGTGACGGTTTTCCTTTTCCTCGCGCGCTTCAAAGAATTTCTCGGCAACCTGCGGAAACGCGATGTATGAAAGGACATCTTCGTCGGAACGCACCTTATCGCCGAGCTCCTTCTTCGTTTTGGCAAACAATGGCTCGAGCGTATCGGCAAAGCGGCCGGTAATGGGCTTTTCGTCGCCGAGAACCTTCTTGATGAGATCGGGGTCGACTTCACCCGGCGCACGGCCATATTCGCCGCGGAGGTATGCCTTGACTTCCTTGGAAACATTCTTATAGCGCTCGCCGGCTAGAACGTTCGCAGTAGCCTGGACACCAACCATCTGGCTCATGGGCGTGACGAGCGGCGGGTAACCGAGATCGGCGCGTACGCGGGGCGTTTCGGCCAGCACTTCGTCGAGGCGATCGAGAGCCTTCTGGGCTTTCAGCTGCGCAACGAGGTTCGAGAGCATGCCGCCCGGAATCTGATAGACGAGCGCTTCGGTTGTCGTCGTCATAACAACGGGATCGAGCAGATTCGACTTCAGATACTCGGCCTGAATCGGCTTGAAGAAGTCGTTGATTTCCTTGGTGATCTTCTGGTTGACGCCGGTCTTGTAGCCAAACTGCTCAAGCGCATAGACAAGGCTCTCTGTCGGGGGCTGGGAGGTGCCGTTGGAAAAGCAGGAAATCGCGGTATCGATCGTATCGGCACCGGCTTCGACAGCTTTTAAAAGCGTCATCGGGCCGAGGCCGGTCGTGGAATGAGTATGCACGACGATGGGGAGCTTGACGGCGGCCTTGATCGCGGAAACGAGATCATAGGCTTCCTTTGGGCTCATGATGCCGGCCATATCCTTAATACAGATGGAATCGGCACCCATATTGGCGAGTTCCTTCGCGGTGGCGACGTTTTTTTCGAGGGTATGAATCGGGCTGATCGTATAGCAGATCGTACCGGAGGCGTGCAGGCCGCTCTTCTTGGTCTGATCCATCGCAACTTCGATGTTACGCATATCGTTCAGCGCGTCAAAAATGCGGATAATATCCATACCGCAGTCGGCGGAGTGCTTGATAAACTCACGTACGACGTCGTCGGGATAGTGCTTGTAGCCGAGGAGATTCTGGCCGCGCAGAAGCATTTGCAGCTTCGTCTTCTTGCAGGCCTTGCGGATATTCCGAAGGCGCTCCCAAGGATCCTCATTGAGGTAACGCAGGCAGGAGTCAAAGGTCGCGCCGCCCCAGCATTCCAGGGAATAATAACCGGCGTTGTCCATGACGCCCAAAATTTCCTTAAACTTGTCATACGGCAGGCGTGTGGCAATCAGGGACTGGTTTGCGTCGCGAAGGACGGTCTCTGTGATGTTGACTTTCATCCGTGTATTTTCCTCCATCAATTAAAATAAACATAAACAGGGGACTGCACAAGCTTCCTTATGCATTCTTTGTTATTCTACTACATGGAAGCGCAAATTACTATAGGTACAAATCTATAATTTTCTACCTTTTCACTCGCGAAAATAGTCGTTTCGCCGAGTTTAACGCACGCTTCCGCCGCCGCTCATTCACACGGTCACGTCGCGGCATGCGATTACATCCGTACCTGTGCCGCAGACATCCCGCAGCACCACGTCGCCGCGGTGAACGGGCGCTTTGACGGTCACCGTGTCCAGTACGCGCATGGCGTCAAACAGCCGCTCCTTGGGGATATCCGTCCGCGTTTTCACCGGCAAACGGCGCAGGGCGGCGCTTTCCAGCCGTACGGTGGTCGTCAAAACACGCGTCGGATGCGTCGCTTCCTTCCGCGCGTAGACTTCGCCCCTTTTGCAGGTGTTACCGCTCACCTTCCCGTCGTCGCCGACGGTGATATGACACCCGCTCGGGCATACGATACAGATTAACTCTTTCATTCCGCGCACCTCATGCTCTTTCCATCGTAACAGTCAACTTTTCCGCGTTTTGAACCGCCGTACGGGAAACGGTCAGCTTTTCCATCTCGCCCGGCGTCATATGCAGCCGTTTTTTTCGCAATATCTCCCGTTCTCCGTCCCGCACCACGAGGTCTCCTTTCGCGCAAGGCGTCCGTACTCGGAAAAACAGCGTCACCTCGCCCGGGTCGCCGGTTTTGCGGATCCTCTGCGGTACGACATAGCCCACGCCGTTACCTGGGTTCACCTCCACCGCTTCGCAGGGCTGCTCGCCCGCATACTTCGCCGCCGCGTGTCCGGCGCGCTCGCCCTCGTCGCTGACGAAGTCCACGAGGTCATGCACCTGCACGACATTGCCACACGCAAAGACGCCGGGACAGGACGTCTCCATATCGTCGTACACCACCGGCCCGTTCGTATGCGGATCGATGGCGATTCCCGCGCCGCGGGAAAGCTCGTTTTCCGGGATTAAGCCGACGGATAAGAGCAAGGTATCACAGTCGATCCGGAAATCGGTACCGGGGATAGGCTTCCGATCGGGGCCGACTTCGGCGACAATCACGGCCTCCAGCCGCGTTTTGCCGATAATCCGTACGATCGTATGTGATAAGTATAGCGGAATGTCGTAATCCTTCAGGCACTGTACGATATTTCGGTTCAAACCGGACGAGTACGGCATCAGCTCGACGCAGGCAAGCACCTTCGCGCCCTCGAGCGTCATACGCCGCGCCATAATCAGACCGATGTCGCCGGAACCGAGGATGACCGCGCGCTTTCCGACCTGATAGCCCTCGATATTCATATACCGCTGCGCCGCACCCGCCGTAAAGACGCCCGACGGGCGATCTCCCGGCACACCGATCGCGCCGCGTGTCCGTTCCCGACAGCCCATCGCGAGAATTACCGCGCCGGACTCTACCGTAAAAAGCCCGTCCGCCGGGTTCACCGCCGTGACGGTACGTCCGTCGAGCGACAGCACCATCGTGTCGTATTTGCAGTCGATACCCTCCAGTTGATCGATAAAGCGTCCGGCATACTCGGGGCCCGTCAGTTCCTCTCCGAAACGATGCAGTCCGAAGCCGTTATGGATGCACTGGTTTAAAATACCCCCCGGCTCCTGCGCCCGCTCAAGGATCAGCACACGCGACGCACCCGCGTCCCTCGCCGCAATCGCCGCGGCAAGCCCCGCGGGACCTGCGCCGATAATCGTCACATCCGCTTTCATGCCTGCTCCCCCTTCGTCTCCCCGGTCAGAATATAACTGCCCTTCCTGTCCTTTTCGATGGCTTCCATCGGCAGCTTCCACTCCCGCGCGAGAATTTCATGCACGCGAGGCCCGCAGAAGCCTCCCTGACACCGGCCCATGCCGGTGCCGCAGCGGCGTTTGACGCCGTCGATCGTCTTCGGCGGCAGCGGCGCGCGCAGCGCGTCCAGAATTTCGCCCTCTGTGATCGTCTCACAACGGCAGATCACGCGTCCGTAGGCGGGATCCTTCTTTATCAGCGCCTTCTGCTCCGCCCGCGAAAGCCGACGGAATTCGACATGCTCTCGTCCGTCGATGAAGTCCGTCTTTTCCTCCAGCTTCAGCCCCGCCATCCGCAGGCAGCCGACCGCTTCCTCCGCGATTGCGGGCGACGACGTCAGCCCCGGAGACTGGATGCCCGCGAGGTTAATAAAGCGCGGATCCACCGGCGACGATGCGATGATGAAATCCTTCGTACCTCTAGCGCGCAGCCCAGCGAAGTTGCGGATGCTGTCCCGGTAGTTGATGGTATCCACGCTCAGTACCGCCGTTTTCCGGATAAATTCCAGGCTTTCGGACGACGTGGACACATCCTCACGATCCGTCTGCGGCATCGCGTCGGGTCCGATAATCAGGTTCCCGTGCACCGTCGGCGAAACAAGGACGCCTTTGCCTTTTTCTGTCGGGCACTGGAAGATCACATGCGATACAAGCTTGCCCTGCGACTTATCCAGTAAGTAGTACGCGCCCTTATCCGGCGCCATCGTAAAGCCCGCGCCGCCGATCATCGCGTGAATCACATCGGCATACTCGCCGGCAGCGTTGACAATCGTACGGGTTTCATAAAGCTCACCGCCCGCCGTCACAGTAAAGCCGTGCTCATCCCGCTCTATCGCGGTCACAGGCGCGTCCGTTCTTACTTCCGTGCCGTTGCGAACAGCAACCTGCGCCATCGCAAGGGCAAGCCCCCACGGATCGACGATGCCCGCTGTCGGCGCATACAGAGCCGAGGTCACATTTTCCGACAGGTTCGGTTCAAGAGCGCGCGCCCCGGCCGCGTCCAGCAGCGCCATATTCGGCACCCCGTTTTGTACCCCCCGGTCGTACAGCTTTTCAAGTGTGCTTCGATCCGCATCGGAAAAGCCCAGTACGAGCGAGCCGATTTTCTCGAAACGCACATCGAGCCTGCGGCAAAGCTCCTCCATCATCGCGTTCCCGCGCAGATTCGTCCGCGCCATCACACTGCCCGGCTCCGGATCATATCCCGCATGCACAATCGCGGAATTGGCTCTGGTTGTCCCCATAGCTATGTCGTTTTGCGCTTCCAGAAGCAGCGTGCGTATCCGAAAACGCGCAAGCGTATACGCGACGGCACAGCCTACAACGCCGCCGCCGATGATGATACAATCGTATCGCATTTTTTGCACCTGATTCTCCCACTGTATATTTGCGCCGTGAAACTGTTGCGGCTAAAAACATGCTTTCTCGTGCCGAACGGCGTTTTACGCCGTTCGGCACGAGTCCTGTTTGTATTTTTAGTCGAAGGTGTGTCCCTGCACGGAATAATAAGCCATATTCGGCTGACGGGTGTCCAGGCGGCCGAACACACAGAATACCGGCTCATCGGACTCGACGACGAGGGCATACTGCCCAAACGGCACCTTGAAATTCTGCTCACCGAAGGGCTGGTCAAGGTGGTAGCAGCGGATACGTTCCGCCGGGATCTTCACGATAATGTCGCGTACGGGGTCTTTGTCTTCAAAATAGAAGCTGACCTTCACCGTCGCGTCATGCTTGCGGAGGTTAAAGATCATCAGCGCCTCGTGCGCCTCCATCGCGCCGCCGTCCTTGGGCGGCAGATCTCCGTCTGCGAAAACCCAGTTTTTACTGCCTTTCATATGCAAATCCTCCATTTACCGTTTCAATCTCCCTTAGTGTATGTGAATTCCTTTCGGATTACTCGCAAGGTACCAGCGTTTCCGCCGCGCTGCGGGGCGTATTGGAAAGCCAGAATACACGCGCCGCGTGCGCCGGGACGGCGATGCTGATCGCGCCGCGCACACGTCCGTAGTTTTCCTGCTCCCAGAACTCAAACGCATATCGTTTTCCGGCAATACAGGATGCCGGAACCGTCATCTCACGGGTAAAGTCGCTCCAGTTGATCAGCGCAACGACGTGCGTATCACCAAAATCGCCAAAGTCGAGGATGCCGGGAACTTCGGCGTCGAACAGATCGAGCGGTACCGCCGCGCGGGTGTTGTTCGGGAAAAGCTTTTCAAGCCAGCCGATGCGTTCCCGAGTAAGCAGCGTCATCTTATCCGACAGCATCAGGATACCGCCGGAAGCCGCGACGGCGGTTATGAAAACCTCGATCTCCTGCGGTGTCCGCACACAGCGGCGCATACACTCGTCGTCCTCTTCGCCAGCGCCGCGCACCATGACACAGTCCGGATCGTTTAAATAAACCTTATGATGATAAAAATACCGTTTGAAAACGCGCATGAAGACTTCCTTTAACGAATCCCAATCATGGAAGATATCGTTGCTTACGCGCATGCCCTGACACAGACCCATCGGCGCGGCAATCTGCGCCGTGCAGGCAAGCAGGAAGGTGTCCTCTGTTACGGACTCGCGCATGAATTTCAACCCTAACCGCATGGATTCCAACGTCGAGATCTTCGGGTTATACCTTTTGCCGGGTAAACCGCCCGCGATCATGTAGTCAAGCTTGATGTAGCGGTAGCCCCACTCGTAGGAAAGCTTATGAAACAGCTCACGCAAATGCCGTTCGCCCTCCGGATGCGTTGGGTCGATGGCGTAGTTGCCGACCCGGACGGGACCGGAACCGTCTGGTTTCTGGATCATGGCTTCAGGATGCGCTTGGGCAAAATTCGAGTCCGGCTGCGCCGAAAACGGGCAAAGCCAGATGCCGGGGATAAAGCTTTTTGCGCGAATCTCGTCCGCCATCACTTTCATCCCGTTCGGGAACCGGCCGTTCGCCTCCCAGTCTCCGTACTTGTCCGCCCAGCCTTCGTCGATCTGCACGACTTTAACCGGCAGTCCGTTGTGCTCCCGCGCTAGGCAATCCATGTTTTCGCGAATGGTAGCCTCGCTGATATGGTTCAGATAATAGTACCAGGTACACCAGCCCGTCGGCACCTTCTCCGGCAGCGACGGAAGCTGCTGGTACTCGGCCAGCGTGTCCATATACGCGCCGAGTGCTTCGTCCGGCGTTTTACCGTCGCCGACATAGAACCAGTCAGACTGAATGGTCTCTCCCGGCTGCAAAACCCGGTCCTCGACGTTTTGCGCGGCGCAGAACGCGCCGTCGGCGTCAATGCCGAGATCGGAGAAGTAGCAAACGTTCGTCGCAAACCCCAGTACCCCCGAAACGCCGTCTTCATCCGAAAACGGGAGCAAATCGCAGCTTTTCGCGCTGGTCATCGGCAGCATTCTCACCGTGCGCGCGGGACTGCACATCTGATTGTAGATCTTAAACGACGTCTCTTGCGCTTCATAGACGATACATGTCCGGATGGGCGCCGTCCAGCGCCCGGTAAAGGCGATATCCTGCACCTTCAGCGGCTGCTGCGCCATATGACGGTAGGTCACGCGCGTTACAATGCCGCGGGAGGTTTCCCTCGTCTCGATCGTATAGTTTTCACAGACGCGCGTATCGTCTCCGCACAGCTCTCCGATATACGGCACGGCCTCCGTACTGTAAGTCTTCGAAAGATAACGAACCGCAACCGTAATATCCAGTTTTTTCATACTATCACCTCTGAGGTCCGGCCGACACGCCGCCGCTGGCAAGCGCTTCGATCTCCGCCATGCCCAGCAGCGCATAATCAAACTCCACCGAGCATTTGAGAACCGCCGTCGCCGCCGCAAAGTTCACGGTATGCTGCGGCGTATAGCCCGCAAGCTCCGCCACGATCAGCGCGCCGCCGAAGCAGTCGCCCGCACCCACGCGGTCGACGATATGCACACGCGCCAACGGCGAGTAGTATGTTAAGCCGTTCTCGTAGAGCACGCCGCCGATATCGTTATCCGTTGCGGTGATATTTTTACTCAGTGTGATCGCCACACGGCGGAACCCAAAGCGCTCCTGCAATTGGCGGGCGATGCTCTCATATTTTTTGTCCTCGGTGCAGCCCGCCTCGGCATACACGCCGAACACCTGCGACGCCTCCGACTCGTTGAAGCTGCATACATCGACATACGGCATCAGCACACTCAAACCCTTTCCGGCTTCCTCCGGTGTCCAGAGCTTTTTGCGGTAATTGATATCGCAGCTGACGGTCAGACCCATGTCCTTCGCCGTCCGCACGGCGTCCATTGTGATCTGGGCCAGATCGCCGCCGAGCGCCGGGGTAATACCCGAAAAATGGAACCAGCACGCGCCGTTAAAAATCGATTTCCAGTCAAACTCCCCGCGCTTCGCCAGCGCGATGGAAGAACCCGCGCGGTCGTAGACAACCTTCGAATCCCGCTGAGACGCGCCTTTTTCGGCAAAATAGATGCCGAGTCTGGGGCCTCCGCGCAGAATGCCGCTGGTGTCAAGCCCGTACCTGCGCATTTCGTTCAGCGCTGCCTGTCCGAGTTCGTTCTCCGGCAGCTTTGTAATCATCGCCGCGTCCAGTCCGCACATCGCACAAGTTACGAGCGCGTTGGCTTCGCTGCCGGCATAGCTTGCTTCAAAGCAATTCGCCTGCACAAAACGCCGATAGCCCTCAGGGTTCAAGCGAAGCATCACTTCGCCAAATCCAACTACTTTTGCCATTTGTTTATCCTCTTTACACAGGCATTTTTTGTAATTCGCGGATTGCCGGAATCATGGCACGGCCCGCCTCGACGCGGCCTTCGATCACCATCCGGCAGAGATTGGTCACCAGCTCGTTATGCGCTTCGCAGGTGCGAATATTGCGCACCGCAAGCATCGGATGTCCCCTTTGGAAGTCACTTTCGTCCAGATACGCTTCATCAAAGGCATACTGTGCATGGGACGGCCCTGTAATCATGCACCAGCCGTCAAAATACCGCTTTAAGAGCCGCTCATCGGGGATCATCGCGGAAAGTCTGTCGAGATAATCGAGTACGGTCTGCTTTTCCGCGCCCTCATACAGATGGATCAACGTCAGTTCGGCGTTGAACCGATACGGATGCAGCCGAAACGCCGGTTTTTGTCCCTTTTCAAAGGTTAATTCAACGATGTACCCCGAGAACCACGACGGATCGGCGCTGCCGAAATCGCGGAACAGGAAATTGCCGGGGCTGTAGACAATCGGCGCACCTCGATAGGTTTCCGCACCCTGCATGCAATGCGGGTGCATCCCGACCACGGCATCCGCGCCGAGATCGACGAACGTACGGTACCGCGCGCGCACCCCCGGACTCGGCAGCGGATTGTGCTCGTTGCCGCCATGCATGATCACCAAGCAAAAGTCGGCGTTCTCCTTCACTGTCCGGATGGCGCGGGCCGCGCGATGGAGGTCAAACCCCGCCGAGCCCCAAGCATCAAGCGTCGCGCCGCCGAATTCGTTTTCGCAGAACGCGCAGACACCAAGCTTCCCCGCAGGCGTCTGGGCATACCAAGGCTCATACGCCGCGTCGAGGTTTTCCCCCGCGCCGACACGTCCAAAGCCCTCCTCATCGAGCACCCGCGCGGTATTCTCCACCGCGGCCGGCCCGAAGTCTCCGGTATGGTTGTTCGCGAGCACCGCGCAGTCAATCCCGGCTTCCCGGTAGAAGCACAGATTCTCCCGCGTCTGCCAGAGGTTCGGCCCGCACTTCGCGATCGGGGTCAGCGGTTCCGTGATGGCGTTCTCCAAATTGGCAATACGCAAATCCATCCCGTCGATCAAGGGCTTTACCTCACGCAGTAATGCCTTCGCACGGTCGGCATCCATGACATCCTGAATTCTGTCCATGCAAATGTCGCCCATAACGGCAACGCGCAGCGTCTTCTCCATCGATCTTCCCTCCGATTATGTTAATGTATCGGTATTTTTCATCGTTTTCAAGTTGCCGATCTTCTCCGCGCGGCGGGCAAGCTCCGCGTCGATATCGCGAAGCGGTACGCCGGTCTGTACCAGCAGCACCATTATATGGTAAAGCAGGTCACACGCTTCAAGCTGGATCTCGCCCGGCACGCCGTTCTTCGAGGCGATGATCAACTCCGCGCTCTCCTCGCCGATCTTCTTACAGATTTTGTCCAGCCCCTTATCGAAGAGGTAGCAGGTATACGATCCCTCCTGCGGATTCTCCTTTCGGCCGCATACAACCTGATACAGCTTTTCTAGACTCTCCATATCGTTCCTCCGTCAGTCTCCTACCGTAATCAGCGGACGCAAATCCGCCATTGTTTTTTCACCGATGCCGTCCACCCGAATCAAATCCTCAATCGACGCAAACGCGCCGCTTGCTTCCCGATACGCAATAATGCTTTTTGCCTTCACCGGTCCGATGCCGGGCAGCGTGTCCAGCTGCGCTTCTGTCGCGGTGTTGATGTTGACCTTCCCCGCTATGTATGCAGTCGTCGCCTGCGTACTCTCCGTCGGGGTCTCCGTCGAAGTCGTCGTCGGAACCGGCGTGGTCGTCATGCTTGTCTGCGTTACAGTCGTGGTCGCGGCAGTCGTCACAGGCGCGGCCGTTGTTGTCACCGCCGCCATTTTCAGCTGTCCGGATAGCGCCGTCCCCGCTCCGGATACCGGGGCCGTCGTCTCCGCACGTAAATACACACCCTCCGGGTTCTGCACATACACCTCAAGCTGCGTTCCGCCCGTCGCGCGTCCGACGAAAAACCCCAGCGTAAACATGACGCCGCCCAGCGCAACGATGGTCGCGGCCCAGATCCCGATGCTTTGCAAAAGCTTTCGCCGCTGGCGTTTAACCTCGTCCTCCGGCTCGCGCATACGCTCACTCCTCCGCCGTCAGCTCCCTATAAAAGCAGGTCTCATTGCCCGTATGACATGCCGGACCGTCCGGACGCACCAGATACAGCAGCGTGTCCCCGTCGCAGTCCACCATGACCTTCACTATATGCATAATGTTACCCGACGTCGCGCCCTTATTCCACAATTCCTTGCGGCTTCGCGACCAGAACCATGCCGTTTTTGTCTCCATCGTCAGCCGCAGCGCCTCCGCGTTGACATAAGCAAGCATTAACACTTTTCCGCTGCCGACATCCTGCACAATCGCCGGGACAAGGGGCGTCTTTTCAAAATCCACCATCGATACGGTCTCCTTATGTACGCACCGGAATCCCGCGGCCCCGCAGATATTCCTTCACCTGCGGCACCGTCAGCTCCCCGTAATGGAACAGCGTCGCCGCCAGCGCCGCGTCGCCGCCGCCTTTCACAAATCCCTCGTAAAAATGCTCCAGCGCGCCGCACCCACCGGACATGATGACCGGTATCTTCACGGCGTCCACGATCTTACGGGTGATGTCCAAATCAAACCCCGATTTTGTGCCGTCGGTCTCCATCGATGTTAAAAGCAGCTCGCCCGCACCGCGTTCCTGCGCTTCGATCGCCCATGCCACGGGATCCTTCTCCGTGCCGATACGGCCGCCGTTCACGACGACCTCATACCCGGACGGATTGCCCTCCCTGCGTCTTGCATCGATGGCAACCACGACGCACTGACTGCCGTAGCGCTCTGCCGCACGGTCGATGAGGGACGGGTCGCGCACGGCTGACGAGTTGATCGAGATTTTATCCGCACCCGCCCGCAGGAGGTCGTGGAAGTCCTCCACGGTGCGGATGCCGCCGCCGACGGTCATCGGCACAAACACCTCTCTGGCCGTGCGCTCGACGACATCCACGATGGTACGGCGTTTCTCATGCGTCGCCGTAATGTCGAGGAAGACGATCTCGTCCGCGCCCTGTTCGGAATAAAACTTGGCAAGCTCCACCGGATCGCCGGCGTCGCGCAGATTGACAAAGTGCACACCCTTGACAACGCGTCCCTCAAACACGTCGAGACAGGGGATAATTCGTTTCGCAAGCATCGGTTCTCCTCCTTTTATACGCTTCCGGCAAGTTCCACCGCGTGCCGCAGATCCATCGCGCCTGTGTACGCCGCTTTTCCTACGATCGCCGCGTCGATACCCATATCGCGCAGCCGCACCACGTCGTCCAAGGTCGTCACGCCGCCGGACGCCACAATCTCGCACTTCACAGCATCCCGCAGCGCCTGCAAATACGCGAAAGAAGGCCCCTCTTGCAGGCCGTCACGGTCGATATCCGTAAAAATGATCGTTTTCACGCCGAACGACTCCATTTGCCGCGCAAAATCCAGATAAGGAATGCCGGAATCCTCTACCCAGCCGCGCGTCCGCACGGACCCATGAAGCGCGTCGATGCCGACGGCAATTTTGTCCCCGTATTCTTTCACCGCGGAGAGTACCAGCGCCGGATTCTCCACCGCCGCCGAACCCAATACCACACGCGCGACACCCAGCGCGAGTGCCGCCGCGATATCCTCCATCGTACGGATCCCGCCGCCCAGCTCGACAGCCGCGCCGAGCGCCGCGCTGAGCGCGGCAACCTCCCGCACAATCCGGCGGTTTTGGCCGCCGCCGGTCTTTGCGCCGTCGAGGTCGACCATATGCAATAATGTCGCGCCTGCGGCAAGAAAGCGCCGCGCGGTATCCTCTGCACTGTCCGCCACGGTATGCGTCGTCGCAAAGTCTCCCTTATATAGGCGTACCACGTTTCCGTCTTTCAAATCAATTGAAGGCAATATACGCACGGGTTTTAAAACTCCCCTCTATATTTTCGCCTTTATTCTATCATATTCCGACCGCCTTGTAAAGGAATTTCGGCCACATTCCGATGAGAAAACACGGGAGGCGGCGAAGGGAAACCCTGTAAGTCTCGTATCCATATGGCTCTACTCAAATTCGATAAAAAAGAGAGAGACGGGGGATAACCCCCTGTCTCTCTCCCATATAGGGTACGATCACCGCATTCGGGTAATAATACCCTTCCGCACCTGCCGTTCGAGTAATCCAATAAAAGCTTTTTAAGCCCTCCGTACGAAAGGTGCGTTTCCATGCGCCGGACTGTACCGTGAAAAAGGTCTCGTCGGCGGCTTCGTCCCCCTTTTCCACTATGATGGTCATCGAGGTGCCGACACGGATGGTCATTGTTTGGGCATCGGGATCCGGTGTATGCTTTACCTTTTGTTTGTCGGAAACCGTCAGAAAAGACCGCAGTTTTTCACGGTTATCCCCCGCGACCACAGTATTCACGCCGTCCATCTGGGCGACAACGCCGTTTTCCCCGGCTGTACCGAAGCTCTGTACAAGCCTCGACTCATAGTCCACCATATCGATCCTCTGCCACATCAGATAGCCGATAAACGCGATCACAGCGAGAATCGCGAGTATGCAGGGGACCAGCAGCCATCGCAAATGCTTCATTTTGATCACCTCAGCCAGACATGCGTGCAGAATACGATGAACAGCGCGCCGGCAACGATAAAGATACCAGCCACCAGCAGTGCCGCGAGCAGTGCGCCGCCGATGGCGCTCCGGGTTTCCGACGGCGTCAGCTCAGTCGCAGGGGATGCCTGTCCCTCATGCGTTTTATTCGGTGCAGGCCGCCGCTTCGGATACGCCTTTCCAAACCAGCCGGTCTGTTCGAGCATGCCGGACGGCATGCCATCGACATCCATCGGCGCGATGACATGCCCATCGTCTTTAAAATCAATTCGCTTTCTTTTCATTTTCTTTCGGAGGGTCCGCCTTATACAAGTGGCAATGCACAAAATGACCGTTTGGCAGCGTATGGCATGGCGGCGTTTCCGTCTTGCAGATCTCCATGCAGTCGCGGCAGCGCGTATGGAACTTGCAGCCCTTGGGTGGATTCGCCGGAGACGGAATGCTGCCTTCCAGGATGATCCGCTTCATCTTAATATCGGGATCCGGCACCGGAATCGCCGAAAACAGCGCTTTGGTATACGGATGCATGGGATTTGCGAAAATATCCTCTTTTGTGCCGTATTCCACAAGATTACCGAGATACATGATGCCGACAGTGTCCGAAATATGCTCGACCACGGACAGGTCATGCGAAATGAACAGATACGTCAGATGGAATTGCTTCTGTAAATCCATCAGCAGGTTGATGATCTGCGCTTGAATCGACACGTCGAGCGCTGAAACCGGCTCGTCACAGACCACGAACGACGGATTTAACGCGAGCGCTCTCGCGATGCAGATACGCTGGCGCTGCCCACCGGAAAACTCATGCGGATAACGGGGCTTATAATACTCCTGCAGGCCGCAGTTTGCCATGACTTTGGTAATATATGCGTCAAATTCTTCCTTCGGTACGATATTGTGCTCGCGCACCGCCTCGCCGATGATCTCGCCGACGGGCATACGCGGCGACAGGCTGGAATAGGGGTCCTGAAAGATGATTTGCAGCTTTGTACGCAGCTCGTTCATCCGCCCGGAATCATACTTGTGGATATCCTTCCCGTCAAACAGCACTGTGCCGGCGGTCTTGGGCGTCAGGCGCAAAAGAGTGCGTCCCACTGTTGTCTTACCGCAGCCGGATTCGCCGACAAGCCCCATCGTCGTACCCCGCTGAATCGAAAAGCTGATGCCGTCGACAGCCTTCACATAACCCGTCACCCGGGAAAAAAGGCCCGTCTTAATGGGAAAATAGGTTTTAAGGTCCCGGACCTCCAAAATAGGATCGTGATGGTTTTCTGTGCTCATTTTGAGGCCCCCTTCCCCGTCCTGTCGTCATATCGGTAGCAGACGACGGTATGCGTCGGACTGATGCGGCATTCCGGCGGATAAGGTCCGTCGCACGCCGCGACGCACTGTTCGCAGCGATCCTTAAAGTAACAATAGTCCGGCATGTCGATCGGATTGGGCACCTTGCCGGGAATCGAATACAGTCTCTCGACATGCTTGCCGACAGCGGGCTTGGAATTCATCAGGCCGATCGTATAAGGATGCGCAGGAGATTTGAAGATATCCGCCGCCGTTCCCTTTTCGACCACCTTGCCCGCGTACATGACGACGACATAGTCCGCCATTTCCGCGATCACGCCCAGATCGTGCGTGATCAGCATGATCGACGCGTTGATCTTATCCTTCAGCTCGCGCAGCAGATCCAGAATCTGCGCCTGAATCGTCACGTCGAGCGCCGTCGTCGGCTCGTCCGCGATGATCAACCGTGGGTTGCACGACAGCGCCATCGCAATCATGACGCGCTGCCGCATACCGCCGGACAGCTCGTGCGGATACATATTATAAACGCCCTCGGCGTTCGCGATACCGACCAGCTCAAGCATCTGTACCGTGTGCGCCTTGACCTCGGCCGCAGACATGTGGCTGTTATGCAGCTCGATTACCTCATCCACCTGCGCACCGATGCGGAAAACCGGGTTTAAGCTTGTCATCGGCTCCTGGAAAATCATCGAGACAACCTTGCCGCGAATTTTCTGCATCTCGGCTGTCGGCGTTTTGGCAATATCGATCGCCTCATCGCCTAAGTTAAGGCGGATCGCACCCTCGACGATCTGCCCCTGCGGACGCTGCACCAGCTGCATCAAGGACAGACTCGTGACGCTCTTGCCGCAGCCGGACTCGCCGACGACGCCGACGGTCTTGCCGATCGGGACGTCAAAGCTGACGCCGTCCACCGCTCGCACGGTGCCGACGTCGGTGAAAAAGTAGGTGTGCAGATTGTCAAACTCGACAACGTTGCCAGGGTCGCGCATCTCGGCAGCGTATTCTTCCTTCGGCACCTTTTTGCGGTTTCGTTCCCGCTCCAGCTGATTCGTAATCCGGCGATTAAACTTCGTTATCTCTCGGGATTCCCTTGCCGTCAGGTAATCGACGCCGCCGGATTTGTTTTTCCGTTCCTTTGCCTGAATGACCGACGCGTCGATCTGTTCCTTAATTGAACGCTTTCCCATCTTGCTCACCTCTTCATCTTCGGGTCAAAGGCATCGCGCAGACCGTCGCCGATGAAATTGAAGCCCAAAACCGTTAACAGGATCAGAATACCGGCCGGAATCCAGACATACAGATAATTCGTCAGCACGAACACGTCGTTGACCGCGTTGATGATGTTGCCCCACGACGCGTACGGATACTTGACGCCAAGGCCTAAAAAGGACAGCGTCGCTTCCGTCAAAATGATGCTGCCGAGTCCCATCGTCGCGTAAACGATGAGCTGCGGAATCACGTTCGGCACGAGATGCTTAAAGATTCTTCTCGATACCGACAGCCCCGTCGCCTCCGTCGCAAGCATGAACTCCTGCTCACGAAGCGACAAGATCTGACCTCTTACCACACGCGCGATGCCCGGCCATCCGGTGACGCCCAGAATCGCCATCATTACCATAATGCGCGCCGCCGCATCGATGCGCATGCTGTCCATGATCGCACCGATGATGATATACAGCGGCATCGTCGGGATGCAGTTGAAGATATCGACGATACGCATAATGATCTGATCGACCCATCGGCCGAAGTAACCGGAAATGCCGCCGAGAATAACGCCGATGACGGTCTCGATGATCACGACAATGAAGCCGATAATCAGGGACACGCGTCCGCCGTACATCAGGCGCGTCAGGATATCCATCCCGTAGCCGTCCGTCCCTAAAGGATGCGCGGCCGACGGCGCACCATAGGTGTCGATCAACTTCGTTTCCGTCTCCGTGCGGATATCAAACTGATAATCGCGGCGCACGATGCTATAGGTCACCGTATTCCCTTGAGCGTCGGTAATATCGAAATCGTAGTTGCCCTCATTGATCGCGTTCGCGATCATGGTTTTGAATTCGACGCTTAAAAACGATCCCGCGACGGCAGGGGTTATGATCATATTAGACGCATCGGCGAAAGGTTCGCTTGTCGCGGCGTCCAGAATGGTCACGCTGTCCCCGTCCGTTTGGATAAGATACTGACCTTGATCGGCTTCAAATTCCGTTTTTCCCTCGTTCATGGCGCGTTGGGCTTCCAGCCGGAATGAATAGGAAACCTCCGCGTTGTTATTATACAGGTTATAGATGATCTTCGTCGCGAGCGCAATATCCTCCTGCGCCGTTATAAAAATGGACTTGCCCGCGTTTTCGATCGTATACAGCGTGCCGTCCAGCTCAAACGCCGGCTCTTTAGCCGAATGCGCCGCGATAAACGTTTCCTCAAAGCTTTCCGGAAGCGTCACGCCTTCCTCCGGCGTCACGGAATAGATCCCCTTTAATGCAATGGCTGACGCGACCTTCTTATCGCCGCTGATGCGGTAGAAGTCCTCGCTCTCCTTCGTCAGCTGATATGTCGTGCCGTTTGCTGCAAAGCTGTCTTTTTTATTATTGATCGCCAGCACAAATTTCGCCTGCGCAGCCGAGCTAAAGGAGGCTCCTTCCTTCTCATAATAATAGAAGTTCCGGTTGTACGTGGCGGACGCATAGTCCTTGACCATCATACCGGTCGTATAGAAGGTTTCTGTTTCTTTATAGGGAATGATCACGCCACCCAAAAAGGAAAACAAAAACATGGCGATGATGATGATCGTACCGACGATCGCCAGCTTGTTGCGGATGAAGCGCTTGATCACAAGCATTGACGGAGAGAGTACGCGAACGGTATGCTCTTGCGTCGTGTTCTTCACGGGTACGTTTTTTTTGTTGGCATCCATAGCTTTTCCTCCCTCCTTAGTTGACGCGTACGCGCGGATCGACCACAGCGTACAGAATATCGGAAAGAAGGGTACCCAGGAGCGTCAGTACAGCCATGAAGATCATATAAAACATCGAAAACGGGATATCGCCCGAGATCATCGCCTGATACGAGGTCCAGCCGATGCCGGGAATCTGGAACAGCGTCTCCGTGATCATCGCGCCGGAGAAAAGCCCCGGCAGCGTACCGCCGACAAGCGTTACGATCGGAATCAGCGTGTTGCGAAAGGCGTGATAATTGATCACGCGTTTTTCAGGTAAGCCTTTCGCGCGCGCGGTGCGGATATAGTCCGAATTCAGCACTTCCAGCATGTTCGTACGTGTATAACGCATCATAAAGCCGATGGAAACGATCGTCAGGGTCATGACAGGCAGTACGAAATGCCGTACGACGTCGAAAAACTGTCCGACGGAGTTGAGCTGGTTATAATACCGCCCCACCTTGCCGTACAGATCGAACCATCCAAGCTTTATGGAGAATCCAAGTTTTAAGAGGGTCGCGAAGAAAAAGGTAGGCAATGAGATCCCTATCAACGCGATAACGGTAACCGTATAGTCTGTTTTCGAATACTGCTTTCTTGCGGAAAGGATACCGAGCGGGATGGCAATCACAAGTTCGAGTACGAACGAGACTGCCGCAAGGAAAAAGGAGTCCCAGATCACGCTCTTAAACTTATCAATGACCGGGACATTGTAATACCAGGAATCACCAAAATTGCCCTGAAGCGCATCGCCAAGCCACATGATGAATCCGTTCGGAATACCGACATCCATGTGATAGATCGCGTTAAGCTGTGCAAGCCACTCCGTATAGCTCTTCGAGCCGGGCAGACTTGCGCGTTCACGGGCCAGCCGCTCGATGTAGGATGTCGGGATGCAGCGCATAATCGTATAAACGATCAACGCCACAAAAAACAAAATTACGACAGATAAAAACAGTCGTTTAACAAGAAATTTCCACATAAAACCACCTCATGTGCAAAAGCTTGGGCAGAACTGAAAACCCTGGCGTCGCGCAAGGCGCGTTAGTATATTTATACACTGTTTTGTTTTCGGCCTAAGATGCGCGGAAGGGGAACGCTCAAAGCTTCCCCTTCCGCTAACACCCCGCCGTTTCAGGCGACGTCAAGGATCCTATTCTTTTATCTTTTGCTTAATTCATCTCGATCAGTTGGATCTCGCTCATCCAGCCCCAGTACGTGGTGATGTCCGGGGTAACGGTGTCCATATTGACACGCTCCGGGCTAAACGCCACGATGTTCTGACGCTGATAGTTCGGGATCTCGACCGCCCAGTCGATGATGATGTCGAGGCAGGCCTTATAAACGGTCTTGCGGTAGCTCTGATCGTCGCTTTCACGGGCTTCCACGATCAGCTTATCGAGTTCCGCGTCGTTAATGTGATAATGGTTGGAATCGGAGCCGCCCTGACCGACGATGCCGGAGCTGTGGTAAACCTGATACATATCCGGATCGATCGTAGCGCCCCACGCCGCGCACCAGATGTTCTGCGTACCGGCGTCCAGCTTATCCCAAAGCTCGTTGGAATCGGCCGGGTCGTTGATGACAAGCTCAATGCCGATGGTCTCCAGCGCCGCTTTTGCGTTGGACAGGATCATAAAGGACGGATGGTCGCCCGCACCGTCGGCGGGGATGATAGCCTCATAGGAAAGCAGAGCGCCGTCAGGAGCCGCCGTAAACTTGCCGGTCGCCTCGTCAAACGTATAGCCGGCAGCCTTCAGGAAGCCGATCGCGGCATCCAGAGCGGCGGCATACTTCGCATCCGCGTCCATATCGTCCGTATAGATCGGGTTGCCGTCGATATCGACGGAGAAGGCCATCTGATAGTCCGCATCGGACTTCTGAGGTGCCGCCCAGGAGGTATTGGAAATCGGGTACTGAATGACCGTCGCGGCATCGCCGTAGTAGCTGTCGATAGAAACGTCACGGTAAGCCGCAAGGACTGTCGCAAACGCGCGGCGCAGGTTCTTGGACGCATCGGAAGCAGGCTCGCCGCCCACGTTCATGGTATCGGCGTTCATGCCGATGTAGCCGTAACCAAGGTTATCTACGCTGGAGATGGTGATGACGTCGCCTTCCAGCTCGCCGTTGGTGTTGTAGCCACGGATGGCCTCAAAGTTCGTCTTGGTGCCGTTGGTCTCACCGGCATCCGCGGTGCCCTGCACGATACCAGGCAGCACGTCAGCGGACGCGGTCTCAAGGAACTGGACATACTTGGTCTTCGGGGCGCCCTTATAATAATCTTCGTTTGCTTCGAAGTAGACAACCTTATCGGTGTACTCGACAAACTTGTACGGACCGGCGCCGACCGGCGAGGTGGTCTTCGCAAGCACAGCGCTTAAATCGCCGCGAGTAAAGCCAAACTGGTTGTTGTCGTAATCATAGAGGGACGCGTCGCCGTAGTAGTGCATAGGAGCGACCTGGATACCGAGGATGGAGTAGACAGCCGGAGCGGAATAGCCCTTGGTTTGTACCTGAACGGTATACTCGTCGATCTTTTTAATGCCTTCGATGTTCGGAACTTCTTCGCCCTCGAGCTTGCCGATGGCATTATCGAAGAGATACTGCTCGGCCATCGCCTGCATATCTGCTTCGTAATAGTCTTCCGCGCCACCGTAGCCAACGCCCAGAAGCTTCCAGTCCATGCCGTACTCTTCAAGAACCTTCGCGAGGACATCCTCTTCCTTTTCGACCTTGGTGGAGTCGTAATCGGCATCGGTGCCGTAAAACGCGTAGAACAGATCCTTGGCAACCGGATACGCGTCGGTGTACTTCTTATAGGACTCGTTGCCGTATAAGGTCTTGACCCAGTCAAGCTCGGAGACCAGAACGCCGGAGACGAAATCGGTCAGCTGCTTGCCGAAAGCTTCGTCCGGCTTTTCAAGCAGCGCGCTGATCTCCTCGGCGCTGATCTCAACGCCTTCCGCGAGGGAATTATTGTACTGATAATTGATAAGACCGATGATCGGGTAGGAATTCAAGGTGGTGGAACCGACATAGGACGGATCGAGGTACACATAGTAGTTGAAGATCACGTCGTCCGCGGTAACAGGCTCGCCGTCGGAGAAGACAAGGTCCTTGCGCAGCGTCGCGGTATAGGTGGTAATATCGGACTTCTCGTCGTATTCGACCTTGAGGTCGGCGGCGCCGGTGTACGTATACATTGTGCCGTTATACTCGCGCTCCTCGCCGGCAATCGCGTTATAAACGATGCCGCCGCTGCGGTCGGTCGTCATCAGGCTGATCTGCGTCATCGTGACGACGTCCTGATCATAACCGGTATCGGCAACATAGGGAGAGAACTTCTGGGAGAAGGGGCTATACGCAACAACCAGGGGAACGTCGACTTTGGGAGCGGCGGTCGTCGTCGTCGTGGCGGCCGTCGTCGCAGCGGTCGTCGTCGTGGTAGCGGCTGTCGTCGCGGCAGCCGTCGTCGCAGCGGTGGCAGCCGTCGTCGCGGTAGTGGTCGAGCCGGACGTATTGCCCGTACATGCCACTAACCCGACGCACATCAGCGCCGCCAAGGCCAGCGCCAAAACACGCGCGAGAGTCTTGTTCTTCATTTTCAAATCCTCCATTTTTTCTCTGGTTTCAAAGCGAAATCCAAAGGGATTTTATTGTATCGATTATATCATTTTCTGGATCCTTTGTCAATATGATTAAATCGGATCTCAATATGTTTGTTTATGCGTTATTATGTATTATTACTGATTTTATTCTACTCTTTTTCTGTTTTTATGCCGTGTGTATTCGGCGTGCGGGACGTTTTTCATATTTGGTAAACCGTCAAAAAAGTACCGGTTTTTCACAAGGCATGCAAGAAGAAAAGCGCGGAGTGTGAAAAGCACTCCGCGCTGAACATGTGTGACAATCAGTTGGTGATGGTCTTTTCGGTGTCCTTGTCGAACAGATGGATCTTGGTGTTGTCGATCGCAATCTTGACCTTATCGCCGTTACGGGCGGTGGAAGTCGGGGCAACACGGGCGATGAAGTTCTGGCCCTCAAGGAGGAGGTACAGATAGGTCTCGGAGCCCATCATTTCGACGAGGTCGACATGCGCGGTAACGGTGGAGTTTGTGAACTCCTGGAGGTAACGGGTCTCGTCATGGAGACTCTCCGGACGGATACCGACGATCACTTCCTTGTTCGCATACGCGAGGACTTCGGGCTTACGGCCCTTATCATCGGGCAGGAGGATGGTATAATCGCCGAACTTGACGTATGTCTTGCCGTCCTTGTCAACGACGGTACCGGTGATGGTGTTCATCTGCGGGGTGCCGATGAAGGTCGCGACGAAGAGATTGGCGGGGTTTTCGTACAGAACCTGGGGCGCGCTGACCTGCTGAATGAAGCCGTCCTTCATAACGACGATGCGGGTACCCATGGTCATAGCCTCGATCTGGTCGTGGGTAACATAGATGAAGGTGGTGGCCAGACGCTGATGGAGCTTAGACAGCTCGGTTCTCATCTGGGCACGGAGCTTTGCGTCGAGGTTTGACAGCGGCTCGTCAAGAAGGAAGACCTTCGGGTCACGGACGATGGCGCGGCCGAGGGCGACACGCTGTCTCTGACCGCCGGAAAGAGCCTTCGGCTTACGGTCGAGGAGGTGCGCAATATCGAGGATCTGGGCGGCTTCGTCGACGCGCTTTTTGATTTCGGGCTTCGGCGTCTTACGCAGCTTAAGACCGAACGCCATGTTCTCGAAGACGGTCATGTGGGGGTACAGAGCGTAGTTCTGGAAGACCATCGCGATATCGCGATCCTTCGGAGCCACGTCGTTGACGAGCTTGTTGTCGATGTAGAGTTCGCCTTCAGAGATTTCTTCCAGACCGGCGATCATACGGAGCGTGGTGGTCTTGCCGCAACCGGACGGGCCGACAAGAATGATAAATTCCTTGTCTTCGATGTCCAGATTAAAATCGGAAACCGCCGTAACGCCGCCCGCGTATCTCTTGTAAATGCCTTTCAGTGTTACGCTTGACATAGTTGAACCTCCGTTTAGTTCGAAGTTAGTGTTTATATTATAACAGATGAATTCTAAAATGGATAGTGGTTTATTCAACAAACGTTACGGATTTCTTTTATTCATTCTGCCCATCATGACAATGGAAAAATTGACGTAAAATCCATCCATGCCATTATATTCCGTCTTTTTTCCTTCTTATCCGCGCGTTTTCCGGGTCATTCTCTCAATTTGCGCAATTTCATCTTTATAAAGCTCGCGCCATTGTCCCTCCGCGAGGTCTTCATCCAGCACAAGCGGCCCGAAGCTCTCCCGGCGCAGGAAGCTCACCTCTCCGCCCGCCGCCGCGATCATACGCTTGACCTGATGATACCGTCCTTCGGTCACGGTCACACGAGCCTCCCCCGCTCCTAGCGGCTCCAGTGTCGCAGGCAGGCAAAGCTCGTCCCCGTCAATACGGATCCCCCGGGCGAAGCGGGCGACGGCATCGGACGCAAGGGCGCCCGTATAGCGGACGTAATAGGTCTTTTCGACATGGCGCGCGGGCGACAGCAGCAGATGCGCCGCGTCGCCGTCGTCCGTAATGAGCAGCAGCCCCACCGCGTCCCGATCGAGCCTGCCCGCCGGGAAGATGCCGCGTCGTACGAGCTTTTCCGGAAGCGCAGTCAGGACGGTCGGCGCCTTCGGGTCACGCGTCGCGCAGAGTAGCCCTGGCGCCTTATTCATCATGATATAAACATATCTGCGATACTCAAAAGGTTTGCCGTCGAGCGTAATCCGCGCCTTTTCCGGATCGATTTTCGTCTCCGGGCTACGGATAACGTCACCGTCGACCGATACGGCGCCGCGCCGGATGCGTTCCTGCAGCTCCCGGCGCGACCCCTCTCCCTGTGACACCAATATCTTATCGAGTCTTTCCACGTTCCTTCATCCACGACGGGATTAAGGTCAGCCCGTCGTCCTTTCAAATCCGTGCATGAAGCCACGGTACTCCGTGGAGCAGACATCGCCGCCGATCACGCGATTCTTATAAATCAGCAGGTTTGCGACGACGTTTTCCTCTACGCCGGGGTAATTCGTGATCTCATATGTATAGCGTTTTGCCGTTTTGCCCTGGTATTTCTCAAGATCGAGCCCCTGATACTGCTGCAGCTCGTTGTACTGCGCGTACACGTCGTCGAACTCCTGCGGGATCACGACCTCCTCGATCGCGATCGGGTCCGCGCTGACCTCCCAGCCGAACGCGTTCAGAAACGCGATGCGGTCGTCGTTGTCGCGGATGTTTTTGTAGCTGACATCGGTGGCCGTCGAGACAGTCGAATCGGCCGCGTTGTTTTTGAGCGACGTGACCGCAACGATGATCAGAAGCAGTACGAGGAATACGCCTCCGATAAACAGTGCGAGCTTCGTCTTCGTCAGTTTTGCCGTGTAAATCAACATACGATTGGTACCTCCCGTTTTGCACGTTTTGGTACAATGTATGCGCGTCCAAAGACGTTATGACTTGTTCTTTTCTTTTTTAGCCGCTGATCAGATGCTCAACCAAAATTTTCAGTCCGATCCCAATGAGAATCACGCCTCCGGCGATGACCGCCTTTTTGCGATACCTCGAACCGAACACATTCCCGATACGCACACCGGCGAAGGAAAAAATGAACGTTGTCACACCGATGACCGCCGCCGCCAGCGCGATATTCGTCCGCAGGCAGGCGAGCGATACGCCCACCGCCAGCGCGTCAATGCTCGTCGCAACCGCCAGCACCAGCATACCCTTCACCGCGAACGACGAGTCCACCTTTTCCTCCTCGCAAAACGCCTCGCGCAGCATATTCACGCCGATCAGTATCAGCAGGATGAACGCCACCCAGTGGTCGAAGCGTTCGATATACGTATAAAAGCGCGAACCGACGAAGTAGCCGACCGTCGGCATCAGCGCCTGGAATCCGCCAAAATATAAACCGCAGGCAAGGGCGCCGTCCCAGCGCATCCTTCTCGACGCAAGACCCTTGCAGATGCTGACCGCAAACGCGTCCATCGACAGTCCCACCGCAAGGACCATAAGCTCCCAAATAGCCATAAACCCCATCCATACCGAAGGAACCCCTTAGAGACTAAGGGGTTCCTTTTTCCCTTTATTGTTATCCGTTATTCTTGCGCAGATCCGTACGGCGGATCTTCCCGCTGATCGTTTTCGGCAGTTCCGCTGCGTATTCGACGATGCGGGGGTATTTATAAGACGCCGTATGCGTCTTGACGTAGTTCTGAAGCTCCTTTGTCAGCTCAGGGGTTCCCTCGTAGCCTTTATTCAGCACGACGGTCGCCTTGACGATCTGTCCGCGAACCGGGTCGGGCGCGCCGGTGACGCCGCATTCCAGCACCGCCGGATGCTCCATCAGCACGCTTTCGACCTCGAACGGCCCGATGCGGTAACCGGAGCTTTTGATCAAATCGTCCGCGCGGCCGACGTACCAAAAATAGTTATCCTCGTCACGCCACGCGATATCGCCGGTATGATAGAGACCGTCGCGGCAGACCTCGGCGGTCAGCTCCTCGTTGTGATAGTACCCGCCGAACAATCCGCAGGGCTTACCGTCCTCGATGTGCAGGACGATCTCGCCGACCTCTCCGGGCTTTGCGGATTTATTGCTGCCGTCCACGATGTCCGCCTTATACGCGGGGGATGGCTTGCCCATCGAGCCGGGCTTGGGTTCCATGCCGTATAGGGTCGCCACTGTCAGCGTCGTCTCGGTCTGGCCGAAGCCTTCGCGGACTTTCAGCCCCGTGCGGCGGCGGATCTCGTTGTAGACCTCGGGATTTAACGCCTCGCCTGCGATGGTCGCCTCATGCACGCTCGACAGATCATACTGGGAAAGATCCTCGGCGAGGAAGAAGCGGTAGATCGTCGGCGGCGCGCAGAAGGTCGCAATTTTATATTTTTGGATCCGTTCCAGTATCTCGGTGGCGTGGAAGCGTTCAAAATCGAACACAAAGACCCCCGCTTCGCAGAACCACTGTCCGTAGAGCTTGCCCCAGACGGCTTTGCCCCAGCCGGTTTCCGCAACGGTGAAATGCAGCTTCCCGCGCTCGACGCGATGCCAGTACGCGGCGGTCACGATGTGCGCGATGGGGTAGGTAAAGCTATGTCCGACCATCTTCGGCAGTCCGGTCGTTCCGGAAGTGAAGTATAAAAGCATCATATCGTCGTTCGCCGTCGCCTGATCTCCGGTCGGACGCTTAAAACTGGGTGACGCGGCGTCGATGAGGGCGTCGAAATCGAGAAAACTTTCGTGCTTGCCGTGAACGAGAAGCTTATGCTTTAAAGCGGAGGATTCCGCCTCTGCCTCGAGGATGCTGGGAATCGTCCAGCCATCCGCCGTGCAGACAACGGCGGACACGCCGGCGGCGTTGAAACGGTAGGTAAAGTCATGCGTTGTAAGAAGATGCGTCGCGGGAATCGCAACCGCGCCAATTTTGCACAGGCCCATGATCGCGTACCAAAACTGGTAATGCCGTTTTAAAACAAGCATCACGCGGTCGCCCTTGCGAATCCCAAGGTCATGGAATACGTTCGCTGCGCGGCTGGAAAGCTCGGACATCTCGCGGAAAGTAAACCGGCGTTCCGCCCCGCTCTCGTCGCACCACATCATCGCCAACGCGTCGGGGGTGCGCCGGGCGACTTCGTCGAGGACGTCAAAGGCAAAGTTGAAATTTTCCGGATAATGAAAATCGATCTTTGTCAATACGTCTTTATCATCGAACTCTTCTTTTACGTATTCCTTATATATGGCTTCCATTTTAGATAAATCCTCTTTCTTTGAGCACAGATTACGTGTTTTCGGTCATACCTTTCCTACTCAAGGCTGTTTTTTCAAAACACGCCGTACCGCCCTTTATAAAGGAGGGGCGTTTTCTCAATTCTCCTTACGGATAACGACCGCCAAAAATATGCAGTCCTCTCCGCCGGTTGCGATCATACCGTGGCCCCGGCGACTGTCGTAGTAGACAGCGTCACCGGGGCAGAGAATCTCGATGTGCTCGCCGTAGACGAATTTCATCTTGCCCTTTAATATGAAGTCTAATTCCTGATGTTCGTGCGTCGTCTGATGCACGGCTCGGTACTGTTCCTCCTCGCGGTAAGGCGCCGTAACGACATACGGCTCCGCGAGCTTGTCCCGAAAAAGATAGCCGAGGTTTTCATACAGAAATCCCTCGCGCCGTTTGATCGGCAGTCCTTCTCCCGCACGCGTGACGGTGTACCCCGTCAGCTTCGGCGAATCACCGGTCAGAAGCTCGGTCAGCTCCACGCCGAACGCGGCCGCGCATTTATAAAGAAAGGTGAACGAGAAATCCACCTGTCCTTCCTCACACGCCGCGTATTCTTCTTCGGAGACATCGCAGCGCTTGGCCATTTCCGCCGCGGAAATAGCGCTGATATCCCGCAGTCCGCGTATTCTTTCCGCAATCTGGAGAACCTGATTATCCACTGCTGCATAACCTCCGTCGTATTGGATTTTCACGGAATTACTATGTTCCGTAGCGTATATTCTATCAAATAATTTTCCCGTTGTCAAACGCTTTTACTTCGCATTCAGTCGAAATCCTATTTCTTTTCTCCACTTTTCCCGTGCAATAACGCCAAAACATTTCTTACCGTGCAAAGGCATAATAATTATCTCCAGTTTGCCGCTTTTGTTTTTGTGCATTATGCAGAAAGTTCCCTCTTTCGATTTCCTCCATTGCAAATAAAGGTTTCTTGTGGTAAACTGTAGATTAGATAGCTATATATATTGTAAAATATAAGGAGTTTCACATGTCGTTACCTGATTCCGGTGAACGGTCCGTCCTTGAGGGCCGGCACGCCGTTTCCGAAGCTCTTGCCGCGCGCAGGCTGATCGATAAAATCTATCTCCTTAAAAACGCGCCCGATGATTCCACTCTTTCCTCCATCCGCACCCGCGCGCAGGCGGCCGGCATCCCCGTCGTCGAGGTCGACCGGTGCAAGCTTGATTCTATGAGCCAGACCGGCGCGCATCAGGGTGTGATCGCGGCTGTCCCTGCGGTGGACTACGCAAGCGTCGAGGATATCCTCCGCGCGGCCGACGCGGACAGTGCGCCCGCCCTGATCGTTCTGTGCGACGGACTATCCGATCCGCATAACCTCGGCGCCATCGTCCGTACGGCGGGTGCCGCCGGCGCGCATGGCGTCATCATCCCTAAGCATCGCAGTGTTTCTCTGACCGCGGCCTGTGCCAAAGCCGCCGCCGGCGCGCTGGAGCATGTGCCCGTCGCCCGCGTCACAAATCTTGCGGAAACGATCGTCACGCTGCAAAAGCATGGTATCTGGGTCTTCGGCACCGCCGGAGAAGCGGCAACTTCTTTATATGACGCCGACTTCGACCGCCCCGCGGCGATCGTCATCGGCAACGAGGGCAGCGGCCTTTCGCGTCTGGTACGCGAACGCTGCGACTACCTCTTAAGCATTCCGATGAAAGGCGCGGTGCCTTCCCTAAACGCGTCCGCCGCCGCCGCCGTTGTGTTATTTGAAGCCGTCCGCCGTCGCTTGGGACGCGTATAACACAGCAAAAGTTTGAAAAAAGGTGGTATCCATATGCGGGAAAACGATCCCGGAAAAACCGGTTTCCCGGAGCGGCCTTCGATTCCGCCGTCCGTACAGGACGATCGGGAGCTTGATGAGATCATGGAGCTTCTCGGCGATGCCGATCTCACCTCCGACGAGGAATCCGCGTCTCTCTCCGACAGTAATTTTGTATTCGATGATATTCTGAAGGAATACGAAGGGGATCCTTCCCCCGTTTCTGAAAAACCTTCCCCCACTCCGGCGCCTGTTGACGAACCGACACAGCGTATTGTCAAGCCCGTTCTCCCCGCCGAACCGGCCCCCGCCGAGCCTGCGCCGACTGCAGCTCCCGCCCAGTCCGTACCCGCGTCGGCCGTACCCGTCGAATCGCCGGCCGCCCCCCATACAGACGAAGAAGAAGCCCCGGATGTCCGGCAGACGATTTCCGATCAGGTCTCGCAGGTCATGGACCAAAAAAAATCGCAGCCCCACCGCCTTCCAAAGCATGTCGCCAAAAACAGCGCGGTTCAGGTTGCCGATGAGTATGAAGAGGTGCCCCCAAAGCCTGACGAAACCACCGCAAGTTCCCCGGCGCCGACCGGCCCCGCATGCAGCGACGACCTGCGCAGCTTCCGCGGACTGACTCCCGCCGATGCGCTCGCTAAGGCGAAAAGCGCCGTCCGGTACTATCGCTGGCGCAGCTTTGTGACACTCCTTCTATCGCTGCTTTCCGCCTACGTCACCGCCGCGCCTACCTACGGGCTGCCGCTGCCGTCGTTTGTATCCTATGTCAAGCTGCCGTTCGTCTATCTGTTCATCCTCAACGCTATTCAGATCGGCGCGATGTTTTTATGCGTTTCGCTTCTTGCCGACGGTCTGCGCATGCTGTTCCGCCGGAAGTTTAAGGCGGAAACGCTGCTGTTTTTCCCCTGCCTGATCAATTTGCTCTATACCATGCAGATCATGGTCTCCCCGACCTCCGGCGGGTATCTCCCCTATCACCCCGTCGTGATCCTGTCCCTGTTCTTCGGTATGCTGACGCGCCTGCTGCGCTACGAAAATGTCGTGCGCACCTGCCGCGCGCTGACACTCGGCTCCGGTAAATACGCCGCTGTCAACGGCATCCATACCGCCGACGGACATGTCCGTACCGTTTATAAACAGGAACCGGCGGGCCTTGAACGCCGCGTGATGGATCGTCTTTGGGATGAGGACCGCGTCGAGCGTTTCCTTTCCTACTACTCTCCCTTCGCGCTCGTCCTCACCGCTGTTTTCGCTGCCATCGCCGCCCTCTCCGGCTCCGGCACGGTCAGCTTCCTCTGGTGCTGGTCAGCACTCCTGTCTGTTTCTCTGCCCGGCGGTCTGCTCGTCGCTTGTGTGATGCCCTCCTCGTCCGTTTCCGGCAGGCTTGCCCATACCGGCACGATCCTCGCGGGGCCTCGCGCGCCTGTTCTGTTAAACGATACCGAATCGGTCATCCTGCAGGAACGCGATGTCTTCCCGACAAAGATGATTTCGTTCTCCCCTGTCAGGGTTTTCTCCGGCTTTACTCCCGAAAAGGTGGACCTCTGTACGCTCGCCGTTCTCAAAGCCTCCGGCAGCGGCTTATATCACGCCCTTGCGGTCTCCCTCTCCCGCGTACCGATGAACATGCCGCTGATGGAAAACTTTGAATTCTACGAAACCGGCGGTATGGGCGCGTTCGTCAACTCCGACCGTATCCTCGTCGGCACCGCGAACTTCATCCTCCGCTCCGGAGTCCGGATCCCGGAGGGGATCAACCTGAAAAACGGCGTCTTTGTGTCGATCAACATGCAGTTTGCCGGGTTGTATCCCGTAAAATATGACGTACAGCCCTCCGTCCGCCGCGCGCTGACCTATCTGACGCGCCGGCATCTGACCCCGATTCTCGCCGTGCGTGATTTTAGTATCACCCCTCAGCTCGTTGAGGCCAAATTTAAGATTCCCCCGGACTCCCTTGGCTTCCCCGACTTAGGGGAGCGCATCGCCTACTCCGGCATGCGCGACGGGCTGGACGACGAGCCGATCGCGGCACTCGCGGTGGATTCCGCCGTGAATTTCTCCGACGCCGTCGCTTCCGGCAAGCGCGTCTTCGCCGCCACACGCGTCAATCTCGTGATCGGTCTTATCGCGGCAATCCTCGGCGTCGGTTTGAATTTCTTCCTCCTCTTTACGCGCAGCGCGGCCTCTATTACGCCGATCAACGTCCTCTATTACACCTGTCTATGGTTTGTCCCGGCTCTTCTGGTTTCTTTTGCCGCAAATCGTCGTTAATTCGCCTGTTTTTTTGTGATTTTTCTGCACTCAATGAAAATTAGTGCTTGCATTTAAGCCTTCAATCGAGTATAATATTACTTAATGCGGATCATTTCATTTTTTAACGCCATAAAGGAGTATGAACATGGGGTACACACCGGATAAGATCAGAAACGTTACATTGCTCGGCCATGGCGGCGACGGCAAGACCTCTCTCGCCGAAAGCCTTCTCTTTCTGACGAAGGGTACGGACCGCTTAGGGAAGGTCACCGACGGCAATACCGTCTGCGATTACGATCCCGAGGAAATCCGTCGCCAGTTCACCATCGGCGCCTCCCTCGCGCCTGTGGAATATAATGGCTTTAAATTAAACTTTATCGATACCCCCGGATTTTTCGATTTCGCCGGTGAAATTATGCAGGCTCTCCGCGTTACCGAAACCGGTTTGATCTTTGCAACCGCCAAATCCGGCGTCGCGGTCGGTACCGAAAAGAGCTGGAAGTATTGCGTCGATCGCAATCTTTCCCGTATGTTCTATATCTCCAAACTCGATGAAGAGCATGCCGATTTCACGCGCGTTGCCGATCAGCTCCGCTCTCAGTTCGGCTCCTCCGTCTGCCCCATCACCTTCCCCGTGATGAACGGTACCAAGGTCGACTGCATCGTTGACGTCGTGAAGAATAAGGCTTATAAGACCGACGGCGGAAAGCTTACCGAGACGGCTGTTCCCGCCTCCGCCGCTTCCGTTATGGAAGATTACCGCGCCCAGCTTTCCGAAGCCATCGCCGAAACCGACGACGATCTGATGGAGAAGTTCTTCGCCGAGGAACCCTTCACGGAAGAAGAATTCCTTAAGGGCGTCAAGGCCGCCGTTAAGACCGGCGCCCTCGCACCCATCTTCTGTGGTGCCGCGACGACCGGCGACGGTACCCTCCCGCTTTTACAGAGTATCATCGATTATGCGCCTTCCCCTCTCGACGCACCCGCCCAGCTCACCGCTGACGGCGACGAGGTTGCCGCCGATCCCGGTGCGCCGACCTGCGCCTTCGTCTTCAAAACAGTCACCGACCAGTATGGCCGTTTCTCCTTCTTCCGCGTCATGGCCGGCAAGGTCTCCGCGGATATGTCCCTTACCAATGCCCGTACCGGTGAGCCGGAAAAGATCGGCCACATCTACATGGTTCGCGGCAAGAAGAACATCGAGGTAACCGAAATCGGTCTCGGCGACATCGGCGCCGTTTCCAAACTCGTCAACACCAAGACCAACGATACCCTCTGCGCGCCCGGCCGTGTTGTGTCCCTTGCGCCGATCATCTTTATGGAACCCTGCTACAAGCAGGCCATTAAGCCTAAAGTCAAGGGCGGCGAAGAAAAAATCGCTTCCGGCCTTACGAAGCTTCGCGACGAGGATCAGACGTTTGAAGCTTATAACGATCCCGAGACGCATGAATACATCATCGCTGGCGCCGGCGACATGCACTTAGACGTCCTCTGCTCCAAGCTCAAGAGCAAATTCGGCGTTGAGCCGGAGCTTTTTGCCCCGCGTGTCGCGTATCGCGAGAAGATTCGCAAGAAGGTCCAGGCCGAAGGCAAGCATAAGAAACAGTCCGGCGGCCATGGCCAGTACGGTCACGTCAAGATCGAGTTCGAGCCCTGCGACAGCACCGAAATGGTCTTTGAGGAACGCGTATTCGGTGGAAGCGTGCCGAAGAACTTCTTCCCCGCCGTAGAAAAGGGCCTGCGCGACTGCATGGATCGCGGCTTGCTCGCGGGTTACCCCGTCGTGAACCTCAAAGCCACCCTCTTCGACGGTTCCTACCACGACGTTGACTCCAACGAGCTTTCCTTCAAGATGGCTGCCCGCCTCGCGTTCAAGGACGGCTTCCCGAAGGCGAATCCCGTTATCATGGAGCCGATCGGCTCGCTGAAGGTCTTCGTACCGGACGCGAACATGGGCGATATCATTTCCGACATGAACAAGCGCCGCGGTCGTGTCATGGGTATGACCCCCACCGAAGACGGCTTACAGATGATCGAAGCCGAAGTTCCGATGGCAGAAATGGCTTCCTACGCGATCGACCTGCGTTCGATTTCCCAAGGGCGCGGCAGATTCGTTCTGAAATTCGAGCGCTACGAGGACGCCCCGCCGATGGTTCAGCAGAAGGTTATCGACGACGCCAAGGCCACGATGGAAGAGGACGACGAATAAAAATCCCGCAAAAAAGATCAGGCCGCCGGATCGCAGACGATCCGGCGGCCATTTATACGTTTCTGTCAAAAAAGGCGGCTGCCAGTTCTTTTCCTGCAGCCGCCTTGCCGTTATAAGGAGTTATTTACTCAGCTTATCATTGATTTCCGTCTGCTGCTGGTTGTACAGGTCAATGAGATCCTTTAAACCGAGCTTCTCGATTTCCTGTACATAGGCGTCCCAATCGTCGAGCGAGCGCTGGCCGCTGATGAAATCGCCGAGAGCCTGCTGCATCGCGGTGTTGATCGGGTCATTTAAAATGTTGTACTGTTCGAGGTTTTTGTCGCTCCAGGAGATCGCGGGCAGGCGGTACTCACCGGAGAACTCGCCGATCTTTTCGATCGCTTCGCGGGCATACTCGGACGCGAAGGTGTTCATCGCGACAGTATCGCAGTTGAGGTAGAAGCCTCTCTGATAGAAGCCGAACTTCGTCGGATAATCGAAGAAGTTGCTCTGGCCGGCAACGATGCCGATATGGCTCTTGGTGCCGTCGGCGTTGACCGTATAGGACTCGCCTTCGATGCCCCAGTTCATCGCGGTGATGCCGTCTTCGGAGTACATCCAGTCGAACATGTTAAGCAGGCGATCGACATACTTGGAGCTGACGAAGGTGACGTAACCGGAGGTCAGGAGCTGCGTCTGGGCGTTAAAGGTCTTGACGCCGCTGCCGCCGCCTTCAAACGGATCCATGAAAGCAAACTGGACGTCGGGATTGTCGGCCTTCATCGCGTTGGTATAGGTATCGAGACGGCCGTAGTAATCGTTGAAAACGAAACCCTTATTGGTGGAGATGATTTCCTGCCAGTCGGCGGTGGTCATGGAGAACCAGTTCGTCGGTATCAGCTCGTCTTCCCACATCTGATGGAGCCAGGTGATGCATTCCTTCATGGGTTCCGCGGTGGAGCCGTAAGTCCAGGCGGAATCGGCGTTGGAATAATACATGCCATAACCGCCGCCCCACTGCCACACGATACGGTCGAGGATGCCCGGCCAGCTTCTGTTGGCTAGCGGATAGGAATCCGGATACTCCTCCTTTAGCTTCAAGCAGGCGTCATGCAGCTCGACCTCGGTCTTCGGGACAGCGATCTCAAATTTCTCAAACAGGTCTTTTCGGTAATCCCAGATCGTGGAGTTGTTGCCCATGCCGTAACCGATCTGCGGGGTGACATACAGTCCGCCGTCGGCGGCGTAGAACATGTCGGTATAGCCGTCCTGCTGCGCGGCGAGCCATGCTTGATAATTGGGCATCCCGGTCAGCTTACCTTCATAATTTACGAGAGCGCCCTGCAAGCCCCAAATGGCGGCTTCCGACGCACTGAACGCGGCGGCCAGGTCCGGCAGCTCGCCGGAGGCAAGGCCTAAGTTGATCTTATCGGAGATGCCGTCCTGGAAAGGTGTCACGTTGAAGTATATGCCTGTTGCCGCGTTGATTGCGCGTTCGCAAACGAGATCCTTGGCATACAGATACGACGGGTTCTCGACGATCCACATGTTGACGGTAATATCGTCCTTTTTTACGACCGCGGTAGTCGTCGCGGCGGCCGTCGTCGCCCCGGCAGCGGTGGTCGCGGCGGTCGTCGCGGTCGAGCCGCCTGCCGAGCAGCCGGCGAACAGGGTGATCAGGAGCAGCGACGCGAGGAAGATGACAGCTATGCGCTTTTTCATGGTTCCTTTTCTCCTTTTCATGGGTGTATTTACTTTAAGCGGTTTTGCCGCAAAAGCACGGTTTACATCCGGTTTAGCCCTTAAGAGAACCGATCATTACGCCCTTCGCGAAGTATTTCTGCAAAAACGGATAGATGATAATCATAGGAAGGATGGACACGATGATCGTCGCGTTCGTCAGTGTCTCGCCCAATACCAGCGAGTCGCCGGAAAGGGCGTTGGCCTCCTGACTGATCGTAGAACCCGCGATCAGCATCTGCTTTAATAGCACCTGCACGGGGTATTTCGCCGTATCGGTCAGATAGATGAACGGCTTCATGTAGGAGTTCCACTCGGCGACCGCGTAGAACAGCGCGATCGTCGTCAGAATCGCCGTCGACAGCGGGAGCATGATGCGCTGCAGGACGCCCAAGTCGTTTAAACCGTCGATTTTTCCCGCGTCCTCCAGCTCTTTTGGAAGCGACTGGAAGAAGCTCTTCATAACGATCAGGTTATACGTGCTGACGCAGCCCATCAGAATCATCAAAAGCCTTGTATTGAGCAGCCCGTAAAGCTTCATCGTCAGGTAAGTCGGGATCATGCCGCCGTTGAAGAACATCGTGATGACAATCATCGTCATAAAAACGCCGTAGCCCCACAGCCGGTTGCCCTTGCTTAAGGCATATGCACCCGTCGTCGTCACGAACATGGCAAGGATCGTATGGAAGAACACGTAAAAAAGCGTATTGCCATAGGCGGGGACGATGTTCGTAGCGCTGAGGATCATCTTATACCCGCCGAAATTTAAGCCGATCGGATAGAACGTGACGCTGCCCTGCATCACCGGCAGCGTATCCGACATGGACACGGCGAGAATATGCAGCATCGGGTAAATGATTAATAACGCAAACGTAGTAATAAACAGGTATTTTAAAAAAGAGAAAAACGAGAATTTCTGCTGTACCATATTAAAAACCCTCCCTTACCACAAGCTGTAGTCCGTCAGCTTGCGGCTGACGAAGTTGGCCGCCACCACGAACAGCAGGTTAATGAGCGAGTTAAACAGTCCCACGGCCGTCGAGTAACTGAATTGACTGCCGGCAAGACCCTGCCTGTACACGTAGGTCGAGATGACGTCCGACGTGACAAGGTTCGATGTCGTCTGCATCAGATACGCCTTTTCAAAGCCGACGGACAGCAGCGAGCCGGTTCTTAACACGAACAACGTTACGATCGTCGGTGCGATGCACGGCAGGGTGATATGCGTAATCTGCTGAAGCTTACCCGCGCCGTCGATCACCGCGGCCTCATACAGCTCCTGATCGATGGCAGCAAGCGCCGCGTAATAGATAATCGCGCCCCAGCCGGCTTCCTGCCAGATACCCGAAAAGATGTACAGCGACCGGAAGTACCGCGGATAAGTAAACACGTCCGCGCGCGGGAACCCGAACAGATTCATGAAATCCATTAAAAGACCGCTGTCGGGGTTGAGCATGCTCTTGAGCATGCCGACGATAACGACGGTGGAGATAAAGTGCGGCATGTACGAAACGGTCTGGAAGGCTTTTTTCGTCCAGTCCACGCGAACCTCATTGACGACAAGCGCGAGGAAAATTGTAAACGGAAAGCTGATGATCAACGAATACGCGCTCAGGAGGAACGTATTGCGTACGAGCTTCCAGCTGTTCAGCTCCGTAAAGAAACGAATATAATGCTTTGCGCCGACCCATGTGCTGCCGGATACGCCGAGAAACGGTTTGTAATCCATGAACGAAATGGATATGCCCCAAATAGGCACATAGTTAAACAGAACGAGATAGAGAATGCACGGAAGTACCAGAATCAGCAGATACCGACTGTCGAGGAACTTTTTCTTCCCCGGCGACATCCGCCTGTACCCCGAGGATACCGGCGTCGCGGCTGTTTTCATTTCTTTACCCCCCAAAGTCATATTCGCGCGTCCGACAGTCCCGGCGTTTCCGCGGTTCCGGCACAAGCGATGCCAGGCCGCGGTTCATCGGATTTTCATACCGCTTTTACAAAATGATTATAACAACCCGCCCTAAATTTGTCAATACTTTCCTGCATTCGCAGTTGATTTATTTCATTTTCAATATTCTCCCAGTCATTTTTTGTGCCGATTCATTCTTTCCGGCTTTTATTTGTTTTTATATGTTGACATTTTTACGGCATATGATATAATAGATAAAATTTAAGTCGAGGCGATTTTTCATGCTGTTCTTATCACTTTACGACATCGATCGATAGGCGCTTAAGCGTCCCCTTTGCGGAGATGCTCAAGCGCCATATCGGCGTTGTGTCGCAAGGGGAAAGGACAAATCAGCTCCTTTTATATAAAAAACCCCGTACCGGCACACGTTGCGTTCGTGTAGGTACGGGGTTTTTATTTTCTTTGAGAGGTCGTGGTATCATGCGGCATACAGATTATGCCGAAAGCGATTGGGGTTATTCACCGCATCCATCATACTATATTACGGAGGGCATGTATATGCTTATAATTCAACCCCAATCCGCGGAATATTCCATCGAAGCGTCCGCGCTTTCCCTGTCCATCGGGGAAACGGTCACGCTGCAAGGGATGGTGTATAAAATCCGCGAAATGTCAGGGTTTGCTTTTATCCTGTTACAGACGCGCACGCAGCTTTGTCAATGCGTCTGGTCACCGGACTTTACCGATTTCCCGCTGTCCGCGCTGCATCCGGGAGCAGCGGTACGCGTCAAAGGCGCTGTCACGGAGGAGCCGCGCAGCCATACCGGGTATGAACTGCGGCTTCTTTCCTGTACCTTACTGAACTCGCCGTCCCGCGAGGAACCTCCCGTCGTCATCAACAATCGCGAAGCCACCGCGGCGCTCGATACGCTGCTCGACTACCGTCCCCTTACGCTGCGCAATCAGAAGGAACGCGCAATTTTTGTGATTCAAGCCGCGTTATGCGCCGGATTTCGCCGGTTTTTCATCGAAAACGGCTTCACGGAGATCCATTCGCCAAAACTCTGCTCCGGCGGCGCGGAGGGCGGTACGGAGGTCTTCCAGGTAGACTATTTCGGCAAACCCGCCTGCCTCGCGCAGAGTCCGCAGCTTTATAAACAGATGATGGTCGGCGTTTTCGAGCGCGTCTATGAAATCGCCCCCGTTTTTCGCGCGGAAAAGCACGATACCGCACGCCACATCAACGAGTACACCGGTGTCGACTTCGAAATGGGCTTCATCACGAGCTTTCACGATCTCATGCGGATGGAAGCCCGCCTGATCGCGTCTGCGCTTTCCTACGTAGACAGCGTCTGTCCCGAGGAACTGGCGCTCTTAAAGACTGAGCTTCCCAAAACCGACGCGATTCCCGCCATCCCTTTCGACGAGGCGAAGCTTATCATCGCTGACGCTTATCATCGCCCCGTCACCGACCCGCTGGACTTTGACCCAGAGGAGGAAAAGCTTTTAGGCGCGCTGATCAAGCAGGAAACCGGCAGCGATTTCGTCTTTGTCACGCATTATAAAAGCGCAAAGCGGCCGTTTTATACGATGGATACGCCGGGAAACCCCGATGTGACGGAAAGCTTCGACTTGCTTTTCCGCGGCATGGAAGTCACCACCGGCGGACAGCGCATCCATGATTACGATATGCAGCTTGATAAAATGCGCGCGCGCGGCGTTGACCCCGCACTGTTTGAAAGCTATCTGTCCGCGCACAAATACGGCCTTCCTCCGCATGGCGGACTCGGCATCGGCCTGGAGCGTTTCACCGCGCGGCTTTTAGGCTTTGACAATGTCCGCCGCGCGACGCTGTTCCCCCGCGATACGCATCGCTTGGAACCGTAGGCGATAAGACAAAGCTCGAACCGCCACACGCGGTTCGAGCTTTGTCGTTAGGCTTTTTCGTGAAAGTATAATGCCCATGGAATGCCGCATTTGTCCGTCACGAGCGCCAATGCCGTCGCCCACGGATATGGGCCCCCGAGCGAATAATTCCGCCCTTCTTGTATTAAAACGCCATACGCCTTACGAAAATCACTCTCGTTTTCAAAGTGAATTTCGCAGACCATCACATTTTCCGAGACCCTTTCGACTTTATTCCCCGGGCAGAGTAAAATTTCAAATCCGTTAATTTCCATCAATATATGGATATCTTCCCCGTCCGGCGGCGTTGATTCGGAAATTTTTCTCGCGTTGAAAGCTTGCTGATATAAGGAAAAAGCTTCTATTCTTTCTTCGTTTGTACTGCCTATGCAGAAAGCCATCTTAAATTGTGGGTACTGCGGCATAGCGATCCTCCTCATAGCTTATAGATTTCATCGTCGCCGTCTTTTGAATAAAAAACCATCGCAGTGTCCGCTGTGAAAAACGGCGGCGGGACAAGCTCCCGCCGCCGTAAACGGACTATTCCACCAGCTTATTGACAAGTGCCGCCACCGCCGCGAAATCGCCCGGCTTCGGCGCCTTTACATCGTCGAGAATACACCAGGTCTCCACATGATCGACCTTCTTCCCCGGTTCGACCATGCGCAGCGGGGAAAGAGACTCCATTTCCAGGAAGCTTGCGTTGGTATAGGTTTCAAAATTCATACCGCCGTCGGGGTATACCGCGCCTTCCACGAAGGGCAGGCGCTTCACGAACAACGCGCCGCGATAGGCATAGGCGGCCCAGCCCCGACGGTTATCGAGACCCAGCTTGAACGCCGTCTGCGCGCGCTTGTCCTGACGGAGCGTGATGTATTCCTTCCCCCAGGCCACGCGTTTGTCGCTCATATCGCTGTACGGCCAGAGCGCCATCACACGGTTGCCGAGAAGGCCCGTATTATGCCGGTTCTGCGGGATGATCTCGACGCCGCCGGGGGTCAGCACGGACAGCGCCCACACGGCGAACTCCTGCGGTACCTCCGCGATGTTGGTCACCGAATTGGTCACGGTCACCTGCGTGCCGTACTCCTCAAGCGCGACGGTCAGTTCCATCGTAATACCGTTTTTACGCTGCGGCGGCGGGGTAAAGGTGACGCCGGTATTGGAAATGGCATAGCGAACACGGGTATTGTCGGGATAGTAGCAGCGTGGCAGCGATTCCGGGCTAATCCAGATGCGGTGGCCGCCGTAGATATACCAGGCCGCGCCGCGTCCGTAGTAGTCGGACATCGCCTTCTCGTCATGGACAATGGAACGCGCGCGATCCTCGAAAAAGAAATTCGATCCGCCCCGCAGGGAATAACCGATCACGCGCGGACCGATATCGAGGGTCACATAGACCTCCGCGAAAGCGTTTTCAATCTTTAAGCAGCGCCCGAAATTCTTATAGCGAACCTCGCTGTAGCTGATGGCCATGAGAATACCTCCTTTCCATTATAACGCACACATACGGGCAAGTTCCCTTGCGACCTTATAGAGAAGCCTCGTCGAATCCATCAGCAACGCCGCGCCGTACATCACCTGTGTCTGATCGGCTTCAAGGGACAGTGTGCCGCCGTAGCCGATTTCCTTCAGTGCGGCGGCGAAATCCGTCCAGCAAACACTTGACAGATGCGTCGGGCCGTTGTATCCGAGCATCGGCGCGACATGGCAGTCGTCGATGCCGTCGTTGTCGTGGATGTGCAGCGTACAGAGCCGTTTGCCGAGCTTTCGCGCCATGTCCGCAGCACCCGAGCCGGAAAGCTGGGCATGTCCGGTGTCGAGGCAGGCGACAAACTGCCCTCCGAGCGCGTCGATATAGTCGATCATCTCCTCCGCCGAGGAGCAGACCGTCGGGCAGATACGCTTTTTCTCCGGATCCCAGTTGAACATATTTTCGACGCCGAGCCGGACGCCGCACCGCTCAAGCATAGGCGTCAGCTCACCGTAAAACTTCATGTTAATCTCACGCGTTTCGGCGCGGAAATGGTCATAGCGATATTCCCGCGGGATGCAGGGATGGATGATGATATAGGGAGAGCCGAGACGGTACGCCGCGAGGATCGCTTTCTTCTGGCACTCGAGGATATAGGCGTCCTCGTCGGGATTCGCGGTATACGAGGGCATCGGCGAATGCACCTGTCCGATCTCGATCCCGGCGTCGCGCGCCGTCTGTCCGAGGTTTTCAAAATAGCGTTCAAAATCGGCTTCGGGACCGGCAAAAAGCTCGCCGTGCATGTCGTACTTGAACATGCCGAAGTCCACCGCGTCAAAGCCGATGTCGGCAAGCCTTTTTAAAGCTTCGGCGTCACCGTAGGTACGCGCCATCATGTCGGTTGTTACGGATACCTTCATACGTATATCCTCCCGCTCTTATTTTTCGATCAGGCTCTCTCCCGTCATCTGGGCGGGCTTTTCGATGCCCATCAGGTCGAGCATCGTCGGGGTAATGTCCGCCAAACGACCGCCTTTACGCAGGGTGATCGGATGGCCGGCGCCAACGACGCAGAACGGCACGGGGTTTGTCGTATGCGCGGTAAACGGCGTCACGCCGTCGTCGTCGAGCAGCTTATCGGCATTGCCGTGGTCGGCGGTGATCAGCGCCATGCCGCCGGCGGCGAGTGTATGCTCCACCACGCGTCCGACGCAGGTATCCACGGCCTCGACCGCCTTGACCGCCGCGTCGAAGATGCCGGTGTGACCGACCATATCGCAGTTCGCGAAATTTAGGATAATCGCGTCGTAGGTACCGGCGTCGATGCGGGAGCAGACCTCGTCCGTAACCTTATACGCGCTCATCTCCGGCTGGAGATCGTAGGTTGGCACGTTCGGGGAATCGATCAGACACCGATCCTCGCCCTCGTAGACGGTTTCGGAGCCGCCGTTGAAGAAGAAGGTGACATGGGCGTACTTGGTATACTCGGCGATGCGCAGCTGGCGCATATGATGGTTTGCAAGCACCTCGCCAAAGGGCATGGTCAGCTCCTCCGGCGGGAATGCGATCTTCACATTCGGCATCGTCGCGTCGTACTGCGTCATGCAGACGTAGTAAAGCGGGAAAAAGCCTTTTTTGCGGGGAAAACCGTCGAAATCCGGATCGACAAACGCGCGGGTGATCTCACGGGCGCGATCTGGACGGAAATTGAAGAAGATCACGGAATCATTCGCGCCGATCACGGTATCGGTGCAGACGATGGGCTTGATGAACTCGTCGGTCACACCCTCGGCATAGGACTTTTTGATCGCGTCCACGGGGTCGGCGTTCTTCACGCCCTCACCGCATACCATCGCGTTGTACGCAAGCCCGACGCGGTCCCACTTCTTCTCGCGGTCCATCGCGTAATAGCGGCCCATGACGGTCGCGACCTTGCCTGTGATTTCCTTCGTCTTTTCGACGCACTCGGCGACAAAATCCGCGCCGGATGCCGGCGGCACGTCGCGGCCGTCCATCAGGCAGTGGATGTACACACGGTCGAGCCCGCGCCGCCGCGCGAGCTCCAAGAGCCCCCAAAGATGGGTGTTGTGCGAATGGACGCCGCCGTCGGACATCAGGCCGATGAGATGGAGGGCGGAGCCCCGCTCCTTTGCGTTGTCGACCGCGCCGGTGAGCGCGGCATTCTCAAAGAAATCGCCGTCGCGAATAGACTTCGTGATGCGGGTCAACTCCTGATAGACGACGCGGCCCGCGCCGATGTTGGTGTGTCCGACCTCGGAGTTGCCCATCTGCCCATCCGGCAGACCGACGTCCATTCCGGACGCGCCGATCTCGGTCATGGGGTTATGTGTAAAAATACGGTCGAGGTTCGGTGTTTTCGCCGATGCGATGGCATTGCCGTTACGGTCGGGATTGATGCCGAAACCATCCATAATAATCAGTGTAACGGGTTTCCTCATATATAAAAAGTACCTTTCTTCAGATAATAGCTTACAGCGGGCAGAACATCAGCAGCTCGCCGTTTGTGGCAGTGCCGTACTGCTCGAAGCCGCAGGTTTTATAGAGCTTCTGCGCCTTATAATTTGTCGAATGTGTGATCAGCCGCAGCACATGCTTGCCATGCGTACGCGCGCGCGATTTCAGGAAGGTCAGCATCACGCGACCGATGCCCTCCCCCTGCGCCTCGTCCGCCACGCCGATGCCGACGGAGGTCACGACCTCGTCCAGCAGCCGTAAAAAGACGTAACCGATGACACGTTCCTCCCCATCGACCGTCCATACGGCAACGAAGCGGTCGTCCATCGGGTCGTGCTGGGTATCGCGGCACAGCGTGTCGAGCGACGCCCGGTCGAGCCGGTGCGGGGTGAAAAACGCAATGCTCGCGGGGCTCATCGAATGGAAGAACGCGTCCAGCTTCGCGCCGTCGTCCTCCCGCAGGGAGCGGAGCATGTAGGGCTTTCCGGAGCGCGCCGTATAGGAGATCGCAACCGGCTCCCAACACGTAAGGGACTCCGCCGATTGCGGCACGAGATTATACATGAACAGCATATCACCATTCATAGCGTTGCCGACCTGATAAAAGCCGTCATGCTGCAAGAGCCGGTGTGCACGGACATTGCGCGGCGGCACCGCCGCGCAAGCGAGAACATAGTCCCGCGAGCGCGCCCAGTCCAGCATCGCGTTCAGCAGCATTTTCCCGATACCGCATCCAGCATACGCGTCTAAAATACCCAGCGAAAGGATGGGCACGGGGCGATAAAGCTCGTCCAAAATACCGTAGCCGACGATACGATCGTCGGACACAGCCGCCAGTCTCGCTGTATGCGTCATATCGACGGTTTCGCGGCAGATCCGTTCCAGCGCTTCGGGAGAGATGCTGTGCGGAGTAAATAACGAGAGCGCATCCGGGCTAAGGGCGCGGAAAAAGGCGGACAATCTGGCGGCGTCGTCCCCGTTCAGCGGACGAACGGCAAGCGTCTGCTTCGTCATAAAAAGCCTCCCCTACGAGTAGAAAAACAAACGCGGAAAGACGCCTTTGCGCGCCTTTCCGCGTATACGCGTCAGGTGAATCGGGGATACTCCGTCTCTTATTGATTCGCGGCGTTGATGATCGCGGCGAAGTCGGGAGCCTTCAGGGAAGCGCCGCCGATGAGACCGCCGTCGACGTCGAGCTTAGCAAGAAGCTCGGCCGCATTGCCGGCGTTCATGGAGCCGCCGTACTGGATGGTGACGGCGCGGGCGATGCGGGCGCCGTACAGCTCGCGGATGCAGTCGCGGATCCAGCCGCAGACCTCCTCGGCCTGATCGGCAGAGGCGGTTTTGCCGGTACCGATGGCCCAGATGGGCTCATAGGCGAGGATAATGCGCTTGACGGCGCTGGGCTCGACGCCGCCGAGGGCGATCTTGACCTGCTGGCGGATAAACTCGAGCGTCACACCCTGCTCGCGCTGCTGGAGGGATTCGCCGACGCAGACGATCGGACGAAGGCCGGCGTCGAGCGCGGCATGGATCTTCTTGTTGACCGTGATATCGGTTTCCGCAAAGTACTGACGGCGCTCGGAGTGTCCGATGACGACGTACTTGACACCGAGCTCGGCGAGCATCTGAGCGCTGATTTCGCCGGTATACGCGCCGCTCTTCTCATAATGCATATTCTGCGCGCCGATGGAAGCGCGGAAGCCCTTCGTCGCCTTGAGTGCGGCGGGGATGTCCACGAACGGAACGCAAAGAACGATTTCACACCACTTCACGCGGGAAACGGATGTCTTAAGCTCCTCGATTAAAGCGCGCGTCTCAGCCGGAGTCTTATTCATTTTCCAGTTGCCGGCGATAACGGTCTTACGGTATCTCTGATTCATGGCAGTATATTGCTCCCTTTAAATATATTTAATTATTTATCCTGAAGGCACGCGATGCCGGGAAGCTCGAGGCCTTCAAGGAACTCGAGGGAAGCGCCGCCGCCGGTGGAGATGTGGGTCATCCTGTCGGCATAGCCGAGCTGCTCGACCGCAGCCGCGCTGTCGCCGCCGCCGATGATGCTGATCGCCTTGGAGTTCGCGATCGCCGCCGCGACACTGCGGGTACCGTTGGCGAATGCGTCGAACTCGAACACGCCCATCGGGCCGTTCCAGACGACGGTGCCGGCATCCCGGATCGCCTTGGTGAAAACTTCGATAGACTTCGGGCCGATGTCGAGTCCCATCAGCTCGCCGATGGCTCTGCTGCAGACCACGACAGGCGTCGCGTCGGCCTTAAACTCGGCCGCGGCCAGCGTGTCGCACGGCAGAATAAAGCGAACGCCTTTTCCGAGCGCCTTGAGAACCATTTCGCGGGCATAATCGAGCTTATCATCCTCGCAGCGGGAATTGCCGATATCGCCGCCCATGGCCTTGATAAACGTATACGCCATTGCGCCGCCGATGATCAAGGTATCGACCTTCTCAAGGAGGTTGTTGATCACACCGATCTTATCGGAAACCTTCGCGCCGCCGAGGATCGCGACGAACGGACGCGCCGGGTCGGCAAGCGCCTTGCCCATGACGGAGATTTCCTTCTCAATTAAAAAGCCGCAGACCGCCGGGAGATACGCCGCGACGCCGGCCGTGGAAGCATGCGCACGATGCGCGGTACCGAACGCGTCGTTGACATAGATATCGGCAAAGGCCGCAAGCGCTTTCGCAAAATCGGGGTCGTTCTTTTCTTCCTCCTTATGGAAGCGGACGTTCTCTAAAAGGCACACGTCGCCGTCCTTCAGCGCGTCAATGCAAGCCTTCGCGGAGTCGCCGATGACGTCCTTGGCCATGGCGACGTCGCAGCCCAAAAGCTCGGACAGGCGCTTCGCCACAGGCGCAAGGGAGTACTTTTCGTTAAACTGACCCTTCGGACGGCCGAGATGGGAACAAAGGATGGTCTTGGCGCCATGCTCGCGCAGGTACTGGATGGTCGGCAGAGCGCCGAGGATACGGGTCTCGTCGGTAATCTGAAGATTTTCATCCTGCGGCACGTTGAAATCGCAGCGAACTAAAACACGTTTGCCGCAAACATCGATGTCGCGAACGCTCTTCTTGTTATAATTCATGAGTAAGACTCCTTTTCCCGTGCTGATTTGCTACGGGTTTTTGATTCATACGGGCTATATTATACGTCATAAATGCCTAAAATGCAAGGGAAACCGCGTAGTAAAGTTCAATTTTAGCGATATTACTTTATTGCGCCGTCCAAAGCATCAATCTTTGTACAAAACAACAGTTTTTTCTCATTGTTTCCGTCATAACAGCTTTTACAAAAGGGGTGTCGCCGCCAAAAATCGCTCTATTCCGCTCTTTTGTACACGGAAGTGACACGGTGCGTCCGTTCAAATTCACGAATCTGTGCAAATCGTTCCCGCCAATCCGGCATTACGCGTTCTACCACGGCATAAAACCGGGCACTGTGGTTATGCTCCTTAAGATGCGCCAGCTCGTGCACGACGATGTACTCGAGGCAGCGTTCCGGCAGCAGCAGCGCGCGCACCGAGAGGCAGATCCGCCCATTCGCGCCGCAGCTGCCCCACCTTGTCGCAGCGTTTGTCAGCGTAATCCCCGCCGGGGTCACGCCAAGGAGTTCCGCCCATTTCCACACAAGCTTCGGCAAAGCCTGTTTTCCCTGCTCTTTAAGACAAGCCGTAAGCTTAGGTGTCAGCGCAATCGTCTGCGCGGCGGCTTCGCGGGACCGTCTTTGCTCCCGGTGCCGCCGGATCCACTCCGCATGCGCCGTCACAAATGCGTCGATCTCCCTTGTCGGCATCCGCAGCGGCGCGCGGACGGTCACATGGCCCGCCTCCCCTACCTGCACGGCAATCGTCCGGCGCCCCGAGCGGATCAGCTCGTAGTCCATTACTTCCTGCCGAGCGCCGGCGTCTTATTCGGGCTGGAGCGGCCCTCGATGGCGGGCGGGCGGCGCTCGATGGCCGCCATCGCGATTTCGACGTCCTCATGCACCTCCGCGGGCGTAAACGCGCCGAGCGTCACCATATCGCACGGTCGGATCGTCGAATAGGAGAACGTCAGCCCCACAAACGGCGAGCAGCGTCCCGCGGCCATCGACTTGATCGTCATGACCGGCTTTTTCGCACCCCAGATGACCTTATGGATGTACTCGACCTCGACCTGCATCAAAAACCCCATGCAGTTATAAATCTGGATATAGGTCTCGACGTCGTACCCCTGCTCGTCGGAGAACAACACCAGCTCCGGCATATGCGCGGAAAGCCCGGGCAGCATCCCGTTTTCACGGATCATATAGAGGTAATCCGGAAGCCGGTCGATTGAGTGGCGCAGCTTCGACACAAGCTGCTCGGCGCTGGAGTGGTGAATCAGGCAGAAGGTGGAGCCGGCGCGTCGGGCCTCCTGGATCGTCGCCTCCGCCCGCGCGCGTCCCTCGGCGGTATCGGATACGTCGATGCAGGGCGTCGAGATCAGCGTGATTTTTTTGCCGGTACGCTCCTCGGCGAGCTTCACGCCTTCCAGGAGCAGGTCGTTGCCGACCACCGGCGCCATCAGCGCGTCGATGCCATAGGACAGATACGCTTCCAACACAGAGGAAACCATCTCCGGCGATGAGTGCCGGTCACGAATCAGCGCGTCGGCGGAGGTAGAGGTATGGCTGTAGCCGAGAATCCAGTTCGAGCCGATGAGCATGCGCGGCAGCGATACGCCGCCGACTTCGGTACGGGGAAATTCCTTCATAATAAGAGCCTCCTAACAGATGAAACTATCGGAAAAGCAATGGTTCTTTACAAATAATACTTGCAAGCGGATGCGTTGTATGGTATGATACCCCTACACACGATATAAAATCGTGCAAAAATAAACTGGAGGAATGATTTCGTGGACGACCCTTTGGGACGACAGTTGCTTTTACAGGCTATACTGATCGCCCTGAACGCCTTCTTCGCCGCGTCGGAGATCGCGGTACTTTCCCTCAACTCAAACAAGGTGCGTAAAGCCGCCGAGGACGGCGACCGTAACGCACAAAAAATGCGCAAGCTCATCGATGAACCCTCGGGCTTCCTCTCCACCATCCAGGTGGGCATCACCCTTGCGGGCTTCCTCGGCAGCGCCTTCGCCGCCGACAATTTTTCCGACCGTTTGATCTCGTGGGTGTATAACGGTCTAGGGTGGAAGTCCATCCCCTTAGGCGTGCTTGACACCGTATCCGTAATCCTGATTACGGTCGTTCTGTCGTACTTCACGCTGGTTTTCGGCGAGCTTGTCCCCAAGCGCGTCGCCATGCAGAAATCCGAGCAGCTTGCACGCATCGCGGCCGGCGTGGTGTCGGGGCTCTCTGTCGTCATGAGGCCGGTCGTGTGGCTCTTAACAAAGTCCACCAACGGCGTCCTGCGGCTGTTAGGTATGCGGGAAAAAGGCGATACGGACGGGGTGACCGAGGAAGAGATCCGGCTCATGGTCGATATCGGCGAGGAAAAAGGCACGATCGAACCGGAAGAACGCCGGATGATCGAAAACGTCTTTGAGTTCAACAACACGATCGCCGGAGACGTCATGACGCATATCTCCGATGTCGAGGCCATCGGTGTGACGATGGAATCGTCGGAAATCCTGCGCATCCTGCGCTCGTCCGGTTATTCCCGTCTGCCGGTTTACGAAGAAGACCCGTATCGGTACATCGGCATCCTGATCGGACGGGAGTATCTGCTGAATCAGTGCTCGGCAAAACCCGTACCCTTACGGCAGCTGCTGCGTCCCCCGTATTTGGTGCCGGAAACCGTGCATACGGACATTTTGTTCCGCAACATGCAGGCGAAAAAGGTGCATATGGCGATCGTTGTCAATGAATTCGGCGAAAACGCCGGCGTCATCACGATTGAAGACTTACTGGAAGAAATCGTCGGTAGCATTTACGACGAATCCGACGACCACGAGGAACCGGAAATCACACCGCTCGCGGACGGAGGCTGGCGCATATCGGGTCAAACCGATATCCGTACCATTTCCGAAACTCTCGGCATCCAATTACCGGAGGATGAACCCTACGACACGCTCGGCGGTTTAATTTACAGCAGACTTGACGTCATCCCGCCGGAGTGCAGTCCCGTCCCCGATGTGGAGGTATACGGGCTGCGCATCCATACGGAACGGCGCGAGGAAAACCGAGTCGTTTGGGCGCATGTGGAAAAGATCCCCGAGAGCGTCCCGGAAGATACCGACGTGTAATATATAAGTTCAGGGTGCGGTCTTTTAACAAGCCCGCACCCTTATTATACATCCGTCACGGCGTTACCGCAATCGTTTTTTACTGTTTTTTCGCCCTTCCATCGGCTCTTTTTTTACGTCCGGTGCCGTCTTAGCCTTTTTCGGAGCGGGACGCACGAGGCACTCCGCACCGTACCCGATCAGATCGAACCGATGCGTCCGGCGGAGCGCTTCCCGTACAAGCTCCACGTTTTTCGGATTGCCGGGCTGCAGCAGCGCCCTCTGCATCGCCTTCTCATGCGGGTCGCGCGCGATATAGACTGTCTCCAGCGTAAACGGATCAAGTCCCGTATAGAACATACAGGTCGCCGGTGTGCCGGGCGTCGGATAAAAATCCTGCACCTGTTCGGGGCTTAAGTGATGCCTGTGCAGATACTCGGCAAGCGCCACAGCATCCGCGAGCGTGCTGCCCGGATGACTCGAAATCAGGTACGGTACAAGGTATTGATCCATCCCATAGGCGCGCGTCAGCTCGTAAAAGCGCTTTGAGAAACGCTCGTACACCTCAAAGCTCGGCTTCCCCATACAGGCGAGTACCTCGTCCGCGCAGTGCTCCGGCGCGACGCGAAGCTGCCCGGATACATGCTCCCGAATCAGCTTTTTCAGGAACGTCTCATCCTTATCCGCGAGCACGTAGTCAAACCGCACGCCCGAGCGGATGAACACCTTCTTTATCCCCGGTACCTGCCCGACCGCGCGCAGCAGCCGGACATAATCGGAGTGGTCCACCTTCAAATTCGGACACGGCTGCGGAGTCAGGCACTTCCGGTCGGGACAGACGCCCTCTTTTTTCTGTTTTGCGCAGGACGGCTCCCGGAAATTCGCCGTCGGCCCGCCCACATCGTTGATGTAGCCCTTGAAATCCGGCATCTGTGTTAAAAGCTCCGTTTCCCGTACCACGGATTCGATGCTGCGGGAACGTACCGCGCGCCCTTGATGGAACGCCAGCGCGCAGAAATTGCACGCGCCGAAGCAGCCCCGGTTATGCGTGATCGAAAACGCCACTTCCTCCGTCGCCGGAACTCCGCCGCGTGTATCGTACGACGGATGTGCGCGGCGCGTATACGGAAGCTCAGCCACAAAATCAAGCGCCTCCCGCTCGAGCGGCGGCTGCGGAGGATTCTGCACCAGCACCCGGCCACCGTAGCTTTCCACCAGCGCTTTCCCCGTGATCGCGTCCGTGTTGCGGTACTGTACGGCATAGCATTCGGCAAAATAGCGTTTGTCGGCGCATAATTTGTCGTAATCGAAGGTTTCCGCAATCGGATAATGCACCTTATCCTCCGGCGCCGCCGCGTAAACCGTGCCGCGCACATCCCGGATCTTGCCCGCCGGCACCCCGCGCGCCAAAAGCTCCGCGATTCGTGTCAGTGCCGTCTCGCCCATGCCGTAGATTAAGAGATCGGCGCGGGCGTCCAAGAGCAGCCCCCTTCGTACGCGGTTATCCCAGTAGTCATAATGCGCGAGCCGCCGCAAGGAGGCTTCCAGCCCACCGAGGATGATCGGAGAATCAGGATACGCCTCCCGGATACGGTTTGCGTACACGATCACGGCGCGATCCGGACGGCAGCCCGTCTTTCCGCCGGGCGAATAGTAGTCGTAGGCGCGCCGTTTCTTCGTGACGGTATAGTGCGCCACCATCGAATCGATATTGCCGGAGGTCACAAGGAACCCCAGACGCGGTTCTCCGAAGGTGCGGAAGGCGTCCGCCGACTTCCAGTCCGGCTGGGCCAGGATGGCGACGCGGTAACCCTTCGATGTAAGCAGCCGCGAGAGGATGGCCACGCCAAAGGTCGGATGGTCGACATAGGCGTCGCCCGTCACAAAGACGAAGTCCGGCGCGTCCCAGCCTTTTTCTTCCGCCTCGGCGCGTGTCAGCGGTAAAAATTCGTTATACATAGCTTTTATCAATATTAATCACCGCAAACCATGTCGGATTATGTTCACGGATATGATCGGTAAGCTCCCGCTTTAAGTCTTCGTCGCTTATATAAAAGTTATACGGCACAACGAGGTCAAAAATTAAATTGGTATGCGTGGGTCCCGCCACCATACGAAAGTCGTGCAGATTCAACCGTTCGTCAATGCTGGCCACCATGCGAACAAGCGTCACAAAGGTCTGCGCAGTCTGCGCGTCGTCGGTCACGATCGGATCCATATGGACAACGGCATCGCAGCCGACCTTCGCGCGCAGCTCCTGCTCGATCGTATCGATCACATCGTGCATCTCGAGCATATCGGCATGTGACGGCACCTCCGCATGCAGAGAGATCATCATGCGTCCCGGGCCGTAGTTATGGATGATCAGGTCATGTATACCCTTGACCTCATTGTGTGCCAGCACGATTCCCCGAATTTCCGAGACCTTTTCCGGATCCGGCGCCTGCCCGAGAAGCGGGCTGATCGTATCCTTGGCCGCTATGACGCCGGAATAGAGGATGAACGCCGATACCCCGAGCCCGCACCATGCGTCGATCTGTAAGCCGGTCAGCTTACCCACGACCGTTGCGATCAGGACGACGCTTGTCGCCGTTACGTCTGAAAGGCTGTCGATCGCCGTCGCATGCATCGCGGCGGAGTCGATCATCCTGCCCACGCGGCGGTTATACAGGCACATATAAAGCTTCGTCAGAATCGATACGATGAGGATCACGACGGCCACAACGGAAAACTCGACCGGCTCGGGGCTGCGCAATTTATTAATGGACTCCCTTGCAAGGTCGATACCCACATGCACGATCAAAAATGCGACGATCAGCCCCGAGATGTACTCGATACGCCCGTGTCCGAAAGGATGTGTCGGGTCGGGCTTTTGCCCCGCCAGCCGGAAGCCAAGAAGCGTCACAATCGACGAGCCCGCGTCAGACAGGTTGTTGTACGCGTCCGCCGTAATCGCGATGGAGCCGGATATCGTCCCGGCAAAAAGCTTCAAGCCGAACAGCATCAGATTTAACAGAATGCCGACGCAGCCGCAGAGCAGTCCGTAAGCCGTGCGCACGGCGGGATTCGTCTTATCGTTTCGATTTTGAATCCATATACGCGAAAGCAGTTCGATCATAATACCACAGGTCACCTCAAAATCATGAATTCTGATAATTGTATCACAACTAGACGAAAGTTGCAAGTATTTTCAACACGATTTATATTGCTCGACCCGCAATTTTTCTCTTGTAAAAGCATTCGGAGTCCGATATAATGAAGCAATACGAAAATAGCATATACAAGGAGGCGTTGTTCGTCTATGGACGCTCGTTTTGACCGCCTAAAAGCCGCCGTTATGGAAAAAAGAGCTTCACCCGCACGTCCGGCGGATGATTATTACGCGTATCTCGCTTTTCGTACGCATTTAAACGACCCGGTCTCCGTCGCTAAGGGTTACGTCGCCGCCGCCCGCATGCGCGATCCGGAAGCGTTCGTCTACGACGACGACCTGATCGCGGGCAGCGCGCGCGGTCGCATCCGCGACGACCTGTCAGACGCACAGTACACGCAGGCGCACGCCTATGCCGACTCATTCGGCCGCAACACCTTCCGCACCAACGCCGACCACTTCGCGCCCGATTACAACACCTTCCTTGAGCGCGGCGTCGCGGGCACCCTCTCGGCCATCGACCGCTCCCTCGCCGTCCACCGTATCGACGCGGATTTCCCAAAAAAACGCGCCTTCCTCACCGGTGCTCGCGCCGCGATGGAAGGATTTCGCGATATGCTGCTCAAGTACGCCGCGGTCTGCGAAAAAAAGGCTGCCTCCGGCGACGACGAGCGGCGCTCCCGGATGCTCGAAATCGCGTCCGACCTCCGGTACCTCTCGGCGCATCCCCCCGTCACCTTCCGGCAGGCTCTGCAGCTCGTATGGATGACGCACACCGCGTTTTACTACGAAAGCCGCTACGCCATGGCGTTCGGACGGATGGATCAATTTCTATATCCTTATTATCAGCACGACATCGACGCGGGAACGCTTACCTTTGACGGCGCCGTCACGCTTCTCCGCGCGACGCTGATCAAGCTCGGGGAAAGCTTCCTCTTCGGCGGAGACAATGTCTGCAACATCGCCATCGCCGGCTGTACCCGTGAGGGTAAGCCCGCCTTAAACGAGCTGTCCTATGCCCTCCTCTACGCCGTGCGCGACTGCAATATCCCCGGCCCGAACCTGTCCGCACGCCTGTACGACGGTATTGACCCGCATTTCATCGACGAATGCTTAAAGGTCATCGGTACGGGGCTCGGGTATCCCGCGCTGATGAACGACGACGTCAACATCCCCGCGCTCGCCCGTCACGGCTATACCCTCGAGGACGCGCGCGATTACTGCATGGTCGGCTGTATCGAAAACTTCATCCCGGGGAAGCAGCCCCCGTGGTCGGACGGACGCTGGAACACGCCGCTCTATATCGAAGCCGTCCTCACGCGCGGCAAGTCCATGCTCGACGGCCGCGATATCGGCATCGATACCGGCAAGCTATCCTCCCTCGACACGATGGATAAATTTATGGCGGCGCTGGAAGCGCAGCTTCAGTTCTCCGCCGACGAATACGTCCGCCTGTTCGACAACGAAAACGATCGCTATAACCGCAGCCACTATGTCCAGCCATTCCTCTCCTGTTTCTGTGAGGACTGCATCGGGCGCGGACTCGACGTAAACGACGGCGGCGCGCTCTACCCGTCCGTCCACGGCGCGGGCTGCATGGGCATCGCAACCGTCGCGGACTCGCTCGCGGCGATCGAAAAGACCGTCTACGTCGACCGCATCGTCACGCTTGAAGCTTTGCGCGACGCGCTGGCGGCGGATTTTGAAGGTAATGACGACCTGCGCCGCGCGCTGCTCGCCTGCCCCAAATACGGCAACGACGATGATTTCGTCGACAAGTATGCCGTCTGGTTCGTCGAGATCGCCGACCGCGTCTTCTCTACGCACCGCACCCATGACGGCGGTGCCTACTATACCGCCATTGCGTCGAATGTCTCTAACATCCCCGCCGGGCTCGAGGTAGCCGCCATGCCCGACGGACGCCGCGCCCGCGAGCCGCTTTCCGACGCTGCTTCCCCGATGCACGGCATGGACACATCCGGCCCCACCGCCGTGATCAAGTCCTGCACCAAGCCCGACTACACCCTCGTCTCCTGCGGTACGGTGTTAAACCAGAAATACAGCCCCGTGATGTTCCGCGACCCCGCTCTCCGCGCCAAATTATTAAGCCTGATTCAAACCTACCTCCGCCTGGGAGGGCAGGAGATGCAGATCAACGCCGTCTCCCGCGAGGTTCTGCGCGACGCGATGGCGCATCCGGAAAACTACGCCGGATTGGTCGTACGCGTCTCGGGCTTCTCTATGTTTTACACCAGACTCTCCCGCGCCGTGCAGGAGGACATCCTGATGAGAACCGAGCATGAATAAGATGAACGTCATCGCCTGCACCGGAGACTCGCACACCTGGGGGCAGGGCGCGGCCTATGTGCGTGCCCTGTATGAAGCTTGGGGCCGCCTGTCGTCGGCGGCGAGCATCGTATGATGCCGTTTTCGTATCGGAATTACGTAACGCAGCTGCGGGAGCTCGTCTGTGCCAAAACCGGCTCTTATGCGTTCGATTACAGCGCCGAAACGCTCGGAGCAGCCCACGAGCAGCCATTAATCGAAAACTGCGTCGCGGCGGACAGTCTGACACTGCCCTTTCACGGCGCGCTCGTCCGGCTCCAGTTCCGCCTGCGCGCGCAAACGTCCCACGCGGCGGTTTTCATCGACGGTAACCCGCTCTGGGAAGGCACCCTTTCCCGCGCGGACCTCGCAAATCCCTATAACCTCGTCACCCTGCGCGTTCCGGAAGGGGAACACACACTCTGCGTGCAAGGCCGCGGCGCGCTTTTATACCGTGTCGAGTGTTACGGCGGCCCCTGGGCGGTCGTCAACTGCGGTGTCGGAAGCTGCCCTGTGGGGCGGTATCTCGAGCGTTACTACGACTCCTACGTCGCACCGCTTTCCCCCGCCATCGTACTTGCCGAGGGGCATACGATCAACGATTGGCTTACCGCGGAAACGCCGACGGAGTATGAAGCCCTACTCGGCGCGTATCTCCGACGCGTCGGTGCGGACGGCGCGAAAGCGGCGCTTTTAACCGTCGAACCCATCCTCGGGCGGCAGTTCTCCTCCGCGGGTTACCCCTTCGAAGCCTATATCGACGCGTCCCGCCATGCCGCTGACACACAGCGTATACCCGTCATCGACACCTATGCGGCTCTCGCGGAAATTCTATGCTCCCTCCCCGAAGAAGAACGCGGCGGCGCATGGTTTGACGATAACTGGCACCCGAACGCAGCGGGACACACGCTGTACGCGGCGCTTTCCTGGAAGCTCTTACGCAACTGGATAGAATAAGGAGGAACCTTCCATGCAAAAAGCAAAGGCCGCCGTCTATGTCGGCCATAATAAGCCCTTCGAGCTGCGCGAATACCCCGTCGTGGAGCCGCCACGCGGCTATGCCCGGTTAAAACTTATAGCCTCCGGCGTCTGCGGCACGGACGTCCACATCCACGACGGCACCCTCGGCGGCGACGGCGAGCAGATCATCGGCCACGAATTCGTCGGCACCGTGGATGCGATTTCCCCCGAGGATGCCGCTGCGTCAGGTCTTTCCTTGGGCGACGCCGTCATCGCCTGCATCGCCTCCCCCTGCGGCGGCTGCGCGTTGTGCAATGCCGGCGACTGGGCAAACTGCGTACACATGGGGGTTACGAACGCCGCAAGCCCCGCCGTCCCACCGTATTTTCACGGCGGCTACGCGGAATATAACTTTAACCCCGTCGCAAACCTCATAAAAATCCCTGCGACGGTCGACCCTTATGCCGCCGCCGTCTTCGCCTGCGCGGGTCCCACAGCGCTGCACGCGTTTAAGCTTACCACCCGTGCCAATATCGACGTCGCCGCCGCCCATGTCGCGGTTGTGCAGGGCCTCGGCCCCGTTGGCATGTTCTCCGTCATGCGTCTGGCCGCTCTGGGCGTTCCGCATATCGCGGCGGTCACCGGCAGAACCGTCCCCGCCCGCGCGGCTCTGGCCGCCGAGTTCGGCGCGACGGTCTGCTACGGGCTGGACAATACCTCCGCAGACGATCTGGCGGGCATTTTTGCCGCACAGAACGACGGTCTCGGGGCCGACCTCTGCATTGAGGCGTCCGGAAACCCATCTGCGTTCGCGCAAGGGCTAACCTATCTGCGCAACCGCGGTGCATACCTCGTCCCGGGGCAGTACAGCGTATCCGGCGGCGTGCCGGTCTCGCCAGAGGTCATTACCTTCAAGGCGCTGCAGATTTTCGGCTCGTCGCAGTATGATCTGGATGACATCCGCGCGTATCTCGATTTTCTTGAGAAAAACCCTACCTGCTGCGAAAAAATGCGCAAAATTGTATCCGCCTACCCGGTGGAACGCGTCAACGACGCGTTCCAGGATATTCGCAAAGGGTTTAATATCAAGACGCTACTTGTATAGGCTGATTATATAATTCAAACTCCCGAGGGGCGCTTCCCGCCCCCTCGGGCTCCTCCGGGCTACTTTCTTTGCACGAGCAAAGAAAGTAACAAAGAAAGCTCGCTTAAGAGGACTAAAGTCCTCTTAAGAATTACCCCGGAACGGCGCCGCTTTCGCGGCGCTTATACGGGGGTTTAGTTATTACAAGCTAAAAGTGCCGTCGTTTTCTGTCCTGACGAAAAATGCAACCCGAGAACAAGGGTGAAATTTTCGAAACGGACAGGAAACGACGGCACTTACATCTTTCTGAAAGAAAAACCCCCGTATAAGCGTCGCCCGCAGGCGACGCAACACCGGAGGGGTACTTAGGGGAACGAAGTTCCCCTAAGCGAGCTTTCTTTCCCTCTTTCTTTGCTCGCGCAAAGATAGAGGGCGGAGGGTGCAGGGGGGCGAAGCGCCCCCTGCAAAGGTATGAGCCAGAATGCAATCAACCCTTGCGGCTTTTCATATAACTCAAGTATCCTTCCAGGATCAAGGACGCCGCCACCGCGTCCACACGCGCGCGCTGTTTTGCGTGCTTCTTCCCCGCGTCGGAAAGAATGCGGTTCGCATCCACGGACGTCAGGCGCTCGTCCCACAGCTCGACGGGCAGTCCCGTGACCTCGCGCAGTGTCGCGGCAAAGCCTTCCGCCTTTTCCGCGCGCTCGCCTACCGTACCGTTCATGTTTAAGGGTCTGCCGACGACGACAAGTTCCGCCCCCGACTTTGCGCAGAGATTCGCGATCTCCTCGGCGACGACCTCGAGGCGATAGGACGCGATCACCGTCGTCTCCCCCGCAAGGAAGCCAGTCGGGTCGGAAATTGCGATCCCCGTCCGCGCGTCGCCGTAATCTACCGCAAGCACTCTCATAATTCAGCCCGGTAGTGGTTGATCAGACAACCGCGCAGTAAAATCGTGCGTTCCTCCGAGGTAAATTCAGGAAGATTTAACGCGACGGTCTCCTTTTTGCCCTCCCGTACGACGTAAGCCGTCACGTCTAGGGCACCGGACTCGACCACCTCACGGATGCCGGGGAGGTAGATCCACTCGTCATTTACAAACGAGCCTATTTCCGCGTCGGTCGTAAAGGGCAGCATACCCCAGTTGATGAGATTTGAACGATACCGCTTCGTCGCGTAGGTATTCGCGATGTTCGCGGCACCCCCGAGGACGCGCTGGCAGGACGCCGCCTGCTCGCGCGCGGAGCCGTCGCCGGGCTTGACCGCGCAGACGACACTCTCGGCGAGTGTGTTCTCCCCGCTTGCACCGAACAGTGCGCAGGCGGCGGCAACCTCGTCCTCCGTCAGCGCCGCGACAGCCTTCGCGCGGCCGACATAAGCGGGATCGCGGCGGGACAGCGCAAACTCGGACAACTTTTTCGGGTTGGAGCGATACGACGACGTCTCGCCCGACGGAATCAGCTCGTCCGTCGTCGTGACCGGGTCGGTGATGACGGAGCAGACGCGCAGAAGGAGATTCTCCGGCAGTTGGGGCTGAGCGGGCCAGTCCGTGATGTTCGGTCCTAAGATCAGCGGCTCGTCAGGGTTTGCTTTGTCCGCCGCGTCGAGCACCTTCGCATCGTACGGTGCGGAATCGAAATGGTATGCGACATGCGGCTCCGTCCATGCAAGCTCGGTTGCGGCAGTCAACAGTCCGCCGTTCGCCGCCGTCGCCGCGATGCTGCGGGCGTCCATCAGAGCGACCGCCGCGATCTGCCCCGCGCCCGGCTTCGAGCCTTCGCGGTTCGGGAAATTGCGCGTCGTATGCCGCAGCGAGAACGCATTATTCGCCGGCGTATCGCCCGCGCCGAAGCAGGGGCCGCAAAACGCCGTCTTGACCGTGACGCCCGCCGCCATCAATGCCGCCGCAGAACCGTTGCGCACGAGCTCCATGAATAACGGCATGCTTGCGGGGTATGCCGACACGTCGAAGCCGACCGAGCCGACGGTATGACCTTTCATAATGGACGCCGCCGCGCAGAGGTTTTCAAACGTGCCGCCCGCGCAGCCTGCAATGATGCCCTGATCGGCACGTACACGCCGGCCTTCGATCTTCGATACGAGATCGAGCTTCACCTTCGGGAATTTCTCCGCCGCTTCCCGTTCGACCATGCGCAGCAGGTCTCCTGCGTTCTCGTTGAACTCACGGATGGAATAGACGTTCGACGGATGGAACGGCAGTGCGATCATGCTGTCGATCGACGAAAGATCGACGGTGAGAAGGCCGTCATAGCAGGCGACACGTGCGGGCGCGAGTTCCCGGTAGTCCCCCTCGCGTCCGTGCTCCGCAAGATACGCACGCACGGCCTCGTCGGTGCGCCAGATCGACGAGAGGCAGGTCGTTTCGGTCGTCATGACGTCGATGCCGCAGCGGTATTCGGCGGAGAGGTTTTTGATGCCGTCGCCGATGAACTCGAGCACCTTATTCGTGACAAGGCCTTCCTTGAAAACCGCGCCGATGATCGCGAGCGCGACGTCCTGCGGCCCGACGCCCGGGCGCGGCTTGCCCGTCAGGTATACGCCGACGACGTCCGGACGCGTGATATCGTAGGTACGGCCGAGGAGCTGCTTTGCAAGCTCGGGGCCGCCCTCGCCGATGGCCAGCGTACCGAGCGCGCCGTAGCGCGTATGGCTGTCGGAGCCTAAAATCATCTTTCCGCAGCCTGCGACGCGCTCCCGCATGTATTGGTGGATGACCGCCATGTGCGGCGGGACATAGATGCCGCCGTACTTCTTCGCGGCGGACAGGCCGAAGCGGTGGTCGTCCTCGTTGATCGTACCGCCAACCGCGCAGAGCGAATTGTGGCAGTTTGTCAGCACATAGGGCATGGGGAACTTCTGTAAACCCGACGCGCGCGCCGTCTGGATGATGCCGACGTAGGTGATGTCGTGGGAGGCGAGCGCGTCGAAGCGAATCTTTAAGTTCTGATCGTCGCCGGACGTATTATGCGCCGCGAGAATCTGATAGGTCATCGTGCCGCGGCGGGCGGCCGAGGGTTCCATAAAATCCTCGGGGGAGGTCATATAGCCGGTACCGTATAGTTCGGCGTCGATGGAGCCGCGATCCCGCGAGGCGGGGAAGGTGCGCGTATTAAAGAGATAATAGGTCTTTTCAGGCGTATAGGTAACCATTTTCGGATAATCCTCCGTCTATTGATCGATATGTTCGATTATACCACGATACCGCGCGCACGGCAAGCGGATGAATGCCAAATTCCCCGCACATTTTGCATAAAAATGCACAAGATTTACGCGCCGAACTCCGCCATCGCCGCATTGCCGATAGCGCGCCGCAGGCGCAGATGCGCGTCGCAGGCCCGTGTGAGGTGCACACGATTTGTCAGCATGACTGCATACAGTCCCGTACGCGGATCGACGAAGAGGTTCGTACCGGTATAGCCCGTATGCCCGAACGCATCCGCGCCAAAGAGTTCGCCGGCGGGGCCGCCGTACTGTGTGACCGACGCCTCCGGAAACCGGTTGATATGAAAGCCGAGTCCCCTCGCTTCGCCCATGCCGACCGTCCAGCACTTCGTCGCTTCCCGCAGCATGGCGGGTACTAAGAATCCGTCGCCGCCGCGCGCGAGCATCTCGGCAAATTTTATGCAGTCGTCGAGTCCGATAAACAGGCCCGCATTGGCCGAAACGCCGCGGCGAAAGCGCGCGTTTTCATCGTGTACGACACCGCAGAGGTATTTCCTAAGCTCCGGGCGATACTCCGTCGCTGCGATATCGGTTTCACCGCGCGCAAGCGGATTGTATCCCGCGCGCGACATACCGAGCGGATGGAACACAAGCTCCCGCGCGAGCATTTCGAGCGACCCTCCCGCCGCGCGCTCCATCAGCAGCCCTAAGAGCATGTAGCCCATGCAGGAATACTCCACGCTGTGTCCGGGCTTGTCGCGCAGCTCAAGCGTTAGCAGCGTGTCCATCACATGCTCCGGGTCGGGATCGATCTCCTTGAGATGCGTCGCGGCGATCATACCGGACGTATGCGTCATCAGCTCGCGTACCGTGATGTCCTTTTTATCCTCAGGCGCCGGCAGGAAGCGCCCGAGCGTGTCGTCAAGCGTAATGGCGCCGCTTTGTATCAGCCGAAAGGCGACCATGGACGTGGATATGACCTTCGTCAGCGACGCGGCGTCATATAAAGTGGCGTCGGTCACCGGAACCGGCGCGGTAAAGCGCTTAGGCGGATAGGTCAGTACCGGCGCGTCGTCCGGAAAGCAGCGGGAAAAGCCATAGGACTTGCGGTATAGTACGCCGTCGGCATTGCCGATCGCAACGGCAACGGACGGCAATTGATGGGAATCCACAGCTTCCATGATCAAACGGTCTAAAATAGCGGACATTTTTATATTCCCCCGATTTCATTGAATACCACAGTGTAAAAAAGCTTTTGCAAGCTGATCTATCTACTGCGCTTCTTATCCCTTTCACGATCGATTATACGCCACCGCATCCTACGCGTCAAGCGGCTCTCATAATTTTGTGCATATTTTGTACAGCTTTCCCTCTTCCCAAAAGTCCTGTATGTCATTATAATAAAGACATCAACCAATCATAAAAACGGAGGATTCCCCTGTGACTAAGGCCGTTATCATCGATGCGAATTACGGTTTTTACGTCTGTTATTCCGCGCCCGTAGACCTGTGTGACGTATGAAAAAAGCGCATACCGCCACACTTTTTGCCCTCCTTGCCGCGGCGCTTTACGCCATAAACGCTCCGTTTTCAAAGCTCCTGCTGCAAGAAGTCCCCTCCGTACTCATGGCGGGGTTCCTCTACCTTGGCGCGGGTATCGGGCTTTTCATGACGGGCGCCATTCAGCGTAAACTCGGGCTGCAGCGCAAAGAGTTTCCGCTGACTCGGCGGGAACTGCCATTCACCGCTGCCATGGTCGTCCTTGACATCGCCGCGCCGATCTTCCTCATGCTTTCCTTAGCCTCCGCGCCCGCGTCGAGCGTATCCTTGCTCAACAATTTCGAGATCGTCGCCACGGCGCTGTTTGCTTTGCTGTTCTTCCGCGAACCCGTTTCCCACCGCCTATGGCTTGCCATCGCGCTCGTCACCGTCTCCTGCATCCTGCTTTCCTTGGAGGACGTACGGCATCTGCGCTTTTCCGCAGGCTCCCTCTATGCGTTGGCCGCCTGTCTGTGCTGGGGTGTCGAAAATAACTGTACCCGCCGGCTTTCGACAAAGGACCCGCTGCAAATTGTCGTTATCAAAGGTCTTTTCTCCGGCGGCGCGTCGCTCATCCTCGGTTTTGCCCTTGGGCAGCGCATCGGATATCCGCTGTATATCCTGTATGCCATCCTCCTCGGCTTTGTAGCCTACGGCTTAAGCATCTACTTCTATATCTACGCCCAACGAGCTCTTGGCGCCGCTAAAACCAGTACTTATTACGCGATAGCGCCCTTTTTAGGCGTATGCTTTTCTTTTTTGCTCTTCCGTGAACCGTTTTCCCCCTCCTTCCTCATCGCTCTCCTCTTCATGCTCGCCGGTGCCTTCTTCGCATCCACAGATCGTTAGTGACTTATTTGTTATGTTAATCAGTATGCATATAATTCTATTTCATATGAAGAGCGGGAGGGGCCTGCCGCCTGCAATACCCCCGTATAAATTTATTGTTAGGAGCTGATCATTTTGCCTGACGTCATCGGCATCGGCGCGGCGGTATACGATACCCTGCTGCTCACGCCGTCATTTCCGGAGGAGGATACCAAGCTGCGCGCCACACGCATCCTGTTTCAGGGCGGCGGCCCCTGCACCACCGCCCTTGTCGCCTGCGCAAAGCTGGGGCTTCGCGCGGCCTTCATCGGCGCCGTCGGCGACGACCATGCCGGCGATTATATCGCCGGCGAGCTTGCCCGCTACGGCGTAGATACGACCTGCCTGCTTCGCCGCGCCGGCTGCGTCAGCTTCCATTCCTTCGTCATTTTAAACCAGTCCGCCGCCACACGCACCTGCGTCGCCTATCCCGGCACCGCCGAGCCGCCGCAGCCCTGCGAAATACCCGAAGATACTATTCGCGCTTCCCGCGTACTCCATCTCGACGGCAACAACCTCCATGCCGCCATCCACGCGGCGCGGATCGCCCGGGCATCAGGCGTCAAGGTCTGTCTGGATGCCGGCTCGCCCTATCCCGGCATCGAGAGCCTGCTGCCGCTTGTCGACTGGCTCATCCCCTCGGAGGAATTTGTGCGGCGCATCACCGGGCAGTCCGACAGCGAAATCGGTGCGCGGGCGCTGTACGCGATGTATAAGCCCCAGACGCTCGTCGTAACCCAAGGCTCCCGCGGCGGCTTTGTCCTGACGCCGGATGGCATCCGGAATTACCCCGTTTTCCCGGTCGACGTCGTTGATACCAACGGTGCGGGCGACGTCTTCCACGGCGCATATATCACGGGCCGCCTTCAAGGCATGGATACTTATGCCGCCGCCATCTTCGCCAGCGCCGCCAGCGCGCTGAAATGCATGGGCTTCGGCGCGCGGGAAAATACGCCGTCCTTTCAAAAGGTCTCGGAATTCCTGCGCACACGCGGATATTGATCGGCACGGTTTTACGCGGGGCGGCCGACCGTTCCTCCCCGTGGAAACGCTGCTGCTGCGAGAAATTGCAATCGTAAACGCAAAGATTTTTTGTGCTTTGCGCTTGAGAAATCGGCGCAGGAGTCGTATACTATTGGATATACTCCCTAAAATGGTCTCCATGTCGGTTGGGAATGGAAATTACACCTATAAAAGGAGCGTTTTATATGAAAATCGGCGCCGCCAAGGTTTGTACCTCTACGACGAATCCGGACGTCCGTCTCGCCGGATTCGGCAACCCTCTGCGCACCTTTAAAGGAATGCACGATGACCTGTGGGTTCGTGCGCTCGTCCTCGAAAACGAAGGAAAGACCGTCGCCATCGTCACCGGTGACGCGCTCGGCTTTGAAAGTCAGCGCATCGAGGAGATCCGCCCCGCCATCGCCGAGAAAACCGGCCTGTCCGTCGACGCGATCCTCTTCAACGCGAGCCATACCCACTCCGCGCCGAACGTCATGCGCGGGCAGTCCGAGAAAATCGGCCGCTACAACGCCGAGTACGCCGACTGGTTCTATACCCGCGTGGTCGAGGTCATCGCCGCCGCCTATGCCGATCTGGAGGAGGGTACGCTGGAAATGGGCTTTGCGACCTGCTACGGCGTCGGCGTCAACCGCCGCCGTCTTCTCACCGGCGCGTATGAGTTCGCCCCCTACGAAGCCGGCATCCGCCGCGACGAGGCCTTCGTCCTCCGCGCCGTCTGCAACGGCCGCGTCAAGGCCATCCTTTCAAAGCTCACCTGCCACCCGAGCACCATCGGCTTCGATTACGGCAGCGCCGACTGGCCCGGCGTCGCCCGCCGCATCATAGAGGAGAAAAACCCCGGCACGATCGCGTTCTTTACGCAGGGCTGCTGCGGCAACATCCGCGTCCGCACGGTCAAGGACCCCGCGCAGCTCGACACGACCTCCTTCCGCGGCGGCACCTACGAAGACATCGAGACTTTCGGTAAATTGCTTGCCGACGCCGCCCAGACCGTCCTCGACGGCAGGATGGAGCCTTTAAAGGGTTCCTTCGCGTCGAAGAAGATTACTTTTGAGCTGCCCCTGCAGGAAAAGCCCGCGCGTGAGGTCTACGCCGCGAATAGGGAAGGCGACAGTCTGGAAGCTTACTCCAACCGCTGGTACTATGAGCATTACGACGAGCTGACCGACACCAAGCCCTATACGATGCAGCGCATCGACCTCGGCGACAAGCTGACGCTGATCGCGATGGAAGGTGAGGTCGTCGTCGAGTACGAGTATCACATGGACAAGCTTCTCCCCGACCGCAAGGTGGTCACTCTCGGCTACTCCAACGGCAACCCCGGATACATCTGTACCGCCGAGATGTACAAGTACGGCGGGTATGAGCCGGTCGACTCCGCGGTTTGCTACATGCTGCGCGAGGGCTGGAAGCCGGAGAGCGAGCAGATCATTCTGGACAATGCCAAACGGTTGCTATAACCGAATCCATATTTTATAAGATTCCTTAAAAGCTAAAAAACCGGCTGTCTTCTTAAAAAAAAGACAACCGGTTTTTAATTGGCCGTTCCCTAAAACCGTACAATCCGCAAGCCCGTCCGGTAGCGGATCTCGACCTCTGACAGCGCCATGCCCGCGACGGTACCGGGCATGGCAAACTCCAGTGAAAACGTGACGATGCCGCGCCGGCGCAGCGGACGCGATACCGTCCGGGTGAGGGCAGTCTGGGACGCCGGAACGCCGACGATCTCGGGGCAGAGGACGGGAAGGTTTTGCTCCATCTCGTCGCAGCGGCAGGAAACGGTGAACTGCGACGCAGTATCGCGCAGCACGGTCAAGCGAACGGTATCGAGATGCTTAAACCGGTCCGGGTAACCGCCGTCGAGCGCGCCGGTGCGGTATTTTGCGGGGAAAGCGGCTCCCGCGTCGTCGCCGCGGTCCTCAAACCGGCGGATGGCGTCGTTTTCGCGGGCTATGAAGTAGAGACTGTCGTCATAGGAGAAGAAATGGGAGGCGGAGATACCGGAAAAGGAATACCATGCGCATTTTGCTGCGCCGCCGGTCTGGGTGTAAGGGCGGTTTGTGTAGTCCCATAGGTAGACGCGGGAGCCGACGTTCAGCCAGTAGCGGCCGCCGAAGTCAATGCTCGCGGCGGCCTCGAGATCGGCGTCGCTTTCGGCAAGCAGCAGCGGATCGATGTTGCGGCTGACGTTTTGCACATTGCGCTCCTTTTCGCGGGATGTGGAAACGAGCATATGGATGCCGGCATAGGTATTGCCCCAGACGAGACGGTTGCCAAGCGTTTGAATGGAACCGGGGATGTCGCAGCCGATGACGGGGTTGATGGTACGCAGCTCGAAGGTGGCGTCTGTGAATTCGACCTCGGCGATGCCGTGGGGACGGAAGACGACGAGCGTGCCGTAGAGCTTGCCGAAGCCTGTAAGCGCCTCGCCGGGGCCGAACGCGCGGACACCGTCGGCGGGAAAGTACGTCGGGTCGAACGACGCGGAGCCGAACACGAGGTTTGAGCCGTTGCCACAGAGGAATACGCGTCCCTCCGGTCCGTAGTCGGCGGCATAAACGCAGGATAAGATATCGCGGTCATCGGGAGTAAAAAGAGGCCTCAGCTCGGTAATCACATGAAAAGTCGTCCCAGCCGCGCTGTAACTGGTCGGCAAGTTGACATAATTGGAATTGTGTGAATAGCCGGTCAGCGCGACGCCGTTATAGGTAACGGCGATCGGATCGACATCGAAGCGAACCTCCGGAGGAAGGGTAAGCCGGCTGACGGTCGTACTTTGCGCGAGCTGGTATTCGATGGTGACGTACTTGGTCAGCAGGTTTGCCGGGTTTCTTTCTATTTCGGGAGAGTTTGTGAGATCGCTGTTTTTATAGACGCGGTATCTCGGTGCGCACGGTGAAACCGTCTCGACAGCGGTGCCGTCCCAGCGGATGTATTCGACGCCGTTGATAAAGTAGACATAACCGTCGTTATAGGGCAGGAAGCTGCCGCGCGGCGCTTTCGACATCCCTTCGGGAATTTGGAGCGTGTAGAAATCGGTGAGCATACCGGAGGAAAGCATATACGAGTAAAGATGGGAATTAGATTGAATTAAAACACGGCCGTGTTCGTCATGGTAAAGCGTGTCGACGGCGGCCAAGGTGCCAAGTACGCCGGCGGCGGTGAACCCGGGACGGCGGCGGAGCGCACCGTCGGCAAACCAGACGTTCTCGGCAGCCGCCGCCTGAGAGGGATCGAGCATGTGGGGCGGATCGCAGACGTTCAGCCCGCCGTCAAGACGCGCATCGGCTCCCCCTAGGCGCAGGGACGCAGCGGTTTCGGTAAAACTGGACGCGGCAGCCATAAATAAGACCTCCTTTATATATTTAGCGCAGCTTTGACACAGGCGCGGTATAGAACGCCGGCGTAATGCCGCCGACAGAACGCGCAACCGGCACATCGGACAGGAGTTGCCGGTAAAGAGAGAGGAATCGGCCCTCCAGCGTGGGATTTTCCTCAGCGACAAGACCGGCGGCGGCATAATAGACAATTGCCTGCGCCGCCGCGTCGTCAACGGTCAGCGCGGCGGTACGGGCGGTCGCATCCGTTACGGGCGCGGGGAACGCGGCATAGGTCAAGAGCGCTTCCCCGTCGAAGTCCCATGGGAGTGCGATCGCCCTGTCACGCAGGAGATAATCGCGGGCGCCGCGGCGTACGTTACCCGCCGCGGGACGGAGCGTCAGGTCGGACACGGCACGGAAATCGGACGGCAGCGCATGATCGCGGTATATGCCGAAAACGGGAACCATCGCGGCGTTTGCAAAGATTTCGCGATAAAGCGCTACATCCGCGACATTGCCAGGGGATCCGGAAAAGCTGACGCGGATCTCGGACGCGCCGGCAGCTGGAGAAAAAACAGCTCGATAGGCAGTCATGGACGCGGCGGCGACGGTATTTTGGGTTGTCAGGATGGTAGCGGAGCCGTTTTTCATCTGCGTCACGACAGCGGTGAGGGCGTCGCCGGTGGCAAAGGAAAGCGCGTGGGCAAGCTCGGCATCCGTCGCCGCAGGTAGCTCGAATGTCAGCGCGGAGGTGCCGACGTGATGGAGCCCGCGTCCGTTGATGCGGTTTATGATGCGGGTGCACGCGATGGACGCGGTCCTGTAGATGGGATGGACGGCGGAAACCTCGATCTGTGCGGTATCGATTAAGGCGGCGGCGCGGGCAAAGAGGTCAGCCTGCGCGCCGTCGGAGGAGGCGATGGGGGTGCCGCCGGAGGAATAGTAATTGAGAAGCTTTAAAACCTTGTTAAAGCAGTCGCCAAGGGTCATAGTCAGCACTCCTTTCATAATCTGCCGATTTCGGCAGCAGCCGGGAACCTGCCGGGGAGCGGCAGGTTCTCGGCAACACGGGTGTATCCGTTACGCCGGATTCGAGAAGATGATGCAGCGGGCGTCGCCCCAGCCGACGGAGAAGTCGACATACGGCACCACGCGGGCGATGAGGGGGTTGTCAAGCTCCGCACGGATGACGGTCGGGCGGGTGATGTAGACAATCTTCGCGCATTCCCGGAGTAAGGACGCGTCGGCGACTGCCCACTGCTTTTGCTGGAAGCCGACGTTGCCGCCGCCGATGACCATATAGCGAAGCCCCCAGACTGGATTTGCGGCGAAGGTCGAGCCGTCTGGATTCTGCTCAGGATAGATCTTCGCCTGCGGACCACAGATTTCGCGCGCCTTGCCCTCCAGCTCCGGGGAAACGAGCAGGATACCGTTGGAGTAGTAATCCGTGAGGAAGGGCATGCCGTCGGGAGTGACGAAGCGGTTGGCCATGGTATTCGCGGCGGTGATCGCCGCGACGGACAGCTCGGTGGAGATAAGATTCGAGTATGTCCCGGCGGCGGTATCGGCGGAGGAGATGCCTGCCGCGTCTCCATTGGACGCGACGGGGTGGTCAACGGATGCCCAGGGGCAGCCGTCCGCGCCGGTGACGGAACTGTTGAAGGCGGAGCCGAACATACGCAGCACGCCGGTATAGACCTGCATCGAGGCGGTATGGGCGGCCAGGCGGCCGATGCGGCGGGCGACGCCGGACTTATCGACCTTCGCGTACTTGTAGTCGATATCGATGGAACCGGCATGCTCCTGCGGGGTGATCGTGGTGATGAAGCCGCGGCGCTGATCGAGGTTTTCCAGGGTGCCGTTATAGGCGGGCAGCTCGCCGAAGCCCCCTAGCCCCTCCATGCGGAAGGTCGCATTTTTCGTATCCTCCTCGGAGACGATGGTGCGGAGCGCCGCGAGGCGGTTTTTGCACTCAACGTCGAAAACGCGGTCGATGAGGGGGTAGAGATCGGTTTTCCAAGCGCTGTTGATGTTCGTGATAGCCATAGTGTAGTTTCCTCCTTAAATATTATAGAACCGAAAGTTTTTAGGGGCCTAGGACTTTTTATTGCCGAACTCGTGGAGGGTCGGATACAGGTACACCTCGCGCTTTGCTGTATCCGTAACGATCACGCGCAAGGGAAGTGCCGCGGGGTTGCCGCCGGTCACGGTCAGTCCGTCGAAGGCGGCGTTAAACTGACCCTTCAGCGCGCCGTCGGCAGGCAGGACATAAAACACATCCCCGGACGTGACCGCGCCGCCCGCGGCGGTGATCGTAAGAGTCTTCGTCGCCGCGGTGAAATCGGTGACATCATAGACGGTGCCGAGGGGATCGGTATTCGCGGAGGACGCCGCTTTTTCCTTGAGGACAAGCCTGTAGCCGTTGAGATCGTCGTCGGCATAGGCGGCTAAGGCAGATGCGACGACGGTGGCGGTACTGCCGCCGGACGCGGTGAGGGTGGGCGCGGCGGCAGAGTAGACGGTGGTCGGGCTGTCTGCAACGCGCAGCCGCGTACCGTCGGCACGGGGATTGAAGGTGTCAGGGGAGCCTGCGTGATCCTCCAGCGCGACGCCAAGGATGGCGGTGGTCGTCGCCGCGGCCACGGGGACGGCGAGGTTTGCGGCCGCCATCACAAGCTGTCCGGCCTTGACAGCGGTCGAGGCGGCGACGGGGAACTCGTGGACGGGCACGCTGTGGGATGCGCGGTCATAGAGGGCTTTCATGGGTAAATTCTCCTTTACTTATTAGTTTTTGATAGCGGAAAAGTACTCAAGCTCGGACATTTTATACTGGGGGTTTTGGCGGTTCCAGTCGGCGAGGTCGCGCTGCTGCCCCGGGGATAGCAGCGGGTGGCGGTGGGTCGCGGCGGAGCCTGTCGCGCGGGGGACGGGCGGCTCGGCGGCCTGCGCGAGGGTACGCGCACCGTCGAGCAGGCCGGGGATGCCGGCGGAAAGCTCGCGGGTATCCCAGCCGACGCGTTCCCCGAAGGCGCGGAAGGCGTCGGAGGCGATGAGGTTTGCGCATCGAGCCTAGGGTAACGGCCCTTTAGCGGTTCGAGGACTAAGAGCAGCGTCTCGTCGTCGGGAACGGGGCAGGGTTCGGTAATTTCCGGGAGCGTTTCTTCGATTGACAGAGTTTCGATGGATTCCTGAATGCTCTCGGGCGTAGTAGGATTCATACTTTTACTTCTCCTTCTTCGTTGATCTCCTGAGCTTCCTCAGGTGGATTAGGGGCGGCTGCGGGCTGCTTTTCGGCGGCAAAGACACGCTCGAAGTGTTCGCGCAGCGCTTCGGCATCCTCTAAGTCGAGCGCTCGGAGGGCTGCGAGGATGAGCGGGTAGTTTTCGCGGGTGACGCTGTGGGCAAGCAGGGTCTCGAGTGCCGACAGCGTGAACGCACGGGAGGTTTCAAGCGCGTCGGCGGCGGTGACCGTGCAGTCGACAACGGGGAAATAGCCGCGCACGTCGCGGAAGGAATCGCGCGAGAAGCAAACCGTCCGCGGCGCCTCCCCATCCGCGTCCGTTCCGAGCCGAATGACGCGGTCGTCGTCATAAAACTCGAGAATTGTCCAGTCGATTAACCGGAACAGGCGGGAATAGGCGCGCAAACGCTCGGTTTTCTTCGATGCTTTGCGCATGTCCGCGCGCTCGAGCAGCTGGGCAAGTCCGGCGGCGGAGAGCATCCGTGCCGGTTCCTTGCCAAAACTGACGTCGTAGTTGCCGACGGCGTCCTGAATCATACCGCGCAGCGCGTCGACCATTTCAAGCCGGTTGCCGGCGTCACCGAGACCGCCGAGCCGGCGAATTTTGCCGATAGCGCCGGGTTTTAATTCCCAGATCGCGCCGGGACGCTGCTCGGGATTCTGCGAGAAGGCGTCATGCTCGGCGAGGATGATGTCGGCGCCGGTAAAAGCGCTCTGGAGCTGCGCCGCGGCAAGCTCGCGGTCGACAGCGTCGATGAGGGGCAGGGCGGGTTCGATATCGGAGCGGCCCCACAGCTCGTCGCGGGCGACACGGTACTGGAACACAAACGGGAGCTGTCCGCAGGCTGTCGCACGCCAGTAATCGGGGATATGCCGCGCTTCCCGGCCGGAGACGAGGATGGAGCAGGCGACGCGGCCGCCGTCGTCGCGGTACCAGTGCTCGACGACGGGCAGCGTACCGTCCTCACGGTCGTCGAAGACGGCGTGGTCCGCAAACGGCATCACGTCGCAGACGGAGGACATGGTCTCGGCATCCAGTCCGAGAAGCGCCAAATCGTCGCCGTAGAGCCGATCGATGGCGCGGCGCGGGAGGCGGTAGACGTAGCTTACGTATTCGCAGTCCTCCAGACGCGCGGCGGTGGGGTCGGGATAGACGGCGCGGGGGTCGACGGACGCGACGCGGACGTCCGCGCCGTCCCAGAAGACCTTCCATACAGCGGTACCGCAGAGAATGCAGCGGCGCTCGTGAATGGGGACGAGATCGGGCAGGTTCTGGTGGTCGGTGACGTAGCGGACGAGGTATTCGCGTTCGTGTGCGCGGGCATCGTCGAGCGCGGCGTCGCGTCCGCGAAAGGTAAAGTCGGGGAACACAGCGGTGATCTGGCTTTCCACATGCATGTAAATGTCGGGGGACGCGGCGGCGATCCAGGGGATCCCGGCATCGCGGCAGCTTTCAGCGATTTCGTCCTGCGTGTGATGATGCCCTTCGTAATAATCGGTAACGAGGTTCCAGCGGGCTTCGATCGGTTCCCGTTCAGCGGCGGCGGCGGAAAGCAGGGTGAGCGCGGTCTCCTGCCGGTGCTCACGGGTGCGGTAGACAGGGTTCATAGGGTTGTGATCGCTCCTTTCGTGGTAGTTTTTCCTCCCGGCAGCCCTCTTCACAAACGTAGTTTCGATTCCGTAAGCCTTTTCCGATACAAATGTTCTTCCCTTTGCGCAGGGAGCGCCGCAGGGCAGGGGCGTCCGGAGAGGAAGTAGCGCAGCGCGTCGGGCGCGTGGGTCAGCTCATGGGGGGTATCGGAGACATCGGAGGGGTTTTTATCGTCCCGGCGGAGCGCGGGGAGGGTGCGGATGAGGTTCTCGCAGTTTGCGAAGACGCGCAGGGAGGGAGTCTCGCGTCCGAACTCGTCGCGCACGGGCTTGAGCCATTCGCGCAGGTTGAGCCAGCCTGCAACGCGGTCGTTTGAAGCGCGGGAAAGGGTGACGCCGCATTGGGAAAACAGCTCGGCGGCGGAGAGGCCGGTATCCTGTCGCCGGTTCCAGAGGTCGGGCGGCGCGAACACCTGATAAACAGAGTCGTCGAGGAGACGTTCGCGGAGCTTCGCCGCGGCGTCGGAGATGATCAGATCGCTCATGTACAGCTCGCGGACGACGTAGGCGCGGCCGGCGGGGTCGATTACGATGAGGTAAGCCGCGAGCATGTCGAGTCCGTAGTCAAAGCTTATGTAGCGCCGCCAGTCGTCGGGGATGGGGAACGGCTCGATTTTATGGAGCGCGTCGCGCCACTCGGAAAAGTACTGTCCGCCGGAGATTCCCCATTCGCCGAGACCGTAGACACGGTAACCGTCCGGGTCCTGCACGCAGCGGCGTTCCATACGTTTGTGAAAGCCCTCGTCTAGAAAACGGTTGTCGCGGTAGGTGGACAGATGGGTAAAGACGGACGGGTCGCGGGTATCAAAGAAGCGTTTTTTGAGCCAGTGGTTCATGGAGACGGGGTTAAAGGTCAGCTTGATCTGGTAGAAGAGTCCCTCGGGCAGGATCCCGCGCAGGCGGTCGTCGAGCATGTCCAGATCGGCTTCCTCCAGTTCGGTCGCCTCTTCGATCCAGATGTCGGTGAGCTTGCCGTGCGGAAAGGTGATGCTTTTGAGCTTTTCACGCTGGCGCTCGTCGAGAATCCCGCGAAAGAGGACGGTGTTGCCGTTTAGGCGGCAGGTGATCGAAAGTGGGGAGACGCCGGTATCGAAGTACTTTGACACGCCGATCCGGGAGATGGCAGAAACCAGCTCGGAGAAGGTAGAGGAGCGATTTGCGTCGTCAATTTTACGTACGCACAGCAGGTTTCGCCCCGGCTCGGCAAGCAAGCGCAGGATGTAGCTCTGGGCGGTATCGGCGCTTTTGCCGGAACCGGCGGAGCCGCGCAGCACAACATAGCGGCAGCGGGACTGATGCACCGGCGCGAAGACGGCATTGGCGGCGACGGATATCGCGCGGGCACCGTCGGGGGTGGGGATTATGGCGCTTTCCGTCATCGGTAGACGACGACAAGACGGTCGGGCGCATCCTGCTTCTCCGCGTCGCGCGGGTCGAGCAGCTTAGCGAGATTCTCGGCGGCCTTCATACGGTCAGCGAGCTTCGCCTCCTCGTCCTCGAGGATGTTTGTCCAAAAATCGCGGATCTGATCGAGGGTCGCGGGCATGGCGGATTCCTCCTTTCTGTCGTATTTGGTTTGTCCCCGTGCAGGAAGCCTTGTCTCTTCCTCATCGCGATCCCAGTATAGCACGGCATACACGCGTTTGTCGCCCCAGCTTTGTGTGCATTTTCTCCTCCTGTTTTCCCAAGTGTTTTTCAAGGGTTTCCCGTTAAATTCCCCTGAAGGATGGCAATAAAAAGACCGCAGACTGCGTACAGTCTGCGGTCTTTTATAGTATGAAAGAACCATTTAACGGGTTTTGCTCCCATTTTCGGCAGGCGCTTGGATAGCGTAAACGGTGTAGCTGCCCATTTCGTGGTAGCCCAAACTTTCCGCGAGAGCGACGGACTCGCGGTTCGCGGCGTCCCAGCTGGCGTAGAGTCCGCGCGCACGGCAGTCGAGGATCGCGGCGGCGCAGGAGGCACGGGCAAGCCCCCGCCGGCGGTGTGCTTCGTGAGTATCGACCTCCAGCTCAACGCCACCCGGATAGACAGCGTAGGCAGACGCGCCTGCGACAAGCCTGCCGTCGAGGACGACCCCCCAGCCGATCCCGCGTGCGGCATAATCGTCCCAATCTCGGAAATTTTCGCAGAAAGACGCCGACCAATCTTCACGGAGACTCTGGCACCAGAGGTCTTCGTCGAATTTGCGCAGGACATAGGGGGCGGGGCAGGCGGCGGCGTAGGCCGCAAGCCTTGCGTCGTCGAAGGCGTCCGGTTCATGCCGTATCGCGTAGCGCGTCCGGGGCCTCGCCTTATCGCCGTACCAGGTGTTTACAAGCGCGTCCCACGCGGAGTCGGGCGGCGTAAAGAGAGTATACCCCTTCGTCGCGTCCCACGGGAACTCCGAGAAGGCGCGATGGTCAGGGATTCCCGCAAAAAAGGTGAAATCCGCCGCGACCATAACGGCAAACGCGGGCGACGCGGGGTCGTCCGTCCAGACGCCGCCGAGGTTGCCCGAAAGGCAGGCGCGGATGAGGGTATCATGCCTGCCTTCGAACATCGGGGCGACCCGCGACAGGTCGAGCGCGCGAATCATGCGTATTTCTCCACAAGCGCCGCCATCTCGGACCATTGACGCTCCATATCGGCAACGAGCTTAAACTGGGTCCGGCAGCGGTCGAGGTTCTGCTCCGGGTAGTGCAGCCGGAAGTAGACATCCCCCTCGAGATAGTCAGCTAAGAAACGCATGCCGCATTCTAGGGTCATGAGCTTCGCCCCCATCGGGAGCATTTTCTTCTCATTTGCGGTCAGGCCGTCACCGGCAGTCTCGAGGAAGCCCTTGAGGTAGATTTCGTAGAGGCTGATATCCATCCATACCTTATTTAGGTCCTTTTCATCCTCGGCTGCGGTGGAAGCGCCGAAGCGGATACTGTCACCGAAGTCGTAAACGGAAAGACCGGGCATCACGGTGTCGAGGTCGATGACGGCGATGCCCTCGCCGGTCGCGTCGTCGATCATGACGTTGTTGAGCTTGGTGTCGTTGTGGGTGACCTTCAATGGCAGCTCCCCGGCGGCGAGCATATCGACGAGGACATGTGTATCGGCTTCCCGGGCGCGGACAAAAGCGATTTCGTTGGCGGCATCCTTGGCGCGGCCGAGCTTGTCGGCTGCGACCGCGGCTTCGAAGTCACGGTAGCGCTTGGCGGTATCGTGGAACTTCGCGATCGTCTCGTGAAGGGTCGCGGCGGGGTATTTCTGGAGGAGATTCTGGAACCTGCCGAAGGCACGGGCGGCGTTATAGAAGTCCTTCGGGTCCTTCACGGTATCAAAGGTGGTCGCGTTCTCGATAAAGAAGTAGCCTCTCCACGCACCGCCCAAAGAATCCCGGTAATAGGGCTTGCCGTCGAGGGTCGGGACGACGTTGAGGGTTTCGCGGGTATAATCGCCACCGCGCGATTCTATTTCTCGGCGCAGGTAGGAGGTCACACCGGCGATGTTTTCCATTAAGGAGTCCGCGTCGCGGAAGATATCGGTGTTGATACGCTGCAGGATGTAGCGCTTGGTCGCGCCTTCGAAGCCGACGTAAACGGCGAAGGTATCGTTGATGTGGCCGGAGCCGTAGGGGGTATAGCGCAGGAGGGTACCGTCGAAAGCGATGCCCGCGATCGCCTCGCGGATCAGTTTGTCCGTTAAAGTTGCTTTCATAAGTCAGTTTACCTCGTGAAATTTAGTCATATTACATGCCGAGATCGGCAAGTACGCTCTTGGTATAGGCGAGATCCTGCGCGGCGAACCATTCGCGATCGCCGGGACGGGGGGCTTCGATGCCGATGAGTCCGTCAAAGCCCGTATCACGGAGCTTTTTCAGGTACGCGCGATGATTGATCGCGCCTTCACCGAGGCCGGAGGGGATGAGGAAACGTGCGTCGGGGGTATCGAGACGCGAAACGTGGTAGCAGTTTTTAAGATGGGTATAGAAAAGCTTTTTACCGCAGCGGTCGATGGCCGCCTCCAGCGGCAGAACCGAGCTTGTAAAATACTGCGTATTGCCGTAGTCGAGGTTGACGCCAAAGTTCGGACGGTCGATCAGCTCGCAAAGCTTCATCGCGGTTTCGGCCAGGTCGTGCAGATAATTCATATGCGTTTCGAACGCGAACTTCACATCCGGCGCAAAATCCGCGATTTCGCGGCACATGTCAGCAGCACTCTCCCAGTGCCACGGCTGTGCACAGCTGGAACCGTGGAGATGGTAGGCGACACGGGAGGGCGCGACTGTGGGGTTTTGGAGCGGGCCGGACATAAAATTGATGACGGAAAGCGGAACGCGTTCGGCAGCGAGGGTCAAAAATTCCTTGTACTCGTCGATTTCCCTGCGCAAAGCGGCCTTGTCCACGGTCATGGCATTGATGCCGGGGCCGCCGAAGAGGACGTACCGATGCCCGAACTCCGCTGTCCATTTGGCGACCTCGTCGAGGTATTCGCGCGGGGTTTCCGCGACGCCGGCGCGTTTCCGGCGGAATTCGACACCGTCGAAGCCGCATTTGGCCGCGCACGCGCAGATTTCCCGGATGGTCTGCCCCTGTTCGCAGTAATTCACATGCATAATCACAGGATACGCCATGGTAATTTCCTCCGATACCTATTATTCTATATGGGTATAGCTTCGCCCCTTTGCGCATGCAATGGGCGTGACGATACATTCTTCGGAAAGCACTTTCTGCATGTCGGCAAAAGCCTCCGGCGTGCAGTCGACAAGATAAGACGCGGCGATGTCCTCCCCGACGAGCGCGGCGGGCGAAAAATCGGGCGGCAGCTCGGTACGGCGCAGGAGAAGATCATACTCCCCCGCGTCGAGCGCGGCCTGATACGCGGCGGGTGGGCAGGCGTCGACGGTCACAGCCATACCGGCGGCGCAAAGCTGGGCTTTGATCGTTTCCGCCATGTCGCTTAAGGTACCTGCGTCGTCGCATACGAGCAGGCTCACACTGCCCCACAAATCGGCGCGGGATCGGTCGAGGAGATCGAGCGCGTCCTGTTCGAGCGCGGGCGTCCACAGATACGACCAGGACGGTGCGAAGGTGAAGGCAGGCTCCAGCCATTCGGACGCGAAAGCCGTGCGGTCGATGGCGGCGGCGGCGGCAAGACGGACGGGGAGATGGGAAAACAATCCGGAATCGGCACGGAACGTCAGGCTGTAGAGGATGCGGGAGGGAACTTCGTCAACATAGGCGCGCCCGTGGGGAAAGACGGCGTCCGGTTCGGAGCCGAAGACAGTGAGCGTATGCACCTCGCCGGCCTGGTAAGCGGTAAGGGCCTCCCTCGCGGACGCGACGGGGACAAGGGTGTAGCAGACCTCCCCTGCCCTGTTAACCAGAGCTCCGTCTATGACGGCGTATTCCCCGCTCGGCGTGGGAAAGTCCCGATTCGCGGTACCGACGCGCAGGAAGGGAACCGCGGACAGGCGCGCGGGCAGCCCCGCGTCGGGCTGCCCGGCGATGACGAGTGTTTTACCGTCGGCGGAGGCGTCAAAGCCCGCGAGCCGCAGGGAATAGACGACATCGGCAAGGGTAAGCTCGGTTCCGTCAGTGAAGGTCATGCCGGCTTTTAAAGAAAAGCGATGCTCGCCCGTCTCGGTGACGGAGTGGACCCGGACGAGAGATTCGATCGCGCGTCCCGTTTCATCGAGGGTGTACAGCCGCGCGTAAAGCATCCGGGCGAGTACGCCGTCGACGCCGTCCGAAGACTCAGGCGAGAAGGAAGGGGTATAGGCCAGCCCCGGCACGGCGGTTTGTGCCGGGGTATATCCTTGCGTTTGCGGGCGAACGCCGGCGGAGGTCGCGGAGGCGCGCGCCTCCGCGACGAGTGTTTCCAGCTCGGTATCAACGGCGCAGCCGCAAAGCAGGACAATTAGTGCGGTCAAAAGAGGGATTATTCGTCTCGCCCGCAGCATTTCTTATACTTTTTGCCGGAACCGCAGGGACAGGGGTCATTGCGGCCGGGCTTTGCCTGATGCCGCGCGGGACGGGGGCGGTCGCTGCCGTCGCCGTGGGTATCGGTGGTGATTTTCGCGACCTGCTTGCGCTGCGGCTCTTCCTTGTTGCGCAGACGGAGGTTATACAGGATGCGGACGGTCGTCTCGCGGATTTCGCGGATCATCGCCTCGAACATCTCAAATCCCTCGCGCTTGTACTCGACGACGGGGTCATGCTGGGCGTAGGCGCGCAGACCGATACCCTGCCGCAGCTCCTGCATCGCGTCGAGCTGCTCCATCCAAAGACGGTCGACGGTCTGCAAAAGGAAGACGCGTTCGGCCTCCCGCATGAGGTTTTCGCCGATTTCGGCTTCCTTCTCGGCGTAGCGCACGGCAGCGGCCTCATGGAGTTTTTCGCAAAGCTCCTCCCGGGACAATTCAGCCAGGTATGAATCCTCAAGCGTGCCGGCGGGGAACAGATAGAGCCATTCTTTACCGATGCCAAGGATCGCATCGGGGGTCACGCGCTTGGCGTCGCCGAAGATTCCCGCGACGGCGTCATCGATAATCCCGTCGACCATTTTGGCGATCACGGGCTTCAGATCCTCGCCGTTCAAGACCTTGAGGCGCTGGGAATAGATGGTCTGACGCTGCACGTTCATAACGTCGTCGTACTCAAGGACGCGTTTACGGGATTCGAAGTTGCGGCTCTCGACCTTTTTCTGGGCATTTTCGATCGCGCCGGTGAGGATCTTCTGGTCGATCGGCGTATCCTCGTCGATGCCGAGGTTTTCCATCATATTCTGGATGCGCTCGGAGCCGAACAGGCGCATCAGGTCGTCCTCCATGCTGAGGATAAAGCGGCTGGCGCCGGGGTCGCCCTGACGGCCGGAGCGTCCGCGCAGCTGGTTGTCGATACGGCGGCTCTCATGGCGCTCGGTGCCGAGGATAAAAAGACCTCCCGCCGCGCGGACACGGCCGCCGTTTTCGCGGACTTCCGCCGAGTACTGCCCGACGAGCTCTTTATAGACGGCGCGGGCTTCGAGGATGACGGGGTCTTCGGTTTCGGCAAAGCCGGTGGCTTCGGTGATGACCTCCTCGGTATAGCCGCGCTTATACAGCTCATTTTCGGCGATATAATCGGGGTTGCCGCCGAGCTTGATATCGGTACCGCGCCCGGCCATGTTGGTGGCGATGGTCACCGCGCCGAATTTACCGGCCTGTGCGACGATCTGCGCCTCCTTTTCGTGGTGCTTGGCGTTTAAGACCTCATGCTTGACGCCTTCCTTTTTGAGCAAAGCGGAGACAAGCTCGGAAACCTCGATGGAGACGGTACCGACCATGATCGGCTGCCCGCGCGAGACACAGTCCTTGACCTGCTCGACGACAGCGCGGTATTTCGCGGCTTTGGTACGGTAGACGGTGTCGGGGTAGTCGATACGGGCGACGGGCTTGTTCGTCGGGATTTCGACAACGTCAAGGTTATAGATAGCGCGGAATTCCTGCTCCTCGGTGAGAGCGGTACCGGTCATACCGGAGAGCTTCTTATAGAGGCGGAAGAAGTTCTGGAAGGTGATGGTAGCCAGCGTGCGTGACTCGTTTTCGACTTTGACCTTTTCCTTGGCCTCGATCGCCTGATGCAGTCCTTCGGAGTAGCGGCGGCCGTACATCAGACGGCCGGTAAATTCGTCGACAATGATGACCTGGTTGTCGCGGACGACGTAATCGACATCGAGCTGCATGACGCCGCGCGCCTTGATAGCCTGGTTGATGTGATGGACGAGGGTAGTGTTTTCGGGATCCATCAGGTTTTCAACGCCGAAGCGCTCCTCGGCATGGCGTACGCCCTGGGGGGTCAGCGTCGCCGTACGGGCCTTTTCATCGACGATGTAGTCGGCGTCGATATCGTCCTGCTCCTGCTTCACATCCTCTTCCTTTAAGCGCAGCGCCTTGCAGGTAACGGCAAAGGCGTCGGCCTGTCCGTAGAGGGGGGAGCTTTCCTCGGCCTGACCGGAGATGATCAGCGGGGTACGGGCTTCATCGATCAGGATGGAGTCGACCTCGTCGACGATGGCGAAGGCGTGGCCGCGCTGGACCATATCCTTCTTATAGATAGCCATATTGTCGCGGAGATAATCGAATCCCAGCTCGTTGTTGGTGCCGTAGGTAATATCGCAGGCGTAGGCGGCGCGGCGCTGCTCGTTTGTCAGGTCGTGGACGATGAGTCCGACGGAAAGGCCGAGGAAGCGATAGATCTTCCCCATCCATTCGGAGCCGTGGCGGGCGAGGTAATCGTTGACGGTCACAATGTGAACGCCCTCGCCCGTGAGGGCGTTCAGATATGCGGGAAGCGTCGCGGCAAGGGTTTTCCCTTCGCCTGTCTTCATTTCGGCGATACGGCCCTGGTGCAGGACGACACCACCGATCAGCTGGACATGGAATGGGGTCTCGCCGAGGACGCGGAACGCGCCCTCGCGGACATTGGCGAAGGCCTCCGGGAGGATCTCGTCAAGGGACTCGCCTTTTTGGTAGCGACTTTTCAGCTCCGCGGTCTTTTCGCGCAGCTCGGCGTCTGTTTTGCGCTTATATTCGTCGGCGAGCGCCTCGACCTTGCGGACAACGGGCTCGATACGTTTGATTTCGTGATCGGAGTGCGTACCGAAAAGCTTTGCAAAGAAACCAGCCATATTTTAAATGCTCCTATATACGTGATACATAGATCATTGGCTTACAGCGTATGGACCGCTAAAGCTTCATAATACTCAAGATTTTCCATTGCATCGCGCAAGCCCTGCTCCATCGGTTCGGGGCCGCCGAATTCAAAGGAATAAAAGCCGTCGTACCCCGCGCCCTTCAGGACAGACAGACAAGCGACCATATCGACGACGCCGTGACCGGGGACGGTATCGCGGAGGTAACCGCCGTCGCGGGTACGGAGCCAGCCGCGTCCGGGGAAGGGGACGCTCCCGGGCTTATAAAGGTAATCCTTAACGTGGACATGGCGCACGCGGTCGGAGAAGCGGCCGATAAAGCTTTCGGGGGATTCTCCGGCAAAGAGGATGTTGCCGAAATCGGCACAGACGCCGATATTGTCGCGGTCGAGGGCGGCAAGGAAGCGCTCGAAGCGGTCAGCGCCGTTAAAAAGGAAGCCCTGATCCTCGTAAAGACAGGTAATGCCGAGCGTTTTCGCGGTATCGGCGACGATCCCGGCGCGGCGGACGACGTCGTCGAAGACGCGGTCAAAAGTGGGGGCGCCGAGCTTTGCGGCCAAGAGACCGGGAACAAGGGTATGATGGAGATACGGCGCGCCGCAGGCTGCGGTAAGCTCGGCCAGCTTTTTCAGCTCCTCGACAGCCGCGTCGCCGCCGTCGCCGGAGAGATCGACGCAGTAGGAGACACAGGACGCGCTCATCCCGGCGGCGTCGAGGATTTGTTTCAATTCGGAGGCCTGTTCTATCGTAGAGAAGGCACCGCAGGGGTAGGGCTCCACGCCGTCGAAACCGAGGGCTTTCGCGTACCCGACGGCGCCTGCCGCGCCGCGTTTATCAAGGGCGCCGGAGAAGCCGGTAAACATGCTCTTTTTCAAAGAATCCACCGCCTTATTCGAAGTATAACACGGTCACAGCGCGCCGTGACCTTCCGTATTTGTGACATTTGCGCCGGACGCGGTAAGTTTTATGCCATCCGACCGTCGATCAAAATTGATTATAGCACAGTTGCTGAGAAAAAAAAAGACTTTTTTGATAATTCTTCTCTCTTTTCACATGAAAAGGCGACAAAAAAGCCCTCCACTCACACCCATGTGTTCACGCGCCGTTCATTTTGCACAAACGATACGTTTCAGCACGGGGGCAAATGCAGAGCTTGTTGATTCGGCCGAGCCGACTTTCTCTAAAGGGTCAGTCGCAGATTTCCACGTTCACGCGCCGATCCATATGATTCGCGGCGGAACGCATAATCGTGCGGAGTTCACGGGCGATACGGCCCTGACGGCCGATGACCTTACCCATGTCCTCCTTCGCGACGCGCAGCTCGAGGGTAATCACACTGTCGTCCTCGCCCGGCGCCTCGCGGACATCAATCGCGGTGGGGTCGTCGACCAAGCCGCGAACGATGTAAACGAGTAAATCCTTTAAGCTCGTGTCCATTAAACAATACCTGCTTTTTTCAGCAGCACCTTCACGGTTTCGGAAGGCTGAGCGCCGTTCTTCATCCAGGAAAGTGCGCGTTCGCCGTCGATCTTGATTTCGGACGGCTCGACGAGGGGATTGTACGTTCCGATTTCTTCCAGGAAGCGGCCGTTACGCGGATAACGGGAATCCGCCACCACAACGCGATAGAAGGGAGCCTTCTTCGCGCCGACTCTGCGAAGTCTGATCTTTACCATAAACTAGGTTTCACCTCCGGTTATTAATGCCGCCGTTTTTTATATCTTCCGGCGGGATCTATCGTCAAAACGGCAATTTGAATTTGCCGCCCTGTCCGCTGAATTTTTTACTGTGAGTACCCTTGCCGCGTCCGAGTGCCGCGAGATCGGGAGTGCCGCCCTTCGTGAGCTGTTTGGACATACTCTTAAGCAAATCGAACTGCTTTAAGAGCCGGTTAACGTCCTCAACCTTCTGTCCGCAGCCTGCCGCAACGCGTTTTTTACGGGAGAGGCTGACAATCGACGGATCCTTGCGTTCCGCCGGGGTCATCGAAAGGACGATCGCCTCGAGGCGGTTAAACTGACGTTCGTCGAACTTCATATCCTTTAGGTCGGACTGCTTCACGCCGGGCATCATGCCGAGAAGCGCCTGCGCGCCGCCCATCTTCTTGAGCTGCTTGATCTGATCGAGGAAATCATTGAGATCGAGGCGCGACTGCGCCATCTTTTTCTCAAGCTCCTCGGCCTTCTTCTCATCGTAGCTCGCCTGCGCCTTTTCGATGAGGGTAAGCATATCGCCCATGCCGAGGATACGGGACGCCATACGGTCGGGGTGAAACAGCTCGATCCCGTCGAGCTTTTCACCTGTACCGGCGAATTTGATGGGCTTCCCTGTGACCGCACGCACGGAAAGTGCCGCGCCGCCGCGGGTATCGGCGTCGAGCTTCGTCATGAAAACGCTGTCGATGCCGAGCTGGGTATCAAAGCCCGTCGCCGCGTTGACGGCATCCTGACCGGTCATCGCGTCGAGGAAGAGCATGATCTCGGTGGGATTCACGGTCGCCTTGATGTCCGCAAGCTCCGTCATGAGCGTATCGTCGATATGGAGTCTGCCTGCGGTATCGATAAAGACCATGTCGTTGCCGTTTTTGATCGCGTGCTCCACACCGGCGCGGGCGATTTCGACGGGATTGCCCTGCCCCATTTCGAATACCGGCACGCCGACCTGTCCGCCGACGACCTGAAGCTGGGTGATCGCCGCCGGGCGGTAGACGTCGCAGGCAACGAGCAGGGGGCGCTTGTTAAACTGCGTTTTATACAGCGCCGCGAGCTTTGCGCCGTTGGTGGTCTTGCCGGCGCCCTGAAGACCGACGAGCATGACGACCGTCGGGGGTTTGGGTGCAATCTTTATCTTCTCATTCGAGCCGCCCATGAGAGCGCACAGCTCGTCGTTCACGATCTTAACGACCTGCTGCTGCGGGGTGAGGCTCTCGAGCACGTCGGTACCGGTCGCCTTTTCGGTGACGCGTGCGATGAAGTCACGGACGACGCGGTAGTTGACGTCGGCGTCGAGGAGTGCCGTGCGCACCTCGCGCATGACCTCCTTGATGTCGGCTTCCGTGAGTCTGCCGTGGCTTTTTAACTTTTTAAACGCCTGCGAGAGGCGGTCTGATAAGCTTTCAAATGCCATCGTTATCTGTTACTCCACTTTATTCCCCGGCGCTTTGCGCCCTTGTGCTTTGCGCCCTTGTGCTCCGCACCTATATGCTTTAAGCCTTTGTGCTCTGCGCCCGAGCGTCCTGCGCCCAAGTCTCCGACAGCGCGGATGCCGCATCCCGCATTTCCGCAATCAGGCGTTCCGCGCGGGGGTTTTTAAAACCCGTACGGTTAATCACATCCAGCTCCGCGGCCGCTTTCAAAACGCGTGCGCGGGCGGCCTCCGCCGCCTGCGTCCGGTGAAACAGCCCCAGCTTTTCCTCAAACTCCCGCAACGCGGTTTCCGCGTGACCGATCGCATCGCGCGCGCCCTGACGGGTAATGCCCGCGATTTCGGAGATTTCCGATAAAGACAGATCCTGTTCGTAATACAGCTCGAATAGTTCCCTTTGCCTCTCCGTTAGGAGCGCGCCGTACGTATCGTACAGCCGCGGTAAAACGACCAGATCTTTTGGCATCGCGTCCTCCTGTGTGCTCGTACAATGGGTGTAAAGCAGAAAGCCTTTACACTATACCACAGATCGCTGTCTTTGTCAAGTATTTTTTCGCGCGACATTATCAGCGGACCTCCGCTTTCCGTCCGCGTCCCTGTGCCCTGGCGAATACGGCGAACAGCGCGACCCATACGACGGTCGCGGCAAGCTCAGCGGTAAAGGGGAGCGTAGGAGAAAGGACGTAGAGGGAGCCTCCGATGTTGTTGGTCACGGCCATCAAAAGCGAGCGCACAGCGATGAAGGCGGAGACGAACATCCCCTTCTGCGCGCCGGCGGATATCTCGGTGATTTCGGTAAATTTGCCTTGCGCGTAAAAAATCACGGTTTTGGACGCACCGCGCAGGGTGAGCATGGCGAGCATGAGCCAGAAGCCGACGCCGTAGAAACCGAGATCGGCGAGCGCGAAGATCGCGGCGAGGACGGAGAGGATGAGAAAAACGGGTGCTCTCTGTCCGTATTTGCGGATGACAAGGGTCAGGAGCATACCGCCGAGACAGCAGCCGGTGAAGCCGTAGCCGATTTGGGCGGGGGAAAGGCCGCGATGGTCGGCGAGGTAGACGGAAATCAGAGGTTCGGCGATGTTCTGGATCGCGGGGAGGGTCATGAAGAAAAACATCCAGCCATAGACGCTGGCATAAGCGCGGAGATGGCGGGAAAGTGAGAAGGGCTCGCGGGCAGCGGGGAGAGTGGCACCATCGGCGACCACGGCATCGGGTGCGGCTTTGGGCTTCACGGAAGACATCATCATCGTGGAGAGGGTGGAGAGGGCGAACAGGACGAAGACGACCAGGAGCATCCCGCGCATGCCCCAGAGCGTGGCGACGCCGCCGCCGATTGAGGGACCCGCGACGGACGCAATCTGGCTGACCAGGCAGTACAGGAGGTAGACGGAGAGCTTTTCGCCGGGGTAGTCATAGTCGAAGATGTAAAGAATGACGGCGGGGCCGAACATGGTGGTGAGGGAATAGAGGAACTGACCGATCAGGAGTAACGTTGCGTCCTGTGCGAGGGCAAATAGGAGAGGCGCGGGTACGGTAACGCCCCAGCAGAGGACGACGAGCCATTTCAGGTTTATTTTGCGGCTCAGGAAACCGGCGGCGAGAGCCAGGATGCCGGAGAAATTGCCGACGGACTGGATAAAGCTGACAAGTTGGGGGTTGCCGACGATTTCGTTCATGTAGACGGAGATCTGGCCGCGATACATCTGGAAGCCGAGGGCCCAAAGAACCTCGGCGATGAAGAGGAACGCGATATCGATATAGAAACGCGGGGTACTCGCAAGCTTAGCCTTAATCTTATTCATAGTCCGACGGTTCATCCAATCTGCGGCGGCGCGAGAGATTCATCGTACCATCACGCATATTTGCAAGGTTTTCGAGGGCTTTGCCGGTACCGTAGACGACGCAGGAGACGGCGTCGTCGGCGATATGGGCGGGAAGTCCGGTACGTTCGGCGAGCATCCTGTCAAAGCCCCAGATGAGGCAGCCGCCGCCGGTGAGCATGGCGCCGGTCTGGGCGATATCGGCGACAAGCTCGGGGGAGGTGCGCTCGAGCACGCCGTGGATGGCGTCGAGGATGGCGGAGGTGACCTCCTCGGTCGCCTCCAGGGTTTCGGAGGAGGAAAGCGTAATGGAACGGGGCAGTCCGGTCAGCAGGCAGCGGCCGCGCACCTCCATGGTTTTCTCGTCGGGGCGGGGGTAGACGCAGCCGATGTTGATTTTGATCTCCTCGGCGGTACGTTCGCCGATGAGGAGGTTATACTTGCGTCGCAGGTACTTCATGAGGGCTTCATCGTACTTGTCGCCAGCGATTTTGACGGAATCCGACTCGACAACGGTGCCCATGGAGAGGACGGCGATATCCGTGGTACCGCCGCCGATGTCGATGACCATGTTGCCCTGCGGACGGTCGATATCGAGTCCGGCGCCGAGCGCGGCAGCCATAGGCTCCTCGATCAGGTAAACGCGTTTCGCACCGGCATGCATCCCGGCGTCTACGACGGCGCGCTCCTCGACCTCGGTGATGTTCGAGGGAATACAGATCACGAGGTTAGGGCGAAAAAGCTTGGAGCCCGGGACGCGCGAGAGGAACGCGCGGAGCATGCGCCGGGTCATCTCATAGTCGCTGATAACTCCCTCGCGGAGGGGACGCAGGGCGGCGATGCCGCCGGGGGTGCGGCCAAGCATCTTCTGGGCTTCGGCGCCGACCGCCAAAAGCTCGCCGGTGGTACGGTCGAGCGCGACGACGGACGGCTCGCGCAGGACGATGCCCTGTCCTTTTACATAGATAAGCACCGACGCGGTGCCGAGATCGATGCCTATGTCGCGTCCGAACATGCGATAAACCTCCGTGTTCCCGTCGCTTTATTCACGACCCTGTGCGCAAATGAGCCGGGGGAAACGAGCGCACCGGCAAGGATGTCGTCCTCCGTTACGCGCGCGAGCAGGATCTCTCGCGCGCCGGTGCGTTCGCGGTCGTAAATGATATAGTGATTGCCCGCGTCGTCCTCGGCGCCGTCGGGATAGCTGACGTTCGCGCGGCCGTCGAGAAGGAGGCCGCCGCGCCAGGTCGCGCCGTCGTCGTCGGACAGCAGGGCTGTAAGATTGTTGCGGCCGGAGAAGTGATAGTGATTGACGAGCAGGAGCCGTCCGGAGCGGGTGCGGCGGATAAAGAAGCGGGAGCAGGGGCCGCCGAGCCCGGAATCGCGGGCATTTTCCCAGGTATGACCGCCGTCGTGGGAGAAAGCTTCGCCGATGCCGTTTTTAGCACGGATGAGCATCCAAAGCGAACCGTCGCGGCGCTGCACGAGCATGTGCTCGTCGATCAGGCGGTCGGGATAGTCGGCATGTCCGATGAGCGAGAAGGATTTCCCGTCGTCATAGGACGCGTAGACATTGGAAAAGCGTTCCCCGGGGAGGTCGTATAAAAAATTCGGGACGTACTGCCAGATGGCGCAGGGCAGGAGCCATACGCCGTCGCGGGTAACGGTGGGCTTGTTCATCATAACGCCGTTTGCGATGCGCTCGGGGGCGCCGAATACGGGCGCACCGGCGTCGGGGGCATCGCAGATTGCGCGCCATACCCCGCAGCGGCCGTCGAAGGTGGGGTTCCATCCGGCGCAGTTTACGCAGGCGGTCTGCGCCCAGAAGAGCCAGAGCGCCCCGGAGGGGGAAAGCCACAGGCAGGGGTCATAGGCGCGGACGGCGACTCCGGGCATATCGACAGCGAGGCGCTTATTCCAGGTCAGTCCGTCGTCGTCGGAAAATTGGACGAGGACATAGTTTTCGAGGTTTTCGCCGGTGCCGCCGCCGTAGAAAGCGGCCCACAGCCGTCCGTTCGGGGTGCGTTCGACGGTCGGAATGCCTTGGAACAGACGGTTTTCGTCGGCGTATTTTCCTTTGGGGTCAACTATCAGCGTCATGGGACGCAGCGCGTTGTCAATCGCGTTCATACCGTTTCCTTTCCGATACCGAAGGCATCCCAGCCGGGAAAATCCGGGTGTTTTTCGCGGCGTTCATATTCACCGACGGTCATCGGGGACTTCCAATAGCGGGAGGTGATGCGGACAAAGCTCGCCCAAAGCTCGGCAGTAAGGTTAAAGTCCGGGGCGACCGGACGGGGGTGGGTGTCGTCATAGTCGGCGAGCATATCCTGCATCAGTAAGGCAAGCTTGTCTCCGGCGCGGGCGATGCAGTACTCGCCGAATTCGACAGAGGGACGCGTATAGCGGGAATCCGACGAAAAACCCTTGGGGGCGCAGTAGGCGTCGAAACGCGCGTTGCCGCCGCCCTCAAAAGTGCGTCGGGCGGGCGTATCGAGTAGGTCGGGACGCGCAAGCTCGGGATGAAACGCCCAGGCGATGGAAGTCTCGACGGTGCCGGCGTGGGTATCGTTCTCAGGCAGGTTTTCAGGCGCGAGGGGGCCGTGATAGGCGACCTGCCAGGTGATGTGCATGGGGGTGCCGGTGCGGAGCCGGTAATAGTCGATCAGGAGTCCGACATCCTCGGCAAGTCCGGGGACGCAGTGGCCGGTAATGAGCGCGGCGGCGCGGAAGCCTCTCGCATCCATGGCGCGGATGTGGTAGAGGATATTATGTAAAAACAGATCGCAGGGGATGGCCGCGACGACCTGCTCGCCCATCCCGCAGGAATCGATACCCCAATTGAACTGGGGCTCCTCGTCGATGTGCCAAGCGAAAGGCGGGGCGATGATCCCCCCGTGTGACGCCGCTCGGCGCACGACAGCGGCAGAGATAAAAAAATCGACGCCGAGGGGGTTGTAGACGCCGTGCGCTTCGGGGTAGCCATAGGGCATGTAGCATACGGGGCAAGCGTCGCGGCGTTCAAAAAACTCGTCCGGGGTCAGGCGCAGCCATTCGGCGCAAGTCGGGACAGGCATAAATTCATCTCCCTTGCAAATAGTGTATAAGGTCATTATAGCGCCGAATCCCGTACGCTGTCAAGCGAAATGAGCTAAAAACCCTTGCATAATCCGACGGAGTGTGCTATGATAACGACAAGGAAAAACCCGATTGCGGGCAAACGTCACTGTCACATAATTTACTGGAGGCTTTTTGAATGGATAAGTTAAAAATCGCCATCGTCGGCTGCGGCGGCATTTCCGGTTTCCACACCTCCCATCTGGTACAGTTTGACGACATCGAATTCGTCGGCATGATGGATATCCGCCATGAGAAGGCGGTTGCCCGCGCGGCATCCGTCGGCGGCGCGCCGATCTTCGACAGCTACACCGAAATGCTTGATACGGCGAAGCCCGACGCACTCTACATCTGCGTCCCGCCGGACCAGCACGGCACGATCGAGCGGGAAGCGATCGCACGTGACATCCCGTTCCTCGTGGAGAAGCCGATGGCTCTCGACATGAAGCTTGCGTATGAAATTCGCGACGCGGTCGAAGCCAAGGGCCTTGTGACAGCGGTCGGCTTTCAGGACCGCTACTTAGACGTGATCGCGAAGACGAAGGAAATGCTGCGAGGACGCACGCCGGGACTGGTGGACGGCGCGTGGCTTGGCGGTATTCCGGGCGCATACTGGTGGAGCACCTATGCGACGTCGGGCGGCCAGATCGTCGAGCAGAACATCCACCTGTTCGATATGCTGCGGTATCTGTTCGGCGAGCCGGAGAAGGTGTACTGCGCGGGACTGCGCGGTATTGTGAACCGCGAGGGATATGACCTGCACGACTGCTCCAGTGCAGTCGTCACGATGAAGTCGGGTCTTCTGTGCACGATGTTCACGGGCTGCTTTTTAGACCACAACGTGCCGAATAAGAACGGCCTGCGCATCCGCTGCGTGGAAGCAGATATCGAGTACATCCTGCGCCAGTCGGTGACGCTGGACACGGGCTCCATGAAGCAGACGTTCTTTAAAGAAGCCGATCAGGGCGTCACGGAAGACCGCACCTTCCTCGACGCGGTACGTGCAAGCGACCCGATGATGGTGCGTTCGCCGTACGCGGACGCCTGCAAGTCGCTGGCGCTGGTGCTCGCGTGCAACGAGAGCATGCGCACGGGCAAGGAGGTTTCGCTGTAAGATGGCCAGCGGGATAACCGTTGATTTTACGGCGGAGACCGGCGTCATCCGTCCGCTGCACGGCGTGAATAACGGCCCGAAGACGACGGGGTTTTATCGCGACGCGTCAGCGCTGTTCCGGGAGGCGGGCATTCCGCTTTGTCGGCTGCACGATACGGAGTACCCCTTCGGTTCGGGCGCTTTTGTCGATATCCCATGTATTTTTAAGGATTTTGACGCCGACGCAGACGACCCCGAAAGCTACGACTTTTCGCAGACGGACGCGTACATACAGGCGATTCTGGACGTGGGGGCAAAGCCGCTTTACAGACTGGGCGTGTCGATCGAGCACACGCCGGTAAAACGGAATATCTACGCGCCGAAGGACGCGAAAAAGTGGGCGGCCATCTGCGAGCATATCGTCCGGCACTATAACGAGGGCTGGAAGGACGGCATGAAAGCCGGAATCGAGTACTGGGAAATTTGGAACGAGCCGGAGTCCGCGAGTATGTGGATTGGCACGCGGGATCAATTTTTCGAGCTGTATGAAGTGACCGCGAAGCATTTGAAAGCCTGTTTCCCGTCGATCAAGGTCGGCGGGTACGGGTCCTGCGGCTTTTACGCGCTGACGGATATCCCTGTGTGCGCCGTCGATCTAAGCCCCGGGCATCGGAAGTGGCAGAGCTTTGTCGACTGGGCGGAAGCGTTCTGCAAGCTCTGCGCCAAGCGGTCGATCCCCTTGGACTTTTACTCCTGGCATCTGTACTCGTCCGCTCCGGAGAATTTCCGCATCCACGCGCGCTATGTGCGGGAGCTACTCGACCGCAACGGGCTTACCGCGACGGAGAGCATCCTCGACGAGTGGAACCTTGCGGGTGAAGACATGTTCGACCGCATGACGACGTCGGAGGGCGCAGCGCATGGGATCGCGGTACTATGCCGGATGCAGGAGAACGCGGTTGACGCGGCGACATATTACGATTCGCAGCCGACCCTCCCCTACTGCGGCATTTTCAAGCTGACGTCCTTAAAGCCGACAAAGCAGTTTTACGCGCTGAAATACTGGAATACACTTTACCGGATGGGTACGCGGGTCAAAACGACGGCGGAGGGCGACGCGCTCTATGCTGCGGCGGCCTGCGACGGCGCCCGCCGGGCGATGGTCGTTTCAAATTACGATGCCGCCGATAAGAATCTGCGCATCGAGATCAAAAACCTCGCGGAAAACGCCGCATACCGGGTTTACGCGACGGATCCCGCGCATGAGAACGCGCTTACGCAATCGGGGACGCTCTGGAAGGAATATCCGTATATCGATATAGTCACCGTGAGATACACCGCGCTGTTCATCGAAATAGATCCGCCGAAAAAAGTATAAGCCGAATAAGGAGGATTTTCGCGTATGAAGAAACTGCGTTTTGCCACCCTTTCCTCGATGGGCATTGCCAACGCGCATATCCGCGGCATTGTCGAGAACGAAAATACGGAACTGGTCGCGATCTGCGACGTCGACCCGGAGCGAATTGCGAAGGAAAAAGAGAT
>JAYFRF010000016.1:0-159843 GCA_034926225.1 Clostridiaceae bacterium
GCAGGCGACGCAACACCGGAAGGGTACTTAGGGGAACGATGTTCCCCTAAGCGAGCTTTCTTTCCCTCTTTCTTTGCTCGCGCAAAGAAAGAGGTCGGGAGGTGCAGGGGGGCGAAGCGCCCCCCTGCAAGGTATCAGCAAAGGGAAAGTTTGCAGAAGACGCTTGCATGTCCGGAACCCCTTCGCGCATAAAATGGAGTATACTATGAATACGAGGGGGAGATTTTATGATGAAAACGCTTGCGGCCGGGGCGCTCGCGTGGTTGATCGCCTTATGCTTGCCGATGGCGGTCATCCGAGAGGAAAATCGGGACGTTTCCAGCACCGCTGTGACCGCTGCCGTCGCTGCGACGGCAGACGCGCAGCGGGATGAAAACGTCCTTATCGCGGTGGAACAGGACGGCGAAGCGGTGACGATGACGCTTGCGGATTACCTTGTGGGCGTGGTTGCGGGGGAGATGCCGGTATCCTTCCCGGCGGCGGCGCTGGAAGCGCAGGCGATCGCCGCGCGGACGATGGTGTATTACCGGCTTTCCGACGACACCTATCATGAAAGCGGCGCGGTGGTCTGTACCTCTCCCGGGCACTGCATGGCGTATGCGGATATCGGCGCGTTTTCCCCGGAGAAGGGGGAAAAGATCCGCGCCGCCGTCGCCGCGACGGATGGGATGATCGCGGCATACGGGGGGCAGCCCATCCTCGCGGCGTTCCATGCGATATCCGGCGGCATGACGGAAAGCTCGCGCGATGTATGGGGCGGCGAGCTTTCGTATCTTCGGAGCGTTTACAGCCCCGGCGAGGAGGATGCCGCGATGTATCGTACGGAGCATCCTTTTACGGCGGAGGATTTCGCGTCGCGGATTCATGCAGCGTACCCGAACGCGGATCTGACGGGTTCTCCTTCGCAATGGTTTAAGAATTCGACGCGGAGTGCGGCAGGCGGGATCCTCACGGTCTATGTAGGCGGCGTCGAGATCTCCGGCGCGAAGCTGCGCACGCTTTTATCCCTGCCGTCCACGGATTTCACGGTATCCGCGACGCAAGACGGCGTTACACTGACCTGCACCGGCTACGGGCATGGCGTGGGAATGAGTCAGTACGGGGCAAGAGCGCTGGCGCTCAAAGGGTGGAGCGCAGAGGAAATCGTCGAGTACTACTACGACGGCGCAGAGGTGGTCATGGCGAATACGGGGACAGGGACATAAGCCGCTATATCGCTGGAGTGCCGAAGATGGGCTGCAGCTGTTCTCCGCGTAGAGCGGCGTCCACGGCATCGGGGATGCGCGTAAAGTCTGCGACGACGGAACGGGGCTTGCTGTCCGGGTCATCCTGACGCATGGGGACGAAGTAGTAATGGCGGCGGTTTAAGAGCATCCCGATGGATGCGGCATTGCCGGAGAGAGCGTCGTTGGTCGATACGGCGACTACGATGGGGCGCTCGTTGCGCAGATGGGCCTTGGCGCAAAGGGTCACGGCGGTATCCGCGATGCCGTTTGCAAGCTTTGCGAGGGTGTTGCCGGTGCAGGGGGCGATGACGAGCAGATCAAGCAGACGCTTCGGGCCGACGGGTTCGGCCGCCGCGATGGTGCGGATGGGCACGCGCCCGGTCATGGCTTCGAGGCGCTCGAGATGCTCCCGCGCGGTCCCGAAGCGGGAGTCGGTGGACGCGACGTTTTCCGAGACAACGGGGACGACTTCCGCACCCGAGGCGATCAGCGCTTCGAGCGCGGGGAAAACCTTTGAAAACACGCAGTACGAGCCGCACAGCGCAAAACCGATGCGAATTCCATGGAAATCATGCATCTGCCGTCACCCCCTGTTCACGCCATATGTTATATAGGGTATCCCGCAGAATCGCTGCAGCGCTTACCGGAGCGACGAGTCCCGGCAGTCCCGGCGCGCGGATTACGCGGAGTTGCGCGCAGGCGGCGGCTTCGACGTCTAAGCCCCCCGGCGCCGACGCAAGCTCTATGTATACGCAGTCCGGACGCATGGCGACCAGCTCCTCCCATCCGAGGACGGGCCACGGGACCGTATTGAAGATCACCGCCGCGCGGCTGAGGATTCCCGTCTCGTCGCGCAGCAGCTCGGGAGTCTTTGCGGGGGTCAGTCCGCAGGAAATGATGCCCGCGAGATCCCCGGGCTTGCGTGCGGAAACGGTGACATGTGCGCCGAGGGCCGCGAGCCGGGTGGCGAGGGCTTTACCGACGCGTCCCCAGCCGATGACCAGCAGGTCGGAGCCGTGGAGGGTGACGGGCAGCTCGCGCATGGCGGTTTCGATTGCGCCTTCCGCGGTGGGGACGCAGTTTGCGACGGCGAACTCCTCGCGGGCATAGTAATCGACGAGACGCAGCCCGTGCCGCGCGGCGCACAGGCCGTAGTCGGAGGGGGCAAGGCCGCCGGAGACAACGCAGTCCTTCGGCATTTGCGCAAGCAAGGCATAGGCGTCGGGACGATTGCGGCTGTCGGGAACGCCGGGGGTGTTGAGTCTGCCGTCCGCGCCGAGGATGGGCAGCGGAAGAACGACGGCGCGGGCTTCCTCCAGCGCGTCGCGGGGGGTATCGCAGGCGATGACGCTGGGTGCGGGGTCGCCTGCGATGGCACACGCGACGCGCACTTCGCAGCCGTCGCGGGCGAGCATACCCGCGAGATAGGAAAAACGCCTGTCGCCGCCGAGGATGGCAATACGTATCGGATGCTCCATAAAATCTTCTCCTTTCCAAAAAGGGGTACTTTTGCCATTCCATCGTATGCACTGAACAGTAAAACGGTGCAAAAGGAGGTTTCCCGTTAAAAATGACAGCTTTCGACGTATAAAATTTTGCGAAAACGTCAATATAAACCTTGAAAATGGAAAACAAATGTGATATAATGGACGCGTGATAAGAAAAGGAGAGTAGGAGAGTGGGTTTTGCCCACTCTCTCTTCTTTCTAATGACTTATAGAAATCAAGGAGCGGAATATGCCAAAATCGAAAAATGCCGAGGAGACTATCCGCGCGTTTGCAGACCCCGTTGTGGAAAAGCTCGGGTACCGTCTGTGGGACGTTGCCTACGAACGCCACGGCGGCTACTCCGAGGTGACGCTCTATATCGATTCTCCCGACGGCGGCGCGATCGGTACGGACGACTGCGAAAAGGTCAGCCGCGCCGTGGATCCGCTGATGGATCGCTATGACCCGATCGAGGAAGCGTATACGTTCAGCGTATCGAGCAGCGGCGGCGTGCGTACCCTGCGCAGACCCGAACAGTATGCGGCGTATCGGGGACGCATGGTGGAAATTCGATTGTATCGTGCCGAAAACGGTGCGAAATCGATCACCGGAACGCTTTCGGCTTATGATAACGGCGCTGTGACAATCGTCACGGCAGACGGGGAAAACAGAACTTTTGCGGCCGAGACGGTCGCGCAGGTGAAAACTGTGGAGGAAGAAAAAGAGGATGAACAAGAATGAGAGCCAGGGATAACGCGCAGAAGAAGGAGACCGCGATGGGCGCCGAGATGTTCTCGGCGTTGGACCTTCTGGAAAAGGAAAAGGGTATCCCGAAGGATTACATGCTCGAAAAAATCGCACAGGCGTTGACTACCGCGTATAAAAGGGATAACGAAGGTGCCGGCGATAACTGCGTCGTCGAGCCGGATGAACGCCACAAGGAGCTGCGTGTTTACGCACAGAAAACCGTCGTCGAAGAAGTCGAAAACCCCGCAATGGAGATTACCCTCGACGACGCCCGTACCATTCGCGGCGGCTGCGAGATCGGCGACGTCGTGAACGTAGAGATCAAGACCATGAACTTCGGCCGTATCGCCGCCCAGACCGCCAAACAGGTTATCATTCAGGGCATCCGCGAAGCCGAGGCTGGTATTTTATATAAGCGCTTTACCGCCAGTGAGCATGAAATCCTGTCCGCTCTCGTCAGCCGCATCGACCCGCGCAACGGCAACGTCATTCTCGAGATCGACGCCATGCGCTCCGGCACCGACAAGACGGAAGCCATCCTCCCCGCCGGCGAGCAGGTGCGCGGCGAAGTCCTGCGGGAGGGCGACCGTGTGCGCGTCTACGTCGTCGAAGTAAAAATCGAACGCAACCGCCCGCGCGTCCTTATCTCCCGCACACATCCGGGACTCGTCAAGCGTCTGTTCGAGCTGAACGTACCGGAGCTGCGGGACGGCTTCGTCGAGATCAAAAGCATTTCCCGTGAAGCGGGTTCCCGTACGAAGATGGCGGTTTCCGCGACGGAGGCCGAGATCGATCCGATCGGCGCCTGCGTCGGCCCGCGCGGCGAGCGTGTCAACGCCGTGGTCGCGGAGCTAAAAGGCGAGAAGATCGACATCGTGCGGTATTCGGAAAATATGGAAGCGTACATCGCGGCGTCGCTGGCGCCGGCATCGGTTCTCAAGGTGGAGGTCGCGGAAGATAAAAAGAGCTGCCGCGTGGTCGTGCCGGACGATCAGCTGTCGCTTGCAATCGGCAAGGAAGGTCAGAACGCGCGTCTCGCGGTACGGTTGACCGGTATCAAGATCGATATCAAGTCGAAATCCCAGGATGAAGCGGTACGCGCGGTCGAAGGGACGACATTGGAAGAAGCACCCGCTGAGGCGGCGGAAGAAGAAGCGTAAAAGGTTATGCAGAAGCAAAAAAAGATCCCGATGAGGCAGTGCTTAGGCTGCCGTGAGCATAAGGCGAAAAAAGAGCTGCTGCGCGTGGTCCGTTCGCCGGAAGGCGAGATCAGCTTAGACGCGCGGGGAAAAAAGGCCGGGAGAGGCGCATACCTCTGCCCGGCGGAAGAGTGCCTGAAAAAGGCCAGACGCAGCCGCGCGCTGGAAAGAGCGCTCGAGTGCGCGATACCGGACGCGGTATATGACGCATTGGAGTCGCAGATGAGCGCGGCGAGAAAAGATTTACAATCGGAAAAACCGGAAATAACCGGTTAATGGGGGAAAACAACGTTTTGGATAAACAGTTGCTGCTGTTTGGACTGATGCTCAAGGCCGGACGGATTATCGTCGGCGACGAGCCTGTGACCGATGCGATCCGCAGAGGCGAGGTCAATGTGCTGTGCGTCGCGCAGGATGCGGCGGATAACACGCTGCGCCGTTTTACGCGCTATGCCGAGGAGGAAAGGCTGCCGTTTTTGCGCCTGCCGTATGACAAGAGCACATTCGGCGGCGTATTCGGCCGCCGTGACGTCGCCGTCGCGGGCGTGACAGACGTCGGTTTTGCGGCGAAGCTTTTAGAGCTTGCCGTGACGGACGACGCGTCTTTGACAGACGCGGCCGCGCGGTACCGCAAGAAGGCTGACGCCATTGTCGAGGAACAAAAGAAGAAGCGCCACGCTCAGAAACAACCCGCATGGCAGAAAAAAGCGCCTGTTCCTGCCACAGAGCAGCCGGTACGGGAGGAAAAGAAGCCCGCCATGCCGCTCAAGGACAGCCGTGAGCCGAACGTAAGCTCTTTTGAGAACCGGGAAGCGCCGGGCAAGGTCTACGGCAAAGCTCCGCATTCGCAAAGCGTGCCCATCGGGGAGCGCCGCCGTGAAGATGCGGTACGGAACGCTGAAAAGCAAGAAAGATACGGCGAGAAGAAGCCCTACGGCGGCAAACCCGCGTACGGCGAGAGAAAACCCTACGGGGGCAAACCCGCGTATGGCGAGAGAAAGCCCTACGGGGGCAAACCCGCGTACGGTGAGAGAAAGCCCTACGGGGACAAACCCGCGTACGGAGAGAAGAAGCCCTATGGGGACAAACCCGCGTATGGTGATAAGAAGCCCTATGGGGACAAACCCGCGTATGGTGAGAAGAAGCCCTATGGGGACAAACCCGCGTATGGCGAGAGAAAGCCCTACGGGGGCAAGCCCGCGTACGGTGAGAAGAAGCCCTATGGGGATAAGCCTGCATACGGCGAGAGAAAGCCCTACGGGGGCAAACCCGCGTACGGTGAGAAGAAGCCCTATGGGGACAAACCCGCGTATGGCGAGAAGAAGCCTTATGGCGGCAAGCCCGCATACGGCGAGAGAAAGCCCTTTGGGGATAAACCTGCATACGGCGAGAAGAAGCCTTATGGGGATAAGCCTGCGTATGGCGAGAGAAAGCCCTACGGGGACAAACCCGCGTACGGTGAGAGAAAGCCCTACGGGGGCAAACCCGCGTACGGTGAGAGAAAGCCCTACGGGGATAAGCCCGCGTACGGTGAGAAGAAGCCCTACGGGGATAAACCTGCGTACGGCGAGAGAAAGCCCTATGGGGATAAGCCCGCGTACGGTGAGAAGAAGCCGTATGGCGGCAAGCCCGCGTATGGGGAGAAGAAGCCCTATGGGGATAAGCCCGCGTACGGCGAGAAAAAGCCCTACGCAGCAAACCCCAATGGCAACGGATATCGCACAAATATAAAAAACGCGCCCCGGTCGGCAGGCCCCGCGCCCTCCTATCGCAAGGATACGGCAGCGAAGCGTCCCTATAATCCGTCCGTGAAGCGTGGAAACGGAGGTAAGGCATAATGGCTTCCAAATACAGAATCCACGAGATGGCCAAGGACTTCGGCATGCAGTCGAAGCGGATTATGGACATGCTCGGCGACATCGGGGTCTTCCCGAAGAACCATATGCAGGTCTTGGAGCCGGATCAGTTGAATTACTTATTCGACCGACTGACGGCACAGACCCAGACTCCGGATATTCAGGCAGCCCTCGCGGCACAGGCGGCGCTCCCGCCGAAACAGAAGCCGAAAGCCGCTCCGCTCCCGCCCAAAGAGCCGGAACCCGAGCCTGCAGAAGAACCGAAGATTGAAGAAATAAAGGCAGAAGCGCCGAAAGAGGAAACGCCAAAGGAAGCTCTAAAGCCCCAGGCGCCTGTGTCGAATACGCCGCAAACACATGCGGCGAATATGCAGAGTGGCAAGCCTATGAACAATAACCGTGAGCCTCAGAATCCGCAGCCGAGACCCGCGCAGCACGCCGCGCAACAGCAGCCGAGACCGGTGCAGCCTGCCGCACAGCAGCAGCCGAGACCCGTGCAGTCCGCCGCACAGCAGCAGCCGAGACCCGCGCAGTCCGCCGCACAGCAGCAGCCGAGACCCGCGCAGCCCGCTGCGCAGCAGCAGCCGAGACCTGCGCAGCCCGCCGCACAGCAGCGACCGAAACCCGTGCAGTCCGCCGCGCAGCAGCAGCGGGGAGACGCCCGCCGCCAGCGCTTTCAGACCCCTGTCGTGCCGCAAAAGCCTAAGAAGGTTGAAAAGACGGAGCCCAAACGCCCGGAACAGCCGAAAAATACCATCACCCTTCAGGGCCGCGCAACGGATAATGAGCCGATCGTCGTGACCACTGCCGACGATAAGACTAAAGGCCACAAGATCGATACGCGCGGAGAGAGCGTCAACCTCGACCGCTACGACGAGCGCATCGAAAAGTTCGTTCCCGACAGTGTCGTGGGCGCGGATTCCTCCAAGCAAAAGCTGACCAAAAAGAATACCGATAAAAAACCGGCCCTCTCCGCTAAAAAGCGGCAGGAGGAAGCCGATCGCATGAGAAAGCTTCGCCAGGAGATGCTTAAAAAGCAGGTCCTCAAGGTGATGATCCCCGACGAAATCGCCGTCGGCGAGCTGGCGATGCGTCTCAAAAAGACCGCGTCCGACGTCATTAAGCAGCTGATGAAGCTCGGTATCATGGCGTCTGTCTCCCAGTTTATCGATTACGATACCGCGGCTCTTGTCGCGATAGAGCTTGGCGCAAAGGTCGAGCATGAGGTGATCGTTACCATCGAGGATCGTCTGATTGACGTCTCCGAAGACCGGGAGGAAAATCTCTCCCCGCGCGATCCTGTCGTCGTCGTCATGGGTCACGTCGACCACGGCAAAACCTCCCTCCTCGACCGCATCCGCAGCGCCAATGTCGCCGCCGGGGAAGCGGGCGGCATTACCCAGCACATCGGCGCCTATCGGGTGCATATTAATGATCGGGATATCACCTTCATCGACACCCCCGGGCATGAAGCCTTTACCTCTATGCGCGCGCGCGGCGCGTCCATCACCGACGTCGTTATCCTCGTCGTCGCCGCAGACGACGGTATCATGCCCCAGACGGTCGAGGCGATTAACCACGCCAAGGCCGCCGGCGCTCCCATCGTCGTTGCGATCAACAAGATCGATAAGGAAAATGCCCAGCCCGACCGCGTGCTGCAGCAACTCACCGAGTATGAGCTTGTCCCCGAACAGTGGGGCGGCGATACCATCTGCTGCCCGATCTCCGCGCTGAAAGGCGAGGGTATTGAAAATCTGCTCGAAATGGTGCTTTTAACCGCCGATATGCTCGATTTGAAGGCCAATCCCGACCGTGCGGCCAGGGGTACCGTTATCGAAGCCCGTCTTGACCGCGGCCGCGGCCCGGTGGCTACCGTCCTTGTCCAGAACGGTACCTTAAACGCAGGCGATGTCATCATCGCCGGCACCTCCGTCGGTCACGTCCGTGTGATGACGGACGACCGCGGTGAACGCATTGAAAAGGCCGGCCCGTCCGTCCCCGCGGAGATCGTCGGCTTATCTGAAGTGCCTTCCGCAGGAGATCTGTTCTACGCTGTCGAAGACGAACGCATGGCACGCGAGTTGGTCGAGCAGCGCAAGAGCGAACAGAAGGAGGAGGTCGCCTCCCATGTCCAGCGTGTCTCCCTCGACTCCCTGTTTGATTATATCAAGGAAGGCGAGATGAAGGAGCTGAACATCATCGTCAAAGCCGACGTGAACGGTACGGCTGAGGCGGTGCGTGCGTCGCTTGAAAAGCTCACGAATGAAGAAGTTCGTCTGCGCGTGATTCACGCGGGCGTCGGCGCGATCAACGAGTCCGACGTCATGCTGGCTAACGCCTCCAACGCGATCATCGTCGGCTTTAACGTCCGTCCCTCTCAGGCGGCGTCCGATGCCGCAGAATTGGCGAAGGTCGATGTGCGGCTGTACCGCGTCATCTACGACTGCCTGGAGGAGATGGAAGCGGCAATGAAGGGCATGCTTGCCCCGAAGTACCGCGAGGTCGTCCTCGGCCGCGCGCAGGTGCGTCAGGTCTACAAGATCACCGGCGTCGGCGCGATCGCAGGCTGCTATGTCCAGTCCGGCAAGGTTGTCCGCTCGGCGAAGGTGCGTATCGTCCGTGACGGCATCGTCATCCTCGAGGGCGAGATGGCATCTTTAAAGCGCTTCAAGGACGACGCCAAGGAAGTCGCGCAAGGGTACGAATGCGGTATCGGCATTGAGAAATTCAACGATATCAAGGTCGACGACGTCATCGAAGCCTTTACGATGGAAGAAATCAAGCAGTAAAAAACCGTTGCGGGCGACCGTCGGGGAAAGCCCCTTTGGTTGCCCGCGTTTTTTTCGAGCATACGAGCATAACGGAAAGGAATATTATGGCCAACAATCGTATTGACCGCATTTCGGCGGAATATCATCGCGCGATGGCGGAGGCGCTGCGTACCGTGAAGGATCCGCGCGTGTCGGGGATGACGTCCATCACACGCTGCGAGGTCACGGGCGATCTGCGCTACGCGAAGGTGTATATCAGCGTGCTCGGCGGCGACGAGAAGGAAGCGCTCAAAGGTCTAAAGTCCGCGGCGGGCTATCTGCGTCATGCCGTCGGGGAGAAACTGCAGCTCCGTGCGTCTCCCGAGCCGGTTTTCCACATCGACGACTCCATTCGCTACGGCGCGCAGATCTTAGAAAAGCTGCACGAAATCGAGGGAAAGCAAAGTGAGTGAGCATTATCTGTCGCCCGAGGAAGCGGCGCAAAGATTGCAGACATACGACCGCGTCCTCGTCTTAACGCATAAGCGGCCCGACGGGGATACCATCGGAAGCGCGTCGGCCCTCATTCAGGGACTGCGCGCTCAGGGTAAAACGGCCTACGCCTGCGAAAACCCCGAGGTCACGCCGCGCTATGAGCCGTATCTCGTCCCCTACTATCCTCCCAAGGGCTTTACGCCGGATGTGATCGTCGCGACGGACATCGCGGCGGCTTCCCTCCTGCCCGACACGATGCGCAAGTATGCCGATTCCGTGGCGCTGGCGATCGATCACCACGGCGCAAGCCGGGACTTTGCGCGGGAAATCTGCGTCGAGCCGACGTTCGCAGCCTGCGGCGAGCTGATTTACACGATTTTAGGACTGATGGACGTGACCATCAACGCATCGATTGCGGACGCGCTGTATACCGCGATTTCCACGGACACTGGCTGCTTCCGCTATTCGAACACGACCGCGCAGACCCACCGCATCATCGCGGCGCTGATGGACGCGGGCTGCCAGGCGGCGTACTTGAATCAGATCCTTTTTGAGATCCGTACCCCCGCGCGCGTCGCCATCGAGAGCGCGGTGCTGCGCGACATCGTCTACTACGCGTCCGGCGCGGTGGCTGTCGCGAAGGTTTCCCGCGAGCTTGTCGCCCGTACCGGGGCGACGGAGGATGACATGGAATCCCTGTCATCGCTGGCGCGCCGCATCGAGGGCGTGCGCATCGGCGTGACGCTGTACGAGCGCCGCGAAGGCATCAAGGTTTCCGTCCGTACGGATGAAACGGTAGATGCGTCGGCGATCTGTGCGCGTTTCGGCGGCGGCGGACACCCGCGAGCGGCGGGCTGTACCCTGGCCGGTGCGGAGATGACGCTGGAAGGCGCGTCGCGTACCATACGGGGAGCGATTTTCGAAATGATCGAGGACTTGAAATGGACAGACGGCGACCGACTGTAAACGCAGATTGTCCGTTTGGCACGCTTCCCTTTCTCGGCACGGCGCTTGCCGTACTGTGTTGGCTGAACGCCGCGTGGACGGTCTCAGACCGCTTCCTCTCGCGGATCCTATCTGCCGGGGACGAAGAAATCATTCTCCGTTATCTCGAAAGCGCGGCCATTTTCAGCTGTGTTTTTTTTCCCGGCGGCGCGCTCTTTTTGTATCTCCTGTCGATCAGGGTCACGGATACCATGGCGGACAAAGGCGGCTTCCTTCTTTGCGCGGCCTCCGCCCTATGCGCCATTCTCAGCACCGCGCTGTCGTTTGTCCTCCCGAACGTGCTCCTTTTAACCGCCGTCCTGATGCCGCTGTCCACGATATTCCTGCTTGTCGCCTTTCTGATCTTTGCGAGTAACCGTGAAAACTCCCGCGACACCCGCCTGTTCGGGACGATCGCGGTACCCTTCCTTGTCCTTCGCGTTTTCGCCTATCTTTTCGCCTACTACACCGCCTGGACACTACAGCAGGGCGGCTCCAGTGCGCTTTTATTATCCATCTCCAGCTATGCCGTCCTTTTTGTCAATATCATCTCCTACACCTTCGTCGGCACGACCTTCCTGTTTATGCGCACCCCTGTCCCTGCGCCAAACTATCCGCTGAAGCTGAAATATTGAAAAACGGAGAAGCCTCCCCATCACAAAGCGCCTATTTAGCGGCGCTTTGTGATGGGGAGGCTTTTTCGTATAGAAAGAGGCCCGGGAGAGGAGATTAGAACCGGGAATCGTCGAAGGTGAGAAGCTTTTCCTGGAAGTAGCGGACAGCTTCCCGCATTACGCCGGGCTTGAAGGGGGACTGCAAGCCGCCTGCCTCGACTAAGCCCAGGAAGGTTTTACTACCGCCGAGTGAGCAAAGCTTGAGGTAGTCCTGCCAGGCGTCGGGATCGTGCTTGTCGAAGCGGATATAGAACTGCATCGCGCAGACCTGCGCGAGGGTATAGTCGATATAATAGAAGGGGCGCTCGTAGATATGCGTCTGGCGCTGCCAGCGGCCGCCCTGCTCGAGATAGTTATCCTCGGGACTCGTGATACCGTCGTCGAAGTCGAGGTCGGGCATATACTCGCGCTCGAGCCTGCGCCAGAGGGCGAACAGGTCGGACGGCGTCAGCTCGGGGTTTGCGTAGACCTCATGCTGGAACTCGTCGACGAGGCAGCCGTAGGGGATGAAGCGCAGAATGTCCACAAGCTGCATATAACGGAACTTTTCCGTCTCCGCGCCGAAAAACGGCTCCATGTACGGGGACGTGATCAGTTCCATCGACATCGAGTGGATCTCGCAGCTTTCGTACGTCGGGGAGAAGTAGGCGGGGATATCGATTTTACGCATGGACTGGTACATTTGGAGCGCGTGACCGGCCTCATGGGTCAAAACGTCGACGTCGTCCTTCGTACCGTTGAAGTTTGAGAAGATGAAGGGGGCTTTAAAGACCGGGAAGGCGGTGCAGTAGCCGCCGGTTTCCTTGCCGGACTTTGCGACGAGATCCATCAGCTCGTTTTCCGTCATATAGTCGAAAAACTCCTTCGTTTCGGGGGAGAGACGGGCATACATCGCGCGGGCCTTTTCGACCAGTTCCGCCGGCGTGCCGATCGGATGGGGATTGCCCGTCGCGAACTGATAGTCTATGTCGTAGTATTTTAAGGAATCCAGCCCCAGACGTTTGCGCTGGCGCTCGTTGATCTCGCAGACGAGCGGCACGAGATACTTCTTGACCTCGTCGCGGTAAACCTTGACCATATCGGCGTTATAATCCATACGCTCCATGCGGATATAGCCTAAGGGGACATAGGTATCGAAGCTGAGCTTTTTCGCCATCGTGTCGCGCGTGCGGACAAGGGCGTCATAGATACGGTCGAGCGTCTCGCGGTGGGCGGCGAACCAGCCGTAATAGGCGGCGTTCGCATCTCGGCGGACGTTGCGGTCGGAGGAGGTGCGGTAGGGCATCATCTGGGACAGGTTGAGCGTCTTGCCGTCAAATGTTAGCTCCGCGCCGCCTAAAAGCTTGCCGTATTCGGTCGTCAGGCGGTTTTCCTCCTGCAAATCGGGAATAATTTCCTCGGAAAACTGCTTTTTCTCATTTTCCAGCTTGCGGAAGAAAAGCGTGCCGATGGAATGCTCAAGATCGGCGCGATAGGGCGAGCCAAGCACGGCGTCGTTGGCTTTTTGCAGATACATCTGCATGACGGGGCCGTTCTCGTCGTAGTAACTGATCTCCTCGCTGTAAAACGCGTCGCGCGTGTCGATGGAGTGACGGGTGAAAGCGAGGGACATGTTAGTATCAGCCTCGAGCGAGAAGGCGAACAGCTCGCGCAAAACGATTTCGGCATTTTCCGCGTCGGCGGCGCCGGCAAAGGACATCATAAAGTCCTCGCAGGCTTTCTTGACCTCCTCGACGGTGATGCGGCGGTAGGACATTTCGGAAAATTTCATGAGGATTCTCCTTTTTTATTTTGGGTATTGTAATTTCGTGTCAAATTCGCTATAATAAAAGCAGCCGCGTATGAATATTCAATACTGTTTGGAGGCGTTATGCCATGCTGGCCGACCTGAAACTGAACCGCGAGCTTTCCAAGGGAGAATACAAGGAACGCATCAAACCCATTCGCGAGGCGCTCGCGCGGGAATCGCTGCGCGTGAAGGCCGAGCGCGTGCCGGTCGTCGTCCTGTTCGAAGGCTTCGGCGCGGCGGGGAAGGGCAGCTATATCTCCGAGCTGATTCTCAATTGGGATCCGCGCGGCTTCCGTGTCTTCTCCACGCGGGAGCCCGACGTCAATCAGGCACGCCGCCCGTGGCTCTGGCGTTTCTGGGAGAACCTCCCCGAATACGGCAAGATCGCCGTCTTCGACAGGAGCTGGTACCGCGACGTCACCGTGGACCGCGTCGACTGCGGCCTTGCCGACGAGATCATCGACCAGAAGTACGACGACATCAACACGTTCGAACGCCAGCTCACCGACGACGGCTACTGCGTCATCAAGCTTTTCCTGTGTATCTCCTGCGAGGAGCAGAAGAAGCGCTTTACGCATCTGCGCGCGTCGGAGAATACCGCGTGGCGCGTGACCGATGCCGATATGATGCACAACCGGCAGTATAAACGCCACTTTAACGCCTTCGACGAGATGATCCGCCGCACCGATACGCCGAATGCGCCGTGGCATGCCGTGGCGACGACCGACCGCCGCTACGGGACCGTGACCGCGTTCGAGATCATCGCGAATGCGATGAAGGAGGCCGTCGACCGCGCAATCGCGGAGCGTGCCGCCCGCGCCGCGAGGACCGAGCTGCCGCCCGTCGTCTTTGACCCGAGCGCTCCGACGATGCCGATTCCGAAGCTCGCGGAGGTGGATCTCGACCGGCATATCGAGGACGACCGGTATAAGCGGGAGCTGGAAGGCTGCCGCACAGAGATCGCCGAGCTCCATAACCGCATTTATCGCGCGAAAATCCCCGTCGTCATCGTGTACGAAGGCTGGGACGCGGCCGGCAAGGGCGGCAATATCAAACGGCTTGTCAGCTCGTTTGACGCGCGCGGCTACGGGGTGATCCCGATTGCCGCGCCGACGCCGGATGAGCAAAACCACTATTATCTGTGGCGCTTCTGGAAGGAGCTGCCGCGTACGGGGCACATCGCGATCTTCGACCGCAGCTGGTACGGCCGCGTCATGGTGGAGCGCATCGAGGGCTTCTGTACGCAGGAGCAATGGATGCGCGCGTATCGGGAGATCAACGAATTCGAGAAGTTCCTGACGGACTGGAAAACGGTGGTCGTGAAGTTCTGGCTGCATATCGATTCAGACGAGCAGCTCCGGCGGTTTAATAACCGCGCGGACGACCCGGACAAAGCATGGAAGCTGTCACAGGAGGACTGGCGCAACCGCGACAAGTGGCCGCAGTATGAGGAAGCCGTGAACGACATGCTCCGCTGCACGAATACGGAGTCCGCGCCCTGGTATATTATCGAGTCCAACGACAAGAAATATGCGCGCATCCGCGTGATGAAGACCATGATCGACACATTGCATCAAGCTCTCGGTGACTGATCCGTCAAATACGGCCTGTAAGCGCGGAAGGCAGATGGCAGGGCGATTTTCACCTCCAGCGCGTCCCGGTCAAACCATGTGAGCGTATTGGATACCGTCTTACCATAGACGAGGTATCCCGTCATATGCCACTCAATATGCGTGAATACATGCTTTGCCGCCGGCAGCGGCAAAAGGGCCTCTGCCTCGACGCCCATCTTCCGCAGCGCCGCCCATGCTTCTTCAGCTGACAGTGTTCCCGCGACGTTCGGCAATTCCCACTGCCCCGCGAGGACGCCGCCCTCCCCGCGGCGGGACAGCGCCGCGTCTGTGCCGCACCGGAGGACGAAGACCGTCATATCCTCGATACGCCGGGCCTTTTTCGGCGCGCGGTTCGGGAGCAGTGCCGCCGTGCCGTCCGCGCATCCCACGCACTCGTCCCGCAGCGGACACAGGCCGCAGCGGGGAGCCGTATTCGGAACGCAGACCGTGGCACCCAGATCCATCAGAGCCTGATTGAAATCCCCCGGACGGGTTTCGGGCAGCGCCCGCGCGACAAGGGCACGGATATCGCGGCGGGTTTCGAGCGCGAGGATGTCCCGTGCGTCGCCTGAGTACCGCGCGAAAACGCGCAGGACGTTGCCGTCCACGGCGGGGACGGGGATGCCGTAGGCGATGGACGCGATCGCGCCCGCCGTATAATCGCCGATGCCGGGAAGCGTTAAAAGCGCCTCGAAATCCGCCGGCAGAGCGCCATTATAGTGCTCGACGAGGATGCGGGCGGCCTTTTGCAGATTCCGCGCGCGGGAGTAATAGCCGAGTCCCTCCCAGAGCTTATAAAGAACGTCGGTATCGACCGCCGAAAGCGACGGGATATCGGGCAGCGCCGCCATGAAGCGCTCAAAATAGGGGATAACGGCCTCCGCGCGTGTCTGCTGGAGCATGACCTCCGACACCCAGACACGGTACGGATCCCCCCGGCCCCCCCGTACGCGCCAGGGAAGCGTCCGGGCGTTTTGGTCATACCAAAGTAATAATTTTTCCTGCATAGCCCAAGTATAACACATTTTTCATTGAGAATCAACCGTATAGAAAGGAATTTTCTGACATGGATACCTTTTCCCTCGCAGACCTTCTGTTTCCGCAGATAACCGCCACTCCCGCCGACATAGAAGCCCGCTACCCCGCGCGGAACCTCCCCGAGGGCGCGCGTGTAACGCGTATAGCGCCCTCGCCAACGGGCTTTTTGCATATCGGCGCGCTGTTTGGCGCGATGACCGACGAAAGGCTTGCCCACCAGTCCGGCGGCGTATGCTACCTTCGCATCGAGGACACCGACCAAAAGCGCGAGGTGCCCGGCGCGGTCGCCGCCTTCATCCGTATGTTCGCCCGCTACGGCATCCGCTTCGACGAGGGCGCGTCTATAGACGACGAAGGCAATGTGACCGATCTGGGCGCGTACGGCCCCTATTGTCAGCGCCAGCGCGCGGAAATCTATCAGACTTTCGCCAAAGAAATGGTGCGTATCGGCCGCGCATACCCCTGCTTCTGCACCGAGGACGAACTGAACGCCATGCGTGAGCGGCAGGAGGCGGCGAAGGTCACTCCCGGCTACTACGGCGGGTGGGCGGTGCATCGCAACGCATCATATGACGAGATCAAGGCCGAGCTCGACGCGGGGAAGCCGTATGTCATCCGCTTTAAGTCGGAGGGCGACCCCTCCCGCCGCATTAAGATGACCGACGGCATCAAGGGCGCGCTCGATTTCCCGGAAAACGATCAGGATATCGTCCTGCTAAAGTCCGACGGCATCCCGACCTACCACTTCGCCCATGTCGTGGATGACCACCTCATGCGCACCACCCATGTGGTTCGCGGCGAGGAATGGCTTGCAACGCTGCCCGTGCATGTGGAGATGTTCCGCACGTTCGGCTGGAAGGAGCCGAAGTACAACCATACCGCGACGATCATGAAGCTCGACGGCACTTCCAAGCGCAAGATCTCGAAGCGCAAAGACCCGGAAGCCGACCTTGCCTGGTACGCGAAGGAAGGCTACCCCACGGGTGCGGTGCGTGAGTATGTTATGACACTCTTAAACTCAAACTTTGAGGACTGGCGGCGTGACCATCTGGAGGATCCGATCGAGGAATTCCCCTTCTCTTTAAAAAAGATGAGCGTATCCGGCGCGCTGTTTGATATGCAGAAGCTGTCCGACGTCGCGAAAAACGTCGTCTGCCGCATGAAAGCGTCCGAGGTCTACGCCGAGGCGCTCGCCTGGGCGGAGGAATTCGCGTCTGAGTTTGCCGCGCGTCTCTCCCGCGACCCCGCCTACTCTGTCGCCATACTGAACATCGGCCGCGAGGATAAAAAGCCCCGCCGCGACTACGGCGTCTGGTCGGAACTGCCCGCGTACATGGACTTCTTCTTTGACGAAACCTTCACCCCCGGCGGCGCTTATCCGGAAAACCTTTCGAAGGAAGACCTGCGTACGATTTTCGAGAAATTTAAAGCCGCCTATGATGAGTCTGACGATTCCACGGTGTGGTTTGACAAGCTCAAAGCCATCGCCGCCGATATCGGGCTTGCCCCCGATACGAAGACCTTCAAGAAAAACCCTGGGCAGTATCGCGGACACGTCGGAGACGTCAGCATGGCGCTGCGCGTCGCCGTCACCGGACGTGAAAACTCCCCCGATCTCTACACGGTCATGAAGATTCTCGGGCGTGAGCGTACCTTTGCGCGTCTCCTCTTCTGAGCCGTATGGCAGCTTCTTCCCTTTGCTTCCAGCGGAAGCAAAGGGAAGGCTTGCAGGGGGCGCTTCCCGCCCCCCTGCACCCTCCGGGTTACTTTCTTTGCACCGGCAAAGAAAGTAACAAAGAAAGCCAGCTAAAGAGGACTTTGTCCTCTTTAGAATCTCCCCGGATGCGGGGATTGCGCCACCTGTGGGTGGCGCTTATACGATAGAAGAGCAGCTGATTACTGCTACGCATCACAGGAGATGCTCTTGGTAATCAGCTGCTCTTTCTCGTCTAAGCATCGCGCAGCGATGCCGTCCCGGAGGGATACTTAAGGGGACTTCAGTCCCCTTAAGCGAGCTTTCTTTCCCTCTTTCTTTGCTCGCGCAAAGAAAGAGGTCGGAGGGTGCAGGGGGGCGAAGCGCCCCCTGCAAGGTATGAGCTAGAGAAAGGTATAGTAGTTGCTTACTTTGCCGCAATCTCCATGATTTCCGCGCTGCGCCGGATAAACGCTGTCATTTCATCGGCGGAGAGGGGCTTTTGCGCGAGCCGCGCGAGGTCGTAAACTTGCGCCGCGATGCGGTTTGCGTCGTCGTCGCGGCCGGCGGACTTCATCGAAAGAAGCGTCGCAACCAGCGGATGCGCGGCGTTGACGATCAGCTTTGTCTGCGCGGGGAAATCAAAGCCCGCATTTCCGCCAAACATGCGCGTCATCTCCTGCAGGCGGCGGCCTTCCTCCGAAAGCGTGAGGACAGCGGGCGGCGCGTCGCCGAGCAGCTTCTGGACGCTGACCTCAGTGTCTCCGACAAGCCCAGCGAAGAGAGACTTCACGCCCTCGGCATCCGGAGCGGGCGCGTCGTCCTTCGACTCAAGCTCCGACAGGTCGGCGTCGATGCGCTTGAAACGCAGACCCTCGTTTTTGCGCTCGAGCAGCGTGATGAAGTGGTTGTCGAGCACGTGGTCGAGGATGACGGCCTCCAGACCGCGATTTTTGAACATCGCGATATATTGCGCCTGCTGACGCGGGTCGGAGACGTAGTAGATCGTCTTCTCCTTTGCCGGTTCATGCTTCTCATGTTCGTGCTCGCAGTGCTCGTCACCGCATTCCTCGCATTCGTCATGCTCCGGCGGCAGCTCCACGGAGGGGAGGCTCTCGATATATTCGTCTACCGTCTTATAGGAGCCGTCCAGCATCTTGAAGATCAGCGCGGATTTCATGCGGTCGTAGAACTTCTCGTCGCGCAGAACGCCGTACTTGATGAACGGCGAGACGTCGTCCCACTGCTTTTCATAGTCCTCACGCTCGTTTTTAAAGCGGTCGGTCAGGCGGTCGGCAACCTTTCGAGTGATATGCCCGGAGATTTTCTTAACGGTGCCGTCGTTTTGCAGCATCGAGCGGGATACGTTTAAGGGCAGGTCGGGGCAGTCGATGCAGCCCTTTAAGAGCAGCAGATACTCCGGAATGACCTCTTTTAAGTTATCCGCGACGAAAACCTGGTTGCAGTAAAGCTTGACCTGACCCTCGATCGTATCGAATTCGCTCTTGAGCTTCGGGAAGTAGAGAATACCCTTTAAGCGGAACGGGTAGTCGATGTTGAGGTGTACCCAGAATAACGGCTCCTGCGCGCCGGGGAAGACCTCGCGGTAAAAATCGCGGTATTCCTGCTCGGTGCAGTCCTTGGGCGCTTTGTTCCAAAGAGGAGCTGTCGCGTTGATCGGCTTTTCATCGGCCTTGACCTCGTCGCCCGCGCGGCGCAGATAGATCGGAATCGGCAGGTAGCGGAAATACTTCATCAAAACCGCACGTACACCGTAAAGCTTCGCATAATCGTCGCTTTCGTCGTCCAGTGCTACGGTGACGACGGAGCCGCGCGTGGCGCGCGTGCCGTCGGAAATTGCGAACTCGGTGCCGGTTTCGGAGAACCACTTGACAGGCGTGGCGTCTTCCCTGTAGCTTAGGGTATCGATCGTCACGGACTTCGCCGCGATAAAGGCGGAGTAGAAGCCGAGGCCGAAATGGCCGATGATTGTCGTGTCGGGGGCGCCCTTATCGTCCTTTTTATCGCCGGTCTGGTATTGCTCGAAGAAATCGCGCGCGCCGGAGAAGGCCACCTGGTTGATATACTTTTTGACCTCGTCCTCGGTCATGCCAAGGCCGTTATCCTCGAAGGCGATGGTATGCGCCTCCTCATCGACGGTCACGGTGATCCGATAGGTCTCGTCCTCCGATACGGAGACCTCCCCGAGGGAGACCAGACGCTCAAGCTTCGTAATCGCGTCGGCGCAGTTGGAGGTCAGTTCGCGGATGAAAATGTCGCGGTCGGTATAAAGCCATTTACGTATTATGGGGAACATATTCTCCGCCGCGATGGAAATGGTGCCGTGTTCGTTCATAGTGATAACGCTTCCTTTCGTAAAGGTAAAAAATAAAGTCGTAGGGGCGGGGCTTATGCTCCGCCCGCGCTATCGGGGTTATTCGTCGTCCAATAACGCGCGGTAGATCGGATTCCGGGGCATATTCGTCTCTCTGGAGGCTCGTTTTGCCGCTTCCGAAGGGGACGCGCCCTCCGTGACATACCGCCTCGCGAGAGCAACGGCGTCTACAGCCGGGGGAACAGACGCTTCTGGAGCGCCTTCCACGACGAGGACATACTCCCCGCGCGGCTCGTTTTCCCGGTAGTACGCCACCGCGTCTCCCAAGGTGCGCCGCACGCATTCCTCATGTAGCTTCGTCAGCTCCCGCGCGAAGTAGACGGCGCGTTCCTCGCCGAAGGTGCGCGCGAAGTCGTCGAGCGTGACGCGGAGCTTATGCGGGGCTTCGTAGAAGATCATCGGACGCGTTTCGGCGGTAAGCGACGCAAGATGCTCCCGGCGGGAGAGCTTGTTCATTGACAAAAAACCCTCGAAGGAAAAGCGCGCGCCGATCATGCCGCAGAGCGTGAACGCCGCGACCGCGGCGCAGGCGCCCGGAACCGTCCGCACGGGGATGCCCGCGTCGCGGCACTGGGAGACAAGAAGCGCGCCGGGGTCGGAGATCGCGGGTGTGCCGGCGTCGGTCGTCAGCGCGCAGGACTCACCGGCCGCGATGCGGGCGACGATCTCGTCGCCGCGGGCGAGCTTGTTGTGCTCATAGTAGCTGACCGTTGGCTTATGGATGTCGAAGTGGGACAGCAGGCGATGTGCGACGCGGGTATCCTCCGCCGCGACGAAATCGACGGCGCGCAGCGTATCGACGGCGCGCAGGGTCATGTCGCCAAGGTTGCCGATGGGGGTGGAGACGATGTACAAGGTACCGGTCATGGAAGGCCTCCGTTATTCGGGGTGTGAAGAAAACACCGGCGCGGCAAGGGAAAGTCCCGGCCGCGCGCCCTTTTTCGCGCGGCAGAGCGCCACGGATGGGGCATGCGCCGTGTCGGGATAGAGGAGCGTCAGCGTTTTCGGCTCAAGACCCGCATCCGTGAGCGCGCGGAACAGCCGTACAAGCCGCGCGGCCGGATAGACGAGCGTGCATTCGCCGTTATGCGGCAGCAGATACGCCGCCGCATGGCAAAAATCGTTGAGCGTCGCCGCGACTTCGGTACGCGCGGCGGCATCGTCGGGATGCGCGGGGAGATTTCCCTCCGATACGGCGCGGTAGGGGGGGTTTGCTAGCACCGCGTCGAAGCTTGCGGGGGAAAACAGCGCGCGTATCGCCCGGAGATCGCCTTCGACGACCGAGACCCGCCCCTCGGCGCCGTTATACCGCACGTTTTCCCGCGCGAGGTTTGCCGCGTCCGGACGCAGCTCTAAGCCTGTGAGCGCGAGGTCCGTTCTGTTTGACGCGAGCAGCAGCAGCACCCCGCCTGCGCCGCAGCCAAGCTCGCAGACGCGCGCGGCGGGCTTACACGACGCGGCAGCGTCATGTGCGAGCGCGACGGCATCCATGCCGAGCGGGAAATGCGGGTCATCCTCCATGGCGTAGCCGAGTTCGAGCGGGAGCAAAAGCGGATCACCTCGAGCCTTTTTTAAGGGACGAAAAGCGGGCCGTGCGCTAAACGGCACGGCCCGACATGCGGAACAAGTAAGGAAATCAGTCCTGCTGGGGCGCGCCGACCGGACAAACACTCGCGCAGGAGCCGCAATCCACGCAAGCCTCCGCGTCGATGACGTACTTGCCGTCACCCTGTGAAATACAGGAAACCGGGCACTCGCTCGCGCATGCGCCGCAGGAAATGCAATCGTCGTTAATTTTAAAGGCCATATAAGGTTACCTCCTAAGCATTTTGATTGTATCATACCATATCGGGAAAAAAAATCAAGCGTGATATTGTAAAAAAACCGATCAAAAAGACCATTTTATATTGGGGGATTCGTACCTCGGAGGTTTTTCTACGCGTTGACTTCCAGCTCTTCTATGTCCGGATATTCCACCCGGCGGATATCCCCGCCCAGCGCCTGCAGCTTCTCAACAAAGTTCTCATACCCGCGCTCGATATGCGCGATGCCGGAGACCTCCGTCTCTCCCGCCGCGGCAAGACCCGCAATCACGAGCGCCGCGCCCGCGCGCAGGTCGCACGCCTGCACCGGTGCGCCCGTCAGACCAGAGACGCCTTCGATGATTGCGATTTGCCCGTCGGCCTGCACCCGCGCGCCCATGCGCTTTAATTCGTCAAGGTAGCGGAAACGGGAGTTGAAAATCGTCTCGTTGACGATGCTCGTGCCGCCGGCCAAACACAGCGCGACGACCGCCGGGGGCTGCATATCGGTCGGAAAGCCCGGATACGGCATCGTTTTGAAGTTCGCGCGGATGAGCGCCTTCGTGCGGCGGACTAAAACCGCGTCGCCGAGATCCTCAAGCTCTACGCCCATCTCCAAAAACTTCGTCGCAAAGCAGTCTAAATGCTTCGGAATCACGTTTGTCAGAGTGATTTCACCGCCGCAGGCGGCGACGGCGGCGATAAACGTACCGGCCTCGATCTGATCGGGGATGACCGAGTAGGTGCAGCCGTGCAGTGTACGCGCACCGCGGATCTTGATCATATCCGTGCCCGCGCCGCGGATATCCGCGCCGCAGGTATTTAAGAAGTTTGCGAGGTCGACGACATGCGGCTCTTTCGCGGGGTTCTCGATGATCGTCAGCCCCGGCGTGCGCGTCGCGGCGAGCATAATGTTGATCGTCGCGCCGACACTGGGCATGTCAAGGTAAATATGTGCGCCGCGCATACCGTTCGGCGCGTCGCTGACAATGCAGCCCGCCTTTGTCGCTACGCGCGCGCCGAGCGCTTCAAAACCCTTCAGGTGCTGATCGATCGCGCGTACGCCGAGGTTGCAGCCGCCGGGCATACAGACCTGCGCCGAGCGATACCGCCCGAGCAGAGCACCGATAAAATAATACGACGCGCGGTTCTGCCGCGCCAGATCATCGTCGAGAACTTTTGTCGAGCGCAGTTTTGCGCAGTCAATCCGTACCGTTGTATCGTCGAGCATCTCGATTTTCGCGCCCAGACGCCGGAGGATCTCCAGCTGGACGGTGATATCGTTGATCTTCGGCAAATTTTCGATGACGCAGGGGCCTTCCGCAAGGACGACTCCGGCGAGGATCGCCACGGCAGCATTTTTCGCACTGCTGACCGTTATCTGCCCATGCAGCGGTTTCCCGCCCTGAATGATATACTTTGTCATCGGACTTATCCTTTCGGCTGTTCAGACAGGCCACATAATTGTGACATCCGGCTGAAACATTTTTATCGCGGGAACGTCTAATTATCTTCCAAAACAAAGGCGGAAGAAAACCACCTTTCATATAACATGTGAAAGATGGGTATGAAAAACAGGTAAAAATGGCTATTCCACCCTGTGCGACGCTATTATATCACACGTGTTACGCTTTGTCAAAGGGTTTTGTAATAATTCTGAAACATTATTTGACGTAATCCGGTTAACAGAGGTGGAAGAGATTGTAAACTTTTCGTGTCGGGCGGGCGGGGAATGCGCGGCGCTTGCTTTCGGGACGGTTTTGTACTATAATAAATTCGTAAGTCACGGCGGTTTTGACCGGATTATTCAATAATGATAGGAACAGGATTTAAACTTAAGAATTCTTCGGTTGAAATGTCAGCATTTTTCCCGTGACAAAGCCGATTAAATAGTATATAATAAAATTGGTACCTTGATAAGGGCTTCTTTATCATATGGTGCGGCAAAGAGGGGCTGAGGTTCGCTTTGGATAAGTGGTCACGATACAGAAACATACCCAATACGCTGTCTTTTATGCGCCTGTTGATGGTACCGGCGTTTATTATACTGTTTTTTCGGGCGGAAACGCTTTTATGGGCGGGGATTGTCTTCACACTGGCCGGTGTGACGGACATCCTCGACGGCGCAATCGCGCGGAAAACAGGAAACGTCACGAAGCTTGGACGCGTGATCGACCCGCTCGCGGATAAACTGATGCAAGTCAGCGCATTCACGTGTCTCGCTATTGCACGGATCATCCCCGCATGGGTCATCCTCATCCTCGCCGCAAAGGAGTTTATCCAACTCTTTGGCGGCTGGTTACTTCTGCGTCATCTGCACGACGTACCGCCTTCCAATATATACGGGAAGGCTGCGTCCGCCGTTTTCTATTTTATCACCATCGCGGTCATTGTTTTCGATATGCCGCATACGTTACAGGTGTGCCTGCTCGGCGGCGCGCTGATGTTAAGCCTTGCCGCGCTGATCGTTTACTCGCGGATCGCAAAGCGTTACGTCGAGGAAAAGCGCGCGTCCCGCGACGCTTGACGCCGGGTTGATATTCATGTTGTATATATAAGATAGAAAGCCCCTGCTCCGGCATTCGGACGGAGGAAACGCCTTTTTTTATTGAATCGGAACTTTAGGAGAAACACTATGCAAATGCAGCTCTGTGCACGCTGCCACAAGAACGTGGCGGTTGTCTTTATTACAAAAATTGAGAACGGCGAGTCAAAAAGCGAGGGGATCTGCTTAAAATGCGCCCGCGAATTGGGACTCAAGCCCGTCTCCGACATTATGGACAAAATGGGCATTACCGACGAAGACCTCGACAGCATGTCCGGCGAAATGGCCGCGATGCTCGGCGGCGAGGACTCCGAGGCGCTCCAAAATCAGCTCGCCCCGCAGGACGACAATGCGGAGAATCCCGACGACCTCGGGAAAACCGCGACCTTCCCCTTTGTCAATAAGCTTTTTGAAAACCTCGGCACACCGGGACCCTTCCAAAACCCCGGCAACGGGAACACTGGCGAAACCATCCGTCAGCCGCGTGAGCCGCGCGCGCCGAAGCGCAAATTTCTGGATATCTACACCATCTCCCTGACCGAACGTGCGAAAAACGGGAAGCTCGACCGCATTGTCGGCCGTGAAAGCGAAATCGCTCGCGTCATCCAGATCTTAAACCGCCGCCAAAAGAACAACCCCTGCCTGATCGGCGAGCCGGGCGTTGGCAAAACCGCCATCGCCGAGGGCCTTGCCCAGCGCGTCTCGGAGGGTGACGTCCCGTATAAGCTCCGCGACCGCGAGGTGCATCTGCTGGACCTGACCGCCCTCGTCGCCGGCACGCAGTTTCGCGGTCAGTTCGAGAGCCGCATGAAGGGGCTCATTGACGAGATCAAGAAGGCCGGCAACATCATCCTCGTCATCGACGAGGTGCATAACCTGGTCGGTGCGGGCGACGCGGAAGGCTCGATGAACGCGGCGAACATTTTAAAGCCCGCCCTCTCGCGCGGCGAGATCCAGGTCATCGGCGCGACGACCTTCGCCGAATACCGTAAGCATATCGAAAAGGACTCCGCCCTCGAACGCCGCTTCCAGCCCGTCGTCGTCGGAGAGCCGTCCCTTGCCGACGCCACGGAGATCCTCAAGGGCATCCGCGGCTACTACGAGCGGTTCCATGGCTGCACCATCTCCGAGGACATCTGCCGCGCCGCGGTGCAGCTCTCCGAGCGCTATATCACCGACCGCTATCTGCCCGACAAGGCCATCGACCTGATCGACGAGGCCTGTTCGGATTTAAACCTCCATAATAAGGCCTATGTCCGCATCGCGGATATCGAAAAGGAGCTCAAAGAGATCGAAGCCGAACGCGACGCTAAAACGCTGAACGCCGCCGAGACCGATTACGCCGCATTGGCCGCCCTGCGCAGCCGGGAATTAAAGCTCCAAAGCGAACTGGACACGCTGCATGCCGATACGGTTCCCGCCGTCACGATGGAGCATCTCGCTCGCGTGATCGAGCTGTGGACGGGGATTCCCGCCGCCCGTATTCAGGAGCAGGAATTCGAACGGCTGTCGAAGCTTGAAGAGCGCTTGAAGTCCCGCGTCGTCGGACAGGACGATGCCGTCGCCGCCGTCGCCGCCGCCATTCGCCGCAGCCGTGTCGGCATCTCCCCGAAGCAAAAGCCAGTCTCCTTTATCTTCACGGGACCGACCGGCGTCGGTAAGACGGAGCTTGTCCGCCGCCTTGCCGCCGACATGTTCGACACGCCCGAGGCGCTCATAAGGCTTGACATGTCCGAATACATGGAGAAATTCGCCGTATCGCGCTTGATCGGCGCGCCGCCCGGATATGTCGGCTACGACGAGGCCGGCCAGCTTACCGAAAAGGTGCGCCGCAGGCCGTACTCTGTCGTGCTGTTTGACGAAATCGAAAAAGCACACCCGGACGTCTTAAACATCCTCCTGCAAATCCTTGACGATGGCCGCGTCACCGACGCGCACGGGAGAACGGTCAACTTTGCCAACACGATCATCATCATGACGTCGAACGCGGGCTCCGACAAGTCCGACGGCGCGGTGGGCTTTGGCAAAACCGTGACGCAGCAGGGACGAGAGCGTGCGCTCAAAGCTCTGCAGGAGATCATGCGCCCCGAGTTCATCAACCGTATCGACGAGATCGTCGCGTTCAATACGCTGACGGAGGAAAACTTCCACGAAATCGCAAAGATTCAGCTCAGCGACCTTAAAAATACGCTTGAGAGCCGCGGCGTGACGCTCGTCTGGGACGACGCGTTCCTTGATTACGTGACGAAGAAGTCCTACTCCGTGAAATACGGCGCAAGAAACCTCCAGCGTGTGCTGCAAAAGGAGGTCGAGGACGTCCTCGCCGCGCGGATGATCGAGAATTACGCCCATCCTGTGACCGCGGTCAGCCTGTCCGCGAAGGATGGAAACGCGGATATCCGTATCGTATAACAAGGCTCACGGGAGAACGAAATGAACATCAAAGACATCGCACTTGCCCCGTCGGGGCGGGACAAAATCGACTGGGTGAAACCCGCCATGCCCGTGCTCGCGGGGATTGAGCGTGAATTCCTCGAAAAAAAGCCCCTCACTGGACTGCGCATGACGATCTCCATCCATCTCGAGGCAAAAACCGCGTACCTGGCGCACGTCCTGCGCTCCGGCGGCGCGGACGTCGCCGTCACCGGCTGCAATCCGCTCTCCACGCAGGACGACGTCGCGGCCGCCCTCGCCGCCGACGGCTTCGGCGTCTGGGGCATCACCGGCGCGACCGAGGAGCAATATCATGATCATCTTCTCGGCGCGCTCGCGCATCGGCCCCACCTCATCATAGACGACGGCGGAGACCTTACCGAAATCCTCCACAACGAGCGCCCCGACCTTGCCGAAAGCCTCATCGCCGGCAGCGAGGAGACGACGACAGGTGTGCATCGGCTCTATGAAAGGCAGTCATCAGGGAAGCTTCGTTTCCCGATGATGGCCGTCAACGACGCCAAATGCAAGTACCTCTTTGATAACCGCTACGGTACCGGCCAGTCCGTCTGGGCGGCGATCCTCCACGTGACAAACCTCGTCGTCGCGTCGAAGACCGTCGTCGTCGCGGGCTACGGCTGGTGCGGACGCGGCATCGCCATGCGCGCGGACGCCTTAGGCGCCAAAGTCGTCGTCACCGAGGTCGACCCGCACCGCGCTCTCGAGGCCGCGATGGATGGGTATACCGTGCTGCCGATGGACGAGGCGGCGGTCATCGGCGATATCTTCATCACCGCGACCGGCTGCCGCGACGTCATCCGCCGGGAACATATGGTGAAAATGAAGAACGAGGCCATCCTTGCAAACGCCGGACACTTCGACGTCGAGGTGTCAAAGCCCGATCTCCTCTCCCTTGCCGATCATGTCCGCCGCCGCAAGCCGTCAATTGACGGATATTACCTCCCCGACGGACGCGTCTTAAATCTGCTCGCGGAGGGCAGACTCGTCAATCTCGCCGCGGGAAACGGGCACCCGGCCGAGATTATGGATCTCTCCTTTGCCGCACAGGCTCTCACCGTCGCATATCTTGCCCAAAACGGGAAAACCCTTCGTCCCGGCGTTTACAATGTGCCGGAGAGGATCGATGATGACGTCGCGTGCCGGAAACTCCGTGCGATGGGGATCCCCATCGATACACTGACGCCCGAACAGGCGCGGTACCTGGGTCGAAGCACCGTCGTCTAACATGAAATAGGAGTTTTTGCCATGATTATCACCGTCACGCTGAATCCCGCCGTGGATCGTACGATGCATGTCCCGAAATTCTGCGCCGGACGCGTCAATCGCGCCACATCCGCCCGTGTCGATGCGGGTGGTAAAGGCATCAACGTCTCCAAGGCGCTCAAAGAACTGGGATGCGACAGTATCGCCTGCGGTCTCATCGCCGGACGCTATGGCCGCGTGATTAAGGAACAGATCAACGCTTCGGGTATCAAATACGATTTCGTTGAGGTGCCCGGTGAAACCCGTCTGAATATTAAAATCATCAGCGACGACGGTACCCATACCGATATCAACGAGCCGGGATTTGCCGTATCGGAGGCAGATTTCGAAAGACTCGTCGAACGCGTCGCAAAAAATGCCCATCGCGATGCGATTGTCGTTCTCTCCGGCTCCGTCCCCCCGAATCTTCCCCTCTCCGCTTATGAAAAGCTCTGCGCTACCATTGCCGCACGCCCCGGCGTCCGGCTCATCGTCGACGCCGACGGCGTCCATCTCCGCGCGGCCCTTGCGTCCCATCCCATTTACATCAAGCCCAACGTCTCGGAGCTTGCAAGCGTCCTCGGCTATGAACCGGGCACCGTGCCGGAAATCGTCGAAGGCGCCCGCAAGATGATCGGGCTTGGCGCGCAGAACGTGGCCGTTTCCATGGGCGGCGACGGGGCGGTCGTCGTCTCTCCCACCCGCGCCGTGCGGGTCCGGCCGCCGAAAGTTCCCGTCGTGGGTCCTGTTGGCGCGGGCGACGTCATGGTGGCCGCCATCGCGCAGGCGGTTGAGGATAAGAACGACTTCGTTTCCCTCGCCCGCTACAGCGCCGCCGCCGCTACCGCATCCGTTACCATCGAGGGTACCCGCATGGCGTCGCGGCGTACCGTTCTGCAAATCTTCGAGAAAACCGAGGTCGAGGAACTGTAAAGGTACACATTACCCCTGAAGACTCCGCCGATACCCATATTATAATTGAATACGGAGATGATTATTTTGTCATCTGGAAAGAATGCGCGAAAGTTCGCGGCAATGCTTCCGCTGCTCGCGGTAACGGCACTGTTTCTTTTACCGAATCTTTGGACGGCTGTTCTTTCCCTTAAGGACTATTCCCCCGTATACGGAATGGCGAACAGCGCGTGGGTCGGCTTGCGCAATTTGACCGAATTTATTCAAACACCCGCGGCCTTGCCCCTGATCCTCAACACCCTGCGGCTGTGGGCGATCGGGCTTGTCGGCGCGATGGTATTCGGGCTGCTCGCGGCCCTTCTGGTATCGCTTGCGCGCAGCCGCGGGCTCTCGGCAGTTTGGGCCGGGCTGCTGCTGATTCCTGCTTTCCTGCCGCCGGTCGTCTGGACGACGCTTAGTTACCGGCTTGCCGGACTACTCGGCGATGACGTGAAAATGACCTTGTTTACACAGCGGTACGATCTGCTCTATCTGTTGGTTTCCGTTCCGTCCCGCGCCGCTTTAGTCGGCTTTGCGGGCGCTGCATGGGCGACTGCCTATCACGCGCGGTCGCGTAAGCCTTCCTCCGGCGCGCTAAAGGGTGCGCTTGCCGGTGCCTGCGTATGCGCCATGCTGCCTGTCGATGTGGAAACGATCCGCATGACATATAATCCGCTTTCGTATAAATACGCGGACACACTGTATACTTATACGTTTCGCAAAGGGTTCTTAGAGGGACAGTACTCGCAGGCGGCCGCGGCGGGGATCCTCGCGCTGGCCCTTCAGACGATATTGGCCGCCGTGTTCTGTGCCGCGCTGATCTTGCTGATACGTCATTCGACCTTCGCCGCCGGGGCGGCGAGTGCCGCCGGGGGGGCGAACGCCGCTCCGACGGCGAAGCGCGATGAAAAAACCGCCGGATGGCCATGGATCGTCGCCGGGGTTTTCGCGCTCGCGCTCTTGTTTGCCAACGGACTGCCCGATTTAGGCGCCCTGCAGACAGACAATCTTGGGTATCGCCTTGTCGCGTATTTACTTGCCGCTGTTGTGACGACGACCGTCGGACTGATTGTGATTTTGACGGCAAGAGCCTCCCGCATCTGTTCTAGCGTTTGTATTGCGCTGCTTTGTGCCAGCTCCGGCGTCTATATCGGCCTATATATGCTGCTTCGCATGTTGGGCTTGATCAATACCGCCTTAGCCCCGGCTTTTTCCGGCGTGACGATGCCCGGAACGCTTATCTTTCTTGTCGTGATCGCCGTGGTCATGTCGTTCGGCACGGATTCCCGCGCTGCTGTCCCTGCGATCGGCGCGGCCGCCGCATTTGCCCTTGCGCGAGCGATCGGCGCCGTGGATCCCACGCTTGTCTATATGACGCAAAGTTCAATGGCCAGCGCCGGACAGCGGCTTTATCAGACCGCGCTTGCTGGCCCGTCCGAGCCGGGTGCCGCCGCCGCCGCGTATGCCGCCGTGCTGCTGCCCGTTCTGATTTTTTCCTTCATAGGAGCATTTTTTGCCGGAAAAGCGGTCAAACAATTATAATCATACAAAATCAACACAGGAACACCGGAAAACAATGCGCTTTTCGGTGTTCTTTTTTGTTTTCCGCCCCTTGACAATTTCGAAAAACCGCGTATACTATATTACATATTAATACATTCGGAGGCATAAATATGAGCTCAAAGGAAATAAAAAAAATCGTCCTTGCTTACTCGGGCGGTTTGGATACATCGATCATCATCCCGTGGCTGCATGAAAACTATCCGGGCTGCGAGGTTATCGCGGTATCGGGCGACGTCGGACAGGGGACGGAGCTTGAGGGACTCGAGGAAAAGGCGAAAAAAACCGGTGCGTCGAAGCTGTATATCGAGGATCTGAAGAAGGAGTTTGTCGAGGATTACGTCTTTCCGACCCTGAAGGCCGACGCGGTGTACGAGGGCGAGTATCTTCTTGGCACGTCGTTTGCGCGTCCGATCATCGCTAAAAGGATCGTCGAGATCGCGCTGGCGGAAGGCGCGGATGCGATCTGCCACGGCTGCACCGGCAAGGGCAACGATCAGGTTCGCTTCGAGCTTGCGATCAAGGCGTTCGCACCGGAGATGAAGATCATCGCGCCTTGGCGTGTATGGGATATCAAGTCCCGCGACGAAGAAATCGACTACGCGGAAGCGCATAACGTGCCGTTAAAGATCAACCGCGAGACCAATTACTCTAAGGATAAAAACCTTTGGCACCTGTCCCACGAGGGACTCGACCTCGAGGATCCGGCGAATGAGCCGCAGTACAACAAGACCGGCTTTTTGGAACTAGGTGTGTCCCCCGAGCAGGCGCCGGATAAGCCGGCCTATGTCACGATCTCCTTTGAGAAGGGTGTCCCGACGGCGCTCGACAGCGAAAAGCTGGACGGCGTGACCATGGTGGAAACGCTGAATAAAATCGGCGGCGCGAACGGTATCGGCCTCGTCGATCTCGTCGAGAACCGGCTCGTCGGCATGAAGTCCCGCGGCGTTTACGAGACCCCCGGCGGCACGATCCTCTATCGCGCGCACAAGGTGCTTGAGACCCTGACGCTCGACCGCGAGACCTTCCATTATAAGGAGCTGGTCGCGAAAAAGTACGCGGAGCTCGTGTACTTCGGCCAGTGGTTCTGCCCGCTGCGCGAGGCGCTGGACGCGTTTGTCGATTCCACACAGCAGAATGTCACGGGCGACGTGACGCTCAAGCTCTACAAGGGCAACCTCATCAATGCTGGTACAAAATCCCCCTACTCCCTCTACGATCCGGAGCTTGCCACCTTCGGAGAGGACGAAATCTACGACCAGAACGACAGCGCGGGATTTATCAACCTGTTCGGCCTGTCTACCACCGTACAGGCGCGGCTTGCAAAAAAGCTCGGGAAGTAAAATCTGCCTGACAGATAAAATCGGACGCGTGATCACGGGCGGCTGTAACGCAGTCGCCCCTACGCGTCACTATCCCGCATCACACGAAAAGGAATGAACGAAATGACAAAGGTATTCATCAACGGACATGAGGGAACTACGGGTCTGCGCATCGTCGAACGACTCGCGGGAAGGCCGGACATTTCGCTCATTTCCATCCCCGACGAGCTGCGCAAGGATCCAGCCGCCGTTGCCGAGCGTATCAACGCGTCGGATATCACATTTTTGTGCTTACCGGACGCCGCGGCGCGCGAGGCGGTGGCGCTTGCCACAAATACCTCGGCGAAGATCATCGACACCTCCACCGCGCACCGTACGAATCCCGCGTGGGCGTACGGATTTGCGGAGTTGTCCCCCGCGCATCGGGAAAAGCTCGCGTCCTCGGGGCGCGTTGCCGTGCCGGGCTGCCACGCGTCGGGGTTCATCTCCGTGATCTATCCGCTGATCGCGGCGGGCGTGCTCTCCCCGGATACCTTCCTCGCCGCCACGTCGGTTACGGGCTACTCCGGCGGCGGCAAGAAGATGATCTCGGCGTACCGCGCGGAGGATCGGCCCGGGGGCTACGATTCCCCCCGTCAGTACGGCCTTTCGCAGGCGCATAAGCATCTGCCGGAGATGGCGGCGGTATGCGGGCTGACCACGCCCCCGGCGTTTATACCGATTGTCGCGGACTTTTACGCGGGTATGGTCGTTTCCGTACCGCTTTGCGCAAAGAATATGCGCTGTCCCATGGGCGTCGCGGCGCTGCGGGAGCTATATGCCGCGCATTACGCGGGCGCGAAGCTCGTCCGGATGGGAGAGGCTGACGAAGACGGGTTTATCGCGGCGAACACACTAGCCGGCCGCGATACGCTGGAAATCCTCGTGACAGGCAACGACGAGCGTCCCGTGGTGAACGCGCGGTTTGATAACCTCGGCAAGGGCGCTTCGGGTGCCGCGGTACAGTGCATGAATATTCTGATGGGCGCCGACGAAACAACGGGGCTTGTCATCGAATAAGGGAGAGGTCATATGAAATACATCGAAGGCGGCGTATGCGCGGCGAAGGGTTTCCGTGCAGGGGGCATCCACTGCGGCATCCGCAAGAACCGCACGAAGCGCGATCTCGCGCTCATAGCGAGCGATGTCCGCGCGGCGGCCGCGGCGGTCTATACGACGAATAAGGTCTACGGCGCGCCGATCACGGTCACACGCGAGAATATTGCCGACGGTTATGCCCAGGCTGTTATCGTCAACTCCGGAAACGCCAATACCTGCAACGCAAACGGCATTGAAATCGCCAAGGGCATGTGCGGTCTTGTCGAGCGGTACGCCGGCATCGCAGCGTCGGATGTCGTCGTCGCGTCCACAGGCGTGATCGGACAGCAGATGTCCCTCGACCCGATAGCGTCGGGCATGCCCGCGCTGGTAGCCGCGCTCGGGAAAAACCATGCGGACGCGGCGGAAGCGATCATGACTACCGATACCGTCCCGAAGGAAGCCGCGGTCGAGTTCACCGTCGGCGGCCGCACGGCACATATCGGCGGCATGGCCAAAGGCTCCGGCATGATCCACCCCAACATGGCGACTTTGCTTGTTTTCATCACCTCTGACGTTGCCATTTCCCCGAAAATGCTTAAAAATGCCCTTAGTGAGGACGTTAAGGACACGTTCAACATGGTCAGCATCGACGGAGACACCTCGACGAACGATACCTGCGCCGTGCTCTCAAACGGGCTTGCCGGAAATGCGGAGATCACCGCTCCCGGCGCGGATTACGAAGCCTTCCGCGCAGCGCTGCACGCCGTGACCGAGAAGCTTTGCATCATGATCGCCAAAGACGGCGAGGGCGCGACGAAGCTGATCACCTGCCGGGTGACGGGCGCGAAGGACGAACAGAACGCGAAGCTCGCCGCGAAGTCGATCGTCTGCTCCAGCCTCGTCAAGGCCGCGATGTTCGGCGCGGACGCCAACTGGGGCCGTGAGCTGTGCGCTTTAGGCTACTCCGGCGCGGAAATGGACGTTTCGAAGATCGGCGTCGCCTTCCGTTCCCGCAAGGGCACGATCTTAGTCTGTGAAAACGGCGTGGGCGTCGATTTCTCAGAGGACGACGCAAAAATCATCCTCTCCGAGGACGAGATCGACATCCTCGTGACGTTCGGCGACGGAAATGCCGCCGCGACCGCGTGGGGCTGCGATCTGACCTACGATTACGTCAAGATCAACGGCGATTACCGCACTTAATATGCCGGAGAAGACGATGCTGTCGAAAAAAGACCTGATTGCAGCGTTTGAAAGTCTCGGGCTCCGTGCCGGGATGAAGGTACAGCTGCATTCGTCGCTGTCGAGTCTCGGCTGGGTCGACGGCGGCGCGGATACCGTTCTCGACGCGCTGACGGAGGTTATCACCCCGGAAGGCACGCTGATGCTGCCGTCGTTTAACCACGGCGCGCCCTATGATAAGGGCGAAATTTTCGACGTGCGCATGACGCCGACGACGAACGGGAAAATCCCCGATGCCTTTTGGCGGCGCACGGACGTGTGCCGAGGGGTCAATCCGACGCACCCCTTCGCCGCTTGGGGGAAGGATGCGGCGTATTATGTAACCCACGATCAGGAAGCCCCGACGATGGGGAAAGGCTCACCGCTTGACCGGCTGATGCGCGACGGGGGCTATGTCTTGCTTCTCGGCGTGGGGTATCACTCAAACACCTTTCATCACCTCGTTGAAACCGTCACAGGCGCGCCGTGTCTTGCGCCTTCGGGGGAAGCGTATCCCGTGATAGTGTATAACGGACGTGAAATGCTTACCCATACATGGGCGTGGCGCGACGGGGCTTGCCCTGTCGATGACAGCAGGGTACCGCTCTATACCGAAGCGATGCGACCGATCGAACGGCGCGCGCGGGTGGGGGACGCGGAAGCGGTGCTGTTTCCCATGAAGCCGGCCTTTGAGATCATCGCGCGGACGCTGGCGAGAGCTTGCCAAAGCTGTTCGATCCACCCGCGAATCTGTGAATACACGAGAAAATAAGCCGAAAGGATGAAGCTGTATGCCGACAAACGCCGAACGCGCTCAGACCTTAACCCATGCGCTTCCCTATATACAGAAATACTCCGGCAAAATCGTCGTCATCAAATACGGCGGCAATGCCATGATCGACGAGGACTTAAAACAGGCCGTCATGCGAGACGTCGTGCTGCTGTCGCTCGTCGGCGTGAAGGTTGTCCTCGTCCACGGCGGTGGACCCGAGATCACCGACCTGTTAAAAAAGATCGGCAAGAAGTCCGAATTCATCGACGGTCTTCGCGTGACCGACGCAGAGACGATGGACGTCGTGCAGATGGTGCTTGCGGGGAAGGTCAACAAGACGCTCGTCAACCTGCTCCACCTCGCGGGCGGCCGCGCGATCGGGCTTTCCGGCATGGACGGCCATATGCTTCTGGCAAAACGCCACAGCGAGGCGCACGGCTTTGTCGGCGACGTCGTTTCCGTCAATCCGCAGCCCATCCTTGACGTGCTGGCGTGCGGATACATCCCCGTCATCTCCACGCTCGGCGTGGACGACGAGGGCGGCATCTACAACATCAACGCCGACACCGCCGCCGCCGAAATTGCGGGAACCTTAAGCGCGGAAAGCATGATCCTGATGACCGATATCGCGGGGCTCCTCCGCGACCCGAAGGATACCGCGACCCTGATGCCCGTCGTCGATATCAACGAGGTACCGGCGCTGCGGCGTGACGGTGTGATCTCCGGCGGTATGATCCCGAAGATCGAGTGCTGCGTGGAAGCCATCCGGCAGGGCGTTTCGAAGGTCTTTATCATCGACGGACGCGTTCCGCATTCAATTATCATCGAAATGCTGACCGATGAAGGCATCGGCACCATGTTTGTGTGAGGAAAGCTATGAATACATTTGAACTTGTCAACGAATACGTCGCTCAAACCTACGGGCGCGCGCCGGTCGCGTTCGTGTCCGGCAAAGGCTCGGAGCTTTTCGACGAAAGCGGGAAGCGCTATATCGACCTCGGCTCAGGGATCGCGGTCAACGCGTTCGGCGTCTCGGACGACGCGTGGCTTGCCGCCGTCGTACGGCAAGCGTCTACGTTACAGCACACTTCAAACCTCTACTATACCGCACCGATGGCGCGTCTTGCGCAGCTCTTATGCGAGAAATCCGGCATGAAGAAGGTCTTCTTCGGCAATTCCGGTGCGGAGGCCAACGAAGGCGCGATCAAAGCCGCCCGTAAGTACGCGCACGACAAATACGGTGACGAACGGTCAACAATCGTAACGCTCCAAAACAGCTTCCACGGACGCACCATCGCGACGCTTGCCGCGACGGGACAGGACGCGTTCCATACGCATTTCGGGCCTTTCCCCGAAGGGTTTGACTATGTACCGGCAAACGATCTTACCGCGATGGAACAGAAGCTTTCCGAAAAACCCTGCGCCGCCGTGATGATGGAGCTTGTTCAGGGCGAGGGCGGCGTGATGGCGCTCGATCCCGATTACGTACGCGGCGTGGAAAAGCTTTGCCGTGCGCATGATGCACTGCTCGTCGTCGACGAGGTGCAGACCGGCAACGGCCGCACAGGGAAGTATTTTGCGTATCAGGTCTACGGTATCACCCCCGATATTGTGACGACCGCGAAGGGCATCGCCGGCGGACTGCCGATGGGCGCGGTGCTGTTCGGCGAACGCACCGAAAACGTCCTCGAAAAGGGGCAGCACGGCTCCACCTTCGGCGGAAATCCCGTCTGCGCGGCAGCCGCGATCTCGATCGTCAGCCGCATCGACGATACACTGCTAGATGAAGTCCGCGAAAAAGGCGACTATATCCGCCATGCGCTTGAGGGGACGCCGCATGTCGGAACTGTCACGGGGCTTGGGCTGATGATCGGCATTGAAACCGACAAAAAGGCCGCCGACGTCGTGGACGCCGCCCGGGAAAGCGGCGTGGTCGTCCTGACCGCGCATGACCGCGTCCGGCTCGTACCCGCACTGAACATTCCGATGGCCCTCCTTCGGGAAGCGATCGGCATCTTAAAGGAGGTCTTGTCCGCATGAAGCATCTGTTAAAGCTCTCCGACTTATCGACAGAGGAGATTATCAGCATTTTAAACCTCGCCGATCAGCTCAAATATGAGAAAAAACATGGCATCCCCCATCCGAGGCTTGCGGGGAAAACCCTTGGCATGATCTTTACGAAGTCCTCCACCCGCACCCGCGTCTCGTTTGAAGTCGGCATGTACGAGCTTGGCGGACTCGGGATATTCCTCTCGAACCGCGATATCCAGCTTGGGCGCGGCGAGCCGATCCGCGACACCGCCCGCGTGCTGTCCCGCTACTGCGACGGCATTATGATCCGTACCTTCGCGCAGTCCGACGTCGAGGATCTCGCGAAATACGGCACCATCCCGATCATCAACGGTCTGACCGATTACGCGCATCCCTGTCAGGTCCTGGCGGACCTGATGACCATCCGCGAGCACAAGGGCACCTTAAAGGGACTCAACTTCTGCTTTATCGGCGACGGCAATAACATGGCAAACTCGCTCATCGTTGGCTGCATCAAGGTCGGCATGAATGTTTCCATCGCCTGCCCCGATGACTATCGCCCCGACGCCGCGATCATGGCCTGGGCGGAGTCGACCGGCCGCTTTACCGTGACACACGACATCCCTGCGGCAGCAGTGGACGCCGATGTGCTGTATACCGACGTGTGGGCGTCGATGGGCCAGGAGGACGAGGCTACTGTCCGCCGCGCGGCGTTCGCGGGCTACCAGATCAACGACGCTGTGATGTCGGTTGCCAAACCCGACGTCATGGTCTTGCACTGTCTGCCCGCGCATCGCGAGGAGGAGATCACCGAAAAGGTCTTCGAAGCGCATGCGAACGAGATTTTTGATGAAGCCGAGAACCGTCTCCATGCGCAGAAAGCGGTTCTTGTCAAGACGATGGGTTAACATATTCCCCGGGAAACGAGCGGTTTATCTTTGTGTAGACCGCTCTATTTTTCATATAAGGAGGAACCATCCATGTTCGAACTGCGAACCGACAGCTTCCGGGGAGAGACAGGAAGAACGGTCGAGCGCGTGGGCATCTACGAAGGTGATACCCGTATGTCATGGGCGACCTTGACCGGCACAAGTTCACGGTTAGGCGGACACCTCGTCCCGACGCTTTGCATCGGCGGTGTCGGCAGCGCGCCGGAGTATCGGCGCGGCGGGAATGTACGCAGGATCTTTGATTATGCCTTCGAAAAGAGCGCCGGTGAGCCCTGGGCAGTCGCCATGCTGCATCCGTTTTCCTTCAACTACTACCGTAAATTCGGCTTTGAGCGCGTATGCGATCACCGGATCGTGACGGTTCCGATGACCGCGCTTTCCCACCTTCCCCGCTTCTCAGAGTTTCATCCGATGAAAGAATCGGATATTCCGGCGATCCTCGCCCTCTACGGGCGCTTTTCCGAGCCGCGTAATTGCACGCTTACACGAACGGAGGCCGCTTTCCGGATCGATTCCGCGCCGGGCACGCCGTTTTTCTATGCATGGTACAAAGATGGTGTGCCGAAAGCCTATCTCAAGCTCTCGACAAAAAAGAAAATGCTCACAAACCACATGGGCGAGGGCGTTTTGACCGTCCATGAGATCGCGTTCGACGATCCGGAGGGCTTATACGCTGCGCTCGGCTTCCTGAGGATGTACGAGGGCGAGCTGGAGACCGTTGTGTTCGAGAATATCGCGCATATCCCGGAGATGGGATGCGCGATGACGGAGTACATCGCCGAAAAGATCGAGCTTGTCCCCGATATCGCCGCACGCGTACTGGATACGAAGGCAGTGCTGTGCGCAAACATCTACCCGCAAAAGGCGGGACGCTTTACCGTTCGCGTGGACGATACGCTCATTAAAGTTCGCGGCACCTTCCGCGTGGACTATGAAAACGGGGCCGCGGAGGTACGGCGGCTCGACGACGGTGCGGCTTTTGACCTCCGCGCGGATGCGGCCGCGTTTACTAGGCTTGTTTACGGCGCGGAGAGCATGAACGCGGCCCTCGCGGCCTATTTGCCGGGGGTAACTTTAAACAACGATGCCGAGGACTTCTTCCGGGCGTTCCCGAAGCGCGCCTGCGGCTTATTCGAGCATTTCTAAGCCTGCTTCGGAATCCGTATGCGCAGCTCCACCGCGTCGGGTAAATCCTCCCGTTCGCACGATGCCTGCAGCCCCGAGTCGCGCATGACTGAAAAAGCACGGTTAATAGTATTTATAAATATACGCGCATCACGGACAAGCACCTTCGGACGCACCTCCGGCACTTTTGCCGGCTTTATAACGGGTTCCGGCGGGGTGATCAGGCTTTCCACATACGCTTCCGTCTGCGCTACGGTCAGCCCCTCCGACGCGATATGCTCGAGTGCCGGACGAAACTGCGCGTCGGGCAGCCGCAGCACGCTCCGCGCATGCCGTTCCGTGAGGCCTGAGGTGCGGATAAACGAAATCAGGCTGTCGTCAAACCGTAGAAGGCGCAGCTTGTTCGCCACCGACGACTGCGACTTCCCCACCCGCGTCGCCGTCTGCTCCTGCGTTAGGCCGTACACCCGGATGAGACGCTGATACCCGAGCGCGACTTCGAAGAAGTCCAGGTCACGGCGCTGCAAATTTTCGATGAGCGATAAAAGGGAGGACTCCTCGTCGTCCACATGGATGAGGATGCACGGAACCTCCGTCAAATGTGCAATTTTAGCCGCTCTCAGGCGCCGCTCCCCGGCGATCAGCTCATACACGCCGCCGAGCTTACGCACGGACAGCGGCTGCAGGATCCCATGCTGCGAGATGCTGGCGGCCAGCTCCCGGAGCGCCTGCGGCTCGAAATACGTACGCGGCTGCGCGGGATTGGGGACGATTTTATCGATCGGAAGACATAGAACTTCGGTTCGCTCCTCCTTTGGCTTTAGAAAAGGCAATGCCATAAAAGCTTAAAACCTCCTTTTTGGCTTCTGTGAGTTTTACTTTAGCAAAGAAATGCCAAAAAAGCAAGAGAAACCGCTCGACAAAGTTTGCTATAACCTCCTAAAATGACGGAATAAAGCATGCAACTTCGGGTTACGCTATGCTTAAGCCCCGTTTTTTTCAAAGGAGGTTTTTTCTTATGCAAAACCGCACGATAACGGATGCCTATCGAATACTCACCCGTCAACGCGATACACATACCGCCGCAGATGCCTGGCTGCGCGATAATCATGCGCTGTTCGACACGGCTTATGCCGATGCGCACAGCGCTGCTGCCGCAAATAGAGACCTCCCCACAGCCGGGAAGCTTGCCGATAAGCTTACGCATACGCTTAAAGATACGGGTGAGCCAATCGACGCGGATAACCTCTGCCGTGCGGTGCGCAACGCGGCACCTTGCCTGAAGGAAGCGGAAATTGCCGCGCTCCCGTCGCTCCTGTCCGGGCGGCTTCTTTACGCAGCCACCGAGGATGATGAAAATGCCAATACGCTGCGTGCCGTATGCGAAAGCTTGCGCGCGTTGCAGGGTCGTGGGGTATGGATGCACCGCGTCTTTGAAAGCGGCATCCTCCATCGCACGCTGCTGCGGGATCCGGATGGCGTATATCCCCGCATGGCGCAGCGGTCTCAGGCAGAATACCGCGCGAAGCTTGCGGAAATTGCACGGAATTGCCATATGACGGAAGAAGCCGCAGCAAAACGCGTCCTCGACCTTGCCGCCGCGTCCCAGCAAAAGCGTCAGCGCCATGTGGGTTACTGGATACTGGAACGTCCTTTGGGCGAGAAACCGGGCGTTGCCGCCGCGGGGCTGTACCATGCGTTTCGCATCACGTTGAGCATTGCGGCTGTCTTTGCGTATTCACTGATAATCGGCTGGTGGGCGCTCTTGGCAATCCCAGCGTTTGCGGGGATCTTCACCGCCATTGCCGAGACAATCTTTCGACGCGCAATTCCGAGGCGTCCCATTCCACGGATGGAGGAAAGCCATACTGACGCGCTGTGCGTGGTGACCTGCCTTATGGGGAAGACGGAAAAAGCGGGAAAGCTGAGTGCACATCTGGAGGAAATCGCACTGTCGGCGACGACGAACCCGAATGTATGTTTCGGCTTGCTTGTGGACTGGCCCGAATCGTCGGAAAAGGTGACTGAAAACGATGTGACGATGGAAAGCCTTCTCCGGCAGGATATCGATCGGTTGAATGACCGATATCCAGACCGCAGGTTCTGCCTTTTTACCCGAGAGCGCACTTACTATCCCAAGGAACGCCGCTATCTCGGCTGGGAACGAAAGCGCGGCGCGATAGTCGAACTGGTTTCCCTTATGACGGGAAAAAAATCGCAATTGCGAGTGCATGGTATTCCGGCATCGCAGCTGCGTTCACCCTATCTTATCACCCTTGACGAGGACACGCGCCCCGGTATCGGTTCGATTGACGTTCTCCTCGCGGCGGCGGAGCATCCGCTAAACCGTCCGGTCATACGAAACGGCTTTGTACAGGAGGGCTATGGCATTCTCCAGCCTCGGCTGGAGACGGCGCTTGAGAGCGCTGTGCGTTCAAGGTTTGCGGGGCTGCTTACCGGCGGCGCGGGGTTTGATCTTTATGGAGACGCGGCGGGAGAATGGAATACCGACCTCTACGGATCGACGCCGTTTACTGGTAAGGGACTGATCTTCGTACAAGCGTTTCGTACGGTGATGCAGCCCCCGTTTCCGGAGTCCGCCATATTGTCCCACGACCTGCCGGAGGGGGAGCTCCTGCGTGCGGCATGCTGTACGGAAGCTTCCTTTGACGATAAATTTCCGGCGAATACAGCGAGTTATTATGCGCGTCTACATCGCTGGATTCGCGGTGATGTCCAGAATCTACACTTTATATTCCGAGAAAGCTTTCCTAATCGAGGCAAAGGACGCGTTATAGCGAACATTTTACGCGCATGGCTGCCAATTATATTAACCGCGTCGCTGATAACTGCGTGTTATACAAGTATCTTCATTGCCCTACCCACCGTTATATATCTGGCCATATATGCAATCCTGCGGATCCCGGAGATGTTTCGTCGTTCGCATCGCCTGATCCACACCCACACGCCGCCTTATCCGGGGTACGGCGCAGAGTGGTTGCGCGCGGGGGTCCGGTTACTACTGCTGCCGGCCGACACGGTCACCGCACTGGACGCGACGATCCGCGCCGGATGGCGGATGCTGTTTACCCGCAGAGGACTGCTGGAATGGACAACGTTCGCCGATGCCGCGCGCAAGAACAATACAGCGCTGATCGCATCTTTCCTTGCCGGCATGGCGGCTTTGCTTTCCCTCCACCTTCCCGGTATTCTCCTGGGGCTTGCGTGGCTGTACGCACCGATCCTGCTGTATGCGCTGGAACGGGAAAATGTTTCACGTGAAACACTTTCGGACGCCGACCGCATGCGTTTGCGGGAGATGGCGGAACGGATGCTCGGGCTCTATCTCGATACCTGTAAGGAGGAGGAACACTGGCTCCCGCCGGACAACGTGCAGGAACAACCCGCCGGGTCGGTCGCACACAGGACGTCGCCGACAAATATCGGACTCGCAATGCTGTCCTTATATGCGGGAGTCGAACTGGGACTAGTCGAACGAACCGCCGGATTCGGCTTAATCGAGCATATGACCGACACGATCGAACAGCTGCCCAAGTGGAACGGGCATCTGCTAAACTGGATTGACACTCGTACACTGGAACCGCTGCGCCCAAGTTGGATCTCCACCGTAGACTCGGGAAACCTTGCGATTTGCCTGTGGTGCGTGTATCTCGGACTGCCATGGGGGAAAACTCGGGGGAAACTCGGGAAAATTCTTGAGGATATGGACTTCGCCGCGCTGTACGATGGGGAAAACGAACTGCTCTACTTGGGGTATGAGCTGGAATCGGGGAGGTTTTCACAGTCGCATTACGACCTGATGGCAAGCGAGGCGAGACTTGCGTCCTATGTCGCCATTGCCATGGGACAAATTCCCGCGCGGCACTGGCGACGGCTGCGGCGGACAGTCACGACGGTTGGCGGGGAGGGCGGAATGGCGTCGTGGTCGGGGACGATGTTCGAATACTTCCTGCCGACGCTGTTCTTACCGCGCGTAAAGGGGTCATTTTGGGATGAAACCCTGCATTTCGCATTAAAAATGCAGCAAAAAGCGGCGCATGGGGGGATTTTCGGCATGTCCGAAAGCGGATTTTTCGCGTTCGATTCGGCCCTTGCGTATCAGTATAAAGCACATGGCGTGGATACCCTGTCCATCCGTGTGGATAAACAAGAACCGGTGTATGCGCCATACGCCGCGTATCTCGCTTTGCCGTGGGAACCCGGCGCGGCCATGAAAACGCTTGCGGCGTATGACGCTTTGGGGATGCGCGGACGGTATGGGCTGTATGAAGCGCTGGATTTCGATTCAAGACGCATCCGGGAGGAAAAGGGGATGCCCGTGCGTTCGTATATGGCGCATCACGTCGGGATGAGTATCCTCAGCGTGTATCATGCGCTGACCGACGGCGGTGCGATAAGGCTTTTGCGCAAGGACGCCCGATTCCGTGCGTTCGAGCCGTGTCTTGCAGAACGGATTCCGTACGGGGCGGAGGGCAAAGCCTCACAGAAAGCGGAGGAGCGGCCGATGCGAGGCAAGTCGTTCGGCGGATATGAGGAAAAGTTTACGGAAATGGACGCGCTTTGCCCGCGTGTGCTGGTTCTTGGCAATGCCGGTTACCGTGTGACATTGACGGACACGGGGCTGTCGCGCTCCCATGCGGCGTCGGTTGCGGTGAGCGGTGAGCTGCCCGACGGCGTGACGCCGTCGGGATTTATGTGGACGCTTACGTGCGGGGAGACCGTGCCGCTGACCTATGCGCCGGCGTTCTCGGATATGGCGTCGTATACGGCGACGTTTGCGGGAGACGTATGCCGCCACGAGGCGTGGACGGAGCGATACCGTACGGCGATCGAGACGCGTGTGGCGGTGGGGAATGCCGCGGAGCAGCGGCGGGTCGTCATCGAAAACCGCTCGCGTGAGACGATGGAGGCGACGCTCGGCGTCAAATTCCGCCCGATACTGGCGGCGATCGCGGACTATACCGCGCACCCGGCGTTTTCACAAATGTTCTTGCGGACGGAAATGCGGGAGAAAAGCGTTCTGGTGGAGCGCGCGAGGAGGGGGAATACTGCGCCGGTGTGTCTGGTTTTCGGCTGCGACGCAAAGGCGGAGTTTTTTGCCATGCGGGAGGATCGCCGGGGAAAAGTAAACCCGGGCGGTGGGTATTTGCTCGATACGGAGGTCTCGGCAAGGGTGCCTTTGGTGCTACGCCCGGGGCAGACGGTGGCAATCCGATTCGCGCTGGGTGTGGGCGAGACGGAAAGTGCGGCGGAGGATGCAATGGACGCAGGGTTGAAGTTGGAAGTGTCGGGCGCGTCGTTCCGTATCGACGAAGCCGCGTCCGTGCTGGGGATGGGTCGTGCGGAAGTTTCGGAAGCGCTAGATTTGTATGCGGATACGTTATTTTACACGTCGAACCGGCGTAAAATGGCGCCGTTTTATGCGATAAATCAGTATGGTCGGGATATTCTCTGGCGTGTCGGCATCTCGGGCGACTTTCCTGTGCTGTGTGTCCGCGTGCCGGATGAGAAGAGCGCGGGAAGGCTATATGAGCTGCTTCGCGCGCATGTGTATCTGTTTGCAAACGGCGTGTTCATCGACTGCGCGGTACTGCTGTCCGACGGCGGCGATTATCGGCGGCCGGTGTACTCGAAGGCGACGGAAACGCTCGGATCCCTCGATGGATCGAATCTGCTCGGTGTGCGCGGCGGTGTGCATTTCATAGACGCGGACGCGTTGACGGGCGAGGAACGCGCCGGGCTGATCGCACAGTCGTCGGTTTATGTGGACTGCGCGGAGGAAGGGTATCTCCCCCCTACCCGGGTACGGCGGAATTTGCCGGAAACGCGGCGTGCAGAGGATGCGCGGGAGGCAGAATATGCATTCGGCGACCGTACGGTGACCTTTGAGGGGATGCCGCCTGTCGTATGGAGCCATGTGCTGGCAAACCGTACGTTCGGATATCTTGCGACGGATAACGGAATCGGTTTCTGCTGGTACTGGAACGCGCGGGAAAATAAACTGAACGGGTGGGAGAACGATCCGTATGCCGCGGCGGGACCGGAGCAAATCGCGTATGGTATCGGAAAACGGCAGATATCCGTATTCTCGGAGAACGGTGACGCACGCGTGACCTACGGTATGGGGTATGCGAAGTGGGAAAAGACTTTTGACGGAAAAAACTTCTCCGCAACGGCGTTTGTGCATCCGTACCTTCCCATGCGGGTGATGATTTTCGAAACGGACTATGCAGGGGTGGAGATCCGCTTTCGTACAACGCTGCTTCTCGGTGCGGACAGGCGCGCGGCGGCAACGGTGGTAACAGAGCGCCGCGCGGATGGAATTCTGCTGGCACGCAATCCGGGGAACCGCGATTATCCGGATACCAAAGCGGCGCTGTGCATGTATCCGGAGCCGACGGCATATACCTGTGACGCAAACGCGGCGCGGGAGGACCTGTTCGATGGCGCGGCGGGCGGCGGACATGCGCCGGGCTTTGCGGCGCGGATCCCGATGGAGAAGTGCCGTGAGGGGTATTGCGCGGTAATAATTCTGGGATGTATGCCGGATGAGCAGGGGATTTCGCGGCTGCATGCGCTGTCCAACCCGGAAAAGGCGTATGAGCTTTTGGAGCAAACGCGGGAGAACTGGCATTACTTGACGGAAAGCGGCACATTTCCGGCGGCATCGGAGCCTATGCGGCGCTATCTCGACGGATTTGCATTGTATCAGGTCATCGCCTGCCGCCTGTGGGGGCGTACCTCGCTGTGGCAGAACGGCGGCGCGTACGGCTTCCGTGATCAGCTTCAGGATACGCTGGCGCTGCTCGCAGCACCCCCTCTGGAGGAACGCTACGACATGGCGCGCGCGCAGATTCTCCGCGCGGCGGCACGTCAGTATGCGCAGGGGGATGTCCAGCACTGGTGGCATCCGCGAACAGCGGGGTTGCCTCGCGGAGTGCGGACGCGTATCTCAGACGATCTTTTGTTTTTGCCGTACCTGCTGACGCGCTATGCACGGGTGCGAAAGGACGACCTTCCCGACATCCGGCTCCCCTATCTCGAAACACCGCCGCTTTGCCCCGAGGAGCATAACCGCTACGAGGAAGCGCCGTACGGAAAGGAACGGGAGACGGTGTACGAGCACTGTATCCGGGCGCTCGAACTGGTGACGGCGCGTGGTACGGGTGCACACGGGCTTCTGCGGATGGGCGGCGGCGACTGGAACGACGGCATGGATGCGGTACGCGGTGAAAGTGTATGGCTGACCTGGTTTGCGGCGATGGTGTACCGCGATTTCGCAGATTTTGCCGGCGAGCGCGGCGACCATACACGCGAAAAGGAGTACCGGGACTACGCCGACGGGCTTACGGGTGCGGCGGATAAGGCTTTCCGCGGGACGCATTATCTGCGCGGGTATTACGCAAACGGTGCGACGCTCGGCGCGGACGCGGACGACGCGTGCAGGCTCGATGCGATTGCGCAGGCGTTCTCGGTCCTCGGCGGCGGCGATCGTGAGAGGGCGAAGACAGCGCTCAAAACGGCGTTTGACCGGCTGTTCGACGATAAAGCGCGGTTGGTACGGCTGTTTGACCAGCCCTTTACGCGGGAGAGCCGGGAAAATCCGGGTTATATTAAGGCCTATCCCCCGGGGACCAGGGAAAACGGCGGCCAATACACGCATGGCGCGGTTTGGTTTGCCTGGGGACTGTATGCGGCGGAGCTGTACGAGGAAGGCGATGCCGTGATGGAGGCGCTTTGTCCGACGGACCGGGACATGGATGCATACCGCGCGGAGCCGTATGCGCTGTGCGCGGACGTGTACGCCTCACCCGCGCCGGCGGGACGGGGCGGCTGGAGTCTGTATACGGGCGCCGCATCGTGGTATTATACGGTGGCGCGGGCGTATTTGCGGGGGACAGGTCATCAAAAGACGTCGGACATCATATAATAGCTTGCAAAGAAATACCGGGCGCGGTATAATGGAAAGGCGCCCGGTGTGTACATAAACGCACACCTAAACGCATGACAAAAGGAGGGCATCATGGATTTTTCGCAGATCGTCTTTTATCTGTTGTTGGCGGCGGCACTGATTCTAGCCATTCGCATCTTTACGCTGCCGATTAAGTTTTTCTTTAAGCTGCTTTGGAGCACCTTTGTCGGCTTTGTGCTGCTCATCATTTTTAACGCGCTAGGCGGCATGATCGGACTGACCATCGCGGTCAATGCGGTTACGGCGCTGACGGTAGGCATCCTTGGAATCCCGGGTTTGATATTATTGTTGCTGATCAAGTGGCTGTTCTTTTTCTTGTGAGACGGGGACTATCGGGCTTTGCCCTGAAATGCATCGCAGCGGCGGGGATGCTCGCCGATCACTTGTACGTCTTCTTTCCGGACAGGTTTCCTGAGTGGCTGCATCCGGCGACGCGCTTCGTTGCGCCGGTATTCGCGTTCCTGATAGTCGAGGGTTACTATCACACCTCGAACCGCGTAAAATACGGATTACGGCTCTGGCTTGGCGCGGCGGGGATGTTCCTGCTGCGGATATTGCTGGAACTGACGGCGGGGGTGACGATACACAACAACATCTTCTACACGCTCGCGCTCGGCTATACGGCAGTCTGCTGCGTGGCACGCGGAAAAGACGCGCGGGACAGCGGCAGGTGGTACTTATTTGCGCTAGCACTCGTTTTGCTCGGCGCGCTGACGGCGGAGGGCGGTATGAGCGTGCTGCCGTTTATGCTCCTGTGCGTACTGTTTCGGGAAAAGAAAGGCGCATGGGCGGTCGCGTGTATCGGATGGGGCTGTCTGCTTTTCGGCGCGGAGTACCTTGCGGCGCAGGTACAGGGGCAGAACGTATGGGATACGCTGCTTTGGCGGTCGGATTTCCTGTTCCCGATGGCATTGCCGCTGCTTTGGTGTTATAATGGGCGGCGGGGATGTGCGAAATCTGCGGCGAAGTGGGGGTTTTACGGTTTCTATCCGGCGCATATCGCCATTTTGGCGATTGCATCGGCTATTGGCATATAAAAAGAGGGACGCATGTTTCATGCGTCCCTCCCCTATTCCCCGGGAAAGTTACTTCTCTTCATCCTCGGATTTCTTGGTTTCGATGCGCTCCTGCTCCGCTTTGCGGCGCTCCAGGTATTCTGCCTGCTTGCGGCGGCTGCGGCGGATGGACGCGCGGGAGATGAAGATGATGGCAACCGCAATGCCCGCCAGGATCACCAGTACCGGCGACGCGCCGATTAAGAAGACCAGCAGGTCTTCGCCAAACGCGGACAGTTCTTTCACGGTAGAGGCGAATTTCTGGGAAATGCGCTCCCCGAGCGTTTTCGGCGTTTCCTGTATGGGTTCAGCCTTGTAGACCTCGTTTAGGTTGATCGTTACCGTACTGTAGGAAACCTGATTGTCGAGCTTTTTGAGTGACGAAGTGTAGCTTTCAATTTCGTAGATCGTGTCGGAAAGCGCGGCCTCCAGCTCGATGATATCGGCCATCTTCGTCGCTTTGTCAAGCAGCGCCAAAAGACGCTCTTTCTTCGTCGTCAGCGTTTCCACACGGGCTTCCATATCGACATAGCTGAAGGTGACGTCATCCTGCCAGATATTGGAATACTGCACGACGCCGAAGGAATCCTTCGCAGCCATGAATTCATCGAAGCGGTCGGCGGGGATACGGACGGTGACATTCAGGTAGCGGCCACTGTAGGCGGAATTGCCGCTGGTGTTGGAGTTCTCGATGTAGCCGCCGCAGGCGGCGATCTGTGCGTTGATCGCGGCGACGCTTTCCTCGTATCGCTCGGTCTGGATGGAAATACTGGCGCTGCGGATAAGCTTGCGGTTGTCGGCGGGCTGGTAGAGGCTGACACCGCTGTCGGAATCGGTGGGGGTGAAGGTGATGCTTTCGCCTCCCTTTTCCATGTCCATCGAAACGTAGCTTTGGTTCGTCATCCCGGCGGCCGTAGTTGCCGCCGCCGTTGTAGAGGGGGCATAACCGTCGCTTTTGGACGTGGAGGAACCGGAAGCGCATGCGGAAAAGCCGGCAACACAGAAAACAACGATCAGAATCGCGGCCATAACTTGCACAAAGGTCTTTTTCATCGTTTTAGTCCTCTCCTTCATTTTTATGGGCTTTCGATGAGTAAGACGCGAGGGCCTTCCGAATTGTTCCTGATATGTTAAGAATATTTTATGCAGTTGTACGTAAGTTTACATAATCCGTCAGATTTTGACTTCCTTGATAATAGGAGACATATCGGGGCTGTTGACGACCTTTGAGCGCGGCGGGACCGAATGGGTAAGCCAGACGTTGCCGCCGATAACGGAACCCGCTCCGACGCGGGTATCGCCGCCGAGGATGGTTGCGCCGGCATAGAGGACGACGTCGTCTTCGATATCGGGGTGGCGCTTGACGCCCTTGACGGGGTTGCCATGCTCGTCGAGGGTAAAGGAGCGCGCGCCGAGGGTGACGCCCTGATACATCTTGACGCGGTCGCCGATGGTGGTGGTTTCGCCGATGACGACGCCGGTACCATGGTCGATGAAGAAGCTTTTTCCGATCTCGGCGCCGGGGTGGATATCGATGCCGGTGCGCTGATGGGCGTATTCGCTCATGATACGGGGGATGATCGGTATTTTCTCGGTATAGAGGACATGGGCGAGACGGTGGATGGTGATCGCTTCGATGAAGGGATAGGACAGGAGGATTTCCTCGCGGTTGCGGACGGCAGGATCGCCCTCAAAGGCGGCGCGGATGTCGAGGTCGAGCATCTCGCGGATGACAGGGAGGGCGGCAAGGAGAGTTTGCGTGACCGAGGCCGCACGGTCGGCGCATTCGTTGCAGGTATGCTTATCCTTTTCGGCGCGGCGGCAGGTATTATACAGGGCGCGCTCGATGAGGGCGGAGGACAGAGCCGCCGCTTCTCGCAGCTTGGTGCCGATAAGCAGCTCGGTGCGGGCTTCATCGATCGGCAGCTCCTCATAGACGCCGGGGAAAAGACTTGAGCGGAGATAACCGATGAGGGCGATGACCTGCTCACGGCCGGCGGTGCCGAGGGTGCGTTCGGCGTTCATAAAGGCGCGGTGACGCTCGTCGAGCGTATGCGCGATGCCGGGAAGCTCCCGGTCAAGCCATTCGGTCAGGTGGGTCATAGATATCCTCCCCTATCTTATTCGCCGTGTTCGGCGAGAAGCCTCTGCTTGATATCCCATAAGGGTTTCGACAGATCGACGTAATAGCTATGCGGATTTTCAAAGCGCAGCACCTCGTCCCAGAGGGTATCGATCTGCTCTGCGCAGTATCCGCGGATTTCGCGGATGTTCGGGGACTGATAGACGCATTTGCCCTTATCGAAGAGCTGTACCGGGAGCCTGCGTGCGGTAAAATCAGTCACGAGCTTGCGCTTCCAGGTATGATCGGGGTCGAAGATGAGGTAGGGCCGCGTGTCGTCGATGACTTCCTCATGGAGGGTAACGACATCGGCGATAGCCTTGCCGGAGCTGCGGGCGTAGAGCCGCCAGACGGTCTTGAAGGCGGGATTCGTGATCTTGCCGACGTTCTCGGAGATTTTCAGCTTCGGCTGCAGGACGCCGTCATGCTCCACGCCGGAGAGCTTGTAGACGCCGCCGAAAACAGGCTCGGAGCGTGAGGTGATCAGTCGCTCGCCGACGCCGAAGCTGTCGATTGGTGCGCCTTGTGTCATCAGATCCTTGATGATGAACTCGTCGAGTGCGTTGGACGCGACGATCTTACAGTCGGGGAAGCCGGCGCCGTCGAGCATTTCGCGCATTTTCTTTGTCAGGTATGTGATATCACCGGAGTCGATGCGCACGCCCTTGGGACGAAAGCCCTTTGGGATGAGAACGTCGTTGAACACACGGATGGCGTTGGGCATGCCGGACTTCAAGACGCTGTAGGTATCGACAAGCAGGACGCAGGCGTCGGGGTAGGTTTCGGCATAGGCGCGGAAGGCGTCGTATTCGGAGTCAAAGAGCATGACCCAGGAATGCGCCATGGTGCCGGTAGCGGGGATGCCATAATCGCGGTCGGCCATGGCGTTGGCGGTGGCGGCACAGCCGCCGATATAGGATGCGCGCGCGCCGAGGACGGCGCCGTCGTACCCTTGAGCGCGGCGGGAGCCGAATTCCATGACGGCGCGCCCGGCAGCGGCGCGGCAGATGCGGCTGGCCTTGGTTGCGATCAGGCTTTGGTGGTTGATCGTCAGAAGAATCATGGTTTCGACAAACTGCGCCTGAATAACGGGACCTCGGACGGTGACGATCGGCTCTGAGGGGAAGATCGGGGTGCCCTCGGGGATGGCCCAGACGTCGCAGACGAACTTAAAATGGCGAAGGTAGTCCAGGAACGGTTCGAAAAAGCAGTTCTTGGTGCGGAGGTAGTCGATATCTCGCTCATCGAAGTGCAGGTCGCGCAGGTATTCGATCATCTGCTCGACGCCGGCCATAACCGCGAAGCCGCCGTCGTCCGGGACGGTGCGGAAGAACATATCAAAGCAGGCGATACGGTCGCCGAGCCCGTGCTCGAAGTAGCCGTTCGCCATCGTCAGCTCATAGAAATCCGTGAGCATTGTATTATTGATCGTCATAAAAAAACCAGTCAGCTCCTATCACCATGATATAGCTAGTATATCACGCTTTATGGGGAAAAGAAAGCCATTTCTTCAAAACACGCCTGATTTTACAGGCGGCTGTTGTCGCTGTAGGTGGCAACAGCCGCCAGACGCTTTCCGAGAGGGGAAGGATTGCAAGAACGAGGTCAATACCGCCGGTACAGGCCCATGACCTTTCCGACGATATAGGCATCGCGCGCGCTGATGGGGCGATAGGCAGGATTCTCCGGCATCAGCCAGACCTCCCCCCGTTGCCGGTAGAAGCGCTTGACGGTGACCTCCTCCTCGATCGCGGCGACGACAATCTCGCCATGCGCGGCTTCCTCCTGACGGCGCACGACCACGTAGTCGCCGTCGACGATGCCCGCGTCGATCATCGAGTCACCGCGTACGCGCAGCGCGAAAAACTCGCCGCTTGAGTGCCCGACGTCAAAGGGGATCTCCCCCTCGAGCTCCGAGTAGGCGAAAACGGGCTGCCCCGCCGCAACACGCCCGATGATGGGGATGCTGCGGACGGTAGAATCCTCTGTCCTTGGCGCGCCGGGGATGCGGATGGCGCGTGTTTTATGTGACTCGCGGTCAATCAGGCCGAGCGAGTCAAGCAATTTCAAATGTGCATGGACGGTGGATGGGGAACGCAGGCCGACCGCTTCCCCTATCTCCCGCACGGAAGGGGGAAAGCCCTGCTCCCGGATGCTTTTCATGATATAATCGTAAATCTCACGTTGCTTTTTAGTCAGGCGGGGCTCGCTCATGAGAATCAAACTCCTTGTCATATCGGTTGGTAGGGATAGTATACCATAAAAGCATGAAAATTGCAAACATTTGTTTGTGAAGATTTTTGCACTTTTCCCGCTATTCAGTGTTGACAAAACAAAATAAATCATGTATGATAACCCTTGTTCCACAGGCAATTTGAGAAGCCTGTGCGGAAGAAAAGGAATACGAAGATTTAATAAAGGGGCTATTTTCATGATTTACGACAAGGTTTGCCAGTTACTCTCCTATCAGCTTGGAATTGACGAGGACAAGATCTCCGCCTCTTCCGATATTTTCGAGGATCTGGGCGCCGATTCTTTGGATGTTGTAACGCTTTTAATGTCGCTCGAGGACGAGTTCGGACTGACAATCGGGGATGATCAGGCGCAGGAATTTCACACCGTCGGCGACGTAGTGTCGTTTATTGAAAATAATACCTGATTCGCCTCAAGCGTTTACAATTTGTTGCTTGAATCCCCCTTCTATCTGTGGTATCGTTAAACAAAAAAAGGATGAGGGGTCTTGTTTAGGATGATGAAACACTCGCGGCGTATTGTCCTATGCCTGCTCGCGGCGGTGATGCTCTTATGTGCGGGCTGCTCGAAAAACTCCCGCGTGATCAGCGACGCGGATTATTTCAAGGACTATCTGGCAGGCTACGATTTAAACCGTCCCATTCGCTTTGAGATGGTTTTCGCAGACGGCACTGTGGTGACGGGCGAAATGGATTACTATAACGCGCCGGTCACCTGCGGCAACTTTATCAAGCTCTGTTCCGAGGGCTACTACGACGGACTGACCATCCACCGCGTCGTGCCGGGCACCCTTATTCAGGGCGGCGATAAGAACGGCGACGGGACCTACCGCGCCGATTATTCCATCCGCGGGGAGTTCGCCGACAACGGCTGGAACAACCGTCTCCAGCATGTGCGCGGCACCATGTCCATGGCGCGCTGGTCCGATGATCCCAACTCCGCCGACGCGCAGTTCTTTATCATGTGTAAGACCTATTACAGCTACGACGACGCCTATGCCGCCTTCGCGACGATCACCTCCGGCATGGGGTATATCGAATCGCTGTCCAATGTGCCGACGACCGTAAAGGATACCGTGCCCGACGAGCCGATCGTGATCGAGACGATCAGCATCCTCGGCAACTGATTTTTCCATTCTAATGTAAGGGCTGACGCGATCCGTCGGCTCTTTTGTTTTGCAAAAGCCCTTTTGCTTTGCAAATATATGCGCCGTGAGGGACATGTTCCGCGCTTTTTTGCGGCATGGATGCGTTATGATAGGCCTTGTCCCGTCAGCCGGACGGCCTGATCATACCGCGTACCGTCCGTGCGGCTGGGGCAATTGGATCGTCTCGGAAGTAATATTATACACGAAAAGGAAGGCGCTGTTAAGAAATGTCGTAATATTACACAGCGTAGGGGCTTTTTTACAGTTATGTTACACATCGGGCAAACCCCTTGACGCGAGAGGGGAAATCGGGTATAGTGTACGTGCTGAGATACCCGTGGGGGGAAACTCCCCGAATGTCTACGGCGAAAAATTTTTAAGGAGGACACAAGTCCATGAGAAACCTTTCCAAGGTTCTCGCGCTGGTTCTGAGCCTGGCCTTCGTGCTGACCATGTTCGCTGGCGCCATTACGACCGTCCCCGATACCATGAACTACTCCGACTCAGCGGATCTGAGCGTTGCCGGCAATGAAGCCGTCATGGTTCTGTCTGCTCTCGGCATTGTCAATGGTTATACGGACGGCTCTTTCCAGCCCGCGAGTCTCGTCACCCGTGCCGAGTTCGCGAAAATGATGTCTGTTGCGCTCGCCGCCGCGGATGTCACCACTTTCTACAATGTTTCCACCCTCCCCTTCAAAGACACGTTTGATTCCTGGTGCATCCCGTACGTCAACTACTGCTACCTGAATGAAATCATGGTTGGCTACGGCGACGGCTTCATGCTCCCCAAGAACAACGTCACCGGTTGGGAAGCTATCAAGATGGTTCTCGTCGGCCTTGGCTATGATCCCAAGGTTGAAGGCCTTGAAGGCTCCGCGTGGATTAACAATACCGCGAAGCTCTCCAACAAGATCGGCCTCTTAAAGAACCTCGAAACCGAGAATTGCTACGCTGCGTTCGATCGTGAAGCGACTGCGATCCTCGTCCGCAACGCCATCTACACCGAGACTGTCGAGTATGTCGGCGCTTCCGCCGTCAACTCTGGCAAGACCCTCGGCGAGAAGGTCTATGACCTGCTCGACATCCGCGGCATCGTCGTCGGTAACGAGTACGGCTACCTCGGCGCCAACTGGGCCAACGCTATGTTCTCCGACGGCACCGGCGTCGCGACCACCCTGTTCATGGATTACCAGGCTCAGGTTGTCAAGGGTCAGACCATCTTCGCGTATCGTGACTTCACCGGCGCTTCCACGGCCGGCGGTTACTATGTCCCGCGCATCATCCACGTCGCCCTCGCTTCCGATACCGCCGACCTCGGCCGTGCGTATCGCGTTCTGACCACCGGCGCCCAGAACCCCACGAACACCAACGAAGTTCGTAAGCTCTACGGTGTTATCGGCGAAGTCGCCACCGACGCCGACTATGTCATTAAGGACATGGCTAAGCTGAGCGACGGCTATCTGACCGGCACCAAGTTCATCAGCGCTACCGGCGGCTCCAAGGTTGCTGCTGTTGCGTCTATGCTCACTTCCGCTCAGAAGGCTAACTCCGCTGTCACCGAAGATTCCATCCAGTCCAACATCTTCATCGACGGCAAGGCTGTTTCCTACAAGGCCGCTGCTGCGCATATCAAGGCGTATAAGTCTTCCTCTGCTCCGTACATCGCTGTTGATAACGACAACGACGGCATCATCGATTTCCTCGCCCTGTACACCTACAAGGCCGCGAAGGTTACCGCTGTTGACGCCGAGAATTCCAAGCTGACGATCGCTGGCATCGGCACCAAGGCCATTGCCAACAGCATCGAAGGCATCGCCGTCGGCGATTACGTCGCGTTCTATGCCGACCAGCAGTACAACTATGTTGACAAGCTCGTCGTCGAGACCGGCAAGGTCACCGCGTACTCCAAGAATAGCGTTGCCAATGACGATATCATTGACGGCATTTCCACCACCGTCGCGGGCGGCTCTTACACCGTGAACGGCAAGGCTTATACCTTCGGTTCCCTTGCTGCGAACCTCGGCGCTGATGAGCGTCAGTACTTTGAAGATCTGCTCGGCAACGGTGCCTCCGCGGTTGCGGACGCCACCCTGCAGTTTGTCTTCGACGGCTCCTACATCGTCGCGGTCTTCATGACCGACGAGACCTATTGGGAGAACTACGCGGTTGTTATCGGTTATAACAAGAAAGACGTCACCCTCGGCATGAGACACGTCCGCCTGTACACCGACGACAACGAGTACAAGGATTTCTACATTGCTTCCTACAACGGCAACCAGATCTACAACAGCGTTGTGTCCGGCACATGGGATTATCCGGAAGCCAACACACTCGTTCGTTACGAAGAGATCGGCAACAATCGCATCGCGCTGTACTCCTATGACTTTGTGAACTCTTCCGCCAAGTCCACCACCGACTACGACATGTACTATGACTACACGACCAAGATGTGGGTCGGCTACAATTTCGCCACCTCTGGTGTCCAGAACGGCACCCTGTTCAACTGGTCCAATGGCGTCGTGTTCGTTTCCTACGGCGATGAACTGAATGACACTTATGTGAACGATCTGGAATCTGATATCGGCGTTGCCTACGGCCGCCGCGCTCTCCAGTGGCGTGCCTACTGGTACGGCGAATTCCAGCCCGCGAACTGGGCCAACGGCGAAGCCGTTGTCAATGCCTGGGACTTCCCGTCCAATGCTTTTGGTAATGAATTCCGCGATCAGGTCGTCTACGCTGACAGCCTGAACAACGCCATGACCATGAAGGCCGCTGCGATCACCTTCGATTACGAGCATGAGTACACCCTTCCGGGTCTCGTCCTTCGTGACGGTCAGGCCATCTGGGGCACCATCATGGGCGTCACCTCTATCGACACTGTGATCGATCCGGAGACCTCCACCGCGAAGTATGCCTACAAGGTTAAGATCCTGACCCCGTGGTCCACCGCCACCAAGGATATTACCATTTACAGCGACGTACGTCTTGCCACCTTCACTGTTGGCGATATCTACAAGCTGTTCTGCGATGAAGACGGCATCTGCCGCCGCTTTGAGATCGCCGAAGTTGGTTATATCGACGGCACCGAGGTCGGCTCCAATTACCTCGAGCTTGGCAAGTATGTTGTAACCGGCATTATCCCGCAGGCCGATGGCAGCTACCTCCTCCAGCTCAAGCAGCCCTACACCACCAATGGTGAGGTCTTCTACGTCGATTACGGCACCTGCACCCTCGCCGCCGACGCGGATGCGTACTTCACCAAGGGTCTGTTCACCAGCGATATCGAGGCTCTTGACTACATCACCGCGTTTGGTTACCTCGGCCAGCTCTCTATGAACAACCACGAGTCCTATACCGTCTATGCTGACCTTGATCCGTCCAGCAAGACCATCAACTCGATCTGGTTCAACGAAGAGAAAGAGCCGTCTGTCCAGGTTGTTGATCTTGATGTCACGCTGACGAGTTATGATGTCAACACGCATGACGCGGTCTATACCCTCGGCTATGGCATTTACTTCTCCAACGGCGCGTCCTCCCTTACCGTCAAGCAGATGCCCAATGAGCTTCTCATGCCGGTTGGCGCGACGGTTGAGTGCGATGTCACCACGACTCTCGCCGAGAACGGCGGCTGGTACGTTTTCGCGACGGATGCCGCGACCCTTGCGGCGGCTGTGAAGTCTCCGTTCTCTTGGGCGCACTACGATGGCTCCAACGCGATGGCGGCTGAGTATGCGTTCCAGAACAATAAAAATGAGATTGCTGTTTACACGACTGCGTCCACCAAGACTATCTACGCCCCCGCGGCAGACATCCAGGGCTTCTGGGTTCGCGAAGGCAGCTTTGAAGTTCGCATCGATCCGATCTACGGCGCTGATTACATCATGGCGCCCAATTTCTATAAGAACTTTGGCGAAGTGAAGGGGCTGTTCGAGGCTGCCAATGCAGGAGCTGTTGATTATCTCTCCTACAATCCTGACAACTCGGCTTCCACCGTGCCGGATTACGATTACGAAGAGTTCTCCGTCATGTACAACGGCACCACCGCGGTTATGGTCGTCTACACCGATATCAACGGCCATATTCACTCCGACCTTGGCTCTGGCATCACCCAGTATCCTTACAACGCTGTACTTCCCCAATAATCGTCTTCCTTAAAAATTGCAGCCGCCCCCTCGCTTGCACGAGCGAGGGGGCGGCTTTTCGTCTGTATGTGGAAAAAAAGGACAAAAAACACCCGCGAAGACGCAACAAGCGGCTTTGCGGGTGTTAAAATTCCTCACGGTATTTCAATGCGTTGTTGATGTCCTCCTCAAGGATGTCGCCGCGCTGCTCAAAGTCGGCGATCGTGCGCGAAACGCGCAGGATGCGGTCGTGCGCGCGTCCCGACAGATGCAGGCGGTTGAATGCGGCTTCCAAATAGCCGGAAACGGCCGGAGAAAGCCGACAGAACTCGCGTACCATGGCGGGCGTCATCTGGGCGTTGCAGTAGGTGCCGGGATAGGTGCGGAAACGTTCGGTCTGGCGCCCACGCGCTGCGCGGACGCGCTCGGCGATGGCGTCGGAATGCTCTGGCGGGGTATCGTCGTGGAGATCGGCAAAGGAAACGGGCGGAAGGGAAAGATGGAGGTCGATGCGGTCAAGCAGCGGACCCGAAATGCGGTCGCGGTAGCGCCGCACGCTTTCCTCGGAGCATCGGCAGGGGCGCACCCGGGAGCCGTAGTAGCCGCATTTGCAGGGATTCATAGCAGCGACCAGCATGAAGCGGCAGGGATAGGTGAGGGTCCCATTTACCCGGGAAATGGTGATCTCGCCGGTTTCGATGGGCTGACGCAGCACCTCGAGTGCGTCGGACGCGAATTCGGGCAGCTCGTCCAAGAATAGGACACCGTTATGGGCGAGGGAAAGCTCCCCGGGTCGGGGGATGCGTCCGCCGCCGGCGAGGCCGCCGACGGAGATGGAGTGGTGCGGGGCGCGGAAGGGCCGTTCGGTGACGAGCGGATATTCGGGGGACAGAATGCCGGCGACGGAGTGGATGACGGTGGTCTCGATGGCTTCGTCGCGTGTGAGAGGCGGGAGGATTGAGGAGATACGGGAGGCAAGCATGGATTTTCCGGTACCGGGCGGGCCTGTGAGGAGGAGGTGATGCCCGCCGGCGGCGGCGATCATCATAGCGCGCTTGGCGAGGAACTGTCCCTTGACGTCGGCAAAGTCGTAGTGGGGAGCGCTCGGGTCGGGGCGGCCGTCCCATGGCGGGGCGGGGGTGAGAGAGGCGCGGCCGGAGAGATGCGCGAGAAGGTCGCCGACGGTATCGACGGGGAAAACGGAGAGATGCTCGGAGAGGGTCGCTTCAACGGCATTTTTGGAGGGGCAATAAAGAGTGGCGAGACCGTTTTGGGCGGCGGCAAGGGACATGGGGAGCATACCGGCGGCGGAACGGATCTGCGCGTCGAGGGATAGCTCACCGATGAAGGCGGCGCTTTCCGGGAGCGGAGGGATTTCTCCGGCGGCAGCGAGGATGGAGAGGAGGAGGGGCAGATCGTAAACGGAGCCTTCCTTGCGGACGGCGGCAGGAGCGAGGTTGACGGTGATGCGCCCGTCGGGGAAATCATATCCGAGGAAGCGTATGGAGGCGCGCACACGCTCGCGGGCTTCGCGGACGGCTGCATCAGGGAGACCGACGACTTCGAAGCAGGGGGCGCCGGGTCCGATATAGCATTCGACGCGGACAAAGAAGCCGCGGACGCCGAGAAGACCGAGGGAGTTGACGGCTGCGAGCATGGAAGGATTGCCTCCTTTCGATGGGATAAGCGTGAAAGGGTCAGATGAGGCGGCGGAGCATGTCCAGAGCGGTGGATGCGGCAGCGTGGCGGATGCGGGAGCGGTCACCGGAGAAACGGAGCTCGCGGGTGGTAACGCCGGAGGGGGAGGAAACGGAGATATAGACAAGCCCGACGGGCTTTGCGGTATCGTCGGAGGCGGGGCCTGCAATGCCGGTGATGGCGACACCGATGTCGGCGGAGAAGAGGGAGTGTACACCGGCCGCCATTTCGACGGCGGTTTCGGCAGAAACGGCTCCGTGTGCCGCAAGGGTGGCGGGAGATACGCCGAGGAGGCGAACCTTTGCGTCGTTTGCGTAGGTGACGGCGCTGCCGAGGAAGACGGAGGAAGCACCGGGGATGTCGGTAATGCGCTTGGAAAGCAAGCCGCCGGTGCAGGACTCGGCGCAGGCGAGGGTACGATGAGCGGCGGAAAACGCGCGGACGACGACCTGTTCAAGGGAGGTAACGTTGACACCGTAGACAAAGTCGCCCAGAAGGTCGCAGACGGCCTTTACGTAAGGCGCATTTTGAGCGGCTGCGGCACGGTCGTTGGCGGCACGGGAGGTGACGCGGACCAGGCACTCACCTTCCTTGGCATAGGGCGCAAGGGAAGGGTTGACGGAGGACTCCATAAGGGGACGCAGGCGGTCTTCCATCGCAGATTCGCCGATGCCGAAGAGTCGAATCCAGTCGGAATGGATGGCGGAGCCGGAGAGGGCAGCGAGATAGGGCATGGCGCAGTGGCGGAACATGGGGGCGCACTCGCGGGGCGGACCGGGGAGCATGAGGAGGTGACGGCCGTTTTGCTCGATAGCGCAGCCGGGCGCGGTTCCCCAATCGTTGGGGAAAACGGTACAGCCGCGGGGAAGCATGGCCTGCTTTTCGTTGTTGGGGGTCATAGGGCGCTCCATGGCGCGAAAGCGGCTAAGGATGCGCTCAAGAGAGGGCTGATGCAGTTCAAGGGGAAGCCCGAAGGTTTCGGCGCAGATTTCCTTGGTGAGATCGTCGTAGGTAGGGCCGAGACCCCCCGTGGTGATGAGAATGTCGGCACGATCGAGGGCACGGCGGAGGACATCGCGCAGGCGGTCGGGGTTGTCGCCGACTACGGTATGGTAGAGGGTGGAGAACCCCAGCTCTGCAAGACCCGCGGATATGTCCTGCGCATCGGTATTGGCGATTTCACCGAGTAATAACTCGGTGCCGACGGCGATAATTTCAACACGCATGAGAATCTAACCTCGATTATTGTGAGTTATCCATAAAGTCACCGGAGAGCGCGCGGTCGAAGGCTTCGTTTAAGAGGTCATCGAGTGCGCATTTTTGTTCGGCGGCTTCGATTTCATAGAGCTTAGGTTTGGTTTTGGGATGCTTTGGGGTAAAAACGGTGCAGCAATCCTCGTAAGGGAGGATGGAAGTCTCGAAGGTACCGATTTCGCGGGCGATTTTGACGATATCGGTCTTGTCCATGCCGATCAGAGGACGGAAAACGGGCATATCCGTGACGGCATCGGTTACACCGAGGGCGAGAAGGGTCTGACTCGCGACCTGGCCTAAGCTTTCGCCGGTGACGAGGGCGTGGCAGTCCTTTTTATAGGCGATCCGCTGGGCGACGCGCATCATACAGCGGCGCAGGACGAGAGTGGAAAGCTCGTCGGGGCAATTGTCGCGGATAACCTCCTGCACGCGGGTGAAGGGGACGACGACAAGGGGGATATCCCCCGCCGCACGGCCGACGATGGCCAGAAGGTCACGCACCTTTTGGAGAGCGCGGGGGGAAGTATAGGGGTAGCTGAAGAAGTGGATACCGGTCAGGGACAGGCCACGGCGGGCCATCATATAAGCGGCGACGGGGCTGTCGATGCCGCCGGAGATGAGCAGGGCGGCGCGGCCGTTGATGCCGGAGGGCAGGCCCCCCGCGCCGGGGGTGGCGGGGCCGTGGACGAAGGCATGTTTATCGCGGATTTCAACGCGGATAACGACCTCGGGGTGATTCACGTCGACGCGGAGATGGGGAAAGCTGTCGAGCAGGACAGCGCCCAGCTCGCGCATGATGTCCATCGACGTAAAGGGGAACTTTTTATCGGAGCGTTTAGCGTCGACCTTGAAGGTGGACGCGGCGGATAGAAGCTCGGACAGATAGCCGGGTGCCGTGCGGTAGAGATCGTCCATGCTCTTTTCGCAGACGGCGGCGCGGCAGACGGAAACAAGGCCGAAGACATGCCGCGCAAGCTCGAAGGCGCGATCCATATCGAAGGCGTCGTCGAGTGGGGTGACCGTGACGGTGGACTGCATGGAGTAAAGGGAAAACTTGCCGCAGGGGGTAAGGCGTTCGCGCAGGACATGCAGCAGACGTTCTTCAAAACGGTTGCGGTTCAGGCCTTTTAAGACCATTTCGCCGCATTTTAATAATAAAACTTCCAAAACGGAGTACTCCTTATCGTAAGCGCGCGGCAGCGTAGGCAAGGCCGTCGAGCAGCGCATGTATATCGTCCAGGGTATTATCGGCGCATAGGCTTATCCGGAGAGCGCCGTCGATTATATCGGGGGAAAGCCCGCAAGCTTCCAGCACATAGCTGCGATGCCCCTTGGCGCAGGCCGAACCGGTGGAAACGATCACTCCCCTGCTTTCGAGGATGCGCATGACGACCTCGGCACGGCGTCCGGCCAAAGACAGCGAGATCACATAGGGCGACGCGTCCGGAAAGTTGACGCGTACCTCGGGGATGGACGGTAAGCCGGCGAGCAGACGCTCGCGGAGAGCAAAAACGGTGCGATCGGCATCGGCGGGCGCTTCACGGACGGCTTCGGCAAAGGCGGCAATAAGAGGCACGCTCTCCGTACCGGAGCGCAAGCCGTTTTCCTGTCCCCCGCCGCAGATCAGCGGCGGGATGCGGACGCCCTTCCTTATATACAGCGCGCCGATCCCTTTGGGTGCGTGTACTTTATGACCGCTGACGGCATAAAAGTCCACACCGAGCTTCTCCACATGCACGGGCAGCTTCATAAACGCCTGTACACCGTCCGAATGGAACAGCGCGCGGCTCTTTTTACGGCGCAGCACGTCCGCGATTTCACGAACCGGCATCACAGCGCCCGTTTCATTGTTGACATGCATCACGCTGACGAGAATCGTGTCTTCCCGCAGCGCCGCTTCAAAGTCGGATACGCGAATCGTGCCGTCAGATCCGGGGCGCAGCTCGGTGACTTCATATCCCTCCCGCGCAAGCGCCGCGAGCGGCTCCTTCACGGCGGGATGCTCCACGGCCGTCGTAATGATATGCTTTCCCTGCCGGAAAAGCTTGCGCGCAGCGCCGAAAATCGCCGTATTATCCCCTTCCGTACCGCCGGAGGTAAAGATGATACAGTCCGGCGCACACCCAAGCGCCGCGGAGATCGTTTCGCGGCTCTCCCGTACGAGCGCTTCCGCTCTCATGCCCGCTTCATGCAGACTCGACGGGTTCCCATAGCATTCCGTCATCGCGGCCATCGCGGCGGCGGCGGCGGCAGGATTCACTCTCGTTGTCGCCGCGTTGTCCAGATAGTGCAAAGTTTCCATCCGCTCCTTATTTTCATCGATAAAAGTATAACATAATCCGCCCGGTTTTGCAATATATCGTTTAAAATATTCCCCTCTGAGGGTCGTTTCTTGCATACATACCAAGATTGTTGTCGATTGACGGTGACAAAAAAGAGTTGACAATTTACAAAGGCTGTGTTATCATGTTACCACTGTAACCAAATTGTAACAATTATGAAATCTGATTGAAACATACAGAGGTGATTTCTTAGATGGACGGAAAGCGGGCGTATGGCAGAAAGATACTTACGTGGGTGATCGGCATCGCGGCGTCGTTGAGTGTTTTGACGATGACGGCGGCGATGCCCCAAGCGCAGGCGGTCACTGAGGTACCGGCGGTCACGGAAAGCGCGGTGCGCAGAAGCGTGCCTATGGCGACGGTCGTGGAAGCGGCGAGAACGTCGCAGGTCAAGCTTGTGTACATCGAAGGGGAGCGCGCGGTACTATGCCAGGCGGATGTGGACGTGGACGCGGTGGTCGAGCGGGCGGTGGCATATCTTTCGGAGAATATACATGAAGCGGTGCTTTTACAGACCGTCTTGTATCAGACGATAGAGCCGGACGGTACGCCGGTGCTGGATGAAAACCAATTATACGCCTATCTGACGAAAGAAAACCCGCTGAAAGTAAAATATACGAAGCAAATCATCACCTTCGAGCCGGTTCACTTTGATACGGCGCTCGAGGAAGACGATACGATGTTCACCGACGAGACGGCGGTTATTACAGCAGGCGTGGATGGCGAGGCACGTGTAACGAGCGATGTGACCTACGTCTGCGGCGTCGTAACGGATACCAGGGAGCTTTCTCGCGAGGTGACGAAGACGCCGGTAACCCGCGTCGTTCGCGCCGGCACACAGGAACGCCCGGATTGGTGGCCGACCGGGAAGATGATACAGCCGGTAATGGGCAGGCTTTCGTCGGATTACGGCAAGCGCGGACGGTATGAGTTCCATACCGGCGTGGATATCGCAGCGAAAAAGGGCACGCCGGTGGTCGCCGCCGACGGCGGAACGGTGATTTTCGCCGGGTGGTGGGGCAACTACGGAAACTATGTGCAAATTGATCATAACGGCGTTATCACGGCTTATGCACACAACTCAAAGCTCTTAGTCAAGGAGGGAGACCACGTCGTGCAGGGGCAGCAGATCGCGGAGGTCGGCTCCACCGGACGCTCGACAGGGCCGCATAGCCATTTTGAGATTTTAATTGGATATGAATTCCAGAATCCGCACGATTATATCGACTTTGTATTTGAGGAAGAATAAAATTTTTACTGGGAAGACGGATGTTACAATCCGTCTTTTCGCTACTTTTTGGATATATAAATAGAGGTTATCAAATGAGAATAAAAAATTACACAATAATTACAGGGAGATAAATGGGTCCGTACTGAGAAATGTTACAACAAATTCATAAAAATGACTCTTTATTTTTCAAGGATTCTCTGGTAATATAATGTAGAGGGATTATCCACCCCTTTTCCATGAATTCCCGCTGAAAACAGTGGAACCGTTGGAACGAAATGCCGTAGACAAGCGTCTAATATCCGATACCGAAAAAAGAAAGGGAGGTTTCGACATGAAACGAAGAATCACCGCATTGCTCCTGACGTTGTGTTTAATGGTGTCCCTGGTACCGACATTGGCGGCGACAGCCACCGATGTGAAAGGGCATTGGGCTGAAAGCAATATCGAGGCGCTGCGTACCTTAGGCATTATGGAAGGCTATCCGGACGGAACCTTCCGGCCGAATAACAATGTCACCAAAGCCGAGCTTGTAACCCTCTTAAACCGCACCTTCGGTTTGAAAACCACGAAGAGTATCAGCTACAGCGACGTCGACAGTACCAAGTGGTACTACAGCCAGTTCCGGCTCGCGACGGATTACGTCTTTACCTTTTCCAACAAGGTGTATCCGGACACTCCCCTCACCCGGCAGGAGGCCGCTGCGATGTTCGGCCGCCTGATGAGCTTCACCGATACCACCGGCACCTCGGCCTTCTCCGATGACAGCTCCATCGCGTCCTGGGCGAAAAACTACATATACGCGGGCGCCGCCAAGAATCTGATCACCGGTTACCCCGAGGGGACGTTCAAGCCCCTTGACAACATCAGCCGCGCCGAGGTCGCGACCGTCCTCGTCCGCCTGATCGGCAACGTGATCGACCGCGCCGGCACCTACTCTACCCTCGGCAGCTACGCCAATACCACCGTCATGGCTTCCGGCGTGACCCTTAAGAACGTCCATATCACAGGCGACCTCTATATCACCGCCGGCGTCGGCGCTGGGCTTGTGACCTTGGAGGGTTGTACCATCGACGGCGAGATCATTGCGGTCGGCAACCCCGGCTGCACCGTGATCTTCTCCGGCACAACCAATAAGGCCGCTGTTCGCGGCGACGGCGTCTCTATCGCCGTGACCGGCACCGTGGCCGATCTGACCGTGACCTCCGCGAATCAGATTATGACATCCCTCAATGTGACCTCCGGCGCATCCGTGCAGAAGCTGACCATGAAGACCCCCGCTGCCGTCAGCGGCGCCGTCGGGACGGCATATCTCTATGTCTCCGGCGTCTCCTTCACCGTTATGCCCGACGCGTGGAACCTCAATACCGGCGCGACCGTGACCATCGGCGGTACGCTCTACAATACCTCCGGTACCAAAGGCCCCGGTTTCTCGACTAACTACCCTACTTCCACCGTGAAGCTTTCCTCTAACGGTACCCGTCAGACGATCTCCGTAACCGTGAAGCTCGAGGAGCTTGCCCAGATCTATTGCATTGCCGTCCCACGCGGCAGCACCGCGCCTACCTCCGAGCAGGTGCGCGCCCGTACAAACTACGGCTCCGTCGTGGTTTCGGATTCCAATTTCGCCGTCTATAACGTGACCGGCGTTACTAAGGTCCTCGAAATGAGCAACCTCGCCCTCGGTACAAGCTACGACGTGTATGTCGTAGCCGAGAGCATGGATGCGTCGCCGAAGCTCGGCAGCGTCATCAAGCTCCAGCCCGACGTCGCGATTTACGCAAATAACTACCCCGCCGTCTACGGGATGGCGGATACCTCAGTCACCGTTTCCGTGAAGACGGTTCGTACCGCGACGATCTATATGACCGCCGTCCTCGCGGGACTGACTGCGCCGACTGCCGATCAGATGAAAAACGGCACCTATGGGGTGAGTCTCGGCAGTATTACGACCGCCGCCGACCTCGAACAGAAGCTGACCTTAAGCGGACTGACCGCCGGTTCCACCGCCTATGACCTCTATGTCGCGGCGGCGGATGTCGGAGGGGTGCCGAAGTCTACGGATATTGTTAAATTCGCCCTCGGCACGGTCGGCAACGCGGTGAACGTCTCCTTCTCCGAAACCCCGACGAACAATACTTACCCAATCTACACGATCGTCACCTTGAAATTCTCGGACACTGTCTATAAGACCGGTGCCAGCGCACAGCTCGGCACCGCCGGCGCCATGCCCACCGATCTGATCCGGCTGACCGCCATCGATACCGACCGCAAGACGGCGGTGGCCGTCTCCGGCTATTCCATGCTGACCGTCGGCAACACTGTTGTGCTGACCCCTCCGGTCGGTGGCTGGACGTCCGGATGTACCTATACCCTCAATTTTTCGCAGCTTTCCGACGCCAAAGGGCAGAAGCCTACGCCCGTTGAATACACCTTCTCCATCGCAGCGAACAACGATACCCTCAAGGCGCCCTATGTGACGCCTGCCGCCGGTTCCTCCGTCCAGCCCGGCGGTACGATCAACCTCACGGTTTCCTCCGCGAATGCCAGCGCCGGCGCGATTCTCATCTATACCATCGACGGCTCCGACCCGCGCAGCAGCACCACCGCTTATTCCGTCTCCGGCCAAATCGGCGCAACCGTGTCGATTCCGGCCTCCGCAACACCCGGCACACAGTATCGCATCCGTGCCGTGGCCTACCTCAATTCCGCTTACAGCGCGGAGACTGATGCAATCTTCACCGTCGAAAACGCGCTGCTGCGGCCCATCGTAACGCTGCGGGATACCGGTGCGGAGCTGCCCTCCGGCACCGAGATCACCTCCGGTACGGCCATCCAGATCGCCGGTATCGATTCCGCGTCGATCATCTACTATACCACCGACGGTACGACCCCGACGACCTCCGGCACATATGGCACACGCGTAATATTCAACGTCTCCGGCGCGACCGGTACCACCGTTACCATTAAGGCGATCCTCGCACGCGGCTCCTATGTCTCCGACGTTTATACCTTTACCTATCTCATCTCGAGCACCATGAAGGACTCCGCGACGACGACGCCCATTATTACTCTAGGCGCCACGGGGGACGTACTTGCCGACAGAACCGTTGTGAATCTAACCGCAAACAATCTGCTCTATGTCTACAGCTTCAATGATTACGAGAAAACGTCCATCTATTATACCCTTGACGGCTCCGACCCCGCGAGCAGTGTTACACGCAGTGTATATACCCAGTCGAGCCCCGGCACCCCCTTTGTTTTCCAGGCATCCACCCTGCTGATCGGCGTCCAGACCCGTCTGCGCCTGATCGTGTTCAATTCTACGACCGGCGCATATTCCCAAGAACGCGAGCTTTACCTCTATCGTGTCAGCTGACCCTATTTGACCTATATTTTACGGTCAAACCGCGCATAAAGCGCGTTGACGATTATCCAAAGCATGTCCCGCATCCCCTTTTTATGATCCGCTTAGAGGATGAGCGGACAAGGGGCACGGGGAAAGAATTAAGGGAGGTTTTTCCACATGAAACAGGCCCCGAAACGCGCACTGTCTGTCGTGTTGGCGTTTTGCCTTGTGCTGACCATGTTCACAGGGCTGATCTCCACACAGGCAGCTAGTCCCTTCCCGGATCTGAGCACGTCCCATTGGGCTTACGACGTCATCGTCGGTATGTACAACATGGGATACGTAAAGGGCGATAACAAGGGCAAGGTTAACCCCGAATCCTATGTTACCACCGCAGAGTTCATGGCGCTCATCAACCGTATGTTCGGTCTCTATCTGACTGCGAACACCGGCTACTCCGATACGACCGGCCACTGGGGAAACAATGAAAATGTCTTCTCCTACGCCGCCGCACAGGGGTACATCATCGTCGAAAGCGGCAATAAGATTCAGCCCGACGCTTACCTCTCCCGTGAGAAGGCGTTCGCCCTGATCGCCCGCTACCTCGGTCTCGATGAGTCCAACTACGCTTACTTCACCGACAATACCTCGATCAGCAACGCCTATCGCGGTCTTGTCAATGCCGCTGCCGCTATCGGCATCGTCGATGGTTACACCGACGGCTCCGTCAAGCCCCAGCAGTACCTCCGCCGTTCCGAAGCCATGAAGATCCTCTATTACATGGTCGGCGGCAACATCATTTCCGGTTCCGCCAGCAACTTATATAACACCAATATCTCTAAGAGCTCCATCTGCGCCGCTATCACCGGCCGCAATGTCTCTCTTACGAATTCTACCCTCCGCGGCACCGTCTATATCTCCGAAGGCGCTACCAACGGCACCGTCACGATCTCCAATTCCTCGATTTCTACCCTCGTTGTTCGTGCCTCTAACGTCACGATCAACCTCCAGAACTCGACCGTTACCGAGATCGATACCGACAGCTCCGCGTCAGGTTCCGTTGCGATCTACGCGACCGGTACGTCCTCTGTCGGCACGGTGACCGCCTACACCGGCACCTCTGTCACCGACAGTACCACGAACGGCTCGTCTTTCTCGAAGGTCGTCTCCGGCACCTCCGCGCAGCTGACACTCGCGGGGACCTTCCCGTCCGTTGTCATGCTCATGAATAACGGCCGCCTTGTCCTTTCCGGCGTGAATACGCTCGTGAAGAGCCTGGCCATCAACAACACCGCGTCGAATACCGCGATCTCCGGTGAAGGCACCGTGAGCTACATCACCGTCGCCGCCGCCGGCGTGACCACGACCATGCTCCCGGGACAGTACATCATCAACACCGGGCTCTCCGCGAAGTTCGCGGGCGCGACCTATACCGGTTCCGGCACGACTACCGGCGTCAACTCCGGCTTCGTCGCTCCCTACCCCTATGCGAATGTGTCATCGGCCACCGGCTCCGGCATAAGCGCGACTAAGAACATCACTGTTAACATCAAGGCTGTCGCGAACGGCACCGTCTACGCTCTCGCCTACCCCGCCGCTGACGCCGAGCCTACCTATTCGCAGATCATCAGCTACGCGAATACCTCTTCCGGCACCGGCGCTTGGATCGGCAAGTCCGCGAGTGTGACCGCCAATACCGCGACGACCATCACCCTGCCGGTGAACGTCTACTACAACACCGGTGATTACGAAGTCGCCGTCCTGTTTGTCCCGACGACCGGCACGCAGACCACCTACAACCCGGTTTACGGCCCCGTTAAGGACAGCTATACCACCTACATGGGCTTTAAGGGTGACTATTACACCGGTTTTATCGCTAATCCGCAGATCACCGCATACACTGCGAGTACCGCCAGCGCCGCCGGCTCTGTGACCGTCTCCTTCCAGACCGTCATCCCCGGCACCGTCTACCTCTACGCCTACACCGGCACCACCGTTCCGACTTATTCCACGATTCGCAGCTACGGCACAGCCGTCACGATGGCCGCGGGCAACGGCTACTACGGGGGCTCCGGCACCCTGACCCTGACGAAGAACACGAGCTACACCGGCGTCGCCGCGTACTTCGTTCCGACGAACGCCACCTTTACGATGACGCCCGTCTACTCCCAGACGCTTGTCTACGGCAACTATCTCTATGCGTTAAACACCAGTGTGAACACCGATACCGGCTTCTACACCGGCTATCCGTACATCAGCTACTACTCCGGCGGCAGCCTGAAGCTGACCGCGAAGCCGCAGTACAGCGGCACAATGTATTACGCCGTCGTCGCGGCTGATTACTATCCGACCGCTGCTGAAATCTACGGCATGACCTCGTCCAACAACACCAAGTGCTACTCCAAGGGCTACTTAGCCGTCACCGCCGGACAGCAGAGCACTACGACCTATCTCTCCGTTCCGTCCATCAACGCGGCCAACTACAAGGTTGTCGCCGTTTTGAAGACGACGAACGGCGGGTATTACGCTCCGGTTGCGAACAGCATCGTTATGAATTACGTCCTGTATCCGTACAACTACACCGTCTCGAACGGCTTCGGCAGCGGATATCCGAGCATTACGGATATTTACCTGAGCAGCGGTAAGTACTATGCGGACGTAACGGTTTCCACTATTGCGAGAGGCACCGTTTACCTTGCGGTCGTCAAGAAGGACTACAATCCGACAGCGAAGGCGATTGTCAACGCAAATAAATACGCGGATCCGAAGTCGAATGCGTATATCGTGTATTCTTCGGATGACGTCGTGCTCACTTCCGCAAATTATACGATGAATACTACGCTTCAGATCCCGAGTGACTATTACAACAGCTATAAGCTCGTCGCGGTTTTCGTTCCTTATAATTCCACGATGGTATACAGCCCTGTTGCCGCTCTCCTCAGCGAAAATGCCACCGTCTACAGCTACATCGCTGACGCGCCCAGCGCCGTCTTCAGCTTTGAGACTGCGAGCAGCGCAAACGACGTCCCGGCGGGCAACAAGCTCTATCTGACGTATGACGAGACGATGGCGATCTACTCCGATGTCAACGATGATGTCAACACATATAACTTATATAATTATAGCTCCGCCTCGCTGAAGGACTACTTCAAGGTTATGATCAACAACGGTACCGTTCAGAGTCCGAACTGGGTTACCGTCGACAACACAACCTACGACATCGCCGTCAGCAGCAACAGCAAGACGGTTACCTTCACGCTGAAGGCCGATAAGTTCTGGCCGGCCGGCACCCTGCGTGTCTGGGTCGACAGACATGTCGTTAATGCGGACCTCAATAACCACGATGAGGATTACGCGGACAACTGCGAAGAGTTCACCTTCATTGTGAAGCAGACCGCGGCGACCCCGACGATCGCTGTGACGAAAACAGCGACGAACGGTTACTGGTACAACGCCAATCTTGCACAGTACACCTCTACCCTGTACTACGAAGCCGATTCCGCGAGCATCGGCAGCTTCACGCTGACGAACAACAACCCGACCGCGACCCCCGGCACGCTTTACTATCAGCGCTACAATGCCAGCAGCACGGCAATTGATACTGCCGCGGTTGCGTATACCGGCGCTGTTACCCTCACGAGCGATGTTGCGTTCGTAAAGTATTGGTCTGAGCTGAACAGTGTCAAGAGTGTTATCGGCACCCTGACTGTTATCTCCGTAGCGAAGCCTGTTGTGGCGTTTGCCAACGTGAATAGCAGCATGTGGACGAAGGACAGCACCGTTAAGGCGACTGTGACGCTCCCGACCGGCGCGGCGCTGAACCTGAACGCGACTGTCGGCGCCAACGCGGCGATTACGTCCGTTGTGACGAGCGGCGCCGGATACGCGCTGAACGCCGGCGGCACCGCCATTGTAGCCGAAGCAAATATGCCGACCTCTCTGACGATACCCTCCGGCACCGCGCTGAAGTTTAACGCGGAAGTCAAGATCAACGGCAACGTTGTTGCGAAGAGCGCGGATGCGACAGCTACGGTCGGCGCGATTCAGAGCAGTGCTACCGCCCCGAAGATTATGCCAGAGAATCTGGCCGGATCCTCTTGGTATGCCGGGAGCAAGGTGACGATCAGCGCTCCGGACACCGCACCGCTCGGATCCACATTGTACTACTACACCAACATTGAGAGCACACCGGTTGAAATTACGAGCCCTTATACGAAGACCTTCTCTATTGAAGATGACGGGACGCTGGTTTCACCGGCTGTCACAACCGCGCAATACACCTCCAGCACGCCAACCGTTGTGATCACGGCGGAAACCCGCGCGTCAGACGGAACCACCGTTATCGCGACGACCACCTATACCGTCAGCTCCTTTGTCAACATCCCGACGGATGTGACAGTAGGCGGCATGTGGGGCGCTATGGGCGCAGGCAATACGGCAGTACTCGGAACCTATTCTACTGTCGGCGCTATCAATGCTGGCAACTTTGTCGCTATTCCGAGCGGATGCAAGATCACGGTTACCAGCAATTTCGACGCTGTCGGATTAAGCTTCACTTCGTTCGACGCTTCGAATTACACAAAAGTCTATTTTGACCAGACCGGCAAACTCACGACCACGGCGCCCGCGAAGACGATACAGTCGGGTGATACCGTCACATTAACCTTCAAGCTTATCCATATCGCAACGGGGAAAGTGGTCAGCCAGAGCACAAATACGATTACGACCTTAGCCGTTTATCCTACGCCGGTGATCACGGCCGCGAACCTTGGTACTGATTCCAAGTGGGTCAAAGGAAGCAGCTTTAAAGTGACAGTTTCCGATCCGCTGCCGACCGGCGCGAAGCTGTATGTCAATGTTTTTATCAACGGCGTGAACAAAGTGGCGGGCGCTGAAATCGTAGCCGGAACCAGCTATTTCATCAACGCGGGCGCCGGATTTACACTTTCGTCCACCGCGGGAACAACTGATTTTACATCGGCGGATGTTAACGTTCGTATCGAAACCTATGTAAAGGATTCCGGCGGTACGATTCAAACAAGCCCTTATGTGTTCTCCACCTGGGATGTATAATCCTTTTGTCACTGTAAAATAATCATAAAAGAAGCCCCTTCCGTAACAGGAAGGGGCTTCTTTTATGTTAAATATACTGCTAAACCTCTATTTTTGTCCACTTTCCCTTCGAGAACCGTATCCCGTTGAGCAGCAGGCGCAAATACTGATCGATGATGACGCCATACCATGCGCCGTAAAGCCCCAGTCCTGCGGGATAGCAAAGGTAGTAGGAGAGGAGAGGACGGATGAGCGCGATGGAGATCATGGAGGTGATGGCGATGTAGAGGGTGTCCCCCGCCCCGCGCAGACAGCCGGAGTAGATGACCTGCGAAATCTGCCCAGCGGTGACGAGCGCGCACATGTATAGGATGGGGATGCCTTTGGTGATGATAGCCTCGTCGCGGGAAAAGGCGGTGTAGATGGGGCGCGCAAATGACACAAAGATGATGGCGAGGAAAATGGCGATACAAAAGCCGATCCGCTGCGCGCATTTGCCATATAAGACGGCGAGGTCGGGGCGCTTCTGGCCCAGCGAACGGCCTACGAGAGAGGAAGCTGCCATCGTGAGCCCGTCGCCAAAGCAGAAGGAGAGGGAGAGTATGTTCATGCCGATCTGGTGGGTGGCGTATTCGTCGGTGCCAAGCTCGGCGACAATTTTTGCGTAGATGAAGAAGCCGACGCGGAGGAATACCTGCTCGAGACAGGCGGAACCGGACACCTTGAAGACGGGGCGGAGAGTTTCCGGATCAGGACGGAAGGATGCTCGAAAATCGAGGAAGAGAAAGCTTTCGGGATGGAAAAGGGAGGCGATGGCGATCGCAAGGCCCACGTAGTTGCCGATGACAGTAGCGATGGCGGCACCGGCGACGCCGAGCGCGGGGAATCCGAGGTGTCCGTTGATCAGGAGCCAGTTGATACAGCAGTTGACGATGTTTGCAACCAGATTTGTACGCATGGCAATGCGGGTGTTGCCGATGCCGCGCTGGGCGGCGTTGATGGACATGGTGAGAACGACGGCTGGAATGCCGATGAGGATGATGCGGAAATAGGTTACGGCGTAGGAGAGGGTGTCCTCCTTCGCGCCGGCAAAACGCAGGAGCGGTGTGGCGATGGGGAAACCGAGCGCGCTGATGAAGAGGACGGAAAGAATAGCGAGCAGGAGGATCTGGCGCAGGACACGATTCGCTCCGTCCCGGTCGCGTTGCCCGTAACGGCGGGATATTACAGCGGTGATGCCGTGATTCAGCGCCATGAAGACTGCGAGAATGATCAGGCGGGGCTGGTTCGTAAGCCCGACGGCGGAAATGGCGTAGGAACCGAGTGTGCCGACCATGATCGTATCAACGATACCGATAAGGCAGACGAGAACGGTCTCCGTGATGGCGGGCCAGGCGATGCGGAAGGTGGTTTCATAGGCGTCACGGGTGGAAGGCAGCTCGCCGATGATCTGACCGGGTTTCAGGAGATAGCGCGGAGCGTAAAGTCGTTCGAGCAGAGGCGAAATAAGATCATCTCCTTGTGAGTGTAATCAAAGAATATAAAGGGACAAGGACGCTCCAAAAAAAGCGTCCTTGGAAAGCATTATTGCGCGCAGTGCTCGTCGCCGCGGCAGCAGGCGACGCAGGCGGGGTCGGACTGTAGCTCGGGCGGGAGAGGGAGGTTTTTGCGGGTATAGTAGTCGGTGAGGGCAGCCTTGACGGCTTCCTCGGCGAGGACGGAACAGTGGATTTTCTGGGGCGGAAGACCCTCTAGCGCCTCGACGACGGCCTTGTTGGTAAGGGAAAGAGCCGCTTGAATGGTTTTGCCCTTCACAAGCTCGGTGGCCATGGAGGAGGTGGCAACGGCGGCGCCGCAGCCGAAAGTTTTGAAGCTGACATCAGTGATGACGTCGCCCTCGACCTTGATGTAGAAGCGCATGATGTCGCCGCAGCGGGGGTTACCTACGGTGCCGACGCCATCGGCATCGGGCAGCTCACCGACGTTACGGGGATGGGTGAAGTGATCGAGAACTTTTTCAGTATACATAATAATACCTCATTTCACGGGGGCGGTTTGTTGTTTCTTCATAGTTCCCGCAGGAAACATATCTTCCCACAGAGGGGACATCGAGCGGAGACGGTCGACGGCAGAGCGGACAGAGGCAATGATATGGTCGACGTCCGCGTCGCTATTTTCCGCACCGAGGGATAGCCGGAGTGAGCCGTGCGCGACCTCGTGGGGCAGGCCGATGGCCATAAGCACATGAGAGGGGTCGAGCGAGCCGGAGGAGCAGGCCGAGCCGGAGGATGCCGCGACACCGAGCATGTCGAGCGTGAGGACGAGGGACTCGCCCTCGATGGCCTCAAAACAGAAGGAGGCGTTGCCGGGGAGACGGCGCGTAGGGTGCCCGGTCAGGCGGCTGTAGGGGAGTTTACACAGCTCGGTGATGAGACGGTCACGCATGGCGGCGATGCGGGGGGACTCGACAGGCATGGCCGCGGCTGCGGCTTCGGCGGCGACGCCGAGACCCACGATGCCGGCGACATTTTCGGTACCGCCGCGGCGGCCGCGTTCCTGCCCGCCGCCATGGAGGAAGGTGTCAATCCGGGTACCGGACTTAACATAGAGCGCGCCGACGCCCTTGGGACCGTAGAGCTTGTGGGCGGAGAGGGATAAAAGGGAAAGCCGCATGGCGGAGACATCAAGGGGGATGTGCCCGTAAGCCTGGACGGCGTCGGTGTGGAAGGGGATTTTATGGGCGGCGGCGATGGCGCCGATCTCCGCGATGGGCTCGACGGTGCCGATCTCGTTGTTCGCGGCCATGACGGAGATGAGGATGGTGTCGGGACGGATCGCGGCTTCGACGTCGGCGGGATTGACAAGGCCGTCCGCATCTACGTCAAGATAGGTGATATCATAGCCTAATTTAGCAAGATACTCGAGGGTGTGGAGTACCGCGTGATGCTCAATCTTGGTGGAGATGATGTGGCGGCCTTTGTCGCGGTACGCAAGAGCGATCCCCTTGAGTGCCATGTTGTCGGATTCGGAGCCGCAGCCGGTGAAAATGATCTCGGAGGGCTTCGCGCCGATAACGGCAGCTACCTGCTCACGGGCATTCTCAACGGCAGCCTTTGCGTCGCGGGCGATGGAGTAGATGGAGGAGGGATTCCCGTAGCCGCCGCGCAGCCATGGCTCCATGGCTTGAAAAACAGCAGGGGATACCGGCGTCGTCGCGGCGTTGTCGGCATATACAAAATGAGACATAATCGTCATACCTTTCTTTCAAAAAAGGGTTTTTTAAGAGCATCTATATCATACCACATTTGTATGAAAAAGAAAAGAGGACAAACGTCTAAAAAAGAGAAAAAAAGCGGAGAAGCGCGAAAAACCTTATAAAGGCGAATAACCTACATAAAAGGTAGGTAGAAAGAGGGACGTGTGAGAGCAAAAAAGCAGATAATGAAATATTTTTGCTAAAAAGCGAGTGAAAAGAGTTGACAAAAGGAAGAAGATGTGGTATAGTCAATATGTTTTCCCGAGACCGTACGGGCGGCATGCTCAAATGTGCGAACAGCACGCCGTACGCAGGAGGCATACGAGAGTTTATCACGGCTGTGGTAGAATTTCGTTGGAATAGTATGTACTATGCCTTTTGTCTGAAAGCGGGAGAGCTGCGGACAAAAGGCATTTTTGTTCGTATCGCACGTAAACTGGAGGTGAACACATGCCAAACGCAAAGGTCTTAGAGGAAAAGCGCGCGTTAGTCGCGGAGCTGACCGAAAAGATGAAGAACGCGAGCGCGGGCGTTTTGGTCGATTACAAGGGCATCACCGTTGCTGACGACACGAAGCTTCGTCGTGAACTGCGTACCGCGGATGTCGAGTACGCGGTCATCAAGAACACGATGCTCCGTTTTGCGATCAACGAGCTGGGGCTTACCGATCTGGACGCGCAGATGAACGGCACGACGGCTCTGGCGATCAGCCCGACCGATCCTGTCGCCGCCGCGAAGATTTTAACCGCCTATGCGAAGAAGAACGACAAGTTCAAGGTCAAGGGTGGGTTTGTCGACGGTAAGGCTTTAACAGCCGCCGAGGTCGGCGATCTTGCCCAGCTGCCGCCGCGCGACGTACTCATCGCGAAGGTTCTTGGCGGCTTCAACGCCCCGATTTCCGGTCTTGTCGGCGTCACGAGCGGACTGCTCCGCGGCGTCGTCGCGGCTCTTGCAGCCATCGCCGAGAAGAAGGCGGAGCCCGCCGCATAAGGCGACGCTCCTGATCCCGCCGCCCGGCGTCCTTTCGGATTCCGCAGGAAACGCATGCGTTCCTTCGCCCGGAGGAAGTGCCGGAAATGCTTTCCCACCTAAGTGGGAGGGCTAACGTACCCCGAGTTTGCCGCGGAGAGAGGGAATATGACCCGCCGCGCGCCACTTTCATATGATGGAGGATTATTACCATGGCTAGCGAAAAGATTACCAAGCTGATTGAAGACGTTAAGGCTCTGACCGTTCTCGAGCTCTCCGAGCTCGTCAAGGCTCTTGAGGAGGAGTTCGGTGTTTCCGCCGCCGCTCCCGTCGCCGTCGCCGCCGCTCCGGCCGCCGCCGCTGCCGCGCCTGTCGAAGAGAAGACCGAGTTCACCCCGGTGCTTGCCAACTTCGGCGCCAACAAGATCAATGTCATCAAGGTCATCCGTGAGATCACGGGTCTGGGCCTGAAGGAAGCCAAGGATCTCGTTGATAACTGCCCGAAGCCCGTTAAGGAAAACATCTCCAAGGACGAGGCCGAAGAAATCGCCAAGAAGCTCACCGATGCCGGTGCCAAAGTCGAAATCAAGTAAGAATCCAAAAACCGCCGATGCGTCAGCATCGGCGGTTTTTTAGATTCTTACCCGTTCTATAGAAACTGTTTATCTAACTGATACCTTGCAGGGGGCGCTTCGCCCCCCTGCACCTCCCGACCTCTTTCTTTGCACCGGCACAGAAAGAGGGAAAGAAAGCCGGCTTAGGGGAACGAAGTTCCCCTAAGTACCCTTCCGGTGTTGCGTCGCCTGCGGGCGACGCTTATACGAAGGTTTGGCTTTAAGCAAGATAAAAGTGCGGTCTTTGCCTGTCCCAAACCGATACTGCTGCTCAAGAACGTGGGCGGCAGTATCAATCTCAGACAGGCAACGACTGCACTTTCAGCTTTATACAATCTAAATTCCCGTATAAGCGGCGCGAAGTCGCCGCCGTTTCCGGGGAGTTTCTTAAGAGGACTTTAGTCCTCTTAAGCGAGCTTTCTTTGTTACTTTCTTTGCTCGTGCAAAGAAAGTAGCCCTGGGGTGCAGGGGGCGGGAAACGCCCCTGCAAGGTATCAGCTAAGGTAAGTTTACTGCAAGAGGGGGGTTACCTTTCTGCAACGCCAAGGAGCCGGAGATGCTTCCCGATATGGGACGCAAGCGCGGCAGCGTACTCCTCCGCGTGAGAACGCCAGAAGGCGTACAAGCGGTCATGGAAGCGCGCGTCGGAGAGGATCAGGCCGTAGGTGATATGGATAAGCTGGCGGGCGTCGTTTTGCGTAAACAGCGAGGGCAGCTCGGCGTCGGGGAGGGTGTCGACGTCCGGGATCTTTGTAAGATCGGTAGTGACATGGTAGTAGGTGCTGGCTTCAGCGAAGGACTCGAGCGCGAACTTGTGGATTTCGCGGTAGAGGGCAGGGTCGTGCTCCGCGACAACGCGCATAGCCTCGAGCCAGTTGGTGCCGGCGGTTTTCACGTGGAAGACGCCGCGCGTTTCGCGTCCGACGCAGGGGAAGACGGAGAATTTGTCGGAGCCGGAATGGACGGAAATCTTGTAGCCAAAGTGACGGGCGATCTGGGCATGGATGTGCATCTCGCGCTCAAACTGCGCGAGGTCGCCCATGTAGTCGACGCCCTTCTGGAATTCGCCGCAGAAGCGGGGAGCCATCGTCGCGATCTTCACGCCGCGGCGGGTGAGCTCGCTTGCGACAAAGAAATGCTGCAGAGGGGTCGTCGGTGTCGCGGTTTCGTCGATCGAGATCTCGAAATCGGCGCGGTTTTCGCCGGACGCGAAGAACTGCTCCCAGATGGAGACGGCGAAATCAATGGCTTCGCCGTAGATGTAGACGATTTTTGCCAGCTCATCCGCCGTGAAGGTAACCGTCTGACCTTCGCCGACATCGAAAGTCTTGCCGAGGTAGCGCTCCTCGGACTCGGGGCAGACGATTTGTCCGCCGTCGCCCTTGATATGCTCGGAGCAATCGAGGGTGATCATCGTAAAGCCGAGGGAGAGCGCGTAGGCGACGTCCTCGGGCTTTTTCAAATGGTCGCCGTCCGCGCCGAAGCCGCGTTCGAAGCCTTCGCGGTAAACGGCGAAGGTGGAGGCGTCGAGGACATCCTCATAGGTGCGGTGGGTGAGGTTTAACTCACGGATGGATTGCTGGCAAAGGACGGGCAGGGCGTCGTACTGTTCGAAGACGCGGATATGTCCGGGCCCCGCGATGCCGAGACGGTCGCCGACGCCGACGGTGCGGGGATAGGACAGCACCGGTACCGGCGCGGTAAAGGGGAAGGTACAGCGCAGAAACTCCGCGCTGTCATGGTCGCAGGGCGCGACGGTGACACCGCAGCGGGTCTTGCCGGGCATGTCGCTTTTGCCGACGCATACGAGAACGTCGGCGTCGCCCGCGTTTGCCATAAAGAAGGTCGCCTCTCCCAAGGTGCGGACGGACTTCGGGTAGACCTTGTACTTATCGAAATCGACGCAGCCACCGGTGACGAAGGGTTTATAGTTCATAGGATGAAAGCCTCCAGTGATCATAAAAACTTAACGCTTTGTAGTATAACAGATTACGTGCCGTATTGCAAGGACTATCTGACCGCCGCGACCGCCTGCGCCGTCGTATCGAGGTACGCGCCTTCGGTTTCCCCGGTGCAGAACGGCATGCCATACCACAGCGGTGCATTGTCGAATTCGTAGCCGCCGAGGGGCAACTCGGCGGCCGTTGCGAGGTAACCGCGCGTGCCGTTTGCGTAGGAGACGACGAAACGTGCCGCGTCCGGGACGCCGAGGGAGGAAAGCTGCTCATTTAAAGCGGCGCCGGTGAGGGTCAGCAGCTCAAACGGGGAGAAGATGAACGCAAGCCCACCGGCGACAAAGGTCATGGCAGGGACAGTAAGCGTGTTTTCGGTAAATCCTGAGCGGACACGGGCAAGCGCGTCGCGTGTCCAGAGAAGCTCACGAAGCCGGATGCGTTTATCAACCGCGCCGCCCGGAGCCGTTTCGTCAACGGCGTAGTAAGCCGCTTCCAGCCTGTCAAGACGGGCGAGGAGGGTTTGTTCGTCGGGGGTATCGCGCATCGGGAGGGTGGCGTAGACGACAGCGGAACGCGTCGGCGCGGAGGAAGCGAGGGGAGCGGCGGTTTTGACGGCATCGAGAACGCTTGCGGCGAATTCACCGCCGAGAAGCTCGATCTTCTCATCGACGGAGGGCTTTCCGACAAAGTGCGGGTCGATATCGCCGTCCGCGCCCTGCAAAAAGAGCGCCGGGACGCCGTAGACGCGAGTAGCTTCCCGGGTCAGCACGCCGGGGAAGTCGGCGGAGAGCTGATAAGTCGTGTTGATGACGGCATGGCAGGCCGCTGTCGCGAGGATACCGCGCACATGCCCCTGCATATCGATAAAAGCGGCGGCGCGAACACGGGGGTCGAAGGGTTTGCGTCCACGGCGGTTGTAGAGATAGGTCAGGTCGTGCCCGAACGCGGCTGAAAAATGGCCTTCGACGGTGGTTTCTAGTGCGTTTTTCGCCATGCGTCCGGCGATCTCGCCGATGCGCGCCCAGACGAGGCCGTTGACGGGTAGATCGCAGAGGATGCCGCCGGCGGGACCCGCGTGCGTATGGGTGGCGCAGATCGCGATATGGTCGGCGGGAAGCCCGGAAAGGCTTACTATGTGTTCGCGCAGGTGGTCGACGGTTTCGGGCGAGAAGCCGCAGACGTCGAGGGAAACGATAGCGAAGCGGAAATCGCCGTCCTCGATCGCGCAGACTTTGGCGTAAAGCTCGTCGCGCACTCCTTCGGCGGGGTGGATGCGGAAGCCGTAGCCGTCCTGATAGACGTCACCGGGCGCGGGGGTGATGATGGCTTGTGCAAAACCGCATTTCATATAAGACACCTTCCTTTTATAGACGAATCCGCAGATAGCCTGATTCTGCCATGCAGGTATTGGGGAAGTCGTCGTCCGCAAGCTCACCGAAGAGAGGTTTGCGGTGCAGCGGCTCATAGGTGGGGAGTACCGTATACCCCCGGCGGGCGGCGGGAGCGTGGCACGCGCCGCAGCGGATGCGGTCGCAGCCCAGCCACAGCTCGGCGGCCGAGGATATGCCGGACTGCCGCAGCGGGGAAAGCCCCGCGCAGGGCCAGTCACCGGATGCCGCTTTCGCATAGGCGGCACGGCGGGCGGCGAGCCGATCCTCTGCCTGCGCGAGCGCGTCGGGGAGGAGGGCGCAGGGAAATTCTGCCACGCGCAGGTCGCCGCCGATGATCGCGTTGCCGAAGGTCAGCGTTTCCCTCTCGCCGAAGGGACGGCCGCAGTTATGGTAAGCGAATATCCGCGAGAACAGCGCCGTATCGTTGACCGCGAGCGCGCCCGCGCCGATATCCACGGCGGACGCGGCACCGAGATCGCAAACTGCCGCGGCAAAGCCGCCGGAGAGCGCCGTGCCGACGCCGCAGGGAAGCCAAATAACGAGCTTTTCTGCGCCGCAGACGCCGCCGAGCGCGGTGATGTCGGGCGCGTTGCCGCCGAGGGACTCCACGAGGACGGCTTTTGTGTGCGGGGAAAGCTTTTTTGCTGTGCTTGCTGGGGACAGCATTCCGGTATCATAATCGATATCGGCAAAAACGACCTTTGCGCCGATCGCTTTGGCGACGGACGCTGCGCGGGGATCGCCGTAGGATGCCGCGATCACCTCCGCATCGGGGTCGTCACCGCATAGACCGCGAAGAGTCGCCTCCAGCGCGGCGGTGCCGGAGAACGTGATCAAAGCGTGCGCCGTACCGACATAGGCGGCAAATTCAACGCATGCCTCCAGCATACGGGGGCCGATGGTGCCCCAGGCGTGGTTTAACGTGTCGAAAAGGTTTGAGTTCATATTCATTTTCCCTCCCGCAGCTCATCTAAACAGGCGTATACCTTTTCCATCGCTTGTGCGATATCGCGCATGTCCCCGCGCGCGCTCAAAAGCGCGTTCTGGGTGATCCACGACGCTTCATGCGCCGCGATGCGGTCTGCCACGGGACAGTCGTGCGGTTCGTTCACGCCGGGGAACGTGTACAGCGGCCGGTACCCAGACGAGATCGGCACACCCTCCGCCGCGACCGCACGGAGAAAAGAGTCGCGGGAGACGCCGCCGAGCCTGTCCTCGAGGACACGGACGAAATAGAGATGATAGGCGTTCCGCGTGACACATGCGTCCGCGGGAAGCGGGGCGACGAAGCCAAAGGGGGTCAGCAGCTCGTCAAGGTACGCCGCGTTTACCGAGCGGGTCTCCATTTGTGCGGGCAGACGCGCAAGCTGGGCGGAAAGGATCGCCGCGCCAAACTCCGTGATGCCGGAATCGAGGGCGAGGTGCGTGTCGTCGCCGCCGGACAGCATCGCAGTTACGGCCTCATACAGGCTCTGATCGTTGGTTGTGATGATGCCGCCCTCACCGCATGTCAGGTTCTTTGAGTTCTGGCATGAGATAGACGCGGCCGTCCCAAGAGAGGCGACGTCCGTTCCTCGAAAGCTTGCGCCGACAGCCTGCGCCGCGTCGCCGACGAGAGCAATGCCATGCTTCTCGGCGACAGCTGACAGCGCGTCGTAATCGACGGGACGACCTCCGACGCTGACGGCGAGAATCGCGCGTGTACGCGGGGTCACGGCGCATTCGACGGCATCCGGATCGAGGTTATAATCGATGGGGGAAATGTCCGCGAAGACCGGCGTCGCGCCGACAAAGCGGATGGCGGAATAGGACGCGATGAAGGTGTACGGCGGCAGAATGATCTCGTCGCCGCGCCCGATCCCAAGCGCACGGAAGATGAGCTCCAGGCTGACCGTGCCGTTTGCGACGGGGATGCAGTACCGTGCGCCGCAGAAATCCGCGAATTGCCGCGCGAAGGCTGCGGATTCCTCTCCGACGCGGTATACGCCGCGCGCGTAAACGCGGGAGAGCGCACGGCACTCCGTACCGTCATGCACTGGCCATGACGGCCAAGATGCCTCGCGGAGGGGTTTTCCTCCGTATAACGCAAGTTTACCCATAGAAAAATGCCCCCTTATTGATTTATTGATCGATGGCATAACGCGCCGCGCCAATCTCCGGCGGCGCTAAAGGGACGCCGACGGGACTTGCGGGATGGGACATATGTAAGGCGGACCGGAACGCCTGCTGTACGCTTTCGGCATGCGTGAGGACGCCGCCGAATATGCCGACGGGCGCGTCGGTGATGCCGATGCGGGTTAGGAGCGCGTCGGCGTAAGCGGCAAGACGGACGCCGGCGTTGTGTGCGATCGTGCGTGCGGTGGGGTCGGAAAGGGCGGTCACCTCCCGCGCAAAACCCGCGATGGTGTCGCGCCGCATATCGGGCGCGTTGAGGATGCCGATGAGGTTGCGCGGCGCGACGGCGTGAAAATAGGCACAGGCGGCGCTGCTGAGCGCGGTCGCCTTCCCTATCCCGTCGTCGGCGTCGAACACAGTCCGCAGCGCCGCTGCGGCAATGGCATAGCCCGAGCCGGGATCCTCCGACGGCACGCCCCAGCCGCCGGCGACGTGCACGTGGCCGTGCGCGTCCGTCGCGACACCCATCGAGCCGGTTCCCGCGACGATCAGCACGCCGGGATTGCCGCGCACATGGCCGTAGAGCGCCATGTAGACGTCGCTTTTCATGTACAATCGCGTATGGGAGGGGAAAATCCCCTTTTCACGCACCTTTTTGAGGAAAACCTCCCGCGAGCCGTCGTCGGAGAGGTCGTCGAGCGCCGGATTGCCGATGCCGACGGCGGCAATGGACGCATGGTCGATGGGAAGCTGCGAAACGGCGTCCTGCAGATGTTCTACGGCGGTCTCAAGACCCACGACATAGTGATTTAAGCTTCCGGACATACTTTCCGCGACGACAGCTCCCTCTTCGTCGAGTGCCGCGGCCTTCGTCTTCGTCCCGCCGCCGTCGATGCCGATATAGATCATGGCTGATCCCTCCCACGTTCGATGATCTCGTCAAGCAGCGCGTTCATCTCGTCCACGGTGGAAAGCCGGCTCACTTGCGCCCGTAGCGCTGCCGCACCGTGCAAGCCCTTACAGTACCATGCGACATGGTGACGCGATTCCATGACGGCGCGGTGCTCTCCCCTTTCCGCGACGGCGAGCAGCATATGCTCTCGGGCTAGTTCGATACGCTCCGCAAACGGCGGCAGCGGCGGCACGGGATCCCCGCGCAGGGCGGCCTCCGCACGTCCGAAAATCCACGGGTTGCCGTAGCTGCCGCGCCCGATCATGCACATGGCCGCGCCCGTTTGCTCAAGGATGCGCACGGCGTCCTCCGGCTCGAATACGTCGCCCGACGCGATCACGGGGATGCGCACCGCCCGCACGACGCGGCCTATCGCATCCCAGTCGGCCTTTCCCCCGTAGTACTGTTCCCGGGTACGTCCGTGGATGCAGATGGCGGCGGCGCCCGCGGCTTCCATCCGACGGGCAAATTCATCCGCCGTAAAGCTGTCCCAGCCAAGACGGGCCTTGACCGTGACCGGCACCCCCGCCGACTCCACCGCCGCGCGGACGACGACTTCGGCTAAGTGCGGATCCTTCATCAGAGCGGAGCCGTCGCCGCAGGAGGTGACTTTGGGCATGGGGCAGCCCATGTTGAGGTCGAGAAGTTCGGCGCCGGATACCTCTATTGCCTTTGGCGCTGCGCGGCGGATATCGTCGGGGTCGGAGCCGAAAATTTGCGCTGAGACGGGGGACTCGCCGCCGCACCATAAAAGCTCCCGGGTTTTCCTGTCATCAAATAAAAGCCCCTTGGCGCTGACCATTTCCGTGACGGTAAACGTCGCGCCGCAGCGCCGGCAAATCATTCTGTAGGCGTGGTCGGTCACGCCGGCCATAGGTGCGAGCGCGACACGGCCGGGGATCGGGACGCCGCCGATTTCCATAATGGGTGTCTCTCCTTTAAGCGATTGCGGATCTTTTGTTTATTGTATCATGGTTTTCGGTAGTGTGCAACTTGAAAATGTGGGATAAGGCGGATTTATCGAGTATTTTCCTCTTGCTAAAAATGAATTATGTGTTAAAATAAAGAGACCCCCCTTTATTACTATATGAACGGTGACTGGTATGGAAACCCCTTCTATTTATGTCAATCGAGAACTGAGTTGGCTGAAGTTCAACGAACGCGTACTCGAGGAATCCATGTGCGCCGAGACGCCGCTGTATGAACGCCTGCGGTTTATCGCCATTTTTGAGTCCAACTACGACGAATTCTTCATGATTCGCGTCGGTACCCTCTATGATCAGGCACTCCTCGCCGTCCCCTTCCTCGATACGAAAACGCATATGACGCCCGTCGAGCAGCTCGACGCGATCTACGCCCGTACGCGGGAGCTGGTGGCGCGACGCGACGCCTGCTACGACGCCGTGACGGAAGCGCTGGCACGCGAGGGAGTCGTCCATCTGCGCCATGTGACGGCCGCGGCGGACCGCCGTGCCATCGACAGCGTCTTCGAGCGGGAGATTCAACCGCTGTTGTCCCCCGCTATCGTCGATTCCCGGCATCCGTTTCCGCATCTGCCGAATAAGCAGCTTTACGTCGCCGTGAGACTTGCGCAGCAGGGCAGCGATGAGCCGCTTTTCGGACTTATCCCCATCCCGGCAGCGCTCGACCGCGTGATCTTCCTCCCCGGCGACGAGCAGCATCGCTATGTCCTCACCGAGGACGTCATCGCGGCACGCGCGTCTAAGGTTTTCCCGATGTATAAGATGTGCGAGTCTGTCGTCTTCTGCGTGACGCGCAATGCCGACATCAACACCGATGAACAGCTCTATAATCAGGACGCCGATTACCGTGACTATATGAAGGAGATCCTCCGCAAGCGTAAAAGACTCGCCGCCGTACGCCTGGAGATGCTCGGGGGCTGCTCTGATCAGCTGCGCGAATATTTCATGGATAAACTGCGCCTCCGCGAGGCGCAGGTGTTTACCTCGACGTCGCCGCTCGATATGCGCTACGTCAATGCGCTGGGCGACAGGTTGCCCTCGGCACTCACCAAACAGCTGTCATGGACGCCGCATCATCCGCGCTATCCGGCCGGCCTTTCCCCCAAAACAAGCATGATCCGCCGGATTCAGCATGGCGACCTCCTCTTAAACTACCCCTACGACAGCTTCAAGCCCTTTGTCAGCTTGATCCGCGAGGCCAGCGAGGATAAATACGTCACCTCCATCAAGCTCACCCTGTACCGCGTCGGCCGCGAATCGAGAATCATCGACTCCCTTATAAACGCCGCCGAGAACGGCAAGGACGTCACCATCCTCCTCGAGCTGCGTGCGCGATTCGACGAGGAGAACAATATCAACTGGGCGCAGAAGCTCGAGGAAGCCGGCGTGCGTATCCTATACGGGCCGGATGGGTTTAAGGTGCATTCGAAGATCTGCCTGATCACCCGCCGCGAAAAAGGGCGGGTTTCCTACATCACGCAGGTCGGCACCGGCAACTACAATGAAAAAACTACGAATATTTATACCGATTACTCGCTGATGACGGCAAATTCCGCAATCGCGGCGGATGCGCTTATGCTTTTCAACAACCTCAGTACCGGCGTACTCGGCGACGGCTACCAGACATTGCTTGTTGCGCCACACTGTATGCGCACAGTGCTGCTGCGTGCGATTGATACGGAGATCGAGAAAGCGCGTTTGGGGCGCGGCGGGGAAATCCTGATTAAGGTCAACTCCATCACCGACAACGTGCTGATTGACGCTCTTGTCCGCGCGTCGCAGGCCGGGGTGCGAATCCGCATGATCGTACGCGGCATCTGCTGTATCCTGCCGGGCGTGCCGGGGATGACGGACAACGTTTCCATCATCAGCATCGTCGGGAGGTATCTGGAACATTCGCGCGTGTACTGCTTCGGCTCGGGTGCGGACAGAAAGGTCTATCTCGCGTCGGCGGACTTCATGACGCGCAACATGCAGCGCCGGATCGAGGTGGCGGTTCCCCTTTTAGACCCCGCGATCGCGCGCCGCGTATATGAGGACGTCGAGGCGTCGCTGTCCGACAATGCGAAGGCGCGTGTGATGCATCCGGACGGCACGTATTCGCTGCGGTATGATTCCGTATCGGAGGCGTTCAACAGTCAGGAATACTTCCGCCAGCGTGCGGAAGCCGGCGCGGCGTCCGTAAAAAGCAGCCTTTTTTCGCGCTTCGCCGATTTCATAAAAACAATCCCTCCGCGCAAAGCTTAAAAGAACAAAGAGCGGCCCCCTATTGCGGCGCATCCTTACAGATGCCCGCAATAAGGGGCCGCTCTTTTTGTGTTTGGGTGGGGATTTTTTATGGCTTAGTCAGAAGGAAGGATGCTCATCGGGTCGATGCGTACGCCGTCTTGCAGCATCTCCAGATGCAGATGCGCGGGGAGAGCGCTTTCAAAGAGGACGGAGGAATCGACGGTGCCGATGATGTCGCCGGCAGTGACCGTCTCACCGATGGTGACAGCGGGATCGGCCGCGAGGCCGGTGTAGATCGACTGAAGACCGCCGCCATGGTTTAAGAGGACGCTTGTGCCGTAGTACTCGTCGGTGTAGATGTCCTGAATGGTGCCGTCGGCTACGGCGAAGACCTTATCACCGTTCGTGCAGGCAAAGTCGACGCCGTTGTGCGTGCGCCAGTCGCTCATCGTACGGTCATAGACCAGCTCGTCGCCGGAAAAGACCGCGAGTATTTCGCCGGGGACAGGGGAAACATAGAAGCTGGGCTTTGAAGATTTCGCGGTGGTGGAGTGGGGCTTCGCGGTGGTCGCGGCAGGCGCAGTCGTGTGTGCGGATGCGGCCGTTGTGGCAATCGCGGGAACGTCGGCTTCCGTTGTCGCGGCAGGCTCAAGACCCGCCGTTGTCGTGAGCGCGGGCAGATCCCCCGTCGCCCACGGCTCGAGTACCTCCGACAGGTCACCCGCCGTCGTGTAGGCGACCGTCTGATTCTCTCCGGCATCCGCAAAGAAGAAGACGTAGCCCGCAACGCCGATCGCGACGACGCATAGAATTAATACTAGGTAGAAGCCACGGTCTTCCCAAAACTGCCGCGCTGATGTGTTTTTGCGCTTTTCAGGTTCCGAATTCATGTGTGATATAACACCTCCGAGGGCTATTATGGGCAACCCCGCGGCGGCATATACATACAAATGTGGAAAAAACTGACGTTTTTATGACCCCGTCGAGCGGTACTTGTGTGACGCTTGCAGAAACACCCATGCGCAGGGGAAAAGGAACACGAAGCCTATCAGCGGCGCGAGCGCGTACAGCGGATTCGCCGCGCGGCCTGTGATGTACAGGAGTGGCCAGTAGAACGTGCAGGCGTAGGGGATCACCGCCGTGAAAAAGATGAGGTACCCGCGCTTATAAATGCCCATCGGATACTGCGAAATTTCCCTGCCGCCGTCCGTGACGACGTTCACGACCTCCATCCCCTGGACCGTAAAAAACGCCAGTGCCGCACCCAGCATGAATACCCCCGTAAACGCAGCCGCACCGCCCAAGACCATTAGGGCAAGAATGCCGATATTCACGGGCGACTGCACGCCGGGAAGGTTCGCCGCTGCGACGCAAAGCACCAGAAGACCCTCGAGAAACCGCCCGATGCGCGCGAACTCGAAGCGGGAGCAGAATACCTGCAAAATCAGGCTGCGCGGACGCAGGAGAATGGTGTCAAATCCCCCGGAGCGCACGAGGGAGGAAAAGCTGTCAAAGCCGCGCGCACAACACTCCGCAATCGGAAATGCCGTCTGTACCACGCCCGTGCAGAGCGCGACTTCCCAGAAAGACCAGTCTAATAGCCGTCCGAAATACGCAAACATCAGGAATACGCCGATGACATGCCCAAAAGAGGTTACAAACTGCGAGATAAGCGTCATAAAGAACGATGCGCGGTACTCCAGCTGCGAACGCACGAGGATGCCGACGTAGCGTGTCCATAGTTTCAGTCCATTCATCCGACTCAACCTCCCTGTATGACGGCATGCCTTAAGAACCGCCGCATCAGCAGATTCCCGAGCAGTACCAACGCAAAAAGCCACGCCGCCGATATGCCGAGTGAGACAAACGCTTCCGAAAGCGGGATATTGCCCGTGTAGAGACGATACGGGAAATCCGCGAGGTACCGGAAGGGAAGCGCGTAGGCAATCTTTCGCAGCGGCTCGGGCATGAACGGCAGGGCGATGATCGCGCCGGAGAAAAAGTCCGAGAGCGTCGTCATCACGAACGCGGGGCCGACAAAGTTGAGCGTTTTCAACGTCATGATGTAGACGAGCAGCATCAGTGTGACGCCCAAAAGTGCCGCGAGCGCCAGCGCCAAAATAAAGAGCGTGAAATGCAGGAAGCTCGGCGGCAGCGTCATGCGATAAGGATACGGCAGCAGTGCCGCGACGACTAAAACCGGCACGCACCGGAGCGCCGCGCCCGCAAGCCGCTGCCCTAAAAATCGCGCGTACCACATCCCGTAGAGGTCGACCGGACGGCACAGCTCATACGCGACGCCGCCGGAGGTAATCAGCTCCAGCACCTCCCCGTCGCGCATCCACATGTTCGTCAAGTGTAGGAAAGCCTGCTGGAGCCATATGTAGCGGCACATCTGGTCGAGCGACATCGCAGGGGTGATGTCGGCGCTTTTATAGAAGGCTTCATAGATCATAATCAGCATAAAGCCCCAGAAAAACTGCGTGGCAACCCCGGCCCATGCCGCAGCGCGGTATTGAAACCCTGCGATAAGCTTTATGCGGAACATTGCGAGAAGCGTTTTCATCCCTCGCACCTCTTAAATATGCAGATCGCGATACAGCGTCGCGATCACCTCGTCGATGGGCATGTCGTCCACCCGCACATCGGACAGCGTGAGCGCGGACGCAAGCGCGGTAATGGTCCGCGCGACGGCCTCCGATGCTACGCGCAGGACCAGATGCCCCTCGCCGCGCTCGAGGACCACCGTGTCCGGGAGGGCGGGCGGCGGCTCCGCGCCGGCATAGCGTACCGTGAGCGTTTTTTGTGTATCGTACCGCGCGCGGAGGGCCGCAAGCTGTCCGTCGAACAGAAGCTGCCCGTGGCCGAGCAGCAGGATGCGGTCGGCGAGTGCTTCCAAATCGGCGGTGTCATGCGTCGTCAGGAGGACGGTCACGCCGTCTTCGCGGTTGATCTCACGGACGAACCCGCGCACGGCTTGCTTTGAAACTGCGTCCAGCCCGATCGTCGGCTCGTCCAGGAACAAAAGCTTCGGCGCGTGCAGCAGGGAGCCGCAAAGCTCGCAGCGCATCCGCTGGCCGAGCGAAAGCTGACGCAGCGGCGTATCGAGCAGGTCCCCGAGATCCAGCACTTCGGCATAGCGATCAAGGCGGCGTGCGAATACATCGCCCGGCACGCGGTAGACGTCGCGCAGCAGCGTATACGAATCCCTCACCGGCACGTCCCACCAGAGCTGCGTACGCTGTCCGAAGACGACGCCGATGTTCGCGACATATTTCGTCCGGTCGCGCCACGGAGTGTATCCCATGACCTCGCAAACGCCGGAATCCGGCATCAGAATGCCCGACATCAGTTTGACGGCGGTGGACTTCCCCGCGCCGTTAGGCCCGATGCACCCAACGAGCGCGCCCTCGGGGATCTCAAACGTTACCTCCCGAAGCGCCTGTATTTCGCGGTATTCCCGGTGGAATAAGGACAGCGCGGCGCCTCCCAGGCCCTCCCGTCGCTTGACGACGCGATAGGTCTTACTGATCTGCGAAAGCCGTATCATTTGCGGTTTTCCCTCCCTTATGGTTCAATCGATTACGCGGAAACCGAGTATACCACACACCGGGCGGGGTTGTCAATATTTGACGAATAATTACCTTCAACGTACGCCGTGTGTTCAAAATATAAAAACGCGGTGGAAAGCCGTTTTTAGGCGTTCCACCGCGTAAATTTTGTACAAATAGCCGCACCGCCGTTTTAAAAATGCGGTACGCGTGCCAAGACCTCATTTTGCACGTCGCGGGAAAGAGAAGCGAAGAGCGCGCTGTAGCCGCACACACGGACGACGAGCGCCGGATGCGTGCCGGGATGGTCGTGTTCCTCGCGGAGCAGCTCACGGGAGGCGAGGTTGCACTGCAGGACGGGGATACGCAGCTTGCAGGCCGCGCGGAGGAAGGCGGCGTAGGCTTCCTCGGAGACGGCGCCGGGGGTGGCGGGGAGCGTGAAGTCGAAGACGGAGGTGTCCGTGAAGTCCGCGAAGGTGTCGGATACGGCGAGAGCCGCCGAGGTCAGCCCCGCGCGGGAGATCGCAAGATCGGAGGGGCCACCGCCGCGCGTAAAGGGGGTATGCGCGTGCCGCCCGTCGGGGGTCGCGCCGGTGGCATGGCCGAAGGTTCCGTAAGCCCAGTAAGTAAAGATGGACGTACCCCAGTGGACGCCTTCGGGAGGGTACAGCCCATCCGCCGCGTGGGAGAGGTCGGACGCGAGGACGCGTACGAAGGAACGCGCATCCGCGTCGCCGTAGCGCGGCAGACGCTCGAGGGTGCGCCGCAGGTCCTCCGCGCCCTTGAAGTCGGCCGCCATTGAGGAGAGCAGCGCCGCGCGGTCGGGGAAATTTTTAAGCGCGAGAAAGCTGTCCGCAAGGGTGCCGAAGCCGACGAGGGTGAACGTCTTGAAGCGGTAGCGGGAGCCGCCCTCGGTTACATCGAGGCCGCGTGCGATACAGTCGGAGAGCAGGGTGGAGACGATCAGCTCGGCGTTGTAGCGGGTATGCTGCGTGTCAAAGGGGGCGCAGTCCGCGATGCAGTCGGCAAGGAGCGCGCCGAGCGCGGCGAAATAGGCGGCATACAGCGTGTCAAACGGCGCGTCGGGCTGTTCTTTCAGCACATTCAACAGCGGCTGGACGAGGTTGACGTACAAAAACGCGCGGCTGTGGTACGCGGTGTTCTGTACGGTCAGCTCCTGGCAGCCGCAGCCGACATAGAGCCGCGCATCGCGCTCGGAGACACCCTGGTTTTGCAGATAGCGGATGTTCGCGGGATCGTTTTCGACGGCGAGGACGTTCGCGCCGGAAAGCTGGAGGCGGGCGAGTGCGCGGAGGTATGCGTCGGGACTTTCGTCGCATACGCGGGCGTTGAGCTTGGGGTTGACAAACCGGAATTCCTCAAATGCCTCGATAATCATTTCGGTTACGTCATTCCAGACGGGGACGCCGTCCGAGTCCTGCCCGCCGATCATGACGGTCGTGGATGTCTCCACCGACGCGCCGCTTGAGTAATCGTAGCGTCCGTCGGTTAAAGAGAGCATCGACGCGAGCAGGTCATACGCTTCCTCACGGGTGATGCGGCCGGCGGCGAGGTCGCGGGCATAATAGGGGGCGAGCATCCGGTCGAGGTGGCCGTAGCTTGAGATGCCGACGCCCTCGAGGGCGTTGGTGATCTCCCGCATGAATACAATCGAGGCGAGGGCTTCATAAAACGTCTGGGGCGCTTCCCACGGGATTTTCCGCGCGGCGACGGCGATACGCTCAAGGTTTTTTCGCGCGTCTCCGGTACAGGTGGGCGCCTGGACGGCGGCATGCGCCGCAAAACGTCCGGCAATCCCGCGCAGTAGGCCGAGAGTCTCGATTTCGGTCTCCCGGAAGGTGCGCTTTTGCGGGTCGGTCTCCGTCTCATTCGCGGCGGCGGCCATCGACGCAAGCCCGCCAAGGCCATAGCGCAGGAGATTGTCATAGCCGAGGACGCGGTGGTCCATATCGGCAAAGCTTGCGCCTTGCGTGAGATTTGCCGCCTGTCTGCGGCGCATCCGCACGGCAAACCAGCCGAGATCGACGCCCGACGTAGCGCGCGCATGGTCGCAAAAGCCGCCCATCCACGCGTTGCGCGCCTTGCCGGTGTTCAACTCATGAAAAAACGGATCGTGCGGGAACAGTATGACGTTGCCGGCGCCGCCCATGATGCGGTAGGCGAGCAGCTTGCGTTCATATGGGGTCATGCCGAAGCTCGCGTGATCGAAGGCTTCGCGCTGCGTTGTCATGTCGGCGGGATAGGTTTTATACACGGCATCCATTTCGGCATAAAGCGCCGCGCGCGTCTCGGAAAAGCGCATAAGGATTCCCCCCTCTTTGATTCACGCAGGTCAAAGTATGGAAAACGCGGAAAACTGCCGCAAATAGTCGCGGTACATGTCGAGCGAGACCTCCGGCGGCGTCTGATGGTCGACGGACGGAATGAAGCCGCCGGAAAGCGCTGTCGGACGCAGCCGGGCGAATTCCTCCCGCATGGCGTCCGGCGAGCGGAACATCGTCATCTTGTCGAATGCCCCGAGCATCAAAAAGCGCGGGTACAAAGCCCGCAGCACCGCGACATCGACGCCTGCCTGCCGTTCAAGCGGGTAGACCCCCTGAATCCCCGCGCGGAGGAGCCAAGGGACCATACGGGTCACGTCGCCGTCGCTGTCAACAAGGACGAACGCGCCCGCGTCGCGGATGGTCGGGATGACGCGGCGGTAACGAGGACAGAGGAACTCGTCAAACATCTCCTCGGAGAGCATCGGCCCGAGGTTATAGGACATATCCTCCGCAAAGCCCACCATATCGGGGACAAGCACGGTAAACAGCCGCTCGAGCACCCGTATATGGTATGCCGCGAGGTCGTCCGAGATGCGGTGCAGCAGCGGAGCCTGATCGTAGAACGCATAGAGATGGCGCTCGATGCCGAGAAGCCGCCGCGGAAACCAGAAAAAGCCGTCAAGCCAGAGCCGCACGACCACTTCCCCCGAGTCGTGCAGGGGTTTTAAGCGTCTCGCGGCATCCAGGAGTGTGCTGATCCGCGCGTCGGTGTACAGCATCGGACGCAGCGCGTCGTATCCGGCTTCGTCATCGATGAGCCCGAGTCCGTGACCGCGTGCGGCGGGCGCGGAGGCGTCGACGGGGTCGGACGCGATGCAGAGCATGGGGTCAAGCCCGAAATATCGCTGGGAGGTGAGCGCGTCAAGCCCCTGCGGCATGCCCTCACTTTCCCAGCGGTACCGCGTTTTGTCCCACCAAGGCGCCCATTCGATCCGGGGCAGGCGGTCGGGCGTATGGAAACAGAATACCGCCCGGAACCGCTCCCGATTGGTCATGACAGTTTTCACGGGAAGACCACCGTATCAAGCCCCTGCCGGATGGCGTCGGCGATGACGACGGTCTGCAGGCCGGACGCCGCCGTATCGACGGGCGCGAACCCGGCGCGGATGGCGTCGAAGAACACCGCGTTTTCACCGTAGAAGCCGTTATTATAATAGGCGCCCTCGGCCGGATCGGCGGCGCGGATGTCCGTAATTTTTCCACGCTCGATACGCACAACGCGTCCGGGTAGGTCAAAGCTGCCGAATATGGGGAAGCAGCCCTCGATGGCGGCATCTTCCATATGCGCCGTGCAGCGTTCTGCGAGGAGTCCGGAGACGGGGCAGAACGTGATCCGTGCGGTCGCGCCGTTTACAAAGGTGCAGTCGAGGTAGATATTGCGCACACGGTCGGGATAGCCTGACTGCGGGGCATAGTTCAGATGAACCTCGCGGTAATCGGAGCCGGCAAGGAAGCGGGTGGTATCGATGCCGTGGATTGCGGTGGTGGAAAAATCCGCGTCAGTGCGGCCGACACGGTAAAAGTCGTACTGCAGGTGGCTGGGGGAGTGGCCCGCTTCCATCTCACGGAAAGCGCGGACAAGGGGCATATGGCGGCGGTTGAAGGACACCATATGCGGTGTACCGGATTGGGCTGCGGCGTCGATGATCCGGTTCGTTTCCTCGGCGTTGAGTCCGGGCGGCTTCTCCATGATGACGGGAAACCCCGCACGAAGGAGCTTGACCGAAAGAGCCGCGGTCAGCTGTACGGGTACGATCAGCGCGACGGCGTCCGGCCGTTCCCGGCGGAGCATCTCGTCGATATCGGTATAATATCGCGCGAAACCAAAGCGCTGGGCGTATGCGTGCGCCTTGACCGCGTCCAGATCGCAGCAGGCGGCAAGCAAGGTATCCTCATGCGCTGCGGCGTAGCGGGCGAAGGCGGGGCCGTGGCCGGACGAGGACATACCGCCGCAGCCGATGGAGCAGATACGAAACGGCATAGTTACCTCCCGAGAATCGCGTCCATTGCGCGGGACGTGTTATAGATCAGCGTGCGGGGATAGTGGGTATACGGCGGCAGCATTTCGGCCGTGACCCAACCGTCGTAGCCGATGGCGCGCAGCGCGTCCATGACGGCGGGATAATTCACGTCGCCCTCTAAAAGATCGACAAAGCCCGCGAGGTTGTCCGCCTCGCGCCGGAAGTCCTTGAAGTGGATGATGCCGACGCGGGAGCCGAGGGCGGCGATCCAGTGTTCGGGGTAGCCGAACTTGACGACGTTGCCCACATCGAAGAAGGATTTGACAAAAGAGCTGCCGATTTTATCAAGGAAATCGCGCATCTCGAGCGGCGACAAAAGGAAGTTGTTCCAGACGTTCTCCACGCCGAGGACGACCCCGAGGCGCTCCGCTTCGGGTGCCAGCTCGCGCAGCGCTTCCAAAGAGCGGTCGTAGGCGGTCTCGTACGGCACGACGCCAAGGTCGGGGGCGAAGCTGACACTGACCGCGCCGGGGACGACGAGGATGGTGCCGCAGCCGAGCCAGGACGCGAGCTGGAGCTGGCGGCGCACGATGTTTTTCGCCTTCTCGCGTTTCTCGGCATCGGGGTCCGTTAGGGAGTAGGTCCAATAGAGTCCGGTGGCAAGGCTGTAGAGCTTTATGCCGGCGTCGGCGGCTTGCTTCGCGATCAAGGCGCATTCCTCTTTCGATGTCGTGAGCGAGACGGGACCGTCGGCCTGGGCAAGGGTCAGCTCCACGCCGTCGTACCCCGCGTCGCGGGCAAGGCGGAAAGCGTCGGCGGTGGTAATTCCTGCCTCAAAGGCCCAAAAATTGATACCCTTGTACATAAATGAACGTCATCCCTTCGATGTTTTTGTTGGCTTATTGTAACACGATGGCGTATCCGTTGTCAAGAGTAACAAAAATATTCACCCGGTGACAAAAATTCAAAAAAACCCCCTTGTTTTTTCTTGGGAAATTGTTTAGAATAGAAATAACTATATTATTGTTTAACAGAAAGGCGCGTTTACATATGGCTAAAGAAAAAGACAGCATTGCGACCTACCTCTCCAGGGTGATTACAAGCGATCAGGCTCCCCAGCAAAAAACCCGCGTGGATGTCCGCATCGCCGGAGATACTTTTACGATTCTCGCTGTCGAAAGCGAGGACTATATCCGCCGCGTGGCCCAGTACGTCGACTCGAAGATCGGCGCGGTCAATGCATCGGGCAAGCTGCCCCTGCTCGACGCCGCCATCCTCGCCGCGTGCAACATCACCGATGAGCAGTTTAAGGCGACGGAGAACGCCGAAAGCATGCGCTTGCAGCTCAAAGCCTACCTCGACGATATAGCGCGTCTGCGTATGGAGGTCAACGATCTCCGTCGCGACCTTGCGAAAGCGACGAAGGAATGATGGAGCTTTTGTCCCCCGCGGGGTCGTTTGACGCGGTGCGTGCCGCCGTGCAGAACGGCGCGGATGCCGTCTACTTCGGAGGCGCGTCTTTTAACGCGCGGAGGAAGGCAAAAAACCTCACCGATACGGAGCTTGCCGCCGCAATTGCCTACTGCCACCGCTTTGGCGTGCGCGTGTACTGTACCTTCAACATTCTTGTTTCCGACCGTGAGATGCGTGAGGCCGACGAAGCGGCGGCGGCGCTGGCCCGCTGCGGCGCGGACGCGCTGATCGTACAGGATGTGGGTCTTGCGCGCCGACTGCGCAAGGTCGTGCCGGATATGCCGCTGCACGCGAGCACGCAGATGTCGGTGCATAACGTCGAGGGCGCGCGTATCGCGGCGGAACTGGGCTTTTCCCGGGTCGTCGCGGCACGGGAGCTGTCGCGCGAGGATCTCGAAATCCTGTGCCGCGAGTCGCCGATACCGGTGGAGGTGTTTGCCCACGGCGCACTTTGCGCCGCGTACTCGGGACAGTGCTACATGAGCGCGATGATCGGACGCCGCAGCGGAAACCGGGGACTCTGCGCCCAGCCCTGCCGCATGCTCTACGACGACGGTGACGGGCACGCATACCCCGCGATGTCCCTAAAGGAGCTGTGCATGGCGGGGAAGCTCCGCGAGCTTTCCGACATGGGCGTCGCATCCTTAAAAATCGAAGGCCGCATGAGACGCCCGGAATACGCGGCGCTCGCGACGGCGGTCTACCGCCGTACACTGGACACGGGGAAAGCGCCGTCAAAGGAGGAGCTTTCCCGCCTTGGCATGCTCTTTTCGCGAGAGGGCTTCACGGACGGCTACTATACGGGACGCGCGGTCTCGCGTACCGGCGCGCCGGGACGTCCGATGTTCGGCATCCGTACAGAGGCGTCGGAGGAGGAGATGACACGCCTTTGCGCCGCTGTGCGGAAAACCTATGCGTCGGATACGCGGGAGGAAAAGAAGCTTGTACAAAAACCGCCGGTGATCGGCGTCTATACGCCGGAAAAAAGCCTTCCGAACCGTAAATCGCGTCCGAAGCTGACCGTTTCCGTGCAAAGCTTCGACCAGATTACCCCGGGGCTTTTGCGCTGCGCGCCGGCGCAGGTGTATCTGCCGTTGGAAACGGCTGCGGCCGACCCGGCAAGGGTAAGGGGGCTTTTGGAACGGGAGGTACCCGTCGCCGTAACGCTGCCGCGTGTCATCCTGCCGACGCAGGAGCGGGAGATCGCCGCGATGCTCAGGGTAGCGGCGGAAAGCGGCGTGCAGACGGCGCTTGTCGGCAATCTCGGACACGCGAAGCTTTCGGCGGACGCCGGAATGACCCTCCGGGGGGACTACGGCTTGAATGCGTATAATACGCACGCCCTGACGGTGCTGCGGGAGCTGGGGTTTGCCTCGGCGACAGCGTCGTTTGAACTGCGCTTCGCCGCGATACGCGATATGGGCAAGGCGCTGCCGGTGGAGGCCATCGTCTATGGCAGACTGCCGCTGATGCTGTTTGAAAACTGCCTGATCCGTTCCCGCGAGGGCGAGTGCCGCTGCGAAAAGCCCCGGACGCTGCGCGACCGCACGGGAGAGGAATTTCTGCTGCTGCCCGCGTACGGCTGCCGGACGGAGCTTTTTAACGGCGTGCCGCTCTGGCTTGCCGACCGCCGCGAGGACTACGCAAAGCTGGGACTCGGCGCGGCACGGCTCGTCTTTACGACGGAGACCCCCGCCGAATGCGTCCGTGTCGCGGAATGTTACCTCCACGGCGGCGAGCCGCCCGAACGCTTTACCAGAGGACTATATTATCGAGGTGTCGAATGACCGTTACAGTACAAATACAAAAGCTGCGGGATGTACCGACGCCCGCGTATATGACCCCGGGTGCCGCGGCGATGGACGTCTGCGCCGCGATAGACGCACCCGCGATACTGCCACCGCATACTCCGGTGATGATTCCCCTAGGCTTTGCGATCGCGCTGCCGGCGGGGTATGTGGGGCTGATGTTCGGGCGTTCGAGTATGGGCGCGAAATACGGCGTCTGTCCCGCGAACGCCGTCGGCGTGATCGATTCGGACTATCGCGGGGAGCTGCGCCTGACCCTCATCAACCACACCGATACGCCTGTGACCATCGAACCGCTGCAGAGGGTCGGGCAGCTGATGGTGCTGCCCGTGGCGACGGCTGTGTGGGACGAATGCGGGACGCTGCCCGAAACCGAGCGCGGTGCGGGCGGCTACGGTTCAACGGGGAAGTAAGGGAAGGATTTTTACGATGAAGGGAAAAAATGTGTTCGTGTTCATCCTCGTACTCATAACCGGCGCGGTTGTCGGGGGATTGATCGCCCAGTTGGTGCAGGGGATCCCGTGGCTTTCGTGGCTTGCCTACGGCGCAAGCTTCGGGGTGTCGACGGCCAATCCCGTGGTGCTCGATCTTGCGGTGCTGAAGCTGGTGTTCGGGTGCATGGTCGAGATCAATATCGCGACGATCGTCGGTATCGTCGCGGCACTTTTACTCTACAGAAAGCTTGTGTGATATGCTGATTTTAGCGTCACAGTCCCCCCGCCGCCGTGCGCTGCTCGGCGAAATGGGGCTTGATTTTACCGTACGCGTGTCCGACGCCGACGAGACGCCGCCCGCGGGAGCGTCCCCCGAGGACGCCGCCCTTGCTATTGCGCGCTGTAAGGCGGAGGCCGTCGAGAGGTCCCCGGACGATGTCGTGATCGGCGCGGATACCACGGTGCTGACGCCGGAGGGGGCGGTTTTCGGCAAGCCGCGTGACCGTATGGAAGCGATACGGATGCTTCGGGGGCTGTCCGGACGGACGCATACCGTCGTAACGGGCGTCGTCGTCCTGCGCGGCGATCAGGTGCTCGAGCGGGCGGTCTGCACGAAGGTGCGTTTCCGAACGCTGACCGACGAGGAGATCGCGGCGTATGCCGTGACGGACGAGCCGTATGACAAGGCGGGCGCTTACGGGATACAGGGACGCGCCGCGTGGCTCGTCGAGAGTATCGACGGAGATTTTTATAACGTCGTGGGACTGCCGCTGGCGCCGCTTGGGGAAATGCTGGCGAAGATCGGCTATGATGTGTGGCAAAACGGAGGAAGTTCTTGCGCAGATTCTGGAAATCGGGCCTGATGCTCGGCTTTGCGGCGGCGGCGCTGATCGTCCTCGGCTGCGGGATCTACGGTCTCGCCGCGGGGAAACCTTCGCCGCTGAAAAATATCGCGCTCGCGGCGGCGCAGCCCGTGCAAAAGGGGTGTGCCGCCGTCGCGGCGTGGTTTGCGTCTCTTGGCGGCTACCTCGACGGCGTCGACGCACTGAAAGCGGAAAATGAAGAGCTGCGACGCACCATCGCCGAAAATGAGAACCGTATCCGCCGCGCCGAACAGCTCGAGCGCGAAAATGTGGAGCTGCGCGCGCTCTTAGGAATGGAGGAGCGCTACGAGGGATATGACCTTCTTTCCGCCGAGGTCACCGGCACCGAAACCGGCTCGTGGGGATATCGCTACCTCCTTGACTGCGGAACGGCGGACGGCGTCGCGGCGGGGCAGTGCGTGATCGTCGACGAAGGCGTCGTCGGCTGGATCGCGGAAGCGGGGGATCACTGGTGCGCGCTCGAACCCCTGACCTCCGCAAACCTTCGCGCGGGCGGCATCCTCACGCGCTCGCGTGCTTTTGGTGTACTTTTGGGCGACTATACCCTCTCGCGCGGGGAGCGCCTTATGCTCGCTTATCTGCCGGATGACCCGGATGCCGTGGTCGGCGACACCGTGGAGACGTCGGGTGCTGGCGGGGAGTGGCCGCAGGGCCTGCTTGTCGGCACCGTCGAATCGGTCAAGCTGTCCCGGGACGGCATCGGCGTCAGCGCGGTCGTTGTGCCGGCCTGCGATTTGACGGCGCTCTCGCGGGTGTATGTGATTCGCGGCTTTGCGGTGGCCGAATGATGAGAAAAATTCTGAAAAATGCGGCATTTACCGCTTTCGTCTTGTTGATTTTCATTCTGCAAACCACGCTCGGGGCGAAACTCACCCTGTGGGGCGTCAAGCCAGACCTGATGCCCTTCCTCGCGGCAGCTTTGGGCGTTGTCGCCGGTAAAACCGCCGGCGCATGGCTCGGCTTCCTCGGAGGCACGTTATGCGACCTCGCTTCCCCGTTCGGCATAGGGCCGCGCATGGCGGTCTGCTTCCTCGCGGGCGCGGTTTCCGGCGAGCTTGTACGTAAGATCCTGCGGCGTGGCTTTCCCGCGGCATTCCTGCTCGGATTCGCCGCCACGGGCGCAGCTGACCTGCTCGACGTACTGATCGGGGCGGCACGGGGACTCCCCTGGCCCTATCTTCTCCGTGACGCGGCGTTCTCCGCGCTCTATTCCGCCCTTGCGTCTCCGCTTGCCTACTTCCCCCTCCGCGCGCTCTCCCGCGCTCTCCCGACGCCGGAGGATTCTCTTGACCGCGGCCGCCCCTCCCGCGTCACCAGCCTGCGTACGGTGCGTCATCCGAAGGGGGAGGACGTATGAGACATCCCAAAGCGCAAAGTACCCTCCGTATCGCGATACTGGCGGGCGCTACCCTTGCCTGTATCGTCTGGTTTGCGTCCACAATGCTGGGACTGCAGCTCGCCGAGGGAGAAACCATCCGCGCCGAGGTAGAGGCCGAAGCCGCCGTCACGACGCGGACCGTAGAGACCGCCGGTACGCGCGGCTGCATTTACGACTGCCGGGGCGTGCCGCTCGTACAGTCCACGCTGTCCTACGCGGTAGAGCTGCAATATGCAAACTGGGATCGCGCCCGTGCGGGCGAGACGCTGCGACGGACGCTTGCCGTTCTCGCGGAGCGTGGGTACGCGTATACCTCGACGCTGCCCATCGGCGGGGAGCCGCTCGCCTATACCAGCGCGTCCGACGATACGCTCGCGGCTTTTCTTGAGAAGCGCGAGTGGGAGAGCGACCTTTCGGCGGCGGCGCTTTTTGACCGGCTCTGTGAGCGGTATGAGATTCCGGAGGACTTTACCGCCGCCGACGCGCTCGCCGTCGCGGGACTGCGCTATGACCTTGAGGTGATGGGTTTTTCCCCGCTGCAGCCGGTCACGCTGGCGGAAGATGTTGACCGCGCGACCGTGGCCGAGCTTGCGCTCTATGAGCTGCCGGGCGTGGAAATCGTCACGCGCGAGACGCGAACGATCATGACGAACGCCCTTGCGCATGTTCTCGGACGTGTCGGCGCGATCTTTGCCGAGGATGCGGACGCATACAAGGCGCTGGGCTATCCCGCCGACGCAACGGTGGGTCTTTCCGGCATCGAAAAGGCCTACGAAACCCTTCTGTGCGGCAAGGACGGCTCGGTCACGCGTACCTACGATGACTGGGGCCGCCTGATTGCAGAGGATGTGGAAAGCGTCGCCGCGGCGGGCGCGGATGTGTACCTGACGATCGATCTGCGCCTGCAGAAAGCGACAGAAGCCGCCCTTGAGCACCGTATTTTGGAGATGCGGGAAAGCGGTGGCGCGGGTAAGGAGGCCGAAGGTGGCGCCGCTGTCGCCATCCGCGTCGGTACCGGCGAGGTACTCGCCCTCGCGTCTTATCCGACCTATAGCCTTCAAACGTTCGCCGCTGATTACGCGTCTTTACTCGAAGCCGCTTATGCGCCGATTTATAACCGTGCGACAAGCGGCACCTATGCGCCCGGTTCCGTCTTTAAGATGGCGACAGCCACCGCGGCTTTGCAAGAGGGTGTCGTCGAGCCGGACACCATCATCCGCGACGAGGGCGTGTACACCTATTACGCGCCGGATTACCTCTATCACTGCTGGATCTACAATGAATACGGCATTACGCACGGCGACCTGAATATCGTCGGCGCGCTGCAAAACTCGTGTAACTATTACTTTTATGAAGCGGGGCGGCTGCTCGGCATCGAAGCACTCGATCGGTATGCACGGCTTTTGGGGCTTGGCGAGAAGACCGGATTGGAAATCGCGGAATCGGCGGGCATCCTTGCGGGGCCGGAGGCGCGCGCGGATGGGAAATGGTACCCCGGCGACACGTTGCTTGCCGCCATCGGGCAGTCCGACAACGCGTTTACGCCCGTGCAGCTGTGTAATTACGTCGCGACGCTCTGCGCCGGGGGCGTGCGCTATCAGACGCAGCTCGTTGGCAGCGTCATCGCGTCGGACGGCACCGTTTGTGAGGATAGCACCTCCGTCGAGGCCGCACGCATCGATTTTGATGAGGAAAATCTCGCGGCCATCCTCGAGGGGATGCTGCGCGTGACCGAGGACGGCACCGCGTCGAAGGTGTTTGCGGACTATCCGGTCGCGGTGATCGGCAAAACCGGTTCCGCACAGGTGCAGACCGGCGCGGCAAACGGCGTATTCGTGCTAGCCGCGCCCGCCGAAAATCCGGAAATCGCCATCGCCGTCGTCGTGGAGCACGGCGGCTCGGGGAACAACGTCGCCGTCATCGCGCGGGATATGCTCGACGCGTATCTGGCTGTATCGGCTCAGAGCTGATAATATAATCCATACTTCCGGGGGACTTCTCGTCCCCCGGACCCCCGCGCCAGTATTCTTTCTGCGGCAGAAAGAATACTGGACAATAAAGCACCTTTTTGGGGACGGAAACGCCTGCAGGCGTTTCTTAGACGAAGGAGAGTAGCTGATTACTGCTATGCATTACGGAAGAGGTTTTCGGTAATCAGCCGTGCCCTTTCGTCTAAGCGGCGCGAAGTCGCCGCTCGTTCCGGGGAGGTACTTAGGAGGACTTTAGTCCTCCTAAGCGAGCTTTCCGTTGCCATCGAAGATGGCAACACCCTCTTTCTTTGCTCGCGCAAAGAAAGAGGTCGGGAGGTGCAGGGGGGCGAAACGCCCCCTGCAAGGTATCAGCAAGCAAATCAGTAAGGAAAAAGGAAATCAAGGATGGGTATCGTACATCAACTGCCACAGCATGTGGCTAACTGTATCGCGGCGGGAGAGGTCGTCGAGAATCCCTCGTCCGTCGCCAAGGAGCTCTGCGAGAACGCTGTCGACGCCGGCGCGACCGAGATCACCGTCTCGATGCGCGGTGGCGGGATAGCGGAGTTGATTGTCTCGGATAACGGCTGCGGTATGAGCCGGGAGGATGCCGAGCTGTGCTTTGCGCGGCATGCCACGAGTAAAATTTCAACGGAGCGGGACTTAGACGGCATCACGACCTTGGGTTTTCGCGGAGAAGCGCTCGCTGCGATTTCTGCCGTCAGTCGCGTGACGCTCGAGACCTGTGAAGTGGGTGCGGAGTGTGGGACAAGGATCATCCGCGAGTACGGGGAGACTCTTGCGTGCGAGGACGCCGTGATCAGTCCCGGTACGACCTTCGCCGTCCGGGAGCTGTTTCGCAACACCCCGGCGCGGATGAAGTTTCTGCGGACGGATAGTGCCGAGGGCGCGGCGGTAGCGGCTGTCGTCGGCAAGCTCGCGCTGTCCCATCCCGAGGTCGCCTTCACGATGATTCGCGACACGAAGCGCTCGTTTGAGACTTCCGGCTCGGGCGACCTCTATCAGGCGATCACGGACTTCTGCGGCAGAGAGTTTTCCCGAGGACTCCTGCGTGTTGACGCGGGAGCGGGGGATGCTTCGGCGCCGCATGTATGGGGATATGTCACGCAGCCCGGCGCGCACCGTGCGACGCGAGGGATGCAATACTTCTTCCTTAACGGGCGCGCCGTGCAGAGTAAGCTCATTGTGGCAGCGCTCGACGACGCGTATCACGGCTTTATTCCCGGCGGGCGCTTTCCCGGCTGTGTACTGCATGTCGCACTCGACCCGGAGCTGTGCGATATCAATGTGCATCCGACAAAGCTGACGGTGAAGTTCACCCGCGAGCGCGATGTATATTTGGCGGTGCGCCAAGCGGTGACCGATGTTCTGAACCTGAGCGAGACCCGTCCGACTTTCTCGATGACGCATGAAGGCGCGCCGATCCGCATGGCCCCCATGGAGGACGGCCGTCAGCCCGAACCCCAGTCGGATTCGGTTGCGCCGGAAATGCCGCCCTTGCCGGAGATGCCGCCCATGCAGCAAACGCCGATGGCGCCGGAAACGGCGCGCGTACGGGAGCCGCTGCCTATTGCGGAAACGCTGCCGGAGCGGGAGCCGCTACCCATACCGGAAGCGTCGCAGGTGCCAAACACCACGCCGGAGCCGTCCGGCGTGCCGCCCTTCCGCGTCGCGGGGATGCTCTTTGATACCTATATCATCGTCGAGACGGGAAACGACGTCGTCTTTATCGACTTCCACGCGACACATGAACGCCTCCGCTATAACCGGCTCCTGCAAGAGTATCGGGAGGGCGGCGTCGCATCGCAGACGCTGCTCGCGTCGGTGATATTGCCCGTGCCGCCGGAGGAGTATGCGGCCGTACTTGAGCATACGCAGGAGCTTACCCGTTTCGGCGTCGAAGCTGAAGCGTTCGGCAGGGATGAGATCGCAATCCGCGCGCTGCCGACGGGAACTGATCCGGAAAGCGCCGCCGAGCTCGTCGCCGAGCTGACGCGGGAATGGAAGCACGCAGGAACCGCGTCGCCGGTCGAGGATATCCTCCACCTGATCGCCTGCCACGGCGCGAAAAGGGCGGGGGACAGCCTGACGGCGCCCGAGCGGGAGAGCCTTGCGGCAAGGGTGCTCGGCGACCCGACGATCAAGAGCTGCCCGCACGGAAGACCCGTCGCCGTGACGATGAGCCGGCGCGATTTTGTGCGCAATTTCGGGAGGTGACGTCTTTTGGACAGAGTATTATGCGTCGTCGGACCCACCGCGTCCGGCAAAACCGCCCTCGCCATTGCGCTCGCCCACGAGCTTGACGGCGAAATCGTTTCGGCGGACTCCATGCAGCTCTATCGCGGCATGGATATCGGCACCGCGAAGCCGAGCCTCGACGAACGCGAGGGTGTGCCGCATCACATGCTCGACGTCGCCGACCCCTCGGAGGACTACTCCGCCGCGCGCTACGCGAAGGAGGCGGGGGACTGTGTGCGCGGTATCCTCGCCCGGGGGAAGCTGCCCATCATCGCCGGGGGGACGGGACTGTATATCAACGCGTTGTTAGGCCGCGTCTCCTTCGACGAGGAAGCGCCGGACAACGCCGTACGCGCAAGACTCCGGGGCCAGGCCGATACGATCGGCACGCAGGCGCTCTACGAAAGACTCACGGCGCTCGACCCGGCCTATGCCCGCACGGTGCACCCGAACAACGTTCGCCGTGTCCTCCGGGCGCTTGAGATCATCGAAACGGAGGGCATTACCGTCACAGAGCGGCTAGCCCGCGCCAAAGCCCGCCCCGAGCGCTTTGACGCCGTGACAATCGGACTGTCCCCGGAGCCGAGGGAGCTGATTTGGTCACGCATCGACCGCCGCGTCGGTGAAATGCTTGAACGCGGACTCGTGGGCGAGGCCCGCAGGCTCTACGCGGCGGATTTGTCGCAGACCGCACGGCAGGCGATCGGCTACAAGGAGCTTTTCGCGTATTTCGACGGTGAAAGAAGCTTGTCCGAGGCGTCGGACGATATCCGGCTGCATACGCGGCAGTATGCGAAGCGGCAGCTGACATGGTTTCGCGCTGACTCGACGGTACAGTGGATTTCGTATGACGTAAATGTTAAATTTAGTTTAATTCTACAAAATGCACGCGACATTTGCCAATCGTATGGTATAATGAGGACATGACAAATATAAGGAGGGGTAGAATATGCAGCCGACAAAACCGAGCTTGCAGGAATTATTTCTGAATCAGGCAAGAAAAGAGAAAATGCTCGTCACTGTATTCCTGACTAATGGTTTTCAGCTGAAAGGGTATGTGCGCGGCTTTGACAGCTTCACCGTCGTCCTCGATTCCGACGGACGGCAGCAGTTGATCTATAAGCATGCCCTCTCCACGATCGTTCCCGCGCGTCCTTTAAGCTTTCTTGACGCGCAGGAGAAGGAGGAGCCGTAATGCCCTCCTCCCAGGAGACCCGTGTGCGCCGCTATATCCGGCAATATGAAGATAAACAGGCCAAGAGGGGCCGCCGCCGATTCCTTGTCACGCCGATCCGCATCCTGTTTGCCCTGCTCTTTACCGCGGTCGGCGTCTACTTCGGCATTCAGATCTATCAGGCCGTCGTCCAGCCCCTGCAGACGGTCACGGCGCTTGCAACGACCATCAACGAGGAGATCTCCGCCGTCGGCTACTTCGTCCGCGCCGAGACGCAGATCGCGCAGGAATATACCGGCCTTTTACAGTACGTAGCCGACGAGGGGCAGAAGGTCGGGAAAACCGAGCTCTACGCCAACGTCTATCAGGATCCCTCCGCCGCCGAGATCACAAACGAGATCAACGCCCTCACCGCGCGCATCGAGACACTCGAGACCGCACTGGCCTATTCCACGCAGTCCGTCGCGGTCGGGGACGACGGCAGCCATACGACCGAAAGCGCGTCTACGGAGAACCTCTCCGACGCCATCCGCACCCGCATGATTCAGATCAATACCATCTCCGATACGCGCGGCTACGCGCAGATGACCGAGCAGATCGACGAGCTGGAACATAACATCATCAACCGCGACTTCGCGTTTACCTCCTACGAAGAGGTGCAGACGACCATCACGCAGCTGAAAAGCACCCGGACCCGCCTGCAAAACAGCATCGGCGAGCGTGAGAACGGGCTGTATACCCCGCGCGCGGGTTTTTTCTCCACCATTATCGACGGCTATGAGCCGCTGCTTACGTTCTCGACGGTTAAGGACATGACGCTTGATACCTATCACAATCTTGACGGGTATGAACCGGAAATCCTTCCGGACGTCGTCGGGAAAATTGTTACGGACTTTACCTGGTACTTCGTGACCACCCTGAATCCCGAGGACGCAAGCCGCCTTTCCGTCAACCAGACCGTTTATCTCCAGTTCGACGCGACCGGCGATCTGCGGGTTAAGTGCAAGGTCTACGACATCCGCCGTCAGGGGGATACCGACGCGCTTGTGATCTTCTCCTCTGACCGTGATTTGGACAGCCTGCTCTCTCTGCGCAAGCAGTCGGCGCGTATTATTGTCGATACCTACGAGGGCTTGAAGGTACCGAAAAGCGCGCTGCGCGTCGATGATGAATACAATATCGGCGTGTACGTCATAACCGGTATGTACGCCGAGTTTAAGAAGATCACGCCTGTGTATGAGACGCAGGATTACTACATCGTCTCGACCGACCCGTCGAAAACCTCGTCGCTTCTGGTCTACGACGAAATCATCGTAAACGGCAAAAATCTCGAAAACAAGAAGGTTATTGCGTAAAATGCAAGATGTCAACATAGCAGAAAATGTATGCCGCGTGCGGGAAAAAATCGCGGACGCGGCGCGCCTTACCGGACGGGATCCGGACAGCGTTACCCTCGTCGCCGCGTCCAAAACGCAGAGCGCGGAGAAAATCCGGGAGGCTTATGCCGCCGGCATCCGCGTGTTCGGCGAAAACCGCGCGCAGGAGATGCGGGAAAAGCTTGCCGCCTACGAAGGCGCCGAGGTGCATATGATCGGGCACCTGCAAACGAATAAGGCGTCCTTGGTCGTCGGGAAATGCGCGCTCGTACAGTCGGTGGACAGTCTTCGCCTCGCGTCCGCGCTCAATGCGGCGGCCGAAAAGGCGGGGATCGTGCAGGACGTGCTCTGTGAGCTGAACATCGCGCGTGAGGAGGGGAAATCGGGACTCGACCCGGAATTCCTTGACGAGTTTCTAGACGGATTCGGTGTATACACCCATTTACGGCTGCGGGGACTCATGACGATTGGCCCGAAACCGGACTCAGAATCTGCAAATATGAAATATTTTGAGAATTGTTACGGTTTATTCCTTGACAAAAGAAGGAAAGCATGCAATAATATTTCAATGGATATTCTGTCAATGGGCATGAGCCGGGATTACGAAGCGGCGATACGCTGCGGCGCTTCGATGGTGCGCGTCGGATCGGCGATCTTCGGAGAACGGGTTTATCCGATTTGAAGGTACATGGGAGTAAGTAGAAGCTTATGGGACTTTTTGATAATTTGAAGCGCTATGTGCGCGGCGAGGATTACGAAGAAGACGAGAGACTTGAGGAGGAAGAGGCCGGCGAGGAATCCACCAGACGCTGGCGGGCAACAGAGCCTGCCGAGCATGAGGATCGCGCGGAGCGCCCGTCGTATGAGCGCACGGCGCGTGCCGAATCCCGTCCGTCGTCGAGCGGCAAGGTCGTCAGCATCCATACGGTGACGCAGCTTTCCGTAGTCTTAGTCAAGCCAGAGCGTTATGAACAGGCCGCCGATATTGCGGATCATCTGAAGGATAAGCGCACCGTCGTACTGAACCTCGAGCAGACCAATCGGGAGGTTGCCCGCCGCTTGCTCGATTTCCTGTCGGGCGTCGCCTACGCCAATGAAGGCAAGACGACGAAGGTGGCGAATTCTACATATATCATCACGCCCTACAACGTGGAGATTCAAGGCGATATTATCGACGAATTGGAGAACAACGGACTTTACGTATAAAGACGCACTGCAAAGAAAGGATATTGGAATACCGTGCAGCTAATCACAACGATCGCAGCGCTGCTTTTGCGGCTCATAGAGGTACTGTTATTTTTGCGCGCCATTTTATCATGGTTCCCGCTGCGCGCCGACAGTCCGGTGATACAGTTCGTAACGGTGACAACAGAGCCGCTGCTGATGCCGGTGAGGATGCTGCTGTATCGCGTATTTCCCGGACTGCGGCGTTTTCCGTTTGACATTTCTTTTATTATCGTCTTTATACTGATACAACTCCTGATATCCCTTCTGTAATGGATACTCGGGGGATCTATAAAACATAAGGGGCTTGAGGCAGCATGTTGACTCCACAGGAGATTACAGACAAGAAATTTGATAAAGTCATGGTTTGGGGCTACGACATGAACGGCGTCGACAGCTTCCTCGAAACCGTCGAAGCGGATTATACGCAGCTTTATAAGGAAAACGTCACGCTCAAGAGTAAAATGAAGGTACTCGTGGCCAAAATCGACGAGTACCGGAAAGTGGACGAATCGATGCGCAAGGCGCTTCTTGGCGCACAGACCATGGCAGCTGAGATCGTCGAGCGTGCGAAGAAGGAAAGCGAAACGCGCGAGCAGGAGGTCGAGCAGGAGGTTGCCCGCAAGATGGCGGAGCTGAGCCAGCATATCGCCGCCGAGGAGCAAAGGCTCGAGGAAGCGAAAACCTCCGCACAGGTCTTCATCGAACGCATTCTCGCCATGTACTTAAAGGAGCAGGAGCTTTTAACCGCTATCCGCGACCGCGAGTTTGCCGGCCGCGACCCGATTCCGGTTACCCCTGCCGCCCCCGCGGCTCCGGCAGCGCAGGCATACGCCGTCCAAACGCCGCCGCCCGATGCGGCGGACGACACCCTGCCCGATACGGTCACGATTCCCGCGTTTGACACCCGCGACGAGGTCTACGAAGCGGAGCCGCAGGAAAATGCACACCATCGTCCCCGCCCCGCCCCCAAGCCCTCCACAATGGAGGACGAGGACGGCGAGACGATCGTATTGACGCCAAAGCCCAGATTTGAGTTTAATAATCTCAAATTCGGGGAGCAGTATAAGCCCGGGAAGGGCAATAAATAAAGCAAAGAGCTATAAAGCCGCCCCACTGTCGCGCAGTGGGGCGGCTTTTTTGTTATTGGGAGGGTTACTTCAGCATAACCTGTCCGCCGGTGACAGGCAGCGCTTGGCCGGTTTCATACTTCTGCTCGACGAGGTACAGAATGGCGACGGCGACATCGCGGACACGGCAGCCGCGGTTCATCGGAACCTTGGACTCATAGTGACGCTTGACGTCGGCTACGGTCTTCGCGCCGGGGACTTTGCCGGAGTTTAAGTACTGCACGAACAGCCCCTTGACCGGGTCGCACCACAGCGGACCGTCGAGGAAGTTGCCGGGGCAGATCGCGTTAACCTTGATGTTGTCTCCGCAAAGCTCCAGGGCAAAGCTTTCGACCAGGCCGATGCCGCCGAACTTCGAGCCGGCGTAGGCGAAGTTCTTGTTTGAACCTTCAAGGCCCGACTTCGAGTTGATCTGGAGGATGTCGAACATCGCTTCCGGGTCGAACGCGTGCTCGCGCTTCATCACGCGCGATGCATATTTCGCGCCGAGGAAGAACGCCGTGTAGTTGATCTTCGTCGACAGCTCGAAATTGGCGAGTGTCATCGACTCCATATCGCCCGCGCGCACAATGCCCGCGTTCGAGACGAAAATATCGATACCGCCGAAGTAGACCGCCGTGCGCTCCGTCATCTCACGCACTTGGTCCTCGTCGCCGACGTTCGCCGCTACCGCGAGCGCGTGTCCCTTGCCGTACTGTGCGCACAGCGACTGCGCGAGCTCCTGCGCCCCCTCGAAGTTTAAGTCGGCCGCCGCGATGAATGCACCCTCGGCCGCGAGCTCCTCCGCGATGCCGCGGCCAAACCCTTGAGCCGCGCCCGTGATCAGCGCAACCTTGCCCGCGAGCCGTCCCCCCGCGGATTTCCCCGACGATACGCCCTTGCGGTAGCGTTCGACCTCCCAGTTCGAGATCGCGTCGATCAAATCCTCCGAGAGCGGTTTTCCGCCGCCGAAAACCTCCGCCGCTGCCGCGACACCCGCCGCGCTGCGGAAAAGCCGCGACGCGTTATACGCTTCCCGGGGATTCGCGCCCGTCGCGAACACACCGAGGCCCTGCACGCCGATGATGCGTGGGAGAGGCTTGCCCGTGCCGGCTGCCGCGCGCAGACTGTCGTCGATGCTCTCCGCCGGGACGAACAGCTTCTCTGAGCCGCAGTACACGAGATGATCGGGGGTGAAGGTGGTATATACCTTCGCAAACGCGTCCGCATCGGCAACCGCCGTGCGAACGATCGGGGCCGCGTCGAATACGACGACACCACACCGATCGCCCGGGAACGCAAGCCCGCGAATGGCCGGGGCGACGGAGGCCGCAAGGCTTATATCGTACGCTTCCTGCGTATCGTCCCAGACGGGGAAGCTCATGCCCTTTGCATGCGCATAGTCCCCCAGACGGCGGGAAAGAATATCCCATGCGGCGTCCACGTCGGAAACCGTTTCGCCGCCGAGGAAGACGCCGTGATTTTCAAGGAAAATGTAAGAGGGATAGGTACCGTGTGCTGCGTTGAAGGCCTCCTGCGCCTTTAATACGGTCGTCGCCAGGATATAACCGGGCATTTCCTGCGGAATCCAGACGGAATCAGCGGCAAACAACGCGTCGAACGCGGATGCCGCGTCACGCCCGCACACAAAGCCTCCTACGGCCGTCGGATGCAGGTGCAGCACATATGCGGACGGGATCAGGTTGTGTAAAAGCGCCTCCACCGACGGACGCTTCGCTTCCTCGCCAGGACAGCGCGCGCCCAGCATGTCGGCGAGCACCTGTGCTTCGCGGGTGTCGGGATTGGCGTCGTAGCTGCGGTCGAAGATCGCCGTAAGACGAGCGCGGGAGAGCTTGACAAAGCCTTCGGCATCTATCGTTGCGAGCGTCTGCCCGGACGCCTTGACCCAGAGGTACTGCGCGTCCTTAAACGACGTGTTGCCGCCGCCCGCGAGGACGTAATCGGGATTTTTTCCGTAACGGTTGGACATTTCCACCAGAGACTGAACGGACATAGGTTAAAACTCCTTTTATTGTTCGATCACCCGACGAAAACGGGCGTAAGCGTCTTCCCACAGCGCGCGCTCCTTCGGTTCGTAGACCGTGATCGGGAACGAGTCACGCACGCACGCACGTGCGTCGTCGAGGGAAGCAAATTCGCCGGACGCGAGAAGCTGGACGAGGATGTTGCCGATCGCCGTTGCCTCGATCGGGCCCGCGACGACCGGACGGCCGATCGCATTTGCGGTGCACTCGCATAAAAGCTTATCCTGTATGCCGCCGCCGATGATGTGCAGCACGTCGATGTGTATCCCCGTGATGCGTTCGAGGTTCTCGATCGACGCCCGGTACTTTAAAGCAAGAGACTCGGTGATCATGCGGGAGTAGTCGCCGCGGAAAGAGCAGGGAGACTGCCCGGTTTTGGCAAGATACTCGTCAAACTTGCGCGTCATGTTGCCGGGACGGGCGAACTCCGGGAAATCCGGGTCGATGAAGCGGGTCAGCGGCGCGGCCTTTTCGGTCAGCGCGTCGATTTCCCGGAAGGTGATCGGACCGGACTCGCGAATCCAGGCACGGCGCGTCTCCTGCATCAGCCACAGACCGATGATGTTCTTTAAAAAGCGCGTCGTATGGTTGACGCCGCCCTCGTTCGTGAAATTCGCGTCAAACGCGGCGTCGGTGAGAATCGGCTCTGCAAGCTCGAGCCCCAGAAGCGACCAGGTGCCGCAGGAGAGATACGCCCATGTCGAGCTGTCGGTATGTGGCACGGCGGCGACGGCGGCGGCGGTGTCATGCCCCGTTGTCGCGACGACGTCGAGTGTAGGGACGTTTAATTCGTCGCAGATCGCGGGGGTGAGCTTACCCAAAGTGGTGCCGGGATCGATCACATCGCGCATCAGACGGCGCGGCAATCCCAGCGCGGAGAAAATGCCGTCATCCCAGGTGCGGGTGCGTGCGTTTAAGAGCTGGGAGGTGGACGCGATGGAATACTCGCAGGAGCGTACGCCGGAGAGGAAGAAATTCAAAAGATCGGGGGTAAAGAGCAGCGAATCGGCGCGTTCAAGCTGTTCGGGTTCGCGCGTGGCGAGGTAATAGAGCTGGAAGACGGTGTTTAAGTCCATCGTCTGGATGCCGGTGGAGGCGTAGATCGCACGCGCGGAAAGCTTTCCGAAAACTTCGGCGGGCATAGGCGCGTTGCGGAGGTCACGGTAGTGGACGGCGTTATCGACCAGTCTGCCGTCCGGACGCAAAAGGCCGAAATCGACGCCCCAGGTATCGACGCCGAGGGAGTCGAAGCGGGAACCTGTGAGATTTGCCTTGGAAATGCCGGTTTTGATCTCGTGTAAAAGCCGCAGAGTATCCCAGTAGAAGGTGTTTCCGAGCATGACGGGGTCGTTTGAAAAACGGTGGATTTCGGATAAGGAGAGCTTTTGGCCGTCGAAAGCGGCGGCTACGGCGCGCCCGGACGAGGCGCCCAGGTCGAAAGCGAGAACGTTTTTCATCAGGTACCTCCTTTTTTGCGTTTATTTTACGCGACAATGACCTCGACTCCGGCGGCGGCTACGGAAGCCCTGACCGCGTCGTCGAGGGGGGTGTCGGTGATGAGCTTATGGATATCGGCAAGCGTCGCGGTGGTGGTAAAGCCGACGCGCCCGAATTTGGTGTGGTCACAGAGGAAAACGCGGGAGCGTGCCCGGGTGAGCATGACACGCCGCAGGGCGCTTTCCTCCTCGATGGAGTCGGTCAATCCCGTCTGGGGATCAAAGCCCTTGCAGGAGAAAAAGAGGTGATCCGCATAATAGGAGCCGATCACGTTTTCGGCAGCGCGTCCGACGTAGGAACGGCTCTTATGCCGCAGGACGCCGCCGGTGCAGACGATGGTAATCTCCGGGCAGTCGGCGAGCTCCGAGACGATGCGCTCGTTGTTGGTGATAACGGTGAGATTTTTCTTCGCCTTCAAGTGCATGGCGACGTAAAGGGCGGAGGTGGAGGCGTCGAGCATGACGGTCTCGCCGCTCTGGACGAGACGCGCGGCCACATTTCCCATCAGATCCTTGCCGCGGATGTTGATGCCCTCGCGGATGCGCAGCGGGGTTTCGATGAGGCCGTCGTCGGGCAGCAGAGCGCCGCCGTGGGTGCGGACGAGTAAGCCCTGCCGTTCTAAGACCTTTAAGTCGCGGCGGATGGTTTCCTCCGTAACCTGAAAGCGGGCGGCGGTTTCCGGCACCGACAGGCTCTTTTTCGCGCCGAGCATCGACATGATTTCACTTTGACGCTCGATAGCGTACATGCGCGCATCCTCCCTTCCTAAAAACGGTTTTTGTTATCGGACGTACAGCTTCCGCCCCATGGCAGCAAATGCGGCGACGCGTTCGTCGAGCGACGGGTAAGAGGCGATCGACTGGGGCGCGAACAGCCCGTGCGGTACGCGTTCATGCGCGATGAGCGCCCACGCCGCATCGACAAGATTGGCAAATTCGGCCGACTGCATCGCCGTGCAGACGAATTTCTGGCGCGAACTGTTGATATCCTCGCCGCTGATCTGCAAAAGCCCGTATCGGTCGCAGAGCTTGCGCAAGCGGGCAAGCTGTGCGGGCGTGTTTCGCGACGGCATGTACGTGATCGCGCGGTAGCCGAGATTCTTTAAAAGCGGCACCAGCTCATCGAGGTAGTCGTCCTCGAACTTTTGCGCGCGTTTGTCGCCGGTAACGGAATCGCCGACGTCGCCGAGGTAGGCGTACGCTGAGATCGCGCCGACCTCCTCGGAAAGCGCCAGCACGTCGCGCACGTCGGGGCATTCGTCCGTTGCGGGAATGTAGAAGCGCGGAACGAATTCCGCCTTGAGAAGGCCGAGGAGGTCATAATCGTAGTGGATATTCCCCGCGTCGGACAAAAAACCCGTCACCTTCTCGGAGAGGGAGAGCTTCAGCGTATCACGCAGGAAAGCGACGAGCGCCGCCCCGCGTCCAAACTTCGCGATGAGGTTTTCCCCGAGCGCGCAGAGGATGTGCCGCTCGGTGACGCTGCCGCCGTCGGCTGCCTGGGAACGCGGGAGTACGTCGCGGTCATAATCAAGCGTGACACCGTACGGCGCAAAAATCCCGGAGAGCGTCTCGGTCATCTTCCGGTTGCGCGCGCCGCGTGCCGCGCGGATGGGACGCAGGAACTCGTCTACACGGTCAAACCCGTTATGCGGGATAGCGTGCAGTGCCATATAGACGATGTCGTTCTGGTCGGGGTTGTTAATTCGCCGCCCCGCGACGGGCGTGTGCGAGAAGTCCGCGCGCAGCTCGCAGCCGCAGGTGACGGGAAAGTCTGCGATGCGTCCCGCGCCGATAAACTCGCGGCAGCCGGAGACGGAGTCGTGATCCATGATCCCCGCCGTGGCGAGCCCCGCGTCCCGTGCAAAGTACACCGCCGCCGCCGGCGAGTACGGCGAAAAGGAATAAATCGTATGGATATGGTTGTTGATATTTTCAAATTCGCTTTTTGCTTGTGTTGGTTTGTGTTGTTTTATGCAGTCAGCAAGCGCCGCGAGCCGTTCGTCAGGTGTCGGCACAGAGAGGGCTTTTAAGATACTTTGGACGTCGCTCATGGCCAAATAACCTCCAAATTACAAAGGTAGACGATACCATCTAGCATTATACACTAAGAATGTGCGTTTGTCCAGTGGGTAAAACGAAAATTTTTCTGAAAATGTCCGAATGTGTTGACTTTGATGGGAAGCTGTGATATACTCGGGATATGGAAGAACATGAGTTTTTCATTTTAAGGAGGCTTGCTTATGAAAACCACCGCCGTTCGCCTGTACGGTAAGAATGATTTGCGTCTTGAGAGCTTCGAGCTTCCCGCCATCGGCGAGGACGAAATCCTTGCCCATATTATCACGGACAGTATTTGCATGTCGTCCTATAAAGCGACGATTCAAGGGGCTGACCATAAGCGCGTGCCGAGTGATATCGCGCAAAACCCGATCATTATCGGGCATGAGTTCTGCGGGGAAATCGTGGAGGTCGGACGTAAGTGGGCGGATCAGTTTAAGCCCGGCCAGAAGTTTTCCATCCAGCCCGCGCTCAACCACCCCGATAACCCCTACGCGTCCCCCGGCTACTCTTTCCCGTATATCGGCGGAGACGCCACCTATATCATCATCCCGAACGTCGTCATGGAGCTCGGCTGCCTGCTGCCTTACGAGGGCGCGGCGTTCTACCACGGCTCCCTGTCCGAGCCGATGAGTTGCATCGTCGGCACCTTCCACGCGATGTATCACACCCACGCCGGCGAATATGTCCATGATATGGGCATCAAAGAAGGCGGACGCATGGCGCTTCTCGCCTCCGTCGGCCCGATGGGACTCGGATCGATCGATTACGCGATGCACTGCGACCGCCGTCCTTCCGTCATCGTCGTTACCGATATCGATCAGGGACGCCTGGATCGCGCTGCGGGTATCTACACCGTCGAGGAAGCCCGCCGCTGCGGCATTGCGCTGCATTATGTGAATACGAAGGAGCTCGCGGACCCGGTCGCGCACTGCAAGGAGCTTGCGGGCGGCGCGTTCGATGATGTGTTCTGCTTTGCCCCGGTGCGTCCTGTCGTCGAGATGGGCGATAAGCTTCTCGGTCACGATGGCTGCCTGAATTTCTTCGCGGGGCCGTCGAAGCAGGAGTTCTCCGCCGAGATCAACTTCTACAATGTCCATTATATGTCCACCCACCTCGTTGGCACCTCCGGCGGCAACACCGCGGATATGCTCGAGAGCCTGAAGATGATGGCCGGCGGCGAAATTAACCCGTCGAGCATGATCACCCACATCGGCGGCCTAAACTGCGTGCCCGAGACGACGAAGAACCTGCCGAGCATCCCCGGCGGCAAGAAGCTTATCTATACGAACATCGAGCTTCCCCTGACGGCGATCGACGACTTTGCAAAGCTCGGTGAAAACGACCCGTTCTTTGCGCGTCTTGCCGAAATCTGCGCGAAAAACCACGGTTTATGGTGCGCGGAAGCCGAAGCGTACCTGCTTGCGAATAAATAACAATATTCGATATACGGAGGAATCCACACATGGCAACACCTGTCATTATGCCGCGTCAGGGTCAGTCCGTCGAGAGCTGCATCCTCGCGAAGTGGGCGAAAGTGCCCGGGGACGCCGTCGCCGAAGGCGATCTGCTGTTCTCTTACGAGACCGATAAAGCTGGATTCGAGGAATATGCCAAAGTTTCCGGCACCCTGCTCGCCGTTTTCGCCGCCGAGGGCGACGATGTACCCTGTCTGCAGAACGTCTGCGTGATCGGCAACCCCGGCGAGGATATATCCGCCTTCGCGCCCGGCGGAGCCGCCCCCGCCGTGGAAGCTGCCCCGTCTGCCGCCGCAGCAGCCACTGCTGAAGCTGAGCCCGCCGCCGCACCCGTTGCCGCGCCGGTTGAGCCCGCTGCGCAGGTATTTGCGTCTCCCCGCGCGAAGAACGCCGCCGAAAAGGCGGGGATCGATCTTCGCTATGCTGCCCCCACGGGGCCAAGCGGCCGCGTGATCGAGCGCGACGTGGAAGCCGCCCGCGCCGCCGGGATTGGCCTGATCACGCCCGCCGCCCGTGCCGCCGGTCTTGACGGCGCCGCCGGAACCGGCCTCGGCGGCCGCATGACCACCGAAGGCGCACCCGCCGCTGCCGAAGCTGTCGCCGCACCTGCGGCGGCTGCCGCACCTGCCGCTGCACCCGTCGCCGCGCCCGCGTTCGAGGACGTCAAAGTCCCGAATATCCGCAAGGTCATCGCGAAGGCCATGCACAACTCGCTGTCCGAAATGGCGCAGCTTACCTATAACATCTCCTTCGATGCGACTTCTATTATGGCCTACCGGGCGAAGATCAAAGCGAACATGGAGCGTCTGAGTCTTGAAAACATCACGCTCAACGATATCATCCTGTTCGTTGTTTCCCGTACCTTGATGATGACAGAGTATCGCGACTTCAACGCAAACTTCCTCGGCGGAGATACCATGCGCTACTTTGCGCACGTCAACCTCGGCGTCGCGGTCGATACGCCGCGTGGACTGATGGTGCCGACGATCTTCAACGCCGACGAAAAGTCCTTAAACGAAATCGCGGCGGAAGTGCGGACTCTTGCCAAACAGTGTAAAGGCGGCTCCATCAACCCCGATTACCTCAAGGGCGGCAGCTTTACCGTTACAAACCTCGGCAACATGGGGATCGAGAGCTTTACCCCTGTCATCAACCCGCCGCAGACCGCGATCCTCGGCGTCGATACCGTCGCACCGAAGGTACGTCCGACTAAAGACGGCGGTTTCGAGTTCTATCAGTCCATGGGGCTCTCCCTTACCTGCGACCACCGCGTGATCGACGGCACTCCGTCCGCGAAGTTCTTAAAGGATCTCTGCACGAACCTCGAAAGTTTCGACGTTCTGCTCGCGAAATAAGCGTTTTTACACAGCTTCAGGGCGTACGGATCTCGTACGCCCTGCCACAGTCTTATAAAATAGGTGAGTAACTATGATTTATGATCTGATCATCATCGGCGGCGGCCCCGCCGGTTATCTCGCGGCAGAACGCGCCGGTCACGCAGGCTTAAACGTCGCTGTGATCGAGAAGCGTGCCTTAGGCGGTGTCTGCCTGAATGAGGGCTGCATTCCGTCCAAGGCCCTCCTCAATTCCGCGAAGCTCTATGAGCATGCCATTCACTCTGAAAAGTACGGCGTCACCGTCACCGGCGCGGCGCTCGACCACGCGAAGGTCGTTGCGCGCAAGGCTAAAGTCGTCCGTCAGCTCGTCGGCGGCGTCGGCATGAAGATGAAGGCCAATCACGTTACCGTGATCGACGGGGAAGCGAAAATCGAAAGTAAGACCGCTGAGGGCTTTGCTGTCAAGGTTGGCGATACCGTTTATACCGCCGCGCGGCTCTTGATCGCGTCCGGCTCCGTCCCGGTCGTCCCGCCCATCCCGGGCGCGAAGGAAGGCCTCGCCGCCGGTTACGTGATGACCAACCGCGAGATCCTCGACATGACCGCTGTCCCTGAAAATCTCTGCATCGTCGGCGGCGGCGTCATCGGCCTCGAAATGGCTTCCTATTTCAACACCGCCGGCGCTCACGTCACCGTCGTTGAAATGCTCGACCATATCGCGGGACCCACGGACGCGGAAATCTCCGCGCTGCTTTTAAAAGAGTACCAGAAGAAGGGCATCGATTTCCGTCTCGGCGCGAAGGTCGTCGGCATGGAAAAGGGCTCTGTCTCCTATGAAAAGGACGGCAAGACCGAGAAGGTGCCGGCGGACGTCATTTTGATGAGCATCGGACGCCGCGCGAACACCGCAGGCTTAAACCTCGAAGCGCTGGGTGTCGAGATGAACCGTGGCGCGGTCGTCACCGACGAGCACGGCCAGACAAATGTCGCCGGTGTCTGGGCAGCAGGCGACGTCAACGGCAAGTCCATGCTTGCCCATACCGCCTACCGTGAGGCCGAGGTCTGCGTGAATAACATCCTAGGTAAGCGCGACGTCATGCGCTATAACGCCATCCCGTCCGTGATCTATACGAACCCCGAGGTTGCCGGCGTCGGCATGACCGAGGAATCCGCCAAAGCCGCGGGCGTTGATTATATCTGCAAGAAGCTCTCGATGCGCTACTCCGGCCGATTTATCGCGGAAAACGAGGGCGGCGACGGCTTATGCAAGATCCTTGTCGATAAAAAGTACAACAAGGTTATCGGCGTGCACATGATCGGCAACAGCTCCTCTGAGATCATCTGGGGCGCCGCCGCGTTAATCGAGACCGAGTTGCGCGTCGAAGACATCAAAGAGCTCGTCTTCCCGCATCCGACCGTTTCCGAGATCATCCGCGAGACCATCTTCGAGTTCTAAACGAAAGAAGTTTCGCCGGCCTTTTTAAAAGGCCGCGGGTTCTTAGGGCAGAGCCCTAAGTCGCTTGCCGCAGCAAGCGAAATTCCCTAAATTCACACAAGGAGTTGTCAAACACATGCCGAAATCCCAATTCGTAGACCCGAATTTCCTGCGCGCGCCGGGTTTTATCCATTTTGAAGACATCCCCGTCAACCAGTATAAGAAGACCGTCGCCGAGGAAAAGGCCAACTACACTGACGATCAGCTTCTCAAAGTCTGGTCGGATATGGTTTTCTGCCGTGAGTACGAGACCATGATCAACCTCATCAAGACGACGAGTGAATACCGCGGCGTCGCGTACAGCCACCCCGGCCCCGCGCATCTCTCCATGGGTCAGGAAGCCGCCGCCGTCGGCCAGGCGCTTGCCCTCGATATCGACGACTACTCCTTTGGTTCCCACCGCTCCCACGGCGAGGTTCTAGCGCGTGGTCTGTCCGCCATCCACAAGCTGCCGGAAGACAAGCTGCTGGAGATCATGAAGTCCTACAACAACGGCGTTATCTACAACATCGTCGAGCGTGAATTTAAGGGTGTCACCGACGTTAAGCTGTTCGCCACGTATTTCTTCCTCTATGGTGCGATGGCCGAGATGTTCGCCCGTGAGACCGGCTTCCAGAAGGGTCTCGGCGGTTCGATGCACGCGTTCTTCACACCCTTCGGTATTTATCCGAACAACGCCATCGTCGGTGGCTCGGCCGACATCGCGGTCGGCGCGGCGCTCTATAAGCGCGTCAACCGTAAAAACGGCATCGTTGTCGCAAACATCGGCGACGGTTCTCTCGGCTGCGGTCCCGTCTGGGAAGCACTCTGCTTTGCCACGATGGATCAATATAAGGAGCTCTGGGGCGACGACATGAAGGGCAGCCTGCCGTTCCTGTTCAATGTCTTTAACAACCAGTACGGCATGGGCGGCCAGACCCGCGGCGAAACCATGGGCTACGACTTCCCTGCGCGCATCGGCGCCGGCGTTACGCCGAACCAGATGCACGCGCTCCGCGTCGACGGCTTTAACCCGCTGGCCGTTGCCGAAGCGACGAAACTCCAGAAGGATACCCTCCTCAAGCGCGAAGGGCCCTGCATGCTGGACGTCGTGACCTACCGTTACGCCGGACACTCCCCGTCCGACTCCTCGTCCTACCGCGATAAAACCGAGATTGAAGCATGGGAAGCTCAGGATCCGCTGCTCACTTACCGTGCCGCTCTCGTCGAGGCGGGCATTACCTCCGATTCCATGTTTGAGCCGAAGATCGAGAGCATCCGCGAGGAGCTGACGCGTATCCTGAAGCTCGCGATCGATCCGGGTGTTTCCCCGCGAATGAACCTCGTCGCAAATCCCAATCAGATCGGCAACTTGATGTTCTCGAACGGCAATGTCGTGAAGATGGAAGACCGTGAGCCGGACGTTCTGGCTCCGAAGTCTGAATCCCCGCGTGTCCAGCAGCTCGCGAAGAAGGAACGTTACGGCTTCGACGAAAACGGCAAGCCCGTCTCCAAAAATAAGGCCTACAACTTCCGTGACGGCGTATTCGAAGCGATCATCGACAAATTCTATGAAGACCCGACGCTCATCACCTACGGTGAAGACGTACGTGACTGGGGCGGCGCGTTCGCGGTGTATCGCGGACTGACCGAGGTGTTGCCGTATCACAGATTGTTCAATTCCCCGATTTCCGAAGGCGCGATTGTCGGCGCGGCAACCGGTTACGGTATGTGCGGCGGACGTGTCATCGCTGAGATCATGTACTGCGACTTCATCGGCCGCGCGGGCGACGAGCTCTTTAACCAGCTTGCCAAGTGGCAGGCGATGAGCGCCGGTTCCCTGAAGATGCCGGTCATCGTCCGCGTATCCGTCGGCTCCAAGTACGGCGCGCAGCATTCTCAGGACTGGACATCCCTGTGCGCGCATATCCCGGGCCTGAAGGTCTGCTTCCCGGCGACCCCCTACGATGCAAAGGGTATGATGGCAGCCGCGCTGGACGGCACCGACCCGGTCATCTTCTTCGAGAGCCAGCGCATCTACGACATCTCCGAGCAGTTCCATAAGGGCGGCGTCCCGGCGGAAAAATACACCATCGCCCTCGGCGAGCCGGACATTAAGCGCGAAGGTAAGGATGTCACGATCCTCTCCATCGGCTCGACGCTGTACCGCACCGTCAAGGCTGCCGACCTGCTCAAGGAGAAGTACGGACTGGAAGCCGAGCTGATCGACGCCCGCTCGATCAACCCGTTCAACTACGGGCCGGTCATCGAGAGCGTCAAGAAGACGGGCCGCATCCTCCTCACCTCCGACGCGTGTGAGAGAGGCTCCTACTTGAACGATATGGCGCGTGTGATCTCCGAGCTGGCGTTCGATTATCTGGACGCTCCGCCCGTCGTCGTCGGCGCGCGTAACTGGATCACCCCGGCGCATGAGATCGAAGATTTCTTCTTCCCGCAGCCCGAGTGGATGCTCGACGCTATCAACGAGAAGATTCTGCCGCTTCCGGGGCATGTAGCTGCCGCGAACTTTACCGCGGCGGAGCAGCTCCGCCGCGAGAAAATGGGTGTATAGCTCCCCCTTCCCCCTGCTTTCGACAGAAAGCAGGGGGAAAGCTTTTTTTCGCAGCCGTACACCTTTCTCTTCCGTTCTAACTTCGCTGATTATCTGTGGGTAAGTCCCGAGGGGCGCTGTGCGCCCCCTCGGACTCCCTAGCACTTCTTTCTTTTCTTGTGAAAAGAAAGAAGGAAAGAAACACACTTAAGAGGACTAAAGTCCTCTTAAGAATCTCTCCGGGCTTGCGTCGCCTGCGGGCGACGCTTATACGGGGGTTAGTCTTTTTGCAATGAAAAGTGCCGTCGCCGCCTGTACAGAACGGAAAATGCCGCCCGTAAACATGGGCGGCACCTTCGGGCTCGTACAGGCGGCGACGGTATTACTCAATCTGCGTATCGGTACACCCTCGTATAAAAAACGCCTGCAGGCGTTTTTCCCCGCATCCGGAAGAGTTCTTAGAGGAACTCCGTTCCTCTAAGTGTGTTTCTTTCCTTCTTTCTTTTCACAAGAAAAGAAAGAAGGGCGAGGGAGCCCGAGGGGGCGCACAGCGCCCCTCGGGAGTATGAACCAGATAATCAGGCTCCGGGGATCATCCGCGCTTAGAGGTAACGTCCTTCTCGTAGGCCCGAACGTTGGCAAGCCAGTCTGCGCCGGCGGGCATATTCTCGCGCTCGCAGAGAGTGTCCCAGACGATCCCGAAGGGGAAGGTCTTATATTCTTCCGTCAGGGCCAGCCGCGCGGTGGTGTCACCCGCGCTCTCGGCGGCTTTCAGGTCGGCGACAGGCTCGAGAAGGGCCGCGAGGAGCGCTTTCTTCGTATTGCGGGCGCCGATGACCCATGCAGCGACGCGATTGACCGAGCCGTCGAAGTAATCGAGGGCGATGTTCACGCGGTCGAGGATGTCGGCGCGGACGATCTCATGGAAGATCGCTATAAGTTCGTCGTCGAAGGCGACGACATGGTCGGAGTCCCAACGGATGGGGCGGCTGACATGCAGCAAAAGCTCCGACAGGAAGGGGATGCAGGCCGTCAGCTTCGCGCTGACAAGCTCTGTCGGATGGAAGTGGCCGGTATCGAGAGTGAGCATTACGTCGGTGTGCTGCGCGGCGTAAGCGAGATAGAACTCATGGCTGCCGACGACGTAGGCTTCGCTGCCAATGCCGAAAAGCTTGCTCTCGACGGCGTCCTTGAGGCAGTCGGGGCAGTATTTTGCCGCATAACTCTCGTTTAACGCCTCGAGTAAACGCATACGCGGGGCGAGCGTGTCGATCGGACGCTCCTTGCTGCCGTCGGGAATCCAAAGGTTGTTCACGCAGCGCTTACCTGTGCGCTCGCCTAAATATGCGCCGATTTTGCGGCAGGCGAGGGTATGGTCAATCCAGTAGCGGCGAACGGCGGAGTCGGCGGACGCCAGCGTGTAGCCGGACGCGCTAAGCGGATGGGAGAAGTAAGTGGGGTTGAAGTCAAGCCCGATGCTTTGCTCGACTGCCCAGTCCGCCCACGCGGAGAAATGCGTGGGCTCCAGAGCATTCCTTTCGACGGCCTTATCCGACTCACGATAGAAGGCGTGGAGGTTTACCTTCGATGTGCCGGGGATGAGGGAAAGCGCCTGGGCAAGATCGGAGCGCAGCTCGTCCGGGGTGCGTGCGCAGCCGGGATACGCGCCGGTTGCCATGATGCCGCCGGTCAGACCCGTACCGAGGGATTCAAAGCCGCGGACGTCGTCGCCCTGCCAGCAGTGCAGGGACACCGGGGTGGATAAAACTTTCGCGATCGCGGCTTCGGTATCTACGCCGATCGCGGCGTAGCGCTCACGCGCATATTCATATGCCTGAGAGGTTGTCATGATTATGATCTCCTTTGGCGCAGGACACGCATTGTGGGCGTGCCGTATTTGCGTTATTATATTTGCGTTCCGGGTTACGCGCGTTTCGACGCGGCCTTTTCACCCTTGCCGGTCAACGTGTAGACGACGAACAGTGCGACGGCAAGCAGCGCGATCGCGATCGCCATGCAGAGCCATACATTCTGGATGAAGCCTGCAAGGATGTACGCGACAAAGCAGCAGCCCGCGACGGCACAGGCATAGGGGAGCTGCGAGCTGACGTGGTTGATGTGGCGGCAGTCCGCGCCGGCCGAGGCAAGGATCGTCGTGTCGGATATCGGCGAGCAGTGGTCGCCGAAGACGGAACCGGCCAGCGTCGCGGCGATGACGATGGTCAGAAGCGAGGAGGTGAAGCTGGGGATCGACGCGCCGATGCTGACGACGATCGGGACGAGGATACCGAAGGTGCCCCACGCGGTGCCGGTGGCGAAGGCGAGGCCGCAGGCGATCAGGAAGATGATCGCGGGCAAGAGCTGCATCGGCATGGAGGAATTCGCGACGAGGCTGCCGACATACGCGCCGGTGCCGAGGTAGTCCGAGCCGCAGACGCCGGAGATCGTCCACGCGAGGGTCAGGATGATGATCGCCGGTACCATGTTGCGCACACCGTCGTTGACGCTTTCCATGAAGGTTTTGAAGCTGATGAGCTTGCGGGGCACATAGAGCAGGAACGCGACGATAAGCGCCGCAAAGCCGCCCCAGACGAGGGAGGTATTGGCGTCGGTATCGCCGAAGGCCTGGAGGATGGTCTTGCCTTCGCCCGCGAACAGGCCGCCGGTATAAAGCATCGCGAGGATGGAGATGACAATCAGGGAGATGATCGGGATCAGCAGATCGTAAACCCGGCCGTGGGAATTGGTGTTTTCGGAGGTGAGGAGACTGCCGGACGCGGTGTCCTCGGGAAGGATGCCGTTTTTCTCGGCTTTTTCCTCGAACTTCCTCATCGGACCGAAGTCGCGCTTGCAAAGGGAAAAGAAGACCAGAGCGAGGATCGTGAGAATGGCGTAGAAGTTAAAGGGGATGGTGCGCATAAAGGCGCCGAAGCCGTCCGGGATGCCGGATTCCTCGATCGTCGCGGCGACGCTGACCGCCCAGGAGGAGACGGGGGCGATGATGCAGATCGGAGCGGCGGTGGCGTCGATGATGTACGCAAGTTTTTCGCGGCTGACGCGGTATTTATCCGTGACGGGACGCATGACGGAGCCGACAGTGAGGCAGTTGAAGTAGTCGTCGACGAAGATGAGCGCGCCGAGCGCGGAGGTGGACAGCAGCGCGCCAGACTTGGAGCGGATTTTCCGCGTCGCCCATTCGCCGTAGGCTGCCGAGCCACCCGCCTTGGTGACGACGGCAACAAGAACGCCCAAAAGGCACAGGAAGATGATGATGAACGCGTTGCCGCCGAGGACGCCGCCCATGATACTGAACATGGACTCAACCGCGACGATGATATTGCCGTGCGAATAGATGAGGACGCCGGACAGAATGCCGATCAACAGGGAGGAGATGACTTCCTTTGTGAGAAGCGCCAAGGCGATCGCGATGATCGGAGGCAGGATGGAAAGCCATGTGAATTCCATGTGAATATCCCCTTTGTAAACAGTATGAAAAGGATTATAACATAAACTTACAGAGAATGCAATAATTATTCGCATAAAAAGCGCGGGAAAATGCAAAATCCGACAGGTAAACGCAAAGGGCTTACCCATCGGTCAGGGTAAGCCCTTTGCACTATATTAAAATATCCTCTACAGGTACGCCGTCGATGCCGGGCATGCCGATGCCGAGGACGCACGCAAACGTCGCGGTGGTATCGACGATGGGACGGCGTGGTACGGATGCTCCCGCGCGGAAGGCCGGGCCTGCGGCGACAAACGTCGGCTGCGGGCCGATATCGGGGAGATAGCCGTGCGTCGCGTGACCGTAGCGCCAGTCGGTCGTGTCGATGGGGTGGACGAGGGGACGCGTCCACGCCTCGTTAAAGGCGGTAAAACCGTCGGTTTCGAGGACGAATTCAAAGTCGCCCGCAAGCCGGTATTCGGAGGCGGCTTCCGTTTTCGTGAAAACGCGGGAGATGCCGTAAATACCCTCGCGCTGCCAGTGGGCAAGGAGAGTCTCCAGCTCAGTGTAGCGGGCGGGGTTTTTCAGATGTACCTGTGCGGATAGCCCGGCGGACTGGATGTAGGCGTCATAATCGATGACATGACCACTCTCGTCGGTACGGATAAAGCCCTGCTCGGCGAGGAGGACGTTTAAAGCGATGGAGCGCTGGATGGGGATTTGCCCGTGGTCGCTCATCACGACAATATTCGCGGTTTCGAGCAGCCCCATAGCTTCGAGCGCTTCGCAGAGCGCGCCGAGATGCCGATCCGCTTCGTCGAGGGCGCGGTCGATCTGCTCGTTGAACAGGCCGTACCGATGGCGAAAGCCGTCGATCTGTGCGGGATGGATGAACAGCACGTCGGGACGGTAGGCGCGGAGGATGTCGCAGGCGACGGCGAGGACGAAGTGGTCGGCTGCGGGATGCTGGCGCTCATGGCCGCGCAGAAGGTGCAGATTCGGCGCGACGGCGCGGTCAAAGACGTCGGGGGAGGTGCCGGAACGCAGAAACACATCGCGCAGGTCGTCGCCGTCGCACTGCGACCAATATTCGTCGACGAGGTAGTCGATCGACGGATGGCAGCCCGTGACCGGCCAGAAAACGGCGGCGGTGGAAAGCCCCGCCGCGTGCGCCGCGTCAAAGATCGTCGGCACGGCGATGTCGCGGGCAAACCAGTGCCAGGGGTTTCCGAGCTGACCGGGGATAAACAGCTCGTTGGTCGTGATGCCGTGGCGGTCGGGGTAGCAGCCGGTGGAGACAGAGGTATGGACGGGGTAGGTGACGGTGGGGTAGATCGTGCGCAGCGTATCGATGCGGGCGGCGTTTTGCAGGAAACGGGCGAAATTCGGTCGGGTTTTGAGATAATCGAGGTCTTCGAGTACCAGCGCGTCTTCCGATAACACGATCAGCATAGCGTTATAACCTCCTTAAAGCAAAACCGCCGTCCGCGTCCAGCACCTGACCGGCGGAGTAATCGAGTAGCCCCGTACACGCCGCAGCGACGGTGTTGGCGACGTCCTCCGGCGTCCCCATCCGTGCGACGGGCAGCAGGCCGCCCGCGATGAGTGTTTCATACTTTTCCCGCACCGACGCCGTCATGTCCGTCAGGATGATGCCCGGACGCACCTCGAATACCGGGATGCCCTCTCCCGCGAGCCGGTCAGCGAAAAGCTTCGTCACCATGCCGATGCCCGCCTTCGAAACGCAGTATTCGCCGCGCGAGATGCTTGATGTGTACTCGCTGATGCTCGACAGGTTCACGATGCGGGGATGATAGTCCGCGGTTCCCGCCGCTTTGCATTCAAGCATCAGTTTCGCGCCCTCCTGACACATGAAGAACGTGCCCTCGAGGTTGATGTGCAGCAGTCTCTCAAAGCTTTCACGCGTCGTCTCGAGGAGATCCATGCGTACCGTCGGCGCGACGCCGGCGTTGTTGACCAGCACGTCAAGCCTTGCATAGTCGCGTACCCGGTCAAAGAGCACGGTGCGGTCCGCGGGGTTTGAGATATCGCAGGGGATGTAGGCAGCCTCCGTGCCGGAAAGGGTCGCGAGCGCGTCGTCCGCTTCCGGCGACGTCGCGCAGATTAAGAGAGCATACCCCATGTCGGCAAGCTTTTTCGCGATGGCGAGTCCGATGCCGCGTCTGGCACCGGTGACAACAGCGAGTTTTTTCATTGTCCGCATACCTCCCGGTAAAGCTTTGTATAGTAAGGGTCGCGTACCACGCACCCGGCGGTAGAGCCCGCGCGCATCAGCGCCGTGCACTTGCCGCAGGTGACGCAGACCTTTTTCGGGTCGAGCGCGCCTCGTTCGAGCATATCCGCCGCAAAATCGGGATAGGCGAATGCCATGCGCCCGAATCCCGCGACGTCGGCGACACCTTCTTTGACCGCGCCTGCCGCAAGCCGGGGGGCGAGCGCGCGTAGATAAGAATGCCCGGAGCTGACCACGGTCAGATCGGGATACGCCGCCTTGATCTGTCCCACGCAGTCGAACATCCGCGCGACGCCCTCGAGCGGGTGCTCGGGGGGGACGTAGCCGCCAAGGTCATAGGGACGGTTGACATGCGGGTTGAAGTACGGGTTGCCGATCGTGACGTCGAGGAGCCGATACCCGAGCTCTCCCGTAAGGATGCCGACGAGCTTTTTTGCTTCCGTGAGGTCGGAGGCGATGCCGCCGCCCTCCGCGACGCCGAAGCCATAGGGGTAGGGGAAGCCGTCGTAGACGTTTAAGCGCGACGTGACCGTGAAATCGGCGCCGACGGCGGCCTTCGCTGCGCGCACCGCGTCGAGATAGAGCCGGGTACGGTTCTCAAAGCTTCCGCCATACTTCCCCTTGCGGGTATATGCCGACGTAAGCTCTGAAAAGAGGTAACGGTGGCAGCATTTTACGTCCGCACCGTCGAACCCCGCGCTCTCGGCAAGGGCAGCGGCCTCTCCAAAGCGCGGTATCAGCGCGTCGAGCGCGTCGTCGGAGAGGATGCGCGATGGGTCGATCGGGGCGTCCTTCTCAAAAATCGGATTGTTATACGCAATGAGGGGCGCCGGGGTGCCGTCGGGCTTTGCATAGCGGCCGGAGTGGGTGATTTGCAGAATGAGGACGGGCGCATAGCCGAAGCGCTTCATCGAGAACTCCCGGATACGGTCGGTTAAGCGCCGGAACGCGTCGAGGTTTTCCTTGTGGATCCAAAGTTGACGGGGATTCGCGCGTCCCTCGCGCACAACCGCGCAGGCTTCGACCCAGACGAGACCCGCGCCGCTCATCGCAAAGCGGTCATAGCGCCGCAGCGTCAGCTCACCCGGCGCACCGTCCGGCGTACCGTCGCAGCCTTCCATCGGCTGCACGGCAAGGCGGTTCGGTAGGGACAGTTTTCCCGCCGTGACGGGGCTTTTCAGGACGGAAACGTCCTCCGACAGCGGCAGCGCGACGCCAAGGCGCGCAAGCTCCGCGGTAAGCGCCGCGAGATCGGCGTAGTGGAATTTCTCATGCTGCATGGGCTTATTCCCCCTTTATAGCTCGTACGGATGCCGCGCGTCTTCATCGGCGCGGCCGGTGCGGATGGCATGCAGGAAACCCTCCGCGCCGGAGGGTATCGCTAAAACCGGCACACCGAGCGCCTTTTCCACGTCGGCGACGGTCAGATCGTCGAGGAAAACGTCCTCCCCGTAACGCAGCATGCACGATGGGATGAGAAGCTTTTCCCCGAGAGGCTTGCCGTGCAGCTGCGCGATTAAGTCGCGCGCCGTAACGAGTCCCGCGACGTTGACGGAGCTTCCGAAAAAGTCGTTGCGAATCGCGTAGACTTCCGCGTGCATAGTATGACACTTTTTAGCCAAGAGGTCAAGCATTTTTCGCATAAAACCCGCGGCGGCTTCTCCCGTCGCGAGAGAAAACGGCCCAAAAGCGTAAAAAGGCCGCGTATTCTCCAGAAGTGCGATAAGCTCGTCCTCAAACAGCGCCATCATGCCCACGCCGTTTTCGAGCTGCGGAAAATCGTCGTAATACGGCGCTGCCGGCATCGGACGCTCTGATTTTAAATAGATCTCGTCGGAGCAGTATACGACGCGTGAACCGAAACGCTCCAGACATTTCGCGCCGATTGGTTCGACAATGTCAAGAATCGCGTTCGCCTCAGCTTTCCCGACGGGGGTCAGCGGATACAGCCCCTCGCGGTACTTCGTGAGTCCCACCGGCACGACGCTGATGCTTGCTACCGCCGGGTAGAGCGCGATCAAGTCGTCAAGCGATTTTTGCAGGTTTGCCCCATCGTTTAGCCCCGGACACAACACGATCTGGCAGTTCATCGTCACATGCGCGTCGGCAAGACGCTTCATCTGCTCCATCAGCAGCCTCGCGCGTGGGTTTGCGAGCATCTTTTCCCGAAGCTCGGGGTCCGTCGTCTGCACGGAGACGTTTACCGGGCTAATCCGCATGCGGATCATACGTGCGAGGTCGTCGTCCGTTAGATTCGTCATGCTGATATAGTTTCCCTGCAAAAACGACAGCCGCATATCGTCATCCTTAAAATAGAGCGACTCGCGCATACCAGGCGGCATCTGGTCGATAAAGCAAAACACACACTTATTCGCACAGTGGCGAGGCTTATCGGCAAGGTATGTCTCGAATGTCAGCCCCAGCGGCTCACCCTCCTCCTTGCGCACCTTCACCTGGCGCTCCCTTCCGTCCCCGCCGCACAGCGTCAGCGTGATACGGGCGTCATAGGTATAAAACTGGTAGTCGAGCACGTCGCGCGTGGCATGCTCGTCCACGGCGGTCAGCGTTTCCCCGATGTGTACGCCGGCATGTTCGGCGGGAGAACCCGCGTCGATTGCTGTAATCCGCATGGAGAGGTACCTCCTTTTCCTGGATCGATAGAAACGAACAAAAGCCTGTCTCGGATGAGTGAGACAGGCTTATAACGGACGCGATAGCCGACGCCGCGATAGGAAGGAGTACTTCCACCGAAACGCCGATGCAAAACAAAAACGCGTCTCACGCATGAAAAAGGGGACTTAAGCTTCCGCCTTCTCCGCAGCGTTGACCTTGACGACCTCGCGGCCCTTGTAATATCCGCACTCGGGGCAAACCCGGTGGGAAAGACGCGCGGCGCCGCAATGCTCGCACTTGATCAGACCCGGCAGATCGAGCTTCCAATGGGAGCTGCGTCTCTTGTCGCGTCTGGTTTTCGATACTCTTCTCTTCGGGACAGCCATGGTACTATTCCTCCTATGTGATGGGTAGTCAGTTTAAAGGTTGCCTTCATCGGCGCGGACATGCTCACACTCGGCTTCGTTTAAGTCGGCGCCGCAGACCGGGCATAAGCCACGGCAATCCTCACGGCAAAGATGCGCCATGTCCATATCGAAGATGACGGCGTCGCGGGCGACTTCCCCGGCGTCCACCGTATCGTTTTCGATCAACAGGATATCGTCGTTTTTATCATCCTGCAGCTCGTCGGCAATGATCTGATCCAATTCGAGCGTCTTTACGACATGCAGGGGTTTTGCGCAGCGGGCGCAGCTTGTATCGACGGCGTAGACGACCGTCTCTTTCACACCAAGCATCCCCGCGCGATTATAGAGCATACCCTCCACACGTACCGCGTCGCGGAGCGGATACTCGCCGAAAAACGGCATGTCGGACAGGGTAAGCTCGAAGGAAAACGGCAGCGACGCCCCCGGCGTCCCGCGCACGGTTCTTACATCGAGCAGCATCGTTTCACCTCAAATTTGCGGTACCTAACTATTATATACATGAAAAACATGTTTGTCAACAGTTATTTTCATTATTTTCAGCTTATTTTTTGACATTTATTCGCCGTTTCGAACGGAAGCCGCTGTTTTTTAAAAGTGATCCAGCAGATCGGTCATGCGCCGGGGAAAGGCGCGCGCAAAATCCTCCGCCCGCGCCGCGGTATGCACCGCCGTGTTCGGGAGGAAGGCGATTTCCTGCGCACCGTATCCAAGCCCGGAAAGCAGAATCCGAGAAAGGTTCGGCGCGTCCGTCTCGATGTCGGCGGGAAGCTCCGTTCGGCGAACCTCGGCATGTCCCGCGGCGTACTCGACCGCGAACGTTCCCGCGCAGGAGGGCAGTGTGTCATGAACGGTCAGCGTAAAGCATCCCGGCGCGTCGGGATAGCGGTTATGCTCAAGCAGGGTTTGCGTGTCGAGGACGCGCCCCATCGCACCGTTGCCCCAGCCGCGCGCGGTGTGCGTGTAATGCCCCGCCACGCGGATGACTGGCGACGTAACGGGAAGGCTCGCAAAACGCACCGCGCGGCGCTGCCCCTCGAAGAGCCTCAGCACGCCGAGGATGCCGTAGAGCGATTCAGGTGTGGTATAGACCAGCTCCTGCACGGTGACGGCGTCGGAGTCGCGGTCATATTGGACGGTCACGTAGGCGTCAAAGTCCGAACCGGCACGGTGAAGATAGGTATAACGCAGATTGCGTTCCGGTTCCGCGGCGTAGGCGGAGGCTGTGGGACGGCGCGTCATCAGGTTATGCGCGTCGGCATAACGGTGGTACAGAGCGAGGAGCGCGTCTGATTGGGAGCCGTCGTAGAGCACAGCGTCCGCGTTTCTCGGCGCGCAGTCGAGCTTTTCGAACGGAATCGTCAGCTCAACGCGCGGGGCGACGCGCTCGTAGCCGAACTGGCGGTAATAGGAATAGGAAAACGGGTATAAAAGCCCGTATGCCCAGCCGCGTTCGGCGGCAAGGCGGTCAAGCTCCGCGAAAAGCCTGCGGATCAGGCCGCTCCTGCGCGCAAGCGGCAGGGTCATCACGCCGCCGACGCCGAGGATGGGAAGATATGTGCCGCACCAGTTGCCTTCATACGGACGGATAGCGAGCGACGCGCAAAGCTTGCCGTCCTCGTACGCGCCGAGGCATTCGTAAAGAACCGGACGTGGGTTTTCAGGGTCTGTGGGGAAAGCGAACGCCGCGGAACGCAGGCGGGCCAGTTCGAGCGCCTCGTCGGGGCGAATGACGCGGATTTCCAACATGGCAATAAACTCCTTTACTCACTTTGCGTCGGGGAGAAACTGAAACGCGTAGAGGTCCGAGTCCTCCATATAAAAGCGCAGCCGCAGCGGTTTTCCGGATAGGCGGGAGACGTCGGCGTCGCCGCCGCGCCAGGTCACGGTATAGTCTACGCGGTCGGTGAAGATATCGTCGCAGTCGGCGGCGGAGAAGCCCTCGAGGGCGCGGCCGTGGGCGTCGACGAGCTCCACACGGACGGAGCCTGCGGCCGCGGTGGAGACGTTGAGAGAAAGGCGGCTCCCGGCAAAGGTCAGCGTGCCGGTTTCGGTCGTCGTGCGCGTACCGCCGGCATGGAGGGAGACAAAGCCGTCCGTACGCAGGGTATACCGGCGCACCGTCTTGGGGCCGTTCCAGTGGTTCTCGCAGGAGTACAGGGATATCTCCGGTGCTTCCCCGGCTCGATCGGTGTTTGTCGGCGCCATGCCGACGGAGAGGTATGCGTCGCCATAGACCCAGGAGCGCTCTGAGACGGGCCCCGGACGTAAAAACGCCTCGTCGGAGCGCTGCCAGCATGCGCCGCCGTCACGCGAGGACATGAACACGCAGTCGGTTACGGCCAGCCCGTAGCGCGGATGCAGACTCATCCGGTAGCGGCGGTGCGCGGGGCCGGAGAGCTGGTCAAAGGCGGGGGACCAGGCGGGACGCTCCACATAACGCACGGGGAAGCCTACAAAGTACTCAGGCGCGTTGAAATACGGCTGGGCGGCGCTGACGTAGAGGGGGATGTCGGGCGCATTGCCGAAGTCGAGCGGGATAGGCTCCGTCCAATGCTCGAAATCCTCGGAATAGGACACGCGGATGTCCCGGATGCCATGATTTAAATCGTCGCCCGGGATGTCGTGGAAATCACGAATAAACGCGCAGTAACGGCTTCGAACCGTGTCGTAAAACGCCAGATTGGACGAATCGAAGGCTCCGGGCATCGCGAGCGGCCGGTTATCAAACAGCGGCGTCCAGGTAAAGCCGTCCGGCGACGCGTAGGCGCGCAGATCGTTTCGCGCGAGCCCCGAAAACGCCTTGAAGCGTTCCTCCGGACGCGCGGTGGGGTTGCGGTCGATAAACGGGATGAAATTGTCAAGCCCCTGTCCGTAAACCGCCGGGTCGAATACGACATTTGAGCCGCCGGACAGCGCGGGCTTCTCCCAGTGCAGCCCGTCGGCGGACGTCAGCACGCCCACGGTACGCGGCTGTTTCGTATACATATCCCAGTTAAGATAATAGAGCAGATAGCGTCCGGCGTCATAGAGTAGCGTCAGATAGGAACCGGTGCCGTTACCGTCGCCGGGCGAGTCGAAGGTATAAACGATCTCCTCACGGCGAGGCTCGTGCAGTCGGGTGGCGGCGTTGGTACGATACAGGATGGACGAATCCATCATGAGTATGCGGGAACTGCCGATTGTATGGAGCATACAGCTTCCTCCCTTACCTTCAGATGCAGCATTTGTTTAAAAGAACCGCATATGGCGTATACTTTCTGAAAACACACCAGAAAGGACGGTCTTGATAACCATGGGGACAAAGGGATTGCGCACCGACCTCGCCGTGGAAGCACGGGAGGCCTACGCCGGGACAGCGGAGCTTTCCTCTCTGCGCGGCGTGCGTGCACACGATGAACGTGTGCGCGGCTTTTCCGTTACGCGTGTCGAAATCCTCGACGACGAGGGCGCAAAGGCACTCGCAAAACCGCGCGGCACCTATCTCACCCTTTCGCTCGACGCCTACGTCCGCCGCAAATCCGGCACCTTCGACGACGCCGTCAATGCGGTCGCCGACTGCATCCGTCCGATGCTTCCCGAGAAGGGCGTTGTCCTCGTCGCCTGTCTCGGAAACGAGGCTGTGACCCCCGACGCTCTAGGCCCTCTCGCGATGAAGACGCTCTGCGTGACGCGGCATATGCTGCAGGCGATGCCGGAGGCGTTCGCGGGATTCCGCCCCGTCGCCTGCGTCGCTCCGGGGGTTCTCGGCACCACGGGCATTGAGAGCCTCGAGCTGGTACGCGGCGCGGTCTCTCATACGGAACCTGCCTGCGTCGTCGCCGTCGATGCCCTCGCGTCCCAGAGCTTTACCCGGCTGTGCTCCACGGTGCAGGTCGCCGATGCGGGGATATCCCCCGGCTCCGGTGTCGGTAACGCGCGCGCGGCCTTCTCCCGAGAGACGCTCGGCGTACCCGTGATCGCGGTAGGTGTGCCGACCGTCGTCGACGCGGGGACGCTTGCACGGGAGTTGACGGGCGAGAGCCCCGGAAATCCCGACGCGGGGGCGAAAATGATCGTCACCCCGCGCGAAATCGACGTGCGTGTTTCGGATATGGCGAAGGTGATCGGGTACGGTTTAAATCTCGCCTTCCACGCAGGCATGACGGTGGAGGACGTCGCGCTGTTCTTAAGCTAGCGCCGCAGGCGCCAGTGCCGCAGGCGCCAGTGCCGCAGGCGGCTGAAAGCGCACGGTGACGATATACGGCGGCTCGCCTTTTGCCCAGTGTCCGTAGGTCGTCGCGGCGACCATACCGTCGGGCAGCACGACCACGCCGGGGTAGGCGCAGTCGGCACCGTTGTGGTTTTCCATCAGGCGCACGCGGTACTGCCCCTCGCGGCCTTCGGCGATGTCCTCGTACGTGCCGACCCAGCCGACCCAGTCGCCGTAGGTAGGCGATTCTAACCCCGTGTCGCGGAACGACACGAAAAGGCGGCCGTCTTTGAGGTAGCGGATCGTATGCCGGTCGCCCGTCAGCGCGCCGGGAACCTCGCACGGCTCGCTCCACGTCTCCCCGTTGTCGTCGGAGAAGGAGACGAAGCTGTTAAACTGCCGCGAGTTCTCGCGCAGCAGCATGGCAAGCTGCCGCCCGTCGGGGGAGCGGACAAGGCCCGGCTCACAAAGATGCGCCTCAGGATGCGTCACGACGGCGGCAGGCTCGCTCCAGGTCAGTCCGCCGTCTGTGGAGCGTACGCGGTAGACGACGAAGGGGGCCTTTCGTTCGATACCCGACTTCGTTACGAGACGCAGGGTAAGCGCCTGCCCCGGCGTTTCGTACATAGCATGATTCGTGTTTGTCACGGCGTACGGGATCCAGCCGCCCCGCCCGTCACTCGACGAATGGACAAAGCGCGCCTGCACGTCCCGCCCCGCACCCGTCGTATAGATCTCCGTGCGGTTCTCCCCGGATGGATGCAGGTAGCAGTCGTGGTCGTGGAAAAACGCGAGGTACTCGCCTGCGCCGCAGGAGACAACGTCGCCCATGGCGACAATGCCGCCGTAATCGCCGATCGGCGTAAGCTCCGACCATGTGTTGCCGTCGTCCTCCGAGTGCGCCATGCGGATGGGGTAGCGGCCGGAGAACAGGATGATATGCTTTGCGCCGTCCGCGCCGACCGTCTTAAAGATCGTCGGCACCTCAAGCGATGTCTCCCACGACGCCGGGACGGGAAGACGATCCGTCCAGGTTAAGCCGCCGTCATAGCTTTTCTTGAGGACGATCGGCCCGAAGCCATGGGTTTTCGGATACACCGCGACGATGGTACGCCCGTCATCGAGCAGTACGGTTGTGACATGGCCAAGGTACTGATCCTTTTCGCGGTCTACGACAATTTGGCGAAAGGTGTCGCGTGACAAATCAAGCACTGGAATGGTGTAACCTCGCAGCATACGTTGACCCTCCAATAGTTAGAGATTACGGAAGCTTTTCCGCGATGGATTTCAATTCATAGAGCATATTTAAAGCCTGCATCGGCGTAAAGTCGTCCAAATTCAGCCCCCGCACACGCCGCACAAGGTCTGACGCGCCGAGATCGGCTAAGGAGACCTGTGGCGCTCTGCCGTTCGATGCTTTCCCGCCCGACGCTTCGCCGGACGGCTTTTTTTTGTCGGAATACACCGCGCCGTCCTCCTCGAGATCGCGGAGAATCTCCCGCGCGCGGCGGATGACGCCGTCTGGAAGCCCCGCAAGCCGCGCGACCTCGATGCCGTAGGACTCGTCCGCGTGACCGGGGATGATCCGGCGCAGGAACGTCAGTTCCTCCCCACGCCGCTTTACCGTCGTCGCGTAATTGACAACACCGGTAAATTTCTCGGAAAGAACAGTCAGTTCGTGATAGTGCGTCGCAAACATCGTCCGCGCGCCGAGTTTTTTGCGGTCAATGATGTACTCCACCACCGCGCGCGCGATGCTCATGCCGTCATAGGTGGACGTGCCGCGTCCGATTTCGTCGAGGATCAAAAGACTGCGGCGCGTTGCGCCGCGGAGAATCTGCGCGACCTCGCTCATCTCGACCATAAAGGTGCTCTGCCCGGAGGAAAGGTCGTCCGACGCGCCCACACGCGTAAAAATGCGGTCGGTTACGCCGATCTTCGCGCTCGCCGCGGGGACAAACGAGCCGAGCTGCGCCATCAGCACGATTAAGGCCGTCTGCCTCATGTAGGTGCTTTTGCCCGCCATGTTCGGGCCCGTGATGATCGCCATGCGGTTTTTGCCGCAGTCGAGCAGCGTATCGTTGGCGATGAACGCGCGGCGCCCGATGATCTGCTCGACGACGGGGTGGCGCCCCTCGGTGATGCTGATGACGTCCGACGCGTTGACCTCGGGGCGGCGGTAATTGTTCCGCACGGCCACCTGCGCAAAGCTTAAAAGCACGTCCACCTGTGCAATGACCGCCGCCGTCGCTTGAATCCGCGCCGTCGCCGCCGCTACCTGATCGCGGATACCGGAGAACACCTCGTACTCCAGGGTTGTGATACGATCCTTCGCCGTCAGCACGCGGGTCTCAAGGTCTTTGAGCTCCGGCGTGATATAGCGCTCACTGCCGACAAGCGTCTGCCGGCGGATATAATCCTCCGGTACGCTCTCCGACGCGGTACGGGAGACTTCGATATAATAACCGAACACGCGGTTATAGCCGACGCGCAGGGTGCGGATTCCCGTACGTTCCCGTTCGCGCGTCTCGATATCGGCGATGACGACGCGGCTGTCCGAGACGAGGGTACGCAGCTCGTCGACCTCCGCATGGTAGCCCGTACGGATAAGCCCCCCGTCGTGGAGCGGTATGGGCGGGTTGTCCGCGATGGATGCGGCAATCAGCGCGGCGATATCCTCAAGGGGATCGAGCTCGTCATGCAGAGTCTCCAGCAGCGCGCAGTCGAAGCCTGCGAGGAGGGTTTTGAGCTCGGGGAGCCTTCCCGAGGAGCTGCCGATGGCCTGCAAATCACGAGCGTTGGCCCTGCCGAGCGCGACGCGGCTGATGAGACGCTCGAGATCCTGCACCCCGCCGAGGATTTCCCGTAGATCGCGCCGCGCCTGCTCCGCCGCGCACAGCAGTTCGACGGCGTTGGCGCGCCGGGAGATCGCGGCAGGCTGCGTCAGCGGTTGCTCCATCCACCGGCGAAGGCAGCGCGCGCCCATCGAGGTTTCCGTCTGGTCAAGCACCCACAGAAGCGAACCCTTTTTTTCATGCCCGCGCAGTGTTTCAAACAGCTCGAGGTTTCGCCGTGCGATGGTATCGAGGATCATATACTGTGAGCGGGTGTAGCGTTCGACGGTACGCAGGTTATTGAGGGCCGTTTTCTGCGTCTCGGAGAGGTAGGTGAGCACCGCTGACAGCGCGCGCACCGCTCTCGGGGCATCCGCAAACACCGGCGCGTCGGGAAACTGCTTTGCGACGCGTTCCGCTGAGTCGTCCGCCTCAAAACGCCAGGCAACCGCGGGGCTGACGAGACAATTCATCTCCTTGAGCGTTGCGACGAGCGCGGAATCCGCCAGGGAATCGGATAAAAGCATCTCTTTGGGCGAAAAAAGCGAACATTCCTCCGTGACGGCGCCGATCACGTCGGTGGAATCGAGCTCCGTTACATAAGCCTGCCCCGTCGAGATATCGCAGAACGCGACACCTGCGCCGCCCGCGTCGCTAAAAACCGCGCCGAGGTAGTTGTTGGCGTCGCTTTTCAGCATACCGGCATCGATGACCGTACCCGGCGTGACGACACGCAGGACATCGCGCTCGACGAGCCCCTTGGCGAGCGCGGGATCCTCGGTCTGCTCGCAGATCGCGACGCGGTGCCCGTGCTCGATGAGCTTGCCGACATAGGTATCCACGGTCTGGCAGGGCACGCCGCACATGGCCGCCCGGTCGCCCGGCCCGCAGCTTTTCCCCGTCAGCGTCAGCTCCAGCTCCTCCGTCACGGTCTTCGCGTCCTCAAAGAACATTTCATAGAAGTCGCCGATGTGGAACATCAGGATGGTACCGGGGTATTGCCGCTTGAACGCGAGGTACTGGCGCATCATCGGGGTGAGTTCGTCTTCATTTTCCGGAGGGGTAAAACGCAGAGTTTCTTTAGCCATAGGTCTTGTTTGGATCCATCCTTTGAGATTTGGCCGAGGTTATAGGTCCGCGGCGCCGAAGAGCGCGTAGGTGGAGGCGCGTTCGATCCTGACGCGGGCGAGTTTTCCCGCATAGTCCAGCGGCGCGCGGACATGCACCAGTCTGCCGCCGGAGGTACGGGCGCTGAAGGGATAGCCCTCGGCGCGGCCTTCCCTGTCGAGACGCAGCTCGATGATCTTTCCGACGTAGCCGTCGTGGATCTCCTGAGAGATACGGTTCTGGAGGGCGAGCAGGCGGTCAAAGCGCGCCTGCTTTTCCTCCTCAGGAGTATCGTCGGGCATTTCGGCGGCGGGGGTGCCGACGCGTTTGGAATAGAGGAAGGTAAAAAGCGAGTCGTAGCGCACGCGTTCGACAAGGTCGAGGGTGGCCTGGAAGTCCTCCTCGGTTTCACCGGGGAAGCCGACGATGATGTCGGAGGTGATCACGAGGTTCGGGATCTTTTCGCGTGCGTAGTCGATGAGGGCGATGTACTGTGCAGCGGTATAGCGGCGGTTCATCCGTTGTAGGACGCGGTCGGAGCCGCTCTGCACGGGGAGATGAATGCCGCGCGCCATATGGCGGCTCTCGGCGATGGTATCGATCAGCTCATGCGACGCATCCTTCGGGTGGCTTGTCATAAAGCGGACGATGAAATCGCCGTCTATCGCGTCGATACGACGCAATAGCTCCGGGAAACGGATTCCGTCTTCGCGGTCGGAGCCGTAGGAGTTGACGTTTTGCCCGAGCAGCGTAATATCGCGGCAGCCGATCCCGATGAGCCCGCGCACTTCCTCGAGGATGTATTCAGGCTCCCGGCTGCGTTCGCGTCCCCGTACGTATGGGACGATGCAGTAGGTACAGAAGTTGTTGCAGCCGTACATAATACTGACCCACGCGTGTTCCCGGTCCCGGCGTTCGACGGGAAGCCCCTCGGCGATGCGGCCCTCGGTGTCCTCGGTGTCGAACACGCGCTTGCCGTCATGCAGCGCGTGCCACAGAAGCTCGGGCAGCTTCCAGACGGCGTGAGTTCCGAACACGAGGTCGACATAAGGGAAGCTGCGGCGGAGCTTTTCGGCCATATGGGACTGCTGCGGCATGCATCCGCACACGCCAATGACCATTCCGGGCCGCCGCCGTTTGACATGCACCAGCGCCCCGATATTCCCAAGCTCCCGCGCCTCCGCATGCTCGCGTATCGCGCAGGTGTTGATCAGCACGACATCGGCGTCTTCCGCACAAGCCGCCGCTGCGTATCCCATCGCCCGGAGCTGCCCCCGGAGGGTTTCGGCGTCGGCCTCATTCTGCTGGCAGCCGTAGCAATCGACCCAGTACCGCCGGACGGCACCGGTTTCGGCGGTATTAGCGCCATTCTCACGCAGTATCCGGGATGCGAATACCTTTTGCTGCGCGAATTCTTCCGGTGAAACTAACTTCTTATTCTCTGCACTCATAAATTCCTCTACAGTATCCCCTATAAAATGCGGGGTTGTTTTACGAAATCTTACTCTATCGAATTAGGTTATAGCTCGTTGAAGGCTTCCAGCTTACTTGTTTTTTGCTGCGGTTTGGCATCTCCGTGACGAACAAAGAGCATGGTAAAGAAGCTCAAACCGGAGAACGCCGCGCCGTAGGGAAACAGGGTGTGGTAGCCGACGTGTTCCAGCAGATACCCTGACAGGATGGGTGTAATAACCTGCGCCAGCATGGAAAAGGTATAATAGTAGCCGGTGTATTTACCGATGTTTGCGCCGCGCGACAGCTCGACCACCATCGGGTAGGAGTTGACGTTGATCGCGGCCCAGGCGATGCCGGCCAGAGCGAACAGGAACAGGATGGCGGGACTAAACGACGTAAAGAAGGCGGCGGCGATAAAAACCGCGGTTAAAAGGGCTACGCCGCAGAGAATGGTGCGCCGGCGGCCGTATTTCGACGCAAACTGACCCATCGGGATGAACGCGGCGATCGCGGCGCCCTGCGCGACGATCAGCGTGTACGCAAATACGCCGCCCTGCAGCCCCCAGTAGGTCTGGGCATACTTTGAAAATGCCGTTGTGACGGCGTTGTAGCCGAAAAACCATAAAAATACCGATGCCAGGATGAAACAAAGGCTCCGGAACACCGGGCGTGAAAGCTTTCCCGATTCGTCCGTGTCCGCTTCCGGTTCCTCGACGGTATTTGCTTCTGCACGCAGCTTCGGTTCATTCACCGTAAGCCGCAGCAGAACCGCGCAGAGCGCCATGATGAGCGCGACGCTTATAAACAACGGCAGGTAGTCGGGATTTTCCGCCGGAACCAATGCCGCGATGAGCCCCAGCGATATAATGCCGCCGACCGCGCCCATCAGGTTGATCACTGCGTTCGCCTTTGAGCGCAGCACCTTCGGTGTGACATCCGGCATCAGCGCGACGGCGGGGGAACGGTATGTACTCATCGAGACTAAAACCAGCCCCAAAGCGCATAAAAACAACGGGAAAATGCGCAGCCTGTCGGCGAGCGGGATGAGCACCGTAAACACCGCCGCTACTGCTGTGCCGATTAAGATAAACGGGGTACGCCGCCCGAGGTTTGACCGCGTTCTGTCCGACAGCGAGCCGAACAGCGGCAGCATGAACAGGGCAAGTACGTTGTCCGCCGCCATGATCGCGCCTGCGGCGGTGTCGCCGACGCCGAAGCTGTTTTTTAAGATGAGCGGGATGATTGTGTCGTAGACCTGCCAGAAGGTACAGATCGACAGGAACGCAAGCCCCACAAAAAAGGTGCGCTTGTAGTTTAATTTCATCGATTCGCTCTCCAATTTCCCCGTATTCAGTTCGCTACCCGATTATAACATATGCACGGGGAAAAAGAAAGGAGAAGCATTGAATTCATAAATTGTTCACAAATAACAGGATGCGATGTTGTATAATGCGCTTAAGAAAGATACTCCACTTTTTATCTAGGGAGGACTTGCGTTATGATTCGCGTAACAGTTTGGAACGAATATCTGCATGAAAAGAACGAGGAAAGGGTCGCGGCGGTGTATCCCAAGGGGATTCACGGTGCGATTGCCGATTTCCTGTCGCGTGACACAGAGCTTACCGTCCGTACCGCGACGCTCGACATGCCGGAGCATGGACTGACCAAAGAGGTGCTTGACAATACCGACGTTTTGACTTGGTGGGGGCATATGGGGCATGCGCTCGTTTCCGACGAGATCGTTGAGCGCGTGTATGACCGTGTGCTGCACGGCATGGGCCTTGTCTGCCTGCATTCGGCGCATCACTCGAAGATTTTTAAGAAGCTGATGGGCACCTCCTGCAACCTCCGCTGGCGCGACATCGAGGAAAACGAGCGCATCTGGACGATCGCACCGTACCATCCCGTCGCGGCGGGGCTGCCGGCGTACTTCGATCTGCCCGCCGAGGAGATGTACGGCGAGCGATTCGATATCCCCACGCCGGATGAGCTGGTGTTCCTAGGCTGGTTTCGCGGTGGAGAGGTCTTCCGTTCCGGCTGCGCCTATCATCGCGGCTACGGCAAGATTTTCTACTTCCAGCCCGGCCACGAGATGTACGGCAACTTCTACAACGAAAACGTGCAGCGCGTCATCACCAACGCCGTTCATTGGGCAAAGTCCACCTTTGTCTGCCCGCCCTACCTCAACGGAGACGCCGTGCCGCCGCCCGACGCGTTTGTGCCGCAGAAGGACATCGTTTCCCATACGGGTTACGGCAGCACGGAGCATTTGAATCTGAAATGATGGAATATCGGGAGTTTTTGACCGCACTCGGTATCGACGTCTTTCCGGCCGTGGGGGAGACGGTCTATGCCGACGCCTGCGCCGAATACGACGCGCGGAGCTGCGAATATTGCGAGGACGACTTTTTACGCGCGCTCGACGCGGATTTTGCGCTGTTTGTGCATCACCGCGACACGGTTTTCCGCGCCGCCGCTCTGCTGCGCGAAAACGAGGCCCTCCTGCGCTTTACCGTACTGCTTGCCCATACACTCATAGCGAACTCGCAGGCGGTACGCACCTGTCCCGGCTGGACACTGCCCGTACCGCCGGAGAACGCCGACCCGCTCCCGTATGAGATGACCGGTTTTTTCGCGGAGCTTTCGCTCGTGCGCACCGCCGCCGAAAAGCTGCGCGCGCTGCATGCGCCGGAGGATGTCGTCCGTCAGACATTGGCTCAGCTCGACTGGAGCATCACCATCTTCAGCGGTACCGAGTATCGTCCCGGTTATAACGCCGCAAGGGTACGCTGGACGCTGCATTACCTGATCCCCGATATCCTGCGTATCGACAGGCTGGAATATGAAATGAGACCCTTCTCCGGCGCGGTCTATGCTTTCCGCAACGCCGCCGGGGACACGCGCCTTTTGATGGCGGACGGAAAGCTTCATCATTCGGGGCAGATCTTAGGTTCGGGCGGCTGTCTTGACGAAGGCTGGCCGGGCACCCCGTGGGCCGCGTTCCCAGCCGACTTCCGTGAAACGGATGCGTATTACGAGGGCTGTCCCATCGAAAACGGCTGTGCCAGCCGTGTCCGTGTGCGGCTTCCAAAAGCCGACTGGACGCGTTTCCTCGCTCCGGGAGATCCGGTGCTGTCGGTACATATCCCGGCGAAAGCCCCGCTGACACATGACGCCGTACGCGCATCCTACGCCCGCACGCGGGAGATTTTCGCTGCGGCCGGGTACGATTACCGCGCCGTCGTCTGTATGTCGTGGCTAATGGCCCCTGTTTTGGAGGAGATGCTCGATGAAACGGCGAACATCGTCCGTTTTGAGCGCGACTATCACCGCTTCCCGATTCAGGCGTCCGGGCGCGGGGTTTACTCCTTCCTGTTTAACATGCCGAATGCGAAGCCCGAGGAGCTGCCCGCCGACACGACGCTGCGCCGCCGCGTACGCGACCGTTTGCTGGACGGCGGGTACGTTCTCGAATACGGCGGCATCCTCGATCCCAACGCTTTAACGTAAGAAAGGGACTTTTACTTATGCCCATGACCCTGCAGGCGCTGCTTGACGCGCTTCATATCGACAGCTATCCCGCTTACTGGGACGCTCTCTATCCGGACGCCGCCCTTGAATACGCGGGACAGGGCTGCTTATATACGAGCGAGGAATTCCTCCGCGCGCTTGACGCGGAGCTCGATCTTTTCCCCCTGCGCCGCGACGTTGTTTACCGCGCCGCTGCAGCCATTCGGAAGAACGACCTGCTCGCCCGCTATACCGTCGTCCTCGCCCGTGCGATACGCAATGTGCCGCGCGAATTCTATGCCGAGCATGCCTCTCTGCGTCTGCCCGGACCGTCCGAAGGGGAAGACCCCCTGCCGTACGAGATGACGGGGTTTTTCGCACTGATATCCACCGTTCCCGCCGAGGTGCGCGCGCTGCGCCGCCGCGGGGTGCCGGAGGATATCATCCGCACGACCGTGCAGGGATTTGACTTTTCCATTACCGTCTTCGAACGCCGCCATGACCGTCCCGGCTTCGACACCGGACGCATGAACTGGTGTTCCAATTTCATGCCGCCATCGAATACGCTTACGATCGGACGCTTCAACTTCGCCCCCGGCAGTTTTCGTTATCCCGTCGTCGTCCTGCAAAATGCCGCGGGGGCTTACCGCATCCTCATGCGCGGCGTACGCATCCACCGCTCGGGTCTGCTTTTAGGCTCCCCAAACGCGACGGATGAGGACGGCGCCTATGATGCCGATTTTATCGAAACGGACGATTACTACGAGGGCTATTCTCCCGCGTCGGTTACCCCGGGCAAGCCCGTTGTCGTACAAAAATCGCGCGTACGGCTCTTAAAGACCGGCTGGAAGGTCGTCTTGCAGGAGGGCGACGGCTTCCTCGTTACGCACATCCCCGAAGCGCAGCCTTTCGGGCATGACTACCAGCTTGCGTCTTACCGCCGCGCGAGAGAGGTCTACGCTCGGTGTTTCCCCGACCTGGACATCCGCGGTATCCACTGCCGAAGCTGGCTTTTAGCTCCCCAGATGCAGGTTTTTTTAGCGCCGGACGCCAATCTTACGCTGTTTCAAAAGGATCATTTGCTCTACCCCTGCGAATGCAACGGGCAAGGCGTGTTCTCGCACCTGTTTACACGCCCTGTCGAGCGGCTTGAGGATTTGCCCGAGCGTACCTCGATGGAGCGCGGCGTGAAAGCGATTTATCTTCACGGCGGCGTACTGTATGAGGCGGCTGGGTTTAATGTGACAAAATAATTGAATAATAAATAAAAAGGGGGGCCTACACGAAGAGGCCTCCCTTTTTTGTTTGTTAAAACTATTATTTACGATAGAACGCGTCCACCGCCGCGAAGAACGCGTCGATGTTTGCCCACGGGGACATCGGCGGGATGTCGCAGCCGGAGGAAATGACGAAATTCGGATACCGCGAGCAGTCCTCGAGGAGCTTCGTCGTATCGGCGGCGATGCTCTCCGGCGTGCCGCCCCGGAAATCATGTACGGGGGAAATGTTGCCCATCACCACGATGTCCGACGGGATCAGCGGCAGCATCTCGCGCAGGTCAATCGCGTCGCCGAAATGGTACGCCGATGCGCCGACACTGAGGATCGAGTCGATCGTCTGTATCGTGGTGTTGCCGCAGTTGTGGTAGATGACCGCAAAGTCTTCCGTGCGCACCGCGTCTACGATGCGGCGGACGTAATCGGCGGAAAATTCCTGCGCAAGGGAGGGGGATAAAAGCCCGGCAAGCGGTTCCGCCATTACAATGCCGTTCGCGCCGGTAGCTTTGTACGCGTTGCTGTAGCGGATGATAAACTCAGCGGCTTTTTCGAGCACCGTATGCACCATCTCCGGCTCGTCGTAGCAGTTCACCATCGCCTGTGTGACGTCCATCAGCCGCCCCGCAAGGGAGAACGGCCCGATCACCCCCGCGAATACCGGACGGTCGGTGATCTTCTCCTTTGCACGGCGCAGCGCGTCGATGTAGCGGCCCGTGCGTCCCGCGCCGACCTCCGGAATGTGCAGCGCGTCAGCCTCCTCCGGCGTGCTTACGACGCTGCCTGTCACCGTCGGCACTTCGGCCTCCGACACGCGTACCGTCGCGCCGAAGCACTCGGCTTCTACGGACAGATCCATCATGCTCACGGATGCCGCCGCGTTCGTACGCGCAGCGACGAGAGCCATGCCCTCGGCCTGACGCTCGCTGTCGGCAATCAGGTCGCGGACGGTGATACCCATCAGTGTGATCGACGGAAAGGAGAGAATCGGCAGCGCTTTCTTCGCGGGTGCCTCGATCATATCGGTAAACCATTTTGTCATGTTCATAGCGGACACCTCCATTTATCAGTGGCTTTTATCATACAATATTTTGCACGGTTTGTATGGTAACATCCTCTTATTTTATGGAGTATCCGCGCATATTGCGCAAATTTAGCGGAAATCATTTTCCCTGTACCCTCCGGCGCATAAGTCCGCCGCTGTCGGGGAAAACTGAGAGCGTTACAAAACCGGCTTATGCGGAAAGGATGCGAAAACCTATGCTCGTCTCGGATATCATGACGAAAAACGTCATCACGGCAACAACCTCCTGCTCGGCGGCGGAAGCGTCACGGCTTCTCCATGTCCACAACATCGGCGCGCTGCCCGTCGTCGATACCCAGGGCAACCTCCGAGGGATCATCACTGACCGCGATATCGTGACCCGCTGCGTCGCCACGGAGGCCGACCCCGCGACGACCCCTCTGCGGGAGCTGATGACCCGCCGCGTGACCACCGTTTCCCCCGATGACGCTGTCGACGAAGCGTCGGCGGCGATGGCAACGCGTCAGATTCGCCGTCTGCCTGTCGTCGATCACGGGAAGCTCGTCGGGATGCTGGCGCTTGCGGACATGGCGGTGGAGGGGCGCGCGGAAGAGGCGCTCAACGCGGTCAGCCGACCGAATGCGTTCTGACCTGAGTCGCCCGGCGCGGACGGTATCGATAAAGAACTGAACGCGATAGTTGAAAATATGCAAAAAGAGCCGCTGCGATCCTGTTTTTAGGATGCGGCGGCTCTTTTTTTCTCTTTTTTAGACAGCGCGCTGTACCTTGCCGGAACGCAGGCAGCGGGAACACACATACACATGGCACGGAGTTCCATCAACCAACGCCTTCACGCGGCGGACATTCGGCTTAAACGTTCTGTTCGTGCGGATATGAGAGTGGGACATATTGATGCCGAAATTAACGCCCTTGCCGCAAACCTGACACTTTGCCATTATAAAGCAACTCCTTTGGGTTGTAATTTACCAATATCTGGCTTGTGACCGGGGTTTCTTCCGGTCAGCCTTTTTACTATAGCACAGTTTTCATTGATTTGCAAGTACTTTTTCAAAAAATTGCGTTTTTTCCTGATCTGTTAGTCGCCGGCTGACGATTAGAGGTGTTTTTCGATGGATTTGACCACGGAAGCCGCGCAAGCCTGTTTCCCGGCATCGCTCAAGTGGCATCCGTCCTCACAAAGGAGGTTTGGGATGTCCGGATAGATGACACTCCACAGGTCGTCGATGTCGACGTTCTCACGCCGCATCAGTGTCAATGCTTCATGGTTATACCAGGCTGTCCGACGGCTGTCGAGGTTGTCGTGCGGGTCGCGGCAGGGCGTAGAAGTCGCAAAGATGACGGCCGCTCCGGTCTTACGCAGCTCGCGCAGAATCGCCGCCAGCGTCCGCACATATTCCTCTACCTGCGTAAATGGCCCGTCTTCAACATACCGCACGCAGGTATCCCAGATCCCGTTATTCCAATGCACGATATCCGGTGTTCCTAAGTCCCGCAGCCACCCGTTTAAGCAGCAGAGCGTATACTTCGCAAACGCGCAATTGGGCGTCGGATGCACAACCTCCGCGCGACCTTCCAGCGACGCCGTCACCAAATCCTGATAATTTTCGCGGATGGAATCCCCCAAAAGCAGAACCTTTTTCATATAAACGAGACCCTCCCTAAATCAAAAACAGTATCACAAAATGCCGATGCTGCTTTTGTAAAACCCCATAGGGTCACGGAAAGCCGTGACCTTACCGGGATAAAGCCCTTTAGAACAGATCGTAATGCACGGCGTCGAGGCTGTAGCGCGACTTCGGATCCGGGCCGCGATCGAGCCAGAGACCGTTCGTGAAGTCCGGCACGGGCACGGGCATACTGCCCATCGCGACACTCTGCTCGGACAGCGTCGTGATGCTCATCCACGCGGCGGCGTCATATGCGTCGATCGGCGTGCCGATATCGGCTTTGACGCTCTCAAAAAACGCGCGCTGGACGAGATAGTCCATGCCGCCGTGACCGCCCTTAACGCCCGCCGACTGGAACCACTTCCACAGCGGATGCTCGTACTTGGGCAGTTCCTCGGAAAACTTCAGCCACTGGGGCTCCCACGCGCCTTCCGGCTGCGGATTCAGGCCTTCGAGCATCAGACGGTCGCCGTCCTCGCCGTACATGCCGCGCGTGCCGCGAACCGTCAGCTCGCGCGAATAGATGCGTGCGAGGCAGTCGTCATGCTGCAGGCGGATCGTCTCGCCGTTCGCGCATTTGATCAGCGTCGTGCAGATGTCGCCCTCGTTCCAGTGAATCTTCGCATACTCGTGATCCGCGCCGTACTTCTCGACCGCAAACTCATGCAGGCCGCGCGACTTCGACGACATGCTGGTCAGCGAAATAAAGCGGTTGCCGCGGTTGATCGACAGCATATTCGCAATCGGGCCGAGTGCGTGCGTCGGATACAGGTCGCCGTTGCGGCGCTGGAAGTTGCGGAAACGATAATGGCGGCGGATTAACCCTCCCGTGATTTCGTCCCGCAAATCGTGGGCGTACGCGCCGTCCAGATGGATCAGCTCGCCGAAGAGGTTCTTCTTCACCATGTCCAAAAGCGCAAGCTCCGGCCTGCCGTAGCAGCAGTTCTCCAGCATCATGCACGGTACGCCCGTCTCCTCGTACGCCCGTACCAGCCGCCAGCACTCCTCAATGCTCGACGCGCCGCCGACCTCGAACGCCGTATATTTACCCGCGCGCATCGCCGCTTCCGCGATTCGGATATGCGTCTGCCACGACGACGTCACGACAACTGCGTCCAAATCCGGACGCGAAACCAGTTTGCGATAATCCGAATAACCCTCCGCCGCAAGCTCCGGGCGCTTTTCGCGAATCATATTCAGCGCTTCCTGCACGCGATCCTCGTAAACGTCACAAACGGCTACGACCTCGACGTCCTCCATCTCCAGCGTCAGGCCCATCTGACCCTTGCCGCGTCCGCCTAAGCCGACATAACCGATTTTGAGCTTCTCCTTCATATTGCCCTCCATGTCAATTAATGTGTATCTATGAGACGACCCGCCTCATCTATGAGATAACGGATACCGGAGCTGTCCTTGGCCGCCCACAGCGTGTCCGTATGCTCGTAAAGAATATCAGGCTGCACCATGCTCTCGTCAGACGGAAGCATCAACCCCAGCGTACGGCTACCTAAAACATTGTCGATACCCTTGACCGCGGCTTCCAACGTCAGCGGATCCGCATCCGCCGTTACGGGCAGCCAACAATTGTCTAGAACAATCCCGTCAAAACCGATGACCGCCGCTTCCGTCGCAATCGCCGTCAGATATTCTCGTACCGCCGCAATCGACGGATCGAGCAGCAGGTTGCCCTCACTGTCTTTCAGCGTATTCCCGTTCGCATCTCGCAGAGCGAGCGTCTCGTCCGTTTCGGCGAGCCGCGTGTCCGAAAGAGCGCTGATGCGCCCGATGACCGTGATACCGTTTTCCCGCAGTGCCGCAACCGCGTCCCGCAGATAGAAATCCTCCGTTGCCGCCGCGTTCGCTCCCGCGCGGGACGCAAGGGACGAGGCGGACTGATAGCCTAGCCTCCCCGATGGATATTTCAGGTCAATCACCGCCATCGTCTCACCCGACGCCGCCAGCAGCCGCGCCGTGGATGCAAAATCCGCCGCCGCGAGCGCCGAGGACGTCAGCACGCGCCCACAGACCCCGTATGTGTCTCCGACCGGCGGCAGCTCCGCATCCTCCACGTCAAGTGACGCGGCAGCTTTGGGCTCGAAGCGGTCATATTCCGCTGAAATCGTCACCGCCGTCGTTGCAGGCGGCAGCGTGACCTCCGCGGTACCGCCGTCCTCGGCCGTCGCGGCCGCGCCAAACAGCGATTCCGGCTCGAAGCGCATACCGTCCGCCGTAAAGACGATGGCGTCCTGTATTAATATCCAGCCGACGATGACTACGACGATCAAAAAACCGCCGACAATCATCCCTGCGATTTTTCCGAGATTCCGGGGACCTCCCCGGTAGCTGCGATAGGGCATGGTGTTCTCCTAACCGATCGGTTTTTGCGTGCTGTGACCCCTACGAAAGGACTTCCTGCGTTTCTACCGTGTACTCCGCGCCCGCGGGCGTCATCACACGGTGGATGATCTTGCGCGGACAGACCGCCTCACACGCGCCGCAGCCCGTGCAAAGGCTTGAGTCGATGCGAGCAAGGTTGTCCGCCACACGGATTGCGCCGGACGGGCATTTCTTCATGCAAAGCATGCAGCCGATGCAGCCCGCGTTGCACAGCGAACGTACGATACTACCGCGGTCTCGCGACGAGCAGCCTACATAGCGGATCTCGTCACGCGCCGGGGCGAGGACGATCAGCTTACGAGGACACGCCGCTTCGCATTTGCCGCAGCCGACACAGGACTCGTGATGCACCACAGCGGCGTGATGCTCAAAACGAATGCCGCCGAACTTGCACGCCTTGGCGCAGTCACCAAAGCCCAAACACGCAAACGCGCATTCCGTCGGCCCGCCCGTCATGCGCGACGCCGCAAAACATGACTGAATGCCGACATATTCATACCGCCGCATGATGTGCGTGCCGCCGCTGCACTGGATGACGGCAACGCGTTGCTCCGGAGGCGTCGCGACCGTCGTCCCGAGTACCTCGGCGATCTGCACGGCGTATTTCCTGCCGCCCGCCACGCAGTCCGACGCCGATGCCTCGCCCTTGACCACCGCGTTCGCAAACGCGCCGCAGCCCGCAAAGCCGCAGCCGCCGCAGTTCGCGCCCGGCAGCAGATGGATGATCTTCTCCACACGCTCGTCCGTCTTCACTGCAAACACCCTCGACGCAAGCGCCAGCAGCGCGCCGAGACCAAGACCCAATGCGCCGAGGACCGCCACGGCGCGCAAGATTCCTATGAATTCCATTATAACGCCTCCTTACCAGACTTTCAAGCCCTGGAAGCCCATAAATGCGATAGATAATAGCGCCGCCGTTACCAACGCAATCGGGAACCCCTCGAACGCACTCGGATAGTCCGCGTATTCCAGCCGCTCCCGCAGAGACGCGAAGATCGTGATCGCGACGAGGAAGCCTACGCCCGCCATCACCGCGTATACCACGCTCTCGATAAAGCCGTAGCTGCGTTCCACGTTCAGGAGTGCCACGCCCAGCACCGCGCAGTTCGTCGTGATCAGCGGCAGATAGATCCCGAGCGCTTGATACAGCGCCGGGAGCGCCTTTTGCAGGAACATCTCCACGAGCTGTACCAGCGCCGCGATCACAAGGATGAACGCCAGAGTCCGCATGTATGTCAGCTCATACGGTATGAGCAGGAAGTTGTCGACGCACCAGGTACACGCCGACGCGACACCCATGACAAAGATGACGGCCAGCCCCATACCCGTCGCGGTCGAAGTCTGCTTCGATACGCCGAGGAAGGGGCAGATGCCGAGGAATTTCACCAAAACAAAGTTTTCCACAAGGATCGCGGAAAGCGAGATCGATATTAAAGAGGTCAACGTCATTTCGCGTCTCCTCCTTCCCCGTTGGGCTTGACCGGTTTACGCCGGTTCTTCAGCGCCGCAACCGTTGCTATGACAAGACCGAGGACTAAGAAACCTCCCGGAGGCAGCAAAAAAAACGTCGCGCCGGGATAATGGGCACCTAGAACTTGGATGCCGAGTAGCGTACCGCTGCCGAAAAGCTCCCGGACGACGCCGAGGATGCTTAAGGCCAGCGTAAAGCCAAGTCCCATTGACAATCCGTCCAGAGCCGATGCGCCGGGACTGCATTTCGACGCAAACGCCTCCGCACGCGCCAGAATGATGCAGTTGACGACGATTAGGGGAATATAGATGCCGAGTCGAACCGACAGTGCGGGCAGATATGCCTGCATCAGTAGGTCCACGATCGTCACAAACCCAGCGATGATCACGACATACGCCGCGATACGCACGCGGGAGGGGATCAGCTTACGTAAAAGCGAGATCACGACGTTGGAACAAACCAAAACCGCCGTCGTCGCAAGCCCCATACCGATGGCGTTCTCGACGGAGGTCGACACCGCCATCGTTGCGCACATACCCAGAAGCTGCACGAGCGTCGGATTGTTATCGATTAAACCCGAGAAGAATTCTCGCATTGCGCCGTTTTTCATATTACGAAATCCCTCCCATTTCCGTTATGGCCGAAAGCGCGGTGTTTACGGCGCCGGTAATCGCCTTCGATGTAACCGTCGCGCCGGATATCGCGTCGATTTGATTCCCGGACGCCCCTACTTTCGATACTGTGATGCCGGAGGACAGCCCCGCAAACTGCGCGGTGAACCAATCTTCCGTACTGCGTGCGCCGAGCCCCGGCGTTTCGGAGTGGCTCGTTATCTCGATCCCCGCGACGGTGCCGTCCGTATGGACGCCCACGGTCACGCCTATCGCACCGCCGAAGCCCGAGACCGTCGTTTCCACTACCCAGCCGCAGGCAGTCCCCCCGGATGCCGCCGTATAGACCGCGTTCACCGCGGCAGAGGTATTTTCCACTACGGCGGGGGTGTTCTCCACTTTCGTGAAGGTGTCCGCTTCCGGCAAAACGAGCCGCATGGCAGCTTCCCGCGTTTCGGCCGTGCGGCGCGCGATCGGTTCCGCCGTGATGGCGTTTGCCGCGCCGAGCAGGAGCGCCACGGACAGAGTGATGACTGTCAGGGAAAGGGTCAGGCGAAGAAACTCACGCTTCATTTCGTCTCCGCTCCTTTCTGCTCGGGCTCCTTTTTCGCAAAAGCAGCCTGGAAGGTCGCGCGGATTTTCGCCCTGCGCGACGTGCCGTAACGCTTAGGCTTGAAGTTTGCGTCGATCATCCAGACCAGCGCGTTCATCACAAGAATGGAAAAGCTCACGCCCTCCGGATACGCGCCGAAATAACGGATAAAAACAGTCAAAAGGCCGCATCCTACGCCGTAGATGAACTGTCCCTGCGGCGTGACCGGTGAGCTTGTGTAGTCCGTCGCCATGAAGATCGCGCCAAGGAGCAGTCCGCCCGACGTCAGTGCAACCAGCATATAATCAATCGCGCCCTGCCCGCCCCGCGGGAACAGCAGCGCGAGGACCGCCACCGTCGCAAGGTAGGTCACCGGGATGCGGTAGGAGATCACGCGCCGTATAAGCAGATATACGCCCCCCGCAAGGAGAGCCAAGGCCGATGTCTCACCGAGACATCCGCCGATCTGTCCGAAGAAGAGCTGCGAAACGCTTAGCGACTGGAGAATTCCCTCCTTGAGCTGGGTAAGCGGCGTCGCGGAGGTCACCGCATCCACATTCGCAAGCAGTGGCAGTGCGGTATGCGGTGTGGTGAAGGCGGTCATATATACCGGCCAAGACAACAGCAGGAATACGCGTGCCGCAAGCGCGGGATTAAAGATGTTCTTGCCAATACCGCCGTAGAGCTGCTTTGTGAGGATGATCGCAAACGCCGCGCCCACGATGGGAAGCCAGATCGGAACAGAGACCGGCAGGTTGAACGCGAGGAGTACGCCGGTGACCGCCGCGGACAGGTCGCCCACAGGCTGCGGTTTTTTAAGGAGCCTACAGTAGAGCCATTCGAAAAAGATGCACGAGGCTGTAGAAATCGCCATGAGAGTCAGTGCGCGGAAACCAAAGGTGAAAATTCCGACCACCATCGCCGGCAGCAGCGCGATCAGCACGTCGAGCATGATGCTGTGCGTGGAGTCCTCGCTGCGGACATGGGGGGAGGAGGTCACGATAAATCTGCGGGAGGGGCTGTCCATTATTTCTTCCTCCGTTCGATGACACGCGCCTTGGCAACGCGGAAGGTCTGTGTCAAATGCAGACTGCCGGGGCATTCGTAGGTACACGCGCCGCATTCCATGCAGTCCATCACGTTTAACGCCTCACACTCGCTAAATCGGTCGTGCATCGCGTTCATGTACATGTACGTCGGCAGCAGCCGCATCGGGCAGACCGCAATGCAGCGTCCGCAGCGGATGCACACCGGCGTCTTGACGCGGCGATCCTCGTTTTCCGAGAAAAACAGCACCGCGTTTGTCGCCTTCATGACAGGCACGTCAAGGGAAAACTGTGCGGTACCCATCATCGGGCCGCCCATGATAAATTTCTGCGGTGTCTCCGCAAAGCCGCCGGCCGCCGCGATCAGCGCGGATACCGGCGTCCCGACACGTACCAGCAGATTCTTCGGCGCGGCGATCGCGGACCCGGAGATGGTCACCACGCGCTCAATGTCCGGGATCCCTAAGGCAATCGCCCGGTAGATCGCGGCGGAGGTGTCTACGTTCAGAACGCAGCACCCCGACTCCGATGGCAGCTTTCCCGGCGGCACCTCGCGTCCCGTGATCGCGCGGATGATCTGCTTCTCGCCGCCCTGCGGGTACTTCGTTTCCAGCGCTACGACTTCAAAGCCAGTATCGTTTTTAGTCGCACGCCGCAAAAGGGAAATCGCATCGGGCTTGTTTTTCTCGATGGCAATGCATACCCGCACGTTGCCGAAGATGCGCCGCAGGATACGCATACCGCCTACGACCTCCGCCGTACTCTCCAGCAATACCCGGTGATCGGCGGTGATGTACGGCTCGCACTCGGCGGCGTTGATGATCAGCGTATCGACAGGTCCGACGGCCGAGCGGATTTTCGCGTGCGTTGGGAACGCCGCTCCGCCGTGTCCGACGATGCCCATCTCCCGGATGGCGTTGATTAAGACCTCCGGCTCGGCGGTCTCCCAATCGGCGACCGGCATATACCCGGCGGGGGTGTCCTGCCCATCGTTTTCGACAACAACCGACAAAAGCTTTGCGCCGGAGGAATGCAAGCGCTTCTCGACGGCGGTTACGACGCCGGAAACGCTCGAATGGATGGGCACCGAGATAAATGCGCTCGAGTCTCCGATCTTTTGCCCCTTGGCGACCGTATCGCCTTTTTTGACAAGAGGCTCACACGGCATGCCGATATGCATGGACATGGGGAAGATCAGTTCTCGCGGCGGCGGTAATACCTCGACGCGTTTTTTGCTGGTGAATTCCTTGTGCGGATCGGGATGAATCCCGCCGCGGAAGGACGCACTCATAGTTACACCTCGCTTCTTGCATGAGCTTGTATGAAAAATAACAAACCATTATAAAATGGAATGATACTATTATATCGAAAACTCCTTCACTTTTCAAGGGCTTGGCGCAAATTTCGGCATATTTTTCGCTCTTTGCGATACCAATTTTGCTTGTCTGCAATTTTGTTTGGCTTTTGTCAAATCTGACCCCAAAATTCGCACCTGAAGGGTCTTTACAAGACGGCTTTTCTCGTGTATAATATGATAGAATACGATCGACGGAGCTAAAAATTTACCATGGAAATTGAATATAAATACCGCGTCCCGGATATCGATACTTTCGGTGCGATTTCCCGCGACAAACTCCTCTCTTCCGCGGTCCGCATTGCTATGGATGCAAAATACTATGATACCCCCGAGCGCATCCTGCGGGCGGGGGCTGTGACCTTGCGTCTGCGCCGGGAAGACATAGCCGGCGGACATGCTGCGACGGTCTGCTGCGTGAAGATGCCCGCGCCGGGGGGCGATGCCCTGGAAGCGGGTCTGCGCCGCCGGCTGGAATTCGAATGCGAAGCCGATACCGTCGAGGAAGGCCTCCGTACCCTCTTTGCGCAGGGCGTCCCGGCGGATTTACTCCGCGCTGCGTGTAAGCGCGGGCTGGAGCCCACGGCGACCGTGCGGTATACCAGACTCGAAGCGGTTGTATCCGCTGAAACTGCGTCCGCCGCCAGCGCGGTCTATACCGTCTGCCTCGACCGGGGGATCCTTGGCATCACCCCCTTTATGGAGATGGAGATCGAGCATCGTTCCGGGGACTTCGCCGTGACCGCAGCCGCCGCGCATGCTCTGGCTGCCCGCTACGCGCTCGTGCCGGAGGAACGCTCCAAATACGCGAGGGCGCTGCTGTGAATATGGTTACCGGGCTGTCCTCCGCTGAAGCCGCGCACCGCGCTGCCGCCGGCCAGGACAACCGTACCCACGCCCGCTATACGAAGCCCGTCTGGGCTATCCTCCGTGAAAACCTCTGCACCGTCTTTAACCTCATCAATTTTCTCCTCGCTGCCGCCGTCCTAGCGGTCGGCTCCTATAAAAACGCCCTCTTTTTAGGCGTCGTGATTACAAACCTCGCCATCGGCATCGTACAGGAGATTCGCGCCAAGGCCGCCGCCGAGCGGCTTGAGCTTGCCGCCGACACGCCCGTCACCGTTCTCCGGGACGGAGGGGAAACGGCCATCTCCCGCGAAGCCGTCGTCTTAGACGATGTGTACCGGCTCCGCGCGGGCGACCGCGTGCCGACCGACGGCGTCATCCTGGACGGCGCCTGTGAAGCCGATACCGCCGCACTTACAGGAGAAAGCCTCCCCGCGGCATTCTCCGCCGCCGCCGCCGTATCCGCGGGGTTTATCCTTACTTCCGGAACAATTCTCGTTCGCGCTACCGCCGTCGGAGACGGCTGCCGCATGGCCCGCATCGCCGAATCCGCAAAGACCCATAAACCCGCGCGTTCCGAAATCATGCGTACCCTCAACCGCGTCGTTACCGCGCTGGCCATCGCTATTCTCCCCCTGGGCGCACTCCTTCTGTGGCGCCAGCTTCAGATTTCTCCTTGGGACGAGGCGATCGTATCGGTTACCGCCGCGTTGATCAATATGATACCCGAGGGGTTGGTGCTCCTGACCAGCACCGTCCTCGCCGTCGCTGTCATCCGGCTGTCGAAGCACCGTGTCCTCGTTCGTGAGCTTGCCTCCATTGAGAGCCTTGCCCGTGTAGACATGCTTTGCCTGGATAAGACCGGTACCCTTACCGAGGGCGATATGGAGGTGGCCGGGACAATCCCCCTCGATGGGAGCGACTCGGCGTCCATCTTCTCTCGCCTTGCCGCCGTCCTCGACGATGCATCCCCCACCTTTAACGCGCTTCACCGTGCCTTTCCACCCGATATGACCGCTCGGGCGACCGCTATACTGCCCTTTTCCAGCACCCGCAAATACACCGGCGCGGCATTCGGAGATGTTACATACCTCCTCGGCGCGCCTGAATGGGTCATGCCCTCCCTCCCCGATGCCGTCCGGGAAGCCATGACCGCGATCGACCTGTCCCTGCGCGTCCTGCTGCTCGTCCGTACCGACATGCTTCCTACCGAAGGGGGAGCGTGTGAGAAGGCCGTCCCCGTCGCGCTCGTGACCCTCCGTGATCGCGTCCGGGAGACCGCTCCGCAAACCATGGCGTATTTTACGGAGCAGGGCGTCGCCCTGCGCGTCCTCTCCGGCGATAATCCCGCAACCGCGTCCGCCGTCGCAGCCCGCGCGGGTGTTCCCGACGCCTGGCTCGCCGTCGATGCCGCAACCCTCAAAACGTCCCGCGATATCGCGGACGCTGTATCGAAATATGTTGTGTTCGGACGTGTTACTCCGCTGCAAAAGAAGGAAATCATCGAAGCGATGCAGCAAAAGGGTCACACCGTGGCCATGACCGGCGACGGCGTCAACGACGTGCCCGCGCTCCGCGCGGCGGACTGCGGCGTCGCCATGGCCACAGGTACCGACGCCGCCCGCGCCGTCGCGAAGCTCGTGCTTTTAAACTCCGACTTCTCCGCCATGCCCGCCATCGTCGCCGAAGGCCGCCGCAGCGTCAACAATCTCCAGCGTTCCGCATCCCTCTTTCTCATTAAAACGCTCTACGCGACCGCGCTTGCCGTTCTCTTCGCCGTCGTCCCCTGGGAGTATCCCTTCGTCCCCATCCAGGCTACCCTCGTCAGCGTCACGACCATCGGTATCCCGTCTTTCCTTCTCGCACTCGAACCGGGCCACGATCGCATCCGGGGGCGGTTCCTTGCTAATATCCTAAAGCGTGCGCTCCCCGGTGCGCTGGCTGTTCTATTTACCCTTGTTTCGACCGAGCTTGCCGGCCGCTATCTCGGACTCTCCTCCATCCAGATCGGCACCGCTTGCGTCGGTATCCTCGGCGTGGCGGGACTCGTTATGGTACGCAAGGCCTGTACCCCGCCTACGCCCATCCGTATACTCGTTTTTTGTGCGATGGCGGCGGGATTTATGACTGGTTATTTCGCGTTCCCCGCCTTTTTCGAGCTTGCCCCCATCTCATCCCGCAGCCTCCTCTATATCATCTCCGTTTTACTAACAGTCGCGCTTTTTGAAGCGATTGAGTGGCTTATCAGACGTTACAAAGCAAAAATAGATAAGGGAGTTATCACATGACGATTCGTCCCATGGTCATTTCCGATTACCCTCAGCTCCGCGCTCTATGGCAGGAAATCACCGACAAAACCTTTGAGAGTCCCTCCTGCGAGAGTTTCTCCGCCTTTCTTGAGCGCAACCCCACTACCTGCTATGTCGCTGAGCTTGGCGGTATGATTGTCGGCTCCATCATCGTAGGCCACGACAGTCTTACCGCAATCCTCTACCACCGTTTCGTCGGGATCCTCTTCAAGCATCGCGGTATCGAGGCCGCCCTCCAAAATACCGTTATACGCGCCCTATATCAGGCGCATGTCCGTTCCCTGCTTTACCTCGGCCACCGTTTGCCCGACGCATCCTCAGGTGAGGACGGGTTTACCGCAAATCCCGACCAGATGCCTTATTTTATCGACATCGAAGCCGCTTACCCCATGCTCCCACGGGAAGATCGCATCTGCTAGAAAACGCCGATCACACACCGCAAAAAGGACTTGCATTCCACGGGAGCTTTTGTTATAATAAGATTCGCGGCAATACCCCGGGGTGTGGGTATTACGCATATTCGGTCCTTCATGCTCATGTGGGTTAGAGAGTCCACCTTCATATAAGATAGGTGCTTCGACTCCTTTGAACAGGGAAGAACCGAATAGTCCCGTATGTGTCTCCGTAGCTCAGCAGGATAGAGCGTTCGCCTCCTAAGCGAAAGGCCGCGCGTTCGAATCGCGCCGGGGACGCCAAATCCCTTGCGGCAAACCGTTTTCCGACGGTTTGCCGCTTTTCCTTTGTGCCGCCTTCACGCCTTTCAGCCGAAGCTCGTAAATCATTTTCGAAAAAAGTCGAAAAAAGGTATTGACAAGAGTGAGGAGGTATGTTATACTACGTGAGCGCTCAGGAGAGCGGCGGTGAACGAAGGACTTGAAGAGAGGTCAGGGAAGAAGTTCGAAAGAATTTCGAAGAAACCTCTTGACAAG
>JAYFRF010000009.1:0-100594 GCA_034926225.1 Clostridiaceae bacterium
CCGCAACGCAGCCAACGGCGATGTTCTCGCCACGGTCTGCAAGCGTGGAAAAGTCGAAGGTCAGCTCCCCGTCCAGACTGTCCCGAAGGGTCGCAGAAAGAACGCGGTCGATAGTCTGTACCAAGGCATTGGCGCGGTAGACTTTGATGTTGGCGCGTTCTAATTCTGCGCGGTAGATGGCAGTGATCTGTAAATCGGTCAGTATCGCGTCGAAACCCTCGCTCCAGCGGTCGAAGATATACCCTTCCCTGAGTGGCGGCAGCGGTGGAAGCGCGGATAACCCTTCTTCCACCTGCTGCGTGGACAGCTGACTGCCGTCCCAATCGAGAAATACGACCGTATGATAAACGATAATGCGCTGGTACTGCGCAATAATGAAAAGGTCTGCCGTGACATTGTTATAGGTGTCAGGCAGCCATCCGAGGAAGGTATAGCCGTTGCGGGACGGAGCGGTCGGCGGTGTCGCGAAACCACCGTGGGTTACGGATTCGGTTTTCAGACCCGTACCATCCCAGTCTAGGAACTCGACGGTATAATACACCTCCGGCTCGTACTGCGCATGGATGGTCATGTCCGCCACGACGCAGGAGAAGTCATTATCCCAGCCGATGAAGTTGTAGCCAATCCTCACCGGATCGGGTGGCGCGGTTGCGGAGCCGCCCTCCATAACCGTTTCCGTTTTCAGCGTGACGCTGTCCCAGTCTATAAAGGTGACTGTGTAAGTCGGAATCGCTGTGTATTGCGCCGTGATCACTGTATTCGCGGTGATGTTGGTGCAGGATTTGTCCCATCCTGTGAACACGTATCCTGCCCTGACAGGGTCAGCCGGAGGGGTGGCGTCCTCGCCGGAGCGGACGGTTTCCGTTTTCAGAACGGTTCCGTCCCAATCCTGAAAGGTAACCGTATAGGTTGGAATCGCTGTGTACTGCGCGACGATCGTTATATCCGCGAGAATATTGGTATACGACCTGTCCCAGCCGGCAAAGGTGTATCCGTCCCTCGTGGGATCCGGCGGTGGCGTCGCGCTTCCGCCTGTTTGCACCGTCTCGACCTTTAATACCGTGCCGTCCCAGTCGGCGAAGGTCACGGTGTGGGTAGTCAGCTCTGTGTATCGCGCCGTGACAGTGAGGTTCGACTGTACATTAATATAAGAGCCGTTCCAGCCTGTGAAAATGTACCCTTCCCGGCTCGGGTCAGTCGGCGGTGTGGCATTTAAGCCTTCCAGAACAGACTCGGTTTTGAGAACCGTGCCGTCCCAGTCCTGAAACTCGACGGTATAGGTGGAGAGTTCCCGATACTGCGCCGTGACGGTCAGATCGGACTGGACGCTTGAGAAGTCCGTGTCCCATCCGGCAAAGGCATACCCGGAGCGAATCGGGTCAGCGGGAGCTGTTGCGCTGCCGCCTTCGGTGACAACCTCCGTTTTCAGCGTCGTGCCGTCCCAGTCGGCGAAAGTGACCGTATAACTGCTGCCGCTCTCCTCCAGCTGGTAGATTGAAATCAACGCCAGCTTTACCGACGAGCTGTCACCGGAGCGGTTTCCGCTGCTCATGTTGCTGGTTGTACCAAAACTGAACTGCCAGTATTGGTATGCGACCGGGTCGGTTACCTCGATCTTCACCGGCGAGTCCGTCACATAAGTGCTGCCATTCCATTGGACGAACAAATCCGGGTCAGCGTGGGTCAGCGTATGAACGACTGTGAAATTCGTGCCGTCGTTGGAACCCTCCACGGTCATGTTATACGGAACCTGCCCTCCGGTGGTGGTGGACAGCTTGGCCATGATCGAGAAAGCCCAGATGCGAATGGGCTGGTCGAGCTGCCAGACGATGGATTTTGGACGGCTGTCGTCACAATCGGAGGGCGTTACATCGTTTGTGAGGTTCTCGTCAAACGCCCGATAGAACGCGCCGCTGAAGGAACCTGTGAGTTTATACGGGGACGGCGCAGTGTTGGAGGTCATCCACGCACCGTACCGGGTATCGTGTTTGATGATAGCCATAGGTTGCCCTCCTTTACACCACACCAAGATTGCGGATGGTGACCGCGTTCCGGCTCCACTGGATTTGCGAGATAATGCGGGTAAGCGTCGTACCGTCCAGTGTCAGCGGGATAGTCACATTGAACGCCTGCGCAGGGGTTTGCGAGATAGCAGCCACGCTGGTATTCATATCGAGGTTAAAATCCGTCGGGATAGCCTTCCGCATATCTCTCTCGACGTCGGCCATTGCGTCCGTGAAGCCGACACCGATACCCGCGCCCATGTTCTCGCCGATGCCGGCAAAGACTTTAGACGGCGAATGGATACCGAGCAGAGACTTTGCGCTGTCCACGATGCCGGAAAAGAAGCCGGACACCTTGTCAGACAGCCACGAGCCGAGGGACTGGATACCCTGCCACAGCCCCTGCACGATGCTCTTACCGATTTGGACGACGGAAACCACTGCTTTCCCAAGGCCGGTTACGATAGCTGCAATGATCTGCGGCAGAGACGCCGCGAGCTGCGGAATCGCCTTTATTAAACCTGCTGCAAGCTGAACGATGAGTTCGATGCCCAATTCGATGATCTTTGGCAGATTATCGGTGATAAATGTGATAATCGTCGTGATGATTTCCGGCAAAGCGTCGACGAGCGTGGGTAGAGCGTTTAACAGCCCTTCTGCCAGGCCTCCGATAATAGCAAACGCCGCTTCAAGTATCAGGTCGAGGTTATCTACAAGCGTCTGGCATATCAGAATCACCGCTTCCACGATGGACGGCACCAGCTCCGGTAGAGCTTCCGCGATGCCCGTGGCCAGAGTCACAATCATCTGAATGGCGGCTTCAATAATTGCGGGCAGGTTGTCGATGATGCCTTGAACCAGTGTAAGGACAAGCTGAAGCGCGCCTTCTGTTATAGCGGGCAGGGCTTCAATCAAGCCTTCCAACAGAGTTATGACAATAGAGGATGCACACTCTACGATGGTCGGCAGGTTCTCGACAATCGCATTTACGATAGCCATGACGATATCCATACCGACCTGGATGATTTTCGGCAGGTGTTCCATTATCATGTCGGCTAGGCCGCCCACCGTATTGCCGATGACCTCGCTGATTTTACCAAAGTCGTCCCCGGCAGCCACCAAACCGGAGGTGAAGTCACCCAGCAGGGACACACCGTCATCGGCGAGGGTCTGGAGCTGCGGCAGAAGTACCGTACCCATAACGCGCTTCGCTGCTTCGGAACCCTGCTTTAATCGCTGAACGGAGTCGTCGAAGGCGCCCAGCTTGGCGATGCTTTCTTCGCTTAAGACAGCACCCATGCGATGTGCTTCTTCGGTTAGTGCTGCGATACCTGCGCTGCCTTGGGCAATGAGGGGATTCAAGTCCTGTGCGCTCTTACCGAACAGCTGCATAGCGAGAGCGTCGCGCTCGGTTTCGTTAGAGACGTTGCCCAGGGCATCGATGACCTCCCAGTAAACATCCTCGCTGTCACGCAGTGTACCGTCCGCGTTCGTTACTGCCACGCCAAGCTGAGCGTACGCATCCGCATATTTCGCGGAGCCGTCAGCGGCGCTCGACATGGACTTGACGTTCTTCGCCATCGACCCGGTGAGTGTATCGAGCGACACATCCACAAGATCTGCGGCATAGGAATACGCTTGCAAGCTCTCTACGCTCATGCCCGTGACGGTAGACTGAGTCAGCATTTCATCCGCGAAAGCGGCGGCTTCTACGGACATATCCACCAGTGCTTTACCCGCAGAGATCGCAGCCGTGCCGATTGCCGCGAGGGCTGCTCCCATAGCGACACCGATGCCTTTAACCACGGACCCGAGTTTTTCAAACTTGCTGCCGGAGCTGTCAGCTTCCCGGGCAGTGTCCTCCAGCTCATCACCGAATTTATCGGTTTCCTTCGCCGCGTCGCCCATCTCGTCGCCGATATCGTCGATGGCTTTTTCGTTGCCCTTCAGTTCTCGCTCCATGCCGTTCAGCTCGGCCTGGGCATTGTTCAGAGCGGTGACCCATTGTTGCGTCCGCCGGTCGTTCTCCCCGAAGGAGTCGGAGGCGTTCTGTAGCGCCTTACGCAGGGTTTCGATTTTGTCCTTCTGCGCATCGATCTGTTTCGTCAAGACCTCGTTCTTAGCGGTAAGAGACTGAACACTCTGCTCATTTTTATCGAACTGGGAGGTGGCAAGAGCCATCTCCGAGCCCAAAACTTTGAACGACTGGTTGATGTCGGAGAGCGCTTTTTTGAACTCCTTTTCACCCTCGACGCCGATTTTCAATCCGAAATTGTTATATCCCATAAATAAAGTTATCCTCCTTTCTGCCGAGAATCGGCTTATTTACAGTGGTTTTCGGCTATTCTCTTCGGATAACTATTACAAAGGAATATTAGCCGTTATGGTTTGAAATCCGATATTTTATGCTTTTGAGCTGTCAAAGCAGGCGAAATGAGGATAACTATGCCTCAGAATGAGTGAAATACCTAAAAAGTTATCCGAGCAATTAAAGCAAAAACCGTTGATTTTACGGCATTTACAGGGAGTTAGGAGGATAACTTTATTTATGGGATATGCGGATTTATCCGAGATGTAGGATAAATCTGCATATCCCATGAGTTTGTTATCCTCCCTTCTCTTTATAAATGCTAAATATCCGGGCATTTCGCCTTAATCAACTGCCTGTAAAATGGCGTATGTTCATATCTAAGCGGTTGAAACAACCATTATATTGTGGTAAAATTAAACAGTTGCCGTGCAAAATATTTGCGAAACGGTAGCTGTGGAGAATTAAACTCGCGGGGTATATTTATATTAGGTGGTGTTCCCATGGATTATCAAATAAAAAAATTAGAGCCTGAGAATTATAATAAGTGTAATAATATATGGGATATGAATAAGCACTCTGAACTAGCCAAAAGGTGGTACAATGAACTATTATCCGGCAATAGAATTATATTTATATATGAAGTGAACGGAGAGTATATAGGCGAGGGCTCACTTGTGCTTGATGAAAATGATCCCGATTACACGATTCCTAATAAACGTATTTATCTTTCCAGAATGGTCGTTAAGCCTGAATTCCGCAATCAGGGTATTGGTGGCTTGATCATTGATTTTCTTATCTCATATGCAAAAAATTTGGGATACGTAGAAATGTCATTAGGTGTTGATATTGTTAATATAGGCGCAAGATGGCTATATGAAAAAAAGGGGTTTACAAATATCATCTTTGTAGGAGAAGATAATGATGGGAAATATGTTAAGCTTGTGAAAACACTTTAGCTATACATATAAGCATTCACCCCGTCTGGATAGTCTTTACCCTGTCCAAGCAAATCTCGATCACACCGAAAGTGTGGGCAACCTCACTGATTGTGGCTTGGTTGCCCTTATTTATTTAAGAAGATAGTACGAACGCTCCGCTATATCCCCACAATAAACACATCATCAATAAACCATTCACGCTTCGGTTTTGCCATGCCATTGAACTGTTTATAGACCTCCCACTGGTCGAGCAGGTAGCCCAGAGGCATGAGCCACACCTCCGGCTCTGCCCGACCCAATAGGGTTACGCCGTAGAAAATCAACCGGGCAAACAACTCGTCGTCGCTTACCCGGCCGGCACGTTTTTTGATGCGGCACCTCCGGTAACGCTATCCTCGCTTTCGACCTCGCGCTTTGTGCCTTTATACATCGCTTCCATGATAGCAGCCTTGTAATCAGCCAGCTCAAGCGGTGAGGTGAGCAGCTCGACTGCCTCTTCCGTCAGCGTTTCGCGCTTATCCTGCGGGTTTTGCAGGTTGTGGATGAGGATACTCTGGTTGCACAGCAGCGTAATGAGATAGACCACCTCGTCAAGCGCCGTTTCAAAGTTGTCGGACTTCATGAGCGTATCACCAAGACTTGAAAGGCCACCGTAACGCACCGCGATCTCCTTGGTAGCGCGAGTGGTGAGGACCATTTCATATTCCTTGCCGCCGATGGTAATGGCGGCACTTCTCTCGTTAGCCATTAACCCTCACCTCCGGCGGATACAGTGACCGTCACAGCATTCGTCTTGACGGTGGTAGCCCCGGCGCTGACCGCGCAGTAGTAATAATAGATGCCCTCGGTAAGGTCTGTGGGGATCGTCATGCTTGCGCTGGTGGCACCCGTAATGACCGTCCCGCCAGTCGTACTTTCAGATGTGTTGCTATACCACTGATAGAGCAGCGTACTACTCGACGCAGTCGCAGCGACGGTCAGGTCACCGGTGATCGCGCCTTGGGTCACTGCGGCGTCCTGCGGCTGTGTAGTAATAGTAACGGTGGGAACGGTAAAGTCTGGTTCATACACCTGCGTAAACCAACCGGAGATGACGCTTGCGGGCAGACTGGTATCTCCCTCGTTGGCTTCTGCCTTCCACGGATGATTGTTCTGTCCATCCAGCTTATTACGGCGGAAGATGGTCCCCTCGATGGTCGGCGTGGAGAAGGTGATGCTGTCTCCTTTGGTTTGCAGGTTCGTCGCGGGAATGCCGAACTTCACGCGCTAGAGCCAGAAATACTTATAACGACCGTCAGCCTTACGTGCGCGGAAACCGATGGCCACGGGGTTACCGCCGTTTTCGGACGCGGAGACAAGAACGTGATTCGTGTCAATCTGCGCTCCGGTCAGCTCGTTTGCGATGGTCGTACCGATGTCGTCGATTCCCAGCGTGAGGGTGCCGGACTTGAACTCCTTGACCGTTTCGGCCACGCCGTCATCCGCGTAGAGGGTCGCTTCGTTCAACTCCACGGACAGTTCCGCAGAGATGGCTTTTGCGAGTGAAGCAGGTGTGCCGTAGGTCTCCGAGCCGTCAGCGGCTTCGGTGATAGGTGCATAAAATAGTCTGTCAAAACCGATAGTTGCCATTGGTTATACCTCCAGTTCAAATGTGTAATCCTTTGCCACGTCGATGGTAAAGTGGTGATAGCCGTTATCGTAGGCGATGTACCGGCGGTCGGTTATCGTAATGTCCGCGGCAAGCAGCGCTCGGACGATCCGATTCTTGATATGGGTGTAGCTGCCTTTGTTGAACAGGGAAAGCCGCGCCTCCTGCACCTCTTGGTGGGGCTTGTCGTCGGCATACAGCTCGAAGGTGTCTACTACAGGGGTAATGACCAAATAGCAATCAGGAGCGGTGCCGGAGAAAACGCCTGTTTCTATGGGAATAAGCGGTGTAAGCACCGTATTCAGTTCTTCCAGCAGGCTCATATGCTTTTTACCTCTCGTTCAAAAGCGGCTTTCATAGCCTCAACGCAGTCGTTCTTGCTGGCAGATTTCGCGGGTTTCAGGAACGGACGCGGCGGTTGACCGTGCTTGCCGTATTCGAGCACTCCCGCTATCATAGCGTTGGACTTACCATCCGAGCGGCCTTCCGAGAATCCCACCTTGACATTGAAATTTCCGTCTTTATCCTGTTTCGCCGGCGAGACGCCGAGTGAAGAAAATAGCTCGCCGGTGGAGCGACTTTCTTCCTTCGTACCGCTGCCGATGACGCTTTTCAGATTGCTTCTGACTTTTGCCTTCACAACCTCGCCGCCAGCCTGCAAGACACGTGGGATTATTTCGTCCGTTCTGTCACCCAGCTGAGAGAGATTTAGAAGGAAATCCTCCGGTAGCTGCGTTATCGCTTTACCCACTGGGCCGTACCTCCTTCGCGAGTACTTCCGAATACATACCGCGCCCCTTGACATCCTCGACTGATGTTATTTCAAACCGATATGCTTCATTTATAATAATCATAGAAGTGGTAACGGCTACGCCTGGAATACGGCGAAAACGGAAAAGGTCGGTGGCTTCTGAGAAAGCAGCCCGGTTAGCCCATTTCTCGGTTCCATGCCGTCCTTCCCGGTAAGCCCTGACAGATGCGACGATATTGTCAACCTCAGTGCTGAAGCCCTCCGAATCCTTTATAGTTACTATCTCTATGATGTCGATGAAGGTATCCATCTTGCCAATACTCATACTCACACTTTCCACGCCCGTTCAAGACGCAAAAGTAGGTTGACCGTATTCCAGACCTGCTGCCCTGCCTGGACGTTATCCGCAAAAAAGCCGCCTGTGCTGCCGTCCCTGGATTCGTAGAAATGGGACGACAGCATAATAACCGCTTGTTCCGTGGTAGGCGGCATCGGGTTACTGCTGTAATATTCTTCTGCAATGTGCTGGTAGCTTTCTGCATAGGAAACAGCGGCGGTGATATACAGCTGCAGGAGCTCATCGTCCGCCGTGTGTTCGAGAATGAGATTTGCCTTAACCTTTTCAAGCAGTGTCATACCGCCGCCGTCCATTCTCTATTCCTCTTCCGGCTCCGCGATTACGACGGTAAAGGTCTCTTCGGGATACCCGGAAGCCCACAGGGTGAAGGTCTTCGGCGTATTCACGATTTCATCGCATTTGAGCCACATGACAATATCGCCGGCAGAGCAGCCCAAAACAGTCGCTTCCGTAACATCCTCCGCGGCAAGCTGATAACCGTTGTACTTGACCGCCGTTATATCCGTCAGTCCTGTGGTAATGGCAATGCCGACCCACTTATGTGTGCCCTGCGCCGGATTAGAACTGGGGAAAGCGACGAGGTCAGACACGTCCACGGTGACAGAAATAACCCTGTCCGCGAGGGTGATACCTGTGACCGCAGCCTGATTCGCCGTCATTTCAGCTGCGTAAGGATCGCCAGCCGGTACCTGCGGTATTTTGGCGACAGACACATGCCACGTGTCCGGCGTCATAAGCCCGGCGTCTTTCAGCTTGAGAAGCAGGGCGTTGAAATCGTCCTTGACTCCCGCGACAGTAGCAGCTGTGCTGGCAGCTTGGTTAAGTGCGGAAGGAAGCCCCGTTACCGAGGCTCCCTCCTTGATTTCCAGCGTTCCGCCGATCACCGTTTTCTCGCCGCCCTGTTCGGTGTAATTCTTTGTGTTATACGACATAGCCGTATCCTCCTTTAAGCGTGCTGCTTCAAGAGCTTGATACCTTCGGGCAGAACGGTCTTCCCGTCCACGCGCTGGAAGGCGTAGAAGCCGGTCTGCAGGTTCGCGATATGCAGCTCGTTTGCCCGGCGAATGGTTCTGCCGCTGCGGTCGGCAATCCAGTAGTTCTGGAAATCACCGAACGCGACGGTGTATGCGTTGGCTGCGATGGTCGGAGCATACTGCGAGATATGCACCGGGAAACCGAGCAGGCGATCGGGCTGATCTGCCTGCAGCGACGGCTGCCACATATATACGCCGTTGCCGTCCTTCAGCTTGCGGATCCCTGCGAGGGTAGCACTATTGAGAATAAACACCGCGTTTTTCTTGTAACCATCCTTGAGGGAATAGGTCAGGTCAATGAGCTCGTCTGCCTTAATGTCGGCTGTTCCTGCGGTCGTCACGCCAACATCTCCGCCTTTGACAGTAAAGATGCCGGTGGGCTGCCCTTCGCCGGTACCGACACAGAAGGCCTGTTCCTCCTTCGCCGCGAAAGCCAGGGCGAAGTTGCTGATGAGGTAATCCTCAAGGTCAAACATGGAATCCTGAAGCAGCTCCTCCGAAACCAGCGCCGCCGCACGAAGCGTATATGCGTCGAGGGAGAGCTGATTGAAGGTGGGCGTGCTGGGCGTAAACACACCGCTTTCAGCAACCCAGTCGGCGGACACATCCGTCAACGCGATGTTGATCCTGTGCGGCGCCGTGGTGGTGATGATCTTTGCGAGGGAACGGATCACGTTTTCCTTCGCAAGCTTCTTCACAAGGGTGCTGTCGAATTCTACAGGCACAAGATAGCCGCCGGTAGATGAAGTGCCTTCCTCCATGACGTTGTGAATCGGGCGCTTGCCGCGCACGAGATTCAGGAAGTCCTCGCGGTATTCAGCGGTCGCTCTGGGAGAGACGGGCTGGCCGTTCTGTGCGTTGGGTTTCGCTGTAAGCGGCGAGCTGGTCGGCTGCGCCATAGCAGCATCTCTGGCCACGCGGTCTTCCTCGATGGCAATTTGGTGGGCCATCGCATCCACATCCGCCAGCATCTTGTCATAGGTTGCGTTGTCTTCGGCAGAAAGGACGCCGTCCTTCGCACGAGTGTCGAGGAACGCCTTTGCCGCGTCCCATGCCTTTGCGCGTTTTTCACGCATTTCGAGTACCTTTTTCATAATCAAATTCCTCCATTAAATGAATTTACGGGCCTGCAGTTTCTGCATAGCCGCTTCGATAGATACGCCGGTCGGCGCATCCTGCTTCGGCACTTGCTTGTCAAGTGCGTGCTCCGTCTTCGGTGCGGATTTTGAGATGAGCTTGTTCATAAGCGAATTGGTAACCGCCCTGCGGCTGAACGCAAAGACCACATCGTCGGTACGAACGCGTTTGGCGTCCTCCAAGATGCCGTCGGCAAAGCCAAGCTCCACTGCCTTGTTTGCGTTCATATAGGTTTCGCCGTCCATGAGATGAGAGATTTTTGCGCGGGATTGCCCAGTCTTGATTTCGTAGGCGTTGATAATGGATTCCTTGACTTCATCCAGCATGGCGATTGCTTTTTGCATTTCCTCGGTATCGCCGATTGCGATTGACATCGGATTATGGATCATGAGCATGGCCGTCGGAGCCATGAGCACCTCGGTTCCTGCCATAGCAATTACCGAAGCCGCGCTTGCTGCTAAACCATCAATTTTCACGGTGACATTTCCTGTGTAATCAATGAGCATTGTATATATCTGGCTTGCTGCCACGCAGTCTCCACCGGGTGAGTTAATCCACACCACGATGTCTCCGCTCCCGGAAAGCAGCTCATCTTTGAACATCCGAGGGGTGATTTCGTCGTCCCACCAGCTTTCGTCTGCAATAGTACCGTCGAGGTAAAGGGTGCGGACGCCTGATTTTTCGTCTTTGTCCCAGTTCCAAAAGTGCTTATTACCTGCTCTGCCGAGGGCTTTGCTTGGGCTTGTCGCCCGCATTGTTTTGTCCATCTGAGGTTTCCTCCGTTTCTGTAGAATTTACGAACGCGCCCGCGTCCTGTAATTTAGTCATCGCGCCGTTGATAAGAAAAAGGTCCCCTCCCAGTTCTGCCGGGATGCGGTCGAGGTTCTCAAGCTGCCTGATATCGTTGGCAGACATCCATCCATTCTGCCGTGCGGTGGCGTAGCCCGTCATACGGCTGGCGTAATCTCCGCGAAGCAATCCATCCACATTGAATTTCGTAAACACATCACGCTTTTCGCTTTCGAGCAGCAGCGACTTATTCATCGCTTGTTCCCAGCGTATAACCCACGGGTCTAGCGTGTATTTCACGAACTCAAGCGACTGTTGCTCAATATTGCTGAACGATGATTTCTCCAAGTCGGCGAGCATATGTGGCGGTACCCTGAAAATGCGGGCGATTTCGTTTATCTGAAATTTCCGTGTCTCAAGGAACTGTGCCTGTTCCGGTGAGATGGCAATCGGTGTATACTTGAGACCTTCCTCAAGAACTGCGATCTTGTTGCTGTTAGCACTGCCGCCAAACGTGGACTGCCAGCTTTGCCGTATACGCTCCGGATCTTTAATCGTGCCGGGGTGTTCGAGGACACCGCTTGGTGCTGCACCGTTAGCAAAGAATTTAGCGCCGTATTCCTCAGCGGCGATGGCCAGCCCCACGGCGTTTTTCGCCATTGCAATCGGTGAGTATCCAACTAGGCCATCAAAGCCCAGACCGAGAACGTGCAGCACATCGCTTGGTGCGAGGATGACGTCACTCTGTTTGGCTTTGCCAATCTCCGGTGCATCATCGCTGCTTTTTCGATAACGGTAGTAAAGCCGTCCATAAGAATCCCTGTCTACAGTCATGCGGTCAGGCATGAGCGGATACAGCGCTACCACATCGCCGCGAGCGTTTCGTATAATTTGAGCGTAGGCGTTGCCCGTCAGCAGAAGGTGGTTCATCATGGTTTCCCGGAAGACAAACGATGTCATCTCCGGGTTCGGTTCATCGTGCAGTACGCGCCACAAGGGGTGGTCGATATACTTATCCTTACTGCCGTCGCTGCCGTATTTATACACGAACAGTGGTAAACTCGCGATTGCTTCCGCTAGAATGCGCACACAGCTGTAAACCGCTGTCATCTGCATGGCTGTTCTTTCGTTTACAACCTTGCCGGAGGACGATCCACCCAATAAAAAGCTGCTACTGCCTAAGTTCTTCGGCTTGTCACGGGGCTTAAATATATACTGGAACATGCTCATAAGCTTATACCTCTTGTGTTACTGGTAAACTAATAGAACGAATATTGGTAAAGAAGAATCCCCCGCTGAAACGCCAACTGTGTATAAATTAAAAGGGTGAAACACATGAGGCTGGGAGTGTATGGTGGGAACCGAGATGTATTCAGAAATACAAAAACGGTCTCCACCAGGCGCTTTTATAACTGATTTCTGAATTATGCGAAACACTTCTGTCGTCATCACTTCTAACAAGGGCTTTGATTGTTGGGCTGTATTCTCGGCAATGCCGTCCTTGCTGCTTTTTTCGATAGACTTACTCCTCGCTCTCAGATCCTTAATTTCTCTGACGATCACTACAGGATACCTCATCGCAAATCGATCTTCTGATTAATGGGGAAATTTTGTTCGCCAATATTTGCGGTTTTTGCTTGACAGTGTCAGTTTGGGTATTGCTTTTTTTGTAACTATATAATACAATATTTTAATGATATGAACTGCTTATTCCTATCATATCAAATAAAAAGCAGACCGCATGTATCATGCCTGTTATTACTCATTAGCACCTCTCCTTATCGCTACCGCACTGTAGGTTTTTCGGCGGTTTTTTCATTTTCCGCTTTGGTGTTGCTGGCAAGGTTTGTGTGGATGTAGAAATCGTCCATCATCCAACAAAGATGGTTGAGTGTTACATTTGTTAAGCTGTAGGAGGAATCAGTCATGAGTAAATGGAAAATTCACGAAGATGATACTTATGTACAAGGATATTACCGACGAAGGCGTAATAGTGTAAAAAAAAACACAGGGAATGGCACAGGCAGTGTCGGTAGTTTGATTCTACTTTTTATTTTTTTTCCCTTTTTTTCATTAGGTTATATACCAGAATTAATAAAAAATAAAGCTTGGTTCTTGTTATTAATTATTGTGATTTATTTGGTATTTTATTGTAAATTTGTTATTCGGCTTATATAAAATTTGCCTGAACGTAGCATATGAATATACGTTCTGTCTTTTATCAAATTTCAGTTTCAACTTATCAAGTTGTATAGTCAGTAAATATCGTGGTCATTTATATAAGCAATAAACCGCGTGTATCATACACACTTTCGCTCGTATCGTTTCCGCACCGTATCGCCCGGTCAAGCGCCATAATGGTAGCGACGGCACCGTCTATCTTCTCAGTGGATTTTTCCTTGTCTGCCTTAATGTTGCCCGCCGGGTCTGTGCGTATATAAATGTTGTCCATCATCCAGCGTAGTACCGGCTGACCGCCGTGGGCAAGCTTCTGTTCTAAGGTAAGCTTCATCAGCTCTTTTGTCGGTGGACTCATATCCTTGAAGCCCTGACCGAAGGGCACGACGGAGAAGCCAAGGTTTTCGAGGTTCTGAGTCATCTGTACAGCACCCCAGCGGTCGAAAGCGATCTCTCGGATGTTATACTTCGTGCCGAGCTCCTCGATAAAGGACTCGATGAAGCCGTAGTGGACGACGTTGCCTTCGGTGGTTTGTAGGAAACCCTGCCTCTTCCAAACATCATAGTTCACATGGTCACGCCGCACACGCAAATCGATGTTGTCCTTTGGTATCCAGAAATACGGAAGCACGATATACTTGTCATCCTCATTAACCGGTGGAAATACCAGGACGAAAGCAGTAATATCGGTGGAGGACGAAAGGTCAAGTCCGCCGTAGCATACACGTCCCCGTAACACTTCCGGGTCAACCGGGAAAGCGCAGGCGTCCCATTTCTCCATCGGCATCCAGCGTACGGCCTGTTTGACCCACTGGTTTAAGCGTAGTTGTCGAAAGCTGTTCTCCTCGGCGGGATTTTGCCGTGCCGACTCAAACGCCGCCTTGACCTTATCCATACTCACCGTAATGCCGAGAGATGGGTTTGCTTTTTTCCACACCTTAGGATCAGTCCAGTCGTCCTCCGGCGCTGCGCCGTAAATAACCGGGTAGAAGGTTGAGTCGGTCTTGCGGCCGTCTATAATGTCCACCGCTTTCTGATGAACCTCCCAGCAGATGCTGTTCTGGTTATCTCCGGCGGTTGTAATAAGAAAATACAGCGGCTGCATTCTTGCGTCACCGCTGCCCTGGAGCATAACATCGTATAGTTTCCTGTTTGGCTGGGTATGAAGCTCATCAAATATAACACCGTGGGTGTTGAAACCATGCTTGTTCGCCACGTCCGCCGAAAGAGCCTTGTATTTGCTGCCGGTCGGAACATAGGTCATGGTTTTCAGGCTTGCCTGAATGCTCATTTTACTGAACAGATGAGGACAACGTTTGACCATATCCATCGCCACATCGAAAACGATACGCGCCTGGTCTTTATCCGCAGCACAGCCATAGACCTCGGCGCCGGGTTCAAAGTCCGCGCAGAGAAGATACAGCGCAACAGCCGCCGCGAGTTCGCTGTTATGTGTCGGCAAAAAAGAACGCCCCACCAGGTATTGATGAGACGGGCTGTCAACCTGTATGCATTGCATTCCTCTGTTGGGTATAGGTTCGACGGCATCGATGTAGCGGAAATGACTCCGTGTGTAGGGATTCCTTACGGCCGCACGTGATCGTTTGCGGTTCATACCTGACACGGGCATGTCTTCAAACGCAGTAAACTTCACATAGTACAGCGTCTCACCTGTCGGAACGCGGCCGCACTCTGTACTCGTCTTTGACCAGTCCCGCCTCTGCGTGGAGGGTGCGACGGTTATAGTATTTTTAATACCTAAACTCCACAGCAATTCACTGACACTTTCAGAGAGCGCTTTTTCTGTGGAGGTGTATATGCCTTGTCCTTTACGGGTACTGATACAGCCATCTGAATCCATTAACCCTTGCAGCAACCGCAACCGCTGCTGTCTCGAAGCCCTGATATATGGAAATGGAATCACTTTCTCGTGGAAGCTCTTTAACAGCACGGAACGCAGCGCCGGGATGTTGAAAACAATACTGTCGCCGGTGTTGTTCAAGGCGCTCAGCACCTCGTAATACGGTACTATGTTTTTTAGCACTCCGGCGACATCTTCGGTCTTTATTGTTACTTCAGGCCTTACCGCATTCCCGTTACCAAGCCAGTAACCCATCAGATACGGTTCTATCGGCAAATCGGCATCGGGCACTTCAATGGCATCGGAAACGGCAATCCGAAATCGAATCACCCCGTCATGCTTTGGCATACGGAACAATTCACCGGTTGTCATGGTGCAAGGCCTTCTCTTGCCGTGTGTATATTCACCCACCCACTGGTGGCGTTCTCCTGCGTCAATAACCTGTCCATCTTTAAAAATTATTCTGTATGCCTGTTCATCATAGTCTATCGCACTTTTTGCCACGACATGGCAGACGCGTCCCTTCTCATCAAATACCTGATCCCCAACCTGAATACTTCCCATTGTCGCAAACCCGGACGGAGTTGGAATGAGTGTGTCCAGCGCCAGTTGTTTGCCCATCTTCTTGGGGATCTCGATATATGCCGTATTGAACTGCCGGTATCCGTTCGGTTTTAGAATCCCGAATACATCCCGGATAATCTGTTCCTGCCAATCGATAAGCTCGAAAGGCTTACCGTCCCAAGTGCCTTTGGTATGGCAGCAGAAGTTTTCTATAAAGCACACAGCGTGGTCGGCGGCATCCTTGTCATAATGACTGCCTTCCGCCATAAAACGTGTGGGATGGTATTTATTAAGCTTTTTCAAGGATCCCGCCTCCTTCTGGACAAAATAATAGACCGCCATCAGCAATCCGTCAAAATATACCTAAACGAGATACAGCCCATGCAGGGCTGAACCTCCGCTATTTTATTAGCGCGGGTTAGAAGTTTTCGCTAATGCTGGCGTTGTCGTCGTCGCACTTCCGACAAATGTCCTCGCCAAAGACCACGTTCAATCCGCTGCCGTTGTCCCATTTCACCATAACACTCGCCGTGTCATCCACCCCGATAACAGTGCCTTTGGTGCCGATGGGTGGTGCCTGCACATCGTTCATGCGGATAAGCTCTACGCGGCAACCGACCGGAAACTGGCGGCGGGTGCGCTCAACGATATCTTTACTCGGAAATCTCATCGTTAGCCGCCTCCTCTCCGTTCAGTAAGGCTTTTACCGCTTCTATTACTGTGGGGCCGTCAGTGGCAGCGTCGAGGTCTTCTGCGTTGAAGCCCTTCTTGGCTCCCGAGCGAAACGCCGTGCTGCCGGTCAGGTTACGAAGGAGCTCCCGACGCGTTTCCTTGTACTCATCACCAATGAAGCCGAGTCGCAGGAGGAAGCAGCGGAAAGCGTACTTCTCGTTGTCTGTTTCCTTTTCCTTGGCAGTCACACGCTTCTGGCTCTTGGCTGCAGCAAGCATTTTTCCAACAAAGTGCGTGATGGCGCTAATGACTGCCGGCTCCGGAATGTGGTCGAACCAAGGGAAGCGAATAAGCTCATCGGTGAGCTCAATTTTCAAGCTATCCGCACCGAGCGCTTTTTTGATGAGCGTAGCTTTGCTGTCGACCAGCCGCTTGAGGTTGTCAATCGCGGTGTCGGTTAAAGAAGAGCGCGGCATCTCAATTACCAATCCATTGCCATCCTCGAGTTCCGGTACATCGCTTGCCTGCATTCCGTTTTCACCCTGGAAGTTTTCGCGGCGGGTACAGCCAAGACCCAATTCCTCGCGGCCGTCCATCCTCAGGTCCTCAAAGGCGAGTGCTTCATCCAGTTGTCTTTGCATGGCTTCGGTAATCGGCGCGTCGGGATTGGCATACTGTCCGGGGTGGTGCTGGTCAATATCCGGGAACTCGTCAAGCGCACCCATACCGCCAAGTCCGCTCTCGTAGGTGTCGGCTTCGTCATACTCGCGAGTGTCGCCGTCTGCGTCAAAACCCGCGTGATGGAGTGAATCCTCCAAGTCCAGGTTGTCGGGACCCGTAAGCGTTCCGGTCTTGTCGATGTGGTAATCGCCGATCTCGTAGGCGAAGGTCGGGGCTCCAAGGTACTTGGCGGGGGAATCCAGTGCTGTGCTGATCGCGCCAACCAGTGATTTGCGTTCAGGTCCTGTTACGTTGTAGTTGATTTTCATTTGTCAAAACCGCCTTTCTTATTTCGGTACTACATTAATGCCTCAAAACCGCATATATAGCAACACTTATTTGCGATTTTCATGTAGAATACCGCACCGATTATTCGGCGGTTTTTTGTGTATATAACACAATGCGGGAAAGAACAAAACAGGCATAGTTCAGACCTGAGAGTGAGTTTACTCATCTACAGTCACCTCCGTATAGGAGTAAATCACACCGTCGCGCTGTACGGAAACCTTGTCCGCCGAGCCGACCTGTTCGATGTACCGCTTGACAATAACGCCGCAGAACCGCTCATCGATTTCGGCTGTATAACAGATACGCCCGGACTGCTCACAGGCAATGAGCGTGGATCCGCTGCCGCCGAAGGGGTCGAGGACGATGGAGTTCGTCAGTGATGAGTTCATTATGGGGTAAGCCAGAAGCGGTATCGGTTTCATCGTGGGGTGATCGCCGTTTTTCTTCGGCTTGTCGAACTCCCAGATGGTAGTTTCCTTCCTGCCGGTGTACCACTGATGCTTTCCGCTTTTCTTCCAGCCGTAGAGCACGGGCTCATGCTGCCACTGATACGGAGAGCGTCCGAGTACCAGAGACTGCTTTTTCCAGATACAGCAGCCGGAGAGATAGAACCCCGCGTCGGCAAAGGCACGGCGGAAATTCAACCCCTCGGTGTCTGCGTGGAATACATATATGGAGGCGTCGTCCGCCATGTAGCTTGCCATATTGGTAAAGGCGTCTAGGAGGAACTGATAGAACTTGTCGTTCGCCATATTGTCGTTCTTGATTTTTCCGGCGGAGCCTTCGTAATTAACGTTGTACGGAGGATCGGTCACTACTAGGTTGACGCGATGGTCGCCGATAAGAATATCATACGTTTCCTTTTTAGTGGAGTCGCCGCAGATAAGCCTGTGCCGTCCGAGCGTCCAGATATCACCGGTTTTTGAGAAGGTCGGCTTTTGCAGTTCAGCATCGACGTCGAAATCGTCATCCTTCACCTCGGTGTCCTTGCCGAACAAATCCGACAGGTCCTTTTCATCGAATCCTGTAAGGCCGAGGTCGAAGCCGAGACCCTCGAGTTCTTCCAACTCTATCTTCAATAGTTCCTCGTCCCATCCGGCATCGAGCGCCATACGGTTATCTGCGAGGATATACGCTTTCTTCTGCGCCTCGGTAAGATGGTCGACATATACACACGGTACCTCGGTGATGCCTTCCTCCATAGCCGCCTGGATTCTGCCGTGTCCGGCGATGACACCGTAGCTGCGGTCGATGAGGACAGGGTTTACAAAGCCGAATTCCCGTAAAGAAGATCGGAGCTTTTTTATTTGCTCCGCCGAGTGTGTTCTCGCGTTATTCTGATAAGGCACCAGCTTTGCGATGGGCACGAGCCGCATCTCAGTCGTTGTCTTGCTCATGCTTTTTCACCGCCTCCCGGAGTTCCTGCGCACAGTGATTCCACTCCCATCTCTCGCAGCCGCCGAAGTGACCGTAGGTCGCGGTCGCGGAATAATCCGTGTCCTTCAGCTTGAGGAATTCGATAATGGCAGCCGGACGGAAGTTGAATGTATCAATAACAGCGTTTCTGATTGCCGTATCGGAATACCTGCCTGTGCCGAAGGTATCGACCTGCACGGCGACGGGGTCAGCCTTGCTGATGGCATAGGAGACGGCGACCTGGCATTTATCCGCCAGACCGTTCTGCACGACAGACACGGCGACGCATCTCGCCATATAAGCTGCTGAGCGGTCGACCTTCGTGGGGTCTTTGCCGGAGAACGCTCCGCCGCCGTGCGCTCCCTCGCCACCGTAGGTGTCCACGATGATCTTTCTGCCAGTGAGCCCCGTATCTGCGGCGGGACCGCCTTTAACAAATCTGCCGGAGGGGTTGACGAGGATCTCCGTTTCCTCATCAAAAGGAAAGCCCTCGAACGCCGGCCACAGGACATTGGTGATAATTTCATTATGGAGAGCATCGAGGTCTTTGTCCTCGGAATGCTGAACGGATACCACAATTGTCTTTACACGCTTGGGCTTTCGGTCTTCATACTGGACGGTCACCTGCGCTTTTCCGTCGGAGAAGATACCTTTGATGGTCCCGTCCGAGCGAACCTTGTCGAGCCGTTTACAGATCTGATGGGCAAGTTCCAGAGGCAGAGGAATAAGAGTTTTGGTTTCGTTGGTGGCGTAGCCGTAAACCGTACCTTGATCCCCGGCGCCGATGGTGGAATACCAGGAGGTGTCTCCGTTTCTTGATTCAAGGGCTCTGGAAACGCCACCGTCGATGTCCTCCGATTGTTTATGTATATATACATAAATGAGAAACCCCAGCGGATTGTATCCGGCTATCCGCAGGGCCTGTCTTGTAATAAATCGGATATCCACACGCTTTGAGCAGGTGATCTCGCCCGCTACGATGATTTTGTGTCCCGTCGCCATGACCTCGCAGGCTACGCGGGAGGATTTGTCGAGCCGCATGCACTCGTCCAGAATGCTGTCGGCAATGAGGTCACACAGTTTATCCGGGTGACCGATGCATACGCTTTCACAGGTTTTATAGGATATCATATCAAAATCCCTTTCTCTGGTGCAGCAGTCTTTCCAAATCATCATTTGGGTTTGCGCCGCTGAAATCCACGGTACAGTTTTCCTTGACGATCTGCATGATGGCGTCCCACTGACGGGCTGCCTGATTCATATAGTTGATACCGATGTTTATAAACGGAGAAGTGATGGGCTTTCCGGTTGTCGGATGTTTTGAGAGGAAGCCAAGTTCATTGGTCATCTCCTCGCACTGAATCCATCGCGCCACGCACATGGCATAGCGCTCTAACGTCTGGGGAGACACATAGGAGGCACAGCCGATATTGTTGAGCCACTGCCATGTTTCCTCGTATACCGCCTTCGCACGGAGCTCTGTGCCGTCGCGCTGTTTTGCCGAGAGGATGTCTTTCGGCTTCGGCATTGCCGTCCCCTCAACATCGGGAATGTCCAGAACGGTAAGTTTCCTGCCGCCCGGATTTCCGTTGGCCGCTTTCTCTGTCACGGCCTTTTTCTTGCGTCCGGCGCCGGGTCTTTTTCCGCCCTGTCCGCCGGTGTTATTCGATTTTGTCGGCATTTTCTCACCGCCTTTCTTTATCACCCTTCTGATATCGCCGTTTGTTCACACGAAGCCCCACGCCGCTGTCCGCTTGAAAAGGTCACAGAGGTAAAATGACCCCACCGGTCGGCATTAGCGGTCGATGTCATTCTTATTTGCCTCAAGGGTTATCCGCGAGTGACACGCCTTGCATAGTGCCATAAGGTTATGCACGTCGTTGGTGCCGCCCTGACTGAGCGGGAGAATATGATGAATCTCCTCGGTCGGTGTCAGGCGACCAACCTTCTTACATTCCTCGCAGAGCGGGTGCACCTTGATGAAGCGGTCGCGGATTCGCTTCCACGCACGACCGTACCTTTTGTTCGTCTCCGGCTCACGCTGGAAATGGTTGTAATGATAGTCTGCCTGTCGTTGGTGCTCCGGGCAGTAAAGACCGCTTGTCAGCGTTGGACAGCCGGGTTGCTGGCACGGGCGCTGGGGCTTCTTCGGCATGATGTTCACCTCCTCACGGGCATAAGAAAAGCCCTGCGGGATTGCTCCCACAAGGCTCGCCTTTGCTAAATTTTCTATACTACCATTATACTACATTGCGCCATAACATCAACTCTCATATACTCTCCACTTTGGGAACGACTACTTTGGTCAAAGCCCAATCGCGCATCCGATAAGTGTGCTGAATGCTGTAGCCCATCTTGGCTGCCACCTCTTCCCATGTACAGCCGCAGAGGAAACGAAGCTCAAGTAACGTCTGGTATTCCTTATTATCCACTGCCTTGATGGCGGTAACAATCTGCCGCTTGATGTCAACCAGACGGTGAATGTCGACGTCGATTTCCGTCTGCAGGTCGACGATCTTTGCGACAGCGTCAGCCATAGATGACAGGCTGTGGCTGGGATTACGGGGCATTCCCGTTAGTGTTGATGTGCATTTTGTCGCCAGTTCGTTTAGCGAAGCTATCTGTTCGAGCTTACTGTCAATGCGGAGATCAAGGCGATATGCCTGACTAAGAAAATCCAAAGCCGTCATATCACCGCACCTCCATTGCACGAATCTGCCGGAGCAGTATTTCACCGTCCAGATTGGAAAGCATTTCAAACCAACCGGAGCGAAAGAAGCGCTCCACCTCGTCCCGCACACCTTCATTCTTTATGATTTTATCCCGAAGGACACGCTTGCGTTTATCCGACTGAGCGTCCTTCGTGTCGAAATCGGGTGTATGCGGATGGCGCTTCAGAAAGTCTAGTGCTTCGCGGTAGTCTCTCGCCGCCTGTACAATAATTGCGTTCGCCAGATTCACATAATGGTCGTTCATAATCTGTACCTCCGATAATTTATTACCCTCGGATTGGCACGGATTGTCGATGATTGTCTCATATTTGCAGAACGGCTTTTACGGCATCGATCAGGGCGGCTTGGGTACTGTCCTTCATGGATAACACCTTCAGAACCCGCTCGTCGATAGTACCTTTTGCCACAATGTGCTGCACCACAACCGTTTCGGCACTCTGTCCCTGTCGCCACAGGCGGGCGTTGGTCTGCTGATATAATTCCAGTGACCAGGTTAGCCCGAACCAGACGATGCAGGAGCCACCACTTTGTAGATTTAACCCGTGACCGGCGGACGCCGGATGGATAAGCGCCACGGGTAGCTCTCCGGCGTTCCAGCGTATTATACTGTCAGCGCTGTCCAGCTTAGAAAACGGAACATGGAACTTTTGTAGCCGCTCCATAATGCGGGCAAGGTCATGCTTGAACCAGTAGGCCACAAGAAGTGGCTTGCCACCAGCGGCTTCGATAATATCCTCCAGTGCGTCCAGCTTTCTATCATGGATAGCTATGGTATCACCGTCGTCGGTGTATATAGCGCCGTTTGCCATCTGGCACAGCTTCCCGGTAAGCGCGGCGGCGTTTGCGGCGGTGATGTCTCCGTCCGGGAGCTGCAGCACGAGGTCTTGCTTTAACTCGTCGTAGTGCTTGCGCTCATCCTCGGAGAGCCAGACGGTATACTCGCTGCTGACTAGCTCTGGCATTTTCAGAAGCTCGGTGGAGCGCATGGAGATGGTGATGTCGGAGATTTTGTCGTAAATTCGCCGCTCCGCGCCGGGCAGGGGTTTGTAGTTGAAGATGACCTGCCCGTTGCGCTTGTCCGGCTGGAAGTATTCGAGGCGGTAGTGGCTGATAAAGCGTCCGAGCCGAGCGCCCATATCCAGCAGCCGGAACTCAGCCCACAAATCCATGAGACCGTTACTGCTGGGCGTGCCTGTGAGCCCGATGATGCGTTTTACCTTTGGCCGTACCTTCATCAACGCCCGGAAGCGCTTTGTTTGATAATTCTTGAATGAAGACAGCTCGTCTATTACGACGGTATCGTAGTTGAACGGCAGCTTGCTGTCCTCGATCAGCCATTGGACGTTTTCGCGGTTGATGATGTAGATGTCGGCTGGTTTTATAAGAGCTGCCCGGCGCTCAGCCTCGGTACCGACAGCCACGCTGTATGTCAGATTGCTCAAATGAGTCCATTTGCTAAATTCTTTCGGCCAGCTCATATAGGCAACTCGTAAAGGTGCGATTACTAACACTCTATGGATTTCAAAGCTATCAAACAATAGATCGTACAGAGCCGTCAGTGTAATAATTGTTTTTCCTAAGCCACAATCAAGGAATATCGCAGATATCGGTTGATTTTCGATAAAATCTACGCTGAAATTCTGGTAATAGTGTAGACTATCTCTACTTAGTGAATCTGCCATTTTTGTCTCTCCTTTTACGCATCGCGTGAATTCTCATGTGCTCATTTCTGTTTATCACAAGAAGATTGCTTAAATTATTGTTGTAGTGATCCCCGTCAATGTGGTGAACTTCGTCGCTTGCCGTCAGCTCTCGTCCTAGATTGTGTTCAGCTATTTACCGATACAGCACTTTACCAGACACCCTTTGATTTTTTGCACCGGCTTTCTTTGACTTTTGCGGCATATGACATTCAGCACAACAATAGTGGTGCTTGTTACGTTGCCCATGCCGATCTCGCTTTGTTATTTCTTTTCCACACCAATCGCACTTAACGGTTGATTTCATCGAGTATCCCTCCAATCTGCTGCTCATCATCAAGGACGTAAACCTTAAAGCCGAGTTTTCTAAGCATCCTGTGTCTTGCCGTCTGCAGCGGTCTCGGCTTTTCTTCAGGCGCTTTCACTTCCACGAACGCCATCTTGCCGCCCGGAAAGAGCAGCAGTCTGTCCGGCATCCCGTCATAACCAGGAGATACGAACTTGGGGGCGATGCCGCCGGCCGCCTTGACCGCATTCACCAGTTTTCGCTCAATCTGTTTTTCTCTCATATTCCAGCACCTCAAATGCCACCGCTTTCGCCGCCTCAAGCGTTTCAATCCTTCGGTTTTCCCACCACTGGTACGGTTCACCGCCAATGATGACCTTGTAGAATTCTCTGCCGCGAAAGCTGTCTATTTCTGCCGTTATGGTTTTGCGGGTTTTGGGTAGTACCATGAATCCTGCCGGATGTTCCACCCACTGCTTTTTCATAAACGCTCTTTTCCGTGACTCTTTGCGTTTTGCCGCATCGTCGCGCTCCTGGGCCGCCCGCATATTCCCGGACATGGTGCCGTCGCATACGCAGCCGACCCGGAACTCACCGTTCCACTGGGGATGAAGCATAACGTGAACATATTTGATGCGGTCATAATCGCAGAGTTCACAGGTGAAGGTCGCGTCTTTCATCGTTTCGACGTTCTCGCAAATCCATCCGCTGTGGGGAGCGCCAATGGATTCCAGTCTTGCGATACATTTCTGCGAATATCCGCTCACTTTTACTCCTCCGTTCTGACAAAAATAATGAATGTAACGAAAGTAACTACTTGTAGGAGAAACATATATCTCGTATAGGGCTTTTTCTTTACGACCCCCATGAAATTAAAACTACATATATATGCGGTTGTCTTCCGAATGAGGGTGTTACGGGGGTTATTCTCGTTACAGAAACTCTTCAGCCTCGGTATCGACGTCAATTTTTAGGCATACGACGCGGGTGTTGACGCCTTGAATCCGCTTCTGAGTCTGGTTGTTGTTGCCGCCCTCCGAATTGGAAAAGCTCTCGATATACTCTCTGTCATGGAATCCCTTGATGCACTTGGTGTAGATGAACCCGGCATCCTCCAAAGCCTCCCGCAGAACCGACGCGATAACGAATACATGATGCTTGTCGATTTTTCCGTAACAGGGAGATACAGCCGTATCGAAACGGTTTTTGTTTTCCGCGACCCATCCTTCAACAAAATGCCATGCTCTATCCACGGAATCTTCCTTTTCCAGTGACTTGCAGTTGTGCAGAAGCGTCATGCCGAGTTCCAGCGCCTCCGCTATGGCATCCTCGTCGCTCATACTGAAAAGGCACTCGGAGGAATATTTGTCGGCAAGGGTGATAGCGGCGATGTTGTCCAGATGTGCGCCGGGGTCGCCGAGGTCAAGCATTTCAAAGGACTTTTTCAGTACACTGCGAATCTTAGTGTAGTCGCCGCTCAATTTGCCTTTGACCGGCATAACCTTTTCAACCAGATACCTTACAAACTTCTCTCCGGCAAAACCGTAATTATCTTCGCTTACCTGGTGGACATATCGCCCGTACTCCATGTCCTCAATGGGTTGACCGTAGACCTCCAGAACACGGGTGTTGATGCCGTCCATAGAGGTTTCGTTTGTGATGGGCTGCTCCCCGGTAGAAATGATGCTGTTGAGCCAGGTTGGTACTTCCTGCAGACCGCCGTTTTTTGAACCTCTGGTCTTGCCGTAGCCGTTGCCAAGAGAGTACACGATTGTAGAGGAGGACAGCCTCTTTTCGTTCAGCACCTGCAGTTCATCCAGACCAAGCGGCAGATGCTTCAGCGTTCCGGCTCTGCGTTCCAGTCCGACCGCTGTGGAGTTAAAATTGCCCATGAGTTTCAGCGGATTGCCCCAAACGGAAAGGGAGAACTTCAGCATGGCGGTCTTTCCGCTCCCGGATGCGTACCAGAAGTGGATGTTGATGATTCTGTTCTGCAGCGGACTCAGCATCGGGGAAACAAAGGAACCCGCCAGCATCGCTCTCGATACGGCCGACTTCCGCAGTTCTTTTGCGGTTTCAAGCCACACCGCGAAGTCACCCTTGGCTGTTAGCGCCGGGAGTATCTCCTCGCCGTCGTCACCGTCAAACACGATTTCGCCATCCGTGACATAAGGGTAGAACTCTTTCCCTATCCAGCCGATTCTGCTCACGCTGCGGATAAAGGGAATGACGCCGCCGTTCTCGGTTTCATAATCGGTGAAATACCGCACCATGCCCTCGGAGTTGTCGGAGGACACCAGAAGACCGCTGTCTGCGTATTTTACGAGGGAGGTCTTATTGAACAGATTTGATCGGGGAGCGCGTAGGGTCTTCCACTTGCCGTTTCTCATGAAAGCAAGCTCCATCATTTCCAAACCGCTGTCGATATTCTCAAGCCTTGCGGTGATAACCACGGGCTGATGGCAGAGGCAGACTTTAGCGGGGACGCCGTTGAAGATGGATGTGGCGGTTACGCCCTCCTCGATGCTGATCTGGTATCCGGCAGGTTCCACAGCGCCGTTAAGGTCGATGCCGTCAAGGTTGATATCTGCCTGCATACTATCAAACTCCGGCTCGACCGCTTTTTCCGCTGTGAACTTGACGGCGTGTTCAAAATCGCGTATACCCACACCGGATGTTTTAATGAGCTGCTTGAGCCGGGCGTAGAGGGCGGGTGCTTTTACTTTCGCGTACCCGGCGAGCCGCAGAGTGCGGTCATCCAGAGCCTCGTCGCCGTCAACCTTCTTTTTTGTCAGCAATATTTCAAGTTGTTCATGGAGAGAAAGCAGCGCATGGACGACCGGTGCCTTTACACCGCAGCCTCCCGTAGGACAGTCGAAGCAGAGGTTCTCCCGGATATACCGGCAGGTGACCGGGCGCTTTACCTTCTGCGACCGCTGAATCTTCCTCTCCGTTTCCTCTTCGGAATAACCGTCGTACAAGGCGCTCCACTCATGGAACAGCTCCGCGCCGTCTGGGACGAGGGAGATGTTGTCGCACATGGCTTTCCATTCTGGCTCGGTCACACCGTTGGGGTCGTTTTTGAGTTTCTGCACAAAAGCGCAACGTTCCATAATCCTGTTCGCGCTGCCCGTTGTTTCCGGATCTGCCTCAAACGGCTCTTTGTCGAAAGACGTAGGTTTTTCGTAGTATTCGGCAAAGTCCTCAAGGGCATAGCGCGGACCGTCAAAGGAAATGACCGTACAGGGTATCGGCTCGTCCAACTTGTGGTTTATACTGCCGGGAGCGCGGAACATATGGGAAATATTATACACGTTGTCCAGCTTCCAACCGCGCTTCGCTGCCTCTCCCATCAGCAACTTTCCGAATCCCCGGAGCAGACCTTTCGCCCGTTCACGGGTGTCGTCATCCGCAAGGGAGACAGGCTCCTTAATAAGGTAATAGCCGTATATGCCGTAGCCGGAGTCCACGAAGCCCGTGGGTTTTATCTTCATCTCATCGAGGAAGGTCATGGCCGAATCCTTGTCCGGCGGCAGTTCAGTTTCTTTATGGGCGGGACCGTGAACGTCGATATCCGCCACAAAGGCAATTAGTGTTTCCACATCATCGTCCTCACCACGGAGGTTCGGCGACAGGTCAGCTCTTCGTGTGTTGGGGTTGATATACACATTCCTGCTTTTACCGAGTTCGACCACGCGGTCATAGACCCCGTCCGCCGGGACGCGGTAGTGCTTTCTGTCTGGCAGAGTCGTGATTATGACCGCATTGCCAAACAGCTTATAAAATTCGCGCTCGTTCATAATTTTTGCACCTGTCTTCCTCGGTTACGAATTTGATGGTCATATTCTTTTCACTCGCCCTGTCAAACTCCGCTTCCATACCGGGACTGAGGCGGTCGCCGCATACCCAGACTTCGCTGCATCTGTCCATGAGGGCATTACCAAAGGACATACCGAGTTTTCGTTCCGCCAGGTCGGTATCGTCCATAAACTGCGGAAACAAAAGATGAGGCGCAACGGGGATGTATCCCTTATCCACGGCAAGGCGGCAATATTCTCTCGCCGCCTTTACGTTCGCCGCCACATCCCCGGAGTAGGGACTGCAGATATACACGAGCGGTCGTTTATTGTCCGTCATGACGCACCTCCATTACCTTGTCGAGGAGATCGTCCACAAAGAGCTCGCATTCCTCCGGGATGAGTTCATGGACATCTTCGATATCAAAGCTGTCGAAAAGCTCCCGGAGCGCCGCACCGTATCCCATATCGGAGAAAGCCTCCACAAGGAGCGCGACCGCGTCGAAGTTGATATTGCTTGTGTGCATCATCCTGTCGGTGCAGTCTGCGCAATTCACCTCTGTGTCATAGGGGTCTTGCGCTCCGGCGAGAATAAGCTCCCGCAGATCCATCTGAATTTCCTTGCCGCATACGGCGCAGCGGGTATAAGTGGTCTTTGCCGTAACGGGACCGCACACGACCGCGCCGTCCTTCAGCTTCGTTTTTGTGTAAATCATCTTCTCTACCTCCGCAGTATTCGTGATGAACGGAAAATCCGTCCTCACCTCGTACAGGACAGGCAAGAACGGAAACCGTACCATATTTAATCTTTTTTCTGCTGACGTCGATTACGTTGTTGTTCTTGGATTGATATCCATCGGCAGTTTTCTGGACAGTAGTTGCCGTCCGGGTTAATTCGATCAATAGTAAGCCCCATTTGATAGCCGGATTTCATGGCCCATTCTCGGAAGGGCAAATATTCATCCCATTCTTGGCAGATGGATATACCTCTTGCTCCGTAATAGTGAAAATCATGGTTTCTCGGATTACGGCACCGTTGCCGCATTTGACTCCACACGGCCCTCAACGACTCGTTGTAATAACCGTGTTTTGTAGCTTTTTTGCGCATATAATCTTGCCTTAGACATCCGCAACTTTTTGTACTTCCGCATCTTAAGCTGGCTGCTTGAACTGAAATAATCCGCCCACATTCACACGAACATGAATAGATAACTCTCTTTTTAATGTTTGGGAGTCTGTTGTTTACACTCAGTCTTCCAAATTTCATCCCAGTGAGATCAATAAAGTTGTTTCCACCGTGCATAACTATCACCTAACCTTTCTGATAGAAATCGCATTCATAGCCGTCGGCGCGGAGGATAAGACCCGGAGCCCAGGGCGGTGTTCTGCCCATCTGTTCGCAGACCGCCTCAAGGGACATGATCCTGTCTGCTTCAATAATGATTTCATCGTGTACATGGACAACAATGTCACAGTAGCTCAGGGTCTTCATGGCGTGGCAGAGGATATCCCGGCTCGTAGCCTGAACGATATTTTCCACCAGCTTGGGGCCGTAGGTTACCAGCCGCTCCCACTTCTTCATGCCGCCGATACCCTCATAGGTGATAGCCTCGCCTCCGAAACGGTTCTCACCGATTCTTGGCTTCACATAGGCGAGTCTTCTGCCGGACGGTAGTTTTATGAAAAGGAATCCACTCTCGTAGGAAAACTCGACACCGTAAGCGGATGTAGTGGACTTACCCTTGATAGCCGCTTTCGCCGCCCGGTCGACCGCCCACCAGAACTTGACGATATTGGGGTTAGCACTGCGCCATGAGTCCACGATAGGCTGAAGTTCTGACTCCTTGAGACCCATCTCAAGAGCGCCCATGGCCTTGAGTGCGCCTACGGAGCCGCCGTAGCCGCAGTTGTGGACTAACTTGCCCGATACGGTAAAACGATGATGTGGTCCGACATTTCGTATGTCATAAAGTCGAGCCGTGTGCTTATTAGTTTCCAATTCTTTCGTTTCTCGAAGACTTTTGTTTCCGCATCCTGTATTACCCAACCGTATCGGGTTCCCACCATATCCGGTTTGTTTGAGATGTGCGCCGCAGGAGGTGGCGAATCCAAATCGTATCGGCTCCGGTTGCCCCTCAATCCAGACAAGGTGGTCTGGTGTAGCCGTAAGTCCCTCATAAGTAATCACCTCTCGTTCACCTTTATATATGATGCCATCGTGTTTAACCCAGTTTTCTCCATCCCACAGTTTCATATCTGTGGTAACATTTTCGATTCTTATTAAGCCATGGTTCGTTAATACAAGCTGCCCTTCAGCAATACAGGCTAATTCTGCGATCTTTCCCTTCTGTCTTAGTTCTCCGTTTACGCCGTGCTTGACCACGGGGACATGAAACATCTGCGAGGCGGTGGCGCAGTAAATATCTTCGCCCTTGGCGAAAGCGTCCGATTTCCACTGTTCTTTTGCAAACCATGAGATGACCCTTGCCTCGATTGCCGAGAAGTCCGCCACGATAAACTTCCTGCCGTTCTGCGGCACGAAAGCAGTGCGGATAAGCTGAGACAGAGTATCCGGGATATCCTCATACAGCATTTCAAGAGCGCCATAATCTTCAGCACCGGCAAGGGCGCGGGCTTCGGCGAGGTCGGGGATATGGTTCTGAGGCAGATTTTGTAACTGGACCAGCCGCCCGGCGAATCGGCCCGTGCGCGAGGCTCCGAGGAACATGAACATTCCTCGGACACGGTTGTCGGCGCAGACGGCGTTTTTCATCGCCGTGTATTTCTTTACGGACGATTTCGCAAGCTGCTGGCGGAGCTGCAGCACCGGCACAAGTTCCTCCGGGGCGGTCTTCAGCCGTGCCGACACTTCTTTCTTGCCGAGGGTGTCTATCTCAAGTCCGTTATCGGCAAGCCAGCCCTTGACCTGCGCCACGCTGTTGGGGTTTTCCAGAGCGGTCATTTCCCGCATGGCTTCGGTCAGTGCGTCTGTTGACCTTGCATCCAAGGACAGACAGGCGGAAACGAAGGGCATATCTACGCCGATACCTCTGTCGTTTATTTCTTCGGACAGGTGGTACTCGTCCCACACGAAATCCAGCACGGGGAACTTGGAGAGTTTCTGCGTTATCTGCATCTCGACTTCTACATCGCGGAGGTTGTAGGATTTGAAGAGTTCCCACTTTTCCGGGGCGTCGGAGGGCAGGTTTCTCGTCCTGCCGCCGTTTGCCTTTGTCGGTGCACATGGCTGGCAGAAGAATTTAACGAGTTCCTTGCCCTCGGTCAGCTTTTTCTTTTCAAGACCGAGTATTTCTCCAACATCCGCGAGGGAGAGCGGAAGGCCGAGATAAGCCGCCCATGTCATGGAGCAGCGCCAGGAGGACGGGTTCAAATAATTCCCAAGAGGATGACCCAGGTGGCGTGAGATACAGATGCGTTCAAACGCGCTGTTATGGCTCCACTTGAGAACGCCATCATCTTCTATTGCCGCCAGAACGTCGGCGGGTATCTGTTCGCCATGGGCAATATCGACCACTTGAACAGGTTCGTCATCAACCGCATAGCTGAACAGAAGAATTCGAAAATCCGGGGACTCGGCATATTTGTAAAGGCCACATTTTTGCAGATCTACGCTGCTGAAAGTCTCAATGTCACAGGCCAGTTGTTTTATTTTACTCATCTTCTTTTCCTTCATTAGAAAAGCGGCGGAGAAAGACCGTCTCCCTCCGCCGCCCGTTTTGATTACTGCTTTTCTTCGGCTATTGACTCAATATGCGTCATAGTGCTGCTCTCCCTTAACCCAGGAAGTCGTCGTCGGCATCGGACTTGTAGCCGTCGTTGAAATCGTCTTCTGCCTTGGCTTTACCTCCGAGGGATTCGCCGTCCTTGATTTTCTGGATGTTCTGAAGACCGCAGGCAACGCCTTTATTTCCATTAGAATTAAAAGCATAGAAACTGAGAGACACACGGGCATACACGCCGGAGTAAATTTCCGAGGTATCGAAGATGGGCTGACAGTGGACATCCACGACGCCGGGAGCATTAGTGCTGTTGGCGTTCACGAACCAGCAACCCTTGTACGCTTCATCGGCCGGGCGCTCGACATCTCCGTCGCGGAGGGGCGTTTTCAGAGTTGAGAGCGGAGGTACGGTTTTGCCGCTGCCGCGCAGTTTGCCCTGACCTTCCTCGTAGGCCGCCTGAATAGCGGCCTTAATTTTGGTCACGGTGACAGTGTCGGACTTAGGGATAAGTACGGAAGTGGAGAACTTCGGCGCTCCGCCGTTCACACTTTTGGCTTGCCATACGTTGGCATAGGAAAGACGGGCCAGGCCGGTTACAACTTTTGTGGGGTTAACAGAATTTGTCATGATAATAATCTCCTTAATTTTCATTTGGGTCGGCGAAGTCATCCGCCGCCGTGTTTAGTTCGTTACGCTTGTCCGATGCCGGAACAAGCACGGGTTTGCCTTCGGGCTTGCAGGTCAGCCCGCCGAGGAGCTCATCAAACTTCTTCCTGCCGAGAAGCGAAGTCATAGCCGTTATGCCGAGCAGCTTGTGTTCATAGGGGTCGTACCCCGCGTCCTTGACCGCGGCTGCAGCGGCATCATCATCTGTGTACTTGCGGTTGCTTCTGCCGGCCACAACCTTCCAGCCGTCATACTTCGTGCCGGAAAGTGCCTGGGCAAGAGCGTAGTCCTTGACGTCCGACGCCCAGGAAACCAGTTCGTCGATTTTACCGAGGATGTCCGCAACCTCGCAGATTTGCAGTAGAGCGGGGTCTGTGAAGTCATAGGCGGCAAGCGCCATATTTGCTTCGGCTCTGGCTCTGCATTCCGCTTTCGCCTTGCAGAACCGGCAGTGGTCGCCAGCCTTATAGCTGCCTTTGCCGTCCCATGCGAGTTTCGCTGCCGGGACAAGCACGGTTTCCGCCCATTCGGTGAGAGCCTCTGCGGTCGTCTCCCAGGTCTGCACATTGCCGAGCCTTGGCTGATAGATACTCATCCGCACGGTATCGAACCGATAGAGGAAGTCGAACATCCGCATGGCACCGAGGGCGTAGATGCGAAGCTGGTCATTTTCTTCCGCATCGACCTTTACGCCGCGTCCGCTTTTCAGATCGATGATGTGCAGGACGCCGTCTGACACGATAAGTGCGTCGCAGGTGCCAAAGCACTCCGGGACATAGCGGGAGCAGTCCACGCGCTGCTCAACAAATACAGCCGGGTTTTTGAGTCCTTCCGACTGCTCCATTACGAAGTCGGTGTAATCGGATGTGTACTCATCCATCTCCGCGTCATCGCAAGTAGGAGCGTTTTCGGCTCGTCCGAGTCGGTGGTTGAGTTTCTCCTCCGCCATGCTGTGGGCAATGGTGCCTTCCGCCGCGTAGCTTGACACGGTGTCTGCGAGGAACTCCGTGAGCCGTGCCGACGGTGGACACGCAATCCACCTGTGGCTTGCCGAGGGAGAGAGGAGTGCGTGGCTCATAACAGCGCCCTCGCTTCCTCCATGAGCTCTTCATAGAACTCACTTTCAACCTCGGACAGCTTTTCACAGCCGCGGCTTTCAAGCAGCTTCTTTACCTCCGCCGTTTTTCCGCCGCGGGATACCTCCGCCAGCAGAGCGCGGACTTCGGCAAGCTCCGGGGCCGTCTTCTGAGGTGCTTTGGGAGAGGGACTGCCAACCTCGTATGCCTTGAGCGCCGTACTCAGCTTAGTCACGCTGCCAGCCAGCGAGGTGAGTTCTGCGATTACACGCGCCAGGGTTTCCGCGATGTTGACCAGTTCGTTCCCGATTTCGGTGATTGTCATTCGGTTTACCTCCGTTTCTTATTTGTGAGAGGTCTTGTCCCTCTCCACCTCGTACAGGACAGGCGGAGAGGGAAACCGTACCGAAACGCAGAAATTATTCGAAATAGTTTTTGAGAGCGTAATTTTCACGGAGAGTCTGTGCGAGTTTCTTCACGCGCTTGCGGATAGCGCCCTCGCTCAGACCGCATTCCTCCGCAATCTTTGCCTTGGTCTTGTCGCTCAGAAGCTCGTCCCATAGATACCGCTCCTCCGGGGTAAGGGCGTCAACAGCAATGCGAATGGATGTGATGGTTTCCTTTTTTATAAGGAATTCAACTGGACCGTCCGCGTCGTCCGGGATATCAAAGCCACTTTCCTCGCCGTCCTCGGAGCGGGACATAGGCTTATCAATTTCGAGGTTGCCGTGCTTGGCGGCTCTCACCGTCCAGCGTTCCTGGCGCTTGAGGTCGGCGGCGTTTGCCTTGTGGGTATCGTCACCCATCGTGTTTCTGGGTAGCCGAATTGCCATCTCGCGGTCGGGACTGTAATACCAGCGTTGAACGAAGGGGTTGTCCGCTGTGGGCGTTTCTGCTGGGGCGAAGCACTCTTGTCGGGTGCATTCGACTGTTTCTCCGCTTGGGCGCATACGGTAATAGTGGCGGTAGTGGAACTGTTGGTAGTTTTTCATGGTGTTTCCTCCTGTGATTCGCCGGGGCTTCAGCGGCGGAGGAAACAAATAAAGGGTCTGCATCCGATGGACACAGACCCCGTTTCGCCGAAAATGAGCGCACGAAACTAAGGTGGTGGCACATCGGAGCTCCGGGAGCGGTCTTTATCACCGTTCCGAGAACCTCTATGTAACCTCCACCGCTTCATGGCCACTCAGCAGTGTGATATATTTTCTGAGCCGTATAATCCGCGGCTCCTGCGGACAGTTAAGCTTTTTTGAGCGAGCCTCTTGTAAAATCTCAAATAGTAATGTATAATTAAGTGTGATTTAGTGGTAACAAGTCGAAGTAAGTAAAGTTCTGCTTGGGTTCAATGTTGCGTGAGGAATGCTCAAATGGCTTGTCCAGCCTTACAAGCTGATTATAGATAATTTAAGTTCCACCTTCACCGACTGGGGTTGGGACTTCGTTCGGACGAATTAGGACATTATTCAGACAATTCGGACCGATGCATAAATCGGAGGACATGAGAGGGATGCAGGAATGAAATACACGGATTATTTCTCAAATTTCTATATGGGCAGAAGCTCCGGTGGCATCCTTGGGCACAAGTCCAAAGAAAAGATTCCAGAATACTTTTTCAATGCCGCGTTACCTGAAGATCACTATGAACTTTTGCCAACTTCGAACAGCACATACGGAAAATGGTTTGATGGGACACGAAAACCAGAAGGCGTTATTTGGGGAACAGTTGTTTCGCATTTTGACGAAGATGGTTTTATTGACGAGACCTCGAAAAAGCTGAATGACAGTGTGTTAAGGGACATCATGCATCGCTTTGGCATTGAATTACAAACAGGAGAAAATCCTGATAAACACCTCTTTGCGTTTTCGCTGGCTAAACTGTTTTATGCAATCGCTCAAGGAAATGGAGAGACCACAGACGAAGCAAAGAATTATTACAAGCCAGAAGCACATATCATTTCTTTTCATCAGTACGTTGCACGGACAATAGCTAAATACGAGAAAATAAAAACGCCCTTCTCGGAAGGAGAAGAGCGTTTGATAGACGATATATATGTTTGCAATAAATTGAGTAGCCGGCTCTCAGCTACAAGGAACCGGCACCGCGGAACTCAAGAAAAAATTATTCTTAATGCGACTCTCGACTTGATTGAAGAATATTCAAAGAAAGTCATCCTTGTTGCAAATGGCGGAATGGGAAAAACGATGCTGCTTCAGCATCTGCTTCTTGAATCAGTCCGTAAGCACACACAAACGGGTCTGCTTCCAATCATAATCGAACTCCGCGACTTTAGCGAGGGCAATGATCTGTTGAATGATTACATAATAAAGACAGCAAGTGTTTATGATGAAAACTTGACCAGCAAAAAAGTCGAAGAGTTGATGATATCAGGCAAATGCCAAATTCTTATGGATGGCGCTGATGAGATTGATCCTTCCGATGAAAAAGCATTTCAGCGGAAAATAGCTGAACTTATCGATAGATACCCATACAATCAGTATGTCTTGGCCTCTAGGGAATGTGGGTTATTAAAAGGCATCACTGGTTTCTCACGGATGTATCTTCACCCCTTCAGCAGGGAGCAGTCAACTACACTAATTGATAACCTCTTAAAGGGTTGTGACGACGAAGCCATTATCGAAAGTATAAAAAATTACACGGAGGGCGATTTTCTCCAAAGGCACAAGGTGTTTGCTTCAAATCCCATGCTACTGACCTTTGTTATTATGAAGTATCCTATTGTGGAATCCTTTGATGGAAAAAAGAGACTATTTTATAGAGCTGTATATGATGCAATCGTATATGGACACGATGAGGAAAAGGAAGGTTATTCTAGAGTATTTAGAAGTGCTCAAAATGCTGATGAATTTACAAAGGTATTTGCCGAACTATGTGCCACCACATATATGAAGCACGAAGCAGAGTTTGATCTTGACACATTTGATGAGTACTTTAACAACCTGGCCACGAAGAATAGTATTGAAAACCCCAAAGCCATGACCAGTAAAAGCTTTATACACGATGCCTGTGCAACAGCGTGCATGATGTACGAGCAAGAGACGAAGCTCTTATATATCGACCCAGGTTTTCAGGAGTATTTGTTTGCCAAGTACTATTTTTCAGCAGCACCCGAGGAATTGATTGCCCTTGGACAAAGCCTTTGGGATATTGCAGAAACAGAGTTTGAAGGACTCGACGCTTTTGAAATGTTAAATGAGTTTTCCCCTGAGAAATATGAACGGTATTTTCTCAAGCCGTTTTTGGAGAATGTTTTTCAGGGAAAGGATGAAGCCAAATATTTCATAACATTTTTGCGATATGGGTACCGAGATCTGGAATATCAAATGATTGATCTTGATTGTGTCGCAGCGTATGCAACGAAAGAAAAGTCCGAATGGGCTTCACCAAAGCCCGCCGTTACGGAACCATCTAGCCTCGTTTTTTCGATGTTACTACGAAAGCTGGGCACTCCCTGTCTATTGTGCTTGACCATTTTCGAGAAAGCACTTGATTATTCCGAGTTTATGACTGCCGGGATATATGGGGAACTTTATTTCGACCCGGCTGACAGTAAAAATAAAATTGTCCCTCGCAGATTGTTGCATCAAGAAACTCAAGATTTACAAGCTTACGAGAGAACACACGCAGTCGAAAACCATGTCCGTGATGATGCAAAGCAGCTTGTATGTTTTGGACGCGAATATAAGGTTGATTTTAATAAGGTTCTGGAAACACCTGAGAACTACACCGATTTAATCAATGTTCTGAAAACGCCAGAAGAAGATGTGTGGAAAACCTTTTGCAAGGTAAAAGAATACTATGAGGGTTTGGTAACAAGATATGGCACTTAATTCATTGGAAGGGAGTTTTATTGGACATGAAAGATAGTAAAGTAAATGCTGTAGAACATTGGCTTAGCCTCGAGGAAATTTCAAAGCACGTTGGCTGCAGCAAGGACACCATCCGGTCCTGGGTCAAAAAGGATACCATTCCCTTCCATAAAGTTGGAAGGCTGTACAAATTTAGAGTATCCGAAGTGGACGCTTGGATTGAAAGCGGCGCAAGCGCAGATGCAGATAAAAACAATTCGGAGGTAAAAGACAATGGCTGACATGAAAAAAGAGCAGGAGCGGGATGAGCTCCACCGTGCCATTTGGGCGATTGCCGACGAGCTGCGTGGTGCCGTAGACGGTTGGGATTTTAAGAACTATGTGCTTGGAACGATGTTCTACCGCTATATTTCCGAAAATTTGACCGCGTACATCAACGACGGCGAGATTGAAGCCGGAAATACCAGTTTTGACTATGCCAAACTGAAAGATGCGGAAGCGGAGGAAGCCCGCGTCGGCCTAGTGCAGGAAAAGGGATTCTTCATTCTGCCCAGTGAGCTTTTTTGCAACGTGAGAGCCAGAGCCGCCAGCGGAGAAGGTTGGACTTACCCCAACGGCAAAGAAAAGCTGCTCAATGAAAAGCTGGAGGAAGTGTTTAGCCACATCGAGGAATCCGCCCAAGGCAGTGCTTCTGAAAACAGTTTTGCAGGGCTATTCGATGACTTTGATGTAAACAGTAACAAGCTGGGCAGTACCGTCGCAAAGAGAAATGAGCGTCTTGCAAAGCTGCTGGATGGCGTTGCCGCCATGAATCTCGGTTCTATCAAAGACCATGACATCGATGCTTTTGGCGATGCCTATGAATTTTTAATGACTATGTACGCCTCCAATGCAGGCAAATCGGGCGGCGAGTTTTTCACCCCAGCAGATGTGTCCGAACTGTTGACCCGTCTTGGTACGGTGGGCAAGAAAACCATCAACAAGGTTTATGACCCCGCCTGCGGTTCCGGCTCTCTGCTTTTAAAAGCCGAAAAAATTCTGGGCAAAGATTCAGTTACTACCGGGTTCTATGGTCAGGAAATCAATATCACCACCTACAACCTTTGCCGCATAAATATGTTTCTGCACGATATTGGCTTTGATAAGTTTGATGTGGAGTGCGAGGATACACTGATTAACCCGCAGCACTGGGACGATGAGCCCTTTGAACTGATCGTATCCAATCCGCCCTACTCCATCAAATGGGTGGGCGATGAAAACCCCTTGCTCATTAACGACCCTCGGTTTTCTCCCGCTGGTATCCTTGCACCAAAGAGCAAAGCCGACCTTGCCTTTATCATGCACAGCCTTTCTTGGCTTGCAAGCAACGGAACGGCTGCCCTAGTCTGCTTCCCGGGCATTATGTACCGTGGCGGCGCAGAACAGAAAATCCGTAAATACTTAATCGACAACAACTTTGTGGACTGCATTATTCAGTTGCCAAGTAACCTGTTTTTTGGCACCTCCATTGCCACCTGCATCATGGTGATGAAGAAGAACAAGAGCGACAACAAAACCCTGTTTATTGACGCATCCAACGAGTGTATTAAGGTCACCAATAACAACAAGCTGACCCCGGTAAATATCGACCGCATTGTGGACACCTTTGCAAAGCGGGAGGAAGTGGCGAACTTCTCCCACCTTGCCGGTTATGATGAAGTAGCAGAAAACAACTATAACCTCTCGGTTTCCACCTATGTGGAGGAGGAGGACACCCGGGAAGAGATTGATATTGCCAAGCTGAATGCTGAGATTGAAGAAATCGTCATGCGCGAGGACGAACTGCGAGAAGCTATTCGGAATATTATTGAAGAAATCGAGGCGTAATGATGAGCAAATTAAATGAATTGATTGCTAAATTATGCCCATATGGGGTGGAATATCGAGAACTCGGGGCATTCGCCCAAAATGAGAAGAAAAAGAATATAGGAGAACATTGTAAGTTGGCCTACAGCATTACACAAGCGGGATTGATTCCCACTTCCGAATACTTCAAAGGTGCAAAAGTTACAAGTGATGATACTTCCGGATATAGAATTGTAAAAAGAAATTGGTTTGTATATTCTCCTTCTCGAATTGATGTTGGTTCAATTAATTATCTTAGAGATAAAGATGAAGTGATCGTGAGTCCGCTCAATGTTGTTTTTAGTGTTAATGAAACGGAGATCCGTCCAGATTATCTCTTATACTTTCTGAACTCACGGAGCGGAACATGGCAAATAATAACGAGTCGAGAGGGAATCGAGGGTACAGGACGAAAACTGCTACCGTTTGATAAGTTTAAGAAAATAATAGTTCCCGTTCCCCCTCTGCCCGTGCAGGCTGAGCTTGTCCGTATTCTGGACAATTTTACGGAACTTACAGCGGAGCTTACAGCGGAACTTACAGCGAGAAAAAAGCAGTATGAATATTATAGAGATAGTCTGTTGAAATGTGACAGCAGCGCTGAATGGAAATCAATGGGAGAAATCGGAAATTTTATAAGGGGTAGAAGATTTGTTCATGCAGATGATAGGCAAAATGGTATTCCTTGTATTCATTATGGCGAATTGTATACCCATTATGGCATTTCGGCAACGAATGTAAAAACTTATATAAATCCAGAGTTAAAAACCAACTTCCGATATGCAAAAAAGAATGATGTTGTTATTGTTGCGGCTGGAGAAAATAAGGTTGATATTGGGGTTGGAGTTGCTTGGCTGGGCAATTATGATGTTGCGATACACGACGCTTGCTTTATTTTCTGCCATAATCAAAATCCTAAATATATATCATATTTCTTGCGAACGGAAATGTTTCACCAGCAAATTATTAAATTTGTGTCAGAAGGTAAAATATGTTCTATATCTGCCAATGGACTTGCAAAAGCAAAAATCCCGTTGCCACCCCTTGCCGAACAACAGCGCATCGTCACCATCCTCGACCATTTCGATACCCTTTGCAACGATATTTCAACCGGTCTCCCCGCTGAAATCGCCGCACGACAAAAGCAATATGAATACTATCGGGACAAGCTGCTGTCATTCCAAGAATTGACCTGAGGAGGTGTAGAAAGTGCCATTTTTCAATATTGTTGCCGAAACCAATAAAAACACCGTTGTTACCGAATATGAGCCGGTCAGAACCCGATCCGATAGCTACCAGAGCGAGTCGGCCTTGGAACAGGAGTTTATTCGTCTGCTGTGTGAGCAAGGCTATGATTATCTGCCCATCCACACCGAGGCCGACCTGATTGCCAACCTTCGCACAAAGCTGGAAGAACTCAACGATTACACCTTTACTGATACGGAATGGGAACGCTTCTTTTCCGACTGCATTGCCAACAAAAACGACGGCATTGTGGAAAAGACCCGCAAAATCCAAGAGGATTATGTGCAGGTGCTAAAGCGTGATGATGCCATGACTAAAAACATCACGCTTATCGATAAAAAGAACATCCACAACAACCGCTTGCAGGTCATCAATCAGTACGTGCTTGGCAAAGAGGACGGCGCAACATATGACAACCGCTATGATGAGACAGTGCTTGTAAATGGCCTGCCTCTTGTACATATCGAACTGAAACGCCGGGGCGTTGCCATTCGGGAGGCGTTCAACCAAATTAACCGTTATCAGCGCGACAGCTTTTGGGCGGGCTGTGGCCTGTTTGAATATGTGCAGATTTTTGTCATCTCCAACGGCACGAACACCAAGTATTATTCCAACAGCACCCGATTTAATGCCATCAAAGATGCGTCATCCGGCAAAACCAAAAAGGGCAAAACAAGCAACAGCTTTGAGTTTACCTCGTTCTGGGCGGACGCCAACAACAAGACGATTCCCGACCTGATTGACTTTACGAAGACCTTCTTTGCCCGGCACGCAATTTTAAATATTTTGACGAAGTACTGTGTTTTCACTTCTGAGAATATGCTGATGGTCATGCGTCCCTATCAGATTACCGCAACCGAGCGCATCCTCAACCGCATTGAGATTGCGCACAACTACAGAAAATACGGTGACATTGCCGCCGGCGGTTATATCTGGCACACCACCGGTTCCGGTAAAACCTTGACTTCCTTCAAGACTGCACGGATTGCCTCGCAGTTGCCGTACATAAATAAAGTCCTGTTTGTGGTAGACCGCAAAGACCTCGACTATCAGACCATGAAGGAATACGACCGCTTTGAAAAAGGTGCTGCCAACAGCAACACCTCAACTGCAATTTTGCAAAAACAGCTTGCTGGAACAAAAGAGCGTATCATCATCACCACAATTCAGAAGCTGTCGACCTTTATCAAGAAAAACAAGGAGCACTCGGTATATAACAAAAACGTAGTTATTATCTTTGACGAGTGCCACCGTAGCCAGTTCGGAGATATGCACACGGCAATCGTGCAGAACTTCAAAAAGTATTATATGTTTGGCTTTACCGGAACTCCAATTTTCTCGGTTAACGCAGGCCGCGCGAAAAATGCGCAGTTCTTCACCACAGAGCAGACCTTCGGCGATCAGCTCCACGCCTACACCATTGTAGATGCCATCAACGATAGAAACGTGCTGCCCTTCCGTGTGGACTATATCAAAACAATGGATACTGACCGGGATATCGACGACGAGCAGGTTTGGGACATCGACCGTGAAAAGGCGTTCATGGCTCCGCAGCGCATTTCATTGGTCGCCAAATACATCCTGGATCACTTCGATCAGAAAACCTATCGTGGCGATAAGTCGTACATCTTTAGTCAGATGACAAATATTTCAGATGTAGCCTCGGCGAAAAGAGGAGCAGTTGAGGAAATTAAACAAAAACAGCGTATCAGCGGTTTCAACTCTATTTTTGCGGTGGCGTCTGTGGACATAGCAAAGCTGTATTATGATGAATTCCGCAAGAAGATGCGGGAAGACCCCATCAAGCAACTAAAAATCGCTGTAATCTACAGCTATGCCCCGAATGAGGAAGAAACTGACGGCATCCTTGATGAGGAAAATCCGGAGGATACTTCCGCACTGGACAAGACCTCCCGCGATTTTCTGGAGAGTGCAATAGACGATTATAACGGGATGTTCCACACCACCTATGACACCTCTTCCGACAAGTTTCAGAACTACTACAAGGATGTATCTCTGCGGATGAAGAACAAGGAACTGGACCTTTTAATTGTGGTCAACATGTTCCTCACCGGCTTTGACGCTACTACGCTCAACACTCTGTGGGTAGATAAAAACCTCAAGATGCACGGCTTGATTCAGGCATTCAGCCGCACCAATCGAATTCTCAATTCGATTAAGACTTTCGGTAATATTGTTTGCTTCCGCAATTTGCAAAAGAGAGTGGATGCAGCAATCTCGCTGTTCGGAGATAAAAATGCCGGCGGTATTGTTTTGCTGCAGAGCTTCAAAGATTATTATTACGGATACGAATCTGTGGATGGCACCCCGAAGCCGGGTTACATTGATATGATCGAGGACTTGTCAAACAAGTTCCCTCTGTCAGAGCCACAGATTATTGGCGAAAAGAATCAGAAGGACTTTATTTCACTGTTTGGCGCTATCCTGCGTATTCGTAATCTTTTGGTCTCCTTTGATGAATTTAAGGGGAAAGAAATGATTACCGAGCGCGATCTGCAGGATTATCTGGGCAGATACCAGGACCTGCGCGATGAATGGAAGCGCAAACGTGAAAATGGTGAAAGCACTGATATTATTGATGATATTGTATTCGAGATTGAACTGATCAAGCAAATCGAAATCAATATTGACTATATTCTTATGCTGGTGAAGAAGTACCACGATACGCATTGTGAGGACAAAGAGGTGCTTGTCACCATCAAAAAGGCAATCGACGCCAGCCCTGAACTGCGCAGCAAAAAGCAGCTGATTGAAACCTTTATTGCCGGGGTCAATGATGTGGATGATGTCATGAGCGAATGGCATGGTTTCGTTGCCCAGCAGCGCGAGCAGGATCTTTCTGCACTGATTCAAGACGAAAAGTTGAAGCCGGCAGAAACTCGTATTTTCTTGGAAAACTCGTTCCGAGAAGGCGAGATAAAGACTGTTGGTACGGATATTGATAGAATTATGTCACCTGTGAGCCGCTTTGGGGGCGGAAATAGGGAGAAAAAGAAACAGAGTATCATTGATAAGCTGAAAGCATTCTTTGAGAAGTATTTTGGAATTGGTGGATCGAATAAATTTACATGCTGATCAAATTTTGCGCTCGGGAGGTGTTGAGCATATGGGCCGAGGTTAAAGTATCAATCTATTTTTAATGGACGGAACCGCCACGGGACGAATAAAACGTACCCTTGCTAACTGGACGAGTGTGGCATATAACAAATAGTGTTGTCTCGCTCACACCTACCAAAAGTTGTCCGGAAGCAATTATTAAGCGTAGAAAAGCCTGTCAGGAAAAATCGATGTCGAGGGCGTGTTAACTGAAAACACTTTGTTTGGAAGTCCCTCCACAGCGGCGGCCTTTGTTACTTTTGGCGGTGCTAATGGAAATATTATATGGGAAACCGCTGAAGGACACACTTTAAAAGACGTCGAGCGGTCTGAAAGCTAGCTAGTAAATGCCGCTAAAGATAGTGCAGGCATGCGATAGCCAGGGCGTTTTGAACCCTTTTATTTTTCCTTGAACTTCGTTATTTTTCGTAGAACTATTTTATTTTTCCTAAAGGGGTATTCAAATTGTGCCTTGAGCCGAGAGTACTTCCGAAGCCCCAAGACGCAAAAAAAGCCTGCAATACAAAGAATTTTGCATACCCGTATGGGGCAAATCCCTTGTATTGCAGGCTTTCTTGATATGAATAATAAAAGAATTGACCGTAGCATTGTATCAATGCTACGGTCAATGTTTGGTGCCGGTGGCGGGGGTCGAACCCGCACGGTGTCGCCACCGCGGGATTTTGAGTCCCGTACGTCTGCCAATTCCATCACACCGGCTTAAAGCATACTTATTATAGCACGGCTTACCCGAAAAAGCAAGGGCTTTTTGTAAGAGGAAATGAGCATAAAAGATTATAATATTCACTGCATTAATACAGCATAAACATTAATGCAATCATTGCATAAATCCTATTGCGTTTTTTATAGGTTTGTGCTATACTGGAAACAGATAAATTCGCATAGGGTTTAGTACTATGAAGGAGGATTATTCATATGGCGAAGAAGAAAGCTTCCGATTTCCGTTACAATACCGGCGAGACGAAGGTGCCGTGGGCTGCCGTCGGCGAAAACTACAACGCGGGCGACCTGATGAGCGTCGTCGAGTTCCTGATGCAGGGTTCGGGCGACGCGTATGATGCGGCACTGTCTGCTGTCCGCGAAAAGGTGAACGCCCTCGCCGCCATATCCGCCCCGCCGGCAAAACTGTCGCTCGATACCAAGGTCGCGCAGGCCGAGCAGGCCGTGGACGAATATCTCGGTACGGAGGCCAGCACATTCGTGCCGAGCTGCACCGCGGGCTTTGAAATCGCATTCCGTTATTGCAACATTGGCCCGGGAGACGAGGTCATCGTTCCCGCGATCACCTTCATCGCGACGATGGCATACCCCCTCGCCGCCGGCGCCAAGGTCGTCTTCTGCGACGTCGATCCCCGCACGCTGAACATGAATCCCGCGGACCTCGAGCGCAAGATCACCTCCAAGACGAAGATGATCGTCCCAGTCGATATCGGCGGCTACCCCTGTGACCTCGACGCGATTATGGCGATCGCCCGCAAGCATAACATCACCGTACTCGAGGACGGCGCGCATTCGTTCGGCGCCGAGTACAAGGGCCGCAAGATCGGCACCATCGCCGACTTCACCGGTTTCTCCCTCCACGAGGTCAAGAACATCACCTCCTACGGCGAAGGCGGCATCCTCTCCACGACGATCGACTCCTTCCGTCCGTATATCAAGCGCTGCCGCTTCTTCGGTACCACCTTTGAGCGCCAGATCAAGGATTGGCTCTACGATGTCGAGCTGATCCCCGGCAAGTACGCCCCGTTCGTCGCCCTCAACGCCTCGACCACCGAAATCCAGGCCGTCGGTTTGATGAACCAGCTCGAGCGCGTCGATCAGATCATCGCCGAGCGCGCCGCGAACGCCGCATACCTGAATTCCCGCTTCGCCGAAAACGACGCCATCATCCCGCAGCTCCTCGGCGACGACGAAATTAAACCTTCCTTCCATCTCTATCAGCTCCAGATCGACCCGGCCAAAGCCGGCGGCGACATCCAGATGCTCAAAAAGAAGCTCGAAGCGCGCGGCGTCACCAACATCCCGCATTTTGGCCCGCTCTACCGCTTCGATATCATCCGTGCACTCGGCTACGATGTGGACGCAATCGCCGCGTCCTGCCCCAACACCGAGGAAGTTTTCTACCACCGCTTCACCCATCTCCCCGTCTACGATCTGACGCGCGAACAGCTCGAGTACATGGCCGACGCCATCCTGGACGCTGTCGCTGAAATGCAGGCCGGGAAATAATCTGGCGATAGCCTTCCTTCCCTCTGCTTTCGGTGAAAGCAGAGGGAAGGCTTGTCGGAGGGGGACTTCTCGTCCCCCTCCGACACCACCTCCGCGCCAGTATTCTTTCTGCGGCAGAAAGAATACTGGACAAGAAAGCACCTTTTTGAGGACGGGGAAAACGCCTGAGGGCGTTTTTTATACGAGAGAGCAGCTATTACCGCGTACCGGTTTTTGACGGCGCGGTGACAGCTGCTCTTTTTTGCTTTACAAAGCGGGGGCTATGACGTATAATAAAGAATAAGATTATTTGCCCGATGGGAGTGTATGGTTTGTATGAAGCCTTTGATTCTGATAACGCCTACCTATACGTATACGGATAAGCTGCCTCTGAATGATTTTACCTTCCGTGTAAACTCCACTTATGTCGCGGCGTTCAGCGCCGCCGGGGCAGTGCCTGTTGTCGCTGTTGAGACGGACTATGAAGCTCTCGTCGAGCATGCCGACGGCGTCCTTTTCGCGGGCGGCGTCGACGTCGATCCCGTCTATTTCGGCGAGGCCGCCGCGAACGATACCGTCGAGATCTGCCGGGCCAGAGATGAGCTCGAGCTTGCCCTCTTTGAGAAGGCCGCCGCGAAAGGCTTGCCCATCCTCGGCATCTGCCGCGGCATCCAGCTCATCAACGTCGCGCTCGGTGGCAGTCTGTGGCAGGATATTCCCTCTCAATGCGCGGGTTCCCTCGTCCACAGCGGCGGCGCGCGCCACGAGGTGCGCTGTGAGGATAATTCCGTCGTCAGCCGCTTGTTTGGGGAGAGTGTTCTCACAAACTCCTACCACCATCAGTCCGTGAAAACCCCCGGACGCGGCCTGCGCGTAACAGCGTATGCCTCCGACGGTATCGTCGAGGCCGTTGAGCATGAGAGCCTGCCCATCCTCGGACTGCAGTGGCATCCCGAGCGGCAGACAGGTGATTTCAAGCCGGACGGCGTGGACGATATGACCGAGGTCTTCCGCATGTTCGTCCGCTGTTGTGCAGAGCGTAACAGCAGTTACGCGCGTGACAGCAGTTGCGCCAAGCGGAGCTGACGAATGGCGGGATACAAGACGGTCAACCTCGAGCTGGGCATGCCGACCGCCGACCGCGCCATCCGCCGGTTGACGTATGAGCTGGCCGCGGCGAAGAGCATGGGCTATACCGCCGTCAAGCTCATTCACGGCTATGGCTCCTCCGGCAAAGGCGGCGTGCTGCGCGTCGAGGTGCGGGAGTATCTTTTAAGAAAGCATCGGCGCGGCGAGATTCAGGCGTTCATCGAAGGTGAGCGGCTTTCCATCTTCGACGAGGATACCCGCATCGCGATGGGGCTGTGCCCCGAAATCCGTATGGATCGGGACCTCGAGCGGCACAATAACGGCATCACGGTTGTAATCCTGTAAACAGCGGCGACGGTTTCCCTGAGTACAGGATCCGCAGCGTATGCAGCGCGCGCGTACATGCGACGTACAGCGCCCGCACAGCGTCCTGCGTATCCGGATAGCTTGCCGCGTCCGCGTCGGCCAGGATCACGCGGTCAAATTCCAGACCCTTCACGCTTTTGACATCGAACACGCTCGCCCCGCCCGCGTACGTCCCGTCAAGCGAGGCGTCCTCCGTGAACAGATGCACGCCCTCGCGCGCCGGCAGCGCGGCATACAGCGCCCTCGCGCTCTCCGCCGTCGCGCAGACGACGGCGAGCGACCCTTCCGCGCCCTTCCATGCCGTAAGCTCCTCCGATATGGCGGCTGTCACCGCCCCGTCATCGTCCAGCGCCGAAAAGATCACCGGTTCTCCGTGACGCACCACCGGCGTGATGTCGTAGGCGCGTGCGCGGCTGTGCGACAGCACCGCGTTCGCAACGGCCGCAATTTCGATCGTGTTGCGGTAGCTCTTTGATAAGACCCGGAACGCGTGGCTGCGTCCGGCAAAGCTTGCTTCGAGCACCGCGTCCCAGTCCGAAACCCCTGACTCGCCCGAGAGGTTCTGCGAGACGTCGCCGAGGATTGTAAACGTCGTGTGCGGCTGGGGGAAGATGCGTGCAAACATTGCGTACAGCGACGGGCCGAAGTCCTGCGCCTCGTCGATCACGAGATGCCGGAATTCGTCGGCACGGGTGGGTCGGTCGAGCCGCGCAGCCGCGTACAGGAGCGCGCACAGGTCATAGACGCCGTACTGCCCTGCCCGGACGCGTTTTAAGACGGCTTTCGCACGCGGATCGCCGCTTTTCGCGCTTTGCGTTAAAAACTGCGTGTAAAGCTTCTCGGGAGGCATCGCGCGCACCTTCCGCGCAAACCGGTTGCGCAGCTCGGACGACTGCTTCTTCGCTACGGCGATCAGCGCGTTGCGGTAGTCGATGATGTCCCCGACGTTTGAGTACCCCGTGGCCTCTCCCGCGCGAAAACGCGCGACGTCCCGGTCGGACTGTGCCTCCAGCCGTGCGATCGTACGCGGCAGCGCCGTCGAAAGCCGCAGCTCGAGGATGCTGTGCATCAGCTCCGCACGGTCGGCGCAAGGATGCGTCCGGCCGCCAATCACGCGCTCGGCTATCTCTTGCCGTGTCATGATCGGCTCGTCAAGGAGCATCAGGTCCTCCGAGAGGAACACGCTGTCCTCAAACGCACGGACATGTGCGTCGAACGCGTCGAAGAAGCCCTGCGAGCTTTGCCAGGCCGTTTCCGCCGCCGGCGGAGTGCTTTCCCGCTCCGGTTCCGGCAGACGCAGGATATAGCGCAGAAGCTCCGGCATGACCATCTGCCGCACGTTCTCCACACCGAGGTCGGGGAGCATCCCCGAGATGTACGACAGGAACATCCGGTTTGAGCCAATCACGACGAAGCCCGAGGTCTTCATCTTGTCGGAAAAGTTGAAGATCAGATACGCAAGCCTGTGCAGCGCGACCGTCGTCTTCCCCGACCCCGCGACGCCCTGCACCAGGACGTCCTTCCACGGGTCGACACGGATGATTTCGTTTTGATCCTTCTGAATCGTCGCGACGATGTCCTTTAAGACGGCGCTCGCGTTCTTCGACAGGTATTCCTGCAGCAGAGCGTCATTGGCGACCATATCCGCGTCGAAATACGCGCCGAGAACACCGTTTTTGATGTTATACGTCCGCTTGCAGGACAGCTCGCCCTGAATCGTCTCCTCGACGCTCCGGTACGACGCCCGTCCGGGCGTCGCGTCGTAATAGAGGTTTGCGACCGGCGTGCGCCAGTCGACGACGACGGTTTTGTGCGTGCGCTCATCGTACAGGCCGCCGCGTCCGATGTAGATACGGCTTATGTGACCTTCGTCGTCCGCGCGGAAGTCGACGCGCCCGAAATACGGGCTGTCCCCCGCGCGGGAGAGCGCGTGCAGCACCGATCCTTGACTTTTCTGCATATCCGTCGCCACAACGAGCGCCATCCGCAGTTCCTCGTTATCCGAGTTGTAGTGCTCCATCATGTCCGCGATCTGTTCGTCAAGCTCCGCCTTCGTCGCGGAGACCTCCGCGTTCTTCTTCGCGACAAATTCCAGCGTCTCCTTCAGGTTTTGCCGCTCAAAACGTTCCGACAAGGTATCCATCGATTTCTTCCCTCCTTTTTTGACGTGAAGGCATCCATTTTACGCCTATTTTACGCACTTGTCAAGTGCTAATTCTCATAAAGGAGCAAAAATATGACTGTACTTGATCTCTCCGGCGCATGGTCGTGCGCGTATACCGCGCCGGGAGAAGCCGCTATGCCAAAAGCCTTCCCCGGGACCATCCGTGTCCCCGGCTACTGGGACGACCAGAGCGCCGCTTTCGAGGACTTTTCCCCGGTGACGAACCCCGACTACATCCCTGTGGTATACCCCATGCCCGATACCCCCGATGCGTCGCTGCCGTATATCGTCGGCACCGTCTGGTATCAAAGGCGGTTTACCCTCGACGAGCCGACACCCTGCGCCGTCCTCGAGCTCGCGGGTGTATGCACCGGGGTGCGCGTCTGGGCAAACGGCGCGTATGTCGGACAGGCGTTTAGCTACTCCGTTCCGCATCGCTTTTCCCTCGATGGCTATCTGCAAAAAGGGGAGAATACCCTTCTCCTTGCCGTCGATAACGACCCGCACGGCCGCCTCGGCTGCGTGACGCGCGGCTTTAAGGGATTTTCCGGTGGGATTACCCGCGCCGTTACCCTCCGCGCCACCGGGAAATGCCGCATCGCGGACGCCGCCGCGTTCGCCCGCGACGAAAAGTTCTTCACCCTCGACGTGCTCTTTGACGGCGACACCTCGAACGCCGAAATCTCCTATAAGATTTGCGACGGTCTGCACGTCCTCAAGGAGGGCAATTTCCCGCTCGACGGCGCGTCGCTGCGCCGTGATATACTCTCGCTCGGGCTTGCGCGCTGGAGCGAAACCGACCCACGAGTCTACGAATGTAAGATTACCCTAAGGAACCGTGACGGCGTATGCGACAGACTGACTGTCCCCCTCGGCCTGCGGAGCTTTCGCCGCGATAAAACCCGCTTGACACTCGACGGCGTTCCCGTCTTCCTGCGCGGCGCGACCGAGCACGCCTACTATCCTGAAACCTGCACCCCGCCCGCCGATGTCGAGACCTATCTTGAAAAGCTCGGCATCCTTAAAGGTTACGGCTTTAATTTCCTGCGCTTCCATACCTCCGTTCCGAACGAGGAATACATGACCGCCGCCGACGCTTTGGGCTTCTTTATTCAAGTCGAAGCCCCGGTCAACTGCGACTTATCCGAGTGGGAGGACATCCTCCGCTTTACGCGCCGCCACCCCAGCGTCGCCGTCCTCTGCGGCGGCAACGAGGAGCTGCTCGACGAGGACAAGATCGCCGCCCTCGCCCGCGAGGCGCGTCTTGCGCACACCCTCGCCCCCGCGACACTCTGTAACCCGCAGGAAGCCCTGCGCGGGATCGAATACGGCTGGAGCGACGCCGACATGGGAGACTGCGTCGATGAGCCGAGCGCGCATAACCCGAAGCGTCTCGCCGCGCTGAAAACCTTCTCCGACGTTTTCGGCCAGTTTACGTGGGGCTTTTTGAGCTACGGCTCCACCGACGGCGAAAACCACGAGCTGGACCGCCGCCTTGCCGTCTACGAGCGACCCTGCCTCGCTCACGAAATGGGCATCTATGGCGGCTATTTCGACTTTTCTCTTGAAAAACGTTACGAGGGGACGCGCATCGGCACCGATATGTACGCCAAAGCCCGCGAATACCTCGAGCGCGAGGGCCTGTTCGACCGCTGGGAACAGTTTTACCGCAATTCGAGCGCGCTGATGGCGTCCGTCCGCAAGCAGAACGTCGAGACCGCCCGCAAATGCCGTCTACTTGCCGGGTTTGACTACCTCGGCGCGATCGACTACCACTGGCACCGTACGGGCTACCCTTGCGGTATCCTGAGCGAGTTCTACGAGGAAAAGCCTTATTCCCCCAGGGCTGAGGTACTCTCGTGGAACAGCCCCACCGTTCTGCTATGGGATCACTGCAACCGCTTTACCTACTATAGCGGCGACCAAATGGAATGCACCCTGCTCGTCTCACGCTTTGACTTAAGTGACCTCCCCTCCGGTACGGTGACATGGATGCTCACAGATGCGCACGGCGCGTCCGAGGGCTGTGGCATTACCGAAACGGCCGAAGTCCCGAACGGCAGCGTCGCCGAGGTATGCGCCTTTCGCGTCCGGCTGCCGGCAAAGGAGGGCAAATACACCTTATCCACCGTTCTCACGTCGGAGGAGTCTCCCATCCGCAACCGCTGGACGCTCTGGTGCTTCGACCGCGCCGAAAAGACAGTTCCCGCAAACGTCCGCGTGACCGATACGCTGACCGACGCCGATGTAGCGGCCCTTGAACGCGGCGCGCGCATCCTCCTGACCTCCGCGCATCCTCTGCCGTCCGAGGAGACTGCCTTCCAGCCCATGTGCGCCGGCCGTCCCCATGGCGTCGCGGCATCGGTCATCCATCCCCATCCCGCCCTCGATGCCTTTCCCCACGACGGATGGTGTGACTGGCAGTTTAAGACCCTGCTCGACGGCGGCACCGCCGTCCGCTACGGCGCGCCGAGCGCGCCGGCGATGGACGCCGCCTTCGCCCCCATCGTCGAGCTGGTCACGGGCTTTAAGAACATCGACCGCCTTGCCGCCGTCGCCGAATTTGGAGTAGGGGAGGGCAGGCTCCTTATTTGCGGGCTAGTCCTCGGCGACGCGCCAGAGCAGGTCGCCCTTCGCGCAAGGCTCATGACTTACCTCGCGGGTACGCTCGTCCCCGCGCCGTCGATCGCGCCGGATACCCTCCGCGCCCGGATCGCCGAGCGCGAACAGGCAACCTCCCATATCGCTACCGATCGCGGGTACGATGCAAACGCGCAGGTGAAGATCACATTCTGACTGAACAAAGGAGGATGCCCCCATGTCCACGCGAATCGCCGCATGGCTTCTGTTCGCGCTGTTTCTGTTCCCCGACGCATACCCCGGATACGGTAGCTTCCTCCGTGTGGATACCCATGCCGACACGCTTGCCGCCGCGCTGACTAAGGGGTTTTCCCGGACGGATACCGCCACCCTCACGACAGCCGACGGGGAAATCCTCCGCGTGGAGGGCGCGTCCGATACCGCGCGCGTCCGGCTCTACCGCTTCCCCTCCGGCGCGCTTGTCTGCCAGCGGCAGGAACGCGCTGCCGCCACGGTGACCATCGACTTCACCGGCTCCGGTACCGTCCGATGGGTCGAAAACGGCGTGTGGGTCGAGAAGCCCTCCGTGACGAGCGGCACTCAGACTTTATATATTCGCTTGACCGACGGGGGAGAGACGCGCGAGCTGATTGTCAATCCGCCGAAGATGTATCGCGGCGCGCCGCTCGGCTGCGTCGAGGAAATCCCCGCGTCCGCGGGCACCGTTTCCGTCGCCGAAAACGCCGGGAACGTTCGCGTAACCATCCGGGTACCCCTTCCCCCTTACGCTGCGTGGGCGGACTGGTCGGTCGTCTATGCCGACACGCCGCTGATCGACTGGTCGAATGACACTCTGCGCGCGCTGTGGGCTAACTACGACCTCAGCGAGAAAAGCCGTCTGACCTTCGACGGCTGCTGTTACAAAATAGAGCCTGACTATGAACCGGCGGGGGAGAATATCTTCGAATACGCACCCTCCATGTACGTCCCAAACGGCATGGCGCAGTCCGGCGGCTCCGACGCGGCGTTTTATCTCGCGACCGTCATGCTCGACCTCGCACGCAGCCGCTACACCGACGAGGGCTATTTCCCGACCGAGACGAGAAGCCTCTGGCTTGCGCGCGACTACGGGTGTGCCCCAGGATTCTTCGATACCCGGTTTAATACCGACACCGCCTATTCGTATCGGAAGCTCGGGCGCGAGTACGGTATCCCCGCCTTCCTCGACGTCGCCGAACGCTACACAGCGTATCTCCTTGCGCATATCGAAACGTACGGAATCCCGACCGAAAACGGCGTACTGGCCCCCGACTACGCGGGCTCGGGGGAGCCTACGCACGCTTCCTTAAACCATATGCTCGCGGAAATACTCTATCTCTACCGCGACGGCTCCGAGGAGGCGTCGTCCGCTGCCGACGCGCTTCTCGCCGGGATCGCCGATCTCGGCCGCGCGTGGATCCGCCCGAACGGGAATCTTCACTACGCATGGCTTCCCGACGGGTCGTTTGGTTTAGAGGATTACCCGTATCTGACGTATAACGATCTCTACAACCTGCAAAGCTACCTCTATGAGACGACCGGCGTTCAAAACGCCGCGATCGACATGCTCATGCACGCAAAGCTTGCGTGGATGCGCGGTAACGGTATAACCGGCTACAAAACAGACCTCATCGGCAACTAAAAGGAGGGTTTTCATTGGCAGAGCATCCGTTTTACAGGCTTGCGCCGTTTATTCAGGAATTTATCTATAAGAACGAGTGGAAATCCCTGCGCGCCGTACAGGTCGCGGCGTGCGAGACGATTTTCGATACCGACTGCCATCTCCTGCTCGCGGCAACCACCGCCGCGGGAAAAACCGAGGCCGCGTTCTTCCCGATTCTCACCGACCTTTACGAAAATCCCCCCGCGACCCTCGGCGCGCTCTATATCGGCCCCTTAAAAGCCCTCATCAACGATCAGTTCCAACGCCTGGAAGCCCTCTGCGCCGAAGGGGACATCCCCGTATGGCACCGCCACGGCGACGTGTCGCAGTCCCACAAGGAAAAGATGCTTAAAAACCCACGCGGCGTGCTGCAAATTACCCCGGAATCCCTCGAAGCCCTGATGATGCACAAGCACGGTGACCTCGTCCGTCTGTTCGGGGAGCTGCGCTATGTCGTCATCGACGAGGTACATGCCCTCATGCGCGCCGACCGCGGCGGTCAGGTGCTGTGCCTGCTCGAGCGCCTGGAGCGTATGTCCGGCTGCCGACCCCGCAGAATCGGGCTTTCCGCCACCATCGGTGACCTAGACGCCGCGGGACGCTGGCTTGCCGGTAACAGCGGCCGCCGCACCATTGCCCCCAAGCTCGAGGCGGTCGGTACGCGCTGGCGGCTCACCCTCGCGCATTTCCCCGTCTCCGAAAACGCCTCCGACTACAACCGCACCCGCCGCTGGAAGCTCCCGAACGCCCTGCCGGACGAAGCACCGCCCGAGCCTGTCCTCGCCGAAACCGCGCCCGATGTCGAAAGTCCCGACGGCGCCGCCTACGATGAAAAGGCCGCGGAGTCGGGTGTCCTCGCAAACGCCGACCCCGGCTTCCACTATATTTTCGACCACACAGCGGGCAAGAAGTGCCTAATTTTTTGCAACAGCCGCGAGGAAGCGGAAATGGTTACCACCACCCTCCGCCAGTACTGCGAGGACATGCACGAGCCGGAACGTTTCCTCATCCATCACGGCAACCTTTCCGCGTCCTACCGCGAGACGGCCGAGGCCCTCATGAAGGACGACACCCTGACGTTCTCCACCGTGACCACGGCGACGCTGGAGCTTGGCATTGATATCGGTAGGCTCGAGCGGGCGTTTCAGGTGGACGCGCCTTTCACCGTCAGCTCATTTTTACAGCGCATGGGACGCACCGGGCGGCGCGGAGATCCGCAGGAGATGTGGTTCGTCCTCCGCGAAGCCCCGCCCCTGCCGAGAGCGCCCATCCAGCACCACATCCCGTGGAAGCTTTTGCAGGCCATCGCCCTCGTCCAGCTTTATCTCGAGGAAAAGTGGGTAGAACCCCCGCGCGAGGGTAAGCGGCCGTTCTCGCTTCTGTTCCATCAGACCTTAAGCACCCTTGCCTCCTGCGGAGAGCTGACCCCACCGCAGCTTGCCGACCGCGTGCTGCGCCTGTCGCCCTTCCAAAACATCTCCCCGGACGATTACCGCGCGCTTCTGCGGCACATGCTCGACAACGACATGATCCAGACGACCGCCGACCGGGGTTTGATCATCGGCCTTGCCGGGGAACGCATTGTCAACAGCTATAAGTTCTACGCCGTCTTCCGCGAGGACGAGGAGTACGCCGTCCGCTGGGAGTCCCAGGAGCTTGGCACACTCGTCATGCCGCCGCCCGTCGGGGAGCGCGTCGCCATTGCCGGACGCGTCTGGGAGGTCACGGAGCTTGACTTAAAGAAGCGTGTCCTCTACGTCGAGCCGGTGCGCGGCAACGTCCCGGCTTATTTCGGCCTTGTTCCCGGCGACATCCACACAAAGGTGCTGGAACGTATGCGGCAGGCTCTCATCGAGGACGTAAACTATCCTTATCTGCAAAAAAACGCCGCACAGCGTCTCTACGAAGTCCGTACGCAGGTTCACGCCGCGAAGCTTTTAGAGGGAAGCTCCCCGCGTGACATACTTTTCCGGCTCGGCGGCGATATGTGGTGCCTGACCCCCTGGCTCGGCACCTACGCATTTCTCGCGCTCGAGCGCTTCCTGCGCCTGATCTGCGGCAAGGAGCTCTCTCTCTCCGGCTTTGAATCCTCCCGCCCGTATTTCATGCAGTTCCACATGAAGGCCTCCGAGGACGAGTTCTGGCAGATCGTCCTCCGTCATGCGGCGGAGCCGGACGACCCCATGCAGTATCTCTACGACGGCGAAGTCCCGATCTTTGAAAAATACGACGACTACGTCCCAGCGGAGCTTTTGCGCCGCGCGTTTGCCTACGGGGTGCTTGATATCGATGGAGCGAAGAAGAGAATGCTGGAGGCTTCCTCCGCTTGCTGAAACTTTTCAATGGCTGATACCTTTGCAGGGGCGCTTCCCGCCCCCTGCACCCCAGGGTTACTTTCTTTGCACGAGCAAAGAAAGTAACAAAGAAAGCTCGCTTAGGGGAACTTCGTTCCCCTAAGTACCCCTCCGGGGTTGCGTCACCTGCGGGCGACGCTTATACGAAGGTTTGCCTTTCATTAAAACAACTGTGCCGTCGTCTTCTGATCCATTCCGAAAACTCACCCTTGTTCTCGGGTGGCATTTTCCGTCAGGACAGGAGACGACGGCATTTCCAACTTTATACAAATTAAACTCCCGTATAAGCATCGCGAAGCGATGCCGTTCCGGGGTAATTCTTAAGAGGACTTTAGTCCTCTTAAGACGGCTTTCTTTCCCTCTTTCTTTGCCGGTGCAAAGAAAGAGGTCGGGAGGTGCAGGGGGGCGAAGCGCCCCTTGCAAACTATCCACTGCTTTCAGTAAAAGCAGTGGGATAGTTTTAATAAACGAAGAATTCCACATAGACCGCGCGCACCGCGCGCTCGAAGTCGGCTTCGTCTACGCCGATGATAATGTTCATCTCCGACGACCCCTGGTCGATCATGCGGATGTTGATGTCTGCGCCTGCGATGGCGGAAAGGAGGCGGGCGGCAATACCTTTGGAACGCACCATGCCGCGTCCGACGACGGCAAGCAGCGCGATGTTGCGCACGACCTCGATGTGGTCGGGCGACGCCGCTTCCTGAATCTCCGAGAGCAGCGTATCCTCGATGCCGTCCAAAAGCTCCGCGTGCAGGACGATGCCCAGCGTGTCGATGCCCGTGGGCAGATGCTCGTAGCTGATACCATGGCGTTCCAGTACGGATAACACCTTGCGGGTAAAGCCGACCTCCGAGTTCATCATGTCCTTCTCCAGCGTGATAACGCTGAAGCCCCGCTTACCGGCCACGCCCGTGACTTTGCCCGTGCGGATCGGGGCGTCCGACGCCTGCACAATCCGCGTGCCGGGCTCCTCCGGTGCGTTTGTGTTGCGGATGTTGATCGGAATGCCTACCGCCCGTACCGGGAAAATCGAATCCTCGTGCAAAACAGTCGCACCCATGTATGACAACTCCCGCAGCTCCGCAAAGCTGATCGTCTCGATGATGCGCGGGTTCGTGACAAGACGCGGGTCGGCTACCGAGAAACCTGAGACATCGGTCCAGTTTTCGTATAACGCCGCACCTACGCCGCGCGCCACGATCGCACCCGATATGTCCGAGCCGCCGCGCGAAAATGTCTTAACCTTCTTGTCATACCCGCGTCCGTAAAAGCCCGGAATGACCGCGCGCGGAAAGCGGGAGGACATCTCACGGATCGCCGCATAGGTGAGATCCTCGTCAAGACGCCCCGAACGGTCGAAAAAGATCACGTTGGCCGCGTCCACAAACGGATAGCCGAGGTACGCCGCCAGCAGGATGCCGTTCAGGTACTCGCCGCGCGACGCCGCATAGTCGCGCATGCCATCCTCGCCATACGCGCGTTCAATCGCAGCAAACTCTGTCTCGAGATCGACGCCCAGGGACAGCTCGCGGGCAATTCCTTCAAAACGCTCCCGGATTGGCGCGAACGCGGTCTCAAACGCCTCTCCACGACGCACGGCATCATAGCTCCCATATAAAAGATCGGTGACTTTGCGGTCGCCGGAATTGCGTTTGCCCGGTGCGGACGGGACGACATAACGGCGGGAGGGGTCCGCCTTGATGATCGCGGCGACCTTTTGAAATTGCGCGGCGTCGGCAAGTGAGCTTCCGCCAAATTTGACTACAGTTACAGACATGTAAAAAACGACTCCTTTGACCGAATAGAATTATTATAATGTATGCGCAAAGCCTTTGCAAGGTACATTTCGCTTAAGCTTTCATAACCGCAGACTTTTTTATTATAACGAATGCACTACAAAAACACTTAAAACTGCGCCGAAGTAGATAGAGAGGTTCCTTATCGCCGCCTTTATGACGCGAATTTAGGAATTTCGGCGAATCTTTCCGGACGGCGCCCTCTCGTTTTCGTGAATTTTTGGTTGTTGACATCTTGCAGTTTTCAGCGTATACTAAGAATAGTTTCATAAGGTAAACCGTTGAGACGGGCGAGTACGCAAAAAGACTCCCTTTGCAGAGAGCCGCCGGTGATGAAAAGGCGGTATCGGAGATTTTGCCGAATGGACCGTGGAGGGCGAGCCGAAAACATCGCATGTGTGCGTATCGTACACGTATGATGTGAGTATGCTTCGACGGGGATTCCCACGTTACGGGAAGGCCGCATGGTAGTGCGGAGTAAGTGGACGGCAATATCGCCGTCAATTCGGGTGGCACCGCAGAAGCGTTTGTAAGCTTTTGTCCCGGAAAATGATTTTTCCGAGGATGAAGGCTTTTTTCATACTCTTCTTCCCGGAAGAACGCGGAATCCTACCAGCTTCCGCACATTTTTGAAAGGAGAGACTCTTACTATGAAAACCGCCGCCGACGTAAACATCCCCTACAAGATCTATCTGTCCGAAAACGAACTTCCCCATGCGTGGTACAACGTCCGCGCCGATATGAAGAATAAACCCGCGCCGCTTCTGCACCCCGGAACCTTGCAGCCTATGGGCTACGATGATCTCCGCCCCGTCTTCTGCGACGAGCTCGTGCGTCAGGAGCTGGACGACACCACCCCGTATATCGATATCCCCACGGAAATCCGCGACTTTTATAAGATGTACCGCCCGTCCCCCCTCGTCCGCGCCTACTGCCTCGAGGAAAAGCTCGGTACCCCGGCGAAAATCTACTATAAGTTTGAAGGCAACAATACCTCCGGCAGCCATAAGCTGAACTCCGCGATCGCGCAAGCGTATTATGCTAAAAAACAAGGCCTGAAAGGCGTCACCACCGAGACCGGAGCCGGTCAGTGGGGTACCGCGTTGTCTATGGCTTGTGCATACCTCGGCCTTGAATGTCGGGTCTATATGGTGAAATGCTCCTACGAGCAGAAGCCCTTCCGCCGCGAGGTGATGCGTACCTACGGCGCGTCCGTGACCCCCAGCCCCTCCGAAACCACCGCCATAGGCCGTAAAATCCTTGCCGAGCATCCCGGCACCACCGGCTCTCTCGGCTGCGCCATCTCCGAGGCCGTCGAGGTCGCCACGACAACTCCCGGCTTCCGCTATGTCCTCGGCAGCGTCCTCAATCAGGTGCTCCTGCATCAGTCTGTGATCGGTCTGGAAGCCAAAGCCGCCTTCGACAAAGTCGGCGTGCGCCCCGACGTGATCATCGGCTGCGCCGGCGGCGGCTCCAACCTCGGCGGCCTGATCGCTCCCTTCATGCGCGAAAAACTGCACGGGGAAGCCGACTACCGCATCATCGCCGTCGAACCCGCCTCCTGCCCCAGCTTTACCCGCGGCAGGTTTGCCTATGACTTCTGCGATACCGGTATGGTTACTCCGCTTGCGAAAATGTATACGCTCGGTTCCGGCTTCATTCCCTCCGCCAACCACGCCGGCGGGCTCCGCTACCACGGCATGAGCTCCACCCTCTCCCAGCTCTACCACGACGGTCTCATGGAAGCGTGTTCCGTCGAGCAGACCTCCGTCTTCGAAGCCGCCGAAACCTTCGCCCGTGTCGAAGGCATCCTCCCTGCGCCCGAGTCCAGCCACGCCATCCGCGTCGCGATGGACGAGGCCATCCGCTGCCGTGAAACCGGCGAGGAAAAAACCATCCTCTTTGGACTCACCGGCACCGGCTACTTCGATATGGTCGCCTACCAGAAGTACAACGACGGCGTCATGTCGGATACGATCCCCACGGACGACGATCTGGCGGTTGGTTTTGCGGGTCTGCCGAGCGTGAACGGCTAAAACGCAAAAAAACAGGACAATTTGCGCGGGAAACAGGAAATCCTTTCGATTCCGCCGAATGTCTCTTGCATTTAAACACACAATGCGGTAGAATAGGAATGCGATTTTTATCGCATTCCTATTCTTTTGCTTAACTTAAGGAGATTTGCACATGAAGCTCTGGGGCGGACGGTTCTCCCGTGAAACGGATAAGACCGCAAACGATTTCCAGGCATCGATCGGATTCGATCAGCGCCTGTACCGTGAGGATATTGAAGGCAGTATCGCCCATGCGACCATGCTCGCGCGGCAGGGGATTATCACGCATGACGACGAAAAGCAGATCGTCGAGGGACTCCACGGGATCCTTGCCGATATCGAAGCCGGGAAGCTCGAGTTCTCCGAGGATAACGAGGACATTCATATGAACATCGAGACCTTCCTGACCGCGCGTATCGGCAGCGCCGGGAAAAGGCTCCATACCGCGCGCTCCAGAAATGATCAGGTCGCTCTCGATATGCGCCTGTATACCCGCCGTGAAATAGGGGAGATCGAATCCCTCGTCGCGGATGCCCTCGAGGCGCTTTTGTCTCAAGCGCGTGCACACACCGCCAGCGTAATGCCCGCCTATACCCACCTGCAGCGCGCGCAGCCCGTGACGTTTGCCCATTATATGCTCGCCTGGGCCCAGATGCTCCGCCGCGACTATACCCGGCTTAGCGACTGCCGCGAACGCATGAACGAATGCCCCCTGGGCGCCGGTGCTTGCGCTTCGACGACCTACCCGCTCGACCGGGCGTTCGTGGCCGAAGCCCTCGGCTTTGACCGACCAACCGAAAACTCCATCGATTCCGTCTCCGACCGCGATTATCTGATTGAGCTCTGCTCCGCTTTGTCCATATTGATGATGCACCTTTCCCGTATGTGCGAGGAGCTTTGCCTATGGTGCTCGTGGGAGTTCCGCTTCGTCGAGATGGACGAGGCCTACTCCACCGGCTCCTCCATCATGCCCCAGAAGAAGAACCCCGACATGGCCGAGCTGATCCGTGGAAAGACCGGCCGCGTCTACGGCGACCTTATCGGCCTGCTTACCGTCATGAAAGCGCTCCCGCTTGCCTACAACAAGGACATGCAGGAGGACAAGGAAGCCGCCTTCGATGCGATGGATACCGCGAAAAACTGTCTTCGGGTCTTTGCGCCGATGGTCCGCACCATGCGTATCCGCACCGACCGTCTCCGCGCGGCGGCAGGGGAGGGCTTTATCAACGCCACCGACGCCGCCGACTACCTTGTCCGCCGCGGCATCCCCTTCCGCGACGCCTATACCGCCGTCGGCAAGCTTGTCGCGGCCTGCGTCGACGCCGGCACCACCCTCGAAAAGCTCCCGCTTCGGACCCTGCAAAGCATCCATCCCGCCTTCGGCCCCGACGTTTACGAGGCCATCTCCCTCGACGCCTGTGTCAACGGCCGCAAAGTTCCCGGCGGCCCCGCCGAGGAAAGCGTCCGCACGCAGATCGCCGGGCTGGAAGCCTTTTTGAAGGAAGCCGCGACGGACGCTTAAATCATTAGCCCTTAATACAAAGGAGGTCTTATTCATATGGTGGATTTTGCACAGAAACTCGAGTTCTTCCGCACAAATCCAGTTACCGACTGGCATGAGCACGTCGCGATCGGCGCGGTATCCGGTGGGGAAACCGATGAACGGCTTGAAAAGCTCATCCGCGACATGGCGGTCTGCGGCATCGACCGCGTCGTCATCTCTCGTCCCATCACGGGGGGGACGCACGCGCTGCCGGAGGAAATTGCGCGTGCGAACGATACCGTTGGCTACACCGTGGAGAGGTACCCCGGGAAAATCTGGGGGCTTGCCTACACCGATGCCATACACGGCAGGTACGCCGTCGACGAAATCGACCGCTGCCGCAGGAGCTTCGGCGCGATCGGCGTAAAGCTCTACAACCAGTTCACGATGGACAACGATATCCAGAATCCCATCATCGAATACTGCATCGAACACGATATGTTCATCCTGATGCACGCCGCGCACCTGACGCAGCGTCCGTGGGAGCAGGCTTACCTTTCCGGCAGCGACCATATCTGCGCCGCCGCGAAAAAGTACCCCGCCGCGACGTTCCTCATGGCGCATATCGGCGGCGGCGGCGACTGGAGCTGGCAGCTGAGAGGGCTTGAGGACTGCCCCAACGTGTTCTGCGATATCTCCGGTTCCGTTCACGATGCCGGCATGATCGAAGGACTTGTCCGCGCGATGGGCACCGAGCGGATCCTCTTCGGTACCGACGGCTCCTTCTCATCGAGTGTCGGCAAGCTCCTGGGCGCCCGCATTTCCGATGCCGAGAAGCTGGAAATCATGGAAAATACCGCCTTCAAACGGTATTTGGAGAGGAGATAAGGCCGTATGAGAGAATATATCGACGCCTGCGCCTATATCGGGGCGTATCCGTTTCGCAAGGTGGAGCATACCTCCGCGCGTGACCTCGTCGCCGCGATGGACGAGTACGGCATCACGCAGGCGATCGTCTCGTCCCTGCCCGCGATCTACTACCGCGACGTCCGCGACGGCAACCTCGAGCTGATGAGCGAAATCGCACCCTTCCGCGGCCGCCTCATCCCCGCCGCGACAGGCAATCCCGTCTATAACTGCGCGATGGAAGATCTCGAGCGTTATGCGGGGGAATTCGGCTGCCGCGAGGTCCGTCTTTTCCCCCGTCAGCACGGCTATCAGCTGACCGATGAGAAGGCTGTCCGCTATCTCCGGCGTGCCGCCGAGCTGTCCGTCGCCGTCGCGCTGCCCCTCTACGTTGAGGACCCGCGCCAGAGACATGTCCTTGACATCCTGGACCCCGTCGGCGCGGCAGAAATCCGCGACGCCGCCGTCCTCGCGCCGGAGACCGATTTCGTCCTCCACAACGCCGGCAATCTCGGATACGCGCATACGCTTGCGCCTGTCGCCGCGTCCCGTACCGGTGCGTTTTACTACGATTTCGGCCGTACGGATTGCCTCTACTCTGGCAGTCTGCAGCAGATGATCGCGCTCGCGGGTGAGGATCATATCCTCTTTGCCACGTCGCAGCCGTTGCAGTATCCCGACCCGGCGTTTGTCAAAATGGCGTTCCTGCCGGAAAAGGCGGGGCTTCAGGAAGCGACGCTCGAGCTGATCGCGTCCGGCAACGCCCGACGGTTGTTCGCACTCTAAAAAACATAGAAACTTAGCGCGGGAGGATGCTTTCCGCCCGCGCCTGCTATTTTTTATAGATGTGTCCGAATCTTTTCGATCATCGCTTCCAGCTCCGCGTCGGGAATCAGGATCTGATCCTCCGGCGGCGGCAGCATCTCGAAAAGCTTGCCCCATGTATAGCCGTTTTTGATTTTCGGGACGATGTGCATGTGGAAATGCCGGTTTCCGTCGCCGCAGATGCCGTAATTAAGCTTGTCACACGGGAACGCAAGCGTGATCGCACGCGCGACGCGCGCCACGTCGTCGGAAAACCCCGCCCGCTCCTCCGGCGTCAGCTCAAACCACTCCTCCGCATGCCGCTTTAACGTCACGATGCAGCGCCCGGGGTAGTATTTCTGGTATCCCGCCATGTATGCGTACGAAACCGACAGCTCTTTGATCAATTTCATGTATTTTTTGTACTCATCGCCGCAGTAATAGCATTCGCTCATTTTAACCTACCGACCTTTCATACCGTATTGCAGGTTTATTATACCACAGTTCGCCGGAAACGCAAGCGTTTTTGGCCTAATTAGGAGGTAACCGTCATGCAGCGAGCCGTCAAGCGTGACCCGTTTTTCGCCGATCAGCCGCCGCTTTCCTTCCTTGACGACCTGAAATCCCCCGTCCACGCCGAAAAACCCGCCGGCTTCGGGACCCGCTCTATCGCCCCCGGAGAGGCCGACGTGTCCGGTCTGTATCTCGATTCCGGTTTCCCCGATCCTAAAGGCTTGCTGGAAACCATCTACGACGATTTCACGAAGTTCCTGCTCGTCACCGACGTCTTCGGCATGCGGATTCCTGTCCGTATCGAGATGGCCCAAACCCCCGTCTTTGAAGCCTACCGCGTGACCGTAACGGACGACGCCGTGACCGTCGAAACCGCCGATACCGAGGGGGCGCGGCGTGCGCTGATCTGGATTGAGGATGAGCTGAAACGCCGCGAAGGGGCGTTTTTGCCGTACGGCACCATAGAACGCACCCCGCACATCCATGCGCGCATCACCCGTTGCTTTTTCTCGCCGATCAACCGCCCGCCCAAATACGGCGACGAGTTGTCTGACGATATCGATTACTATCCCGACGAGTACCTAAACCGCATTATGCACGACGGCGCGAACGGTGTATGGATCTACACCCGCTTCTCCGATCTCGTCGAGTCCTCCTACCTCACCCACTACGGCAAAGGCCGCGAGCCCCGCATCGAGAAGCTGAACCGCGTCATAGAAAAGTGCGCCCGCTACGGCATCGGCGTCTATGTCTTCGCGATCGAACCCGTGGCCCTCACCGCCGAGGAAGCGGAAAAGTATCCAGAGGCCGCCGGCGCGCATAGTGGCTGGGACGGCCGCCGTACCTTCTGCACTAACACCGAATTCGGCAAAGCCTTCTGCGAGGAGGCCGGACGCCGCCTGTTCGAATCCGCGCCGGGACTTGCGGGCTATATCAGCATCACCTACGGCGAACGCACGACCTCCTGCTCGTCAGCCTACCGTCACTGCGACTGTCCCCGCTGTAAGGACATCGCGCCCGGACAGGTCCTCGCACAGGCCGTAGACGCCCTCACGGCCGGGATGAAGGCGGCATCGCCCTCCGCGACGCTCGTCAGCTGGACCTACGGGCACCGCCTCTGGAGCTTTGACGATATCCGTGAGTACGTCCGGAATGCGCCGGGCGGCGTCGCGCTGATGCAGAACTTCGATGATATGGGTTACGAGGATCAGCTCGGCCGTATGCGCCTTGCCGTCGACTACTGGCTCTCCTATGTAGGCCCCTCCGAGCTGTTCCGCATCACCGCCGAGGAAGCCAAGGCCGCCGGGAAAACATGTTTTGCCAAAATGCAGGTCTGCTGCTCCCATGAGGTCGCGAGTGTCCCGTATGTGCCCGTCCCGGGTATTATTTATAAGAAGTACAAGGCGGCGCACGAGCTCGGCGTGACCGGCGTTATGCAGTGCTGGTACTTCGGCAACTACCCTTGCCTGATGTCCAAAGCCGCAGGCGAGCTTGCCTTCGAGGACTTCTCCCGCGGTGAGGATGCTTTCCTTGCCGATCTAGCCGCCATCTACTGGGGCCGCTCCCGCGCCGCGGTTGTGGTGAACGCATGGCGCTACTTCGAACGCGCCTACCGTAATTACCCGATGAACGTCATGTTCTCCTACTACGGCCCCATGCACGACAGCGTTGTCTGGGAGCTGCAGCTCCTGCCCAAAAACTTCTCCCTGCCGCGCACCTGGCAGACACTCGACCCCATCGACGGCGACCGCATCGCCGAAAGCCTCTTAAATGGCCATACGCTCGCCGAAGCCATCACCCTCACCGGCCGCATGGTCACCTTCTGGAACGCAGGGCTCCGTGAGATGAACGCGCTTTCCGATCTCGACGCCGAACGCCGCGGTCAGCTCAGCGTCGCCGCCGCTCTCGGCATCCTGTTCTCCGGCGGACACGATATCCTTGAGTTTTATCAATACCGCGACTTCCTCGGCAGAGGCCAGAAGCCCAATGAGTACCTCGACGCGATGCGCGCGATCGTCGGCCGCGCTATCCGTCAAAGCGAAGCTATGACCGTCCTCTGCGAAGCCGACGGCAGGCTCGGCTACCACTCCGAGGGAGAGGGCTATAAATTCTTCCCCAAAAAGCTCAGATCTAGGATCGATCAGCTTAAAAACCTTCTCGAGACCGAGTTTACCGAGGTGCAGCGCCGCATCGACGAGGGGAAAGCGCCCCTATCTTACTACGAAGGCGTCGAACCCGACGTCCGGCACTATCAAATGAGTAAAACGGGCATCGCGAGCGCCCCGTGGGAGCCGCTCTCCGACGGGAAGTCCGCTTTCCGCGTGGCTTACGACGATCAGGCTATGACAATCGAGCTTTCCTCCCCCGAATCCTGCAATTTCATTCTGACGCCTGAGTTTCGGCTCCTCTGGCCGGATGCAAGCGCCGTCATCGCGCCGGACGCCACGGTCACCCTCGAGGGTAACGCTTTTCTCTATTTCTCCCTCTTCGGCGAACGTGAAAAACAAAACCGCGAACGCTGGCATACCGAGACGCTTCCCGGCGACGGCACGCAGCTGCGCGTGACCCTCGAACGCCGTGACATCGAATGGGACGGCAAGCTCCCCATGAAGCTCCGCGTCGCGCTGGATAACCGCGACAATAATGGCCGGGGCGCTCTCTGGTGCGTTGAGACTGACCCGGTGGTCACCCTCGGTAAGAGCTACGTTTCCCCCTGTGAGTTCGGCTGGCTCATGCCTTAACGAAATTTTAATACAATAGTAACGATAGCCCCGATCCCGACAGAACGTCGGGATCGGGGCTATTTTCGATATTTAACGAAAATATATGAAGGATACTCATAAATTTAATTAATGGAGCTAACAGTATATTTAATATAGACAAAAGAAACTGTGTTTAAAAAGTAAAATTTCATAGAAACCTCAAAAAAACTATTGAAAAACTGAAAAAGCTGTTATATACTAATTATAAAAAGTGCGTTATATACAGATGCACTTTTAACGAAAGGAGAAGCATCATGGAACACCGCATTTGGTCCCGCGCAATTGTTCTTTTGCTGGTTGTCGCCCTCGTCCTGACGACAGCCTGCTCATCCGGAGGCGGCACCGCGACTACGACAACCGCCGCGACGACCGCTGCGACGACAGCCGCTGCCACAACAACTGCTGCCGCCTCTACGACTGCCGGCACCACCCGCGCCACGACTGCGATTACCACCGCGCAGACCTCTACCGCGACGACGGTGCCCGCCAGCACCGACGCTCCGCACATTACCTGGTATGCGAACAACGGCGTCAACACCGACAACGATATGGTAATGGAATACCTTGAAAAGTATATCCTCGAGGCCATCAACGTCGATGTGACCATCAACAACATGAGCGACGCCGACTACAAGGAAAAAGTTCCCGTTATGCTCAACGCCGGTCAGGAAATGGATATGATTATCTGCAACGCGTCCTTCAACAACGCCATTTCCGATATGGTGAAGATCAACGCGCTCCAGCCCGTGACCGAGTACTATGATACCCTCCTTGCCGATGTCGTAGCGATCCTGCCGGAAAACATCTGGAAGGATTCCACCTACAAAGGCGAAATCTGGGGCGTCCCGCTCTATAAGAACCGCGTGCGCAACTACGACTTCCTCTACAATAAGAACCTCGCCGAACAGCTCGGCGTCGGCGATTATATGTCCACTCTCGAATGGGAATTCATGCCCGACCTGATGGAAAAGCTCTACACCGTGAAGGACGCGATGGATTCTCAGGGCTTCAGCGCGCCCTACGTGACGACGATGTATACCCCGGACAGCGCTCTTCGCAGCTTCGCCGCGATTGATACCCTCCAGGGCGATAATACGAAGAAGGGCTATGCCTCGATCAACATCGACGGCGAGATCGGCTGCGCTTCTCAGCAGCACGGCGTCGTTTACAATGCCTACGGTACCGAAGAATTCCGCGACTGGTGCCACCTCGCCTGGCAGTGGGTGCAGGACGGGATGGTTCCGCCGGATGATACCAAGAACATCGACCCCGATAACGCCCTGCGGACCAATGGCGAGCTCTTCGCCTGGGGCTCCTCCGGTCTTACCTCCATCGACCCCTTCTCCTTCTCCAACGACTATGAGACCGTTCTTATCCGCTCTAAGAAGGCGATCGGTCTGTCCAACGCCTCCAACGGCGTTTACTGCGTCCCCGCTTCCTCCAAGAACCCCGAAGCCGCGGTCAAGCTGATGAACCTCACCAACTCCGACGGCTACCTCGCGACCTGCATGCGCTACGGTATCGAAAACACCCACTGGAAGTATGATACCGACGGCCAGGTGACCTTAGAGTTCGAAGGCTCCCGTAACGGCGACGCCGCCAACCGTGGTTACTACTACTGGTACGGCGTGTTCTGGGGCAACCTGTTCATCGTCTCCCCGGCTAAGCAGTCCGCCGCCGCGACCTTCGTAGAAGACCTCTACAACTTAAACGAAGTCGGTTCCACCGTCTCCAAGTACTACGGCTTTATCTTCGACGTCGCCGACGTCATTGATAACGTTGCCAGTATTGACAATGTCGTCGCTCAGTACATCAGCCAGTGCGGCAACGGCCGTCTTGCGAGCCTTGAGGAAATCGATGCGACCATCGATACCTTCAACGAAGCGCTTGCTGCCAACGGCCTGGATAAGGTCATCGCCTCCGCACAGACCCAGCTCGACGCCTACGCTGCCAATAACGGCATTAAGTAAGCGAAAAGCGTATCTTTCGGGGGACGGCACGCCCGTCCCCCGAATCGTCATTCCATCATGATAGAATATCATGTTTCCTCTTATCCTGGGAAAAGGGGGGCTTCGCCCGTGCAAAAATTCTGGACCGGTCTTGTCAAAGAGATTAAAAAGAATTATGTCCTCTACCTGATGGCGCTGCCGTCAATTGCTCTGCTTATCGCCTTTAACTACATCCCCATGTTCGGACAGCTGCTCGCGTTTAAAGCATTCGACGTGCAGAAGGGTATCATCAAGAGCCCTTGGAACGGAATCCAGAATTTCAAATTCCTGTTCTCCACAACCGACTCATGGATTATCACGCGCAATACGGTCTGCTACAATGTCGTCTTTATTGCGCTGAACATGTTCCTTTCTATCTCGATTGCGATCGCATTAAACGAGCTGCGCTCCAAGCGCGCCGCCAAGATCTTTCAAACTGTCTTCATTATGCCGCACTTCCTCTCGATCGCGATCATCGCAATCGTCGTCTTTGCTTTCCTCGGCACCTCTAACGGCTTCGTTAACGTCGTGCGCCGTTACTTTGGGTTGAAAAATATTAACTGGTACTATAATGTCAGTTTCTGGCCGGGCTTCCTCGTCTTTGTCAACGCGTGGAAGGGCGTTGGCTACTCCGCTGTCGTTTACCTTGCCTCGATCTCCGGTATCTCCATGGAATTCTACGAGGCCGCGATGCTCGACGGCGCAACGAAGATGCAGCAGATCCGCTTTATCACCCTTCCGCACCTCCGCTCTATCGCGACCATCCTCCTGATTATGGCTGTCGGCGGTATCTTCAACGGCGACTTCGGTCTATTTTACACCGTTACCCAGAACACCGGTCAGCTCTACAGCGTTACGCAGGTGATCGATACCTATGTCTATAACGCGCTGATGACACTCAACGATATCGGACGCTCCAGCGCCGCGACCTTCTATCAGACATTTGTCGGATTTTGCCTGGTCATGCTTTCGAACGCCGTCGTTCGGAAGATCGACCCGGAAAATTCCCTGTTTTAAGGAAAGGAGGAGCGTTAACGATGTCCAGAAAGAAGAAGGTCGATTCCTTCGACGCCAGTGTACGCAACAGCTTTAACATGATCAGCCCTACGTCAAACATTTTTCTGGTGATCTTTATGGTGATCCTGGCCGCGCTTGTCATTCTCCCGCTCGTGCTGATCGTGATCGTTTCCTTCTCGTCCTCCCTTTCCATCGCGCATCGCGGCTATACCTTTTTCCCCGAGGAATGGACGCTCATGGGCTACGAATACCTCTTTAAATCCGGCGAACAGGTCCTGCAATCCTATGCCGTGACCATCTTTTATACCATCGCCGGTACCGCGCTGTCCTTGCTCGTTATGTCCATGTTTGCCTTCGTCCTCTCCCAGAAGCAGCTGAAGGGCCGGATGTTCCTGACTTTCTTTATGTACCTCACGATGCTGATTCACTCCGGTCTTGTCGCTAGGTACATCATCTACACGCAGGTCTATCATATCTACGATACGATCTGGGTATTCCTCCTGCCGGGGCTTGTGGGCGGCTACAACATCTTCATCCTGCGAACGTTCATCAACACCACCATCCCAGACAGCTTGTTCGAGGCCGCGAAAATCGACGGCGCCTCCGATTTCACGGTATACGCGAGAATCGTCATGCCCCTCTTTAAGGCGGGGCTTGCCACGATCGGGCTGTTCCGCGTCGTCAGTATTTGGAATGACTGGTTTACGGGCTTTATGTACGCGGAAAAGGCCGCGCTCATACCCTTGCAGACCATGCTCATCAAAATTCAAAAGAACGTCGACTTCATTATGAAAAACTCTGAGTTCGCGCTGAGTCCGGACGGTTTGGAGCAGATCAAAAAGTTGCCTAAACAATCCATGCAGATGGCGATCTTCGTCATCTCCACGATCCCGATCCTCTGCGCGTACCCCTTCTTCCAGAAATACTTCATTTCCGGTTTGACCATCGGCTCGGTCAAGGGCTGATGATAAACGGCACGGGGAAAGCTTGCCAAAAGCCTTCCCCGTGCCGCTTTTTCTTTTTTAGGCGATGTAATCACCGGTATCATGGTTATTGTATTGCTTCTTTACCTTCAGCAGGATGGAATCGTTTTCTTGTACCGTTTCCCCTACGATCTGGTACCGGATACGCGACCGCTGGAGCTGCATTTTGTAATGCTCAATATTAATGTTATATAAACATACGCATGACAACGCACGCGTTCCGGTAAAAATCGGAATGTTCAATGTATCGGAAAGCCGCCGCTGCCGCGTCGGCAAAGTCGTTTGCCCCCGCGTCCGGCCGCCCCATTCGGCAAACCGTCAGGAAACGCAGTAAAATGTATCCCGCGCAAAGCCCAACATAGGCGTCGCGCGGACTCGTTCCGGCACCGACATATGGAAACTGCTCATAAAACATGTGGTTCACAAGCAGGTTCTCGTAATACCCGTCGCAGCCCGGCAGCACCTCGTAAAGCCTGTGCTGCGCCGCGTCGTATAACGCAACCGTTTCGTCGGTTACTGCCTCCGCCGCGCCGTCCTCCGGCAGCGCGAGCAAACGCAGCGCCTCTCCGCCATAATCCGCAATGTTCGGGCTTACGTCGTCGAACACCGTTACCATCCGGTATGCCGTCTGCAAGAATGTCCGGCGTTCCGCTGGCATACGTGCGCTGCTCCCGCAGAGCAACGCACCAATCGCATCAATGCGCTCAGGGATCGTTTTCCCGCTCCCCTGCATGACCGCTATGCACTGTTCCCGTATTGCCGCTCTCTGGGTATCCGCAGCAATACTCTCGGGCAGCGTGCCCGCGTACGGCTTCTCCTTTGTTACCATCCGCAGCGGGCAAGGCTCATGCATCAGCAGCTCTACCGTGTTCTCACAGCTTCCTGAACAGCACAGCTCCGCCATGGTACCCCGTTTGATTGATCGCGGATACAGCCTGCATACCGATGGCAGCACGTCCTCCCCGCACGCTCTTTGCAGCGAGCAATACCCTTCGTCATCGATTAAGCGGCATCTTCCGTCAAACCCCGGCGCCATCGACGCGTATGACTCCGGTGTCGGAGACGCCTTCACCTGTACCGCACAATCTAAGCGCCGCCGCAGCTCTGCCGGACATGTTAGCCCCAGCAGCCGGTAATACTCGTTGCGCGACAACGTAATGCCCCATCCGCCGCAGCATACGCTGCGGCATTCCCCGCATTTGCACACAAACCGCTCATAATACGCCGGCATGATAATTTTTATGTTATTCGTATAGCGTTCCTGCCCATCGTTGTAGAATGTAAAAAAAAGTAAGATATTCCGATGGGCGTTATTATATACTGTTTCCTGAATTAAGTCAACAGTGTATGAATTAAAAAATATTGTGTATGAAAATGTACTGAATATAGAACAAACAGGAAGAATAGGAGCTGGAAAAGTACTGGAAACCGGGAACGAGGGACGCATGAGGGAAATGGGGCTTTCTTTTTTTGCAAAAATGTGTTATAATATATCTATAATCTGCTTATTGCAGGAAACAGAGGGTTATCGCTATGTTTAAAACAGGAGATTTGGTGGTCTACGGAGGCAACGGCGTCTGTCGGATCGAGAGCGTCGCGCCGCTTCCCGGTACCGATCAGGAATATTATACGCTCCGTCCGCTGTTTACAGAGTGTGTGATTCGCGTCCCCGTGACGACGAAGGTCGCCATGCGCGACGTGATCTCCCGCGGCGAAGCCATGCGCTTAATCGACAGCATCCCCAATATCGTCGCCGAAGCTTATCACAACCGTTCGGCCACCCTGCTTGCCGAGCACTACGACATGGCCTTCCGTTCCCACAATTGTGAAGACCTTATCGATCTCACCATGTCTATCTACACTAAAAAGAAGATTGCCGAACGCGAAAAACGGAAGTTCGGCATGGTCGACGAGCGTTACATGAAACGCGCCGAGGAATTGCTCTTCGGCGAACTCTCCGTCGCCCTCGGTATCCCCGTCGCCGACGTCCAGAGCTTCATTTCAAAACGCATCGATACGCTTAAAGAAGAGAACGGGCAGTAACTAAAGGAGAAGCGGGCTTAAAAATCCTATCAAAATCGCCCACGATCGTAAAAAAGGCCGCTCAGGTTTTTACCTGAGCGGCCTTACTGTTATCGGATAGGGGTATGCTTTATTCCGCGGAATTCCAGCGATCGTAACCCGCTTGCTTCAGCTCAAGAATACGCGTAAGATTCATCTTCTCAAGCGTGGCAAGGTAGTTCGCCCAGTTCGCGTCGTCCAGCGGGGTGACGCCGGTGATGAACTGCGCCGTGGAGGTGTCAACATAGGTGTTCAAGTCGGTGATCATCGAAGCAAGCTCCGCATTCTCATCGTCCGTGTACTTGAAGGCGGAGTCAAACAGACGAGCCTTCATGTAGGGGTAGTAGCTATCCGCACTCTCGTGAGACTTCATTTCCTGCGTCGGGTTGTTGATCGGGAACAGGTCGAGTACGACCAGGCCGCAGTAGCCGCCGCCCATGACGTACTTATTCTTGTACTCTTCTTCGGACAGACCCTTCGTGTCGGACGGGAGAATACGGGAATAGGTGGTGCCGTCTTCGGAAACATCCCAGTCAACGCCCTTGACGCCCAGCCAGGAGGTGATGCCGCAGATGCCGTCCTGCTCTTCAGAGATCGTCGTGTAGTACAGATCAAAATAACGCATCAGATATTCGGGATTCGCGCAGTCCTTGTTGATGGCCTTGCCGCACCAGTTTAATGTGTTCAGGCCAATGGACTTCTGCTCGGAGGTGTATTCAGAGGTCAGAGGAGGTAAAACCTTCGTCTCAATCTTGCCGGAAGCATAATAGTCCGCCGTCAGCTGCGTACCGACGCCGCCGATCACGGAGCACTGCGCGGCCTTGACTTTCGCGTTGATCGTCGCGGCGTCCATCGTGAAGATTTCCTTATCGATCAGGCCTTCCTGATAGAGCTTAGCCATGTAGGTCAGGTAATTGCGCCACTGATCTGTGCCCTTGTTGTAGGAAACTTTGCCGTCGCCGTTATCGCCGAACGGGAGCTGATAGCCGTCGCCGAAAGCCGGGAACAGGTTGTTGTGCAGGTTATCGTAGTTCGACTCGATCGGATAGTAGCCGTCGACGGAAGCGTACTGCGCCTTCGCTGCGACAAGGAAATCATAGAACTCGGTCGTCGTCGTCGGAACAGAAGCGCCCATTTCGGCAAGGTGGTCGCCGCGATAGTAAATCGGGGACGCCATCGTGTAGGTCCAGATGATTTCAGGCAGCTGATAAATGCCGCCGTCCAGCATCGTCGCGTAGGACTTTAATTCCGGATAAGTGGTGAAGGCATTCACCATGTTCGGCATGTTCTCGTTAAGATAAGGGGTGTAATCGAGGAAGTAGCCGCCTTCGGAACCGTAGGTCTGGAGCTGGGAGGTGGAAAGGCTGTCATAAATCATGTCCGGGATGTCCGCGCCGGCGAGCTTCAGGTTCAGCTGAGTCTCCCAGTCGGTGCTGGTGATGTACTGCCAGTCAAAGAGGATGTTCGTGTAGTCGGACATGTACTGGATGGTGGTGTAGTCGTTCCAATCGTCCGCGTACTGGGAGTTCGCGGAAACCAGCGCGGTGTAGGTGACCGGCTCAGAGACGATCGGATAGCTGCCGGCGGCAGCATTTGCATCGGGAGTGGTCGTCGCGGCCGTGGTGCCGGCGGCGGTGGTTGTCGCGGCTGTGGTGCCGGCGGCAGTGGTCGTCACGGCGGTGGTCGCCGCTGCTGTAGTGGTCGCCGCTGTGGTTGTGGAGTCGCCCGAGCCGCCTGTGCAGCCCGCGAGCAGCGCCACAAACAAGCATAGCGCCACAAGGATCGCTAAGGTCTTTTTCATGTTCTTTCTCCTTTTTAAAAGGTATATTCGTCAAAGGCTTGTCGCCTTATGACCAAAACTTAACCCTTGATCGAGCCGATCATGACGCCTTTATCAAAGTATTTCTGCAGGAACGGATAGACGATCAACACCGGCAGCGACGAAACGATGATGACCGCATACCGGATCAGGGACGCCGCCTTGACCTGCGCGTCTAAAAGCAGTTCGTCGACATACGCACCGGATGTCATCATGTCCGCTTTCATCTGGTTCTCGACCAGGATTTCCCGCAGCACTAGCTGCAGCGGATACTTCGAACGGTCGGTGATGTAGATCATTGCAGAGAAGTAGGAGTTCCAGTGCCCGACGCCATAGTACAGCGCCATGACGCCGATCAGCGCCTTCGACAACGGCATCACGATCGTCGCAAACGCCCGGATGGGGGAGCACCCGTCGATGAACGCCGCTTCCTCGATCTCTTTGGGCACGCCGTTTTGGAAGAATGTGCGCGAAATGATCAGGTTCGTCGTGCTGATCGCGCCGTTTAAAAGAAGAATCCAGAACGTGTTCAGCAGATTGAGGTTCTTCATCAACAAATACGTCGGGATCATGCCGCCGCCGAAGTACATTGTGAAGGTGCAGAACAGCATCAGGAAATTGCGGCCCACAAGATCGCTCTTTGACAGCGAATACGCCGCCGTCAGCGTAAAAAACAGGTTGACGATCGTGCCCGCCACCGTGTAGAAGATCGTATTCCGGTAGCCGATCATGATCTCGTTATCCTGGAACACGCGGTAGTAACCCTCAAATGTGATCCCTCGCGGCCAGAGCCAGACCGCGCCCGTGTTGACGAGGTCGGGATCGGAAATCGATGCGGAAACGATATAAATCAGCGGATACAGCACCGCCAGCATCATGATCGTCATGATCGTCAGGTTGACCGTGTTGAATACGCGGTCGCCAAAACTTTCTCTGATCTTTTTCATCTTCGCGTCCTCCTTCCTAATTAAAACAGGCTCGTGTCACTGACCTTGCCGGCAATACCGTTGACGATCAGCAGCAGCAGGAAGTTGATGACGTTGTTGAAAAGGCCGACCGCCGCGGAGAAGCTGTACTCCGCGTTCTGTAAGCCGCGTTTGTATACATATGTCGAAATGACCTCCGACGTTGTCTGGTTTAAGTCGTTTTGCAGCAGATAGACCTTTTCGTAGCCGACGTTCATCACGCTGCCCGCATTTAGAATCAGCAGGATCGTAAACGTAGGCATAATTGTCGGGATGTTTAAGTACCAGATCCGCTGCATACGCGTCGCGCCGTCGATCGTCGCTGCCTCGTGCAGTTCCGGGTTTACGCCCGACAGCGCCGCGAGATAGATAATCGCGTTCCAGCCCGTGTTCGCCCAGATCCCCGACCAGACGTAAATATGCCGGAACGCCGTCGGACTCGTCATAAAGTAGCGCGATTCAAGTCCCAGCGCTTTCAGCATGTAGTTGATGATGCCGGTGGAGGGGGAGAGAACGATGATGATGATGCCGACGAGGACAATCGTAGAAATGAAGTGCGGCGCATACATGACCGTCTGTACAAACTTCTTATACTTCGCGTTGCGCACCTCGTTGAGCATCAGCGCCACCAGAATCGGAATCGGCGTGCCGGCGATCAGCGAATAAAGGGAAATGCTCAGCGTGTTTTTAATAAGGACCGGAAAGTAGTATGAATTGAAAAACAGCTTAAAATGGCGCAGGCCTACCCACGAGCTTTCCCAGATACCCTTCGCGCCGCTGAAATTCTTAAACGCGATCTGTAAGCCGTACAGCGGTCCGTAGGCAAAAATCGCGTACCAGATGACGGCGGGAATCAACAGGTAGTAATACTGCCGATTCATAAAGATCCTGCGCCAAACACTTTTCTTCGGCGAGATCGGTGCTGCGGTATCCAGCGCTTGCGTCGATGCTTTCATGACGATCCTCCCCCAGATAATCGGAAATAGTATTAAGCAACGGCTACCGTCTCATCCGCTCTTACATACAAATGTAAGAAGGAATATTAACGCTAGGTTTTTGGCGGGCACCCTCGCGGTGCCGCCGTTGTTCTTTTATTGTACCGCATTGGCTAAAAAACGCAAGACTCTGATTTTTGCGCGGTACAGGCAATTAATTGCAGGTGATTTTCCTCTTGATCGCAAGAATTTTGGGGTCTTGTGCAAAAATAATAGGTTTGCTTTTTTGAGACAAATCTGCTATAATCGCAATATACCCATTTTGCATTGGGATTTTGACGGTCAAATTGCAAATTATTTGGGTCCTCTCAAGGAAAATGACGAAACATTTGCTGGAAAAGTGTGATGGGATATGATGACAATGTTAAGAAAATATTTTGAAACAAATCGGGAAATTGTAATCATCACCTCGATTCTGTGCGCCCTCTGCTTCGTGCCGATGCTTGTCGCGGGGCTTACTGGGATCCTGAACACATCCCAAACCGCCTCTCGGGAGGAGATTGCGCGCGGCGAGGACGCCGTTACCTTCTTTGCCGGCGCGTTCGGGGAACAGATGGATATTCTCAACAATCAGGCAAATCAGCTCTCCTTAAACCGCCGTCTCGTGCCGCAGGTCAACACAGCCGTCGGCGTCGCGGACGACCTTGTAGCCATCGACGAGCTGAGCAACGTCAACGTTTCCAATCCCTTGACGAATATAACTGGCGTCTACTTCCGCCGAACGGAGACGGTATTTACCTCAGAGTATAAGTATACCCTTGCACAGTATGTCGATGTCTTCTCAAACGGCGACTTAAAGCTCGCCGCGATGATGGAAAAAATGTTTCGCACCCTCGACGCACGCGGCTGGGCGGCCGTCAATGTCGACGCGGAGGAGGGTGCCGGCGCGTGGACCGCGCTCTCCGGCGGCACAGGCTCCGGCGGCCGCCGTATCGTCGTCGCGGTACCCGTCATCGTACGCGGCGACGAGGGGTATGACGCCGTGGTCTTCTTTATCCTCACGGAATCCGATATTCGCCTGTACCTGCGCGACCTCTATAACGGCGACGCATACGGCTTTGCCATCCTTGACCCCGCGGGCAAACGCGTATATGCTGACCATGCCATTTTTACCCGGTATACCGACGAGGAACTTGCACAAAACACCGGGGAGGGCTACATCCGCACCGAAAACGGCCTGATCTATCGCCATACTGACGAAAGCGGTGCAACGTACTTTGTTTACCCCGAACAGCAAACAGCGGCGGCGCTTCACGGGAAAAATATCCTGCTGATGTACTTCGCCGCTGCCGCCGCCGCCCTGCTGCTGCTGTTTTTCGGCGTCTGGCGTATCCGCCGTCCGCTTGAGCAGCTCGTCCGCGACCTCGACGAGCCTCGCATCCCCGGAGAAAAGGCCGTCCCGATGCTCGAACGAGTCCTGAACGGCCGTGAGGATACCCTGCGCCGCCAGGAAACACTGCTTATGCCGCGCATCCTCGACGCGCTTCTGCGCGGCGGACTGAAGGATGAGGAGAGCCGCCGATATTTTGAGGAACGGACGGCCGGTGCATGGATGAACCTCGTTGCCGTACGCATTGAAGCCGGCGCCGAAACCTTCGCACAAAATCCGCTTCCGGAAACGTACGACGCCGACGGTACCCGCCTGCGGATTTATGCTTGTACCCCCACGCCGCCGTGCGCATATCTCTTCGTCTGTATCCTCGAACACGGCGATCTCGGCCGCGCTGCGCATATGGTTGGCGACATGCTTTGGCGCGTCCGGCGCGAACGTGTGGTCACCGCGTCCGGCGATGCCACACAGGATGCCACAGGGCTCCTGCGCTCCTGCGTCACAGCCGTCCAAAGGCTCACGCAAGGAGAGGAACCCGCCGCGCTTTCCGAGGAATACCCCGCCGAGGAGTTAAAAACCTTCTATCAGTACATCCGTGCCGGGGACAATCGCGGCGCGCAGACGACCCTGCGCGATATCTTTGACAGCGGCTGCATGAAATCCGGAGACTCCTCCGCAAAATACCTCCTCTACGACCTCGCCATCGGCTATCTCCAGCTCCTGCGCCAGCTCAACTGCATGCCCGCCGCCGATACCGTCCGTGCCCTACTCGACGCTTCCGCCGAATACGCCGATCCGGAGCTTTGTTTCCCGGCCTTTGCCGCGTCGATCAAGGCCGTCTGCGCCGAGCTCGCCCGTACAAACCGCGATGAAAGCGTCAAGCTGCGCCGCGAGCTGCTTGAATATGTTGATACGCACATCACCGACGCCGAGCTTTCCCAACAGCACGCCGCCGATGCCTTCGGCGTGTCTATTTACACCCTCTCGCGGCTCTTTAAGGATGCTGCCGGGATGGGCTTTAAGGAATATATCAACGAGCGCCGTCTGACCCTAGCCCGCCGCCTCCTCGTCACCAGTCCGGATTCCATTGGACAGATCGCGGCCGCCTGCGGGTTTGAAAACGCGACCTACTTTGCAAAGCTCTTTAAAACGACGACGGGGCTTACCCCCAGCGCCTACCGCGCCGAAAATGCCAAGCCCGCCGTCGACGAGGATACCGAATAGCCATACGCGCATACCTTCTATATAAAAATTCCGGGAGGCTGCCCCACACGAAACAGGGGACGGCCTCCCGGTGCGCGTTGCCATTTATTTAAACGGCCGCCGGCTGCCGGAGCTTTTCACTCCGATTGTATAGTATGCGGGCCGCGATCATTCGGTGATGAGCCTTCATCGGCGCGAATTCCGTCAAAATCCGCCGTGTGGTGTTGACAAATGCCGCCGGCGGGGGTAAAATACCTTTCAGTAAAGGTTTTTTGCCAATGGAGGAATATATGATTATGTGGAAGCTTGCGCCCTCGATCCTCTCCGCCGACTTCGCAAACCTTGCGTTTGATATCGCGAAAATCCGCGACGCCGGCGCCGATTACGTCCATGTCGACGTGATGGACGGCCATTTCGTCCCGAATATCACCATCGGCGCGCCTGTCGTCCGTGCGCTGCGCCGTGTGACCGATATGGTACTCGACGTCCATCTCATGATCGACCGCCCTGATCAATACCTCGATGATTTCCTTAAGGCAGGCTCGGATATCATTACCATGCACCTCGAGGCTCCCGGCTTCTCTGAAGAGCTCATAGATCGCATTCACTCGGCCGGTAAGCGCGCGGGCGTTTCTATAAAACCCGGGACCCCCGTCGAGGCGCTGTTCCCGCTTCTTCCGAAGCTTGATCTCGCGCTCGTTATGTCCGTGGAGCCCGGTTTCGGCGGTCAGAGCTATATGCCTGTCGCCGATGACAAGATGCGTGCGCTGCGCAAAATGATCGACGACCGCGGCTATGCCTGCGAGGTCGAGGTCGACGGCGGCGTCGGGAAGGACAACATCGCCTATGTCCGCGCCTGCGGCGCCGACGTCATTGTCGCCGGCAGCGCTGTCTATGGTAAGGGAGAGGTCTTGGCGGCTGTGAAGGCGTTGCGCGCCGCCGCGCCCGTATAATCAAAGAAGGGGGGATTTTCATGAAGACGACGGCACTTGCCAAAGCCTTGGGGCTGACGGTCTTCCACGGGGGAGACGAGCGCGAGGTGACCGCCGGGTACTGCGGCGACCTCCTTTCCTTTGTGATGGGACGCGCTCCCGCCGGCTGCGCGTGGATTACCGTAATGACCAACGTCAATGTCGCGGCTGTCGCCGTTCTCTGCGACGTCGGCTGTATTATTCTCGCGCAGGGTACGCATCCCGATGAAAACCTGCTCGAGCGCGTCAAACGTGAGAATATTGCGCTTTTCGGAACCGATGACGATGTCTATACCGCCGCTGTCCGTCTCGGGAAGACGATTTCATAATTAACTGATATGTATTACGATCTTCATACCCACTCGGCGCTCTCTCCCTGCGCCGACGACGACATGACCCCCAACAATATGGTCAATATGGCCGCCCTCAAGGGGCTTTCCATTCTCGGCGTGACCGACCATAACGCCTGCGCCAACGTCCGCGCGGCGATCGCCGTGGGGAGGGCTGCGGGCGTGATCGTCGTGCCCGGTATGGAGCTTACTACCGCCGAGGAAATCCATGTCCTTTGCCTGTTCCCCGACGCGGACGCCGCCGAAGCTTTCGCCCGCGAGGTTTATGACGTCCTTCCGCCCATCGAAAACCGTACCGATATCTTCGGCAATCAGCTCGTTATGAACGAGGATGACGAAGTCGTCGCCTGTGAGCCCCGCTTGCTCCTCACCGCGATCTCCGTCGGCATCTACGACGTTCCCGCCCTGGTTGAACCCTATGGCGGCGTCGCGATCCTCGCCCATATCGACCGCCACTCAAACGGCGTCCTCGGCATTCTCGCCGATATCGATCCCGGTATGGGCTATCATCTCGCCGAGGTCTCCCGCAACGCGTCCGCCGACGACTACGCCGCGCGCTACCCCTTCCTGCGCTTTTTGTCGGATTCTGATGCGCATACCCTCGCCGATCTCGCCGATCCGGGGCCGGATAATGTCCTCCCCGATGATTTATCCGGAGCGGGGGAAATAATCGCCTTTCTGCGCAAAAAATAAACGTAAAATTTCAGAGAAATTTGCGAAAAGGTGTAGAAATTTGTTTTGTCTTATGCTATAATGATACGAGTGCCCATGGTGCCCATATTGTTAAATTTATGATTATCCACTCGACAAGGAGGAACTACATTTCCATGAAGAACAAAATGGAATCGGTGCCGTTCGTCGACTCGCCGGAAAAGCGCGCGCAGCTCGACACTATCATCGCCGAACACAAGAATATGCGCGGAGCCCTCGTGCAGGTTCTCAAGCTCGCGCAGGAAGTCTACGGCTATCTGCCCCTTGAGGTTCAGCAGGCTGTCGCCGAGGGTCTTGATCTGCCCCTCGAAGAGGTCTACGGCGTCGTTTCTTTCTATTCCCTGTTCACTACTGTCCCCAAGGGCAAATATAAGATCATGGTCTGTCTAGGTACCGCCTGCTATGTGAAGGGCTCCGGCGCGATCATCGAAAAACTCGCCGAGCTTCTGAAAATTCCGGTCGGCGGCTGCACCCCGGACGGTAAGTTCTCCCTTGAGGCCTGCCGCTGCCTCGGCGCCTGCGGGCTTGCCCCGGTTATGACCATCAACAGCGAGGTCTATGGCCGTCTCACAACGGACATCCTCCCCGATATCCTCGCCAAATACGCGGACTGACATGCTTCCCGAAATTTCGCTTCACATCCTCGATATCGCCCAAAACTCGATTCGCGCGGGGGCCTCGCTGACGGAAATCGATGTCCGTGAGGAAGGCGTCCTTTTAACTGTCGTAATCCGAGACAACGGCTGCGGCATGTCCCCCGAGATGGTCGCGCGTGTGACGGATCCCTTTACAACTTCCCGCACGACGAGAAAGGTGGGTCTCGGCGTTCCCTTCTATAAGATGGCTGCGGAGATCACCGGCGGGACATTTTCTATCGGATCCACGGTCGGCGTCGGTACCACGGTGACCGCCGTGTTCCATACCGACCACATCGACTGTATGCCGCTCGGCGGTTTGTCGGATACCATTTACGCGCTCGTGACGTTGAACCCGGGGATCGATTTCCTGTTTACCCATACGGTCAACGGAAAGTCCATGACCATGGACACCCGCGAGTTCCGCGCCGTGCTCGGGGACGTCGGTTTCGATGATCCGGACGTGAAGCAATATATCCGGGAATACCTCGATGAGATGAATCGTGAGCTGCACGGCTGAGCGCAGCCGCGTTTTTAAGTGAAACCATCCCTTCTATGCAATCCAGTTAATTATAATGAAAGGTATGAGATAGTATGAAGTCTTTGGAAGAACTCCGCGCGATTAAAGCCGCCGCGCAGTCCCGTCTTGGTATCCGCAATGATGACGCCGCTTCCGTCAAGATCGTCGTCGGTATGGCTACCTGCGGTATCGCCGCCGGGGCACGCCCCGTCCTGAATGCCCTCACCGAGGAAGTCGCTAAACGCGGCTTAAAAAACGTCGCCATTGGACAGACCGGCTGCATCGGCATCTGTCAGTATGAACCCGTCGTCGAAGTCTATGTCGGTAACGAGGAAAAGGTTACTTATGTGAATATGACGCCCGAAAAGGCCGTTCGTATCGTCAACGACCATATCGTCAACGGCAACGTCGTTATCGAATACACCATCGGCGCCGCCACCAAGTAATTAAGGAGGAAATATTGCCATGTATCGTTCCCATGTGCTTGTCTGCGGCGGTACCGGTTGCACCTCGAACCACTCAGCCGAGGTGATCGAGGCCCTCGAAGCCGAGATTGCGAAAAACGGCCTCGATCAGGAGATCAAAGTCGTCCGTACCGGCTGCTTCGGGCTCTGCGCCGCGGGGCCCATTATGATCGTCTACCCCGAGGGCGCCTTCTACTCCCGCGTCAGCTCCGACGACATTCCCGAAATCGTCTCCGAGCATCTCCTCAAAGGCCGCCCCGTCAAGCGCCTTCTGTATCAGGAAACCGTTGACAAGGATACCATCAAGTCCTTGAACCATACCGACTTCTACCGCAAGCAAAAGCGCGTTGCCCTGCGCAACTGCGGCGTCATCAACCCGGAAAATATCGAGGAATACATCGCCCGCGACGGCTACGAAGCCTTGGGCAAGTGCCTGACCGAATATACGCCGGATCAGGTCATCCAGATCGTCCTTGACTCCGGTCTGCGCGGACGCGGTGGTGCGGGTTTCCCGACCGGATTAAAGTGGAAGTTCGCTTCCGGCAACCGCGGCCAGACTCAGAAATACGTCTGCTGCAACGCCGACGAAGGCGACCCCGGCGCGTTTATGGATCGCTCCGTCCTCGAAGGCGACCCGCACGCCGTCCTCGAAGCCATGGCCATCGCCGGTTACGCGATCGGCGCTTCTCAGGGCTATATCTACATCCGCGCCGAGTATCCGATCGCCGTCGAACGTCTCGAAATCGCGATCAAGCAGGCGCGTGAATACGGTCTTTTGGGCAATAATATCTTCGGCACCGATTTCTGCTTCGATATCGAGATCCGTCTCGGCGCCGGCGCGTTTGTCTGCGGCGAGGAAACCGCGCTGATGACCTCCATCGAAGGCCACCGCGGCGAGCCCCGTCCCCGTCCTCCCTTCCCGGCGGTCAAGGGTCTCTTCGGCAAGCCCACGATCCTCAACAATGTCGAAACCTACGCCAATATCGCCCAGATCATCCTCAACGGTCCCGAATGGTTCGCTTCTATGGGTACCGAAAAGTCCAAGGGCACCAAGGTCTTCGCCCTCGGCGGCAAGATCCAGAACACCGGCCTCGTCGAAGTCCCCATGGGCACCACGCTGCGCGAAATCATCGAGGAGATCGGCGGCGGCATCCCGAACGGCAAAAAGTTTAAGGCTGCGCAGACCGGCGGCCCCTCCGGCGGCTGTATCTCCGCGGAAAATCTCGATGTCCCGATCGACTATGACAACCTCATTGCCATCGGCACGATGATGGGCTCCGGCGGTATGATTGTCATGGACGAGGACAACTGCATGGTCGATATCGCGAAGTTCTTCCTTGAGTTCACTGTCGATGAATCCTGCGGTAAGTGCGTCCCCTGCCGTATCGGTACCAAGCGCCTTTACGAGATGCTTGAAAAGATCACCCGCGGCGATGGCACCCTTGAGGATCTTGATAAGATGGAAGAGCTCTGCTACTATATTAAGAACAACGCGCTCTGCGGACTCGGACAGACCGCGCCGAACCCCGTATTATCGACGCTTCGTTACTTCCGCGACGAGTATATCGCCCATGTCGTCGAGAAGCGCTGCCCAGCGGGCGTCTGCAAGAAACTTCTGCATTATGAGATCATTGCCGAGAAGTGCCGCGGCTGCACCGCCTGCGCCCGTGTCTGCCCGGTGAGCGCCATCTCCGGCAAGGTCCGCGAGCCCCATGTCATCGATACCGCCAAGTGCATTAAGTGCGGCGCTTGCATGGAAAAGTGCAAGTTCGGCGCGATTGTCAAGAAGTAAGGAGGGAATTTAGAACATGCCTACCCTGAATGTGAAAATCAACGGAAAAGAGTATACCGTGGAACGCGGCGAAACGATCCTCGAGGCCTGCCGGAAGATCGGTATCAATATTCCGACCCTCTGTTACCTCAAGGATATCAACGAAATCGGCGCCTGCCGTATCTGCGTCTGCGAGGTCAAGGGCTCCCGCGCGCTCGTCGCCGCCTGTGTCTTCCCCATCGAACGCGAAGGCACCGAGATCTGGACCAACAGCCCCACCGTGATCAAGGCCCGTAAGACTACGCTCGAGCTGATCCTCTCTACCCATAACCGTTCCTGCCTTTCCTGCGTCCGCTCGGGGTCCTGCGAGCTGCAAAAGCTCTGCCACGAGTACGGCGTTGACGACGAGACCCGTTATGACGGCTCCGTCCCGGCGTTCGAGATCGACGCCTCCGCGCCGCATATGATCCGCGACAACACCAAGTGTGTCCTCTGCCGCCGCTGCTCCGCCGTCTGCTCGAAGCTTCAGCATGTCGGCGTCATCGGTGCCAACGACCGCGGTTTTGAGACTCACATCGGCACCGCCTTTGAAGCCGATCTCGGTGACGTTTCCTGCGTCAACTGCGGCCAGTGCATCAACTACTGCCCCACCGGCGCGCTCCATGAACGCGACGATACACAGGCGGTCTTTGACGCCATCGCCGACCCCAAAAAGCATGTCATCATCCAGACCGCCCCCTCCGTCCGCGTCGGTCTCGGCGAGTGCTTCGGCATGCCCATCGGTTCCCTCGTTACCGGCAAGATGGTCACCGCCTGCAAGCTTCTCGGCTTTGACAAGGTCTTCGATACCAACTTCACCGCCGACCTGACCATCATGGAGGAAGCGACTGAGTTCCTCGATCGTTATACGAAAAAGGAAAATCTCCCGCTGATCACCTCCTGCTCCCCGGGCTGGATTAAGTTCTGCGAGCATTATCATCACGCCATGGTGCCGCATCTGTCCTCCTGCAAGTCTCCGCAAGGCATGTTCGGCGCGGTTGCTAAGACCTACTACGCCGAAAAGATGGGCATCGATCCCAAAGACATCGTCTCCGTCTCCGTCATGCCCTGCACAGCGAAGAAGTTCGAGGCCTCCCGCCACGATCATACCGCCGTTCCGGGCCTTGCCGACGTCGATTACGCGCTGACCGTCCGCGAGCTCGGCCGCATGATCGCCAAAGCCGGCATCCGTTTTACCGAGCTGCCCGACGGCGAGTTTGACACCCCCTTCGGCCTCGGCTCCGGCGCCGGCACCATCTTCGGCGCGACCGGCGGCGTTATGGAAGCGGCTCTCCGCACGGCCGCTGAGGTCGTCACCGGCAAGCCCCTTGATAAACTCGAGTTTTCCGATGTCCGCGGCGTCGAAGGCATCAAGGAAGCCACCTACAACCTCGCCGGCAACGAAATCCGCGTCGCCGTGGCCTCCGGACTGGCTAATGCCGATAAGCTTCTCCGTATGGTCGAGTCCGGCGAGAAGACCTACGACTTTATCGAAATCATGGCCTGCCCCGGCGGCTGCGTAAATGGCGGCGGTCAGCCCATCGTCCCCGCCTCCGTCCGCAACTTCACCGACGTTCGCGCCGTCCGCGCCGCGGCCCTCTACAAGGATGACGAAAACCTGCCGGTTCGCAAATCCCATGAGAACCCCGACGTCAAGCGCATCTATGACGAGTACTTCGACAAGCCCGGCTCCCATAAGGCGCATGAGATCCTCCACACCGCCTACACCATCCGCGAAAAGTATTAATCGCACGTATACGGCTTGAACAGCGACCACAAGGGAAAACCTTTTTAAATCGAAGGGGTTTTCCCTTACTTTTTATAAACCGACCGCTTCTTTGAAAGAAAATTCGGCAAAAGCTTGGAAATCTCTTGCATTTCAGGTTAAAATAAGATATAATATATTCTCAATACAATGGGTGTTTTATAATCATGACTCCGCACTACGTAACCTGCTGACGGAAGGGAGATGACGATAACCGTGGATAGAAAATTTCTGCGCATGCTCCAACCCGGATATTTGCCAATGCTTCTTGTGCTGCTCGTTTTCTGTATCCCCGGCTATTTCCTCGGATACGGGCTTGCCCCGTGGGTCGGTATCGGGCAGACGGTTTGCGTGCTTGTAATCTATTTCGTCTGGAGAAAACTCTCCCATCGGCGCGTCCGCGAGCTGATGAAATATATGGATTCCCTGACCCTCCAGTTTGATACTGCGTCCCAGAACGCCGTTTTTTCTATCCCGATGCCCATGATCGTCGCCCGTATGGATACCGACGAGCTGATCTGGTGTAATCCGCAGTTCGCCTCTCTTGATAAAAAGCGCGAGTTCTGGTTCTCCACGAGACTTTCCGAGGTACTGCCCGGTTTTGACTTCGACTGGCTTCGCCAAGGGAAAACGACCTGCCCTGAGCCTGTCGTCATCGGCGAACACGTTTACCGGATCTCCGGATGCGTCGTCAACGCCGAGGACCCCGCCGCGAAGGGTCATATATGCTCCCTCTTTTTCCTCGATATGACCAACGAACGCGCCCTTGAAAATAGGCTTGTCGATTCCCGCGCCATCGTCGCCATTATCCAGCTCGACAACTACGACGAGCTGAACAAGGATCTCGACAGCGGCGACCGTACCATCTTCCTCGCCTCCGTCGACGCGCAGATCTCCCACTGGGCCGAGCATGCGCAGGGTATTTTCGTAAAATCCGAACGGGATAAGTTCCTGTTTGTCTTCGAGCAAAAGCATTTCGAAACGCTGAATCAATTCGAAATCTTAGGCGAGGTCCGCGCGCTCCCCGGCTCCGGCACCTTCCCCGCAACCCTCTCGATCGGTGTCGGCAGGGAAGGGGAGAACCTTCATGAAACCCTCGCCTACGCCCGTCTCGCCCTTGATATGGCGCTCTCACGCGGCGGCGATCAGGCTGTTATCAAGGATCCCCATAACTACAGATTCTTCGGCGGCCGCAGCCGTGAAGTGGAACAGCGTACCCGTGTACGCTCCCGCGTGATCGCGAACGCTCTCCGCGACTTAATCGAGACGTCGGACAGGGTGATCATTTCCGGGCATACCTACTCCGATATGGACGCTATCGGCTCCGCCGTCGGCTTGTCCTGCGCCTGCCGTAAGATCGGAAAAGAATCCCATATCGTCATCAACCTCGAGACCACCACCGCGCGTCCCCTTTATGACCGACTTGCCCAGCTTGCGGAGTATAAGGAAACCTTTCTCTCCCCCGAGGAAGCCGACGCCGCTGCCACGGACGATACCCTCGTCATTGTCGTCGACGTCAATCGGGCAAGCTTTGTCGACGCATCCTCCCTCCTGACGAAGGCGACCCGCATCGTCGTCATCGATCACCACCGCCGCGTCGCCGATTATATTGAAAACCCCGCTCTCAGTCTGCACGAGCCTTACGCGTCCTCAACCTGTGAACTCGTGTCCGAGCTTTTACAATATATCGTCCAGCCCTCCGACATCCTCCGCGCCGAGGCCGAGGCTATGCTCGCCGGCATCTCCCTCGATACCAAAAACTTCACGATGAAGACCGGTGTGCGCACCTTTGAAGCGGCCGCCTTCCTGCGCCGTGCTGGCGCCGATACCATCACCGTCAAGCAGCTTTTCGCCAACGATATGGATAAAAACCGTGAACTCTGCGATATTATCCGTACCGCCGTAAAATATCGCGATACCATCGCCATCGCGTTCTCCACCGTCGATACCAGCCGTGAAATCGGCGGACAAGCTGCCGATGAACTGCTAAATATCCGGGGGATCCAGGCTTCCTTCGTGATCTTCCGCCACGCCGGCGGCACCCAGATTTCCGCGCGCTCCTTAGGCCAGATCAACGTGCAGCTGATTATGGAAAAGCTCGGCGGCGGCGGCAGTCTCACCGGTGCCGGTGCGCAATTCGGCGACAAGACCGTTTCCGATACGGCCGATGAACTTCGTGCCGCAATTGAGAATTACTTTACACTTGTGTGATAGAATACGGTAACCCACAGAAAGGACGATACAGTATGAAGGTTATTTTACAGGCCGACGTCTCCGGTCAGGGGAAAAAGGGGCAGATCATCAACGTCTCAGACGGCTATGCCCGCAACTATCTCCTGCCGAGAAAGCTCGCTGTCGAAGCCAGTACGGACGCCTTAAACGCGATCAAGAACCGTGACATCGCCATCGCCCGCAAACGCGAAGTCGAGCGGGAGCAGGCTCAAGCCCTAGCGGGAAAGCTCTCCTCCATGCCTGTGCGCATCAAGAAGCGCGCCGGCGACTCCGGAAAGCTTTTCGGCGCTGTCACCGCGAAGGAGATCGGCGAGGCCCTAAAGGCACAGCATAACTGCGAGCTTGACCACCGAAAGATCGAAATGCCCGACGCCATCAAGGCGTACGGTACCTACGAACTGAAGGTACGCCTGTTCCCCGAGATCACGGGAACCCTCTATGTATCGGTGACAGAGTAAATGGACGCATACGTGCCGCGCACGGGCGTACCCCACTCCGCGGAAGCGGAACAGGCCGTAATCGGCTCCATGCTGATCTCCCCTTCCTGCGTGCCGGACGTGCTGCCCGTTCTTCGCGCCGATGACTTCTACTTCCCGCAAAATAAAGCCCTCTATGAGGCGTTCATTTCCATGTTTACCGCCGGTCAAACTATCGACGCGGTAACCCTGCAGGAATATCTTGAGTCCCACGCGCTGCTGGACGAGGTGGGCGGAACAGCGTACCTCGCGCAGCTCGTCGAAATCACCCCTACCGCTGCCCATGCCCTCGAGTACGCCCGCATCGTCTCCGAACGCGCGCTCATGCGTTCCCTCGGCGTGATCGGTACGAGAATCTCCGATATGGTCGCCGCAGGTGAGGGCGGGGCCAGGGATATGCTTGAAAATGCCGAGCGAATGGTCTATGAGCTGCGCCGCGGAAGGGAAAGCCGTGACCTGCTGCCGATTAAGACCGTCCTGCTGGACGTGATGGCAGACCTTGAGTCGCTTTATCGTAACAAAGGAAAGTTGCCAGGGATCCCTACCGGCATCGAGGCGCTCGACAGCTATATCTCCGGGCTGAATAAGTCCGATTTGATTCTGCTTGCATCCCGCCCCGGTATGGGCAAGACCAGCTTCGCCCTTAATATCGCCTTCAACGCCGCTAAGCAGTCCGGCAAGGCCGTGGCGATCTTCCAGCTAGAAATGTCCCGTGAACAGCTCGCCTCCCGCCTGCTCTCCAGCACCGCTGCCGTCGCTTCCCAAAAGCTGCGCTCCGGCGATATCGTCGGTGAGGAATGGGGGAGAATCGCCCTTGCCACAAACCTGCTGTCCCGGCAGGAAATTTATATTGACGACAACCCCGGTATCGGCGTCGCCGAGATGAAGTCGAAGTGCCGCCGCCTGGGAGACCGCTTAGGACTGATCGTGATCGACTATCTCCAGCTTATGACCGGCGGTAAAAAGTACGAAAACCGCGTTACCGAGGTAGCCGACATCTCCCGTTCGCTGAAAATTATGGCCAAAGAGCTGAATGTCCCCGTCCTCTGCTGCTCCCAGCTTTCCCGCGCCACCGAGCAGCGTGCCGATAAGAAGCCCATGCTTTCCGACCTGCGGGAGTCCGGCTCGATCGAACAGGACGCCGATATCGTTATGTTTTTGTACCGCGAAGACTATTATAATAAGGAATCCGCACAAAAGGATACCGCGGAATTGATTATCGCCAAAAACCGCCACGGTTCGACCGACACCATCCCCTTAAAATGGCAGGGGCAGTATACCCGCTTCGGCTCGGTCGATGCCCGCCACGAGGGAGCGTAATGGAACACGCCGAACAGATTGCCGCCGCTTTCTACCGCGAATATGAGCTGCCCACACATGAGCGGACCGTCGTCGGCTTCTCCGGCGGCGCGGATTCGACAGCGCTGCTGCTGATCCTTACCGCCCTCGGCATCCCCGTGACCGCCGTCCATATTCATCACGGGCTGCGCGGCGATGAAGCCGACCGCGACGCGCATTTTTGCGAAGCCCTCTGCGCCCGCCGCAGCATCCCCTTTATCCGCCGCGATGTCCGTGTGCTAGAGAATCTCAACGGCCGCGGCATCGAAGGCGCCGCGCGTACACTGCGCTATCGGGCACTGGCAAAAGTCGCCTATGAAACGGGAGCCGCGTACCTCGCCATCGCCCACAACGCTTCCGACGCCCTTGAGACCGCACTTTTTAATCTCGCGCGGGGGACCGGCGCGGCGGGGCTGGGTATCGCGCCGACCCGCGTTCTCCCTGACGGCGTGACCCTCCTGCGCCCTATTCTGGCCCTGACGCGCGAGGAAATTTTAGTATATCTTGCGTCCCGGGGGGAAAGCTATGTAGAGGACGGTACCAACGCCGGGGATGATGCCGCCCGCAATATCCTCCGCCATGAAGCTATCCCCGCGCTTACCCGCGTCAACGCCCGGGCCGTGCAGCACGCGCTCTCCGCTTTCGCGCACCTCCGGGAGGACGACGCCGCACTTTTTACCTACGCGCGCCGACTTGCGACCGTCCCCGCGTCCGCGAAAGCGATCGCGGACGCTCCCCGCGCCGTCGCCGTTCGCGCCATACGGCTTTTATACGGACGTGACGATCTGACCGAAAAGCATATCCGTGCCGTCCTTGCTCTCTGCCGGACACAGACGGGACATGCGTCCGTCGACCTCCCCGGGATTTGCGCTGTGCGTGAGTACGATGCCCTGCGCTTCCTCGCACGCGAAAACCCCGCGCAGCCCGTGGACATCCCTCTGACAGCGCTGCCCGTTGGCGAAACAACGGAACTTCCCGGCGCAGGTTTGCGTCTCACCGTAAAAAGAACGAAAATGCCTGCGCAAATGTCGAATACTTTTCATAAAATCTACGTTGATTCCTGTGCGATTCATGGTATACTGTTTGTAAGGTCCCGTAAAAGCGGCGATACCTTCCGCGTATGCGGAGCAAAGGGTTCGAAAACGCTGAAAAAAGCCTTTATCGAGGCAAAAATTCCCGTTGGCGAAAGAGACAGCGTACCGGTCATTCTTGCCGGCGACGATATCGCGGCGGTTGCCGGCCTCGGTGTGGCTGAAAAATACAGGGCTAAACCGGGAACAGAAGCGCTGGAAATTACCATCGAGTCTGATAAGTCCCGTGAGTTTGAAAGAACAATATTCTGACGATAAGAGAGGAAATCAGCAAAATGCAAATGGTATCGGCGGCGGATGCCCTACAGGAGGTTCTGATTTCAGAATCGGAGCTTCGCGCCCGTGTCACAGAGCTAGGCGAGGAAATTCGCCGCGGATATGAAGGGATTGACGGCCGGCTGCTGGTCGTTGGTATGCTCAAAGGCTCTTTTATCTTTTTGGCGGATCTCGTCCGCGCGATTGACCTCCACTGTGAGATCGATTTTATGGCCGCGTCCTCCTATGGCAACTTCACCGAATCCTCCGGACAGATCCGCGTTACCCGTGACCTGACCGGCATCGAGGGTCAGCATGTTCTCCTCGTGGAGGATATTGTGGACTCCGGTTATACAATGGACTACATACTCCGCCTCCTGCGGAGCAGAAACCCCGCGTCCCTGAAGCTCGCGTCCCTGCTCGACAAGCCCTCCCGCCGCCGCGTGCCAGTGTATATCGATTACCGCGGCTTTGAAATCGAGGATAAATTCGTCGTCGGCTACGGTCTCGACTTCGCCGGTATGTATCGCAATCTTCCCTTTATCGGCGTCCTGAAGCCCGAGTGTTATCGATAACCTGTACGCTAAAAAAAGCGCGGCAGGCATCGCAAAAGAGGTGTTTTTTTGAAGAAATCCAGTTTTCGCGGTATTGGCTTTTACATCATCGTCATCATCTTCCTGATCGGTACGATCGCCGTACTCTATAATTCCAATCAGCCGGAGGAACCCGCCTATTCCGAGATCGTCGCCCTCTTTGAGGACGAAAAGGTCACAAAATTCGTCATCGACGACAGCCAGATGCTTCTGGAGCTGAAGGACGGCTCCCAGGTCACCTGGACGGTCCCAAGCTGGACGCTCTTCTTCGACGATGTCGGTGATCTCATCAACGAGCAACGCGAGAAAGGCATCCTTGAATGGTACGACATCAAGGCCGCCGAAACGATCTCCGTCTGGTGGAGCTTTTTACCCTATATCATCCTCATCGTCCTCTTCGGCCTGTTCTGGTTCTATATGATGAACCGTGCCGACGGCGGCGCCGGCGGCGCGCGGGGCGCGATGAACTTCGGCAAGGCGCGCGCAAAGCTTGCCGACGAAAAAAATAAGAAGACCTTCTCGGACGTCGAAGGCGCCGACGAGGAAAAGGCCGAGCTGGCCGAGCTTGTCGACTTCCTCAAGGCCCCCAAACGCTTCGCCGATATTGGCGCGCGCATCCCGAAGGGCGTCCTGCTCGTAGGCCCTCCCGGTACCGGTAAAACCCTGCTTGCCAAAGCGGTTGCGGGGGAAGCCGGCGTGCCGTTCTTCTCCATCTCCGGCTCCGATTTTGTCGAGCTGTATGTCGGCGTCGGCGCGTCCCGTGTGCGTGACCTGTTCGAGCAGGCAAAAAAGGCTGCCCCCGCGATTATCTTCATCGACGAGATCGATGCCGTAGGCCGTCAGCGCGGCGCGGGTCTCGGCGGCGGTCACGATGAACGCGAGCAGACCTTAAACCAGATGCTCGTCGAGATGGACGGCTTCGGCCAGAACGACGGCGTGATCATCATTGCTGCGACGAACCGTCCTGACATTCTCGACCCGGCCCTCCTGCGTCCCGGACGTTTCGACCGCCAGGTCTATGTGGGCTTGCCCGATATCAAAGGCCGCGAGGCGATCCTGCGGCTGCATGCCCGCAACAAGAAGTTCGAAAAGTCCATCAACCTTGCGAATATTGCCAAGACGACCGCCGGATTCACCGGTGCCGATCTCGAAAACCTCTTAAACGAGTCCGCGCTCCTTGCCGTTCGCCGCAACAAGGCCTTAATCGGCGATCTGGAGCTGCAGGAAGCCCTCGTCAAGGTTATCATGGGTCCCGAAAAAAAGTCCCATGTCATCAGTGAGAAGGATCGACGCCTGACCGCCTACCACGAGGCCGGTCACGCTGTCGTCAATCACTTCCTCCCCACGCAGGATCCCGTCCATCAGATATCCATCATCCCGCGCGGCCGCGCGGGAGGGTATAACTTAAACCTCCCCTCCGCAGACAAGAGCTATGTCTCGAAAAGCGAAATGCTCGAGGATATGGTTGCGCTCCTTGGCGGCCGCGTTGCCGAGAAGCTTATCCTGGACGATATCTCCACCGGCGCGTCCAACGATATACAGCGCAGTTCCGATATCGCCCGCAAAATGGTCACAAAGTACGGTATGAGTGAGGTCTTGGGGCCCATTACCTACGGCTCAGACCACGACGAGGTCTTTCTCGGCCGCGACTTTACCGCCACACGCAATTACTCCGAGGAGGTCGCCGCGGAGATCGACGGTGAAATCCGCCGCATCGTGGGCGATGCCTACACCCGCTGTGAAGAAATTCTACGCGCGAACCTCGAGAGTCTCCATGCCGTTGCAGGATTTCTCTTAAAGCATGAAACCATGGACGGCGAAGTGTTCCGCCGGATCATGGCCGGCGACGAACTCGACAAGATCGAAGCCGATCTCATCGAGCAGGAAAAGGAAGCAAAGGAAAAACGCGAAGCCATCCTTGCCGAGGAAGCCCGCCGTAAGGCGGAAAAAAAGGATAAAGGCGACGCCATCCCGCCGTGGATTCCGCCTGATGATCCGTCCTATGAGGAATTCATCAAGCAGCATCCGGAAGCCAAGGATGCCGTCGATGCGCCGGGAAAGAAACCCGACGCGAAAGATCCGCCGTCCGATCGCGGCGATAAACAATAGGATGCCGGGGGGCAGGGGATTTCCCCTTCCTCCCGTTTGTCTTTATAAACGAGGCTACTATGCAAACTTTACATCTGACCGCGCAGGACACCGCGCTTGCGGGCTCCCTCCTGCGTGAAGGAAAGCTTGTCATTTTCCCGACCGAAACCGTCTACGGTCTGGGGGCAAACGCCCTCGACGCAGCTGCCGCACGGCGCATCTTCGAGGCCAAAGGACGCCCGTCCGACAATCCCCTGATCGCGCACATCGACGACCTCGCGGCACTTCCCCTTCTCTGGCGCGAAATCCCCGGGATCGTCTATACCCTCGCCCGCGCGTTCTGGCCCGGCCCCCTGACGATGATCCTTCCCCGTACCGCCGCCGTTCCCGACGTCGTGACAGCCGGGCTTGACACCGTCGCCGTGCGATTTCCGGCCCATCCCGTCGCCCGCGCGATCATTCATGCCGCCGGCTTCCCCATTGCCGCCCCTTCCGCCAACCTCTCCGGGCATCCGTCGCCCACCACCTACGCCCATGTCCTTCACGATATGGAAGGCCGCGTCGACGCGATTGTCGACGGCGGCGACTGCGGCGTAGGGTTGGAGTCTACCGTGATTGCGATAGAGACAGGCGACGTCCGCGTCCTGCGTCCGGGAGGGATCTCGCCGGAAATGCTTGCGTCTGTGCTGGAGGATGTCGAAATCGTGATCGACCCCGGCGTGACGCGCCCCGTTGAGGGCGTTCCGCGTTCTCCCGGTATGAAATACCGCCATTACGCCCCTCTTGCGCCCATGACCGCGTACTTAGGAAACCCGGACGCCACCGCGTCAAGGATTCGCCGTGATATCGAGGGGGTATCGAACTGTGCCGTTCTCTGCTACGACGAGTACCGCGGTCTGTACCCCTGTCCGGTCGTCACCTATGGGTCAAAAGACGACCCGGCAGCCCTCGCGCACAACCTTTTTGACGCGCTCCGGAAACTCGACGCATGCAGCGCGGAGGTACTCTATGCCCAATGCCCCGGTGATACCGGCGTCGAGCTTGCCGTGTCGAACCGTTTAAAGCGCGCGGCGGGGTTCCATCTTGTCACCGTGGAGGGCTAAAACGATGCGGATTCTTGGTCTGACAGGCCCCTCGGGTTCCGGAAAAGGTGAGGTCGGACGCATTATTGAAGAACTCGGCGCGAAGGTCCTCGACTGCGACACGCTTTACCATGACATGCTCCGGTATGACGAACCTCTGCGCGCCGAGCTTCGCGCCGCCTTCACCGACTGCGCCGATGACTCCGGTGGCGTGGACAGAAAAAAGCTTGCCGCCGTCGTCTTTGCAGACCGGGACAAGCTCGCCGTTTTAAACGAAATCTCTCACCGCCATATCACCCGCGTTATCCGGGAACGGCTCGCCGCGTTTAACCGACAGGGTGCGGCCGTCGCCGTGCTCGACGCGCCGACACTGTTTGAGGCGCATGCCGACGCGCTCTGCGACTGTACCGCCGCGGTGTTGGCTCCCCTCGAGCAGCGCATCGCCCGTCTGCGGGAACGGGACGGGTTATCCGACTCTGCGATCCATGCACGCCTTGCTTCCCAGCATGACGATGCCTTTTTCCGGGAACACTGTACCTATATCATCTGTAACGACGGTGACCTCCAAACATTACGCGGTACCGCGACCGCGCTTTATAACACGATAAAGGAGAACGCACGATGAAGGATTTACGGGAAAAACTCTTTTACGCGCCGAAAAACGGCTATGACAGGATCAACGACGAGCAGCGCGATGCCATCCGGCGCCTTGGCGAGGAATACAAGGCGTTCTTAAACCATGCTCGCACCGAACGCACCGCGACGCGGTACACCGTACAGCTCGTCGAAAACGCAGGTTTTGTCCCATACCGCGAGGGGATGCCCCTTGCCGCCGGTGACCGCATTTACGTCGTCAACCGCTCGAAGTCCATCATGCTCGCCGTCATCGGACGCAAGAGCATGGCCGAGGGCATTCGCATCGCGGCTGCGCATGTCGATGCGCCCCGCTTAGATTTAAAGCCCATGCCTGTAAATGAGGAGACCGGGGAGCTTTGCACCCTGCGTACCCACTACTACGGCGGCATCAAGAAGTATCAGTGGACGGCGATCCCCCTTGCCTTGCAGGGCGTCGTCGCGCTCAAGGACGGCGGCGTGGTCGATATCGACATCGGCACCCATCCCGGCGACCCTGTTTTCACCGTGACCGATCTGCTGCCGCACCTCGGGAAGGATCAGATGACGAAGCCCGCCGGAGACGCCGTCACCGGCGAGAACCTCCGTGTGCTTTGCGCCTCCGTTCCGGAAGGGGAGCCAAAGGAGTCCGATCGCGTACGCTATGCCGTGGTAAAGCTCTTAAACGAGCAGTACGGCATGACGGAAGCCGACTTCCTCTCCGCCGAGCTGTCCATTGTCCCCGCATTTTCAGCGTGTGACGTCGGCTTCGACCGTGCACTCGTCGGCGGCTACGGTCAGGACGACCGCAGCTGCGCTTTTGCCGAGCTGCATGCTCTGACGTCGGTCAAGATCCCCGAGAAAACCGCCGTCTGCATCTTCGCCGACAAAGAGGAGATCGGCAGCATCGGCGCGACCGGCATGCAGTCGCAGTATTTTGATATGTTCATCGCGAGTCTCTGCCGTACGCAGGGTGTCGCCCTTCTCGACTGCTTTGGCCGTTCCGAGTGCCTCTCGGCCGACGTCAGCGCCGCTTATGACCCGCTCTACGCCGATGCCTATGAAAAAGCGAACTCCGCCTTTGCCAATTACGGTATGAGTCTGGTTAAATATACCGGCGCACGCGGCAAATCCGGCTCCAACGACGCAAACGCCGAGTATCTCGGACGCCTGCGCCGCGCCTTCGACGACGCCGGCATCGTTTACCACTGCTGCGAGCTTGGCAAGGTAGACCAGGGCGGCGGCGGTACCGTCGCGGGCTTTATGGGCAACCGCAACATCGAGACCGTCGACGTCGGCGTCCCCGTACTGTCAATGCACGCGCCGTTCGAAGTCGTTGCAAAGCTTGACGTCTACATGACGGCGCAGGCGATTCGCGCGTTCTACCTTATGGACGCTGACGAAGAAACCGAGGACTAACGGGTTTTACGTCAACCGTGGTTGACGCTGATATGAAAGAGCCGCCCTACAAGCAAAGCACCTGACGGGTACTTCGCTGTGGGGCGGCTCTTTCGTTTGCTTTACAGCTTTTCGAACAGGCGAATGCCTTTTTTGAAAAGATAGGCGATGAGGGCTGCGTCGATCAGGATAATCAATACGGTTAATAAGGATAAAATCGTGACGGGGGTGAGCAGGGAGCCGAGGGTTGCGTAAGCGATGACGCCCAGCATCACGAGTCCCATGCCGCCGAAGATGGTGACCATTACCGAGCCGCTTTGCTTAACGACCGTCATCTCGTTAATCCAGTCAAAGCGCGGCATCCAGAGGTTTGCGCACAGACCGAAGACGGCGGCGAAAATCTGTAACATCTGCGGGATTAAGAAGACCAGAAATGCCATTGGTGCACTCATCGGCAGGACGAAGATGGTCACGATCGAGAGAATTGCGAGCGACGGCATGCCGACAAGCAGGTTCGCGCCGAGCTTTGCGCGGAAGATCTCCGCCGTCGGAACGGGGAGGGAACGCAATATCCAAAAGCGTTTGCCTTCCAAAGAGATGGACGGGGCGGTCAGAGACGTCATCACCGCCATAAAGGAGGCTATGGCGACGATCATCAGCGGCAAGATGTCCTTATATGCCGCAAGATCGGGGATGATAGCGGTGATCGACGGCCCTTTCACGGCGAGGGCTCCCGCGAAAATCAGCTCCAATACGACGCCGAAGCCCCCGTTGATCAGATATGACGGCAGCGTCACAAACCGGCGCAGTTCCCTCGCCAGCAGAGCTTTTCCCGGTGTGGCGGTTTTTAAAGACTGTTCGCGGTAGACGATTTTCTTTGCGCCGCGATTCGTCGTTACGATACTGATAAAGGTGTGTGACAGCAGCCAGTAGACGATCGCCATCGGCAAAAGGTTCCATAACAACAGCAGCAGGAACGCGACGGGGGAGGGATGCTCCGCCGCCATCGCAAACCAGTACACCGGCGGCAGAAAACGCCGCATCATGTCGAGCATCGCGCCGCCGCTTGTCAGCAGCATGCCCATGATGTCGTTCGCCTTCGTCATGAACCACAGATACACGCCGAAAAACGCGATGAGGACGACGTAATACGCGAGATTCTTGATACGCAGCTTCGAGGAGATCAACGCGACCAGCCATCCGACGGCGCAGTCCACCGCAAGCGAAAACGTCGGCAGCAAAACAATCCCCAGTATCAGCGTGACAATCCCGGCCGCGGATACCGTGCAGGTGATAAGGTAAACAAACAGCGCAGGCACCAGCACAAACAGCATGAAGACGGCGTTTAAGCCCCACAGCATCGCGATCCGCGAAAACAGAATGATCCGCGGCGGAATCGGCATCGCGAGCAGTAATTCATTATCGGTTGCGTCGAAAAGCTGCTTTTCCGTCGTGAAAACCGAGCCGATCACGCTTAACAGTACGCCGATAATCCCTGTGAACACGAACAGCAGGAACTGCATCTCCGTTCCGCCGATGCTTTGTGCGATGGCGTACAGCATCGAGCCGAACGAAAACAGCAAGGCGCCTACCACATAAACCGCCAGCAGCGCGATGAGCAGGGCTTTCCCCTTGCTCTGCTTCCCTCCGCGCATCCGCGCAAACATCGAGTTCATCATTGCCTGCGCGCGTGTCTTCAGCAACGCTTTCAGCATATCACTTTTCCTCCAGATCCAGGAAAACGTCCTCCAGCGACGCGTTGCCGCGTACCTCCTCCGTCGTCCCGGAGGCGATCAGCTTCCCGTTTTTGATGATCGCAACCTTATCGCAGAGCTTCTCCACGACCTCGAGCACATGGGACGAAAAGAAGATCGCTCCGCCCCGCTCGCACAGCTCACGCATCACGCCTTTGAGCGAGTGCGCCGCAATCGGGTCAAGCCCCACAAACGGCTCGTCGAGAAGCAGCAGCTTCGGCTCATGCAGCAGTGCCGCGATGACCGCCAGCTTCTGCTTCATCCCGTGCGAATACGCCGAGATCGGTTGTGCAAGGTCGCTTGTAAGCCCAAACGTGTCCGCCCAATGCCGGATGCGTTCTTCGCGAACCGCCTTGGGTACCGTGTAAACGTCCGCGATGAAGTTTAAGTACCGAATCCCCGACAAAAACTCATAGAGGTCGGGATTATCCGGAATATACGCAATCCGCCGCTTAACCTCCAGCGGATTTTCCTTCACCGAAATGCCGTCCACCGTGATCTCGCCTGAGTCGAACTGCAAAATTCCGCAGCAGGCCTTGATCGTCGTCGTCTTTCCGGCGCCGTTATGCCCGATGAAGCCGTAAATCTCTCCCGGCTCGATCCGCAGCGAAAGATCGTCAACCGCCTTCTTATCGCCGTATGTCTTTGTTAAATGTTCAATGTGCAGCATAGTAAAAACCCCCCTGCCTTCCTAAAAAAAAGACCGGAACTTTTAACCGATCGCGGTTATTATATTGTATGGGTCTGCAGAAAGCAAGCCCTTTTCGCCGAAATGTCGGAAGTCATGCCCGAAATGTCGCTCCGGCGGCAATCGCCGCCGAAAGCGGCTTACGTCGCTGAAAGCGGCGTGTGAATATGAAAAGTCCCGACGGCATTAGCATGGACTGCCGCCGGGACGCGGGGTAGGCCCGTTTACTTGATGATTTCGCCTTTGTCGGCTGCCGTGAGGCCGGCGGCATTGGCTTCGTCGACGTCAATGTGCATCGCTTTTGCAAACTTCGGGCTGACGCGCACGACGGTGTCGCCGAATACGACCGGACGGGAGCCGTTCGTCTTCACGGAAACGATCTGGCCGTTTTCAAGACCCAATTCCTTCGCTTCTTCCGGGGTCATATGGATATGGCGCTTCGCGACGATGACCCCTTTATCGATCGTGACGGAACCGCACGGCCCGATCAGCTCGCAGCCCGCCGAACCCTCGATGTTGCCGGACTCACGTACCGGGGCGGTTACACCGATCGCGCGGCAGTCGGTTAACGTGATTTCCACCTGCGTTGCCGGACGAACCGGACCGAGGATGGAGACGCCGGGGAACGCCGAACGCGAACCCTTGACCTGGACCTTTTCTTCAGAGAGGAACTGCCCCGGCTGGGAAAGCCACTTCTTCGGGTGCAGCTCGTAGCCCTTGCCAAACAGGGTCTCGAGGTCTTCCTGCGTAACATGCAGATGGCGCGCGGAGGTTTCGATCATAATTTCCATGGGTATCAGAGTCCTTCCTTAGAGTAAAATCTATCGATTATCGCGTTTACCGTTTCCTTTTGCGGCGGCGCGAGAATCAGGCATTTTGGGGCTGCATCGCCCACATTTTTTTGCAGACCGTGTCCACATCCTCCGTGATGCCGCATTCGAATACCACAAAGCCGGAATAGCCCGTCTCGGCGATCGCGCGGAACACGTTCGGATAGTTGATCTCGCCCGTTCCCGGCTGCTTGCGCCCCGGAACGTCGCCGATGTGGATGTGACCGATGTATTCGATGTTCGCGCGGATATTGTTGATGACGTTGCCTTCCGTGATCTGCTGATGGAATACGTCATATAAAACCTGCACGTTCGGACTGCCCACCTCGCGGACGACAGCCACAGCCTCCGCCGTTGTGTTCAGGTAATGCCCTTTGTGCGAGATCAGCCGATTTAACGGCTCGAGCATCAGTGTCATCCCCGCCGCCTCGACCATCGGTGCCGCCGCGCGGATATTGCAGACAAGGCTTGCGTGCTGCGTCTCGCGCGGTACGTCCGGAATCTCGTTGCCCGACGTGATGACGATATTCTTTACGTTCAAAGCCTTCGCTGCTGCGATGGATTCTTCGATGGCGCCTAGAAAAGCGTCGCGCGTGTCGTCCCAGACAAGCCCGTGCGTCCATGCGATTTTCGCCTGCTTATCAGGATCCTCCGACGCGAAGTTGATCGCCGAGATCACCATCCCCGCTTCGTCGTAGGCCTTCTTTAAGCGGGGCAGGTCAAGACCCTTCCAGCCTAAAACCTCCATCGCCCGAAAGCCGCGCTTTGCGGCCAGTGTAGGTTTATCGTATTCTTCGCCGGGGAACCAGGAATTATGTACAGTTAAGGTATACATGGGAAAAAGCCCCCCTTATTTAGAAATCGTAGTTGATGCGGACGGGAACTCCCGTCTTCGACGATTCGACCGCCGCCAGCGCCGCCGCGACCGTCTTTGCGCCTTCCATAACGGTTGTCTTAATCGGCAGATCGTTTAAGATGCAGTCCGAAAACTCCCGGATCTCCGCCGTCATATTATGGTTATTGATA
>JAYFRF010000002.1:0-178506 GCA_034926225.1 Clostridiaceae bacterium
TATAGAATCTGTACGCGTTGCAACTGAAGGTAACGACTGTGTCCTGCAGATTGTCTACAAGGTTATCGATAAACTTTGGAAACACGAAAACCTCTTGGTATCTGCGATTAGACCTTACCCCGGCGTTGGGGAATTGGAGAACATCACTGTTTCCCAGGAATTCAATTCAGGTCACGCCATTGGCGCTTGTCTTGGCACCTCCCGCTGCACTGGGCAGTAATAAATTACTGCAGGGATGCTTTTATAAAGCATCCCGTACATAATTTTTTACCTATAGGTGATTATAATGGATATTGAACAAACAAACTCTAATCATTCAGAACAGGATTCTGATATTCAGAAAAGAAACATTATTGAAGAAGTGAATGCCTTAAATCAGCGGATGCAGAATTCAACAAACGAAATCTATAAAACATCCTCTTCATGGGATAAGCATCCTAATACCCAAAGCAAAAATATTGAAATAATACTAAAAGAAATGATGAATTACATTATAAAAATGGATAAAACCTTGACTAAAATGGACACTGTCTTGGCCAAAATGGACACTGCCTTAACTATAATTGATACTGCTTTGACCAAAATGGATTCTGCCTTAATTAATACGGATACTGTCTTTACTAAAATGGATACTGCCTTAACCAATACGGATACTGCTTTTACTAAAATAGATACTGTTTTGACCAAAATGGACACTGCCTTTACTAGTACGGATACTGCCTTTACTAAAATGGATACTGTTTTAACCAAAATGGACACTGCCTTAACCAATACGGATACTGCCTTTACTAAAATGGATGCTGTTTTGACCAAAATGGACGCTGCTTTAACCAATACGGATAGAATTGAAAATAAGCGTGAGACAAAAATACTTTGGGATAATCACCATCGCTAAATGATGAATAATTGAATTATCCGCACGTTGGAATACTTATTTTACAGTTCCTGATTTTCCGCGGTATGCCTATAAAGCATGGTGTCGGGGTTTGAATCTCCGATGGTTCACAAAACCCGCCCCAAATCCTACGATTTGGGGCGGGTTTTGTTCAGATTGCATTTCGTTACTTCTTCTCAATAAACCTTCCCTTAACTGTTACCTTTCAGGAGAGAAATAGTTTGTTAAGAATTGCCTTTACACAGAAACTTCCACCCATGTCCCGGGATTGGCAAGCGCAGCAAATCCTGCCTCGCGGATGCCGATGACAGCGAGGGTTTCGGCTTTTTCGGCCTTGACCGCGCCGGTTTCGAAGAAATCGACCAGCTCGTGGACGAAATTCGGGAAAAAGTTCGTAAACGCCGACACGACGAGCTCTTTGCCGCCGTCGTAGCCGATGGCCATGCCGAAATCGCAGTCGAAGTGTCCCCATGTCGCGTAGCGGCCGCCCGAGAATTCGACGACGAGCTGTGGGGCGTCCTCGGTGCCGAGCGCCATGACGCGGCGAGCTTCGGTGCCCAAGAGGACGACGATCATTTCAAGCTGATGAATGGCGTATATTTTATAGATACCGCCGCCACGGGACTGGATGGTACGAATACCGGCACGCGCGACCGCGGGAAGCTCCGCTGAAAAGCGCAGCGCGGAGGAGGAGAACATCGGGGTGCGGCCGTCCTGGGCCATCGCGAAGATTTCCTTCGCGGTTTTGACATCGGGGGCAAAGGTCTTGTCGATGTAGGTGCGCTTACCGGAGGCGAGGGCGTCGCGGGAAAGGGAGACGTGCTGCTCCGGGGAGTTTGGGGCGAGAACCATGAGGACGTCGGCCTTTTCGACGACCTCGGCTGGAGATGCGCACAGCTCGACACCCATCTCGCGGCACCAGGTCGCGCTGGAGCGGTGGCGTTCATGCCCTTCGGGCTGCTCTCCGTCGACGGGGGAAAGCGAGCCGTAGGCGTAACAGATTTGATATGCACCCTTCGTCTCGTTTTCGAGCCATTCGGGCAGGTGATTGGCGTGCCAGTTATCAAGATAATGATCGATGATGCCGATCTTTTTCATGCAAAGCACTCCTTTATTATTCCAGTACGATCTCGCGCCTTGAGTCGGAGGAGTCGTAGATCGCCTGCATCAGCTTCGCCGTGATGATCGCGGTGTCGATATGCGACGGCAGCTTTTCGCCTGTGCGCACACAGTCGAGGAAGGCGTCGATTTCCTTCTGGAAGCCGTTTTCCTCTTCGTAGTCGGGTTTGATTTCAACGAGGGTCTTGTGCGCGGTGGTGTACATGGTGTAGCCGCCGTAGTAGTTTAAGCGGATACCAGCGCGGTCTCCGATGAAGTCGATGAACATTTCCTCGACGCCGATGTTCTGCGCCCACGCGCCGTTGAACGCAATAGACGGCCCCTCGGTACGGATGAATCCCGTGACGAAGTCGTCGACGTCGTAGGTGCCGTCGTATTTGGGCTTGCGGGAGTACATGCTCTTAAAGACGTAACTCGGCATATCGACGCCGAGGACGGAGTAAGCCTGCCCGGAGACGGTTTTGGGCTGCGGGTCGCCGAGGCAGTACATGACGAGGTCAAAAAAGTGGACACCCCAGTCTAAGAGCGCACCGCCGCCGGCGACCGCCTTAGTGGTAAAGTCGCCGCCGATGCCGGGGATGGAGCGGTGGGCGCGGAAGGAGACATAGACGTGGTAGATGTTGCCTAGCTCTCCCGCGTCGATAATTTCTTTCACGCGGTTGGGCGTGGTGCGGAAGCGGTTGACGACGCCGATGTTGAGGATTTTGCCGGTCTCGTGCTGAACTTGCTGCATTTCGAGGGCTTCGGCATAGGTGCGGGCTGCGGGCTTTTCGGAAAGGACGTGCTTTCCCGCACGCAGGGCGTCGATGGAGACGCGGGTGTGGTTATTCGTATGGGTGCAGACGGAGACGCAGTCGATTTCGGGGTCGTTTAAAACCTCGAAGTAATCGGTGACCGCCTTGCCGCAGCCGTACTTTTTGACGGCGGCCTCGGCCTTTTCGGGGATGAGGTCGCAGAAATACTTGATCTCGCAGGTGGGATTCGCCATATACGACGGGATATGCGCGCCGTTGGCGATGCTGCCGCAGCCGATAATGCCGACCTTTAAAGTTTTCATCGTTGTTCCTCCACTTATACCATCTGGCTTGAACTTTTATCCACTGTTCTTACCGTATGCTGACTCATACCTCTGGGGGACTCCTCGTCCCCCAGACCCCCGCGGGTATTTCTTTCTCCCGCAAGAAAGAAATACCCAAAGAAAGTGCGCTTAGGGGAACTTTGTTCCCCTAAGTACCCTTCCGGATGCGGGGATTGCGCCAATTACGATTGGCGCTTATACGGGGGAGCAGGTATTGCTTTGTGCGAAGTTTAAAAATGGTTTTCCTTAATAAGCGATTTCGCGGCCGGCGTCGGAGGAATCGTAGATGCCCTGCATGATTTTCGACGTCTTGATCGCGTAGTCGATATGGGAGGGGAGCGGTTGATAAGAGCCTTCTTTCTCCGACTGGACGTTTTTGACGAAGGCGTTGATCTCGTTTTCGAAATGCGGCGTCGCGGTGAACTCGGGCTTGTAGGCGACGAGCGCGCCGTTTTCGGCGGTGTAGACAGTGAAATCCTTGCCGTACTGAAGCCGGATGCCACCGCGGTCTCCGATGAAGTCGATGTAGGTCTCCTGCTCACCGATGTTCTGCGCCCACGCGCCGTGGAGGGAGATGACCGGACCCTTCGCACCGTCCGGACGCTTCGTGCGGACAAGTCCCGCCACGGAGTCGTCGACGTCGTAGGTGCCGTGGACGTCCTTGGTGTTCTCCGCCCACATCGAGCGATAGGTGTAGTTTTCCATATCGACCCCAAGCTTGCAGAACGCTTCGCCGGAAACGGTGACAGGTTCCGGATCGCCGCAGCAGTACATGACGATGTCGAGGTAGTGTACGCCCCAGTCAATGAGCGCGCCACCGCCGGCGATGGCCTTGGTCGTGAACGCGCCGCCGAGCCCCGGGATGGAGCGGTGGGCGCGGAAGGAGGCGTAGACGTGGTAGACCTCGCCGAGCTTTCCTGCGTCGATATAGGCCTTGATCTTATTGACGGCGTCGTTGAAGCGGTTGACGACGCCGATGTTGAGGATTTTGCCCGTCTCATGCTGGGCTTCCTGCATCTTCAGGGCTTCCGAATAGATGCGCGCGGCGGGCTTTTCGCACAGGACGTTTTTGCCGGCGCGCAGCGCGTCGATGGAGATCAGCGAGTGCCACTTGTTGGGGGTACAGACGGAAACCGCGTCGATCTCCGGGTCGTTGATCACCACATGGTAATCCTCGACAGTCTGTCCGCAGCCGTATTTTTCGACGGCGGCGGCGGCGCGTTCGGGTAGGATATCGCAGAAATACTTGATTTCCACGTCCGCATTCTTACAATACGCGGGAATATGCGCGGCGTTCGCGATGGTGCCGCAGCCGATAACGCCGATTTTAACCTTCGCCATAATGAATATTCTCCTTTTTACATGAATCGCTTCACGCGATGCTTTATTCATACGATGTACCTGCGCCGGTATTCGCTCGGGGAGATGCCCTCCGTACGGTGGAAGGCGCGGGAGAAGGCGTGGATGCTCTGGTAGCCGCACAGCTCGGACGTCCGGGTGACGGTTTCGCCGCGGCGGAGGTATTCCTGCGCGCGGCGGAAGCGGCAGCGGGTATGGTACGCGCGCGGGGATTCGCCGGTGATCTCGGAAAACTTCTGCGCGAGATGGGTATAGCTGTAGCCGAATTCGCGCTCGAGCGCGGACAGCGCGCCGATCTCCTCGGCGTGCGCGTCTAGATAGTGAATCATGTCGTAGACGAGCTTTGCGTCGACGGCGCGGGCGGTGAAGGCGCGGTAGGGCTTCGCTTCGGAGCGTCCGAAAAGACGGCAGGCGGTACCGAGGATCTCCTGCATCGCGCTCTCGCACAGAAGCTTTCCAGGCGCGTCGGCGGCGTTGACCTCACCAAACATACGGATGAAGGCGTCGCCGATCGGCTCGGCATGAAGCACGCGGAAGATGCCGAGGGTCGAAAAGAAATCGCGGATAGGGACAATGTCGGCGGGCAGCGCGTCGGGGAATTCAAAGCCGAGGTAGAAATAGCGCAGGGGCTCCGATTTGGACGCGTCAATGGCGTGGAGATCGCCGCGCGGGTTAAAAAAGAGGGCTCCCGGCTCCATTCTGTACGGCGTGCCGCCGGCGAGATTGACGCCGGTGCCGGAGACGACGTAGGTCAGCTCATAAACGGCCTGCGTATGGGGGGAAACGGTGTAGCCCGGCTCGCAGCAGAGGTCGCCGACCTGCCAGAGGATGTATGGCCCCACCATACGGCGGTGATCGCCGAAGGTGTTGTCGAAGTGAAAACGGGCGCGGCGTTCGGGCATGATTTCTGCCTCCATTATAGCTTTAACCGAAACGTTCGTATTTGATCGATTTAACAATCCGCTTGCCCAAAATGCGGTTTCGAGACAAAGCGCCCAAAACCGCATTATTTTTAATGATTATTCTTCCAGTCCGTACGGCGCGCCGAAGCCGGCCTGACGCTGCGCGATAAAGGGACGGGCCGTCGCACGGATGGCGTGGAGGATGGTGGAATTTAATTCGACGGCGACGCGGATTTGCTGCCCAAGGGCGCCATCAAGCGTCTTCTCGCGCCAGACGGGGGCAACGGCGACGCCGTTTGCAAATTCGTAAGGTACACAGTCGTCAAAGGAAAACCCGGGGAGGTAACTGCCGTCGGGCTTCATCAGCGCAAAGCGCGCCCAGCCGCAGTCCGCACGCAGGTTAAAGCGCAGATCGGGAGACAGCAGCTCCATGCACTTGGTAATCACCCGCGCGCCGTAGCCGGTGGCCTCCAGTCCGCAAAAACCCTCGCGGCGGATGCGGTAGATGGGATTGCCTTCCGCGACGCGGCCGGCGAGAGCGTCGTGCATTTTCGCGTTGTTTTCGGAGGTACCGTGGGGGAAAACTGCGCCGGAGCAGAGGATGTAGTACCACTCGCCGTCAAGGCTGGGGCAGATGTCCATCGGACAAAGTCCCATACAGCCGGGGTTTGGAGGATAGGGCCGTACGATGAGGGTAGTCCCGGTCGTGTAGCTGAAATCCTGCCCGTCGTAGCTGTATACAAGCTCCGGTTCCATGAAGCCGAACATCTTCGAGAAGTCCATATCGGTCAAGGCTACGTTGTAGCGCCAGAGCAGCCCGTAAAAGATCCCGTCGAACCAGCCCGCCGTCATGCTGTAGTGCTGCGTTTGCGCGGCGTCACTGTTGTATGCGGCGCCCGGATGCAGAATCACACGCGGCTCGCTCCAATGCATCAAATCGGACGAGGTTTTCATCGAAATGCGGCGGTCACCCGCCGCGCTGCGGTGCAGCAGGGTATATTGACGCGTAATGGGGTTATAAAACAGCGTATTCCGCGCATCGCTGGTATACGGATGGAGTACGGTCTCCGGATGATGTTCCCAGTGAACGCCGTCGGCGGAAAAGGCGGGGACAACGGGAATGTTCACCCATGATTCGCGCTCACGGGACATGCGCGTCATCGCGGCGAGCTTATACCGCCGCGAGGGGTCTGCTTCATACGCGTCGTACAGGATGGAGGCACCATGCAGTCCCCCGTCGCCGTCGAAGACGATGTTCGAGCCGAAGTCGCCGGCAACGGGATGTAGTGCGGCGGGATCGTCCCCCTCGACAAGGCGCAGATCGCGCGGTCCGTCGGCACCGTAGTCGCGCATGGTCTCGTAGTAGACGCGGTACAGCCCGCGTTCGGGGTCTGCGAGCATGGACGCATACGGCCCGTAGGGCGCCATGGCGTACGGCTCGGGCGAAAACCAGCGGCGGCGTGTACCGGGGCGGAAATCCAGAAAATAATCGTCAAAAAGCGGGAGGGTTACACGGTTTTCCATGAAATAAGCCTCCTTTTTCTGCTATTACAGTCTTTCGGCGATCGCGTCCATAAAGGCTTCCGTATCGACGGACTGCGCATTGGCAAGCTTTGTCAGGCGTGCGAGGTCTCCGGTCATGATGCCGTCGCCGATGGTCCGCAGGGTTGCGCTTTCCAGATGGTCGGCAAACGTCATAAGTTCGGGGATACCGTCCAGCTCGCCCCTTTTGCGCAGCGCGCCCGTCCAAGCCCAGAGGGTCGCGGCACAGTTTGTGGAGGTTTGTTCGCCGCGCATATACTTGCGGTAATGCGGCGTAACCGTACCATGCGCGGCTTCGTATTCATACGCGCCGGAGGGAGAGACGAGGACGCTGGACATCATGCCAAGCGAGCCGAACGCGGTGGCGACCATGTCGCTCATTACGTCGCCGTCGTAGTTTTTGCACGCCCAGATCATGCCGCCCTCGGACCGGATCACGCGGGCAACGGCATCGTCGATGAGGGTATAGAAGAAGGTGATCCCGGTTTCCTCAAACGCTTGTTTATATTTATTTTCGAAAATTTCGGCGAAAATATCCTTAAAGCGGTGGTCGTAGGTCTTGGAAATGGTATCCTTCGCGCCAAACCAGAGGTCCTCTTTGGCATCGAGTGCGAACGAAAAGCAGGAGTGCGCGAAGCTTTCGATGGAGCGGTCGAGGTTGTGCATCCCCATGACGATGCCGGCACCGTCGAAGCTGTGGATCGGAGAGCGCACCTCGTTGCCCTCGGCATCGGTGACGCAAAGATCGGCACGCGCGCCGGCGGGAACCTTCATCTCGACGGACTTATAGATATCGCCGTAGGCGTGACGTGCGATGGTGATCGGTTTTTTCCAGGTGGGGATATACGGCTCGATGCCGGGGGCGATGATGGGACGGCGGAAGACGGTGCCGTCGAGGATGGCGCGGAGAGTGGCATTGGGGCTTTTCCACATCTGGGAAAGTTTATATTCCTCGACGCGCTGGGCGTTGGGGGTAATCGTCGCGCATTTGACGCCGACGCCGAGGCGCAAGTTTGCGTTCGCCGCGTCGACGGTGACCTGATCATGCGTTTCCTCGCGGTGAGGTAGGCCGAGATCGTAGTATTCGGTCTTTAGATCGACGAAGGGGAGGATGAGCTTTTCTTTCAGCATTTTCCAGACCACGCGGGTCATCTCGTCGCCGTCCATTTCGACGAGGGGGGTTTTCATTTGGATTTTAGCCATATTATTCCTCCGGACTGACAAGGAGCCGGGCAAGCGGCGAATCCTTGCCTAGAATGATGGTTTTCTGTTCGCCCGAAAGAGACTCCCGGAGAGCTTCGAGCGACAGGTTAAATTCATAGAAATCGCGTTTGTCCACAGTGTTGTAAGCCTCAGCGAGGATGCGCATGTACTCGCGTTCGCCTTCGGCCTCGATCGCAGCGGCGGAAGCCTCCGCGTCGGAGACGAGGATGCTGACCTGACGGTCGACGTCGTTGCGGATGATGCTCGCTTCGTAGGCGCCGTCGGCGGTATACCTCTCGGCGATCTGGTTGCGGTCGGAGATCATGCGGGCGTAGACGGCCTGCTCGTTATCCTCGGGCAGGTCAAGTCTTTTCACCCTCATATCCTTGACGTTGATGCCGTAGGTCGCGGCATAGCTCGCTACCTCGGCGGTGATCGCTTCGTAGATGTCGTTGCGTTCGGAGGCATCGGATTGATTGATGATCCGGCTCTGCTCGAGTACGCCCATCGCGTTTTTAAGTGCGTTATACGCGAGCGCGTTAAGACGCAGCTCGGCTTCGTTGATGGAACCGAGGGTCTGGTAGAACGTCAGCGGGTCGCGGATGTTCCAGAGGACGTAGCTGTCGATGGTCATGGACTTTTGGTCGGAGGTTAAGACCTCGGACGGCGGGATATCGTAGAGCATGATGGCTTTGGGGAATGTCTTAATGTTGTCGATGTACGGCACCTTGAAGTAAAGTCCCGGCTCGGAGACGGTATTGACGATCTTCGAGAAGCGGACGGTGCAGGCATACTCGTTTTCCTGGACGGTATAAACGCTCGACGAAATGCTGATCACGCCGAGGAGGGCGAGTACGGCAACGAGAATCCAGATCGCTTTGGCTTTTCTATTCATAGCGGCGTCCTCCTTATTCGGCATCCGCGGCGGCGTCTGTCGACTGCGTCGCGGTCGTAGGTTGTGTGGCTTCCGTCACCTGTGCGGCGGCCGTATTCGACGTGGGATCGGCGGTGACGAAGCTCTCGAGCGGAAGCAGGGTCTGGATGCCGGTGCCGTCGGTGGTGTCGATGTAGATTTTAGTGTCGGGGAAAGCGGCGCGGATGGCTTCATAATACATACGCACGCGGGTGATCTCTGGATTCAAGGCGTACTCATCGTACATAGCCTCGAACATGGCGACCTGTTCGCGAGCCTCGTTGATGCGGCGCTGCTTCTGATACTCGGCGGTCTGGAGGAGCTTGTCGACCTGGGCCTCGGCCTGCGGGAGCTGCGCGTTTTCGTAGGCTTTAGCCTGATTGATGGCGGTTTCAGCCCCCTGCTTCGCGGTTTCGACGTTTTTAAAAGCTTCGATGACCTCGGCTGTCGGGGGTTCCGCGTCCTGAATCTTGACGTCGGTGAGGACGAGCCCGATATCGTACTCGTCGAGCCCCTGTGTGATCAGCTCACGGACGCGCATCTGAATTTCAGCTTTGCCGGTGGTCAGCACGCTGTCGACGGTCGCGGAGCCGATGACGTTGCGTATCTGGCTCTGGGCGAGGTTTTTAAGTACCAGTTCCGGGTCCTCGGAGGAAAATAGGAACTTTTTCGGGTCGGAGATCTTATATTCGACAAAAAAGTCCACGTTGACGATGTTATAATCACCGGTGATCATCTTAGACTCGTCCTCGACGACGACATAGTCGCCCTGGGAATCGGTGGAGCGGTAGCCAAGCTCGATCTTCTGGTAGACGTTCTCCTGAACGAGGTGGGCGCGCTGGATGCCAAAGGGAAGCTTAAAATGCATGCCCGCGCCGGTGATGTCGGTCACGCGTCCAAAGGTGGTGACAACAGCGGCTTCCTTTTCATCGACGGTGTAAAAGCTCGTCAGTCCGGTCAGTCCAATGAGCAGCACAACAGCGGCGGCGACAACAATGTTCTGTATTTTCCTTCCGTTAAAATTGATATTGACGACTCTTTGCTGATCCATATGCTTAAAACGCCTCCTTTGCGTATTCGGGTTTTTTATATTATATCATATTTTAACGGCTTTGTAAAGGAAAAAACCATCGGCAAAACCCGCGAGAAGACGGATGACAGCGGCGCGATTTTGTGGTATAATAACTGTATTCCGTTTTTAAAGGAGACTCACCCATGCGCGAAATACCGGAGGAATTCCTGCGTCGGATGCGCGCGCTGCCCGATTTCGACTATGCTGCGTTCGAACAGGCGCTCTTATACGGCGAGGGACGCCGGGGGCTGCGCGTCAATACCTTAAAGCTTTCCCGCGATGAGTTTGCGGCGCAGTCGCCCTTCGCGCTTGAGCCGTCGCCGCTGTGTCCCGAGGGCTTCCTGCTGCCGCCGGACAGCGGCGCGGGGAAGCATCCGTACCACGCGGCGGGGTTATACTATCTGCAGGAGCCTTCGGCGCAGAGCGTGGTGACCGCGCTCGACCCACAGCCCGGGATGCGCATCCTTGACCTGTGCGCGGCGCCGGGCGGCAAGTCCACCCACGCGGCGGCACGGCTCGGAGACACAGGACTGCTCATCGCGAACGAATGCGTCCCGGCGCGGGCGCAGATCCTCATGCATAACCTCGAGCGGATGGGTGCGCGGCGCTATGCGGTGACCCAGGCGATGCCGGAAGCGTTTACGCGGGACTTTGCCGGATGGTTCGACGCGGTACTCGCGGATGTGCCGTGCTCGGGCGAGGGGATGTTCCGCCGCGAGCCTGCCGCCGTACGGGAATGGACGCCCGCCGCAGCCGCCGCCTGCGCGACGCGTGGACGAAAGATCCTTGCCGCCGCCGCCAATCTCGTCCGGCCGGGAGGGTATCTCCTTTACTCCACCTGCACCTATCACCCCGATGAAAACGAGGGCGCGGTCGAGCGGCTTCTGCGGGAGCGCCCCGACTTCGAACTTGTGCCGATTGACGCGGTGCGCCTGCCCCCCGCGCGTCCGGACTGGGTTCTCGCACATCCCGAACAAGATGCGCGAGGCGTGCGGGACGAGCTGGCTCTAGCCGCACGGCTGATGCTGACGGACACCCCCGGCGAGGGGCATTTTCTCGCACGGCTGCGCAGACGCGACGGCGATGTGCCGGGACAGCCGCCGGCGGCCCCGTATCGCGCTCTGACGAAGCCGGAAGCGGCGGTGTTTACGGCGTTTTGGCGGGACACCTTCTCCGCCGCCCCGCGCTTCGAGCCGCGCGCGACGCCGCGGGGGGATGTCTATCTCGTGCCCGACGGACTTCCCGCCTGTCCGTCGGTGCTGTGTCCCGGCGTCCGCGTGGGGACGCTCTGCCCCGGACGAGCCCTGCGCTTCGAGCCGTCGCATACGCTCTTTATGGCTGCCCCCGCCGCCGAACTCTGTCGCGTCCTCCCGCTCGAGCCGGCCGATCCGACGCTATCCGCCTTTTTTGCGGGAGAGGAAATCCCCTGCGCACTTCCGACGGGTTATACAGCCGTCTGCGTAACGCTGGGCGGCAGCGCGTTTCCCGTCGGCTTCGGCAAGGTCTCCGGCGGACGCCTGAAAAACAAGCTGCCCACCGGGCTTCGTACGCGGTTTATTACATGAATATTATATAAAATTGTTAATTTATGGATTTTTATGAAAGCCCATTGACAATAGTTTACATTTGTGGTATATTAAAGGAAGCTTACAGGGAAGGAGCGAAAAACAGATGAAATCAACCGGAATTGTCAGAAAGATAGATGAATTAGGCAGAATTGTACTGCCGATCGAGCTACGGCGCACGTATAATTTATCCACGAAGGATTCGTTGGAGATATATACGGAAGGCGACATGATCATCATGACAAAGTACGAGCCTGCATGCGTTTTCTGCGGCGATGTGCGTGATGTAACCCAGTTTAAGGGTAAAAATGTCTGCAAGAAGTGCATCGAGGAATTAGCAAAGTAAAGCGCGATTTTTTTTTGCAGTTATTTAAGGTCGGATATCGGTGGCAATCGCCCCGACATGCCGGCCTTTTCTCTCGCCTTTTCCCGCCTGCGCGTTTTGTTAATAAATCGTAAGACTTTCCCCCTTTGCTCCGAAAGAATTTTACGCTACAATATAGGTATCCCATTTTAGGAGGGTGTCCGTATGAAGACCGCGACGGAGTACGGGATCCTCGAGTATTTCATGAAAAACATGGGCCGCGTGCTGACGATCGACGAGATTTACCGCTCGGTGTGGCGGGAGCAGCCGGTGGGCGTGGACAACACGGTCGCGGTGCATATCCGCCGCATCCGGGAGAAGATCGAGATCGATCCGGGCTCGCCGCGCTACATCAAGGTCGTCTGGGGCGTCGGGTACGTGATGAAGGAGGAGAAGTCATAAATATGTGGAAATCGTTTTGCGCATGGCTCGCGCTGGTATTCGGGCTGATGCTGCTCGCTTGCGGCGGCTATGGTATTTTTACAAACCTGAATACAATAACAACCCTGCTGCCGGATAACAACGATTATTATCAGAGCGGGTCGTTTATTGCCGCAACGCACGCAAATCTTTCGGAGATGCTGTACGCGCTGCAATCCCCCTCGTCCGAGCTTTTCTCCGCCTATCGCACGGACGACGGCACGACACTGTACCGCATCCGCACACTGGAGCCGGAACGCAATATTGTTTACTATGCCGGAAACAATTCCCAGTCCGAATACGTCTATTCTAACATCGGCATCCGAGACACCGACGTCTATTTACAGCAAAACTACCCCGCGAAATTCGTCTTCGCGCTGTACTATGCCGAAGGCGTCCCGCATATCTGGCTGTACGGCGCCGACGTGACGCAGGATTACGCCTCCTATTATCAGGATCTTTTCTCCTACAGTGAGCAAACCTTCGGGCTGCCCTCCGACGTCTTTACGCTGTATTATGCCGTCGGGCTGCCCGGCATGCCGGTATCGGAATACGGCAGCGTCGGCGCCTACTACCAATCGTGGCTGTCCGCGCGCACGCTTAGCATCATCTCGCTTTCCTTCGCCGCGGTCGGGCTTTTATTACTCATTCTATCACTGATTTTTTACCGCGCGCGCCGTCCGTTTATGGAAGCCCTGTTGCGCGTACTCGGACGCGTGCCTCTCGAAGGCAAGGCGCTTGCCGCGATGGTGATGCTGTGGCTGATGTATCTTGGCATAGACGCCTTCTATTACAGCGGTTTCATCGCCGCGCCCGCCCTTGTACTCGGCGCATGCCTCCTGTGGCCGCTGTTTCTCGACATGGTCACCCACCGCCGCGCATGGCTTCGCATGAGCGTCTGCGGCATCGTCCTGCGCGCGTGCCGCCGCGTTTATCTCGACCGTGCCCGGCAGACGCCCCTCGAACGGCGCTGCCTGCATCGGCTCTGGCTGCTTGTCGGCGCCGAAGCCGTCCTAGTAAGCCTCGCGGTCATAAATCTGTTCCTCGCGGCGAATTATTACTCCCGAACGCGTTATCTGTTCGGCTTTTTCTGCTGCGCCGCGCTCGGCATCTTCGCGTTCTGGCTCTTTATGCGCAGCTACCGGAGCTTGCTCTCGGACCTGGGCACCGTGCGCGGGATGACCGCTGCGCTGCGGGAAGGCCATCTTGCCGAGGTGCAATCCCCTCTCCCCGAGACGCACGACCTCTACCCCTTAGCGGACGACCTTCTCCATCTGCGCGACGGTGTTTTAAGCGCCGTGGACGCCCGGGTACGCTCCGAACGCATGAAGTCCGAGCTTGTCACGAACGTTTCGCACGACCTAAAGACCCCTCTTACCTCGATCATCAGCTATTCACGGCTGCTGGATGAGCTAAACCTTCCCGAACCCGCAAACGCCTACGTCAAGGTGCTGCGCGAGAAGTCGGAGAGACTGCAAAAGCTGACGCGCGACCTGTTCGAGGTGTCCAAAGCACAAAGCGGCAGCCTCCCCGTGAAGCTGACGAGACTCGACCTTGCGTCACACCTTGAGCAGACACTCGCGGAGCTGTCCGAGCGCATCGACGCGTCGGGGCTAGCGTTTCGCGTCCGGACCCCCGGCCATCCCGTCTACATCGACTGCGACGGCGAGCGGCTTTACCGCGTCCTTGAGAACCTGACCGCCAACGCCCTCGCCTACGCCTGCCCCGGCACACGTGTCTATGTCACGCTCGACGACTCAGGCCCCGTAACGCTCTCCATTCGCAATGTCGCGGCGTATGAAATGACCTTCACCGCCGACGAGATCGCCGAGCGCTTCGTGCGCGGCGACGCGTCGCGCACCGACGGCGGCACGGGTCTGGGACTGGCCATCGCGAAAAGTTTTACCGAAGCCGTTGGCGGTGGCTTTGCCGTCGACATCGACGGCGACGTCTTCCGCGTTACGCTTTCCTTCCCCAAACAGGAAGCTCCCATAGATACTACAAAAGAAAACGAGGCAAACCATTCATGCGAATCTGTAAAAGAATCTGTGCATTTGCCCTCATCCTCGCAATGATCGCAGCTCTCACGGCGTGCGGCGGCGGGAATTCCGCGACGACGAACACGGCGTCCACCACCGCCGCAGGCTCGGGCGAGCCGTCCGGCGGTACCCCGACCACAGCTGCCGCGACAACCCAGCCGTCTCTCGCGTTCCAGGCGACCTATGCGTCCCTCCCCGAGGGACTCGACTACGTCAACAACCCCGTCCTTTTTGACGGCCGTATCTGGACGCTTTCCGGCGTCTACGACGAGGAATCGCAGATTTACCAGTCCGCCGTCTTCTCCTTCCTGCCCGATGGCTCCGATGTGCAAAAAATCCTTCTTCCCATCGCCCAAAACCGCAGCTACCAGAACTTGGTTGTCACCGACGACGGCGAATTCTGGATTTCCATGCAGGAATATCCGATGAAGGGCGAGGCGGTCGATTATGAGAGCGGCAATGTGACCTACGCCCTCGTCCGCTACGACGCGGAAGGCCAGGAGCAGGCCAAAATCGACCTCTCCTTCATCGGCGAGGATCAGGAGCAGGTCTACATCAATAACCTTGCCTGCGATTCTGAGGGTAACCTCATTCTCTGCGCCGATCAGAAGATCTACGTTCTCGACCCGACCGGCGCGCGGCTCTTCGACCTCAGCTGCAACTGGGTCGAGTCCCTTGCCCGCACCGGCGAGGGCAAAGTGATCCTCGGCTACCACAACGACCAGGGCAGTTACGCCGTCGCGGAGATCGACATGGCCGCGAAGAGCTTCGGCAAGTCCTACGCCGTCACCGGCAACATGCGCGGCATCGCGTCCGGCGACGGAACATATCTGTTCTACGCCGTCAACAATGACTATCTCTGCGGCTATAACGCGGCGACTGAGAGCCTCGATCAGCTCTTCAAATTCCTGGATATTGACATCAACTCCGATCAACTGAACGGCGTTATGAACGTCGGCGAACGCACCTTCCTCACCTTTGTCAACAGCGACATGGGCTCGGAGCTTTGCACGATCAAGGAGGCCCCCTACGCCGGCGCGAAGACGACCCTGACGCTAGCCTGCCTCTACGCCGATTACACCCTCAAAGAGCAGGTCATCCGGTTCAACAAGTCAAGCCCCGATTATCGTATCGATATCCTCGACTACTCGCAGTACAACACCGAAAGTGACTATGAGGCGGGGCTGACAAAGCTCTCAACGGACATCACCGCGGGGCAAATCCCCGATCTTTTAGAGCTGTCGCAACTCCCTGTCGCGACCTACGCTGCAAAGGGCATCCTCGCCGATCTCGACCCCTTCCTCGACACAGACCCTGACCTGCACCGCGACGACCTGCTCGAAAGCGCCCTCTCCGCGCTCACGATCAACGGAAAGCTCTATTCCCTCGCGACGACGATGACGGTCATGTCGATGTACAGCCTGAAGGACATCGCAGGAGACCGCACGTCGATCACGATGAAGGAGCTTGCCGACATCATCGCCGCGCATCCGGAGGCCGCTTCGTTTGCGAATATGACCAGCGCGAACGTGCTGCAATTCTTATGCATGTTCACCTTCGACGACTATGTCGATTCGGAGACCGGCGAGTGCCGTTTTGACTCCGACGAGTTCCGCGCGCTGCTGGAAATCGCAAACAAGTCCCCGGCCGAGATCGATTATGAGAATTACGAGTACGTTGACGGCGCAACGCTGATGACGGAAGGGAAAGCGCTGTTTGACACGATGTATCTAAGCGACTTAACCGAGTTACAGCGGATGATGACGTCGTTCAAGGGGCAGCTCGCGATCACGGGCTTCCCGGTATCGTCCGGCTCGGGCAACGTGGCGCAGTTCAACTTCTCTCTCGGCATCAGCGCGAAGTCCGCGCACACCGACGGCGCATGGACGTTCCTGCGTTCGCTTTTCTTAGTCGACGCGGAGGATGCAAACTACAGCAATCTCGGCTACGGCATTCCGGTGCTGAAAACACTGTACGAGAAGATGATCACGGAGGCCTCGACGCCCGAGTATTACGAGGACGAAAACGGCAAGCAAATCGAGCAGCCGAAGATGAGTATGAGCTACAACAACGGACCGACAATCGAAATCTTCGCCGCGACGGAGGAGGAAGTCGCCCTGTTCCGCTCGATCGTAGACTCGGTCGACCGCACGTACACCTACGACACGAAACTGATGAATATCCTCATAGAGGAAACGGGCGCGTACTTTGCGGGGCAGAAATCCGCCGCCGACGTCGCGTCGATCATCCAGAGCCGTGTGCAGATTTACATCGCGGAAACCCGGTAAATTCCATACAATAAACCCCCGGGAACGGTCTCACTCAAGTGGAGAGCACCGTTCCCGGGGGTTTTTATACATATAAGGATGCCGCGAGGAATCGGTACAGGAGGACGGCGACCTCGGTGCGGGAGACCGCGCCGCCGGGACGAACCCATGCGGCGTCCGTTTCGGTCAGCACCCCGACGGCCTTCGCCCACGCGTAGGCATCCCTCGCCCAGTCCGCACAGGGGAGCGTACCGGTATCCCCTGAAGTGCTCCCGCCGCCGTAGTGATACAGCAGCACGACAGCCTGCTCGCGCGTCAGGCTGCTTTCGGGGGCGAATCGGCGGCCGCCGACGCCGGAGACGATGCCCGCCTCGGCTGCCCAGGCGACGGCGGGTGCGTAGTACTGCGACGCCTCCACATCGGTAAAGGTAAGCGCGGCGGAGCTTGCGGGGCTGCCCGCCATGCGCCACAGAACGGTCGTGATCATCCCGCGCGTCACACATGCGTAAATGCCGAACATGTCTGCGGAGACACCGGATAAAAGCCCCCGCGCGGAGACGAAATCGACGGCGGACTTTGCCCAGTCGGCGTTCGCGTCACGGAAGGCCTTGGCCGCGTCGGCGTCGATCCCGACGACAGCGCTGCCGTCGATATACGCGCGTAGAACGGTCGCGGATACGGCGGCGGAGCGTACGATGGGGGTACGGCTGCCGCTGGGGGCGACGGAAACAGCAACGCTCGCGGCGGTCAGGTTCGTGCCGGGAAGTCCTATGTAGATACCGCCGGGAACCTGCTCCATCCGGGCGCCGTTTCGGGAGACCTCGACGGAGACGTCCGCGCCGGACATCCGCACGGAGACAGTCACGGGGCCGTCCCGTACGGCCTCGGGCAGGAGAGTCACGTCGGCGAACGGAGCCGCCACTGTAAGAGAGCCGCCGCCGAACAGGCTATCGTCCAGGGTAACGGCATACACACCCATACCGCCGTCCGCGGCGTCGATCACCGCGGTTTTGGTGACAGATACGGCGGCGTAAGCATCGACCGCGCCTGCGGCGAGGGAGGTATAATCATGCGCGCCGCGATAAACCTTGCCGTTTTCAAGCGTTACCCCCTTGCGGCGGTAGAGCTCGGACACGGTGACAAGCTCATAACCCTTCCCGATCAGCTCAGGGATGGCTTTACAGGCGGCGGTGACTGTGGTCTTATAGAGGTCGTGCATTAAAACGACGTCTCCGTCGCGGGCGTTCATGATCTTGTTATACACATAGCCCTCGTCGTGGTTTTTCCAGTCGAGCGTGTCGAGCCGACCAAAGGATGACGGGGCCGCGTGCGGCCTCGCATACGCGGGTATTGTACGCGCCGCCGACCGGACGGAGTAGGTAGGCGGTATCTCCGGCAACGGCTTTGATCGTACGGAGCGTCGAATCGATCTCATAGGCAAGCGTTTCGGCCGACAGCTTGGTCAGCGTTTTATGATTCTGCGTATGGTTGCCAATTTCGTGTCCCTCGTCGGCGATTCTCTGCAGCTCGGCATCGTAAGAATCAAGCCGGTAGCCGGAGACGAAGAAGGTCGCCTTGGCGTCGTACCGTGCGAGGCTGTCGAGGAGTTTATCGGTATATTGGGAAGGCCCATCGTCGAACGTGAGGGCGACGAGTTTCTTCTCCCCGACCGCTCGGGACCCGGGAGTCAGCAGCGCCGCCGTAAGCGCGAATACAAGCATCCAAACCGTCCATTTTTTCATATTGTCTGTCACCTCGACCATATAGACGGGCATGACTCCGCAAATATTACCTTTTTCGGCGGCAATCGACACGTGTAAACGAAATAAAGCTGCAATATACAGCCTAAAACCCCGCCAGACGTGGGCGTATTGCCCGGTGTCGGACGCGCGGAAGGCGAAAAAGCCTTACGCGTAAAGGGGACTGTATGTTGCAGCTTTATCTAAAGCTCCACAGGGATCGACCGCGAACCGTGTCCGCGTACACCGGGAGCAAAAAGTTTAATTAGACAAACTCGATGATAGCCATCTCGGCAGCGTCGCCGCGGCGGGGGCCGGTACGCATAATGCGGGTATAACCGCCGTTGCGATCGGCATACTTCGGGGCGAGCTCGGAGAACAGCTTTTTGACGGCGTCTTCCTTCGTGATGTAGGCGAGGGCCTGACGCTTTGTCGCGAGGGTGTTCTTCTTGCCGAGGGTGATCATCTTCTCAACCAGAGGACGGACTTCCTTGGCGCGCGTGACGGTGGTCTCAATCTTGCCGTTTTCGATCAGATAGGTGACCATCGCACGCAGCATGGCAGTCTTGACGTCCTTGGTGCGGCCAAGCTTGCGTGGCATTGTACAAACCTCCTTGCAAATAGGGTCTTATTCGTCGTTTTTGGTGAGAGTCAGTCCCATGCTGTGGAGCTTGTTCATGACTTCTTCGAGACTCTTGCGGCCGAGGTTGCGCACCTTCATCATGTCCTCCTCGGTCTTACCGATGAGGTCCTCAACCGTATTGATGCCCGCGCGCTTCAGGCAGTTAAAGCTGCGCACCGACAGGTCAAGCTCCTCGATCGTCATCTCCAGCACCTTATTATGCTGCGCTTCGTTTTTCTCAACGACAGTGGTTTTGTCGCCGACTTCATCGGAGAGGTCTACGAAGTGCTGCAGTAGGTCGGACAATATTTTCGCGGACCAGGAAACCGCTTCCCGTGCCGTGAGCGTGCAGTCGGTCCAGACTTCAAGCGTGAGCTTGTCGTAGTCCGTGATGTTGCCGACACGCGTGTTAGCGACGGTATAGTTGACCTTATAAACCGGTGTGTAAATGGAATCGACGGGGATGAGTCCGATGATACTCTGCGCGGGCTTATTCTTATCGGCGGACACGTAACCGCGCCCGTGATTTAAGACGAGCTCCATGGAGAGCCTGGCATCGGCCGTCAGCGTCGCGATGTGTAGATCGGGATTTAAGATCTCGACCTCGCTGTCGGCCTTGATATCGCCGGCACAGACCTCGCTTTCCCCCACCGCATTGATATAAACGGTTTTCGCGCCGGGGCTGTGAAGCTTGGCGACGATGCCCTTCACATTTAAAACGATCTCTGTCACGTCTTCCTTCACACCGGGAATCGTGGTGAACTCATGCTGTACGCCGTTGATCTTGATGCTGGTAACCGCCGTGCCGGGCAGTGAGGAGAGCAGGATTCGCCGCAGGGAGTTTCCTAGAGTCGTCCCGTATCCGCGTTCAAGAGGTTCTACTACAAAACGACCATAAGAGCCGTCCTCGGAAAGTTCCGCGCATTCAATACGGGGCTTTTCGATCTCAATCATTACCTTGTATACCCTCCTTGCAGTCAATGGTTTTGCCGCGTCCCTTGAATCAGGCGATTACTTTGAATACAACTCAACGATCAGGTGCTCCTCAACGGGCAGGTCGACGTCCGCGCGGTCAGGCAGGCTGACAATACGGCCGGTCAGCGTATTGCGGTCGAGATCCAGCCACTTGGGCATAGGCTTCGACGCGTTGGCTTCAACGACGGCCTTGATTTTATCGATATTCCGGCTGCCTTCGGCAACGGCGATGACTTCTCCGGCGCGGCAACGATACGAGGGGATGTTAACCTTCTTGCCATCGACGGTGAAGTGTCCGTGACGCAGGAGCTGACGCGCTTCGGGGCGGCTCATGCCGAAACCGAGGCGATAGATGATGTTGTCGAGGCGGAGTTCGAGGAGCTGGAGGAGGTTTTCGCCGGTCACGCCGGGCTTCGACGCGGCGATCTCGTAGTATTCGTGGAACTGCTTCTCGAGCATGCCATAGTAACGCTTGGTCTTCTGCTTCTCACGGAGCTGGAGGTTATATTCGCTCTTCTTTTTACGGCTCTGGCCGTGCTGGCCGGGAGTGGCCTCACGACGCGTGACAGCGCATTTTCCGGTATAGCATCTGTCGCCCTTCAGGAAGAGCTTCTGGCCTTCGCGGCGGCAGAGCTTGCAGACCGCTTCGGTATATCTCGCCATTTTTACTAATCCTCCTATTCGTCAGACGCGGCGGCGCTTGGGCGGGCGGCAGCCGTTGTGCGGGATGGGCGTGACGTCCTTGATCATCGTGACCTCGAGGCCGGTCGCCTGCAGCGCACGGATCGCGGATTCACGGCCGGAGCCTGGGCCCTTGACATAGACCTCAACGGTCTTCATGCCGTGCTCCATCGCAGCCTTCGCAGCGGTTTCAGCGGCGGTCTGCGCGGCGTACGGGGTGCTCTTACGGGAACCGCGGAAGCCGAGGCCGCCGGAAGAAGCCCATGATATGGCATTGCCGTTGACATCGGTGATGGTTACGATGGTATTGTTGAAGGAAGAGCGGATATGCGCGGCTCCCCGTTCAATATTCTTACGTTCGCGGCGCTTCTTAATGACAGTAGCGCCCTTCTTGACCTGTTTTGCCATGCTCCACCCTCCTTACTTTCTCTTGTTGGCGATAGTCTTCGCCGGGCCCTTGCGGGTTCTGGCGTTGGTGCGGGTACGCTGACCGCGCACGGGCAGCCCCTTGCGATGACGGGTGCCGCGGTAGGAACCGATTTCGATCAGGCGCTTGATGTCGAGCGCGACGTCACGGCGAAGATCGCCTTCGACGCGGTAATGATCGATCGCTTCACGGAGCTTTGCGATATCGTCCTCGTTGAGATCCTTGACGCGGGTATCGGGGTTTACGCCGGTCTCTTTGAGGATATTACTCGATACTTTACGGCCGATGCCATAGATATAAGTGAGACCGATTTCGACGCGCTTTTCACGCGGCAGGTCTACGCCGGCTATACGTGCCATTTATACATGCACCTCCATTAACCCTGTCTCTGCTTATGCTTGGGATTTGCGCAGATAATCATCAGTCTGCCTTTTCGACGAATGAACTTGCACTTCTCGCAAATCGGTTTGACGGACGGTCTTACCTTCATGCGTCTCATCCTTTCATTATCGTTCCGAAATTCGGGTTTTATACCGATTTTTCGAATTTCCCGCACATTTATTATGCTTGCGGGGTGTTTATTTTACTTATTTGCTTCTCCAGGTGATGCGGCCTCTGGTCAGATCGTAAGGCGACATCTGGATGGTGACCTTATCGCCCGGGAGAATGCGGATAAAATTCATGCGAAGCTTTCCCGAGATATGCGCGAGAATGCGATGCTTGTTGGGGAGCTCCACCGTAAACATTGCGTTGGGCAGCGCCTCAACGACTGTGCCTTCCAATTCGATTACGTCGTCCTTAGCCATGGGTTCTCTCCCCCTCATATATTCATCTCATTATGCGTGAGTATCACGGGATCGCCCCGCGTAATCAGGATGGTATTTTCGTAATGTGCGGCGAGCTTTGCGTCGACGGTCACGACCGTCCAGTGGTTGGCCAGCCGTTTGACCTCCCAGGTGCCTTCGGCGATCATGGGTTCGACGGCAAGGGTCATACCGGGCAGGAGCCTCGGACCGCGTCCGGGATTGCCGAAATTCGGCACCTCGGGATCCTCGTGCATCTTTCTGCCGATACCGTGGCCCACATACTCCCGGATAACGCCGTAGCCGCGTTCCTCGGCGTAGCTTTGAACGGCATGCGAGATATCCGACAGGCGGAATCCCTCGCGCGCGAATTTCATAGCCTCCCAGAAGGACTGCCTTGTCACGTCGGCAAGGTTTTTGGCATTTTCGGAGGGGGTGCCCACAAAGAAGGTCGCTGCGCAGTCACCGACGAAGCCGTCGAAGGTCGCGCCGACGTCCACCTTGACGATGTCGCCGCTGTGAAGCCTGCGTTCGCCGGGAATGCCGTGGATAACTTCCTCGTTGACGGAGACACAGGCGCTTGCCGGGAAGCCACCGTAGCCTAGAAACGTCGCGCTCGCTCCATTTTCACGGATCGTTCGCGCGACCACGCGATCGACGTCGGCGGTGGTCATTTTGTCGGGAGTTCCCGCTTCTATGAACGCCTTGGCCGCCTCGCGTGCCGCGGCCGCAATGCGGCCGGCACGTTTCATGGCTTCGATTTCATGCTCGTTTTTGATAACAATCATGCTCTAAGCGCCTGCATAGTGAGGCGCGTGGTGTCCTCGAGCTTATCCTGCCCCTCTACGGTGCGCACAAGCCCCTTTTTGGTATAGTACGCGATGAGCGGTTCGGTCTGCTCGTGATAGACACGCAGTCTGTCGCGCACGACTTCCTCGCGGTCGTCGGCACGAACGGTCAGCCCCGCGCCGCAGGAGTCGCAGATACCCTCCTTTTGGGGAGGATTGGAGACAACGTGGAACGTCGCCCCGCAGGTGGGGCAGGTGCGGCGGCCGGACATACGGGCGATGATCTTCTCATCGGGGACCGTAATGACGAGAACCGCGTCGATATCGGCAAATGTCGCCAGTGCTTCGGCCTGCGCGATGTTGCGCGGGAAGCCGTCGAGGATGTAACCACCCTGACAATCAGGCTCGGCAAGGCGTTTTTTGACCATCGCAACGACGATCTCCTCGGGGACGAGCTGCCCCGCCGCGAGGATATCCCGAACCTGAAGCCCAAGCTCGGATTCTTTTTTGACCTCGCCGCGCAGGATATTACCGGTCGAGATCTGGGGAATGTTATATTCGCGGGAGATATTTTCCGCCTGAGTGCCTTTACCGGCCCCCGGCGCTCCCAGAAGAATCAATTTCATACCGCTGTCCGCCTCTTATTCCAAAAAGCCCTTGTAGTGCCTCATCATGATCTGCGCCTCGAGCTGCTGGTAAATCTCCAGCGCAACGCCGACGACGATCAGGAGAGAGGTACCGCCGATGGTGATTCCCGTGATATCGGTGGCGATACCGAGGATAACCGGCAGGAGGGCGATGATGATCAGAAACACGGAGCCAATGAACGTGATCTTGGAGAGGATACGTGAAAGATAATCCGAGGTAGGCTTACCGGGGCGGTAGCCCATCACAAAGCCGCCGTTCTTCTTGAGATTATTGGCAACTTCTACCGGATTAAACTGAATGAGGGAATAAAAGAACCCGAAGCCGACGATGAGAAGGGTATACATAATCACATAGGACCAGGAGGTGGGGCTGAAGAAATGTTCAACCTTAAGCCAGAAGGAGCCTTCGGCCGGATTCAGGAAGCTGATGATGGTACCGGGGAACATTAGCAGGGTGGACGCGAAGATCACGGGGAGAACGCCGGACATATTCACCTTCATGGGAAGGTTCGTGGACTGTCCGCCATACATTTTGCGGCCGACCATACGCTTGGCGTACTGGATCGGGATACGGCGTTCGGCGTTGGAGACCCATACGATGAAAACGACGAGGGCGAGGGCGACGGGAACGATAGCGATCATCCCGATGAGGTAGGCGGTGCCCTTGCCGGCGTATTCGATCATATAGAGAATGGTATTGGGGATACGGGAGAGGATACCGACGAAGAGGATATCAGAGATGCCGTTGCCGATACCGTGGTCGGTAATCAGCTCGCCGAGCCACATGACAATGGCGGCGCCGGCCGTTAAGCTCACAACGATGACGCAGGCGCTCCAGAAATCGGTGCGGGTGAGGAGCGACTGATTCTTGAGCATGATATAGTAGGTGAAGCCCTGTAAAAGACCGATGCCGACGGTGGAGTAACGGGTAATCGCGGCGAGCTTCTTCTTTCCCTCTTCGCCGCCGTCCTTTTGCATTCTCTCAAGAGCAGGGATTGCAACGGTCAGCAGCTGAATGATAATGGACGCGTTGATGTACGGCGTGATGCTCATGGAGAACAACGTCGCATTCTGTAACGCGCCGCCGGTCAGAACGTTGAAGTACCCAAGGAGGTTCCCGGACTGCGTATACTGGTCGAAGAGCAGGCGAAGCTGCTCGATGTTGACGAACGGGACCGTGAGTACAACGGATCCGAAGCGGAAGATAGCGACAATCAAGAGAGTAAAGAGGATCTTTTTCTTCAGCTCCGGGATACGCCAAGCGTTTGCAAAGGTCTTAAACATGGTTTAGACCTCCTCGGCCGCGCCCCCGGCCGCTTCAATTTTCTGCTTCGCGGATTCGGAGAACGCGTTGGCACGGACAGTGACCTTTTTAGTCAGCTCGCCGTTGCCGAGAACCTTCAAGCCGCCGTTAGCGAGCTGCTTTAAGATCCCTTTGTCCGCGAGGGCAGCCGCATCTACGACAGCGCCGTTATCAAAGTCGTTTAAGACGCTGATGTTGACGCAGGCGTAGTCAACCTTGAAATAATTTTTGAAGCCACGCTTCGGAAGCTGGCGGGTAAGGGGCATCTGGCCGCCTTCGAAGCCGGGGCGGACGCCGCCGCCGGAACGGGCGTTTTGGCCCTTATGGCCGCGGCCGCCGGTTTTACCGTTGCCGGAGCCTGTGCCGCGGCCCTTGCGCATAGGATCCTTTGAAGCGCCGGCGGCGGGGGAAAGTTCATTTAACTTCATGTGTTAGCACATCCTTCCTAGGCAGATACGATTATACTTCCTCTACACGGAGAAGGTAGTCGATTTGCGCGATCTTACCGCGGGTAGCCTCATTGTCCGGCTGCTGGCGGGAATCGCCGATCTTGTGCAGGCCGAGCGCGTTCGCGGTAGCGATGTGCTTTTTAAGACGGCCGGAAAGGCTCTTGACGAGCGTCACTTTAATCATGTCGCGCATCCTCCTTTACTGTTCCGCGCGTCCGAGGACGGCGGCGGCGGACTTACCGCGCGTAGCGCCGACCTGACTTGCGTCGCGAAGGGACTCAAGACCCTTCATCGTCGCGGTGACGACGTTCTGCGGGTTATTTGAGCGCAGGCACTTGGTACGGATGTCGCGGATACCCGCGGCTTCAAGGACGGCACGGACAGCGCCGCCGGCGATGACACCGGTACCGGGGGCGGCGGGCTTTAACAGCACGCGACCGGCGCCGAAGCAGCCGATGACCTCATGGGGAATCGTGGTGCCCTTGATGGCGATCTTCTTCAGGTTTTTACGAGCGTCGTCCATACCCTTGCGGATCGCGTCCGGAACTTCGGCGGCCTTGCCGAGGCCGAAACCGACGATACCGTTGCCGTTGCCGACGACGACGAGCGCGGTGAACTTAAAGATACGGCCGCCCTTAACGGTTTTGCTGACGCGGTTTAACGCGACGACCTTTTCCTGCAGATCCAGTGTGGAGGCGTCGATCAATTTTTTCATGCTTCTTATCCTCCCTTAAAACTCTAGTCCTGCGGCGCGGGCGCCATCGGCGAGTTCCTTAATGCGGCCGGTATAGACATAGCCGGAACGGTCGAAAACGACGGCCTTGCAGCCCTTTTCGATTGCGCGTTTTGCGACGGCTTCACCGACGAGTTTTGCGGCGGTGCGGTTGCCGCCGTACTGCGCGAAGGCCTTTTCGGTCGAGGAAGCGGAGCAGATGGTAATACCCTTTTCATCGTCGATGAGCTGGGCATAGACATTTGCAAGGCTTCTGTAGACGCAGAGGCGGGGACGCGCGGTGGTGCCGGAGATCTTGCCGCGCACGCGCACATGACGCTTTTTACGCTGTATATTGGAATCGACTCTTGAGATCATGAAAGCACCCCTCCTTATTTCTTCTTAGCGCCGGTCTTGCCTTCCTTGCGCAGGATGGTCTCGTCAGCGTACTTAATGCCCTTGCCCTGATAGGGTTCGGGGGGTCTTTTTTCGCGGACTTCGGCGGCGAACTGTCCGACCTTCTGCTTATCGGCTCCCTTGATGACGATCTTGCCGGGATCCGGCACTTCGATCTTGATGCCGGGGATTTCAGGCATGATGACCTGATGGGAATAGCCAAGGTTCATGACGAGTTTGGTACCGTCCTTTTGGGCGCGGTAACCGACGCCGATCACTTCCAAACGCTTTTCAAAGCCTTGGGAGACGCCGTGCACCATATTGGCGACGAGCGCGCGGGTAAGGCCGTGGAGAGCGGCGTCTTTGTCGTCCGTACGGGTAACATGAATAACATTGCCTTCCACCGCAACAGTAATCGCAGGGTGGACGGTATGGGAAAGCTCACCGAGCTTACCCTTCACGGTAATGTCCGAGCCGTCGATTTTGACATCGACACCGGCGGGGACGGTAATGGGCATTCTGCCAATTCTCGACATATCTTATAATCCTCCCTTACCAGACGAACGCGAGGACTTCGCCGCCGACGCCGTTTGCGCGGGCGCGCTTATCCGTCATAACGCCCTTTGAGGTAGAGATCACAGCGATACCAAGGCCGCGGAGAACTTCGGGAAGCTCTTCAGCGGAGGCATAGACGCGCAGCCCCGGCTTTGACACGCGGCGCAGTCCCGCGATGGCGCGGTTGCCGTCGGGCAGATATTTCAGGGTCACGCGGATGATGCCCTGGCCGTCGTCTTCCACCTTCTGGAAACTCTTGATATAGCCCTCTTCAAGGAGGATTTCTGCGATGGCCTTCTTCATGTTGGAGGCCGGGATATCGACCGATTCATGCTTCGCGCTGGACGCGTTGCGGATGCGTGTCAGCATATCGGCAATCGGATCCGTAATTTGCATAATGTCTCCTCCTTCTCTTAGAAACTTGCCTTACGAACGCCCGGGATCTGGCCCTTGTAGGCCAGTTCTCTAAAGCAAATACGGCAAACACCGTAATCTCTGAGGTAGGCATGGGGTCTGCCGCAGAGCTTGCAGCGGTTATACCCGCGGCTAGAAAACTTCGGGGCACGCTGCTGCTTCAAAATCATTGATTTCTTTGCCATTTTGTTTCGTCCCCCTTATGCTTTCGCGAACGGCGCGCCGAGAAGCGAGAGAAGCTCACGCGCTTCTTCGTCGGTGCCCGCGGTGGTGACCATAATGATGTCCATACCACGAATCTTGTCGATTTTATCGTACTCGATTTCGGGGAAGATGAGCTGTTCTTTCAGGCCGAGGGCGTAGTTGCCGCGGCCGTCGAAAGCGGTTGCGCTGATGCCGCGGAAGTCGCGGACACGGGGCAGCGCCACGTTGAACAGGCGGTCTAAGAACTCCCACATACGGTTGGAGCGCAGGGTGACTTTGGCGCCGATGGCCATGCCTTCGCGGAGCTTAAAGTTCGCGACGGACTTCTTCGCATGGGTGATCACGGGCTTCTGGCCGGTAATCGCGGTCAGATCCGCGACGACAGCCTCCAGGGCCTTGGCGTTTTCCTTGGCATCGCCGCAGCCGATGTTGACGACGATCTTCTCAAGACGCGGAATCTGCATCGGGCTTTTATACTCGAACTTCTTCATCAGCGCGGGAGCGACCTCGTTTTGATATTTTTCCTTCATTCTTGCCATACTCGACTGCCTCCTTACAGGGCGGCGCCGCAGTGGCGGCAGACGCGTGTTTTTTCGCCCTTATCGTCGACCTTTGTCGCGATGCGGGTGGGTTCCTTGCACTTGGGGCAAACGGTCATGACCTTGCAGGCGTAGAGGGGGAGCTCGGTCTTCACGATGCCGCCCTGGTCGCCCTGCTTCTTGGGCTTTTTATGCATGGTCGCCATATTGACGCCCTCGACGACGAGTTTGTCGTTTTCGGCCTCGGTGCGGACGACCTTGCCGCGCTTGCCGCGATCCTTACCGGAGATCACGACGACGGTGTCGCCCTTTTTAATCTTCAAAGCGTTCATTCTTCTCGGGCCTCCTTACAGAACCTCGGGCGCGAGGGAAAGGATCTTCATATAATCCCGATCACGCAGCTCACGGGCCACCGGTCCAAAGATACGGGTACCCTGAGGGTTTTTATCTTCCTTAACGAGCACGGCGGCATTGTCGTCAAAGCGAACATAGCTGCCGTCGGCGCGGCGGACAGCCTTCGTTGTGCGGACGATGACGGCACGAACGACCTGTCCCTTTTTCACCTGACCACCGGGGGCTGCGCGGCGCACCGAGCAGACGATGACGTCGCCGATGGAGCCGTATTTTCTCACGGAGCCGCCGAGGACGCGGATGCACTTAAGCTCTTTTGCCCCCGAGTTGTCGGCTACGCGCAATTTGGTTTCTTCTTGTACCATGAGTAGCCTTCCTCCTTAGCGTGCTTTCTCGATGATCTCGACGACGCGCCATCTCTTGTCCTTAGAAATCGGACGGGTTTCCATGACGAGCACGCGGTCGCCGACGCCGCACGCGTTGTTTTCATCGTGGGCTTTCAGGCGATACGTCGATTTAACATACTTCTTATACAGCGGATGCTGGCTTAAACCCTCAATCGCGACGACGACCGTCTTATCCATCTTATCGGACACGACCACGCCCGTACGCGTCTTACGGAAAGCTCTATCCATATTATTTACCTCCCGTTTTTCTCACGCAGGATCGTCTGGACGCGCGCGATATCACGGCGCACCTCAACGATTTTCAGCGGATTATCAATCTGCTTCGTCGCGTTCTGGAAACGAAGGTTAAAAAGATCCTTTTTAAGATCGCCGAGTTTTGCGGAAAGCTCCTCGGGCGACATTTTACGCACTTCATTAGCCTTCATTATCGTCACCGCCTGTCTCACTGCTGAGCCCCTCGCGCCGGACGAACTTCGTCTTGATCGGGAGCTTATATCCGGCGAGACGCATCGCCTCGCGCGCTTCTTCCTCGGTCACGCCGTCCATCTCAAAGAGAACGCGGCCGGGTTTCACAACCGCTACCCAGTACTCGGGGCTGCCCTTACCGGAACCCATTCGAGTCTCGGCCGGCTTCTGAGTCACGGGCTTGTCGGGGAAAATCTTGATATATACCTGACCGCCACGCTTGATGTAGCGGGTCATGGCGATACGGGCGGCTTCGATCTGATTGGAGGTGATCCAAGCCGGCTCCATTGCCATCAGGCCGTAATCGCCGTTGCTGACGAAGTTGCCGCGAAGCGCACGGCCCTTCATGCGGCCTCTCTGCTGCTTGCGGTACTTCACTCTCTTAGGCAGAAGCATTATTGATTGCCTCCTTCCGGTTTCTTCGGCGCCTCCCCCGCGGGACGGGTTTCCGCTGCGGGACGGGGAGTGCCTGGCGCACGATTGAAGCTGCCGGGGGCGCGGTCTCCGCCCTGTGGGCGGAAGCCACCCTGGCCGGGTGCGCGATTATAGCCGCCCTGCGGACGGTCGCCGGGCGCACGGTTAAAGCCGCCCTGACCGGGGGCACGGTTGAAGCCGCCTTGCGGACGGTCGCCGGGGGCACGGTTGAAGCCGCCCTGACCGGGTGCGCGGTCTCCGCCCTGTGGGCGGTAGCCGCCCTGACCGGGTGCACGGTTAAAGCCACCCTGGCCGGGCGCGCGGTCTCCGCCCTGTGGGCGGTAGCCGCCCTGCGGACGGTCGCCACGGCGATCACCGCGGTCGCGGCGGTCACGGCGGTCACGGGAGGGAGCTTCGACGGTAGATTGACGGGGGCCTCCAGTGAGGATTTCACCGCGGTAGATCCAGACCTTGCAGCCGATACGGCCGTAGGTGGTCTTCGCTTCGGCGAAACCGTAATCGATGTCGGCGCGCAGAGTCTGAAGCGGAATGGTTCCCTCATGGTAGTGCTCGGTACGGGCGATTTCGGCGCCGCCGAGGCGTCCGGAGACGCAGGTCTTGATTCCGCGGGCACCGGCCTTGGTCGCGCGTCCCATCGCCTGCTTCATGGCGCGGCGGAAGGAGGTACGCTTCTCAAGCTGGGAGGCGATGCTTTCGGCAACGAGCTGGGCGTTGATATCGGTGTTGCGGACCTCAACGATATTTACAGCGACGCTCTTGCCGATGAGCTTTTCGAGGTTTAAGCGGAGCTTTTCGATATCCGCACCGCCGCGGCCGATCACGATTCCGGGACGGGCGCAGTGAATGAAGACGCGAACCTTCGCGGGGCTTCTTTCAATTTCGATTTTCGGGATACCGGCGGCGAAGAGGAGATCCTTGAGATATTTGCGGATCTTAAAATCCTCTACTAGAAGATCGCCGACTTTTTCATTTTTTGCGTACCATCTGGAATCCCAATCCGAGATGACGCCGACGCGCAGACCGTGCGGATTGACCTTCTGACCCATTTGATTAGACCTCCCTTTCGGCGACCGCGAGAGTGATATGCGAGCTGCGCTTCAAGATACGGGCCGCCGAGCCGCGGGCGCGGGGCATGACACGCTTGAGTGTCGGCCCGGGGCAGCTGAAGACGTCGGCGACGTAGAGCTTGTTGACATCCATCTCGAAATTATTCTCGGCGTTGGCGAGCGCGCTCTTCAAAAGCTTCAGGAGAAGCTCGGACGCGGCCTTCGGGGTGTGAGAGAGAATGGCGGCGGCTTCGGAGACATCCTTGCCGCGGATGAGGGTGCAGACGATCTTGACCTTACGCGGTGAGATACGCGCGTGTCTCAAATAAGCGTATGCTTTATCCATTTTGATCCTCCTATTACTTAGCCGCCGTCGCCGCCGTCGTCTTCGCACCGGCGTGACCGCGGAAAGTACGGGTAGGCGCGAACTCACCAAGCTTATGGCCTACCATATCCTCGGTGATGTACACCGGCACATGCTTGCGGCCATCGTGGACGGCGATGGTGTGGCCAACGAACGACGGGAAGATAGTGGAGGCGCGGGACCAGGTCTTGAGCACGTGCTTTTCGCCTGACTGATTCAGTGCCTCTACGCGCTTGTAGAGCTCAGGAGCCACGAACGGGCCCTTTTTGATGCTTCTTGACATGTGGTGACCTCCTTACTTGCTTCCGCGGCGCTTGACAATGAACTTGTCGGTACGGTGATTCTTATTACGCGTCTTATAGCCGAGAGCAGGCTTGCCCCAAGGGGTAAGCGGGCCGGGATGGCCGATCGGCGACTTGCCTTCACCACCGCCGTGCGGATGGTCGACCGGGTTCATAACGGAACCGCGGACGGTCGGACGAATGCCCATATGACGAACGCGGCCAGCCTTACCGAGCTGTTCGTTTTCGTGGTCGAGGTTGCCGATCTGACCGATCGTCACGCGGCAATTCATCGGGACGAGGCGAACCTCACCGGAGGGGAGGCGAACCTGTGCGTAGTCGCCTTCTTTGGCCATCAGCTGAGCGGCGCCGCCAGCGGCGCGGACGAGCTGAGCGCCGCGTCCGGGGTAAAGCTCGATGTTGTGGATGAAGGTACCGACGGGGACGTTCGAGATGAGCATCGCATTGCCGGGCTTAATATCGGCGGCGGCGGCGGAGACTACGTTGTCGCCGGCCTTCATGCCCACGGGGGCGAGGATATAGCGGCGTTCAGTGTCGGCGTACTCGAGAAGCGCGATGTTCGCGGAGCGGTTGGGGTCATACTCGATTGCGAGGACAGTGGCCGCGACGTCCAGCTTGTCGCGTTTGAAATCGATGACGCGGTATTTCCTGCGTTCACCGCCGCCGTGGTGACGGACGGTAATTTTGCCATAGCTGTTACGTCCCGCGTGCTTTTTCATGGGTTCCAGCAGGGACTTTTCGGGTGCCTTCTTCGTCAGTTCGGCATCGTAGACGACGGTCATATGACGCAGAGACGGAGTTTTGGGCTTAAACGTTTTTATCGGCATTTATACTCACTCCCCTGCTCAAATCATGCTTTCGAAGAACTCAATAGTCTTCGACTTTTCGGTAACGGTAACGATCGCCTTTTTCCAGGCGGGGCGGGTACCGGAGGTGGCGCCCATACGTTTTTCCTTACCGTCGTAGTTCATGGTGTTGACGCTTTCGACCTCAACGCCGAAGATTTTCTCAACGGCTTCGCGGATCTCGATCTTATTCGCGGTCTTTTCGACGGCGAAGGTGTAGCGGCGAGCGCGGGCGTCTTCCATGGAGCGTTCGGTAACGATAGGCTTTTTAATTACATCGTAAACAGTTTTCATTTGCCGAATACCTCCTCGAGCTTCGAGACGGCGTCGCGGTCGATCACGAGCTTACCGCTGTCGATGATATCATAGGTGTTGATCAGGTTTGCGAGCTGCGTGCGAACACCGGGGATATTCCGAGCGGAGAGGACGACATTGCGGCGGGTCTCGGGGGTAACGACGTAGGCCTTTTTATCGGCGCCGAGCGCGCCGAGGAATTTCACAAAGGACTTTGTTTTGATTTCGGTGCAGTCGAGACGATCGACGACGACAACGTCACCGGAAGCGGCCTTATCGGAGAGCGCGGATAAGAGTGCGAGTCTCTTATACTTACGGTTTAACGAGAAGCCATAATCACGGGGCTTCGGAGCGAAGACGACGCCGCCGTGGATCCATTGCGGAGCGCGGGTAGACCCCTGACGGGCGCGGCCGGTACCCTTCTGGCGCCACGGCTTGCGGCCGCCGCCGGAGACTTCGGCGCGCGTGAGAGAACTCTGGGTTCCCTGACGGAGATTCGCGAGGTGTTGTTTCACCGCCGCGTGCATCGCAATACCGTTGGGCTCGATTCCGAAAACGCTGGAAGGAAGCTCCATCTCGCCGATTTTTTCGCCGGCCATGTTATAAAGCTGTGCCTTAGGCATATTCTGTTTCCTCCTTTACGTCTTCTTATTTGTTCTTGACGGTGTTCTTGATGTAGACGATGCCACCGCGCGGACCGGGGACTGCTCCCCGCACGCAGATGACGTTCAGTTCGTCGTCGACCTTCACAACGTCAAGATTCTGGATGGTTACCTGCTCCACGCCGTACTGACCGGCCATATGCTTACCCGGCATAACGCGGGAGGGGTCGGTGTTGGCGCCCATAGAACCGACAGAGCGGTGTACGGGGCCGACGCCGTGGGTGTGGCACTGCACGGCCTGATTCCAGCGTTTCACGACGCCGGTATAACCGTGACCCTTTGTGGTTCCGACAACGTCGACGCAATCGCCGACGGCGAAAGCGGAGGCTTTTACGACGTCGCCCACGTTCATGGAAGCGGCATCCTCGAGGCGGAACTCATGCAGGTACTTTTGGGGGTTGACGCCGGCCTTTTTGGCGTGGCCGACTTCGGGCTTACTCTGTTTCTTTTCCGCGACCTCGTTAAAGCCGAGCTGAACGGAGTCGTAGCCATCGCGATCCGCCTGCTTCTTCTGAACGACGACGCAGGGGCCGGCCTCGATGACGGTGACAGGGATGATCTTTCCATCCGCGTCGAAGATCTGCGTCATGCCGACTTTTCTGCCGATGATTGCTTTCTTCATGAAATGTTTTCCTCCTTGGGAGACGGCTGCATCTTAATCCGTTTCCCGGTTATTGGTTGACGGGTTTTGCCGCCAACATGACCTTGTATAGATGACGAAAAGGTGTGGAGCTTTTCGTTACACCATCTTGATTTCGATTTCCACGCCGGCGGGGAGATCGAGATTCATCATGGCGTCGACGGTCTTTCCGGAGGGCGCCTCGATATCGATCAAGCGCTTATGGGTACGGCGTTCGAACTGTTCGCGGGAGTCCTTATACTTATGAACAGCGCGCAGGATCGTGACGATTTCGGTTTTTGTGGGAAGCGGGATCGGGCCGGAGACCTTGGAGCCGGTACGCTGTGCGGCTTCCACGATACGCTTGGCGGTCTGATCGATCAGCTGATGATCGTAAGCCTTGAGACGAATTCTCATCTTTTCCATGGTGTTTTCCTTCCTTTGCACGAACGTTACCGCGCCTTTTGGGGGTTTACGTGCATCCCGTTAAAAAATGTTTTGGTGGCGCGGTGGTTTCGTTCGGTATTAAGAGCTGCTGCAAGGTGCAAACCCTGCCGTGTGTTCAAGTCTGCGGGCAAAAAATAACCCGGACTTTACGCACCCCTAGACAAGTCAGGCCTGTCCGGTTGGCGCTTTCGCGATAACTGCGCGCAGCTATGCCTTCATCCGGTCATTACCGCGTGTTGGACCACCCCGCGCGTCCCCTCCCCTTTTTAACGGAGAGCTTCCGACGCAATGTGTTCGCACGACAATTAGCAGCTATTAATCCGCCCGACATATTCACCCCGCAGGAATCGCGAGGTGCGCGGACATACTCCACCGAAGTTCCCTGTTCTCTGCGAAAAGAACAGCAATCTACGGTTTCATCGCGGCGAGTGTCCGAAAGCACATGCTTCCACTAACACAAGCTTAATTAGTCTACACTATTTTTCTTCTCTTGTCAAGGGATATTGGGGATTTATTTTCACAAATCGACGGATTTTATGCGCCGATTGTTAGCCAAAATGTATCAGCTTATGCCAAAGGCTTCCTCCCATTGCTTCCGGCAGGAAGCAGGGGGAAAGCTTGCAGGGGGCGCTTCGCCCCCCTGCACCTCCCGACCTCTTTCTTTGCGCGAGCAAAGAAAGAGGGAAAGAAAGCTCGCTTAAGAGGACTAAAGTCCTCTTAAGAATCACCCCGGAACGAGCGGCGACTTCGCGCCGCCTAGACGAAGGGTTTTTTTGGTGCTGCGGGAGAGCGCCGTACAGGACGCCGAAGATATGGCGCAGACACATGTGATCGCAAATAAGGAGCAGACTCCGGCAACCTTTGCGACAATATTTTACCGATTCGCGTCCTTCTCTCGTATAAGCGTCGCCCGCAGGCGACGCAATCCCTAAAAAAAGGTGCTTTCTTGTCCAGTATTCTTTCTGCCGCAGAAAGAATACTGGCGCAGGGTGGTCTGGAGGGGGCGAGAAGCCCCCTCCAGAAGGTAACAGCCAAGTATTTATTTGATGACTTTCTCGAGTTCGTCTACAGAGAGCTGTACCATCTTTAGGCCCAACTCCACGCTGGCTTCTTTAGCGCTTTGGATAAACCACGCGTCGGACTCGGGGATACGCTCGAGCTTGACGGCGTCGGGGTAGAGGGCGGCGAGTATGGAGGATTCAAACTTCCCGGCGTGGTCGTAGCCGGTCGCGTGCTGGACGGAGGGCGCCATGGCGGGGAGGGTTTTGATCCAGTTGAAGGGATTTTCGGACGCATCAAGGTTTTCATAGTAGTCGGACATCGCGTTCGAGCCCCACCAGCCTTGGCCGCGGGTTTCCTCGAGATATTCCATAGTCAGCTTTTTGGCGGCCTTCATGCAGGCGAGGGTCATGGGCATCAGGCTGCCTTCCTCAAACTGGTGATGGATCAGCATGTAGATGTTCTTAAAGCCGCCGTAGATCATCGACTTGAGGATGTTGTAGATATAATTCTCATAGACGTCAACGTCGATCTGGACGGTGCCGTTTTCGGGGCCGCCGACGGCATAGCTCGCGACGCCGTACCACACGGCCGGGGCGATCACGATGTCGCGGCGCTTTTCAAGCTCTGTAAGGAGCCCTTCGCAGACCATGGTGTCGCAGCCGAGGGCGCAGTGAGGGCCGTGGAATTCGATGGTGCCGATGGGGATCACGATCGGGGTTTTCTTTTCCTTAATGGCGGGTAGATCGCCCGACATCAGATATTCCAAGCGCATGGTAAGCACTTCCTTAGATATTATTTCGAAACCCTTTGCCTATAATTTCGCTGGAGCTTGTAATGGTCATAAAGGCATGCGGCTCATGAGCGCGAACAAATTCGCGCAAAAGAATGGCCTGCGTACGGCGCACGGCGGTAAAGACGATGTATCTCTTTTCCCCGGAAAATGCGCCGCTCGCTTCCGAAACCGTCGCGCCGCGATGCAGCTTTGTCAGGATAAAATCCACTATCGGCTTGGGATCGGCGCAGACAATGTTGAAATACTTGCAGAGATTGATGGTTTCGATCAGGTTGTCGATTAAAAGCGTTTTCGTCAGCAGACCCAGCATGGAAAACAGCCCCGTCTTGATGTCAAACACGAGACAGGCCGCGATGACGACCGCCAGATCGGAGAGAAACAAGGCCACGCCGATATTAAAATTAAAGCGGCGCTTCAGGATCATCGCCAAGATATCGGTGCCGCCGGACGAGGCGTTGTTGTTGAACAGCAGCGCCGCGCCCAGCGCCGGCAGCAGAATGGCGAAAACCAGCTCCAGCATCGGTTCATCCGTCAGCGGCGCCATCATTGGATAAAATTTCTCCAGCGCCCAAACGCTTAGGGACAACAGGATACAGGAGTACGCGGTTTTCACGGCAAAGCTTCGTCCCAGAAACAAAAAGCCGAGAACCAGCAATGTGATGTTCAGAATAAAGTTCAACGTTGACGGGGATAAGGGAGTCAGCTTCGCGGCAACGACCGAGATACCGCTGACGCCGCCAAAGGAAAAATTGTTCGGAAATTTAAAAAAGTATACGCCGGCAGCAATCAGCAAAGTACCTCCCGTATTGATGCCAAAATCCCGTAGCCGTACCATCCATGGCGACAGCTTTTGAGACGATGAAACTGCTCCCCTCATAAATTACAGCTCGTAGATCGTGCCGATCGGCGCGCAGAGGCTTTCGGCGCAGGTATCGCGGATCACGATGCCCTTTTCCCAGCGCATGCCGTAGGAGGGGCCGGAGAGGAAGGTGTCGACCTGGAAGGTCATGTTGGGCTGGAGGATATAATCGGAGCTGGTTTCCATCCAGGGGGCCTCGACCTCGATTAAGCCGGTGCCGTGGCAGGGTCCGTAAACGAAGTTTTTCTCAAAACCGTTGTCCTTATAGAAATCATAGAAGCCCTTGGCGACGGAGGAGGCAAGGATGCCGGCGCGGAGCTGACGCTCCGTCCAGTTGTGCGCCTCGAGGCAGAATTCGACATAGCGGCGCTTTTCGGGGGTGAGCTTACCGACGCAGACGGGAATGCCGACGGACGGGGCATAGCCGTCTACCTTCGCCGACAGGTTTAACTGAACGATATCGCCCTCGCCGATCACGCGGTAGCCGGGGCGGGAGATCGCATGGGAGGTGGACTTTTCGGAGAAGACATACATCGGCAGGCCCTCGTACTCGGCGCCGTTTTCGTAGATACACTGCTGGGCGACGCCGACCATCGCAAGCTCAGTCACGCCGGGACGCAGCTTGTCCAAAACAGCCTTGGTCGCGAGTTCGACAATGCGGAAGCCCTCTCTCATGCAGGCAAGCTCGTTTTCGCTCTTGATCTGGCGCAAAGAGACCATAATTTCATCGACGATGCGGATTTCGGCGTTGGGGTAGTCGGCGCGGAGGGCGTCCATCATCACCGCGGTGGTCGTGAGGTAGCCGGAGACGCCGATCTTGATCTTATCGCCCTTGACGCCGATGCCGGCGAAGACATCGCGGTAGGTATTGGACTGAAACTCGGGGTATGCGGGGTTCGCGCTTTCACGGTAGTAGAGGGAGGGGAAAATTTTCTGGATATGGGAGCGGTCGGCGGCGAAGATACGGGACTCCGGCCCGCACATCAGCGCGGCGTCTCCGTTTGCGGCGATGGCGACACCGGCGCGTTCGAACAGCGGCCAAAAATTCGAGAAATAACGCACATCGGCGTAATCGGATTCGGTGGAGTTAACGATCATAACGTCAAGACCGGCGTCAGCAACAAGCTTCGCGGCCTTTTTAATTCTTTCAACGTATTCGTAATCCGGAATACAAACTCTGGACATAGGTATACCTCCATATAATAATTGATAATATTTCCATTCATTGCTGTTACTGCATGCAATGGGAAACCCTGAAGGGGCCTCCTCGGCCCCTCCAGACCACCCCGCGCCAGTATTCTTTCTCCGGGAGAAAGAATACTGGACAAGAAAGCACCTTTTGGGGACGGGGGCAAAAACGCCTGCGGGCGTTTTTTATACGGGAGAAAGGCTACGGGCGAGGCCATAAGTGTCGCACAGATCCCCGGCGATGCTCTTCCGTATAAGCGGCGCGAAGTCGCCGCCCGTTCCGGGGAGATTCTTAAGAGGACTTTAGTCCTCTTAAGCGAGCTTTCTTTGCTACTTTCTTTGCTCGCGCAAAGAAAGTAGCCCGGAGGGTGCAGGGGGGCGGGAAGCGCCCCCTGCAAGCCTTCCCATTCAAAAAGGTTTGATCGTTGGCGGCGGGCCCGTGCCTCGATATCCGAAAATAGGCATATTACTTGTCAAACCTCACCATGATAAACGCTTCGAACTCGGGCAGCGTCACGGTCGTATAGCCATCCTGATACACGGTTTCAAGCGGCGTCTCGTCGGGGAGGATGCAGGCGGATTTATACTCGCCGCGCAGGGAAACCGTCGCGCCGGGGCTTTGCACATTGTGTTCTTCGACGACGCCGACATGGTTTCGAAGCTCGGGGTAATCGACCTTGCAGTGTACAAGCGTGAATTCGTCACAGCCGGTCGCGGTCACGCGGGAGGTCGCGTTCAGCTTCGTCGTACGGATGCGCTTGTCGGGGAGGAACGTCTCGAGAACCTGCTGCACAAGGCGCTTGTGCTCCCGCAGGAAATGCTGCGCATAGGCGTCAAACACGCGGAAGGCGATATGGGCGACCTGTCCGTTCGCGGCGATCGCAGCGGCAGCATGCCCCGTCTTCTTCTCCGGCGGCGTGTAGTAGTAGCCGTGCTTGCCGTCCCAGCCGTGGTTGAAGTACGGCTTCCAATGGTCGGCGAGCACCGTCGCACCCTCCGGCGCGTACATCACGATACCTTCGCGATAATCGGACCAGCGCATGTCCGCCGTTCCCTCTGGCAGATTCCGGAAGGTAAAATACGATGAATTCGACGGGTCGCGTCCATCGTAGTCGAACGCCCACGCGCCAAGCGCGAACCCTGAGTCGTCGGGCTTCAGCCCCGCGAATCCGGAGGACAGGATCTTCCCGCCCTTCGCAAGGTGCGCGGCAAGCTTTTCGGCAAGCTTTTCGTCCACGCGCAGATCGTCTGGCAAAATCAGCACGTCAAAGCGGGAGAAATCCGCCGCGACGTTAAGAATGTCGAAATTATATTTCAGCTCGCCGAGGATACGGGCGACGCCGACATAGGTATCGTTTAAATAGCCGGAGATATCCGTTAAAACACCGATTTCGGGCAGATAGCGGCATTTGTCCGTCCACGGCTCGTATTTCATGAATTTATCATAGATTTTCCCGATATCGAGGTAAATATCGCGCTCCTCGATCTCCGCAGGGTGCATATGGTCGCCGACGGACAGCTCGCAGCCGTTCATGATCGCATCGTAGCAGTCGTTTTCGATGCTCTGTACGGTCTTGTAGCCGCCGAAATCGCCCCAGCTCGCCTGAAAGCGTCCCGTCATGTACAGCACGGTGTCCTGGATGTTGCGGGCATAGGCCGCCTGGCGCGCGAAGGTATCATAGCCCCAGCCGCCGGACGGCAGGCATTCGACTTCGATATGTTTTTCCCATTGACGGCAGTCCCAGTACGGCACGCCGTTTAGGTGCAGGTAGCGGTCCGGCCCCACGATCTTGTAGATTTCGTCAGAGATGCTTAAAATCTGCTCATAGGCGAAGTCGGTGACTGCCTTTTCGTCGTTGATGTCTATCCCCCGCGCGAGCATGTCCTCGGTGCATTTCGTACACCAACACGGACGCAGGCTCATGCAGTCGCAGAAGAGCCCGTCGATCGGGTAGGCGCAGATTTCGCGGATGGTATCGAGGAGGTATTTCCGGTATCCAACGGCGTTATAGCAGGTCGTGCGGAAGAAGTTCTTGGTGCGGTCGCCGAAGAGGATGCGGCCGTCGCGGTCGACCTGGCTCCACTCGGGATGCAGGCGCAGATGTTCATGGTTTAAGCCTACATTTATATACGCCGCGACGCGGATACCGCGCTTATGGCATTCCTCGAGCATGTCGCCAAACATATCGCCCTTCATACCGGGGTACGGGATGCCGATTTTCGTCGGGTAGTAAGCATACCCGAGGTTGCACTGCGCAAACATATTGATGAAGGTCACATGGGCGTCGGCAAGGCGGGCAGCGAAGGCGGCGGCGTCCCAGTCCCGGTTAAAGTCGTAAATACCGGGCATCGTGTGGAAATCGAAGTGTATCGCGCGTTTGATCGTGGACATATACTTCTTACCTCCTAAAAAATCCGCACAGGCGTTTTGTGATTCGTCTCATTATATCAGATCGACCCGGCGAATGCAACGGGAATTTGTTTATTTTATACTCAATCTTCTTGACAAGCGCTGTATTCCAGCGCTATAATGGAAAAAACGCGACACAAAAAAGGAGACTGCTATGATTACTATCCCTCTTTATAAGGATACCTTCAAGCATAGCCCCCACATCCTCGCCAAAACCGACACCATGACCGCAATTTCGTTCCGGTACCGCTCCGGCGTCGAGGCCGTCCGCATCGATAACGCGCGTGGCTACTGCATCTTCCTTCCCTTCCAGGGTCAGGTTATCTGGCGCGCCGCCTTCGACGGTCACGACCTCTGGATGCGCACCGCCATCGAGGAACCCGTCCCCACCCGCGATTACCTGGCCACCTACGGCGGCTTCCTCTACCACTGCGGCTTTACCGCGATGGGCTGCCCCGCCGCCGACGACACCCATCCCCTGCACGGCGAGCTGCCCAATATCCCTTATGAGGAAGCCGTCCTCACCGTCACGGACGACGCGATGACCCTCTCCGGCACCCACCGCGAGCGCGTCGCCTTTACGACGGACTATACCTTCTCCCCCGCCGTCACGCTCCGCGCCGACGCCGCCGTCCTTGAACTCACAGTCGACGCCGTCAACAACCGCCAGTCTCCGATGGACTATATGTACCTAACCCACATCAACTTCCGCCCCTGCGACGGCGGCGAGTTGATTTACTCCGCCCCCTACGACCCCGCACATGTCAAGGTGCACCGCAAGTTCCCCGCTCATATGGATCCCGCCGCTCGCGAAAAGCTCTCTGCCTACATGGACGCGATCGCCAAAGACCCCGCCGTCCATCACGTCTTTGACCCGGAAACACAAGCGTATAACCCCGAAGTCTGCATGACGATTTTATACGACGCGGACGCCGCCGGCTTCGCCCACACGATGCAGCTTTTACCCGACGGCTGCGCCCACTATGTAAGCCACGAGGTATCGGCACAGCCCTACATCATCCGCTGGCTGTCGCGCACCGGCGACGAGGATTCCTGCGGCATGGCCCTTCCCGCCACCGCCGAGCACAACGGCCGTGAGCAGGCGCGCCGCGACGGCCAGCTCCGCACCCTCGCCCCCGGCGGGCACTACACGGCAAGGCTGCGCATTGGCCTCTTGACCCCCGAGGAAGCACGTCTCTGCCGCGAGGAAATCGGTAAATAATGAAGAAGAACCCCTGCCGGATACACGGCAGGGGCTCTTCTTCATTATACTGGCTGTTACTTCTGGAGGGGCCTCCTCGGCCCCTCCAGACCACCCCGCGCCAGTATTCTTTCTCCGGGAGAAAGAATACTGGACAAGAAAGCACCTTTTTGGAGATTGCGTCGCCTGCGGGCGACGCTAATACGAGAGAAAGACGCGAATCGGTAATATACTGTCGCAAAGGTTGCCGGAGTCTGCTTCTAATCTGCGATCACCTATGCCTTTGCCATATCTTCGGCGTCCTGTGCGGCGTTCTCCCGCAGCACTTAAAAACTCTTCGTCTAGGCGGCGCGAAGTCGCCGCCCGTCCCGGGGAGGTTCTTAGGAGGACTTTAGTCCTCTTAAGCGCACTTTCTTTGGGTATTTCTTTCTTGCGCGAGAAAGAAATACCCGAGGGTGGTCCGGAGGGGCGAGAAGCCCCACCGGAAGTAACAGACAGCAAAAGGCAACAGCCCCGCAGCCTCACGCCTCCGGCAAGTACCCTCCCATATTTCGCAGCTTCTGCTGAAGCTCCGCGATATCCACCTCGCGCGTGTTGCCGCTGCCCTGCGCCGCGAGCGCCGCAGCAAGGCCACCGGCCTGCCCGGTGATGTAGCAGCCCGGCATGACGCGGATGGAGCTTTGCATTTTCTGGTCGGTCGAGACGCACCTGCCTGTGACATAGACGTTTGCGAGCTTCTGCGGAAGCAGGCAGCGGTACGGAATCGCGTAGCTCTCGCCTAATCCTAAGTGGCGGGAGGTATGCTCCGCCATAAACGCGCGAAAGGCTTCGCGGCCGGGATCCGGATGGATGTCGATCGGATAGGAATACCGCCCGATCTCGTCGTCAAAGTGCGAATCGGGACGGAAATCGGCCTCGGACAGGACGTAGTCGCCCATGATACGCCGGCTTTCGCGGACGCCGAGGAGCGATCCGGACGAGATTACCGACGCGTTCGCATACGCCTTCCCGACGTACTCGCGGTAGTATTTTTCGAATTCCGGGATGATTTTGCGGCCGGTGAGCATCGCTTGCGTGAGGCTGCGCTCGTCCGTTGCGTTGACGTTGTAGCAGTGGCCGATGTTGCCACCGCCGGTGTTCGCGCCCGTCTTCCAGATGCCGGAAAGATGGTAATCCTCTTGCGTGAACACGCCGTCGTCGATCGCCCGTGCGACGAGGTTGAACTTATCCTCGCGGCTAAGTGGCTCGTCCTTGTCCCAGTCGATGTTGATCCACATCTGACACAGCGTGGATGGCATCATATGCCCCACCGCGTCGCCCAACTCGTACGGCGCGCCCGCCCACGCGCACAGGTCGCCGTCGCCCGTCGCGTCGATAAACATTTTGGCATGCACCGCGTATACGCCGCTCTTCGCCGTCACAACCACGGCTTCCACACCGTTTTCCCGGCGAATGACGTCCGCCATATTCGCAAAAAACAAGAACTCCGCGCCGGATTCCCGCACCATGTCGTCATAGACGCGTTTTAAGACCTCAGCGCGGATGCTCAGGCGCAGCTCCGGCACGCAGGCGCGCTCGAAAATCTCCCGGCCGATGCCACCCGCCATAAAATCGATGCCGTTTGAGAACTGCATGAACGCCGGCACCAGCGCGGCCGTGCCGCAGCCGCCGAAAAAGCCCTGCGACTCCAAAATCAGCACCTTCGCGCCATGCCGCGCCGCCGCAATCCCCGCCGCGACGCCCGCAGGGCCTCCGCCGACGACGCAGACGTCCACGTCGTAACGTGTCTCCAGCGTCTTTGTGTAGGTGTATGCCATATTGATGCCCTCCCTTTTCTTAATAGGCTGCCTTTTGTGGTATTATACCACGCGGGACAGGCATTTGCAAACGTTTTCCGAAAGGACGATAAATCGCCGTGACAGGAACCCTGCCACGGCGATTGATGATATCGTTTACTTATGCGTTGATCTTGGCAACAACGCCGGAACCGACGGTACGGCCGCCTTCACGGATAGCGAAGCGGAGGCCTTCCTCGATGGCGATGGGGGTGATCAGCTCAACGTCCATGTCGATGTGGTCGCCGGGCATGCACATCTCGACGCCTTCGGGCAGGGAGATGACACCGGTAACGTCGGTCGTACGGAAGTAGAACTGCGGACGGTAGTTGTTGAAGAACGGGGTGTGACGGCCGCCTTCTTCCTTGGTCAGAACGTAAACCTGGCCCTTGAACTTCGTGTGGGGCTTGATGGAGCCGGGCTTCGCGATGACCTGGCCGCGCTCGATGTCGGTCTTCTGGATACCGCGGAGCAGCATACCGACGTTATCGCCGGCTTCGGCGTAATCGAGGAGCTTTCGGAACATTTCGATACCGGTGACGACGGTGGAGCGGGGCGCGTCCATCAGGCCGACGAGCTCGACGGTGTCGCCCATCTTGACCTTACCACGCTCGACTCTGCCGGTGGCGACGGTGCCGCGGCCGGTGATGGAGAAGACGTCTTCAACAGGCATGATGAAGGGCAGGTCGTCGTTGCGGGCAGGGGTCGGGATATAGGAGTCAACGGCTTCCATCAGGTCGATGATGCACTTGTACTCCGGCGCGTTCGGATCGGTGGAGGTGCTCTCGAGGGCCATCAGCGCGGAACCCTTAATGACCGGGATGTCGTCGCCGGGGAACTCGTACTTGGAAAGCGCTTCACGGATCTCCATTTCGACGAGCTCGAGAAGCTCGGGGTCGTCAACCTGGTCGACCTTGTTCATGAAGACGACGATATACGGCACGCCGACCTGACGGGCGAGCAGGATGTGTTCGTTGGTCTGGGGCATAACGCCGTCGGAGGCGGAAACGACGAGGATCGCGCCGTCCATCTGAGCCGCGCCGGTGATCATGTTCTTAACATAGTCGGCGTGTCCGGGGCAGTCAACGTGAGCGTAGTGACGATTCTTGGTCTGATACTCAACGTGAGAGGTGTTGATTGTGATGCCGCGAGCCTTTTCTTCCGGCGCCTTGTCGATCATATCATAGGCGGTGAAAGAGGCGAGAGAGGTATCCTCAAGAGCAAGAACCTTCGTAATGGCGGCGGTCAGCGTCGTCTTGCCGTGGTCAACGTGACCGATGGTGCCGATGTTTACATGGGGTTTGGTTCTTTCGAATTTTGCCTTGGCCATGGTTATCCTCCTTGTACGGCGTAGGGCAATTTGTCCCGCGCCAAAATGTTATTCGTTAGTATTGTAATATAAACACTTGCAAAAAGCAAGAGTCTCGCGAAATAATTTTCGGAAATTTTACGCTTTCCTGCCGGAAACGGAGATCAGTTTTTCGGAGACCGCCTTGGGAACCTGCACATAATGGGACGGCTCCATCGTGTAGACACCGCGACCCTGGGTGCAGGAGCGCAGGTCGGTCGCGTAGCCGAACATCTCGGACAGCGGCACGAAAGCGGAGATCGCCTGCGCGCCGGAGCGGGCCTCCAGCCCGTTGATCTGGCCACGGCGGGAGTTGATATCGCCGATCACGTCACCCATGTACTGGTCAGGCACGGTGATATCGACCTTCATGATCGGCTCCATCAAGACGGGATCCGCGCCGCGCATCGCTTCCTTGAAAGCCATGGAGCCCGCGATCTTAAACGCCATATCCGACGAGTCGACCTCGTGGAACGAGCCGTCGAATAAGGTAACCTTCACGTCGACGACGGGGTAGCCGGCGAGAACGCCGCCCATCATCGCGCCGCGGATGCCCTGATCGACTGCGGGGATAAAGTCCTTGGGGATCGCGCCGCCGACGATTTTGTCGACGAACTCGTAACCCTTACCGGACTCGTTTGGCTCGACGCGGATCTTGACATGCGCGAACTGGCCGTGACCGCCGGTCTGGCGGGCGTAGCGCATATCGGAGACAGCCTCGCGGCGAATGGTTTCTTTGTAGGCGACCTGCGGGCGGCCGACGTTGGCTTCCACGCGGAACTCGCGCAGCAGCCGGTCGACGATGATCTCGAGGTGCAGCTCTCCCATGCCGGCAATAATGGTCTGTCCGGTTTCCTGATCGGTATAGGTGCGGAAGGTGGGGTCTTCTTCGGCGAGCTTAGAAAGGGCGATGCCCATTTTTTCCTGACCGGCCTTGGTTTTCGGCTCGATGGCGACGCGGATGACGGGTTCGGGGAACTCCATGCTCTCGAGAACGATCGGATCGGTCTCAATGCAGAGCGTATCGCCGGTGGTAGTGTTTTTAAGACCCACGGCGGCGACGATATCGCCGGAATAGACGGTATCGATATCGCGGCGCTCGTTGGCGTGCATCTGGAGGATGCGGCCGAGGCGCTCGCGGGTACCCTTGGTGGAGTTATAGACGGTCATACCGGTCTTGATGGTGCCGGAATAGGCGCGGAAGAAGCAGAGCTTGCCGTAGGGGTCGGACACGATTTTAAAAGCGAGGGCGGAGAAGGGCGCGTCGTCGGAGACGGGGCGCGACGAAGGCTCACCGGTTTTGGGATCAGTGCCGATCACGGCCTTTTTATCAAGCGGCGACGGCAGATAGCGAACGATCGCGTCCAAGAGCTTCTGGACGCCCTTATTTTTATAGGAGGTACCGCAGACGACGGGGACGAGGGTCGCGGAGAGGGTCGCGGTACGGAGGGCGCGATGGATTTCCTCCTCGGTGATTTCCTCGCCGTCGAGGTACTTGGCCATCACCTCGTCGTCATGCTCCGCGATGCTCTCGAGCATTTTGGCATGGTATTCCTCTGCCTGCGCACGCATCTCCTCGGGGATTTCGGTACATTGCACCTCGTTGCCGAGATCGCCCTTTTCGATGTGATAGAGATACGCGTGCATATCGATAAGATCGATAATGCCGCGGAAGGAATCCTCCGCGCCGATGGGGAGCTGAATCGGCACGGGATTGGTCTTGAGACGTTCGCGCATCATCCGGAGGACGTTGTAGAAGTCGGCGCCCATAATGTCCATTTTATTGACATAGGCAAGGCGTGGGACATGGTACTTGTCGGCCTGTCTCCAGACGGTTTCGGACTGCGGCTCGACGCCGCCCTTGGCGCAGAACACGGTTACGGATCCGTCGAGCACGCGCAGGGAGCGTTCGACCTCAACGGTAAAATCCACGTGTCCGGGGGTATCGATGATATTAATGCGGTGGCCTTTCCAATGGCAGGTTGTCGCGGCAGAGGTAATGGTAATGCCGCGTTCCTGTTCCTGCTCCATGTAGTCCATCGTAGCGTTGCCCTCATGGGTTTCGCCGAGTTTATAGTTTACACCGGTATAGAACAGGATACGTTCGGTAGTCGTTGTCTTACCGGCGTCGATGTGCGCCATGATGCCGATATTGCGAGTGAGTTCAAGCGGATATTCCCGTGGCATGAATTACATTTGCTCCTTTGGGGCTTTAGATTAAGGTAGTTTCTACCAGCGGAAGTGCGCGAACGCCTTGTTGGCCTCGGCCATCTTGTGCGTATCGTCACGCTTCTTTACGGAGTTACCGAGGTTGTTGGTCGCGTCGAGAATTTCGCCGGCGAGGCGCTCGCGCATGGTCTTTTCGCTGCGGCTGCGGGAGTACTGAGTCAGCCAGCGCAGACCTAAGGTCTGGCGGCGTTCCGGGCGGACTTCCATAGGAACCTGATACGTCGCGCCGCCGACACGGCGGGCCTTGATTTCCAGCACGGGCATCACGTTGTCCATCGCCTGAGTGAAGACCTCGAGCGGATCGCGTCCGGTTTTTTCCTTGATGATATCGAACGCGCCGTAGACGACCTTCTGGGCAACGCCCTTTTTGCCGTCGTACATCATGCTGTTCACGAGCTTCGTTACGAGCATGGAATTATAGAGCGGGTCCGGCAGGACCTCTCTCTTGGGAACAAATCCTCTTCTGGGCACTTTGCTTCCCTCCTTCATATAAAATGATTTCACAGGTACTCGAAAGCGGCCGCTTCCGTTTGTGCGCCGTTATTTTTCAGAAGAAGACTGCGATAAATGTACAATATATCACAATCGCCTGAAGACGGCGAACGAACAAGCTTAAAAAAATTCCGGGGAAAAGCTTACTTTTTACCGGTTTTCGCAGCAGCGGCGCCTGCCTTCGGACGCTTGGCGCCGTAAAGAGAACGACTCTGCTTGCGGTTGGCGACGCCCTGAGTATCGAGCGTACCGCGGATGATGTGATAACGAACACCGGGGAGATCCTTGACACGGCCGCCGCGGATCATCACGACGGAGTGCTCCTGCAAGTTGTGGCCGATGCCGGGGATGTACGCGGTGACCTCGATTCCGTTGGTCAGACGCACACGGGCGATCTTGCGCAGCGCAGAGTTCGGCTTTTTGGGCGTAGAGGTACGGACGGTCGTGCAGACACCGCGCTTCTGTGGGGCGGAAAGATCCGTCGGCATATTTTTAAGGGTATTGAGACCCTTCTGGAGAGCCGGCGCGGTCGACTTGTAGGTGACCTGTTCGCGGCCATGGCGAACGAGCTGATTGAAGGTCGGCATTTTGGGAGGTTCCTCCTTTCATCGGTAAATCGTGCCCGCCGCGCGACCTGACATACAAGTCGGCAGACGTGCACTATACTATTATACTTGCTTTCTTACGGTAAGTCAAGAGCTTTTTTCACTATTATGCGTCATCATTGGACACTTTATTAGTGATTTTTTACGTTTTATGATACCTTATTACTGGATCAGACTCCCGGAGGGCGCTTCCCGCCCCTCCGGACCTCTCCGGGTAGGGAAGGTGCGCTCGGTAATCAGATGCTCTCTTGCGTCTAAGAAACGCCCGCAGGCGTTTCTCCCCCGTCCCCAAAAGGTGCTTTCTTGTCCAGTATTCTTTAGTGTCACGAAGTGACACGTCCCGCAGAAAGAATACTGGCGCGGGGTGGTCTGGAGGGGGCGAGAAGCCCCCTCCAGAACCTTCCCATTTCTTCCAGCGGAAGCTTTTGGGAAGAAGCTTTATTCGCTTACGGAAAAGGCAGGATGGTACTGCTCCATCCCGGTACCGGCGGGGACGAGCTTGCCGATGATGACGTTCTCCTTGAGTCCCAAAAGCGGGTCAACCTTGGACTTGATCGCGGCCTCGGTGAGGACGCGGGTGGTCTCCTGGAAGGACGCAGCAGACAGGAAGGAGTCGGTGGCGAGTGACGCGCGGGTGATACCGAGGACGACCGGGGAATACGTCGCGGGCAGCAGTCCCGCCTCCCCGTTTTTGATGCGCTCCTCGATGAGCTTGTTCTCGTCACGGTACTCGAAGATATCGACCATGGCGCCGGGCAGCAGCGCAGTATCGCCGGCGTCCTCAATTTTAACCTTGCGCATCATCTGGCGGACGATGACCTCGATGTGCTTATCGTTGATATCGACGCCCTGCTGACGGTAGACCTTCTGAACCTCTTGAATGAGATAGTCGTAGACGGCAAGGACGCCGCGTACGCGGAGGACGTCGTGGGGATTGAGCGCGCCTTCGGTCAGCTCGTACCCCTGCGGAACGGTTTCTCCGTCGGAGACCTTCAGCGGCATAGACGACGGTACGGGATAGGCGCGCGTCTCGCCGGTTTCGGGGTTGCGGATATTGACGTTACGCATGGTGCCGCGGCGGATATCCTCGAGGGAGACGACGCCGCCGATTTCAGCAAGGGTGGCGACACGCTTGGGCTTACGCGCCTCGAACAGCTCCTCAACACGGGGAAGACCCTGCGTGATGTCGCCGCCGGCGATGCCGCCGGAGTGGAAGGTACGCATGGTCAGCTGGGTACCGGGTTCGCCGATGGACTGGGCGGCAATAATGCCGACAGCCTCACCGATCGCGACGGTTTCGGAGGTGGCGAGGTTGACGCCGTAGCACTTGGAGCAGACGCCGTGACGCGCGTTGCAGGTGAGGATGGAACGAATACGCACTTGGGTGATGCCGGCCTTTTCGATGCGCTTCGCGTCGTCGGCGGTCATCATGACGTCCTTGGACTGGAGAAGCTCGCCGGTTTTTTCGTCGACGAGATCCCGGACGAGGTAGCGGCCCTCGAGGCGGTCGGTAAAGGGTTCGATGACCTGATTGCCTTGCGTGATCGCGTGAACCTCGATGCCCTCGGTCTCGCCGCAGTCTTCCTCGCGGATGATGACGTCCTGGGAGACGTCGACAAGGCGGCGGGTGAGGTAACCGGAGTCGGCGGTGCGCAGCGCGGTATCGGCCTGCCCCTTTCGGGCGCTTCGGGAGGAGATAAAGAACTCAAGAACGGACAGTCCCTCGCGGAAATTGGTCTTGATCGGGATTTCGATGGTACGGCCGACGGTGTCGGCGACGAGTCCGCGCATGCCGGCGAGCTGACGGATCTGGGCGATGCTGCCGCGCGCGCCGGAGTCCATCATCATGAAGATCGGGTTTTTCGAGTCCATGTTCTTCTGGAGGGCGGCGGTGACCTTTTTGGTCGTATCGTCCCACTCGTCGATGACGAGACGGCGGCGTTCGTCGTCGGTGATAAAGCCGCGCTTATACTTGCGGTCAATGCTCGCGACGCGGGTCTCTGCCTCGGCGATGAGGGCGGGCTTTTCCTTCGGGACGACCATGTCCGAGACGGAGATGGTCAGCGCACCGCGGGTGGAGTACTTAAAGCCCATGGTCTTGATGCCGTCAAGCAGCTCCGCCGTACGGACAAAGCCGTGCTTCTCAATGCAGTGTCCGATGATGAGTCCGAGCTTTTTCTTGTCGCAGTTGAAGGTGACCTCGAGATCGCAGCTTTTTTCCGGATCGCTGCGGTCGACAAAACCTAAGTCCTGCGGGATGACCTCGTTGAAGATCAGGCGGCCTACGGTGGCGTCGATGAGACGGGTAACCGGCTCGCCTTTGAATTGCCGGGTCACACGGACACGGATGGGCGCATGCATGCCGACGATTTTGGCGTCGTAAGCGAGAAGGGCCTCCTCGACGCTGGCGTAAGCGTTGCCGGCGCCGGGCTCATCCTCACGCAGCACGGTCAGGTAGTAGGAACCGAGGACCATGTCCTGCGTGGGAACCGTCACGGGGCGGCCGTCGACGGGCTTCAGGAGGTTATTGGCGGAGAGCATGAGCACGCGGGCCTCGGTCTGCGCCTCAGCGGAGAGGGGGACGTGCACGGCCATCTGGTCGCCGTCGAAGTCGGCGTTGAAGGCGGTGCAGACGAGGGGGTGGAGCTTTAGGGCGCGGCCCTCGACGAGGACGGGCTCGAAAGCCTGGATACCGAGGCGATGGAGGGTAGGCGCGCGGTTTAAGAGGACGGGATGCTCGGAAATGATATCCTCAAGGGCGTCCCAGACCTCGGTTTTGGCGCGTTCGACCATCTTCTTAGCGGATTTGATATTGTTGGCACAGCCGTCCTCGACCAGGCGCTTCATGACGAACGGCTTGAAAAGCTCGAGCGCCATTTCCTTGGGGAGGCCGCACTGAAAGATCTTGAGTTCCGGACCGACGACGATGACGGAACGGCCGGAGTAGTCGACGCGTTTGCCGAGGAGGTTCTGGCGGAAGCGTCCCTGCTTGCCACGGAGCATGTCGGAGAGGGACTTTAAAGCGCGGTTATTGGGTCCCGTGACGGGGCGGCCGCGCCGGCCGTTGTCAAAGAGGGCGTCGACAGCCTCCTGGAGCATGCGTTTTTCGTTGCGGACAATGATATCGGGTGCGCCGAGCTCAAGAAGGCGCTTTAAACGGTTGTTGCGGTTGATGACACGGCGGTAGAGGTCGTTTAAGTCGGAAGTCGCAAACCGGCCGCCGTCGAGCTGCACCATGGGGCGCAGATCCGGCGGGATGACCGGGACGGCCTCGAGGATCATCCATTCAGGACGGTTGCCGGAGAGGCGGAAGGCCTCGACGACCTCGAGCTGTTTGATGATGCGGATGCGCTTTTGGCCCGCGGCGCCTTTAAGCTCCGCGCGGAGTTCATTGGCAGTCTTTTCGAGGTCGATTTCCGCGAGCAGCTCCCGGATAGCCTCGGCGCCCATGCCGGCCTTGAAGTCGTCCTCATAGCGTTCGCGCATATCGCGGTATTCGCGTTCGGTAAGGATCTGCTTTTTGGCAAGCGGGGTCTCGCCGGGGTCGGTCACGATGTAGGCGGCAAAGTAGAGTACCTTTTCAAGAAGCCTTGGGCTCATGTTGAGGATTAACCCCATCCTCGAGGGGATGCCGCGGAAGTACCAGATATGAGAGACAGGCGCGGCAAGCTCAATATGCCCCATCCGTTCGCGGCGCACCTTTTTCTTGGTAACCTCGACGCCGCAGCGGTCGCAGATCTTCCCCTTATAGCGCACCTTTTTATATTTGCCGCAATGGCATTCCCAGTCCTTGGTCGGGCCGAAAATACGCTCGCAGAACAAGCCCTCGCGCTCGGGCTTTAAGGTTCTGTAGTTGATGGTTTCGGGCTTTTTTACCTCGCCGTAGGACCATTCGCGCACCTTTTCAGGCGACGCAAGCGCGATTTTGATCGATTCAAAGCTCTGTTTGGACATCTTTCAAAAGCCCCCCTTATAGATCAAGATCCGCGAACAGATCCTCTTCCTCCGCCTCGGCCTCTTCGCTGTCCGGCTCGAGGTCGTCGAAAAGCTCATCGGCTTCTTCGGCACTGTCGTCGATGATTTCTTTTCCAAGCTCACGCTCGGCGTCGAAATCATCCTCGTCGTTTCTCTCGTAGGTTTCTTCCTCGTCCTCGTCGTCATGCAGCTCGATTTCCTCGCCGGCGCGGTCAAGCACGCGGATATCGAGACCCAAAGACTGCAATTCCTTGACGAGCACCTTAAAGGACTCCGGTACGCCGGGCTGCGGGACGTTATGCCCCTTGATGATCGCTTCATAAGTCTTCACGCGGCCGTAGCAGTCGTCGGACTTCACGGTGAGCATTTCCTGTAAGGTATATGCCGCGCCGTAGGCTTCGAGCGCCCAGACTTCCATTTCACCGAAGCGCTGGCCGCCGAACTGCGCCTTGCCGCCCAGCGGCTGCTGGGTGACGAGCGAGTACGGACCGGTCGAACGGGCGTGGATCTTGTCGTCGACGAGGTGGAGAAGCTTTAAGAAGTACATATAGCCGACGGTGACCGGGTGATCGAACGGAGCGCCGGTGCGGCCATCGTACAGGACGGACTTGCCGGAGCGGTCGATGCCGGCAAGCTCGAGGGTATCCTGGATATCAATCTCGGACGCGCCGTCGAAGACGGGGGTCGCGACCTTCCAGCCGAGCTTTTTCGCGGCGTAGCCGAGGTGAACCTCGAGCACCTGCCCGATGTTCATACGGGACGGAACGCCCAAGGGGTTTAAGAGGATATCGATCGGGGTGCCGTCGGGCAGGAAGGGCATGTCCTCCTGTGGCAGGATGCGCGAGACGACGCCCTTGTTGCCGTGGCGTCCGGCCATTTTGTCGCCGACGCTGATCTTACGCTTCTGCGCGATGTAGCAGCGCACGACCATGTTGACGCCGGGGCTCAGCTCGTCGGAGTTTTCGCGGGTAAAGACCTTGACGTCCACGACGATCCCGTACTCGCCGTGCGGCACCTTCAGGGAGGTGTCACGCACCTCGCGTGCCTTTTCGCCGAAGATCGCGCGCAGGAGCCTCTCCTCGGCGGTCAGTTCGGTTTCGCCCTTCGGGGTGACCTTACCGACGAGGATATCGCCGGCGTGCACCTCGGCGCCGATGCGGATGATGCCGCGTTCGTCGAGGTCTTTTAGCGCGTCGTCGCCGACGTTCGGGATATCGCGGGTGATTTCCTCGGGGCCGAGCTTTGTATCGCGGGCCTCGGTTTCGTATTCCTCGATATGGATGGACGTATAGACGTCATCCTTGACGAGGCGTTCGTTCAGGAGGACGGCGTCCTCGTAGTTATAGCCTTCCCAGGTCATGAACGCGATGAGGACGTTGCGCCCGAGCGAAACCTCGCCCTCCTGGGTCGAGGGGCCGTCAGCGATGACGTCACCCTTTTTCACGCGCATGCCGGTACGGACGACGGGCTTCTGGTTGATGCAGGTACCCTGGTTGGAACGCAGGAATTTGATGAGCCTGACGGTCTTTTCACCGATGCCGTCGTATTTAATGGTGATCTCGTCGGCGGAGACGCGGGTCACGACACCGTCTCCCTCGGCAAGCGGCACGACGCCGGAGTCGACGGCGGCCTTATATTCGATGCCGGTGGCGACGAGGGGGGCCTCCGGGACTAAGAGCGGCACCGCCTGACGCTGCATGTTGGAGCCCATCAGGGCGCGGGTCGCTTCGTCGTTTTCAAGGAAGGGAATGAACGCCGTCGCGACGGAGACCATCATCCGGGCGGAGCTGTCGATAAAATCGACGCGGTCACGGGAGAAGGCCATGATCTCGTTGCGGTAGCGGCAGGTCACGCGCTCGTTTTTAATGCGGCCTTCCTCGTCGAGCGGCTCGTTGGCCTGCGCGACGATATACTCGTCCTCGATATCGGCGGTCATATAGACGACCTCGTCGGTGACCCGGCGGGTCTCGGGGTCGATCTTGCGGTACGGCGCTTCGATAAAGCCATACTCGTTGACGCGGGCGTAGGACGCGAGGTAGGAGATCAAGCCGATGTTCGGGCCTTCAGGGGTCTCGATGGGGCACATGCGGCCGTAGTGGGAGTAGTGGACATCGCGCACCTCGAAGTTCGCGCGGTCGCGGGACAGACCGCCGGGGCCCAGGGCGGACATGCGGCGCTTATGCGTCAGCTCGGCGAGCGGGTTCGTCTGATCCATGAACTGCGACAGCGGAGAGGAGCCGAAAAAGTCCTTGATCGCGGTCGTCACGGGCCGGATGTTGACGAGGGACTGCGGGGTAACGATATCGAGATCCTGAATGGTCATGCGCTCACGGATGACGCGTTCCATACGGGAAAAGCCGATGCGGAACTGATTCTGCAAAAGCTCGCCGACGGAGCGCAGGCGGCGGTTGCCGAGGTGGTCGATATCGTCGGCGTGGCCGATGCCGTGGGCAAGGTTATTCAGGTAGTTGATGGACGCGAGGATGTCCTCGGGGGTGATATGCTTGGGGATCAGCTCGTCGACCGCGTCGCGGATAGCGTCCTTGAGCTCATCGCCGGAGTAATCCGCGAGGAGGCGGGTGAGGACGTCGAAACGGACGCGCTCACGGATGCCGAGCTCGGCGGGGTCAAACGGGACGAAGCCCGCCATATCGACGACGTTGTTGGCGAATACCTTGATGACCCGGTCGCCGACGTAGACGGACGCGGCATTGACGCCGCGGCGATCGACGCGCTGCGCTTCCTCACGGGTAAGGGTATGCTCGGCCTCAAACAGCAGCTCGCCCGTAAGGGGGTCGACGACGGCTTCGGCGAGCTTCTGACCGCTCAAGCGGCGGGCAATGGAGAGCTTTTTATTGAATTTATAACGGCCGACGCTGCCAAGGTCATAGCGGCGCGGGTCGAAGAAAAGGTTATTGATGAGGGTGCGCGCGGAGTCGACTGTCGGGGGTTCGCCGGGGCGCAGCCGCTTATAGATTTCCATAAGAGCCTGTTCCTCGGTATGTGCGGGGTCGCGGTCGAGGGTAGCGACGATACGCTCGTCCTCACCGAAGAGGTCGGTTATTTCGGCGTTGGTACGGACGCCGACGCAGCGGATGAGGGAGGTTACGGGGAGCTTGCGGTTTTTATCGATACGGACGTAGTAGATATCGTTTGAATCGGTCTCATATTCGATCCACGCGCCGCGGTAAGGGATCACGGTGCAGGCGTACAGCTCGCGGTCGGTCTTGTCGCTCGAGATTTCGTAGTACATACCAGGGGAGCGGACGATCTGGGAGACGATGACGCGCTCGGCGCCGTTGATGACGAAGGTGCCGGAGTGGGTCATCAGGGGGAAATCGCCCATAAAGATTTCCTGTTCCTTGATCTCCTCGGTTTCGCGGTTTCTAAGGCGCATGCGAACCTTCAGGGGCGCGGCGTAGGTGGCGTCGCGGCTCTTACACTCTTCGACACTGTATTTCGGCTTTTCGTCGAGGGTATAATCGACGAACGTCAGCTCGAGGTTACCGGTATAGTCGGTAATCGCGGTCATATCGCGGAACACCTCATGGAGTCCCGTCTTCAAAAACCAGGCGTAGGAATCCTTTTGTACCTCGATCAGGTTGGGCATCTCAAGCGGCTCGCGCAGCCTGGCATAGGACTTGCGCAGCGTTCTTCCGCAGAGGATGTCATGCACCATATCGTCGTCCACTCCTTTATCAAATGCATTTGGCCTTTTTGCGAAGCGCCCTCCGCAGGTTTTAAACGCGAGGGGCTGTTGTCGTATTTGCTTCCGCCGCACCGGAAAACGACGCCTTCAGGCTTGCGTTTTCCCGCGGAATCCGTTATAATACGAGGTAGAAATGCTGGGGGTATATGCTTTCCGCCCATTCGCATTATAGCGCGGAAGTATATTATATAGTATAATATTCCAGCTGTCAAGATGAATAATAACCGAAAGTGTCCGACGTTATGCAGCGTTTTTGGGCGCTTTTTTCTTTTTTACTTTTTTTACAAGGAGCCATATTCGGTCCTCTTGATGATCTCGTCCTGGATGACGGGCAGCAGGTTGACGAAGTAGTCGCTGTAGCCGGCGACCCTGACAAGAAGGGTACGGTGCTTGTCGGGATTTTTTTTCGCGTCGAGCAGAGTCTGCTGGCCCACCACATTGAACTGAACTTCAAAGCACCCGGACTGCATGCAGACCTTGATCAGAGTTTTGATCGCGGCGCGGCCTTTTTCGGAGCAGGCGAAGTCCTCGGAAAAACGGAAGTTAGTCGCGACGCCGCCGATGGCGTATTTTGCAGGAAGCTTCGCGACCGAGCGCATGACGGCGGTGGGGCCTTCGCGGTCGTTTCCCTGGACGGCGCCGAGGTGCTCCGACAGAGCGGTTCCCTGCAGCCTTCCGTCGGGGGTGGCACCGGCGACCTCTCCCAAGCGGCCGTGCATGACCCAGGCGAAATAGGAGGGGTGGAACGTCGCACCAGTTGCCGTACTGTATCGGGCGAGCTCTTTTCGCAGGAAATCGAACATTTCGATGCCGAACCGGTCGGCCGCGTCTTGATCGTTGCCGAATTTCGGGAGCCTGTCGCGCAAGAAACGGCGGATATCCTCTGTCGTCGTATAATTTTCGCGGCAAGCGGCCGCGATCTGCGGCAAGGTCAGGCGTTTTTCATCGAAAACGGCAATTTTGATCGCAGCAAGGCCGTCGATCAGGTTGATAAAACCGGGGAAGCAGGGATAGACATAGCGGTAGCGCGTACCGCCGGCCGCCGCGTCCACGCCTCGGGCGATGCAGTCATTTATAAACGCCGACGACAGCGGGCAGGAAGTGTAACGTGCCGTCGCATTCAGCCGGTCAATGACGCGGGTGAGGTTTGTGCGGATGATCTCGGCACAGACGTCCCGAAAGTCCGCGTAGAAGATTTCAAAGTCCGTATAGTCGGCGACGGGCTTCGCTGTCAGGCGCTCCACGCCGCAGGGCGCACCGTAGAAGGCGCTCCCCTCTCCGAGTATAAATTCGAAGGCTTTGTTTAAATTGATATAGGGCGTCGCGACCTCGACGCCGGAGCAGCCGATGGGCGTGATCTCGACGCAGGTGGAGTGGATGTAATACCGCGCGTCGCGCTCGTCCATGCCGGCGTCGCGAAGCCCCTCGCGGATGACGCGGTCGTTGAAGATCGACGGGCGTGTGTAGCCCTTAACGATGGACTCGACGGCGAGGTCGAGGATATCCTCGGGGGTGTCGTCGGTATAGCTGACGGCGACGGAGGGGTTGACAAGCCCGGTCATCTCGATGGCGCGCAGGCACATACGGGAAAGCTCGTTTGCAATGGGCACGCCGTCACGGTCCACGCCGCAGACCATGAGGGACGCCGGCCACGCGTCGTACAGCTCGTTATGCCGCAGATAAAGCTCCTCGATGAGGGCGAATGCCTCGTCAGGCGTGAGAATACCGGCCTCCGTATCGCGCTTATAGTAGGGATACAGATAGTTGTCGAGCCGCCCGGTAAGCGACGTGTCGTCACAGAGATAGAGGCAGAACTGTAAAAACCACATAGCCTGTATCGCGTCGCGGAAGGAGCGGGCGGGATACTCGGGCGCGTGAGCGAAGCCCTCGGCCATACCGGTCAGGCGGGCGCGCTCCTCGGGGTTTTGCGTCCCCGCGGCAAGGGCACGGAGGGTTTCGCGCGTACGGACCGCGAAGTCGCGTACGGCGGTAAGGTCGATGCGCATGCTCTCGTAGACCGCGCGGCGGGCGGCCCAATCGGGGTCCGAGACCTTGAGGGCGGCATCAGCGGCCTCCACCTCGGCGAGTACGCCGGAGAGCCCCTTTGTAAGCAGCAATTCATAATCGACGACGCGGTGGCCGGTCTGCCCGGTCGTAAATCCGCCGAGAACGCCGACGGTTTTCATCACCTCATCGGCGCGGGAAACCGCGTCCTCGTCGTCGGCTGAGGCCTGATAATCGACGTTCACGGTACCAGCGAGCAGGCTGTCGGGGAGGATCGCAACGGAGTAATGGGACAGGAGGTACGCGTCGATGCGGGCGCGGCGGACGTTCGGCGTCAGCTCGGGAGGGTTTTCAAGGATCGCGCGGGCGCGCAGGACGCGGTACTCGGTGCGGGCGTTGGGGTCGCTGCCGCGCGCCTTCGATCTGGCGGCGCGCCGGACTATGGACAGCATCATAAAGCTCCCCTTTCCTATGGGTTATCCCCTTTGTTTACCGGTTAAAAATGCAGAGCCTCGGACAATCTATATGGATTCTCATTATAACACACCCGCGTGGAAAAATCCACCGGTTTTTACCGTCTCTGCGCGCAAAACAAACCTCCAGGACCTATGCAAAGTCAAAGGACGTGCGGCAAAAACGCGCTATCTGCCGATCACATTGCCCAATACGCCGCGGTTTAGCGGATATCTCCATGTCGCAGGGGCAAAACCTGCCTATTTTTGGTTCTCATCCACGCACGATACTCTTGCGTTTTCCGTAAAAATATACTATACTATGGATACCCAGAGCATAATAACTCGCAAGAAGGAGTAAAAACATGAGCCGTATTTTCAACTTCTCCGCGGGGCCTTCCATGCTGCCGATGGAGGTCCTCAACCGAGCCGCGGCCGAAATGACCGATTATGAAGGGTCCGGTATGTCCGTCATGGAGATGAGTCACCGTTCGAAGGTGTACCAGTCCATCATTGACGATGCCGAAGCCAGACTGCGCCGGATCATGGGCATTCCGGAGAATTATGACGTCCTTTTCTTACAGGGCGGCGCTTCTCTGCAATTTGCGATGGTTCCTATGAACCTGTTAAAGACGACTGCCGACTATGTCGTCTCCGGCGAATTTTCCGGGAAGTCCTATCAAGAGGCATGTAAATACGGCTCTATTCGCCTCGCCGCGACGGGCGAGGCTAACCACTTCACGAAAATCCCGGCGCAGAGCGAGCTTTCCCTCAACCCGGACGCGGATTACCTGCACATTTGCCAGAACAACACGATTTTCGGCACGACCTGGCACTATATCCCCGAGACACCCGCCCCGATCGTCGCGGATATGTCCTCCTGCATTTTATCGGAGCCCGTGGACGTATCGCGCTACGGCCTGATCTACGCCGGCGCGCAGAAGAACATGGCCCCTGCCGGACTGACAGTGGTCATCCTCCGCCACGATCTGATCTCGGAGCCGATGTCCTTCACGCCGACGATGATGAACTATGCGGTGCAGGCAAAGTCGAAGAGCATGTACAACACGCCGCCGTGCTATCAGATTTATATCTTAAAGCTCGTCTTAGAGTGGCTTGAATCTTTGGGCGGCCTTGAGGCGATGCAAAAACGGAACGCGGACAAGGCGGCCGTCTTATATGACTATCTCGACGAAAGCCGCTTTTTTGAGCCGATCGCCGATTGCGGTTCCCGCTCGATGATGAACGTCACATTCAAGTCGCCGTCGGTGGAAAAAGACGACGCGTTTGTCAAGGCCGCGTCGGCCGCCGGATTTTCAAACCTGAAGGGACACCGTCTTGTGGGGCATATGCGCGCCTCCATCTATAACGCGATGCCCCATGAAGGCGTCGAAAAGCTCGTCGCGTTCATGCGCGATTTTGAAAAGGCGAACGCCTGAAAGGATTTATAAAGATATGTATTCGGTAAAGCTTTTAAATAAGATATCGAAGGCAGGGCTTGCAAACCTCGGCGATGGCGTCGCAATTACCGAGGAGCATGCCGACGCGATCATCGTGCGTTCGGCGGACATGTTAAGCTACGAGCTTGACAAAAAACTGCTTGCGATCGCGCGCGCGGGCGCTGGTTACAACAACATCCCGGTGGACCGCTGCTCGGAGGCCGGCGTCTGCGTGTTCAACACGCCGGGCGCGAACGCGAACGCGGTCAGAGAGCTTGCGATCTGCTCTTTGTTCTTGGCGTCGCGCCGGATCGTGGACGCCGTGAACTGGTGCGGTACGCTCGCGGGCGATCCGGAAGCTGCGGAAAAGGTCGAAAAGGGTAAGTCCCAGTTCGCGGGGCCGGAAATCGCGGGAAAGACGCTCGGGATCCTCGGTCTCGGCAAGATCGGCGTACTGGTCGCGAACGCGGCGGTCGATCTCGGGATGGAAGTTTTGGGCTATGACCCGTACCTGTCCGTGGATTCGGCATGGGGACTCGCGCGCCGCGTCAAGAAAGCGGCGAGTTACGAAGAAATCTACAAAAACTGCGATTACCTTTCGATCCACGTGCCATTAAACCCGGAGACGAAGGGCATGATCAACGCGGCGGCCATCGCGCAGATGAAGGACGGGGTGCGTATCATCAATCTGGCGCGCGGCGGCCTGGTCGCGAACGCGGACCTGCTGCCGGCGCTCGCGTCGGGTAAAGTCGCCCGGTATGTAACGGATTTCCCGGACGCAGAGGTGATCGGCGTGCCGAACATCATCGCCCTGCCCCACCTCGGATCCTCCACGCCGGAGAGCGAGGAAAACTGCGCGGCGATGGCGGCGGCGCAGATCGCGGACTACCTGCGCGACGGCACGATCCGTAACAGCGTGAACCTACCGAACTTTGAAGCGGAGCGCGCGGGGATGACGCGCATTGCGATCATCAACCGGAACACACCGAACATGCTGGGGCAGATCACGTCGGCGCTGGCGGCCGCGGGCATCAACATCGAGCACATGTTCAACCGCGCAAAGAAGGACTATGCGTATACGGTCGTCGACACCTCTGTGGCGCCGTCAGACGCATGCGTCGCGGGGCTTTGCGCGATCGGCGGAGTCCTCCGCGTGCGGGTCATCGACTAACGCTGAAAACTTCCCTTTCTATTCATACATTCCTGCTGCGGGAAAGTTCCGGAAGGGCCTTCTCGGCCCCTCCGGGCCACCCCGCGCCAGTATTCTTTCTGCGGGACGTGTCACTTCGTGACACTAAAGAATACTGGACAAGAAAGCACCTTTTTGGGGACGGGGGAGCAATGCCTGCGGGCATTGCTTATACGAGGGGCGCAGCTATCACTGCGTAACTGCGCTATTGATGCTATGCAGCATTTATCTGCTCCCCTTCGTCTAAGCGGCGCGAAGTCGCCGCTCGTCCCGGGGAGGTTCTTAGGAGGACTTTAGTCCTCCTAAGCGAGCTTTCTTTCCCTCTTTCTTTGCTCGCGCAAAGAAAGAGGTCGGGAGGTGCAGGGGGGCGAAGCGCCCCCTGCAAGCCTTCCATAGCTGCAAGGTATGGATAGTAAAGGGCAAATTCCATTTATCCTCTTGCTTTTAGGCTAAAACAGTGATATAATAACACGAAATCGAAATTTACGAGGGCAGGTGTATCCTAGAACATGCTGAACGAAAAAGAACTGATCCGCGTGAAGGCGTTTGCCGCGCAGATCCGGCTCGAGACGCTCAAGGAACTCGCTCACCTTGGCTTCGGCCACGTCGGCGGCGCGATGAGTATCGTCGAGACGTTGGCTGTATTGTATGATTCTCAGATGAAATACGATCCCAAAGACCCGCGCTGGGATCGGCGCGACTGGTATGTGCAGAGTAAGGGTCACGCGGGACCCGCGACTTACGCAACGCTGGCGCTTAAAGGATTTTTCCCGATGTCCTGGCTGAACACTTTAAACCAGGGCGGCACGCGGCTTCCGTCGCACTGTGACCGCAACCAGACGCCGGGCATCGACATGACGACCGGGTCTCTCGGGCAGGGCGTATCGGCTGCGATCGGCATCGCCACGGTGCTGAAGATGGACGGCCGGGATAACCGGGTCTATCTGATGGTCGGCGACGGCGAGTTAAACGAAGGTCAGGTTTGGGAAGGCGCGATGTTCGCGTCCGCGAAGAAGATCACGAATCTCGTTTGGCTGGTCGACTGGAATAAGCAGCAGCTGGACGGCAACACGAAGGATGTTCTTGACCTGGGTGATCTGCGCGAGAAGTTCGCAAGCTTCGGCTTCGCGGTGCAGCAGATCAATGGGCATGACGTGAAGGCGATTGACGACGCGATCGACTCGGCGAAGGCCGAGACGGAGAAGCCTTCGGTCATTATTCTGGACACGATCAAGGGTTATGGGTGTTCGGCGGCAGAAGGCGTTGTCCCGAACCATCACATTGCATTCAAGGCGGGTCAGCTGGACGCCGATATCGCACGTTGGCAGGCCGAATACGAAGCGCTAAAAGCGCAAGCATAAAGGAGGGGGAGTCAGCATGTCCGTTATAGTGAAATCCAATTTGGAGAAAGCGCCGATCGAGATGCGCAGCGCCATGTGTGCTACCCTCGTCGAGCTTGCAAAGGAAAACGCAAACATCGTCGCGATGGATGCGGACACTTTGGGGTCGTCCGGCTTAAAGCCTTTTATGAAGGCGTTCCCGAACCGCTACATCGACTGCGGTATTGAGGAAGCGAACATGATCGGCGTCGCGGCCGGCATGAGCGCGGTCGGCAAGATCCCGTTTGTCCACAGCTTCGGGCCGTTTGTGTCCCGACGCGTATACGATCAGGTGTTTCTTTCCTGCGCGTACGCGAAGCTGAACGTCAAGATCATCGGCTCCGACCCAGGGGTGACGGCCGCGTATAACGGCGGTACGCACATGCCTTTTGAAGACATGGGCATTTTGCGCCTTGTCCCGACGATCACGCTGATCGAGCCGTCGGACGAGGTGCAGCTTGTAAACCTGCTGCCGCAGGTCGCGAACATGTACGGCACGGTCTATATCCGCTTAAAGCGCAAGAACGCCGTCACGATTTACGAAGAGGGTTCGACGTTCGAAATCGGAAAGGCCGCGCTGCTGCGTCCGGGCCGCGACGTCACGCTCATCGCGTCGGGCATCATGGTCGCGCAGGCGCTCAAAGCCGCGGCGGCGCTCGCGGACATGGGCATCGACGCGCGCGTAGTGGACAGCTTTACGTGGAAGCCGCTCGACGAGGCTTGCGTCACGGCCTGCGCCAAGGAGACCGGCGCGATCGTCACCTGCGAGAACCACAATATCGTCGGCGGCCTCGGCGGCGCGGTCTCGGAGGCCGTCTGCGCGGCGGCGCCGGTTCCGGTCGAGCGCGTGGGCATCCCGGACATCTTCGGCGAAGTGGGTACGGAAGCCTGGCTGACGGATCGTTTCCAGCTGACGCCGGACGCGATTGTAGCGGCGGCGAAAAAGGCTGTCGCCCGCAAGTAAACATTGCTTTTCACTGATAAAAGACCGTCCCCGCCGCATTTTTCATGCGGCGGGGACGTTTTTCGTCTATGTATGCGTCAGAGGGCGACGACTTTGCCGTTGTTGTCGGCGGATTCCATTTCAGCGAGGGCGATGCGTACGTTTTCCTGCGCTTCCTCGGGAAGGTTGCGCGAATAAGGCTCGCCGGATAAAACGCCGTCGAGGAAGTATTTGATTTCATAATAATAAGCCGATTCGGCAGGCTTCGGGACGAGAATGGGGGCTTGCCCCTCGGGTAGGATGGTGAGCTGGGCATCCTCAAACACCATGGTGGCGTTTTCAAAGTTCACGGTATACCCGTAGCGGAAGCCGTAGGCGCCCTTGTAGCAGGTGTTGTCGTGGGCGTTGACGATCATGCCGGGATCGTCGAAATAATACTGGGTGGAGCAGATATCGTAGGCGCTCTTCGGATAGACGGTGCGGCCGACGGTCGAGACAGCTTTGGGGGTGCCGAAGCACCAGCGGATGACGTCGATATCGTGGATATGCTGATCGAACAGTCCGCCGCCGCCGAGCTTACGGTCGAGGATCCACTGCTGCCAGGAGGGGTTGGTGACGATGTTCTGCGCGCCGCCGCGGTAGAAATAGGCGGCGTTGACGGCGCCGTATTCCCCGGACTTGACCTTTTCGGCGAGGATCTCATATTCCTTCCAGAAGTGGAGGCATTGGCCGATCATCAGGCGCTTTCCCGTGGACTGGGCGGTGTCGATCATGTCCTGACAAAGCGTAGGCGAGAGCGACATGGGCTTTTCGCAGAGGACACTGACGCCGGCGCGGAGCGCCTTTTGGGAGATGTCGGCGTGGAGATAGGTGGGGACGACGACGTCCACGACATCGAGCTCCTCACGCGCAAGCATTTCCACGGCGTCGGTATAGCAGCGGTAGGCGCTGTAATCCGGTGCGGTATGCGCGACGCCGGCGGTTTGCGCGATGTTGAGGGCGTAGTTGTTCTCCCCGCGGAGTTTCGGTTCGTCGACATCGCAGATGGCGACGAGTTTGACGGGATAGCCTTCGCGTTCAAGCTGTTGATAAACGCCGATGTGCCCGCGTCCCATACGTCCGGCACCGATCACGGCAGCTCGCAGCATTCAAAACACGCTCCTTTGTCATATAAAAATAGGCGTCAAGGGGTTTTAGCCCATTATACGAAACGAAGCGGGAAAATGCAAGCTTTTTTAAGAAAGAAGGCGGATTATTTTATTCGGCAAGGGGAAACCGCTTAAGCCGCAGGCGACTCTTTTTAAGAAGGCTTATCCTTTTTTCGCCTTGCATTGTTCATCTTTCCGGGGTATAATAAATTGATACTTCGGCTTTTTTATTTTAGGATGACATAAGCGTGGAAGGAGATCATTATGCATAAAATCCGCCGTCGGGCGTTGATCGCGGTAGCATTGGTGCTGCTGCTATGCGCGGGACTTGCGTGGTACGCCGTTTCGTATGTGGAAGAGGGCGCGCTTTGGGTCGCGCTGCCGTCCAATAAACATTTATATAAGGATGGCGAACTGATTTTGGGGACGATCACGGACCGCGACGGGGTCGTGCTTGCCGAAACGGTGGACGGAGAGCGCCTGTACGCGGAGGACGAAGCGCTGCGGCAGGCGGTGCTGCATGTCGTCGGCGATACGCAGGGGAAGATCGGGACGGGCGCGCAGACGAAGTTTTCTGGGCTGCTGTCCGGATTTTCGCCGGTATCGGGCCTGTTTTTCGCGGAAACTCAAGCGTCGACGCTGAAGCTTACGGTGGACGCAGACATCGCGCGGGCCGCGTACCAGGCTCTCGGCGAGTATAACGGCGCGGTGATGGCATACAATTATAAAACCGGCGCTACGCTGTGCGCGGTATCGAAGCCGGGGTACGACCCGGAGAACGTGCCCGAGGATATCGAGACGAACGCGGCCTACAGCGGGGCGTACATCAATCGGTGCTTCGGGGCGCTGTATACGCCCGGCTCTACGATGAAGCTCATGACGACGGCGGCGGCGATTGAGACCGTGCCGGACATCTTCGAAATGGACTTTCATTGCGACGGAAGCATCGTCGTAGACGGGCAGAAGATCAACTGCATGAACACGCACGGGACGATCGGCTTAAGAACCGCGCTCGCGAAGTCGTGCAACGTGGCGTTTGCGGACATCTCGCTGCTCGTCGGCGGCGATACGCTCGCGGAATACTTCCATCGGTACGGACTGGACACGGCCTTCGAAATCGACGGCATCCGCGTGACGCCGGGCAGCTTTACCGCGTATGCCGACGATACGACGGAGCTTGCCTGGTCGGGTATCGGCCAGGCGACCGATCTCGTTTCGCCGGCTGCGATGGTGCGGCTCGTGGGCGCGATCGCAAACGGCGGGGTCGCGGTTACGCCACGATTGCTTGCCGACACAAAATCGGCCTCCGAGAAGCTCATGGAGGCCGATACGGCAAAAACCCTCGCGGAGCTGATGCGCAACAACACGGCAACGGTGTACGGCGACGGCTCCTTCCCGGCAGCGCTTTCCGGGAGTGTCTGCGCAAAATCCGGCACGGCGCAGCTGGACGACGCGGCGTCGCATTCGTGGTTTGTGGGGTTTGTCGACGACGAGAGATATCCGTGCGCGTTTGTCGTGGTGGCGGAGAACGCCGGCGCGGGTTCGGTGGTGGCGAAATCGGTCGCGGCAGCGGTATTGAAGGCAGTCGTCGGGGGTTAACCGATGAACGTACGGAGAGACGCGATCGCACGGCGTTCGATACGGGAAACCTGGACCTGCGAAACGCCGAGGATCTTCGCAACGCGCTCCTGAGTAAAGCCTCGGAAGAAACGGAGATGGACGACGGCCTTTTCGCGTTCGGGGAGAGACGCGATCGCGGTATAAAGGGACTCGCGTTCGACGACATTGTCCTCGATGCCGTCGGTACCGAGCGCGGATTCGAGGGTAAAGCCCTCGTCGCCGTTTTCGCCGACGGGGCGCTGCAGCGAGTCGACCTCCGCGGTGGCGGTTTCGCAGACGGCGATTTCTTCCGGCTCAAGCCCGGTTTCAGCGGACAGCTCGGAGAGGGTCGGCATGCGTCCGAGCTTTCCCTCCAGCTCATGGCGGACGCAGGAAATGCGGCGGGCGTTGTCCTTGATGGAGCGGCTGACCTTCACTGGGCCGTCGTCGCGGAGGAAGCGGCGGATTTCCCCAGCGATTTTGGGAACGGCATAGGTGGAGAATTGCGTGCCGTAGGACATATCGAAGCCCCGTACGGCCTTGATAAAGCCCACGCAGGCAAGCTGATACAGATCATCGGAGTCCTGCCCCCTCCCGAAGAAGCGGCGCACGACGCTCCAGATGAGTCCGGCGTTCTGGGTCACGAGGGTCTCCGCTGCCGTATCATCGCCCGCCTGTGCACGGCGGATGAGTTCGCGCGTTTTTTCCGCGAGATCCTCTCCCGCACCGGCAGTTACTTCCGAAATATCCATTTTCAGTTTTAGCGACCTCCTATACGAGGTGTGATCCGGCGCATCAGCGTCACGGTAGTGCCGCGGCCGAGCTTCGAGCGCACGCGTACTTCGTCCATAAAGCTTTCCATGACGGTAAATCCCATGCCGGAGCGTTCGGCGCCGCCGGTGGTGAACATCGCGGTGCGAGCCCGGGCTACGTCGGCGATGCCGACGCCTGAGTCTCGGATGGTCACGCGGACGGTGCCGGCAGCGGCGTCGGTCACGGCGGTAATATGTATCAGGCCGACCTCCGCGGGATAGGCGTGGACGATGCAGTTGGTCACGGCCTCGGAGACGGCGGTTTTCACGTCGTTTAGCTCCTCGAGGTTTGGGTCAAGACGGGCGACAAAGGCAGCGACGGCGGCGCGGGCAAAGCCCTCGTTGACGGATTTTGACTCGAATGTCAGCTTCATGGTATCGGGCATATATAGCAATCCTCCTATTCAAAAGAGATCAACCGGTCGAGCCGCACGGCGGAAAAAACCTTCATGGGCTGTGCCGGGACGTTGCGCACGCGGAGCGTGCCGTCCATCTCGCGCATGCGCCGGTAAGCGCCGAGCACAACAGCAAGCCCGGAGCTGTCCATAAAGCTCAATTGCCCGAGATCGAGGCATAGGGTACGGGGCAGGCAGAGATCGACGACGTTTGAGATATACAGTAAGCTGTCGCGGGCGGAGTGGGAGTCAAGCTCGCCGGAGAGTGCGACAGTAGCGGTATCACCGTGAAAGCTGTGCGTCTGCGTCAAGAAAATCACCCTCACAATATGTTATACGGGTATCTTACACCATAGTGTGTGTCGGATTTCCGTCAATTATGCGGCCACCCTCAAAGAAAGCGATAAAAAAGCGGCCACAGTCGCGCTCACTGGTTTGCGCCAAAGCGCGAAACAAAAACATTGTCTCTTTACGAGCCGCGTAAAACATGATATAATAGGGCGTTCCCGATGAAAGGAGACATAAGAATGGACAGAACCGTAGGAACCGTGGTACGCGGTATCCGTGCGCCGATTATCCGTGAAGGCGACGATTTGGCCGGCATCGTCGTCGAGAGTCTGCTCGCCGCGTCGGACGCAGAGGGCTTTGCGCCGCGCGACCGCGACGTCATCGCGATCACGGAGGCCGTCGCCGCCCGCGCGCAGGGCAATTATGCGGACGTAGAGCAGATCGCCGCCGATGTGCGCGCGAAATTCGGCAGATCCGCGACGGTCGGCGTATTGTTCCCGATCCTCTCGCGCAACCGTTTCGCGATCGTCCTGCGCGGGATCGCGATGGGTGCGCGCCGTGTGATATTGCAGCTGTCATACCCCTCCGACGAGGTGGGCAACCATTTGGTCTCGGAGGACACGCTGGACGCGCTGGGCTTGGACCCCTGGCGGGACGTGCTGACAGACCGGCGTTTTTACGAGCTTTTCGGCAAATCGGAGCATCCGTTTACGGGGATGGATTACATCGCCTACTACCGGGAAGTCATCGAAGCCGCGGGTGCGAAGTGCGAGATCCTGCTCGCAAACCGTCCGGAAGCGATCCTCGGGTATACGGAGAACATTCTGTGCTGCGACATCCACACGCGGGCCCGTACGGCGCGCAAGCTCCGCGCGGCGGGCGCGGCGCGCATCTATACCTTAGCGGACATTCTGTCCGAGAGCGTAGATGGCTCCGGATATAACCCCGATTACGGCCTGTACGGCTCGAACAAGGCGACGGAGACGCGCGTGAAGCTGTTTCCCCGGGAGATGGACGCGTTTGTCGCGGAAGTCGCGTCGCGGCTTCTTGAAAAGACGGGCAAGCACATCGAGGTCATGATTTACGGCGACGGCGCGTTCAAGGATCCGGTGGGCAAAATCTGGGAGCTTGCGGACCCGGTAGTCTCACCGGCGTATACTGCGGGGCTTGGGGGGACGCCCAACGAGCTGAAGCTGAAATACCTCGCGGATAACGACTTCGCGGCGCTGTCGGGCGACGCGCTGCGGGACGCGATCCGGGAATCGATCCGCAAAAAGGACGCGAACCTGCACGGGCAGATGGCGTCGCAGGGGACAACGCCGCGGCGCTTAACCGATCTGATCGGATCGCTCTGTGACCTGTGTTCGGGTAGCGGTGACAAGGGAACCCCGTTTGTTTATATACAGGGCTATTTCGACAATTATACAAACTAAAGGAGAGAGGCTTTTTTATGCACACTTACGTATTCGCTGGCGCGTCCCAGCGGGCGCTCAGCATGTATGCCCGTCCGATGATTTCAGACTTCCCCGAAGATTGTAAAATTCTCGGCGTTTATGACTTAAACTACGGCCGCGCGAAGACCTTTGCGGGCGAATGCGGCGACGTGTTCCCGGCTTTCGAGGACTTCGACGCGATGATCGCCGCTACAAAGCCCGAGCGCGTGATCGTCACCACCGTCGACGCGTTTCACTCGGATTACATCATCAAATCCTTACAGTACGGCTGCGATGTCATCACGGAAAAGCCGATGACGATCGACGCGCCGCGCTGCCGCGCGATCCTCGCCGCCGAGAAGGAGACGGGGCATCACGTCACGGTCACCTTCAACTACCGTTACGCGCCGTTCATGACGAAGATCAAGGATCTTGTCTCGTCGGGCGCGATCGGCGATGTTTACAGCGTGCATTTCGAGTGGCTTTTAACGCGCAACATGGAATACGGCGCGCACGGCAAGACCTACTTCCATCGCTGGAATGCGCGCATGGCGAAGTCGGGCGGGCTGCTGGTGCACAAGTCGACGCACCACTTCGACCTCGTAAACTGGTTTATCGATCAAGCCCCGGCGAAGGTTTCCGCGTTTGCGAACCTCCGTCTCTACGGCGCAAAGAATTACCCCTTCGGCGATGCGATTCCGACCCGCTGCTCCTCCTGCCCGCACGCGTCCGAATGCGAATTCTGCTTCCATATGAACGACTTTGAGAAGAAGTTCTACGCCGATAACGAGAGCTACGACGGTTACTTGAAGGACAACTGCATCTACGCGGCCGATATCGACATCTACGACACGATGGCGGTCACCGTGCAGTACGACAAGGGCGCCGTTTTAAGCTATTCGCTGAACGCGACGACGCCGTACGAGGGCTGGTTTTGCGTCATCAACGGCTCGAAGGGCCGTCTGGAAGCCGCGAACTACGAGACGGGTGTGCTTTCAAAGGCGCCGGAGAACCATATCCGCATTTTCGATTTAAACGACAACATTACCGATTATGCGCTGACGAAATCCTCCGGCGGTCACGGCGGCGGCGATCAGCGTCTGCGTAGGGATATCTTCATCGGCAACCAGCCCGATCCGCTCGGCCATGCGGCGGGTTCCAAGGACGGCGCTTATTCGATCCTCGTGGGCGCGGCGGCAAACCTGTCCATCAAGGAAGGCCGTATCGTCAGCATCGAGGATCTGTTAAAGGGTTAAAAAGGTGAGGGCTGTGAAGGGAAACCGGATAAAACTTCACGGAAAGCGGCTGACGCTGCTTGCGTGCGGGCTTTGCCTAGTTCTCCTGCTCGCCGCCTGTCAAACGGGCGCGCTGCCGGAGGGGATGGATAAGGACGCCGTATGCGAGCGCGGCATGGCAGTGGTCGACGTCATTAACACAGGTGACTATGACGCGATGGTGCATGAGCTGCGGGAGGACTTGCGGCCGCAGCTGACGGCGGACGACCTGCGCAAAGCCTGGGACGAAAAGCTCACCTCTCTCGGCGGCTTTAAGGAGTATCAGCTGATTCAGGCGGTCGGCACGAAGACCGACGGCGTGCCGTATGCGGTGGTGGTTTTAAACTGCGCCTATGAAAACGGCACAGCCACCTTTACGCTGTCGTTTGATACGGATTATCAGCTCGCCGGCATGTATATGAAATAACAAAAAGGCCCGCGGAACTATCCGCGGGCCTTTTCCGTCTAACGAGCAAATGGATTTAGGAGGTTTTTCCGATGAAACGATGGATTTCCATACTTCTCAGCGCGGCGGTCCTGTGTATGTGCCTGTCCGTTCCGGCGACTGCGGCCGCGGTACCCGGCGAAGCCAAGGCTGAGGCCGCAGCAGCCTCGCGGCTTTCCGAACTGGGACTTTTCCGCGGAACGCAAAAGGGCTTTGAGCTTTCCTCCCCTGCAACGCGCGCGCAGGCCGTGACGATGCTGGTGCGTCTTCTGGGCGCGGAAAAGGAAGCGCTCGATTTAACGGATGTCGGCGGTCACTGGGCCAAAGCCTATATCGCCTACGCAGAGAAAAACGGCTTCGCAGGTGCGGTGTCCGCGACAGCCTTTTCCCCCGACGACGCCGTGACCGGCGCCGAGCTTACGCAGCTGCTGCTCGTCGCCCTCGGATATGAAGACGTGACCTTATCAAACGCCTACGATACCGGCGTCGAAGCAGGGCTTCTCTCAAGCGATGCTTTAAAGGCGGCGGCGAACGACGACCGCGCCGCGCTGACCCGCGGGATGCTTGCGTCGTTTTCGTGGGCGGCGCTGTCCGCGAAGATGGCCGACGGCACCCGCGTCTGGGAGGCTTTGATCGATCAGGGCGTGTTTAAGCGGGAGACGTTCGATCCGATGTCGGCGGCAGCGGACGCCGAAACGGATTTTGCCGAAAGCTTACTCCGCGCGCTCGACGACGGTGGCAACGTGACCGTATCGCCGCTTTCCGTCAAGCTCGCGCTCGCGATGGCGGCGAACGGTGCGGAGGGGGAAACGAAGACGCAGATGCTGTCCGCACTCGGTATTTCCGATCTCGACGCCTTCAACAAGGATGCCGCCGCGCTGATTGATCGTTACAACGGTAAAACCGACGTGACCGTGTCGATCGCGAACGCGCTTTTCCTCAACGAAGACAAGGCGGGCAAGACGATTTCGATTCAAAAGAGCTTTGCGGATATCGTCGCGGACTTCTATCGCGCGGAAGCGTTTTCTGTGACCGATCAAAATGCGGTCAAAACCGTCAACGACTGGGTTTCGGGTAAAACGAGTGGAAAGATTCAGGATTTGATCTCGTCTTCCGACTTTCTCGCCTGCCTTGTCAACGCGGTCTATCTGAAAGCCGACTGGGCGCTCCCCTTTAATCCCGACGCCACGGCGGACGGCGGCTTTACCGGCGCCGACGGCAAAACCGCAACCGTGCCTTTGATGCATATGACGAAAACCCTCTCCTATTACGAAGAGGAGGGCTTGCAGATCGTGCGGCTGCCGTATGCCGACGGGGAAACGTCGATGCTGATCGCGCTGGGCGACTATGACGGCGACCTCGCGGATTATCTGCCGAAGCTTACACCCGCCCGCGTCGCGGTGACGCTGCCGCGCTTTACGATCGAGTACGGCGCTTCCTTAAAGGACGCTTTAGCGGCGCTCGGCATGGAGAGATGCTTTACCGACTCAGCCGAGTTCGGCGCGATGGTCGACGGAGCACCCGTCCGCATTTCCGACGTCGTGCACAAGACCTTCCTCAGCGTGACGGAGGAAGGCACCGAAGCCGCCGCCGCGACCGCCGTTATGATAGAGGTGACCTCATTCATTGAGGATCCCGTCGAGTTCCGCGCGGATCGCCCCTTTGCCTGGTGCATCCTCGACGAAACCACGGGCGAGACACTCTTCTGCGGCCGCGTGAATACACTGGCATGATTCTCTCGTATATGCTCCCGCCCTCGGAGGACGGGAGCGTTTTAGAACGCGTCCTCCGGCGGTTCGCGCTTTCCTCGGCGATGCTTTCGCGCGTCAAGGCCGCGGGCGCGTTGACGCTGAACGGCTCCCCGGCGCATACGAACGCCGTTTGCCGCGCGGGGGATACGGTGCGCGTCGATCTGACGGCGGCGGAGCCGCCGATGTCGGTTTTGCCCGAGGACGGAGCCCTTACCGTCGTCTATGAGGACGACGCGCTTCTGGCAGTGGATAAACCGGTGGGGATGCTCACGCATCCGTCCCGCGCGCAGGACCGGGGGACGCTTTTGGGCTTTGCGTCGGGGTATCTTTTGCGGCATGACGGAAGCGCCGCCTGCCATATCGTGACGCGGCTCGACCGGGACACAAGCGGTATTGCGCTGCTTGCCAAAAACGCGTATGTCCGCGCGCGGATTGAAGGCCCGCTCGAAAAGACGTATATCGCACAGGTCTACGGTATTGTCACCCCGCCCAGCGGCGTCATCGACGCCCCGATCGCCCGGCTGTCCCCCGAAGGGATGGCGCGCGGCGTCGTACCGGGCGGCGCCCCCTCTCTGACGCGCTACGAGACGCTCCGCACGGAAACCGTCGGCGGGATTCCCGTCACGCATCTGTGCCTGTATCCCGTAACGGGCCGGACACACCAGCTCCGCGTACACTGCGCGTATATCGGACACCCGCTGCTCGGTGACCGCCTTTACGGCACTCCCCTATCCCTCACGGCCTCCGCCGCGCTCGGTATCGAGGGTCACCTCCTGCGCGCCATATCGCTGATTCTCCCCCACCCTGTCACTAACAAACGCCTAACTTTACGTGTTCCCCCCAAAGAAGCACACATTTTCCCAAATACGCATACACTATGAATGCAAGCTCCGAATGTCGGCGCGGCCGACATTGCATGTTCGACGATGTCGGACATTTCACAACGCCGCAGGCGTTATTTCACGTTTGACGCTGTCAAACATTCCACGTTTGCGCCGCAGGCACGTTTTGCGCCGCGGGTGCAAAGAACATTTGGGGGGTCACAAAATGGCTGAAAAAGTTTGTCCGGGGCCGGTACATAGCTCCGCGTGTGTGAAAGAAGCGGTGTGCATACACACAAAGAAGATCTACGACTCCTGCCGGGTCAAGGAGTGTATGCAGGATCTGCGCGTGTACCTGACGAAACGCTCCCAGGAGGTCTTAGAGCGCGCCGTAAGTGTGCGGCCGCGGTCGGTTGATCTGCTGTGGGTGTATATTGATGTGGAGCCGGTACCGTATAACCGGGGGTTTTACAATTTAGATGTGCGGTTCTTCTATCGCGTCTGCGCGGATGCGTTCTGCGGCGCGGGGAGACCGTATGAGCTCAACGGCGTGACGTCGTACGAAAAGCGTGTGATTCTGTTCGGCGGAGAGGGCTGCGTACGGAGCTTTTCGTCGCTGTATACGCCGGGCGACACAGATATTCAAATGATGGAGAAAACGAACCTGCCGCAGGCGACCTGTGAGGTAGTGGATCCGATGCTGTTGAATGCAAAAGCGGTGGAACATTGCGGATGCCGCGACTGCGAAATCTCTGAGCTGCCGGAAGCGGTGTGCAAGTTCTTCAACGACGAGCTGCTGCTGGCGTGTGACGGGAAGCAGTTGTATGTAACGATCGGGCAGTTTGGCATTATCCGGCTGGAGCGGGACAGTCAGCTTCTGATTCCGTCGTACGACTACTGCCTGCCGATGAAGGAATGCTCTTGCTCGGAGCACGACGACCCTTGCGAAACGTTCTCATGTATTTCGTTCCCGGTCAACGAGTTTTTCCCGGGCGCGGAGAATTCACAGGGAAGCTGAAGAAAGTACATCAAACGAGCGCCTCCGGGGACCCATTTCGGTTCCCGGAGGCGCTTTTTAGATCTAGGAAAACGTTTCTCACATGATAGTAATGCCGCCGTCGGCACGAATGATCGTGCCATTTACATAGGAGGACTCGTCGGAAGCAAGAAAGGCGGCGAGACGCGCAACCTCCTCGGGCTGTCCCCAGCGACGCAGGGGGGTGCCCTTTGTGAGGAAGGCCTGTTCGTCGAATTTAGGGTCGTTGAGATTTGATTCCTTCACCATTTCGGTACGGATGGCGGCCGGGGCGATGCAATTGGTGCGGATCTTGTCGGGTCCGTATTCGACGGCAAGCGAGCGGGTCAGGGAGACGGTTCCACCCTTGGTCGCGGTATAGGCGTCGCAGTCGGGGATCCCGATGACGCCGGCGGAGGATGCGGTGTTGATGATGGAACCGCCGCCGGAGCGGATCATCAGGGGGATCGCATACTTGCAGCAGTAGAAGACGCCGAAGAGGTTGATGCGCAGGACGCGCTCCCAGGTTTCAAGGGAAAGCTCTGTGACGCGGTTATCGTACTTGCCGAGGAAAACGGAGGCGTTGTTGTAGAGGACGTCGAGCCGACCGTAGAGATGATCGATCTGCTCGAACGCGGTGCGGACGTCGTCGGGGTTTGAGACATCGGTGCGGATAAAGACCGCGCTGCCGCCGGCGGCGATGATTTCCGAGGCTTTGGCCTCTCCAACGGCGGGGCTGACCTCGAGAATGGCGACGGTTGCGCCTTCCTTGGCGAAGAGCGTGGACGCGCAGCCGCCGATGCCGGAGCCGCCGCCCGTGATGGCGGCGATTTTACCTTTCAATATCATAAAATACCTCCTCTTGCTTATATGGATCGGCTTCCTCATCGCCGGGACGCGCACAGGCGAAGCACAGAGCGACGGAGGATATACCGGAATCGTCTAAAGCGGCGGCCGCTTCCCTTAAGGTCGCGCCGGAGGTCACGACATCGTCGACGAGGAGTACGCGGGCGATGCCGGGGGGCGGTCCCAAGGATGCGTAGGCGCCGCGGACATTGCGGGCGCGGGCTTCATCGCCGTCGAGATGGGATTGGCGCCGGGTATGGCGCAACTTTCGGAGTAAGGGGACGCAGGGCAGGTTTAACAGGCGCGCAAGCTCGCGTGCGAGAAGACAGCTTTGGTCGTATCCTCGAAGGAGACAGCGCAGGGCGCTGACAGGGACCCAAGTTATGGCGTCGCAGGGCGGCAGCCCACCGGCACGGCGGCGGTAGGCGAGCGCCATAAGCCATGCGAAGGTGGGGGCGTATTCGCGGCGGCGGGAGAACTTAAAGGCTCTGACGGCACCGGCGACGGCGGCATAGCGGCAGGCGGCGACGCAGGGGAAGTCCCGGGAAACCGGGCAGGAGAAGCCGAAATCGCCCGTAAGGGACGCAAGGCAGTCCCTGCATAAGCGGACGGGGAGAGCCTCCCCGGACAGGCGGCTGCCGCAGAGGATACAGCGTTGCGGAAAGAGGATGCTGCGCGCATTCATTCGTCGTCGCCGCCCCGTCTTAAGCGCATGCGCAGCGCGGTATAGCGCTTTTGCGTGCGTTCGTTTGCCGTCATCTGGCTGACGGTCTCGGTACGGCCGACAATCACGAGCAGGGTTTTGGCGCGGGTAAAGCCGGTATAGAGCAGATTGCGCGTCAGCAGGCGTTCCGGGCCGTCGAAGGCGACGAGGATGACGCAGGGAAACTCGCTGCCCTGCGCCTTGTGGACGGTTACAGCGTAGGCAAGCTCCAGCTCGCGGAGCTGTTCGGCGGTATAGGCGGCGACGCGGTCGTCGTAGCGCACGGCGAGGATGCCCGCGCGCTCGTCGATGCTTTCGATGACGCCGATATCCCCGTTGAAGACGCCGAGGCCTGCCTCCGAGCCGTCGTCGCGCTGCCAGGGAAGCTCGTAATCGTTGACGACCTGCATCACACGGTCGCCGACACGCAGGGAGCAGACGGCATTGCGCATTTCGTGGTCGCTCTGTTTTTTCGGGTTGAGGGCTGCCTGCAGGTATTGATTGAGGGAGATCGTGCCGCAGAGCCGCTGCTTTGTCGGAGCGATGACCTGAATATCGGCGGGGGTAAGACCGCGATAGCCCGGAAGCCGGGTTCGGCACAGCTCGGTCACTAGGCTGACGACGTCCTCGGGGCGGTTTCTCTTCATGAAGAAGAAGTCGGAGTCCTTTTCGGGCGGATTCGCCGTGGGGGCGATGCCGATGTTGATCAAATGAGCGCCGTTTACGATCTGGCTTTGGCGCGCCTGCCGGAAGATCTCATGGAGCTGTACCATAGGGAGCGCCGCGGACGCAATGATGTCTCGCAGCAGGTTCCCCGGCCCGACGCTCGGGAGCTGATCGGCGTCTCCGACGAGGACGATGCGGGTTCCGGGGCGCACGGCGGACAGCAGGGCGTACATCAGAGGCAGATCGACCATGGACAGCTCGTCGACGATGATCGCGTCGGCGTCGATGGGGTTGTCCTCGTTGCGGGCGAAGACGGAGCGGGTGTGGTCGGGGGTAAAGCCAGCCTCGAGCAGGCGGTGGATGGTCTTCGCGGCGGCGCCGGTGAGAGCGGTGATCCGTTTGGCGGCGCGCCCGGTGGGCGCGGCGAGAGCGACGGAAAGCCCCATCTGCTCATAGACGGAGAGGATGCCGCGGATGGCGGTCGTTTTCCCGGTACCGGGGCCGCCGGTGAGCACCAGCACGCCGTTTTGAGCGGCGGCGAGGATCGCCTCGCGCTGCCGGGGCGCGTATTCGATCCCGAGTCTGCACTCCGCGGCGGCGATGAGGGGTTCCGCGTCGCCGGCGTCGTACCGGGTATGTTTTCCCGCGGCTTCGAGAAGCTTTTCCGCGACGCCGCATTCCGCCCTATACATCGCCTCCATGTAGCAGGCCTCCTCGCGGAAAACGGTTTCGCGGACGACCTCGCCGTTTGCGATCAGGGATTCCAGAGCGTCGTCCATGACGAGGGGATCGGGAAGCGCCAGAAGCTTTGCAGCGGCGTCGCAAAGCTTGCCGCGCGGGAGGAATACATGGCCGTTGTCCTGATTGAAAATTAGGGTCGCGCGGAGAGCCGCTTCGTAGCGCAGCGACGAATTGGGCGCGACGCCCATTTGCAGAGCGAAACGGTCGACGTCTGAAAAGCGGATGCCGAAGTAATCGTCGATCAGGAGGTAGGGGTTGTCAGTGAGGAGCCCCAGGGCGGCGGAGCTGTAGCGTGTGTGCAGACGGAGCGCCGTTTCGGCGGAAAGACCCATCTGGGAGGTAAACTCCATGAGGCTGCGCAGCTCGTACTGGTCTGTAAACACATCGCCGATTTCGCGGGCGTGCTCCTCGGTGATCCCCCTGATTTCCGCAAGCGCTTCGGGGTTATCGCGGAGAATATCGAAGACCTCCGCGCCGAAGCGTTCGACGATGCGTTTGGCGGTGGAGCGTCCGACGCCGTTAAACAATCCGGAGGCGAGGAAGGCTTCGATATGGGCGGGGCTTTCGGGAAGGCGGCGTTCGAAGGAGGATACCGTGAACTGGCGGCCGTATTCGGCATGGCTTCCCCATTCGCCGTAGAGGATGTAGGCTTCCCCGGCGGCGGGGTATGGAATGCAGCCGACAGCGGTGAAGAGACCGTCCTCCCCCTCGAGACGGAGGACGGTATAGCCGTTTTCAGCGTTTGAAAAGATGACGGCAACGGCGCGGCCGGACATGGAATCGCGGGCATCCTCAAGCGTCATGGTAAAATTCCTTTATATAAGAGTGATGAAAAAGGGCGGACTCTCTTTTTTTAAAAAAGTCCGCCCCGGATAAGATTTTTGAGTGGAATCAGGCGCGGTAATTTGCGAAGTAGCGCGCCAGGGGTTTATAGAGCAGGTACGCGATGACGGCGTTCGCGCCGAATTTTACGGCGTTGAACGGCACGATCACGGGCAGCATCATCTGCCGAACGGCTTCGAGGGGCGTGCCGAACATCGGCGTAAAGAGGAAGTTTAATGGCACCATCATGACGATGGCCGCGGCCGCGCCTGCGAGCATGGACAGCGCCACGCGTTTGGGGAAGCGGGAAAACAGGAGTCCGGAGACGGTCACAAACGCGCCGGTGGCGAAGAAGTGCATCGCGATGCCGATGATGCCGGAGGACGCGCTGACGGTCATCCCCTGGATGACGCAAAGGACGAAGGTCACGGCGAGCGCCCACCAGGGGCCGAAGAGGAACGAAGCGAAGATGACGGGGATGTCGCCGGCGTCGTACTCAAGCCAGGGAGCGGCGGCGAAGATGGGGAAGCGTACGAGAAGGCAGAGCGCGACGGCGATCGCGGCGAGGAGCGCGAGGGTGACGAGACGGCGAATGGATTTGCTTTGCATTTGGGGTGTTTCCTCCCTTACGTAAAATCTCTTCTGGGAAAAAAGAGAGGAAGAACAGGCGAAGCCCGCATTAACGACAATATAATCAAGAAAAAGCGAAGGCTTCGAGTCCTCTTCCATCCGGACTGTAACCGTCGGCGCCGGAATATACCGGACTCTGCGGCGGCTCAGGCGGCCGTCGCTCGCGGGCTCGGCGGGGAATCCCCCGCATTACCGCCGGTTGGGGAATTACACCCCTACCCTGAAGACAAGCCTATTTTATCACAGAGTACCGCACAATGCAAGAGTCGGGAGAGAGATTTTTATCGTGCCGGGCGGGAATTCGTTATAAAAACAGTTATCGGGGGGTAAAATTTTTCACTGATCCGGGGAAAAAGCAGTTGACACGAGAACAAAAAGACAGTATAATATAGTTTGTTTCACGCTGCCCGTGGATCCTGTCCGCGGGCGAGAGAGAATCGATTTGAGCATAAGCAGGAGGTGTCAACACATGCTTCGCACTTACCAGCCGAAGAAGCGCCAGCGCTCCCGTGAGCACGGCTTCCGCAAGAGAATGGCTACGGCCAACGGAAGAAAGGTTTTAGCCCGCAGACGCGCCAAGGGCAGATACCAGCTGACGTACTAAGAAAGACGGCTCGACTCCAAGGAAAGAGCGGACGCTTGCATATAAAAGCCCGCGGCTAGTTTTTAGGAAAAAAATAGTGTTGCGGGCTTTTGTCGCGTACGAACACGTATGCGAAGGAATTGCTAAAGGAAAAAGGATGCGTTTTACGGTTTCGATGAAAGAGAACCGTGATTTTCGGCGGCTGTACTCGTCGGGAAAGACCTCGGTATGCGGCTTGTTGGCCGTTTACACGCGGAAAAACAGGCTCGAGTACAATCGTTTAGGAATTACGGTGGGAACGAAGCTCGGAGGTGCGGTCGTGCGCAACCGGGTTCGCCGCCGCATACGCGAAGCGTACCGGTTAGAGGAGTCAAGCCTGCGGACGGGTTATGACATCGTGGTCGTCGCCCGAATGAAAGCTGCGGAGGCGGATTATGCGCATCTGCGGCAGAGTCTTATCCATACTTTGGGGAAACTGGGACTCCTCGGCGTATGAAACGGCTTCTTACCGCGCTGATCCGTTTTTATCGCCGACAGCTGTCGCCGCTGAAAAGAACCCCCACCTGTCGGTTCATCCCCACCTGTTCGGAGTACGCGCTGCTGGCGATTGAGAAATACGGCGCGTGGAAGGGAACGCGGCTCGCGATATGTCGGGTGCTGCGATGTCACCCCTTCCATCCCGGCGGTTATGATCCCGTACCGTAGTCGATTGTCCTGTTACCGGGATTCTTTTGAAAGTAACCGCGCGGAGTATAATAACCCCCTTTACTGAAAGGAGTACGAAGGGCAAAATCGATAGTCCCTTCGTGGAACGCCTATGTTCCGAGACGAACGAACCCGCACGCGGATGTCGCGTTTGCTAGTGATCGCCGTTCTCACCGTGTTCCTCGCGCTGACGCTGACGGGGTGTATCACCACCTCCGACGGCACGCAGGTGAACATCTTCACCCTGTTGATCGTCCGGCCTTTTGCGTGGATTTTGCGTAAGATTTACGATCTCATCGGATCGTATGGATGGTCGATCATCATATTCCAGCTGTTGGCGAAGGCTCTTGTCCTGCCGCTGTCGATCAAGGGCAAAAAGGGCATGATGGAAACACAGCGGATTCAACCGAAGCTAAAAGAGCTTGAAAACCGCTACAAGAACGATAAAGCCAAATATCAGGAGGAAATGTCGAAGCTTTACCAGTCGGAGGGCATCAGCCCGATGTCCGGCTGCCTGCCGACGCTTTTGACGTTTCCGATCATGATCGGTCTGTATTGGCCGATCAGCCAGCCGCTGACCTACCTGATGAACCTGACGGCAGCGCAGATCGAGACGATCAAAACGACGCTGCAATACGCGGCCAACACGCACGTATCGGAAATGACGCTCGCGCAGCAGGTATTTGAGAATTTCGATCTCGTCAAGGCCATTTCCCCGAACATCATCCGGATGGACTTCACCTTCCTCGGTATGAACTTAGGACTGATACCGGACTGGAAGGTCATCAATCTGTTGTTTTTGATCCCGATTATCTCGGGTTTGACGTCGTTTGCGTTAACGAAGCTGACAAACATGTTACAATTCAAGAGCACGGGAACGATGCCGCAGGGACAGAACAGCACGATGATGTACATGATGCCTCTCGTGTCGGTTTGGTTCGGCTTCACGCTCCCGGCAGGCCTTGGTCTTTACTGGATCGCGTCGAACGTCACCGCGGCGGCGCAGGAATACTTCATGTACATGTACTTTGAGAAACAGAAACTGAAAAAACCGGATCCCACCAAACTCCCAAAGGAGGAAAAGAAGACCAATGGTCAAAAGAGTCGAAGCCAGCGGAAAAAGCACTGAGGAAGCGATCCGCGCGGCGCTGGCGGAATTAGGCGTACGGCGCGAGGACGTCGTGATCGAGGAACTTGTCAAACCGCGTTCGGGATTTTTCGGCATCGGCGCGGTGGACGCGAAGGTTGCGGTCACGTACACGGCAAAACCCGCAGAGGAAGCGCGTGAATTTCTCGCGGGGCTTTTAGAGCGGATGGGTGTCACGGCGGAGATCGCCGAGGTCGAAAGCGAAGACGGGATCGCACTGGACATCCGGGGCGAGAACATGGGAGTCGTGATCGGACGCCGCGGCGATACGCTGGACGCGCTGCAGTATATCACGTCGATCGTTGTAAACCGCGGGCAGGACGAGCATATCAAGCTGACGATCGATACGGAGAATTACCGCGCCAAGCGCGAGGAGTCGCTCGCGAGCCTTGCTAATAAGGTGGCCGGGCGCGTGCTGAAGTACAAGAAGAGCGTGACGCTGGAGCCGATGTCGGCGTATGAGCGCCGGGTCATTCATTCCACGCTGCAGAACACGCGCGGCGTTACGACTTTCTCCACGGGCAGCGATCCGAACCGCCGCGTGGTGATCGCGCTGGCTAATAACAGCCGTCCGCCCCGCCGCACCGGCGCGCCGCGTGCCGGTGTCGCGGAAACGAAGATCGAACCCGTTACCGACTAATCTCAAAGCTGCGATGAGGCGGATCGCCGTTATTCGATTTTTTCGATACGGCGGCCGCCTTTCTTTGATAGGATAAGGAGCGAAATTCATGGCAAACGATACGATAGCGGCGTGCGCGACGGGACTTGCGAGAGCCGCGATCGGGGTGCTGCGCTTAAGCGGGCCGGACGCGCTGGCGATAGCAAGCCAAGTCTTCCCCGTGAAGAAGGCCGTCCCGCGCAGGCTGCGGTTCGGGGCGTTTTACGTGGACGGCGCGCGGGTGGACGAAGGGCTGTTCGTCTACATGCCGGGGCCCTCGTCGTATACGGGAGAGGATACCGTGGAGCTCTACTGTCACGGCTCTCCGGGTCTGATCGCGTTGCTTTTGGACGCGCTGTACCGCGCGGGCGCGCGGCCCGCACAGCCGGGGGAGTTTACGCGGCGCGCGTTTGAGAACGGGAAGCTCGATCTCGCGCAGGCGGAGGCTGTTGTCGACTTAATCGACAGCGAAACGCGCGCGGCAGCGAGGAACGCGGCGGCCCAGCTCTCCGGCGCTTTGGGCAAGCGGCTGTCCCCCGTCCGGGACAGCCTGATCGGCCTTGCGGCACATTTTTCGGCAGTCATAGATTATCCGGACGATGATATTCCTGAATTTTTCACGGAAGATGCGGTGAAAACGCTGCGGGACGCAGCAGACGCGCTTCAAAAGCTGCTATCAAGCGTCCGGGAGGGCGGTTTGCTGCGCGACGGCGTCACCTGCGTGCTGGCGGGCGCGCCGAACGTGGGGAAATCCTCGCTGTTAAACGCGCTTTCCGGGGAGGATCGCGCGATCGTGACGCCGATACCGGGGACGACGCGGGATGTGATCGATACCCGCGTGGTCTGGGAAGGCATCGCGGTACGGCTTCTGGACACGGCGGGACTGCGGGAAAGCGACGATCCGATCGAGCGGGAAGGCGTGGCGCGCACAGAGCGCGCGATGAAAGACGCCTCTTTGATCCTCGCGGTATTCGACGGGTCACGGGAGAGCCTTGAGCGGCCGGAAGTACCCCCGGAAACGCCGGTGATCGCGGTTGTCAATAAATGCGACCTGCCCCCACGTCTGCCGGCACCGCCGTATGAAACGGTGGTGCGGGTGAGCGCCGCGACGGGTGAGGGCATCCCTGTCTTAAAAGACGCGATGATCGCGGCGCTGCGGCTGACCGATATCGCATCCGACGGGTCGACCGTGACGAATCCGCGGCAGGCAAGCGCGCTCTCTCGTGCTCTTGCGTGCGTCGGGAGCGCCGAGCGCGCGCTGATCAGCGGCGTTACACCCGACGCGGTGATGACCGAGGTCGAGGACGCGGCGGCAATTTTGGGCGAGATCACGGGCGAGAGTGCGTCGGAGGATATCCTCGCGACGATCTTCTCCCGCTTCTGTGTGGGGAAATAAGCGATACTCTAAACACGAGGGGAGGAATACCATGCGATACGACGCGGGAGAATATGACATCGCGGTCGTCGGCGCGGGGCATGCCGGCATCGAAGCGGCACTCGCGGCGGCAAGACTGGGGATGCGCGTCGTCTGCTTTACGATCAACTTAGACGCGGTGGGGAACATGCCCTGCAACCCCGCGATCGGGGGAACCGCGAAGGGGCATCTGGTGCGCGAGATCGACGCGTTGGGCGGCGAGATGGGCCGGGCCGCTGACGCGACGTGCATCCAGTACCGGATGCTGAACCGCGGCAAGGGTCCGGCGGTGCACAGCCTGCGGGCGCAGGCCGACCGGGCGATGTACCGGCTCTATATGAAGCACGCGCTGGAGGCGCAGGAGCGTTTGACGCTCAAGCAGGCCGAGATCACGGAAATTTTAACGAAAGACGGGCATGTTTCCGGCGTGGTGACGCGCATCGGCGCCGAGTACCGGGTGCGCTCGGCCATCGTCTGCACGGGAACGTTTCTTTCCGGACGCATCATCATCGGTGACGTCTCCTTTGACAGCGGCCCGGACGGCATGCACGCGGCGACGGCGCTGACTTCCAGCCTGCGCGCGCTGGGGCTTTCCATCCGGCGGTTTAAAACCGGCACGCCGCCGCGCGTCAACCGCCGTACCGTCGATTTTACCAGGTTAGAGGTGCAGCCGGGAGACGAGGAGATCGAACCGTTCTCGTTTGAAACGGAAACGCCGCCGAAAAATCGGGCGGTCTGCCATATGACGCATACGACGTCCGAAACGCATGCGCTGATCCGGGCGAATCTGTCGCGCTCACCGCTGTACTCCGGCAGCATCAAAGGGGTCGGGCCGCGCTACTGTCCGTCGATTGAGGACAAGGTGGTACGCTTCGCGGACAAAGAGCGGCACACGCTCTTTATTGAGCCGATGGGACTTGATTCGGAGGAGCTGTATATTCAAGGGTTTTCGTCGTCGATGCCGGAGGACGTTCAGATCGCGATGATGCATACGGTCCCGGGGCTCGAGCACGCCGAAGCGATGCGCCCGGCGTATGCGATCGAGTACGACTGCGTGGATCCGCTGGAGCTTTCCCCCACGCTCGAGTGCAAGAAAATCGGGGGCTTATACGGCGCGGGGCAGTTTAACGGGACTTCCGGGTATGAAGAGGCGGCGGCGCAGGGTCTGATGGCGGGCATTAACGCGGTCTTAAAGCTGCGAGGGGAGGAGCCTCTCGTGCTCGACCGCTCGGACGCGTATATCGGCACCTTAATCGACGACCTAGTCACAAAAGGAACGAACGAGCCGTACCGCATGATGACGTCGCGCTCGGAATACCGGCTCCTTTTGCGGCAGGATAACGCGGATCTGCGGCTGTCGAAGTACGGGCTGCGGGTGGGCCTGATATCGCAGGAACGGTACGACCGCGTGATGGAGAAATACGCGCGGGTGGAGGAGGAAATACGGCGCATCGAGGGGACGACGATCGCGCCCTCCCCGACGCTTTCGGCAATCCTTGCCGCGCAGAACAGCGCGGAGGTGACGACGGGGGTCAAGCTAGGCGCGCTGCTGCGGCGTCCGGAGCTTACCTATGAGTTGCTCGCACCGGTCGATACGACAAGACCCGAACTGCCGCATGCGATTTGGGAAGCCGCGGAGATCGATATCCGGTATGAGGGGTATTTGCGGCGGCAGGAGTCGCAGGTGGCGCAATTTAAGAAGCTTGAAAGCCGTCTCCTGCCCGAGGATTTCAACTATCGCGCGCTTGGGGGACTGCGGCTTGAGGCCAGACAGAAGCTCGACGCGCTGCGTCCCAGAAGTATCGGGCAGGCCGCACGCATTTCCGGCGTGAGCCCCGCCGATATCACCGTGCTGCTCATTGCGCTTGGCATCCATTAAGGAGAGAACGCCTATGTTGGAAGAAAACGCTTTATCCCTCCTCCGTGAAGGGCTCGCGGCCTTCGGGCTGGACGAAACCCGCGCGGCGCTTTTGGGGGACTATCTTTCCCGAGTTTTGGAGAAAAACAAAGTCATGAACCTCACAGCGATTACGGATCCTGCAGACGCCGTACGGCTGCACCTGCTGGACTGCGCGACGCTATGCGCACAGTATACCTTTGCGGGCAAGAGCGTGATCGACGTCGGATGCGGCGCAGGGCTGCCGGGGCTGCCGATCCGGATCCTTGAACCGACAGTACACCTGACGCTGCTGGATGCGACGGAGAAGAAGATCGAGTTTCTGCGGGAGACGGCGGCAGCGCTGGCACTGGCAAACGTACGTTGTATTGCGGCGCGCGCGGAGGAAGCGGTGGAGCTTCGGGAAGTCTTTGACGTCGCGGTATCGCGGGCGGTGGCGCCATTGAACATTCTCTCGGAGCTGTGCCTGCCGTTCGTACGGGTCGGCGGACTTTTCTGCGCGATGAAAGCGAAGGCAGCGGACGAGGAGCTGCGGGAGGCGGCACGCGCGATCCAGCTTATGGGCGGCACGGTGCGGGAGAGCCGCGACTACACAATCCCGGGGACGTACGTGACGCACCGTGCGATCTGGATAGAGAAGGTGTCGATAACGCCTGCGGGGTATCCCCGACGTTATGCGAAGATCAAACAGCGCCCTTTATAGAACAGAGGAGAGCGGCGGATGAATATTTATCTCGATTTATTCCTGACCTTTGCGAAAATCGGCGCGTTCACGTTCGGCGGGGGCTACGCGATGCTGCCGATGTTCCAGCGTGAGCTTTGCGAGCGGCACGGCTGGGTGACAAACGACGAGATTCTCGACTACTACGCGGTCGCGCAGTGTACGCCGGGGGTCATCGCGGTAAATACAGCGACGTTTGTCGGCGCGAAGAAGAAGGGCGCGCTGGGCGCGGCTTGCGCGACACTCGGCGTTGTCTTCCCGGCGGTGATCATCATTTCGGTGATCGCGCTGTTTTTGCAGCATTTTGCGGAGTATGCGGTGGTTCAGCACGCGTTCGCGGGCATCCGCGTCTCGGTAGCTGTTCTAATCACCGGCGCGGTGATCAGGCTGTGGAAATCGAACATCCGGAACCTGCGCGCGGTATTGATTTTCGCGGCGGCGCTGATCGTGACGGTATTTACGGATTGGTCGCCGGTGTATCTGGTAATCGCGGCGGCGGCTGTAGGGCTTTTGTTTGAGAAAGGGAGGAAAGTATGATCTATTTACAGCTTTTCCTCGAGTTTTTCAAAATCGGCCTGTTTGCCGTCGGCGGGGGCCTTGCGACGGTGCCTTTTTTACAGTCCTTGGCGGTGAAATACCCCTGGTTTGATACGGCGATGCTGTCGAACATGATCGCGGTAGGCGAATCGACACCCGGTCCGATCGGGGTGAACATGGCGACGTACGCGGGTATTACGGCGGCGGGCATACCGGGAGGACTAGTCGCGACGTTCGCGCTGGTATTGCCCTCGTACTGCATCATCCTGATTGTGGCGCGGGTATTGCGGAAATTTCGTGAGAACCGGTGGGTAAACGGAGCGTTTGACGGGCTGCGTCCGGCGGTCACGGGACTGATCGCGGCGGCTGGGCTGTCGGTGATGCAGGTAGCGCTGCTTACCGAGAATGTGGCGCTGACGATGAACCTGACGACGCTGGTGTCGTTTATCAGATGGCGGGAGTGCCTGCTGTATGCGGTACTGCTGTTCGTTTCACAGAAATGGAAGAAGCTGCATCCGATCTATCTGGTCGTGGCGGGCGCCGCAGTGGGGATTGCGCTGCAATTATAGTCAAAAAGGGACACAGCAGATTTGCCGTGTCCCTTTTTCCATTTACGTAAGCTTTGCGGTATCGAGGATGCGGAATTCGCCGGGGGAGAGCGTCAGCCGCTCGTGGATGCCGAAGCGATGGAGCCAGACGGTATGCGCCTGTTCAAAATCCACATTGAAAAGGCAGATTTTTCCCGCCTCGGGGAAGTAGCTGAAAGCGACGTAATCGCACTCGGCGCCGGGGATGTGTTTGTCGTCCGTGATATAGACATGCCCGCGGGATTCATTGGCAATGGCGCGGTAGATAACTCCGAGCAGCCCCGCCGAGCCGTAGACACTGCCGGGGCCTTCGTCCATGTCAAGCGCGCCGGGGTAGGTCCAGGTGTTGAGGAAGACGCAGCTTCCCTTTCCCAGGCGATGCCGCGTCACGACAGGGCGCGCCTGCTCGTCGTCGATCGCTAAAATCTCGAGGGCAGGGTCGGTCACTTCGATGTCACCGAGGGGGACGCCGAGGGTACCGAAGCGGCGCGGGAAGGTTACGCCGAGCGCGTCCGAGCTTATGGGAACGGTCGCCCAGTAGATGCACTCGCCTCTGCCCTTCACGCGCACCCCCGCGAGTTCGGAGAAGTCACCACCGTGTACCAACTCGGAGACGTCCACGTCGAGGCTGCGGGTCTCGTTTTTGGCAAGCTGCGGGATGGAGATAAACAGCGTGCCGCCGCCCTCGACATAGGCGCGCAGGGTCTCGTACTGCCGTTCGGAGCAGGTGTTCCAGCCGGTAAACAGCAGGGCATGATAGTTTTTAATAAGGAAGTCCGCCTCGATTTTATCGTCCGCGAAGGAAACGACATCGACCTGGCCGTAGGGGGTGCCGGAGAGGTGGATATTGACGTAAGGACGGAGTACGGGCACCTCCGGGAAGAAGATGTCGCGGGCGAGTTTCCAGCCGCGTTCGGGGGCGCACTGGAACCACGCGGGATTTTTGCAGGCGATATCGTAAAGGCCGCTCAGGGCATAGTTGTGATTATAGCGGGAGGATGTGAGGTCGCAGTTACCCTTCGCGAGGGCGATCGTGGACTCAGGCTGCCCTTCCGGCGTGCCGTTTGCCTTGACATAGTTCCAGAAATCAGAGATACTCTCACGGTATTTGCGGCAGATTTCGGAATTGTAGTCGAGACTTGAAAAATAGGGTCTCGCCTCCTCGAGCAGCTCTTTCATCAGCTCAGGGGTTTCGGCGATGGCCTGCTTTGCGCCGCCCCAGCCGATGACGCCAAGTTTTTCGCGCGCGGTCTGCGGGACGGTAAGCTTCGGGGAATCGGACGAGAGCGTATGCTCGACAAACCAGTTGCCGGACTCGTTGATAATCATCTTGCTGCCGGCCATGTATTTTAAATACATCCCCGCACGGAGCATATCCCAGCGATGGGAATCGGAGTTCGGCAGCCACGCGTAGTGCTCATGCGCAAGATGGGAGCCCCAGAGGGGGAGCTGATGCTGACGGTAGAGACCGCGGGAGTAGCCGGAGGCGAAGTTTAAGTTCGGGAAGGCGAAATCTTCGACAACGGGGATATCGGCGCCGCCGAGAATCTCATAATCGAGGGTAAAATTCGCGCTAGTGGCCATGATATGCCCCCAGCCCTGCGCGCGCCTCTCCTCGACGTGGGCGCGGACGCGGTTTTCCAGGCCGCGAGCGAGCGCGCCCAGGGTCAGCTCGCCGCTTTCCTCCAGAATCTTTTTCGCGTCGTTTAATCCGATGTTATAGCGTTCGCCGAAGTCATAGCCGAGGTAATAGTCGCCGCCCTCCTCGGCCATTTGGCGTACCCAGGGAGTTTCCGACGAGGTATAGAGCAGCGCGGTATAGATGCCGTGCTTTTTCGCCTCGCGGACGAAGCGCGCAAGTCCCGCCCCGAAGCGGTCGCGGTATTGGTCGAAGACGTCTTTGTACTCGGATTGCAGGAGGTTTTTGAAATTCTCCCAATCCGGCGCGGGGACGTTCACGCCGACCTCGTCGAGCGCATAGAGCCATTCGGCAAGGAGCCGGGGGGAGAAGCCACGGGCGTATCCCCAAACCTGCGCGAGATTGCCCTGATTGTCCTCGAGGATTTTATCGATCATGTCCAGCGGGCTGAAATACTGGCACTGCCACGAATAATGACCGATCATGGTGCAAAGGAGCGTATCGGTATCGGTGGGATAGACGCCGGATCCGACGAAAATACCTTCTTTTGGAAGACGGATTTCGTTCATTCGGGTGACCTCCTGCAAAAAATAACAGCGGTGTCCGCATGGGTCTATTTTACCATACTCCCGTATAAAAGTCTACGCGTATTCTTGCCCGCAAGACAAAATCCGGGACACGGCGCGCCGTGTCCCGGTCATTTTTCGGTTTCTTGCGTTATGCGGGGGTAAATTTGCCAAAGCGCGCGGCTCTGGCCGCGATGCGCGCGTCGGCGTCCATGTCGCAAAGCTCGTTTAAGGTGTCCGCAAGCAGCCCTTTCAGGTCGGCGCACATCGCGGGGAAATCCTCGAAGCGCTCCGGAAGGATCCGTTCCGCAACGCCCAGACGCAGCATATCCTCCGCCGTAAATTGAAGGCGTTCGGCAGCTTCCGGCGCGCGGGCGGCGTCCTTCCAGAGGATGGACGCGCAGCCCTCGGGGGAGATCACGGAATAGGCGGCGTTTTCAAGCATCCAGACCCGGTCACCGAGCGCGATGCCGAGCGCGCCGCCGCTGCCGCCCTCGCCGATGACAATGGATACGATCGGCACGCGCAGACCCGCCATGACGGTGAGGTTTTCGGCGATGGCCTGCCCCTGGCCGCGTTCCTCGGCGCCGATGCCGCAGGCCGCGCCCGAGGTGTCGACGAAGGTGACGACGGGGCGGCCGAATTTTTCCGCCGCAAGCATCAGCCGCCGCGCCTTGCGATAGCCTTCGGGTTTCGGGCAGCCGAAGCCCACGCGGATGCGCTCCATTGTATCATGCCCCCGTTCGATGCCGATGAAGGTGACCGGGGTATCCCCCAAACATCCGATCCCGCCGACAATCGCAGGGTCGTCGGCATAGGCGCGGTCGCCGCGCAGCTCGACAGCTTCGGTAAACAGGGCGGCGATGTAGTCGGATGCCGTGGGTCGGCCCATCCGGCGGGCAAGCTGTAAGCGTTCGTAGGCGGTCATACGGCGGCCTCCTTTTTCGGGGCATTGTGCAGCAGCAGCAGCCGGGCGAGGGTCTTTTTCAGCTCGGCGCGCGGCACGATGCGGTCGACAAAGCCGTGGGCGAGCTGGAACTCGGCGCTTTGGAAGTCGTCGGGGAGCTTTGCGCGGGTCGTCTGCTCGATCACACGGCGGCCGGCAAATCCGATCCGCGCACGCGGCTCGGCGAGGATAACGTCGGCCTGCATGGCGAAGCTTGCGGTGACGCCGCCGGTGGTGGGGTCTGAGAGGACGGCGATGTAGAGAAGCCCTGAGTCCGCATGGCGGCGGACGGCGCAGGAAACCTTGGCCATCTGCATCAGAGAGAGGATACCCTCCTGCATACGCGCGCCGCCGGACGCGGTCACGCCGATCACGGGGAGGGAGCGCTCCGCGGCGTAGTCGAACAGTCGGGCGATCTTCTCGCCGACAGCCATCCCCATACTGCCCATCATGAAGCTTGCGTCCATGACAAAGAAAGCAGCGCGAAAGCCTGAAAGGACGGCCTCGCCGCATATGACAGCCTCCTGCTCGCCGGAAGCATCGGCCGCGCGGCGGAGCTTCTCCGCGTAGCCGGGGAAGGACAGCGGATCGGCGGAGACGATGCCGGCATCCCGCTCGGTAAATTCGTCGCAAAGGAGAGCGATCCGTTCGCGGGCGGTCAGACGGTCGTGATAGCCGCAGCTTTGGCAGACCTTATGGCTCCGATTCCAGACGTCCTTCGGTTCTGCTTTGCCGCAGTAGGGGCAGTCGGCGGTCTCGGGCGCTTCCACGCCGCCGGATTCCAGGGTGTTTTGGGATCGGCGGAAAAGCTCACGCAGATTTTTCATCAGTCATATCCTCCCTTCGGCGAGGCTGAGGGTGTCGTACAGCCCGGCGCGGAACGCTTTGGATCGGACGAGCGCAAGCTGGTCCGTGAGATTGGTGTCCACGCCGTCGACGGCAAGCTCGCAGAGAGCAGCCTCCATTTTGCGGACGGCTTCCTCGCGGGTCGCGGCGTAGACGATGAGCTTGCCGAGCATGGAATCGTAGTACGGCGGAACGACGCCGCCCTGCACCAGCGCGGTATCGAAATGGACTCGATGGCCGCCGGGGATGTGCAGAAAATCGATCCTGCCGGCGCTCTTAGCATTGATGCGGCACTCTATGGCGCAGCCGCGCAGGGCGACGTCGCCTTCCTCCATCGGCAGCGGAATGCCCGCCGCAACGCGGATCTGCCATTTGACGATATCAACGCCGGAGACCTCCTCGCTGACACCGTGTTCGACCTGTAAGCGTGGGTTCATCTCGATAAAATAAAAGCTCTTATCAGGCGCGAGCAGGAATTCGACGGTGCCCGCGCCGCGATAACCGGCAGAGCGCGCGGCTTTGACGGCGGCGGCGGTAAGCTTTTCGCGCGTTTCGGCGTCGAGGGCGGGGCAGGGGGTCTCCTCGACGACCTTCTGGCGGTTACATTGGAGGGAGCAGTCGCGCTCACCGAGGGTTAAGATCTTGCCGCAGGCATCGGCGAGGATCTGTACCTCGACGTGGCGCACACCGGTGAGGTACTTTTCAAGATACACGCGGCCGTCTCCGAAGGCGGCGAGGGCTTCCTCGGACGCAGCGACAAACGCCGACGCGAGGGCGTCTAGGCTCCCGACGATGCGAATGCCTTTGCCGCCGCCGCCGGCGCAAGCCTTGATCAGCAGGGGAAACCCGATCCTCTCCGCTTCCGCCCGCGCCTCCGCGAGGGTCCGGGCAACCTCGCTGCCCGGGATGACGGGAACGCCGATGGACTGCGCGAGCAGCCTGGCGTTGTTTTTGTCCCCCATGCGGTCGAGGACGTCGCCGGGGGGGCCGATGAAGACAATCCCGGCGCTTTCGCAGGCGCGGGCGAAGGCGGGGTTCTCCGAAAGGAAGCCGTAGCCGGGGTGGATGGCCTGTGCGCCGGTCAGCTCGGCGGCGGCGAGGATATTGCGGATATTTAAATAGCTCTCGCGCGGGGAATTGCCGCCGACGCAGACGCACTCGTCTGACAGGAGCGCCGGCAGCGCATCGCGGTCGGCCTCCGAGCAGACCGCGACGGTCGCGATCCCCATCTCGCGGCAGGCACGGATCACGCGCAGCGCGATTTCCCCCCGGTTGGCGATTAAAATTTTCGAAAACATAGCCGATTCCTCTAAACGTTCAGGGCGACGGAGAAGGATGCGGAAACGCAGACGGTATCGCCGACCTTCCCCTCCCCTTCACACCAGTAAAAGGGGTGACGCGCCTTCGTGATGACGCAGTCGGTAGTCAAGACGTCACCCGGGCGAACGGGATGGCGGAAGCGCACGTGATCAAGGCCTGCAAACATCGGCACGCCTTCGCCGGTCACCCGGTCGGCTAGGAGAACGGCGGCGGACTGGCCGAGAATTTCGCAGAGGATAACGCCCGGAACGACGGGATTTCCGGGAAAGTGCCCCTGCAAAAACCACTCGTCGCCGGTGATGCGTTTTAAACCCCGGGCATGTCCGTCCGCGACGGCCGCCTCGTCGAGCAGGAGCATGGCGTCCCGATGCGGGAGTATTTTAATGATTTCCTCTTTTGTCATGCGTTTTTATCCTCCCGAATCGCAAAAATGGGCTGCCCGAATTCGACGGGGCGGGCGTCTTCGACGCAGACGCGCTCGACGATGCCGGATACCTCGGCTGATAGCTCGGACATAAGCTTCATCGCTTCGACGACGCAGATCGCGTCGCCCTTTTTGACGCGGGTACCCGGCTTGACAAAGGGTTCGGCGTCCGGCTTCGGCGCAAGATACAGCGTGCCGACAAGGGGGCTTTTCTGGACGTACAGCCCGGCGTCCGCGGCTTCCTCCGCCGGTGCGGGAATCGCGGTACCGGCGCTGTCCGCGGTGGGCGCGGATACCGCGGCGGGTACAGCGGAAACGGCGCGTTCGATGCGGACACGCAGGCCGTCCCCGTCGATTTCGAGGCGGGACAGACCGTTTTCGCGGGCGATTCTGGCAAGCATTTCGATAACATGGATATCCATAATTAATTCTCCGCTCTGATAAATGCGACGCAGGCGTTGTGTCCGCCAAAGCCGAGGGAAACGGAAAGGGCGGCGTCGAGGGGTGTTCGCAGGGCGACGTTCGGGGTATAGTGCAAGTCACACGCGGGGTCGGGGACGTCCAGATGGATCGTCGGGGGGACGACGCCGTCGCGTAGGGCAAGAATTGCGGCGATCGCCTCCACGGCCCCGGCCGCGCCGAGCATATGCCCGGTCATGGACTTGGTAGAGCTGATGTGAAGCCGGTACGCGGCGTCGTCGAACGCGCGCTTGTAGGCGGCGGTTTCCGTCTTATCGTTGAGCTCGGTGCCGGTGCCGTGCGCGTTGATATAGATGCGCGCGGGGTCGACGTTCGCGAGCGCTTTCGCGGCAATGCTGACAGCGCGGGCGCTCGATCGGGCTTCGGGGTCGGGGGCGGTAACATGGTGGGCGTCACAGGTGGAGCCGTAGCCGACGACCTCGGCATAGATTTTCGCGCCCCGGCGCACGGCGTGGGTATATTCCTCGAGCACAAGCGCGCCCGCGCCTTCTCCCATGACAAACCCCGCGCGGCGGGCGTCAAACGGCAGGGACGCGGCATCCGGGTTGTCGGACGCGGAGAGCGCCTGGCAGTTGCCAAAGCCCGCGACGGAAAGCTTTGCGATCACAGCCTCGCTGCCGCCACAGAGGATAGCGGTCTGTTCGCCGTCGCGAATAAGGCGGTAGGCCTCCCCGACGGCGCTGGTACCGGTCGCACAGGCCGTGACGACGGCAAAGCAGGTACCGTGGGCATGGTAGCGGATCGCGAGATTGCCGGCGGCGATGTTGGTGATCATTTTAGGGATGAACAGGGGCGCAACGCGGCGGGGACCGCCGGTTAAGAGGTGTTCGTGCTCCTCGCAAAAGGTTTCGAAGCCGCCGACGCCGGAGCCGAAGACGACGCCGAACATGTCCTCGTCGACCTTGCCCTCTAGTTCGGCGTCCGCTATGGCTTCCCCGGCGGCGAAAAGGGCGTATTGGGTGAAGAGATCCGTACGGCGCACGATCTGGCGGTCGAGGCGGTCAAGGGGGTCAAAGCCGCGCAGCTCGGCGGCGAGCTTATACTTCATATCTGCCGTGTCAAAGCGGGTAATGGGGGCTATGCCGCATACCCCTTCGACCGCCGCATTCCAGAAGGTGGAAACATCGTTTCCGATGGGGGTAAGGGCACCAAGCCCGGTTACTGCTACTCGCATCCTATTTTCCTCCTTACATGGCGAGGCCGCCGTCGACGCGCAAAACCTCGCCGGTGATATATCCGGCGGCATCGGATGCCAGAAAGAGCGCGGCGGCGGCGATTTCTTCCGGTTTTGCGAAGCGCTTCATAGGAACGGACGCCAAAAGGGGCGCGGCGTCCCCAAGGTTTTTGGTCATGTCGGTTTCAACAAATCCCGGGGCGATGGCGTTGCAGGTTACGCCGCGCGAGGCAAGCTCGCGGGCGACGGATTTCGTCAGCCCGATCAGCCCGGCCTTGGAAGCCGCATAGTTTACCTGCCCGGGGTTGCCGACGAGTCCCGAGACAGAGGAAATATTGATGATACGCCCGGCCTTTCGCTTCAGAAAGACGGGGTAAGCTTCGCGGATGGTATGGAACGCGCCGGTGAGGTTACAGTCGATGACGCGGGTGAAATCCTCCTCGCGCATACCGAGCGTTAGGTGGTCGCGGGTAATCCCCGCGTTGTTGACGAGGATGTCGAGCGTGCCGAAGTCTTTCGCAATCGCGGCGAAGACGGCCTTGACGGCGGCGGCGTCCGCGACATCGCACTGATAGCCTCTCACACCGGGGAGGGAGGCTTCAAGCTCTTCGGCAAGTGCCGTATTGCCGGCGTATAAAAACGCGACGCGCGCGCCGTTTCGGTGAAAGGTTTCGCAAATTGCGCGGCCGATGCCGCGTGTGCCGCCGGTCACGACGGCGATTTTACCGTTCAGCATGCCTTTTTACATCTCCTTTAGCGCGCGCTCGAGGGACTTCGCGTCCTCCACCGACAGCACCTTCGCCGACGGCAGGATCCGTGTGACCAGTTTTGCGAGCGTGACGCCGACGCCGGTTTCGACAAAGGTCGTGAAGCCGTCGCGCGCCATGTTTTGTATCGTCCGTTCCCAAAGTACGGGACGCGAAAGCTGGTGGGAAAGCCCCGTCGCGACGCAGTCGCCATAAGGAAGGGCGGTTTCATTGGCATAGACGGGGATTTTAGGCGCACCGACGGCAAAGCCGCGCAGAATCGCCCGGAACTCGGACGACGCGTTTTCCATGAAGGGGGAATGGAAGCCGCCGCCGACGGCCAGCGTTATAAGCCGTCCGCCCGCATCCCGCACACAGCCGGCGAGCATCTCCAGTGCCTGCACGCTCCCTGCCGCGACGGTCTGCTCGGCAGAATTGAAGTTTACGGCATACGCGCCGCACGCGCGGCACAGCTCCGCGACCTGCCGCGCGGGGAGCTTTAGGACAGCCGCCATCGACGCCGGGTTTTCGCGTGCCGCAGCGGCCATCACGCGGCCGCGTTCGCAGACGAGCCGAAAGCCTTCCTCTGGCGTATAGGCGCCGGCGAAGGCGAGGGCGGCAAGCTCCCCGAGCGAGAACCCCGCCACGCCGTCGGGGAAGATGCCGGACGCGTCTTGAAACGCCATCGCGGCGGCGAGGTCTGCGAGATAGACGGCGGGCTGCGTGTTTTCCGTTCGGGCGAGCGCGTCGGGCGTTCCCTCGGCACAGAGACGGATCACGCCGGGGCGAACGGTTTCGGCATAGTCGAACAACGCGCGCGCACGCGGGTTTGCGGAATGGAAATCCATGCCCATCCCCGCCTTCTGCGCGCCCTGCCCTGAAAAAAGGAACGCTATTTTACCCACGAGGACGCTCCTTTCAGGAGATTTTCCGCTTCGACAAAGATTTCCCGTACGATTTCCGCGGCGGGTTGTTCCGCTTTGCAGAGCCCCGCGATCTGCCCGGCGAGCAGGCAGCCGTTTTCGTCGTCGCCTTCGACGGCAGCACGGCGCAGCGCGCCGACGCCGAGATTCGCGACGGTTTCCGCCGTCGCGTCGGGCGCGTATTCGGCCTTGATGAAGTCGCGGGTGAAGGCATTTTTGATGCAGCGGCAGGTGTTCCCACCGAAGCGGCGGCCGGTGGCCACGGTGGAGATATCTCCGGCGCGCAAGACGGCGGCCTTGTAGTTCGGGTGGACGCGGCATTCTGTCGCGGTCAAAAAGCGGGTACCGAGCTGTACGCCGACCGCGCCGAGCATGAAGGCGGCGGCAACCCCCCTGCCGTCGGCGATGCCTCCCGCGGCGACGACGGGGATTTTCACGGCGTCGCAAACCTGCGGCACGATGGCCATCGTGGAAAGCTCCCCGATATGGCCGCCGGACTCGGCTCCCTCGGCGATCACGGCGGAAGCCCCCGCGCGCTCCATCATCCTTGCCATAGCGACGGACGCGACGACGGGGATGACGGTGATCCCCGCATCCTGCCAGAGGGGCATGTATTTCGTCGGCATGCCGGCGCCGGTAGTGACGACGCGGACATGCTCCTCGGCGGCGATCGCGGCGACTTCGGCGGCGTGGGGGCTTTGGAGCATGATATTGACGCCGAAGGGCTTATCCGTCAGGGTTCTTGCCATGCGGATCTGTTCGCGCAGATAGTCGCCGCCCGCATTCATGGCCGAGATAATGCCGAGCCCACCGGCGTTTGACACGGCGGCGGCGAGGTTTGCCTCGGCGATCCAGGCCATACCGCCCTGAAAGATAGGGTATTCAATCCCGCAAAGGGCGCAAATTTCAGTCTTAAGCATGTTACGCCTTATTGACAAGACCCTCGATGAGGTCCGCGAAGTCGCCCGCCGTAGTAAGCATTACACCGTCGGTGTCGATCTGGACGTTAAATGTATCCTCGAGGGTCATTAGGATTTCCGCGACATCGAGGGAATCCATGCCGAGGTCCTTTAAGAGAGTGTCGCGTTCGATGACGACGTCGTCGCCGAGCTTGTCCTTTAAAACATCGATAATTTTCTCGAATATCATAGTGATTAGCTCCTTTTTTTATATTACCATCGAATCAGCGTCGCGGCGCTGGACAATCCCGCGCCGAACGCCGACAGGACGACGAGATCGCCCTGTGACAGCTCCCCCGCGCGGTTTAACTCATCGAGGGCGATGGGGACGCTGGCGCTGGAGGTATTTCCGTAGCGTTCGATGCCGTCGGCGCATTTTTCAGGGGGGATTTTCAGTTTTTCGCGGGCATACTCTAAAATACGCGCGTTCGCCTGATGAAAAACGAAGCGGCGGATATCCTCGGTGTTCAGTCCCGCGCCGCCGAGGAGGTCGCGGATATCGCGGCAAATGGACGATACGGCGAACTTAAAGGTTTCCTGTCCGTTCATGTGCACATAGGGTTCCTCGGCATGTCCTGTATAGAACGGGGAGTTGCCGCGGGAGAGCGGAATACGGAGGACGTCGTCGCCGCCGGATACGCGGACGACGGAGCCGAGATAGCCCTCCCCTTCCCCGAGAACGGCAGCGCCCGCGCCGTCTCCGAAGATGACGCAGGTGGAGCGGTCATGCCAATCGGTAACGCGGCTCATCCGTTCGGCGGAGACGACGAGAATGCGGCGGATGTTTCCGCGCGCGAAAAATCCGGCGGCGGTTTCCAATAAGAGGAGGAACGCGGGGCAGGCCGCGTTGATATCGAGCGCGGGGCAGGTCGCGCCGAGAGCGGCCTGTACCATACAGGAAAGCCCGGGGGTCGCGCAGTCTCCCGAGGTGGTGGCCGCAAGGATCCAGTCCAATTCCCCCGCTCCGACGCCGGATTGCTCGAGGGCATTTTTCGCGGCGCGGAAGGCGAGCTCGGCGGTGGTTTCCGTGGTACAGACGCGGCGTTCGGCGATGCCGACGCGGCGGCGGATCCATTCGTCGTTTGTATCGACGTACCGCGCAAGTTCATCGTTGGGGACGACCCGTTCCGGCAGATAGCGGCCGGTACCGAGGATTCGGAAGTTCATAGTATGCCTCGTTCCATTTGGTTTTCACTAGGTTAGTACCCGCGTGAAGGGAAAAGGTTACAGCGCGGCCAAAAAAAATATGCGACCCCGCGTTTTGCGAAATCGCATATGCATTATACTATATAAGATCAGTCGACCCTGACGCCGAGAAGGCGAGCCGCTTCGCGGTATTTCGCGATCGTGGCGGCGACAACGTCCGCGGGAAGTTCGGGGGCAGGTTCGACGCCGTTTTGCTTATTCTCCTTAAGCCAGTCGCGCAGATACTGCTTGTCGAAGCTCTTTTGGCCGCGTCCGACAGCATAGTCGGCGGCGGGCCAGAAGCGGGAGGAATCGGGGGTCAGCACCTCGTCGCCGAGGGTGAGGACACCGTTTTCATCCAGGCCGAATTCAAGCTTGGTATCGGCGATGAGTATACCGCGGGAGGCGGCGTAGTCGGCGCAGGCTTTATAGACGGCGATGGTCGCGGCGCGCACCTTTTCGGCAAGCTCCGTTCCGATAATCTCGCACATGCGGTCAAAATCGATATTTTCGTCGTGCCCTTCGTCGGCCTTGGTGGAGGGGGTGAAAATCGGCTCGGGGAGCTTTTGGGATTCCTGTAAGCCCTCGGGAAGGGCGATGCCGCAGACTTTCCCGGTCTTTTGATAGCTTTCCCAGCCGGAGCCGGTGATGTAGCCTCGGACGATGCACTCGATGGGGAGCATTTTCAGGCGGCGGACGAGCATGGAGCGGCCTTCGAAGGCGGGGTCATTCGTAAAAGGCACGGGGAATTCGACGGATCTGGTCGTGATCATGTGGTTTGGGACAATGTGCTTGGTATAATCAAACCAGAACTCCGAGAGGGCGTTGAGGACTTTCCCCTTGCCGACGACGGGGGTGGGCATAATGACGTCGAACGCGGAAATGCGGTCGGTCGTGACGATCAGAAGGGATTTGTCATCTACGGCGTAAATTTCGCGGACCTTTCCGGATGCGATAGGCTTCATAATCAGACTGCCTCCTTAAAAAACCCAAGTGTTGTACTCATCATATCATCGGCGAAGCGGAATGTAAAGAGTGCTATTTGCTAAAAGTTTTCGCATTTTGTATTGAATTTTGAATGAACGCGGCGGCGAGCGTTGACAGCGGATACGGATTGTGGTAAAATGTATATTGAGGAAATAAGGATACTTTACTTTCGGGAGATCCATAAACCCTTCGCCGACACAGTCGGCGTTCTCCATAGGCGTTCATCAATCCGCCAAAACATTTTATTTTTCGGAGGTATCTCCTATGCTGAAGTTCAAGGAAAACTGCAAGTACGCGATCGTCGTACCGACCTCGATGGGCGTGCGCATCACGCCCGCCGACCGCGCGGCCGTTCATACGAGCGACCAATACCTTATGCAGGCGACGAGCGCCGAGTCCAACGTGTTAAACGTCGCGGCGTCGCTCGGGCTTTCGACGAAGGTTTTAACGACCTTTGTCGCCGGCTCCCCGATCGCGCAGTTCATTAAAAACCAGCTTCGTTTCCGTGGCATCGATTATGAAGGCCCGGAAGTCGCGCAGGGCGGCCCTTGGGGATACCGCCATCAGTTCAACATCGCCGATTCCGGTTTCGGTATGCGCGGACCGCGCGTCTGGAATGACCGCGCGGGCGAGGTGGGACTCACCTTAAACGTCAAGGACTTCGACCTCGACCGCATTTTCGGCGAGGAAGGCGTTCAGATTCTGCATCTGTCGGGTCTCGTCGGCGCGCTGTCGCATGAGACGAGCATCTTCTGCCTGGAGCTTGCGCGCGCGGCGAAGAAGTACGGCACAATGATCTCGTTTGACCTTAACTACCGTGCGTCGTTCTGGAAGGGCCGCGAGCAGGAGCTTCACGATATTTTCGCCGAAATCGCATCCGTCGCCGATATTCTAATCGGCAACGAGGAAGACTTCCAGCTTTGCCTCGGTGTCAAGGGTCCGGAAGCGGGCGGCAAGGATCTAGCGGGCAAGATCGACGGCTTCAAAGGCATGATCGAAGAAGTGCGCCGTGCATTTCCGAACGCCCGGGTGTTTGCGACGACGCTGCGTCAGGTCGTGTCGGCAAACGAGCATCTCTGGGGTGCGATCCTGTGTGCGGAAGGCCAGTGGAGCGTCGCGGAGCCGCGTGCGATCCCGGTGCTCGACCGTATCGGCGGCGGCGACGGCTTCGTTTCCGGGTTACTGTATAGCCTGTTAAAGGGCTATGCCTATGAGGATTGCCTGCACTTCGGTTGGGCAACTGGCGTCCTCGCGGTCACCTCTCTGTACGACTACGGCACCCCGGCGGACGAGGATCAGGTCTGGGATATCTGGAAGGGGAATGCCCGCGTAAAGCGGTAAGCCCTAAGCGTCTATTTGAGCGCGCTTAAGGGAACTTTGTTCCCTTAAGCATCCTTCCGGAACGGGCGGCGACTTCGCGCCGCTTTTACGGGGGTTAATGTTAGATTTAACTTAAAAAAGGAGAATGTCTGCATGAAAAAAGCGGATATCGGACTGATCGGCCTCGCCGTTATGGGCGAAAACCTCGTCATGAATATGGAGTCCAAGGGCTTTACCGTCGCGGTTTTTAACCGTACGACGGATAAGGTTACGAAGTTTGTCGAAGGCCGCGCGAAGGGTAAGAACATCATCGGCGCTTACTCTCTGGAAGACTTGGCCGCGAATCTGGAAAAACCGCGCCGCGTCATGATGATGGTCAAGGCCGGACAAGCGGTCGATGACTTCATCGAAAAGCTCCTCGCCGTTTTAGAGCCGGGCGATATCATCATCGACGGCGGTAACTCCCACTTCCCGGATACGATCCGCCGCTGCCAGTATGTCGAATCGAAGGGCTTATACTACATCGGCACCGGCGTTTCCGGCGGTGAGGAAGGCGCTCTCCTCGGCCCGTCCATGATGCCCGGCGGTTCTCCCGAAGCCTGGCCGCATGTCAAGCCGATCTTCCAGGCGATCTGCGCACATGTCTCGGACGGCTCTCCCTGCTGCGACTGGGTCGGCGAAGGCGGCGCGGGCCACTTCGTCAAGATGGTCCACAACGGCATCGAGTACGGCGATATGCAGCTGATCTGCGAAGCGTATCAGTTGATGCGTGACTACCTCGGCATGAGTGCCGACGAAATGCACGAGGTGTTCGCCGAGTGGAACAAGGGCGAGCTCGATTCCTACCTCATCGAGATCACGCGCGATATCCTCGCGTATAAGGATACCGACGGCGCGCCGATCGTGGACAAGATTCTCGACACCGCCGGCCAGAAGGGTACCGGCAAGTGGACGGGCATTGCGGCGCTGGACGAAGGCGTACCGCTTACTTTAATCGGCGAAGCGGTGTTCGCACGCTGCCTGTCGGCGATGAAGGAAGAGCGCGTCGCGGCCTCCGGCATCCTCGGTGGCTGTTCGGGCAAGTTCGAGGGTTGCTGCACGGATAAGAAGGATTTCATCGAGAACATCCGCCGCGCGCTGCTCGCGTCGAAGATCATCTCCTACGCGCAAGGCTATACGCTGATGCGTGCCGCGGCGAAGACCTACGGCTGGAACTTAAACTACGGCGGCATCGCGCTGATGTGGCGCGGCGGCTGCATCATCCGCAGCGTCTTCCTCGGGAAGATTAAGGACGCGTACGACGCGAACCCCGAGCTTTCAAACCTGCTGCTCGACCCGTATTTCAAGGATAAAATCCTCTCGCTCGTTCCCGCATGGCGCAAGGTCGTCGCGGCGGCGATCACGGCGGGTGTGCCGACGCCGGCATTCTCGTCCGCGCTGACCTATTTCGACGGCTACCGCTGCGAGAAGCTGCCGGCAAACCTCCTGCAGGCGCAGCGCGACTATTTCGGCGCGCACACCTACGAGCGTCTGGACTCCCCGCGCGGCGAATTCTTCCACACGAACTGGACCGGCCACGGCGGCGACACCGCGGCTTCCACCTATACGGCGTAACCCCTTTTTCACGAATCCATACCGGCGTTCCGAACACCCTTCGGGACGCCGGTTACGCGGTTAAGGAGAGAACATGCGAATTTTAATCATCCGCCACGGTGATCCCGACTATACGGTGGACGGACTGACGGAAAAAGGACGGCACGAAGCGGCGCTGCTTGCCCGGAAGCTTTCGCGGGAGCCGATCGGGGCGATCTGGTGCTCGACGATGGGCCGCGCGGTGGAGACCTGCTGCCCGACGGCCCAGGCAACGGGCCTTGAGCCCCATTACCGGGACTGGCTGCGCGAGGTTCCGTTTCCGATCGCGTTTCCGGGGTACCCTGAGCGCCGCTTCTGGTTTTCGTATCCGCCGCGCGCCTGGTGCGACGAAACGGCAATGGCGGACGCCGAAATGTGGAAAGACCTGCCGATGTTTTGCGAGTCGGGACTTGTCCCATATATGGACAACGTATTCCGTCAGTTTGACGCGCTCTTGTCAAGCTACGGGTACTCGCGGCACGGCCGGTATTATGAGCTTCTGCCGACGCGCCGGGACACCGTCCTCGCGCTCTTTTGCCATCAGGGACTCGGCACCGCGCTGGTCTCGCATCTGTGCGGCGTCGCGCTGCCGATGCTGTGGAACACGACGATGGCGCCGACGACGTCGGTGACGACGGTTGTGATGGATCAATTTCGCCCGGACGACCCGATCGCGGTAGCGCGGCTTTTATCGTTTGGCGATACAGGGCATTTGTACGCGGCGGGGGAGCCGGTCAACTGGCGCGGGCTCCACCATGAAATTACGCCGTAAGGCATTTGATAAGAAAGGAAACGAGCATATGAATTCGCTTATTCGCACCGCGTCCACGGACGCCGGTCTAACGTTCGAGGAAATCCGCGCCGCGGTACGGGAATCCCTCGAAGGCTGCCGCGACAAGCTGCATAAGGTGCTGCTGCTGCCGCCGGATTACACGCGCTTCCATTCCTACGCGGGTCAGCTGACCGCGATGTACTATGAGGAGCTGAAAGATACCTGCGAAATCGACATTCTCCCGACGCTCGGCACGCATGTGCCGGTAACAAAAGACGAATGGCTCGAAATGTTCGGCCCGAACGTCCCGTTTGAGCGGTGTATCGTGCATAACTGGCGCACGGACGTCGTCAAGATCGGCGAGGTGCCGGGTGAGTATGTCGCGTCGATCAGCGAGGGGCTTGTCACGACGCCGATCGACGTCGAGGTCAACCGCCGGATCATGGACCCGAGCTATGACCTGATTCTGTCCTTGGGGCAGGTCGTGCCGCACGAGGTCGTCGGCATGGCGAACCGCAACAAAAACATCTTCGTCGGCTGCGGCGGCTCATCGATGATCAACAATTCGCACATGCTGGGCGCGTTTTACGGACTCGAACGCATCATGGGCAAGGATCACACGCCGGTGCGCAATGTTTTCGACTATGCCGAGGAGCATTTCCTCATGCAGATCCCGCTAAGCTATGTGCTGACGGTCACGACGGCGCCGGGCGGCCATATCCGGGTTCACGGCCTGTTCATCGGGCGTGAGCGCTCGAAGTTTGAAGCGGCGGTCAAGCTCGCGCAGGAAAAGAACCTTATTTTCGTCGACAAACCCTTCAAAAAGGTCGTCGTCATGCTGGACGAGAAGGAATTCAAATCCACCTGGCTCGGCAACAAGGCCGTCTACCGCACGCGTATGGCGATCGAAGACGGCGGAAGTCTGATCGTACTGGCGCCCGGTGTCGATAAATTCGGCGAGGACAAAGCAAACGACGCCCTCATCCGCAAATACGGCTACGTCGGCCGCGAGCAGGTTCTCAAGCTCGTTACGGAGCATGAAGACCTTCGTCAAAACCTGTCCGTCGCCGCGCACCTGATCCACGGCTCCTCCGACGGCCGTTTCTCGATCACGTACTGCACGCGCCACCTTTCAGGCGACGAAGTACGCGGCGCGGCCTTCGAGTATATCCCCTACGACGAAATCATCAAGACCTACAATCCCGAAGCGCTGACCCCCGGCTACAACACCGTAGGCGGCGAAGAAATCTACTTCATTCCGAACCCTGCACTCGGTCTCTGGGCGGATCGCAGGAAATTCTGAGAGCTCTTTTCTGGCTCAGACCTTGCAGGGGGCGCTTCGCCCCCCTGCACCTCCCGACCTCTTTCTTTGCACCGGCAAAGAAAGAGGTAAAGAAAGTCGGCTTAAGAGGACTAAAGTCCTCTTAAGAAACTCTCCGAAGACGGCATCGCTTCGCGATGCTTATACGGGAGTTTAGCTATTAATAAACTAAAAGTGCCGCCGTTTCCTGTCCTGACGGAAAATGCCGCCCGAGAACCCTGGGCAAGCTTTTCGGAAAGGATAAGAAGACGACGGCACTGCCGTTTTACCGAAAGGTAAACCTTCGTATAAGCGTCGCCCGCAGGCGACGCGACACCGGAAGGGTACTTAGGGGAACGAAGTTCCCCTAAGCGAGCTTTCTTTCCCTCTTTCTTTGCTCGCGCAAAGAAAGAGGTCGGAGGGTGCAGGGGGGCGTTGTCACCTTCGGTGACAACGAGCGCCCCCTGCAAAGTAAGAGCTATCTCAATTTATCCTTGAGGAACCCAATGTAATGGTTCCAATCCTCCCGCGACAGAAAATGTCTGAAGCTCCGGAGGTGATACCCGATGTTCCCCTCGCGGAAGTGATCCCCGGGAACGGGCAGACGATCGGGGCAGACAAGGCCGGGCGCGTCGAGCAGCGTCCACGCCTGCGACGCCCAGAGGGAGGTTAAAAACTCGGATTTGGGATCCGCCCCTTGATCCAGGACGGCGGAACCTACGCATAGCAGGCGCGGTGCGAGCAGCGCGAGCAGGAAGCTCTGGTCATAGGGCTTTTTGTCCTCGAGGTCGTCCACATAGTCCTTGAAATTCTCGCAGTACCAGTCCCAGCTTCCAGCGCGGAGGAAGTCACGGACGCGTTCGCCTTCGCCGTGTTTTGAGGTCGCGGCGCCGCCGTAGCCGGAATCATTGGAGATGGCGCACCAGAAGCGTTCGTCCTGTGCAGCCGTCCAGAGGGCGGTCTTTCCGAGACGCGAGTGGCCGATCACGGCGGTATGTGCCGCGTCGATATCGTCGCGCGTCAGCAGATAGTCGAGGGCGCGGGACGCGCCATAGGCCCACATGCCGATCTTGCCCCATTCGGTTCTGCCCCGCGCGCAGTCGGTGCCGAAGGCGCGCGCAAGGCCGTCGGAGTAGTCACCGTGGAGGTTATCGTTGACGACATCCTTATAGCAGAATACCGCGAGAGCAAAACCCGCATCGGTGATCTCCTCAATCGGCACATAGCGGTCGGGAAGGTCGCGGCGGAAGGCTATGTGGAGGAATACCGGGGGCTTATCGACCGTCTGCGGGACGAAAAGCGCCAGTGGGAAGGAAAATTCGCCCGACGGGGTGTCGAAAGAGATGCGGATGCGCTGCTCTATGACCTTACCGGCAAAGGCGATGCCGTCTTCTTCGACGATTTCCCCCGTCACCCGATCCGGCGCGGGCGGGGTGACACCATAGGAATAGGTTTCCAGCGCGCGCCTCAGCTCCCGGCGTCGCTCTGTCCACAGCGCGGGCGTCGCGGGACGGCCGTCGTCCATTGTGAGGATGGGTAAGAGCGCGCGGCTTGCGAGTTCCTGCTCCAGCATGAAAATACTCCTCCTTATGATCGTTATCCGCGTTCACTGAAGAATTCGCGGCGGCGGTACGAAAGGAATGCGGCGAGGGTGCAAAGGATGAACACGCCGCCGAGAACGAGGATTTGCAGCAGCGAGAAATACGGCCCCAGGCGGAACGCATACTCCGGCATCGCGTAGAAGGGGAGCGCCGCAAACCAGAGGAAGCCCGCCATCGGGATGAGGGACGGAAGGATGCCGAGAAGCCATGTAAAGACTACGGTCAGCGCCGCCCAGAGCGCGCTCACCCCGGGTCCGCGCGCGCAGGCAGAATAGAGCGTGCCGATGGCATAAACGACGCACTGGACCAGGGCGATGCGAAAGAAGATGACCCCGTAAGTAATCAGATAGGTCGCGGTGGGGTAGCAGAATACGCAGTAACCGGCGACGGAAACGCCGTAAAGGAGGATATTCAACAGAAGCACATAGAACAATCCGCCGGGAAAGCGCGTGAAGAATACCGCCGTCCTCGAGTTCGGGAGCGCGTATACAAGCTCACCCATCCCCCCCTCGTCGGAGGTCAGCCCCCGTCCGGCAGTGACCGCGACGCAGACGGATTCGATGAGGTAGACCGGCATAAACGCGCGGGCGAAGAAAGCCAGCGGGTCGTTCATGTCAAGAGGCGACAGGATAGAGAGAAAAGCCTTCCACGCGTCGGGCACACTCGCAAACCAATAGCTGACGGGGGTGGTAAGCCCTCTGGCATAACAGATATAATAGACAATATAGATCGCAGCGGTTAAAAGACCACAGGGCAGGAAGGTTGCGAATAACGCGGCGAAGAAGCGCCGGGACTCATAACGCAGCCGCATGGGAATGACCTCCTTCCGAAAGCCGATTGGCGATCAGCACGCTCTCCATCGTCGGTTCCTCGATGCGCAGACTGTGTATGGTAAACTGTGCGAGCGTCTTGACGAGGGTATCAACGGAGCCGGAATACGTGAAGCTGGCGGCGTGCTCATCGCCCTGAAAGTTGACGATACCGAGCGCCTGAGCAGCGGAGGCGGCATCGTCGGCGGTGAAGGATACGCGCCGCGCCCGGAGGAAGTCCATCCCCCCCGTTTCACCGGAGCGGAGGATAGCGCCGTTTTGCATGATCGCGGCATGGGTACAGTGCCGGGCGATTTCTTCGACGCTGCGGGTCGTAAACAGTATTGTGGCGCCATTTTCATGCAGCCTTGCAAGTTCGGCAAAAACGGCTTCCCGCTCAAATGGCGCAAGCCCCAGGGAGGGTTCATCGAGGACGACCAGGGGCGGGTCACGCAGCAGCACGGAGATGAAAACAAGCTTTTTTCGTTCCCCGTCCTCGAGGGAATCAAAATGCGCCCTGGGCTCCAGGTTGAACTTCATGCATAGCTCCCGCATACGTGCCTCATCGACACGTCCGGAAACCCCGCACATGGACACAAGCAGGCCGCGCACGGTCATGCGGGAATGTCCCGCGACGCGCGCTGGGACATAACCGGCGGCGCGGCGGATACGCAGGCTGTCGCGTACGGAATCCCACTCGAACACCCGGACATTGCCGCTCGTCGGCCGTATAAAGTTGAACAGCAAGCGCACGAGGGTCGTCTTGCCGGACTGTGCCGGTCCGAGAATGCCGAAAAACGAACCCGCCTCGACGGAAAAGCGGGATTCCTCCAGTCCTGCCCGGCGCGGGTAATCCTTAGACGCGTAACGAAAATCCACCGCGAGCATAGCGATACTCCTTACATCCTTAATAGAAATCCGACTCTATTGTACCTTTTTCGCCGTCGTTTGTCAACGGCAATTACGAAGTCTTTTTTACAAATGGCAGGGACGTTTAAATGCCTCGGGTTTGGTCCATACTGTAGGCATAAACCTGTGGAGGTGTCCCTTCCGATGAAAAAGTTACTTACGACGCTCGTCCTTTCCATCCTATGCGCCGCCCTCGCACTCGCCTGCGCGCTCGCCTATGACCTTACGCTGGAGTACAGCATCGCATCAAAGGTAACGCGTCTGCAAATCATCGCGCATTCGGATACGGATGCTGATCAGAGCTTAAAGCTTGCGGTACGCGACCGTGTGCTGGAGATCGCCACGCGGGTCACGCAGGGGTGTGCGGAGTCCGAAGACGCACGGGCGCGTCTTCGGGCGGCGCTGCCGGAGATTGAGCGCGCGGCGAGCGAGACCGTGTATGCGTCCGGCCGGGCGTATACGGTACACGCGTCGCTCGGAGAAGTCGCGTATCCGTTCCGGGACTACGGGACGTTTGCTCTGCCGGAGGGGGACTATACGGCACTGAGGGTTATCCTGGGAGACGGCGCGGGACATAACTGGTGGTGCGTGGCGTTTCCGGCACTGTGCGAGCCGGCCGCGAATATTCACACGGCGGCCGCGGCGGCGGGACTTTCCTCGCGGGAGATCGCTTTCATCCGTTCCGACGGAGCTAAGGGTCGGTTTTTCCTGCTGGAGCTGTGGGAAAGATGGTTTTAGGCCTCATTTAAAGGCAAAACTGCGAGAGCGCCTCCGGAGGGGGACACCTCCGGAGGCGCTCTCTTGTCAGGCGCGGTATACGATTTTACGGATGGTATCCTCGGACAGGTGGTATTCGTCCGACAGAGCCTCGATGGACATGCCCCCGGCGAAGGCGCGGCGGATATCGTCGTTGCGCTGCTCGTAAAAGACGCGCGCGCCGGTATTTTCGCCCCATTTTTGCCGGGAGCTGACTTTGGGAACATAGAGCACCTCGCCTGGCGCGTATTTTTGCAGCTCGCGAAGCAGACTGTCCGGTAAAATCTCCGATGCGTTGCGGTACTTCATGGGTTTTTCGCGAGGAAGTCGTCGACGGACGCATAGCGGTCAATGCGGACGCCGTGGGACTCGATCGAGTCAATGATGGTCTTTTCGAGGACGGCGGCACGGGCGGCGAACGGCGCAAGATCTGCAGCGTCAAACGCGTCGAGCAGCGGCATTTCCGGCAGGGAGAATTCCGCACCGACGATGTTTAACTCTCCCTGGAGGTAGCAGCCCTCCACAAAAGCGAGAGGCGTGTTCCCCGTGCGGCTGTAATACGCGATGCGCCGCCATGTGAGGGATAATTCCTGATACCAGTCCGCGAGGTTTTGAAAATCGGGGGCGGGACGGCTTTCCGGCGCTGGGGTGCGCTCCGCTGCGAACGCGCGGACAGCCTTGATCATCGTATGGGTAAGTGTGCGCAGCTCCTCCGCCGTTTTCGCATACGGGATTTCCCCGTTCCCGTGCAGAAGTGCCTCGGGGTATGCGGGCAGCGCTTGCAGCAAGGACGCGCGGGGGACGCGGTAGTCGCGGATGACTGTGCCGTTTAAATACAAAATGGCGCAGGTCAGATAATCCGCGATATAGCCCGCCGCGAGCCGCGCTTTATAAAACGTATCCTCAAACATCAGATTTCGGTACAGGTCCATGGCGGCGTCGATGCGCTCGAGCGCTTTGCGATAGACGAACCGTTTGTTCGCAAGGTTTTCGCGGAGCTTATCGCGCAGCCTTTCAAAGCGCACGGTATCCTCGGGGCTGCGGCTGTAAAGGATGACACCGTCCGATACGGCATAGGCAAAGGGGTCTTCAAGATTTGCGGTACGTTCAGTGCGTTCCCAGCTTCTCGGGTAGAGATCATGCCCGACACCGTCGATGATAAAGGTACGGGCAAGCCCGTTGCCACGCTGGGTTGCGGGGATGTAGTAGTCGAAGCAGACGCCGTGCCCATCGCCGTCGACCTCGTGGCCCTCGAGCGCGATGAGCAGGGCGACATCGTCGGGGTACTCGTTTTGAATTTTATGAATGACCCATTCGGTCAGTTTTTGCAGGTCTTCCCGCATATAAAAATCCTCACTTTCCGTTGGATATTGCCCCAGGCAAGGCGGCCGTCCTTTCAGGGGACGATTTTAGGATACCACAGCGCGGGGGATTTGACAATGCCGAAAACAAGTATAAAAAACGCGGAGGCTGCCCTCTTTAAAAGAGAGCCCCCGCGTAATGTGTACGGTGTTGATACTAGCCGATATCGACGGCAAAGGAGCAGCTCTTGTGGCGGATCCGGGCGACGGGACTGCCGGGAACGCCCTGGTCGTCGAGCGGCAGGACGCACAGCTCGTTTGTACGCTCGTTGCAGCAAAGAAGAAATGCGTCGTCATGGGTGAGTGCGATATGGCGCGGCCAGCTGCCAAAGCAGGACACGATGCCGAAGGCGGACAGGGCGCCGTCGTCGGCTACTCGGTACAGCGCGATGCTCTCCATGCCGCGGTTCGTGGCATAGAGGACGCGCGCGGCGGCGTTGTATGCAAGGGACGAGCCGTAGGAGATGTCGGTGAAGGTGTCGGGCAGGGTGGAAAGCCGCTGCGTCACCTCGAGCGCGCCGGACGCCGCGTCGTAGCGCAGGGCGTAGACAGCGTTTGAGTATTCGGTGACGAGGTACGCGACGGGAAACGCGGGATGGAACAGGAGCTGACGCGGACCGTCGCCCTCCAACAGGGGGAGTCTGCCGTGTTCGGCGGGGGTAGGTCCTGTGCAGTCGAAGCAGTCGACGCTGTCACGTCCGAGATCGACGAGGTAAAAGTAGCGGCCGTCGGGAGAGGGGCACATGCAGTGGGGGTGGCTGATCGCACCGTCACGGCTGTAATTCTTATGGAACACCTCGCGAACGAATCCTGTCTCGGAGCAAGCGTAGAGGGTGACGTCGCCGCTGCCGTAGCAGGCGCCGCCGACGAGGGTCGCGGCGGGGTTTACGCCGATGTGGCAAAGTCCCTTCCCCTCGAAGGGCGCGCGGCCGCGAACAGCGGTCCCGGCGCCGGCGTAGGGCAGGACGCAGAGTTCGGCGCCTTCGGGGGCTTCGCTGACGGAGAAAATACGGCGGGAAGGGGCGTGCCAGGCAAGAAAGCTCGGATTCATCACGCCGTTGATCCCGGTAAGACCTTCGAGTGTGCCGTCGTCCTTTAAAACGACCTCCTGAATGCCGCCGAAGCGGGACTGATTGTAGCCGCCGATCAAAATGGTATAACTCATAGCGCATAAGCCTCCCTTTTACATACTTGACAATGAGGAAAAAATACAGTACAATAGAGAAACGTTTCAAAAGCGCGCTTTTATATAAATCCGGGAGGGGTTATCGCCTGTCCCATGGATATTTTGGGGGTGAGGATCGTATGCTGATCGACATATCGCCGAACGATTTCAAGCGGCTTTTAGACCTCTGCTATCTTGGCAACATCGTACTCGGCATGCCGGATCCGGATTCGCGGGAAACCGCGGAATACGATCGTGTGACGCGAAGTCTTTTCGGTTACTGTCCCCTCGTAGGGCTGGGGATGTACGCGCACATCGTAGAAGGCGAAGTCTATCCGTCGGACGCGTATACGCAGTCGGGGATCATGGATCGCCTGCTCGACTACGAGGATGCGACGATGTTCGATATCTTAGCCGAGGAGCTCGCGCGGCGGGATCTCGACGTGCGGGACACCGACGAGCAGGATAACGAGGTGCTGCAAACCCGAATTGGGGAATACCTGGACGAATTCAATCTGCACGGGCTGGATAACCTGTACACGGAAGGGGTATAGTACCCCCCCCTATAAGTCTGCCATACTCAGGTTATAAATTTATCAGAATAGGGGTATAAGATAATGTCTGTGTCCTCTCATCAGAACAGATGGATACAGGAAATACTTGATTTACAGCATGAAGACGGAAGTTGGGGGCATTTTCACACGCTCAGTGAGCCTACAAAAGCACAGCCCATAACAACAGAGCAAGCATTACGGAGGCTTCGGATCTTAGGGCTGACCAAAGATGACGAACCGATTCGCCGTGCAATTCACTATATGGAAGACAATCTGCATAAGCCTTATGCAACTGTTTTTCATGAAAAGAAGCATGATTCCAAGACATATGGCGACTTAATGCTGGCAGCATGGCTGCGGCTTTTCGATGCAGAAAACAATGCCGCGCTTGCTACAGCGAAAAAATGGGCTACTATCATCGAAAGAGCTTTTGAAGGCGGTGAATACTCGCACACAGAATATGTGATGGCGTATGAATCGTCAATCGGAATAAAGCTGAACCCGAAAGCAGGCTGCCTGGCGGACTTTGTTACATTCTCGCACAAGTAAAGGACGGCATTTATTTCCCGCTCTCTGATACATGGCGTAAAGTTGAAAACAGGCGATATGATTGTACAATGAGAATCGAACGATTGCTAAGAAGCTTGGATGAATAAAGAAAGTTCATAAAACAACAATGCCGCTTGACCTCCTTTATACACATGGCCATCGTTAGATGAAAGCCGTCGTTGAGGAGAGAAAAGCGGCATAAGCTGTGTAATCGGGGTGTTTTACTGAATCAGAATCAGGAAAAGCGTCGTCGCGGCAAGGCAGCTTGCGCCGACGATGGTAAGCTTGCGGAGTAAGCCGTCGACGCTGCGGCCGCGGTTTTTACCAAAGAAGGTTTCGGCACCGCCGGAGATCGCGCCGGACAGTCCCGCGCTTTTGCTCTGCTGCAGTAAAACAAGCGCAATGATCGCGACGCACAGAATGACCTGTACGATCGTCAGAATGGTGGTGAGAACGTCCATGTTTCGTAGTGGCCTCCCTCGAGATACATTCAAGCATAGTATCTGCATTGTAGCATAAACCGATGTAAAATGCAAGCTTTTTTTTGCATTTATCGAACCGGGAGCGCGATTTGGGGATGCATTTTTCAGGAAATGCGCGCCAGAACCCACTCGCGCCCCCGGGCGTAGCGCGCGTAAACGTGATCCCGCTCGCAGCTTGTCCACTCAGGAGCGGTCGTCGGCTCGCCGTTGTCGCAGACGGCGAAGGTATCCGGGATGCGTTCATAGAGAAGCCGTAAAAGGCTGTGCGCGGGAACGGTATCGCCGGGGCGCAGCCCGAGCAGGCGGAAGGTGTCGAGATCCTTTTTCCGGTCGCGCAGCCCGCAGCTCGTGACGCAGTGACCGGTCGCGGGGTCAAAAGCGTGGCAGGGCGGGCAGATCATGCAGGAGGCGCAGCCCTCGACGAGGGTAACGGGGATGTCGGGGGTACGGATCATCTTTTCGAGCACCTCGCAGAGGTTATCCTCGTCGATCGGCTTTTCCGGCTCTTCCCCGCCCGCAAAGCAGGTCATACAAAGCAGGTGATGCGCGCGGACGGTGACGGCGTCGGCCTGCCCGATATGGGCCACGGAGTCCGCTTTTGCCTTTGCGCAGTCCGGCTCGGGACGCACGCGGCGCAGGAGGGCGGCGCCGTCGCGGTAGCAGGGACTGTCCGCGTACGCGCAGGGCGTCCAGCCCTCGCATGAGTCGGCGCAGATCGCGCGGTTATCCGACACGGTGGCGTCAAGCCATGTGTAGAGGGTGTCGGCGGTGCGGACGTCCCCGGGAGCCAGCCCCAGCTTTTGCAGAACGCGCAGATCCATCAGGCGTTCCTCGGGGGTCGTTTCATAGAATTCCGCGCTGCGGGCGCCGATTTCGTCAAAGGAGCAATCGAGCCGCACATGGGTGAGGGGGTTATTGCGGATATGGGCAAGTTTTTCCCGAAGCTTGAATTTTTCGGCAAAGGAGGGGCATGAGCCGCCGTTCATACAGCGCAGGCACAGAAGATGGCGAGGGGCAAGCGAAATTGTATTCGTCGCGCGGTCGGAGGCTTCTACACAGCTCATAAATCATACTCCTTTTTTTATATGGCGAAAGACCGTTTATTCGTTCTCACTGTATTCCGAAAGCAATTCACGCGCCGCGCCGAGGACGGTTTCGCTGATGTTTTCGCCCGCAAGGAGTCTTGCGATCTCCCGCGCGCGCCCCTCTGTGTCGAGCGCGTCGATGCGTGTGAAGGTGCGTCCGTCGGCTTCGGTCTTGCGGATAAATAATTCGTGGTGGCCGGCAGCGGCAAGGGACGCGAGGTGGGTCACGCAGAGGATCTGGCGGGTATGTGCCAATTCACGAAGCTTGCGTGCGACCTTGCCGGCGGCGCGGCCGGAGATGCCGGCGTCCACCTCGTCGAAAACAAGCGTCTGCGCGTCGTCTCCTGCGGACAGGACGTTTTGCAGGGCAAGCATCACGCGGGAAAGCTCGCCGCCGGACGCGACTTTCGAGAGGGGCTTTAAATCCTCGCCCGCGTTGACGGCGATGAGGAACGCGGACTTGTCGTAGCCGTCGGGCCCGAGCTTTTTATCCTCCGCGGCTGCGAGATCGGCGCGGAATTTCGCGCGGGGCATATCGAGGTAAGTAAGCTCCCGCTCGATGGCGCGGGAGAGGGTATCGGCGGCTTCGGTGCGGCGGGCATGGAGCACGTCGGCGGCGGCTGATGCAGCCTCGAGCGCGTCTTCGCGCCGTTTGGTCAGCTCCGCAATCCGCGCGTCGGCGGAATCGATCGCCTCAAGCTCCGCTTTGGCATGAGCAAGGTAATCAAGCATCTCGCGCACAGTCTGTCCGTAGCGGCGTTTTAAGCGGTCAAGGGTATAGAGACGGCCTTCGATCGCGTCAAGCTCCGCCGGATCGACGGAAAACGACAGATCGGCGACGCGCTCGGCAATGTCCTCGGCTTCGTAGGAAAGATCGTTTAAGGCTTGGGCGAGAGTCTCGGCGGTCTCCCCTTCTCCGCTCCCGAGCGCGCGGGCGGCTTCCCGCAGCAGCGCCACCGCTCCGGCGAGGTCGTCCGTACCGGAGAGCGCTTCCGACGCGCGTGCGGCGGCGGCGCGGTTCGACTCCGCGGCGCGCAGCTCCGTGCGGCGGGACTCAAGGCGCTCATCCTCGCCTGATGAGAGCTTCGCTGCTTCCAGTTTTTCAATGTGATAGCGCAGATTATCGCTTCTTCGCGCTTTTTCGGCATCGTCGAGCGCCAGTTCGGACAGCTCCCGGTCAATCTCGCGGAGAACGCTGTACTTTTCACGGTAGGCGGCCAGGAGGTCTCCGCATGCGCCGCAGCGGTCGATGAAGGAGAGGTGGGTTGCGTCGGAAAGAAGCTTGCCGGTATCGTGCTGTCCGTGGATGTTAAGCAAGAAAGGCGCTGCCGAGCGGAGGAGCGCCGAGGTGACCGGCTTGCCGCCCGCGCGGGCGGCGGTCTTGCCGTCGGCGGTCAGCGTGCGCTCGAGCAGGAGCTCCCCGTCCTCGGTGTCGATGCCGAGCTCGCGGAGGCCTTGAACGACCATCTCGGACAGCTCCGTGAAAAGACCGGTCACCCGGGCGCGGCTTTCCCCCCGGCGCAGGAGGTCCTTGCCGACGCGCGCGCCGAGCAGCGCGCCGATCGAGTCGATCACGATGCTCTTGCCAGCGCCGGTTTCACCGGTGAGGACGTTTAAGCCCTCGCCAAACGGCACGTCCGCGCAGTCGATCACGGCGATGTTTTCTATATGCAGCATAGTCAGCATGAAAGTGTCAAAGCCTCCTTCGTGCCGTAGGTTAGAATCAGTCGAATATACCCCCGTTTTTGTCGAGGATCGCGGTGCGCAGGTACTCCGCCCATGCGACGGTGCCGGGAGTGCGTTCGTCGATGGCGCGGACGATATATTCGGGGTTTAAGCTCTGTTCCCCGGCGGCGAGGGTCGTATCAACGGTCAAACAGCCGTCTGGGCGGAGCGAGGCGTCGAACGCGCGGATAAAAGTACATAAATCGACCTCGGACTCGCCCCGCTTGGTTCTTTTCACCATCATGACCGGCGAAGAAAAGAGCGTTCTCGCGTCCTCCGCCGAGAGTCCCCCGCCGTGCAGCGTTACGGTATAGCGAACGGCGTCGATCTCGCCCGCGCCGCGCGTACGGGCATAGACGAAACGCGGGACGATACCCTCGGGGAGGGCGGCGGTCATATGGGTGAGGAAATCGTCGGGAAGAGCTTCTGCGTCGAAATCGAGGAGGTCGCAGCGGCTTGAAAACCCGGTGGGCAGCGGGAGCGGGACGCTGATATAGGGGTGCGGGTTATACCCTTGAGAGAAGGAGAGCATGACCTCCGCTCGCATGAAGGCGCGGCGGAAAACGCGCATCAGGTCGAGATGGGAGATATAGCGGGCGGGTCCGCGCTTTTCGTACTGCATCCGGCACTTAAGCATCGCATTTCCCTCCGTTCATCAGGCAGAGCGCGCCGCAGCCTAGGCACTGCGTGCGGCAGTCGGGCGACGGGACGCCCGCGAGGCTCTTTTGATACTCGCGCCAGAGATGCGCCTCTGTCACACCGCAGGACATATGCGACCACGGCAGGATCTCCTCCTCCGACCGCTCGCGGTTTGCGTACCAGGCGGGGTCAAGCCCGACAGCGTCGAAAACCTCGCGCCAGACGTTAATATCGAAAAAGTCGCTCCACGCGTCGAATTTGCAGCCTCTCTTCCACGCTTCGTAAAGCGCTTTCCCGAGACGGCGGTCGCCGCGCGCGAAAACGCCCTCGAGGAAGCTGACGGACGGCTCGTGCCAGTTGTAGGTGACATTTTTAATGCGGAAATTGTCCTTAAGGAGCATATATTTACGCTGGAATTCCTCGGGCGTCGCCTGCGCCACCCACTGGAACGGCGTATGCGGCTTCGGGACAAAGCCCGCGACGGAGACGGACACCTTAAGCCCCCGCGCGCGGTTCGGTGTATGCTGCCGCCAGACCCAGGTGACCTTACGGGCGAGGTCGGGAATGCCGAGAAGGTCTTCATCGGTCTCGGTGGGAAGCCCCGCCATAAAATAGAGCTTGACCGAGTCCGCGCCGCCCGAAAACGCGATTTTGCAGGCGTTTAGCAGATCTTCCTCGGCAAGGTTTTTATTGATGACGTCGCGGAGCCTTGGGGTACCGGCTTCCGGGGCAAAGGTCAGGCCGGTCTGCCGCACCATGCGCAGCTTTTCATAGAGCTCCGGCGTAAAGCTGTCGGCGCGCTGGGACGGGAGCGCGAGGCTGATCTTCCGTTCACGGCAGAAATCGGACAGCTCGTCGCAGATACGCTCGATCTCCCGGTGATCACTCGACGACAAGCTGATGAGGGAGATTTCCTCGTAGCCGGTCTGGATCGCGAGCTTTTTGGCGTTTTCAATGATGGTTTCGGCGCTGCGGGAGCGCACGGGACGCCATGTATAACCCGCCTGACAGAAACGGCAGCCGCGGATGCAGCCGCGCATGACCTCCACCATCACGCGGTCATGGACGACCTCCGTCGAAGGGACGACGAAGTATTCGGGGATATAGGTGTGGTCGAAATCCTCGACGATACGCTTAGTGATCACGGCAGGCACGCCGTCAGTGGGCGTGATCGCCGCGACCGTGCCGTCGTCGCGGTACGTCACGTCGTAGAAAGACGGGACGTAGATGCCGGGGATGTCCGCCGCACGGCGCAAGAAAGCGGTCTTCGTCCAGCCCTCGGCTTTCGCCCTGCGGTAGAGCGCGAACAGCTCGAGGGAGACCTCCTCGCCTTCGCCGAACATAAAGAGATCGATAAAGTCGGCGATCGGCTCGGCGTTGCAGACGCAGGGGCCGCCCGCGACGACGAGGTTACGAAGGTCATGGCGGTCTTTGGCGTAAACGGGCAGTCCCGCGAGATCGAGCATGTTCAGCACGTTCGTGTAGCACAGCTCATACTGGAGGGTAAAGCCGATGATATCGAACGCGGAGACGGGGTCGTAGGACTCAAGCGCGTAAAGGGGCAGCCCCTCCTTGCGCATTTCCGCCTCCATATCGGGCCAGGGCGCGAAGGCGCGTTCGCACCAGATGTAGTCCTGCGCGTTCCAGAGGGCGTAGAGAAGCTTTAAACCAAGGTGGGACATGCCGATCTCGTAGGAATCGGGGAAGCAGAAGACGACGCGCAGATCGACGGACGAAGGGTCCTTCTTCACCGCGCCGTATTCGCCTCCGGCATAACGCGCGGGTTTTTTCACCCGCGCCAGAATTGCATTTAAACGCTCATCCATAGGGGATTTCTTTCCTTATGTCTTATGGTTTTCCCGGCGAGCAAAAAGCAGCCGAGCAGCAAGACAGATATATTATACCGCGTTTTGAACGCAATGTACAGCCCAAAAACAAGAATTGCCGCAGAAAAAAGTACGGAAACCGTCCCGAGGACGCGCGCGGCGGTCTGCGGGGAGCAGTACTGGTATAAAACGGCGCGCAGAGCCTCCCCCCCGTCGAGCGGTTCGACCGGAAGAAGGTTCGCGGCGGCGAGGAGTAGACTTGTCCCGGCGAGATAGGCGAAATCCGTATTCCCGGTCAGCCGCAGCAATCCCCCGCAGGCGAGCGCGCACAGGAGATTTGCCACCGCGCCGGCAAGGGCGATGAAAAACTCCGCGCGGTAGGACAGCGCGCCGCTATAGTCGAGCCGCAGTCCCGCCGCCGACAGCGTCAGGCGCACCGCCTGTCCGCCGAAAGCCCGAATCGCGAGCAGATGCCCGCATTCGTGCAGCGCGATGGCCGGGACGGCGCACCAGAACAGGCCGGTACCGTCGAACAGGTACCACGCGGCAAGCAGCAGCACGAAGCCGGGGGTCATACGGATACGGCTCATGTCTCGATTAAGCCGCCGAGTACAGTAAGGGGGTCAAAGATCAGGCCATCGTGGTAGAGCTGGAAGTGCAGATGCGGCCCCGTGACCTTTCCGGTCGCGCCGGAGCGCGCGATCACCTGCCCAGCGGCGACCATATCGCCGACGCAGACCTCCAACGCGGACAGGTGCGCGTACAGGCTGACGAAGCCGTCCGCGTGTTCGATCTTCATGTACTTGCCGTTGATCTCGCCGGTTCCGGCATAGATTACCTTTCCGTCGGCGAACGCGCAGATATCCGTGCCTTCGGCCGCGGCGATATCAATGCCGTAGTGAAAGCTTTCGACGTCGTCGACGGGATGGATGCGGTAGCCGAACGGAGACGTGACGCGCCCCGATACGGGCAGGACGTAAGGAAAATCGATGGCGACGGCGTCTGTTGTGACGGTATCGGGCAGGATACCGGGTTTCGGTAGCGCAACGGTCGTCTGCGCCGCGGTTGTTGCGGCTGTGGTCGCAGCGGCGGCGGTAGTAGTCGCGGTCACCGTGGCACTTGTTGCGGTTGTGGCCGCAACGGTGGCTGTGGCCCTTGCAGCTGATGCCACTAGGGCATCGTCCGCAAGAGCACCGGCAACGGTGGTTGCGGCAGGCGCCTGCTTGGTCATGACGGCAGCGGTCGCTTGCGTGGTTGCCGCTTGTGTAGTGGCGGTCTCGGTGGCCTCTGACGCGCCGGTATACGCCTCACGGAAGCCGCGTGCGAAGGCTTCCGCGAGCTCGGAGCGCCCGAGAGCCTGTCCGGCCTGCGCTGCAAGTTCCCGCAGAGAGGTTGCGCCGGCGAAAAGACTGCCGGTATCCTTGTCCGAAAAGGCGCGGAAGAAGAGCGCCGCGATGAAAAGAAGCAGGCAAATGCCAAGCTGCCAGAGCTTTGCCGTACCGCGAGGGAAGCGCCGTTTTTCCGGCGCCTGAATGGTCACAGGGGTCTTATCCATATATAATCGCCTCCCGATACTATTTATGCAGACGGGTGCGAAAGTATAACCAGACAGGTAAACGGGAACAATATTCCTATAAAAGAGTGTAAAGGAGTATCAAAGAGGCATGGTGAAAGGCGTATCCCGCCGGATCGTCGTCGTACGGTCCCCGGAGCAGAACATTTTCGAGGAAGCGATCTTCATTTTAAAGGACGACGCGCTGAAAAAGGGTATATCCGCGGAGGACGTGGTCGCGCAGGCGTGCGGGATTGCGAGCCGGTACATCCGGGAAAACCGGGAGAGCCGTGCCGGCCACACCTGGATCCCCGCCGTCTGCATCATCGGCGGCGTTCTTTTAGGGACGCTCGCATGGGTGCTCCTGATGGGCATATAATCAAAAAAACGCGCGGCATCTTTTTTAAGGATGCCGCGTGCTGTTATTTTTTTTGAGATATGCTTATTTCGCGGCGTCCGCCTTGCCGGCGCAGCCGAGAACCTCGACGAGCTTATGCCGAACGAGCTGCTTGATGTTCTCGCGGGCGGGCTTGAGGTACTGACGGGGATCGAAATGATCGGGATGCTCGTTAAAGTACTGGCGGATCGAGCCGGTCATCGCAAGGCGCAGGTCGGAGTCGATGTTGATCTTGCAAACGGACATACGGGCGGCTTCGCGAAGCTCTTCTTCCGGAATGCCGACGGCGTCGGGCATCTTGCCGCCGTTGTCGTTGATCATCTTCACATAGTTCTGCGGGACGGAGGAGGAGCCGTGCAGGACGATCGGGAAACCGGGCAGACGGCGGGAGACTTCCTCCAGAATGTCGAAGCGGAGGGGCGGGGGCACCAGAACGCCGCGCTCATTGCGGGTGCACTGAGCGGCGGTAAACTTGTACGCGCCGTGGGAGGTGCCGATGGCGATGGCGAGGCTGTCGACGCCGGTCTTCGTGACGAATTCTTCGACTTCGGCCGGATCCGTATAAGAGGAATCGGCGGCGGAGACGTTGACGGCGTCTTCGATACCGGCAAGACGGCCGAGTTCGCCTTCGACGACGGCGCCGTGGGCGTGGGCATACTCGACAACCTGCTTCGTCAGGGCGATGTTGTCTTCGAACTTGTGGTGGGAGCCGTCGATCATAACGCTGGTGAAGCCGCCGTCGACGCAGGACTTGCACAATTCAAAGGTATCGCCGTGGTCGAGATGGACGCAGATGGGGAGGTTGGTCTCGATGATGGCGGCTTCGATGAGCTTCATGAGGTAAGTGTGATTCGCGTATTTACGCGCACCGGCGGAAACCTGGAGGATCAGGGGAGCATTTTCTTCCTTCGCGGCTTCGGTGATGCCTTGAATGATTTCCATGTTGTTGACATTGAACGCGCCGATCGCGTAGCCGTTCTTATAAGCGTCGGCGAACATCGCTTTAGAAGTAACAAGAGCCATTGTAAATAAGCCTCCTAGCAAAGAATTCTCTTTATTGTACCACAAACAGAGAAAAAATCAAGCGGGAAACAAAAATTTAATTGATTTTTTGAAGAAAACGTGATACAATATCCTCGTCCCATTTATCACCAAAGTCACCGGAGGTATAAAACATGTCAGAAATCTTAAAAGGTGCCGCGATCATCGGTCAGTCCGGCGGCCCTTCCTCGGTCATCAATGCGTCCGCTTACGGCGCGATCAAGACGGCGCTTGAAAACGAGAACATAACCCGCGTTCTCGGCGCGCTGAACGGCATCAAGGGCATCCTCGACGACAACATCATCGATATGGGTAAGGAATGCCCTTCGGAGCTTGCCCATATGAAGTATACGCCCTCCTCCGCGCTCGGCTCCTGCCGCTATAAACTAAAGCGCGTCGAAGACGACGAGACGGATTATCGGCGCATCCTGGAGATCTTTCGGAAGTACGACATCCGCTACTTCTTCTACAACGGCGGCAACGACTCGATGGACACCTGCAACAAGATTTCCAAGTACCTTCTCGCGCACGATTATCCCTGCCGCGTGATGGGCATCCCGAAGACGATCGACAACGACCTTGCCGGCACGGACCACTGCCCGGGCTACGGCTCCGCCGCGAAGTACATCGCGACGTCCGTCATGGAGATCTACCTCGACGCGCATGTCTATGACACGGGCATGGTTACGATCATCGAGTGTATGGGCCGTCATGCGGGCTGGCTGACAGCCGCGGCAGCACTCGCGAACACGAAGGGCTGCGGCGCGGATCTGATCTACCTGCCGGAGGTCGACTTCGACTTAAGCGAGTTCCTCGCCTCCGTGAAGGAGATCTACGCGAAGACGAAGAAGTGCATCGTCGTCGTTTCCGAGGGCATCCACGATAAGGACGGCCGCTTCATCACGGAGTACGGCTCGGACCTCGCACAGACGAAGGACAGCTTCGGCCATGCGCAGCTCGGAGGGCTCGCGTCGTTCTTGGCGAATACGGTGAAGAATGAAACGGGCGCGAAGGTTCGCGGCATCGAATTGTCGCTGCTGCAGCGCTGCGCCGCGCACTGCGCGTCCCAGACGGACATCGACGAAAGCTTCTCCGCGGGCGCCGCGGCCGTCACGAACGCGGTGGCCGGCATCACCGATAAGATGGTCGGCTTCGAGCGCTCCTATGCGGACGGCAAGTACGTCTGCGAAACCAAGCTATTTAATCTCGACGTCGTCGCGAACGCCGAAAAGAAGGTACCGCGCGAGTGGATCAACGCCGCCGGCAACGGCATCGAGCAGGGATTTATCGATTACGCGATGCCGCTGATCCAGGGCGAAACGAAGCTCCAAAAGGAAGACAGTCTGCCGAGATTCGTCAAGCTCAAGAAAGTCAAAGCGTAATTTTTTAGGAAGAAAATGTAAGTCAAGCGACGGAATCCTATTGCATACGCCTCCTTTACGTGGTATACTAAAACCGCGCGAAGGAGGCGTTAAAAATATGAAATACGAGATATTCGGAGACTCTCTTCCGGCGGTGGCAATTTCTCTCGAGTCCGGGGAAAGCATTTTCACGGAATCCGGCGGGATGAGCTGGATGACGGAGGATATCGCGATGGACACGAATATGAAGGGCGGGCTTTTAAAGGGTCTTGGCCGCATGTTCTCCGGCGAATCCTTATTCATGGCGACCTATACCGCGCAGAGCGACCACCAGCAGATCACCCTCGCGTCGAGCTTCCCCGGGAGCATTATCCCGCTCCATCTGACGCCGGGGTATGAGTTCATCTGCCAGAAAAGCGCGTTTTTATGCGCCGAACCCAGCGTATCGCTCTCGGCGGAGATCGTCAAGGGCCTCGCCGGCGGCTTTTTCGGCGGTGAGGGCTTCGTGCTGCAGCGCGTCAGGGGCGAGGGCATGGTCTTTCTTGAGATGGACGGCAGCGTGAAGATGCTCGACCTCGCGCCGGGGCAGCGTCTGGTCGTCGACACGGGCAACGTCGCTGCGTATCAGTCCACGGTCGGGTACACGGTAAAAACGGTACGCGGCTTCAAGAACATCCTGTTCGGCGGCGAGGGACTGTTCCTGACGGTCTTGGAAGGCCCGGGGCGCGTGTACTTACAGACGATCACGCTGCCGAGCTTTGCAAGCCGTATTGTGCCGTATCTACCGAAGGCAAAGGACTGATAGAACATTATAGCCCGCGGTCATGCGCGATGGTTCTGCGGAGCGCGCCGACGGCGGTGAGAATTGCGGGCGTCATGTCGGGGTGGTCGGGTTCGGCCTCCCCGGCTTTTTTGCGCTCCTGATTCCACAGAACGTTATATATGGCGGTGCAGCGCACGCCGAGGGATGCCGCGACGGTGTAGAGCGCGGCTGTCTCCATCTCAGATGCAAGCACGCCGAGCTGCTTCCACGCTTCCCATTTCGCGAGTAGCTCCCCCGCGACCGGCATGCGCTCGGGGCTGTGCTGCCCGTAAAAGGAGTCCTTTGACTGCACGACGCCGGTGTGGAGACGGTAGCCGCGCGCGTCGGCTTCGTCCGCGAGCGCACGCAGGAGGGTAAAGTCCCCGGACGCGGGATACTCGATCGGCGCGTATTCACGGCTGGTGCCCTCCTGCCGCACGGCGGAGAGGGCCGCCACAAGATCGCCCGCGCGCACCTTCCCGGCGATACCGCCGCAGGTGCCGACGCGCAGGAAGGTATCCGCGCCGAGGGAACAAAGCTCCTCCATCGCGATCGCCGCCGAGGGGCCGCCGATGCCGGTGGAGGTGACCGATACGGGGACGCCGGAGAGGGCGCCGGTATAGGTGGTAAACTCCCGGTTTTGCGCGACGGGGTGAGCGTCATCGAGGTATGCGGCGATCCGCGCGACGCGTCCGGGGTCGCCCGGGAGGATGCAGTAGCGCCCAACGTCGCCGGGCGCGCAAGCGATGTGATAGCTTTCGATCATAAAAGACGGCTCCTTTGGGCTAGGATATGGCAAGCAGCGCGAGGGCGACGGCCGAGACGAAGATGCCGATGATCGCGCGGCGGCTGACCCGTTCGCGCAGGAATACGCGGCTTGCAAGCATGACCGACGCGACGCCAAGGACACTCATGAGAGGGAAATAGAACGCGGCGTTGAAGGCGGATGCGTAGAGCATGAAGATGATGTTAGAGGTATCGGCCGCCGCCGCGCCGCCGAGGGAATAGCCGACCATGCGGCGGTTTAAGGTCAGCTCCGAGCGCCGGCGGAGCCATCCGTAGAGGACGAACGGCAGCGTGAGCGCCGCGCCGGTGACGTGGAACAAAAAGAGGTACTCCTTAATATAGCCCGCGTAGAGATCGCAGTACCGGCGGGTGCAGATGACGGCGAATCCGCTGAAAACGAGTCCAAGAAGGGCGAACAGCACCCAGCGGAGCGTGATGGGCTTTTGCGCCTCGGCCTCCGTATAGCTGCCGGAGTTAAACAGCAGCAGGGCGGCGCAGAACAGCGCAAGTCCCCCGAGCTGCCACCACGCAAGGCTGTCGCCCCAAAAAAGCAGTCCCGCGAGCACGGGAAACAGCGGATTGAAGCTGCCGATGATGGTGGTCAGGGACATCGGGCCGATGCGCATCGCCATGACGGTGAAGATCATATAGATCACGTAGAAGACGCCGAACAAAACCGGCAGCCCCGCACGCTCCCATGTAAAGGACAGCGGCGCATACGGCGGCAGCGTAAAAATGAGGACGCCCTGACAGACGCAGAACAGACAAGTAAAGAGCATATGCTGCAAAAAGCAGGGTTTACCCGCCTGCGCGCGCTTCATGGTCACCGTGTTGACCGCCTTGCACAGCATGAACAACGCCAAAAGCCCGATAACCTCGATCATAATTTCCTCCGCTAGGCAAAAATATACATTACGGTTTCAGTATATCGTAATTTCGCTGAAAAGTAAAGGGAATAATATGGCTGAAATCCTGCATGTTAATCCTGCATTGATTGAATTAATTCGTATTTGCATAGTTTATCGTAAGATTTGCTATAGACAATGAAAATAAAAAGTGATATTATGTAGTTGTTAACAAAAATAACGTCCCTTTAGGAACCCGCTGCAATACGGCGGCGGAAGGGGACGGCTGGGAGGCAGCAAAGCTATGGCGGCAACATATAATCCGTATGAGAATATGCTCAACGTATTGGAGAAGGCGGCCGGAATGCTCGGGCTTGCGGAGAGCGATTATGAAGCGCTGAAGTACCCGGAGCGTGAGCTGAAGGTCGCGGTGCCGGTTCGCATGGACGACGGCAGCGTTCGCGTCTTCGAGGGCTATCGCGTGCAGCATTCCTCGTCCAGAGGTCCGTGCAAGGGCGGTATCCGTTTCCATCCGCAGGTCGACATCGACGAGGTGAAGGCGCTGGCGGCGTGGATGAGCTTAAAGTGCGCGGTTGCGAACATCCCCTACGGCGGCGCGAAGGGCGCGGTCAAGGTCGATCCGCGTTCCGTATCGCATAAGGAGCTGGAGCGCATCACGCGCCGGTACACGGCGGCGATCCTGCCCTTAATCGGACCGGAAAAGGACATTCCCGCGCCGGACGTCGGTTCGACGCCGGAGATGATGGGCTGGATCATGGACACCTACTCCATGTTCCAGGGTCATACGGTGCCGGGCGTCGTTACGGGCAAACCGATCGGCGTGGGCGGCTCTCTCGGCCGCGGAGAGGCGACTGGACGCGGCGTACTGTTTACGGCGCGCGAGCTGTTCTCGCGGTTAGGTAAGGATCTCTCGAAGGCGCGCGTCGCCGTGCAGGGCATGGGCAACGTCGGCGGCACAACGGCAAGGCTGCTGTACCGGGAAGGCTGCAAGGTCGTCGCGCTCGCGGACGTCTCCGGCGGCGTACTCTGCGAGGACGGCCTGAATGTCGAGGAAATCTATCAGTACTGCTACATCAACCACAATTTCCTCGAGACCTATAACGCGCCGGGCGTCATCCACTGCACGGGTAAGGAAGTGCTCTGCGCGGACGTCGATCTGCTGGTTCCGGCAGCGCTGGAAAATCAGCTGACGGAGGAGATCGCGGCGGACGTGAAAGCGCCCTTGATCGTCGAAGGCGCGAACGGCCCGACGACGGTGGAAGCTGATGAAATTTTCGCGAAGATGGGCAAGTACGTCGTGCCGGACATCCTGGCCAACGCCGGCGGCGTGGTCGTTTCATATTTCGAATGGGTGCAGAACATCCAGTCGCTGATGTGGGACGAGGAGCAGGTCAACGGGATGCTCGAGAAGATCATGCGCCGCGCGTTCGCGGAGGTCTGGGATAAAGCACACGAGCATGATGCAACACTGCGTCTCGGCGCGAACATGGTAGCGCTGGCGCGTCTGGTCTCGGCAAAGAAGACCCGCGGCATTTTCCCGTAAGCGATATGGATGCAACGAGCCCCCGCGAGGGTATCCCGTCTTTGGGATGCCTTCGCGGGGGCGTTTTTTGTCTTTATCCGCGATTTATAGCCGAATGGCCGTCTCAAGTGCCACCTTCAAAATCCGTTCCCGCATATCCTCGGGCATATTCCCGAGAATCCGCTGATCCCAGTCGTCCCCGTCGAGACAGTCGGCGGCGTACAGGAACTGGTATACCTCTTTTTTACGGAACTGTCCGACCGCCATAACCGACGCGCATTCCATCTCGACGACGGCGCAGCCTTCTTTTTTCCGCGCATCGGTATTGCGACGCGTCTCGCGGTAAAAGCCGTCCGTCGTCCATGCCTTCGTCCGTATATACGATACCATCATGGTGTCGAAAATCCGGGCAAGCTTTCCGGCGGTTTCGATTTCTATGTAGTCGGCGGCGGGCGCATAGTGATAGCTCGCTCCCTCATCGCGATACGCGGCAGTCGGTACAATCAGATGCCCGCCGGTGATGCTCTTGTCGAGCGCGCCGCAGGAACCGAAAAACAAAAACCTCTCCGCGCCCATGGCGATGACCTCTTCGAGCAGCGCAGCGGAAGCCGCACCGCCCAACATCGTGTGGTAAAACCCGAGTTCCTTTCCCTGATAGGTAAACTTATAGACCGGTACGCTTCTGCCGGCACTCATCACGCAAACCTGTTCGGGCTGCATCGTGATCATCAGCAGATCGGCAAACTTCTGCGTAAAAACCACAAGCACGGTCTTTGGGAATCCCTCGATCGCCCCCACTACCCGGCTCGGTGCGATGATCTCTTCACCTGTCAGGTCGAATGTGTTAATAATGCTCATAGTATCTCCATAGATTGAAAAACCCCCGCACAAGATGCCTTCGCGGGGGCGTTTTTTTCATATCATTTTACTCGAAATCGACGCGCGCACCGGTTTCGGCAGAACGGAACGCGGCTTCGATGAGCTTTAAGACACGCATAACCTGGGCGTGGGTCACAAGCTGCGTTTCTTCGCCGTCGATGGCGCGGCAGACATTGCGGTAGAAGTCGTGGACGTCGGACTCAGGACGGCAAAGCTCGTAGGTATCGGTCGTCACGCCGTCGCGCGGGGCCATGGTTTTCGTCAGTCCGGCGGCGGTTTCGACGGGCAGAACGTCGCTTTCGTGCCAGTACTTGCACTTGACAACCTTCGTATTTTCACGCCAGTCGGCAATGAGGGCGGTACCGGATTTGCATTTCATATAGAAGCGGGGCATCGCGATGAAATTGAGGGTGCCGACCTCGACGAAGGCGGTCTTACCGGATTCGAAGGTGATTTCCAGGCGGAAGCCGTCGTCGACCTCGTCGTTGGTGATGTTTTCGAGGGCGCAGCTGACATAGCGGACCTTTTCGTCGGTGAGCTGAAGGATCTGGTCGATCAGATGCACGCCCCAGTCATAGAGCATGCCGCCGCCGTAGGCCTTCTTGCCCCGCCAGTCGCTGGGGATGCCGCGCGAACCGTGGATACGGGACTCAACGCGGATCAGCTCGCCGATTTCACCGGTTTTTAAGAGCTGCTTCATCGCGAGGAAGTCGACGTCCCAGCGGCGGTTCTGGTGGACGGTAAAGAGCTTTCCGCTGCGGTTTGAAGCGTTGATCATCGTTTGCAGCTCGGCGGAGGTGATCGCGACAGGCTTTTCGCAGATCGCGTTCTTGCCTTGCTCGAGCGCGCGGATCACGACGGCAGGATGCGCGTCGTTCGGGACGGCAACGGTGACAAGATCGACAGCGGGATCGGCCAGCACTGCTTCATAGGTGTCATACGCGAAGATCCCGCGCGAGCGGGCAAGCTCGCGGCGCTCAGGTTTGATATCATAGATACCCCGAAGGTTGACGACGTCGCTTTTCAGCGCTTTTTCGGTGTGCCAGCCGCCCATGCCGCCGTAACCGATGACAACCAGATTCTTTTTCATATGTAAACACCCCTTTGTATAATCATTCTTTGTCTGCGGCTGATTATAGCACGGTTTTGTCGAAATAGCAAGTCTCTTTCATCAAAGACGCGCGAAAAGCCGCGGAACATAAAAAACCGTCCCGCAGCTTTTTACAGACCTATTGGAGCCTTATACCCTATGCTTTATTCAAAAACAACCTTCAGGAAGTTCTTTTTCCCCTTTTTCAACATCACAAACCCATCTTTTAAGTCGTCAGCAGTCACCGTACGCGCGATATCCTCCACCTTGTCGCCGTTTAAGAGGATGCCGCCCTGCTGCACCATACGGCGGGCTTCGGACTTCGACGCGATGAGCTTGGTTTCGGCGAGCAGGTCGATGATGCCGATGCCGTCCGAAAGACGGGCGGCGGCGACGGTAACGGAAGGCGCGTTCGCGGCGTCGGCGTTCGCGGAGAAGAGCCCCTTCACCGCTTCGACGACCTTATCGGCTTCCTCCTTACCATGGACGAGCTTTGTGATCTCGTAAGCCATCAGGCGCTTGGCGGCGAGGATATCGTCCTTCAGAATCCGCGCGATCTCCTCAAGGGGTACGCGTGTAAACAGGCGCAGGAGGTTTTCGCAGTCCTCGTCGGCGACGTTGTAGAAATACTGGTAGAAATCGTAGGGCGTCGTGCGGTCGGAGGCGACCCAGAGCGCGCCGTTTTCGGTCTTGCCCATCTTCTTGCCTTCCTTGGTGAGAAGCAGGGGGTTTGTCAGCCCGAAGATATCCTCGTCGGAGGCGGACGCGTCAGGGTCGATATGGCGCATTTTGCGGTTTAGCTCGGAGCCCGCGATGATGTTGCCCCACTGATCGGAGCCGCCGATTTCCAGGGTGCAGCCGTAGGTGCGGTTTAAATAGATAAAGTCGTAAGCCTGCATCAGCATGTAGCCCATTTCGAGGAAGGTTAAGCCCCCCTGTTTGAGGCGGTTCGCGTAGGCGTCGGCCGCGAGCATAACGTTGACGTTGAAGTGGATGCCGACATCGCGCATGAAGTCGATATAGGGGTAATCACGAAACCATTCGTCGTTGTCGAGAATGATGGCGGGGTTGTCGCCGTCGGTGCGGATGAACTTGGACGCGAGGGTCTTGACCTCGTCGACATTGTGGCGCACCTGCTCCTTGGTCATCATTTTACGCATATCGCTCTTGCCGGAGGGGTCGCCGACCTGCGCGGTCGCGCCGCCGATGACGAGGATGCCGCGATGCCCTGCTTCCTGGAGGTAGCGGAAGACCATGAGGGCGAAGAAATGGCCGATATGCAGGGAGTCGGCGGTGGGGTCCACGCCGAGGTAAAAGGTGATCGGGCCTTTCTGTAAGCGGGCTTCGAGCGCGTCGAGATTGGTGCATTGATAGACGTATCCGCGTTCCTTTAACAGGTCGAGTACATTCGGATTGAATTCCATTTTTTGGCACTCCTTTCATAATCGCAAAAAAAATAAAGCCCCCGCGCCCGATAAAAAGGGCGAGGGAAGCCTCGCGGTACCACCTTACTTCGCCGCATGCCGATTTTGTCGGTCACGCAGCCTTGCGGACGGAGGATATCGGTGTCCGTCTGTTGATCACCGTCTCACGCTCACCGGAGTGTAGATCGAACACACGCGCCGCACGGATGTCGCACCAAAGTCATCCGTTCTCTGAAAGCCAGCGTCACGGCTCTAAGCCCCCGCATAAACGCGGGGCGTCCGGGTCATCGTATGAGAATGCTATATACAAATTTTATTATAACCAAATTTCCGCACGCTGTCAAACGGCAATATTACTAAAAAAGCGTCCCCTTTCGCGCAAATCCCCGGCGACCTGTGCGACTGTGGTCATCTTCGATGACCACGCCCGCAGAACCCGCGTCCCTCCCCCGTATAAGAAACGCCCGCAGGCGTTTTCGTCCTTAAAAAGGTGCTTTCTTGTCCAGTATTCTCAGTGCCACTTCGTGACACTGAGAATACTGGCGCGGGGCGGTCCGGAGGGCGTTGTCACCTTTGGTGACAACAAGAAGGCCCCTCCAGAAGGTAATATCCAGCAAAAAACCATGTTGAGAAGGAAAAGTTATTTAAGGAACAGTTCGATCACCGGTACAACCCCCGGCTGCTTGATCGGCACCTCAAGGGTAACGGTGCCGAGGCCGCCGTCGTTTGCGGTGTTCACGCCCTGCGCGCCGGTGCCTTCCTTAAACTGGATCTCGGACGCGTCGGCGAGGAGCTGGGCGTACTCAACGTGTCCGGCGAAGCCGTCGAGATGGATGTGGCGGAAGGGCCAGGAGAAGACATGGAGGTATAGGCGCTTCGTTTCGGGGTTATAGGTAAAGCGGCAGTCCTCGGGGCATTTCCATTCCGTCGGCGCGGCGGTGCAGCCGTAGATCGCGCGGGCGTTGTAGTGCATCCACTCTGCGATGCCCGAAAGGCGGTCCTTGGCGCGGGAATCGAACTCGCCCCTGCCCGTGGGACCGACGTTTAAGAGCAGGTTGCCGCCTTTAGAGACGCTGTCGACGAGCATTTTTAAAAGCATCTCGACGGATTTCCAGCTCTCCTCGTCGCGGTGGTAACCCCAGGAGCCGGAGAAGGTCTGACAGGCCTCCCATACGACGGGCTGCCCGTCAACCCGCATCCAGCCGCGCGGCTGATACTGTTCGGGCGTCTTGATGTCCTGATCGATCTGGAGACGGTCGTTGATGAGGATATCGGGCTGGTATTTGCGGATCAGCTTTAAAAGTTCCTCGGAGTGCCAGACGTCCTTACCTTTGCCGGCAAACCCGCCGCTTGGCGCGACAGAGAAGTCGTACCAGAGGATGTCGATCTTGCCAAACTGGGTAAGGAGCTCCTCGGTCTGATGATAGAGGTACTCGACATAGCGTTCGAGGTTTCGTTCCTTGTCACGGGCGATGTATTCGGCATTTTCGCGCATGGGGTGGCAGTTGTCGACGGTATAGTCGGGGTGGTGCCAGTCAAGGAGGGAATGGTAGAAGCCGACCTTTAAGCCTTCCTCGCGGAACGCTTCGACCATGGGGCGTAGGACATCGCGGCCGTAGGGGGTGTTCGTCGCCTTGTAGTCCGAGTACTTCGTATCCCAGAGGCAAAAGCCTTCGTGATGCTTCGTCGTGATGACAAAGTATTTCATGCCGGCGGCTTTGGCGGCCTTCGCCCATTCGCGGGGGTCATACAGATCGGGTTCGAAATGCCGGAAGTACCTGTCGTAGAGCTCGGTAGGTATTTTCTCGCGGGACTTCATCCACTCATGGCGCGCGGCGAGAGAGTAGGTGCCCCAGTGGATGAACATGCCGAAGCGGTCGCGGATAAACCAGTCGGACTTGCCGGGGGTGGGCTGCGGTACGATCAGTGCCATACAAATTCTGCCTCCTATATTGAATTGGAATTCAAAAACGGGATAACGGCGCGATAAAACGCGTCGGCGATCTGTAAATAGCCCTCTTTTGCCGGATGGACGCCGTTTGTACCGCGCTCCACCGGCCTCGGATTGCGGACATTCGCGGGGAATGCTTCGCGCGGCATGTTGTACTCGGTGTCGAACTGCCCCGCGAGGCTTGCCGACACGGTTAAGGGATCCTCCACGGCGATCTCGGCGTAGCGCTCGTCCATTTCGAAGACATAGCGCAGCTTATCCATGTAATTCCACATACAGCCGTAGCTTTGGCCGAAGCCGTCGATGTCCGGCACCTGCAGGCCCATCAGGATCACGCGACAGCCGGGGTAGGTGCGGCGGAGATTTGCGAGAAACGTGCGCACGCTGCCGAAATACCGCTCGCGCGGCGTCAGCGTCGAGTTCCAGCCCAGCAGCACGCAGGCAAGATCGACGGTATCCGCGCCGACCTTTTTCCCCCACGTCCTAAAATCGACCGCGTCGCGTGTCTCGTCCCAAAAGGGATTGCCCGACGCGCGTCTCGCGGCGAGGATATCGAGCGCACGCGCTTGCCCCGTGCCGCCGGACTCCCATACAAGGCAGCCTTCCGGCCCGTCCGATGGCGTGCCGTCCATATACACAAGCTTTGACTCGGCTCCGGGCGTCTCCACGCGCCAGAGCCCGCCGCGGCTGTCGCGGTAGCTTGCGTGCTGGTCGAGCGCCGTCAGGGTTTGCGCGGTCCGGACATGCCAAAAACGGGCGCTTTGATAGTCGGTGTTAAAGCTCTCGAAGGTCCAGCCGCCGTAACCCTCGTGGAAAACGCCGGGAGCGGCCGGAACGCCGCCGTAAAAGCGGATGCCCGGAAGTGCTAATCCCGCAGGCGTGCCGCCCGTACCGGTCAGGCGCCGCGCGAGCTCCGAAACCCAAACGCCGCCCGAGGTCAGGCTGTCGCCGACGCAGAGCAGGTTCACCGGTTTTGCCAGCGACGCGGGTACGGCATGGACGCGCAGCACCGTTTCCCGGCGGTCGAGCACCGTCCCGTCGTCGTCCTCGAGGGACATGACCATCGGGTACTCGCCGCGGTCGCCGTATGCGGGCGTATAACCGTATTTGCGTTCAAAAACGGCGCCTTTTTCGCATTCGACGCGCCAGTTATAACGATACGGATCGGACGCCAGCACGACGCCCCGGCGGAAAAGCTCGAAGGTGTCTCCCTCGGCCAGATCGTAATACGCGGGGACGTTCAACTGAGCTCCCATACAGTCGTCTCCTTACGGTTTCCTCGTTTCACACGCGTAAAAGCCCTGCCGCATCAGCGTTTCGAACACCTCCGCGCAAACGAGCGTGTCCTCCGGCGGCATCCGGTCGGAAACGAGCTTCCCCGCGCGGATACAGCCGACCATATGGCGGATCTCATATTCGAAGCCGGAATCGATGCTCATCTGATAGCGTTCGGGACATTTCCCGCCGATCCACAGCTCGGCTGTTTCCGGCGCGTAGAAATGGGGGCCAAGCTTTATTTTCCCCTGCGTACCGTACAGGACGGCATGGTTTTCCGTCTCGCACTGGACGGCGGAGGAAAGGCTCGCGATACCGCCGCCCTCGAAGCGCAAAAGGAACGCGTTGACGCCGTCGACGCCCGAGTCGGTCAGCGCCGCCATGCCCCGGGTTTCGGCGAGTCTGCGCGGCGCGAAAAAGTCGAGCGCGGCTTCTATCGCGTAGACGCCGACGTCGTAGAGCGCGCCGCCGGCAAGGGATGGGTCGAAGATACGGTCAAGCGGGTCTGAAAGCGGGGTATTGTAGCCGAAGGCGGCGGTCATATAGCGCGGGCAGCCGACGCGCCCCTCGTCTATCCAGCGTTTTGCGAGAGTGACCGTCGGGATAAAGCGCGTCCACATGGCCTCCATGAGGAAAACGCCCTTCTCTTTTGCCGCGGCATAGACCTCGGCGGAGTCCGCGCGGGTTAAGGTGAGCGGTTTTTCGCAGAGGACATGCTTCCCCGCCGCGATCGCGGCGATCGCGCAGGCCTTATGGAACGGATGCGGGGTGGCGATATATACAGCGTCAATTTCGGGGTCACGAAGCAGCGCGTCGTAGGAGCCGTAGGCGCGGGGGATGCCAAACTCCGCGCAAAAGGCGTCGGCTGAGTTTTGGCTGCGGGAAGCGGCGGCAAGCAGGGTCATTTCGGGGACGAGCGGTGCGGTACGGGCGAACTTATGCGCGATCGTACCGGTGGCGAGAATACCGAAGCGGATGGAATACATCAGGCCAAACCCTCCTTTCAGACGGCAAACTGGGCGTTATATAGCTCCGCGTAGAGTCCGTTTTTCTCCATCAGTTCCTTGTGCGTGCCGCGTTCCAGCACACCGTCGTCGGTGATGACGACGATTTCATCCGCGCGGCGCACGGTGGAGAGGCGATGGGCGACGACGAGGGTGGTACGGCCGTGGGAGAGCTCCTCCAGCGATTCTTGAATCAGGGTTTCCGTAGCGTTGTCAAGCGCGGAGGTCGCTTCGTCGAGGACGAGGATGGGCGGGTCCTTTAAAAAGACACGCGCGATGGAAATACGCTGCTTTTGGCCGCCGGAGAGCTTGACGCCGCGTTCGCCGATGAAGGTGTCGTACTTGTCCGGAAGCCCTTCGATGAATTCGTCGATATGGGCGCGCCGCGCGGCTTCAATGATCTCCTCGCGCGTGGCGTCGGGGCGGCCGTAGGCGATGTTTTCATAGATCGTGCCGGTAAAGAGGAAAACGTCCTGCTGGACGATGCCGATGGTTTCACGCAGACTTCTCAGTGTCACGCTCCGGATATCGCGTCCGTCGATGCGGATCACGCCCTCGGTCACGGGATAGAAACGGGTCAGCAGGTGGCACAGCGTCGTCTTACCGCCGCCGGAGGGGCCGACGAGAGCGACGGTATGTCCGGGCTCGGCGCGGAAACTGACATTATGTAACACCTCGCGGCCGGTATTGTAGGTAAAGCTGACGTTTTCAAAGCGGATATCACCCCGCACCGTCCCAAGATCGGCAGCGCCCGGGGTATCCTCCTCGGCGGCGGCGTCCATGATCTCGGTAAAGCGCTTAAAGCCGGTCATACCGTCCTGATACTGCTCGATAAAGCCGATCAAGCGGCGGATGGGGTTCATAAACATGCCGACGTACAGAATATACGCGGCAAAATCGCCGAAATTGATCGCGCCGCGGTAGCAGTAATATCCTCCGGCGAGCAGGACGACGACGTACATCATATCGAGGATATAGGTGTTGACGCTCGAGAACTCCGCCATGACGCGATAGGCGCGGACGCGGGCTTTGACGAAGGCCTGATTGCGCTCCTCAAAGCGGTTCATCTCATATTCTTCGTTGACAAAGCTTTTAGACACGCGGATGCCGGCGAGGGAGTTTTCCAGGCGCGCGTTGATCTCGGCGACCTCCTCGCGGGTATGGCGGAAGGCGGTCTGCATCTTCCTGCGACTTTTCATCGTGAAAAACATGAGGATGGGCAAAAACAGGAAGATGATGACAGTGAGGGTCAGATTGATGCGGGCGAGGATGACGAAGGTGCCGACGAGCATGACGACGGATAAAAAGAGATCTTCGGGACCGTGATGGGCAAGCTCGGAGACCTCCATCAGGTCGTTGACGATGCGGGACATGATAGAGCCTGTCTTGTTGTCGTCGAAGAAGGAAAAGGGCAGGCGCTCGAGGCGCGAGAAGATATCGCGGCGCATATCGGACTGCATGCGGACGCCGACCATATGACCGTAATACAGGACGAGGTAGGAGAGGATGAGCTTTGCGGTATAGACGCCCGCCAGCAGTGCGCATAACACGAGGATCCGGCGCATATCCCCGGCGGGAATTTCGACGTTGATGATGCTGCGGGTCACGGACGGGTAGTAGAGATCGCAGACCGCCATCGCGAGCGCGCAGACCATATCGAAGGCGAAAAGCCCCCGGTGCGGTTTATAGTACCGTGCGAAGCGTTTGACCATGCCCATAAAAAAACCCCTTCCGTTTTTCGTCTTATTTTACAGTGCCCGCACCACGGCGCAGAGCAGCCGCTCAAAATCCTTCCCCACGCGGCCGGCGGTCTCCTGCACCTCGGCATGGGACAGCGGCTGGGCGGAAATGCCGGCGGCGAGATTCGAAATGCAGGAAATCCCCGCGACTTTCAGCCCCATATGCCGCGCGGCAATGCACTCGCAGGCTGTACTCATGCCTACGGCGTCCGCGCCGAGGGTGCGCAGCATGCGGATCTCGGCGGGGGTCTCAAAACTTGGCCCCGGAAGCTGGCAGTACACGCCCTCGCGCAGGAAAATCCCCTCGCGTGCGGCGGCCTTGCGGATGACGGCGCGGAGAACAGGGTCGTAGGCGGCGCTCATATCGGGGAAACGGGGCCCGAGCGTATCGTCGTTTTCTCCGCGCAGCGGGGACGGTACAAAGGAGGAAATCTGATCGGCAATGAGCATGAAGTCTCCCGCCTTCATATCGGCGCGGATACCCCCGGCGGCATTGGTCAGGATCAGCGTTTTCACTCCGAGGAGTGCTGCCGTGCGGACGGGCAGTACGACGTCCTGCATGTCGCGGCCTTCGTAATAGTGGACTCGTCCGTCAAGTACGATCACGGGACGGCCCTCGACGGTACCGAGGACGAACCGACCGCGATGGCCCTGGACGGTGGAGCGCGAGAAGCCGGGGATGTCGGCATACTCGAAGATCCGCGCATCTTCGACGCGCGCGGAAAATCCTCCGAGCCCCGAGCCGAGGACGATTGCGATTTCCGGCGAAAAGTCCGTATGAGACCGGATGAACTCCGCCGCCTGCGTATATTTTTGCATCATATTCTCCTTTTAAGCGCGTGTTTCCTCTGTCTCCTGCAGCTCCTCCGCGGTCACGCGCTTCAGCGGGCGCTTGTGCAGGCCGTCGTAGAGTACAGGTACGAGGATGAGGGTCATCAGCGTCGCATAGGCGAGTCCACCGATACCGGCGATGGCGACGGGCTGCACGAGGGATACGCCGAGCCCGATGCCGAGCGACATGGGCATAAGCCCTAAAATTGTGGTCAGTGCCGTCATCAGGACGGGGCGCAGGCGCATTCTGCCCGCTTCGATGACCGCCTCGGTGCGTTCCATGCCCTCCTCGCGGAGCTGGTTGATCGCGTCGACGAGCACAATGCCGTTGTTGACGATGATGCCGACAAGGATGATGAAGCCGATCATCGCGACGACGGAAACCTCGTAGCCGAAGATGGCGAGCGCGAACAGGCCGCCGGTAAAGGCAAGCGGGATCGCGAACATGACGATTAAGGGCGACAGCAGGGACTGGAACTGCGCCACCATGATGAGGTAGACGATCAGCACGCCGAGCAGGAGCATCCACACGAGGTCGGACAGCGAATTCATGATCGTCTCGTTTTCACCGGCGTATTCATAAGAGACGCCGGCCGGCGCGGCATAAGACTTCATCGCCTTTTCGATATCTCTCGCGACGATAGTCACGTTCTTACCCTCCTGCACGGTCGCGGTCACGGAGACGGTGCGGCGCTGCTCGCTGCGCCGGATCGCACTGAAGCTTGTGGCCTCGCGAATCTCGGCGATGTCTCCGAGCCTGACCTCGGTCTTTGTACCGTCGGCGGCTGTCGCGGTGACGGTAAGCTTGCCGAGCGTCTCGGGGTTAGCGTCGACCGTGTTATAAACGAGCACATCGGCGTCGAGTGTATGAATTTGCGTCGCCGTAGCGCTCTTCGTCAAAGAGGACGCAAGGCTCATCGCAACCTGCGCGGTTGTGAGGCCATTTTTCATCGCTTTATCGCGGTCGACGGTGATGCGCAGCGCGGGGGCGGTTTGTTCAAGCCCATCCGAAACCTCGGCGATACCGTCGACGCCGCGCAGGAGCTCCGCGATGGCTTTCGCTTCGTTTTGCAGCAGATCGAGATCGTTTGCATATACCTTTACCTCGATCCCCTGCCCGCCAAGCGCCGTAGCGTAGCCGGACATCATGCTGCCCGACGACGCGGACACCTTGCACTCAAGCCCCTCGGCACTGGCTTCGATCTCCTCCGCAAGCCCCGACATGGAGCGGTGGCTGTTTTCGGCGAGAAGGACATACATCGTAACCGACGTCACATCGGTATCGGTCCCCACGCTCATGCCGAGCATGCCGGACACGCCGGCATCGAGCATCGTGCCGACGGTTTCTACACCGTCAAGCGCCATAATCCGCTGGGCAAGCGTATCGGACGCGGCCGCTGTCTCGGAGAGCGTGGAATCGTCGGGCATTTCGATGCTGACCATAACCTGCGTGCTTTCCATATCGGGCATGTACGAAAACCCCTTCGACAGCGACCAAACCGCGCTGCCCGCCAGCAGTACAAACGCCGCGAGCACGACCGTCCATTTGTGGGCAAGCGACCAGCGCATGGCGGCCTCGTATCGATCCAAAAGCTTTCCATAGGCGCTTCCCTCCGGGCGCACACGCTTCAGGGTACCCGCCGCCATACACGGCACAAGTGTGAGCGCAACGATGAGACTGGCGCCGAGGGAATAGGTAATGGTGAGCGCCATGTCGGTAAAGAGCTGGCGCGTCAGCCCCTGCACGAAGACAATGGGCAGAAAGACGCAGACGGTGGTCAGGGTGGACGCGGTAATCGCGGCGGTCACCTGCTTTGCGCCGGCAATGGCGGCCTTTACGGGCGGCACCCCCTTGCCGCGAAGGCGGTAAATATTCTCGATGACCACAATGGCGTTGTCGACGAGCATACCGACGCCGATAGCAAGGCCGGACAGCGAAAGGATATTCAGCGTGACGCCGGAGAAATACATCAGCACGATCGCAAATGTCACGGATAGCGGAATCGCGCAGGCAACAACGAAGGTCGGGCGAATATCCTTTAAGAAGAACAGCAGAATCAGGATGGCAAGCGCCGCGCCGAGGAACAAGTTTTCAAGCACGGATTTTACGATCAGGCGGATATAATCCCCTTGATCCATGAGGGTATAGAAACGCAGGCCGTCGAATTCCGCTTCCAGATCGGCAAGCTTGGCGGCAAGGTTTTTCGATGCGGTGGCGGTCGGGACGTCGGACTGCTTTGTAAAGGAGAGCAGCACGCCGTCCTGTCCGTTGATGCGGGCGTAGGATTCGTCGGAGTTGTCACGCAGGGTCACCGTCGCGACGTCGGCAAGCCGCACCTCCCCGACTCCTTCGAGATCAAACAGCAGGAGCCCCTCGAGCGTTTCCGCGTCGTCGATGTTCCCTTCGACGCTGACGAGGGTATCGCCGGCATAGCCTACAGGCATGGAAAAATTCTGTGCGGCGAGAATCTGCGCCACAGACTTCATGGTCACCGCGTCGGTGACGTCGGCCTTTGCGAGGGTTTCCTCGCGGGAGTCCTCGAGCCGGGTATACGCGTCGTCGATCTCGGCGAGCGCGGTTTCAAGCTCGGTTTTCGCGGCAGCGAGGGACTTTTCGTTGACGATCAGCTCGGTCATCGCAGAGTTCAGCTCGCCGGACGCGGCGGACTGCTGCGCGGCGAGGGTTGCAAGGGCGTCGTCGACGGTGGTCTCACCCTGCTCCAGCGCACCAAGCTTATCGTTCAGGGTCGCCATAGACGCGCTGACGGTTTCGCGGGCGTCCTCCAGCTGCGCAATCGCCTGCGTGAGGGTTTCCCGCGTAAGGCCCTGTGCAGCAAGAGCGGAATCGAGGGTATCAAGGCTCTTTTCGGCAGTTTCGGCGGCCGTTTTCGCGGTGTCAATGGCCTGGGGCAGTTGATCGCGGTCGGTTCCAGCAGCGGCAAGCACCGTATCGATTTCGGCAAGCGCGCTTTCCGCCGTGCGGAACTCCTCGGAATTCTCACGCAGATATTTCTCCGCTTCCTCGCCTGAAAGACCCATTGTGGCGGCTCCCGCGAGCATCGCCTGGCGGGTCGCAAGTAGCGCCGATAGCTGTTCCGACAGCGCCGTTAGGTTATTCGCCGCGGCCGTCCCCTGTTCGCGGGCAAACTCCGCTTTTTCGATATTGCTTTGCAGAGTCCGGTAGGTCTGCTCGGTGGTGTCGATTTCAGCGAGCTTAGACTCAAGCTCAGCAAGCCCCGACACGATCTCGAGGCGCGCCTGCAGAATGGTCTGCTTTTGATTATCGAGCTCGGCCTCGGCGGCGGCAAGTTCGGTGGCAAGGCTTTCCTGTTTTTGGGTTAGCTGTGTTCTGCCGTCGGCGATCTCCTCCGCGCCGCCGGAAAGCTCGTCGAGCTTATTCTGTACTTCCGTGCGATTTTCGGTAAGCTGCGCCTTCGCGTCCTCGAGCTGCCGCTCGGCCTCGGCGCGGAGCCTTGCGTTGACCTCCTCGAGCTTATCCGGGTCTATTTTGACCTCGATGACCTGGGAGATCAGTCCGCTGGCATTCACCCCCGCGATGCCCTCCACGCCCTCGAGCCTTGTCAGCAGCTCATCCTCGACAAAGGAGGACAGCGTGATGGTATCATGCCCCTCGCGGCTGACGGCGGCAACGCTGACCGGCAGAAGATCGGGGCTGATCTTCATAATAGACGGCGTGCCGACGTCGTCGCTCCACGAGCCGGAGAGCTGCGTCAGCTTTTCGCGGATCGCAAGTGAGGCGTATTCAAGGTCGGCATTGTCGGCAAACTGCAAAAACACGACGGAATAGCTTGCGCCGGACGTCGACGTGATGGTATCGACGTCGTCGAGCGTTGACAGGGATTGTTCGATGGGCCGCGTGACCTCCGATTCGACGGTTTCCGGCGTGGCGCCGACGTAAGTTGTCATCACGACGACATACGGAAGATTGATCTTCGGCAGAAGGTCGGGCGTCATGTTCATATACGATACAACGCCGAGGACGACGACAAGAATCACCGCTACCAGCACGGTAAATGGCTTGCGGACACTGTACTTGGAAAACATAGGTATCCTCCATGTGATTTGCTGCGCTTCCGTTTTGTGTGAAACGAACATTCAGCCATTATAAAGATCGTATCTTATTATTATACCGTGGTTTTTAGGATTGTCAACCGGGAAAGCGAAAATCGAAAAATTTGCTTTTAAAGCCCTTTACTTTTTGGTAAAATAGTGGTATACTAAGTAAGCTTTGAATATGCGCCTGTAGCTCAGTGGATAGAGTACCGGATTCCGGATCCGAGGGCCGGGGGTTCGAATCCCTCCAGGCGCGCCAGAAAATCCGCCATTGATTGATAAATTCGGTTGATGGCGGGTTTTTTTAGTAGGATGACATATATGCATTATTTATATTATTATGAGATGACGAAATGATTGAAGATTATAAAAAACATGCTGTTGTGTGGGACTGGGATGGGTATGACAATACACCGGAGTTTGATTATTGGTGTAACTACGCAGCACAATTCGGAAAGAAGGTGTTAATACCAATGTGTGCGCTTGGGCAATCCGGCGCATATATAGCACAAAAGGGTTTTGATGTTACAGCCTTCGATATTACAGAAGAAATGATATATGAAGGTCAAAAAAGATTCGGTTCGGTCAAAAACCTGTCATTAATAGTTGCTGATATTTGCGATTTTGATTTTGATGAAAAGGATTTTGACTTTGCTTTTATTGCTACGCAGGATTTGCATTTATTGCCCGATATGGAATCGATCAAAAAAGCGTTTATATCCGTTGCCTCACATATGAAAAAAGGCGCTTGCCTTGCTTTGGAGCTGATACTCCCATCACAAGAATCCTATGAATACCCAACACGGACTTTTCATCCGAGAGTGCCCAATTATACCGATAAAAAGGTATGGAAAGACGGCAGGGGGAAATATGACGCCGCAACAAAAAGACATTTTATAGAACAGGTTGTATATATTGAAGATGATAAGGGGATAGAATCCTTTCACTACTCTATCATTTTGCAATATTATGAGCGGGAAAAAATTATTGCCGCATTGGATAATGCCGGATTTATTGTTAAAGGTGAATTCAGTAATAGAAGCAGAGAACCTTGGACTCCTAAAAGCAGGGAATGGATTATTGAAGCCATACGACGATAACCTCGCTGATAGCGACTAAAGAGGTGTTAAAAATGAGGGACAGTTTTTCTGAGGTTAAATTATTCCAGGTGAAACCCGATAAATTGGCGGATTTTGAAACCCTCATAATGAAAGTTGCAGAGGCGCAGAAGCGGCAACCCGGTTGTATCGATATCAAATATGTCAAGCGATTTTTTACGATAGATGGCGTTGAAGCGGGAAATCCTCCGCGAGAGCTGACAAAGATTGTAAAATGCGTCAAGTATTTTTCATACTGGGAATTTGACAACAAGGAAAGCTACGGAAAAGCGATTGAATGGTTTTTCAATACGTACGGAAAAGAAATTCAAAGACTGCTCATTATGCCGTTTGATATTCATTGCGGGAATTCTGTTTATTAGAGGATGTTTTTTATAACGGGAGGTACGTAAAAATGGAAAATAACATCTACAGCGAAATCAGAACAGTGACATTGGACAAGTTTAAAGTGGCAAGGTACGTTATCATCAGTCCTTCTCCTGAAGATATCGTTTTGTCCTATATGGATCGTTGGGCGGAAAAGAGTGGGCTGCTGGATTGTAAAACATATAAAAAGAAGCGGATCGGCTGGGATTTTCCGTTTATCACAGAGGAGCAGCGGGTGAAATTCGGATTACGCGGATATGTAGCCGCGTATGTCATTCCGGAGGATTTTATCCCCAAATGCGGCGGCGCGGAGCTGGCGTATATCCCCCGAGATACCTATGCGACATTAACGATCACCGACCCCCATAGCAATTCCTTTGAAAATATACCAAGAGCCTATCAGATGCTTTTTAGCTTTTCCAAAACATCCTCCTGGGAAAATAGACTTGCTTTTGAAGAAGAATATGACGTTGACGGCGTTCATTATATGGACGTATATGTCCCGATGAACTAAACAGTACGTCTAACGCAATCCTCCGGGCTGTGATTTTTTCGAAAAAAGTTCTTGACAAAAGTAAAAAAACGTGTATAATAGTAAATGCGCTTGTGAACTCGCGAGGACACTTAGCTCAGCTGGAAGAGCACCTGCTTGACGTGCAGGGGGTCAGGGGTTCAAGTCCCTTAGTGTCCACCATATAAGAACGCAAACATTGATACGATGCTTGCGTTCTTTCCGTTTAATCCAAACTACTCACTTGCCCATAAAGGTCTTGTTGTAAGGCTTTTTGTGGGCTTTTTTGTTTTCTGCCGTTTGTGGAGTATAAAGAAAAATCCCGTCTGCCGGATATTAGAGCATCAATGCTCTTATACTCAGCAAACGGGAATATTCATTTTTCATCCCAGGTGATACTCGGCAAACGGGAATGATTTATGAAAGCATTCTAATAATTTCTAGAAATTCTTTACTGTCGCGCAGAAAATCAAAATTAATAGATGCAAGCCATTTATCTCGCATAATTTCGCATAGTGATCTTGTATCTGATGTTTCAAAGTCGGAACGTTTTTGCTCGATGTTTCCAAACAATATGCACGAATATGACTGCGTTTCTGGTCGGTGGTCGAAAGCTTTTGCAGCAATTGCTCCGGTATTCAGATGTTCGAGAGCTTTAGATCTGTTTCCTAGCCTTGCGTATGATTTTGCAATATCCAATTGCAATTTAGCAACTCCCCAACCATCTGGAATTATTGTTCCATCGTATGCGATTATTTCAACCTCAAATACTTTATTTATTACAGCAATAGATTGCTCATCAGAAAGGCAACCTGAATTTGAGAGTAGCCACATAGATGATCTCAGAGCCTCATAATCTTGTTTAACTTTGTTTCTCAAAAATGGCAACTTTTCATCATCGGACAGGCTCCACCACATTTGGTTTTCTCTGCTGTATTCAGCCGAAGGCAAAGTTTCATAAATAGCTCTTCCGATTTCTTTTCGCCCCATTTCGCAATGATTAAAGGCAAGGCGTGAGGTTGCTTCAAGTCTGATGTTCTGGTCTGGGCAGTATTTCATTATCCGTTCGCCAAGTGTTGTTATCTCGGCATCGTACTTTTTCTTATTTTCCTGCCAATCAGGAATGTTTCCGTCGTCATCTCCTGACACAAATAAAGCATACATCAGCTTGTTGAGTAACACAAAATTATTCGGATACTCTGCCACACCCTTGCGTGCTATTGTAATACATTCATTCACATTTCCGACACTTACCGCAGATTGAAATTGTCTGAGGTATTCATTAACATGAGCCTTCTCAATAGATTTGTCAACCCCCAACAATTTGTCAACAGTGATTCCGAAAAATTCGGCTATGGTCGGAAGTAACTCCATGTCCGGATAACAAGTGTCATTCTCCCAGCGCGATACCGATTGATAAGAAACGCCGAGAATGCTTGCAAATTCTTCCTGCGTAATATCTTTCGCTTTACGAAGATATTTAATTTGGTCTCCGATTTTCAGTATCATAAAGGTCTCCTTATGTTTTATTGAAAGCGGCGCCTCTTTCTGTTTTTATTATACGCACTTTATTTCTTGCAAGCAATAACGCATTTAGAGATAATTATTCTACAATATAGTGATTCAACTTTTAATTATTTACCACACCTTTTAACGAAAAGTCGGAGAGGTGTGCATATCGTATCAAAGCAGGTCACTACTTTCAAGAATATTTACTAAAAGAAGTCGATTTCAGCAATGAATAGTCGACTTCTTTTATTTTTGTGTTAAAATAAGGATGGCGCTATTTTAATGAATAAGCATTTATGATATATCCGGCAAAGACCTATGATATTTTTACATGTATACTATGAAACATAGTATGTTAAAAGGAGTAGGGCTTATGAAGAATAACTATATTCAAATGGTTAACAACAGTATTTCGTTTATTGAGAACAACTTAAAAGACAAGGTTGCCGTAGAAGATGTTCTGAATGAAACATATTATTCCTACCCTCATTTTTGTAGAATATTTATGGGCATTGTAGGAGAACCCATTACTGGTTATATCCGGAAAAGGAAGCTGTCTTGCGCCACACATGATTTAATCGTGGATGATAAACCTATAGTCGATATTGCAAACTATTTATGGCCATAAAACCAGTTGTGGACGCCCGAATCGAAAGGGAACAGCCCGATCCGGTTGCGATTAGGTGAATACAGATGCCAAATTACGGTTCACTCTACGTTTAATTTAAGTATGCTAACATAAGACCTTACTGCACGCCCGTATAAGCTTCGATGCTGTATAAAACCCGGTATTCTCGCCGGGCGGCTTCCCCCGCTTCGGCGCATATATCGGACAGCAAAGAGTAATTGCCCAGCAGGGTCTCGACTATATAGCGATCAAGGGCTTGACTCTCCGCCATGCCTTTCATAATGGAGCTTATTTTCTCTTCTGACAGCGCCGGCTTATAGGGCCGCGTCTCCTTCAGCGCCGCGAACACATCCGCCGCCGCCATGATTCTGGACCCTATCGACAGATCCTCTTCCCTTATATGAAAGGGATATCCCCGTCCGCTCAGCCTTTCATGATGAAAGGCCGCCCATTGCTGAATCGTTTCCAATCCGGAAATGCCGTCCAACAAATAGTATGTATAATATGTGTGCGAACGGATCACCGCATATTCCTCCTTCGTCAATGCGGCCGGCTTTTCCAGAATCGCAGGATCCACAGTCAATTTCCCTAGGTCATGCAAATACCCCGCGACAAGCATCCTCTTGGAGTCTTTCGAGGAAAAATGTAAAAGCTCGGACAGCTTCTGCGCCGTTTTTGCCACTCTGGCGGAATGAGTAGCCGTAAAAGGGCTTCTGAAATCAATCAGATAGGAATAGCAGCGTGCAAGATCCGTTAAATCGTCAACAGATATTTCAAGGCTCGCAAAATAGGAATAATCAATTCGCCGGACGACATCTTTTGAAATTAGATCCAACCATATATATTCCGTATCCGCCAACTCCATAAACGCATCGACATATTCCGGAACGAATCGTTCCCCCGCCTCAAGCAAAATGCGTTTTTTGATCGTACCCGCCTGATTCAATACAAACGGAGAAGCGGAAAGGGACGCGCATACCCGGTCCGCCAAATGCAAGAGCTGACTCTCCATCGGCATCTCTGGATTTTCGTCCGCTGCCTTTCCGTAATTCCACAAAATATGATGATATTTGACAATCGGCGCAATGTTTTTCTCCGGCAAGAAGCCTTGAATCAAATAGGCTCCGCGAAAAGCGTGCGTATGGATATCCGCTCCCTTTTCGGATACCGCCATTTCTTTTTCCTGTAGTGAAAGAGCGCCCACATCATGCAAAAGACCCGCTACAAACATTTTGTTTCTCTTTTTTTGCGGCCAAGCTAGCTTCTCCGCCAGACGATACGCCAAATAGGCGACTTGTTCCTGATGTACCCCCAACGCGGGGGAGATAATGCATTGCGCTTTATTCAGGCTGCCCAATACGTCGATGATGTTTAGCTTCACTTGACCTACTCCTTCGCAATCCGTTCATTCGGGCAGACGTAACCCTTCAGGATAAATACATACATAATGAAACAGGGCCCAGCGCAGGGGAAAAACATCCCGTACCCGCGCCGGACCCTGTTTTTTACTGTTTTGCGAAACGGCTTACAGTACCAGCGACGGAGCCATATAGGTTCTGGTCGCCAGCTCCTGATCCAGCAGGTACAGTCCTTTAGAGTCGCTGCCGAACAGCTCCATTTTCCGGATCAGCTCGACCGCGTTCTTCTCCTCTTCGCCCTGCTCCTTTACAAACCAATCCAGAAATTGGAGCGTGCGGTAATCCTTTTCCTCGGAAGCCGCGCCGTAGATCTTGTGAATCGATTCCGTCACATATTTTTCATGCATCAGGCCCGCTTTCAAAACCTCGAGACCCTGCGTCCAGGAACCGTCGGGTTTGGCGATGGCTTCATAAACGACCTTCGCGTCGTTGTTCTGCATGTACTGTGTCATCAGCGTGGCATGATCGCGCTCTTCCTGCGCCTGTACCTGATACCAGTTTGCAAAGCCATTCAGGCCCTGCTCGATGAAGTAGTTTGCGAAACTTAAGTACAGATAGGCGGAGAAGAACTCTTTATTAATCTGCTCGTTTAATAATTTGGCTACGATCTCTTTCACTGCAGAACACTCCTTTGTATTTGTTTTTTGGGGGATCTTTGGCATAACTTGCCGGTTTTATTGGATTCCTGAGCGGTATTTCCCTGATAGTATTATGTTTGGTCATTTACATCCCTGTCAAAGAAACCCATCTCAGTGATTGAATTGTAACCTACCCTATTGTTTTTGTCAATGCAGTCCCTAAAATTTATTCGGAAGAAATTGAAAAAAATCCCCGCACGTTCCCTTTTTAGGCAATGTGCGGGGATCTCCGTGCTTTTTACTTTACTTGCGGGGTTCCCTGACGGCAGCCTGCGCCGCCGCGAGACGGGCGATCGGTACACGGAAGGGCGAACAGGAAACATAATTTAAGCCCATGCGGTGGCAGAACGCAACGGAGGACGGGTCGCCGCCGTGTTCGCCGCAGATACCAAGCTTGATGTCGGGGCGGGTCTTGCGTCCGAGGGTCGCCGCCATCTCGACGAAACGGCCGACGCCGTTTTGATCGAGCTTCGCGAAGGGATCGGACTCAAATATCTTGCGCAGGTAGTATTGATTGAGGAACTTTCCTGCGTCATCGCGGGAGAAGCCGAAGGTCATCTGCGTCAGATCGTTTGTGCCGAAGGAGAAGAACTCGGCTTCCTCGGCGATCTCATCGGCGGTCAGGGCGGCGCGCGGAATCTCGATCATCGTGCCGACCTTGTAGGAGAGCGCTATACCGGACTTCTCGATGACTTCGTTGGCAACCTGATCGATAATGCCGCGCACAAAGTGCAGCTCCTTGCGGTCGCAGACGAGGGGAACCATGATCTCGGGAACGATGTCGAGGCCGGTCTCCCGCTTGATGTTGACGGCGGCTTCGATGATCGCGCGTACCTGCATCTCGGCGATTTCGGGATAGGTAACAGCGAGACGACAGCCGCGGTGCCCCATCATCGGGTTGAACTCGTGCAGATAGCAGATGGTTCCCTTCAGATCGGCAACGGTCATGTTCATCTCGGCCGCGAGTGTTTGAATGTCCTCCTCATCGGTGGGCAGGAACTCATGGAGCGGCGGGTCTAAAAGACGAATGGTAACCGGACGGCCCTCCATCGCGCGGAAGATGCCCTCGAAGTCGGCGCGCTGGATAGGCAGGAGCTTTGCGAGCGCTTTTCTGCGCTGCGTCTCATCCTTGGAGACGATCATTTCCCGCATGGCGGCGATACGGTCGGCTTCGAAGAACATGTGCTCGGTGCGGCACAGACCGATCCCCTCGGCGCCGAATTCGACGGCCTGGCGTGCATCGTGGGGTGTATCGGCGTTTGCACGGACATGCAGGGCGCGGATATCGTCGACCCACTTCATGAAGCGGGAGAAATTGCCGGTGATGGAAGCCTCGGCGGTGGGCAGCGCACCAATATAGATATTACCGGTGGAACCGTCGAGGGAGATAAAGTCGCCTTCGTGGACGGTGACGCCGCCCAGAATGAAGAACTTATCGTCCTCAAAGATCTTGATCTCGCTGCATCCGGAGACACAGCAGCGGCCCATACCGCGCGCGACAACGGCGGCGTGGGAGGTCATACCGCCGCGGACGGTGAGGATGCCCTGGGCGGCAGCCATGCCTTCGATGTCCTCGGGGGAAGTCTCTAGTCTGGTCAAGATGACCGGCTCGCCCTTTTCAGCGGCGGCGGTCGCAGTCTCGGCGTTGAAGTAAACGCGGCCGTAGGCGGCGCCGGGGGACGCGGGAAGACCCGAGGAGATGGGCTTGGCAGCCTTCAGCGCTTTCGGCTCAAACTGGGGATGCAACAGAGAATCGAGCTGTTTTGGCTCGACCTTGAGGATAACCTCCTCGGGTGTGCACATTCCCTCGTCGACGAGATCGACGGCGATTTTGAGCGCCGCCTGCGCGGTGCGCTTGCCATTGCGGGTCTGAAGCATGTACAATCTGCCGCGTTCGATGGTAAACTCCATGTCCTGCATATCGCGGTAGTGCTTTTCAAGGCGGTCGGCAATTTCGGCGAACTGCTCATAAACCTCGGGCATCACCTCGCGGAGATGATCGATGGTCTGCGGGGTACGGACGCCAGCGACGACATCCTCACCCTGCGCATTCATGAGGAACTCACCGTAGAGCTTCTTTTCGCCGGTGGAGGGGTTGCGGGTAAAAGCGACGCCGGTACCGGAGGTCTCGCCCATATTGCCGTAGACCATGGACTGGACGTTGACGGCGGTGCCCCACGAGGAAGGGATATCGTTCATACGGCGGTAGACGATCGCGCGCTGGTTGTTCCAGGAGCGGAACACGGCGCGGACCGCTTCCATGAGCTGGGTACGGGGATCCGTGGGGAAATCAAATCCCTTCTGCTCAAAGAAGTACTTTTTATACAGGCAGACCAGCTCGCGCATGTCGTCGGCGTTCATCTCGATATCGAGCTGAATGCCGCGGCGTTCCTTGATCCGATCGATGAACTGCTCAAAAGAGGCCTTGGGAACCTCCATCACGACGTCGGAGAACATCTGGATAAAGCGGCGATAGGAGTCATACGCAAAACGGGGGTTGTTCGTCAGCTTCGCGACGCCCTCAACGACCTCGTCATTGATACCGAGGTTTAAGACGGTATCCATCATGCCGGGCATAGAGGCCCTGGCGCCGGAGCGGACGGAGACGAGCAGCGGATTTGTCGGATCGCCGAACTTCTTGCCGGTGATCTCCTCCATTTTGCCAAGATATTCGGAGATCTGCGCCTCGATCTCGGGGGCGATCTTCTCGCCGTCCTCATAATAGCGGGTGCAGGCTTCCGTCGTAATCGTAAACCCCTGCGGAACCGGCATTCCAAGCCCCGTCATTTCGGCGAGATTGGCGCCCTTTCCGCCCAGGAGCTCACGCATTTTTCCGTTACCCTCGGTGAAGAGGTATACGTATTTTGTCAAGGACCATTCCTCCTTCATTTATATAACGAATAGTATACCATATTTTTCTGGAATGTAAACCAGTTTTTTTGCCTTTTACGCGTTTATTACGAAACAACCGCCGGCTGTTCCGTCAATATGTCTAAAATTTTTTTGCAGCTTCTCTTTCTATTTGCCCCAATTTTTGATTCACTACGCAGCTACCATATCTTTATTCGGAATCGATATTGCAAGATATATTTCATTTTCCTGCATATTCTTTGCTAAACCGCCTTGACTGAAGCTTTTTCCCGTAAAATTTTCTCCCTTTTCACTTCACACGGTGGATTTTTTCTTTTCCCCCTTGACATTTTGCTTTTCATCGTGTATAATCACTTTATGTGGTATGGCGCCATGGCCAAGCGGTAAGGCAAGGGTCTGCAAAACCCTTATTCCCCGGTCCGATTCCGGGTGGCGCCTCCAAAGTAAAAAAGCACTTGCTTACGCAAGTGCTTTTTTTATTGATGTTCCCCACCAAAGGGCACCGGCAGCGTAAATCCTCCCCTCCCCCTGCCGTTCTTTTGCTGTTTTTGATGCGAAAAAAGGCTATTGCAAAGCGGTTCGCGGCGTGTTATACTGTTAATTGACAAAATAGCGGCTATACTGAAGGATAAGGTCGGGTGGGTTTTGTGTTTGACATAAAAATCGGTACGTTGATTCCCGGAAAGAGCGCCGAAACGATGATTCCCGCGTTGAACGCCGTCGGATTTGAGAGTTATCAGCTTCGGTTTGACCCGGATGTCGCGGCGCTGGATTTTGAGGAATACGCGCAGCGCATTCTGGCGGTGCTCGACGGGCGCGCGGTAAATTATGCGATTTACGGCAATACGCTGACAGACGCGGATGTGCGGCACGGGGTAGAGACCCTAATCCGGAACGCACCGCGCTTACACTGCGGCGCGATCGGGCTGTTTGCGGGCGGCAATCCCGCCAAAACGATACCGGACACGATCGCGGAATGGAAGGCGGTATTTGACCCGCTTTGCGAGCTCGCCCAAGCGCACGGCGTAAAGCTTGCTCTGGAGGGTTGCGGGCGTGGCTGGAAAGGCGGTTCGGATAACCTGGCGTACTGCCCGGAAGCCTGGGATTTACTATTCGACGCAGTGAAGAGCCCCGCGCTTGGGCTGGAGTGGGAGCCGTGTCACGCTTTAGAAGTGCTGGCCGACCCCATCCCGCAGCTGCGCCGGTATGCGCCGAAGGTTACGCATCTCCACGGCAAGGACGGCACCGTCGCGTGGGACGTCATCCGCGACTACGGCATCAACGGCATCCATCCGTATATGTGGAACCGCACGCCGGGTTTCGGCGATACGAACTGGGCGGATGTTTTTACCATTTTATTGCAGGCGGGTTTTTCGGGAAGCTGCGATATTGAGGGGTATCACGACCCGGTTCACTATGAAGATATGGAATGGACTTCGCAGGTACGGGCGCTGCGGTACCTCAAGGACTGCCGCGGCGGTCGGGAATACTGGGCGGGGCCTACGGAATACCGCGGCTATCAGGGCCCTCGGCATCCGGACAAATAAGCGTCCTTCGCCCCTCTTAAACTCTATGATTCGGAGCAAATTATGATCAATCAGAACAACATCCGCAACTTTTCCATTATCGCGCACATTGACCACGGCAAATCGACGCTTGCCGACCGTCTTTTAGAGCTGACCGGCGCCGTTACCGCGCGGGAGATGGAAAACCAGCTCCTCGACAACATGGAGCTCGAACGCGAGCGCGGCATTACGATCAAGGCGCGCGCGGTCAAGCTCACCTATCGCGCCGACAACGGCGAAGACTACGAATTGAACCTGATCGACACGCCCGGGCATGTCGACTTCAACTACGAGGTATCCCGCTCTCTCGCGGCCTGCGAAGGCGCAGTGCTCGTCGTGGACGCGTCACAGGGCATTGAGGCGCAGACGCTGGCAAACACCTATCTCGCAGCGGAGAATCATCTCGAGATCGTGCCGGTCATCAACAAGATCGACCTGCCGGCGGCCGATCCTCAGCGTGTGAAGCACGAGATCGAGGACGTCATCGGCATCCCCGCGCTCGACGCACCGGAAATCTCGGCAAAGCAGGGTATCAACATCCGCGCCGTCGCCGAACGCATCGTTTCGGACGTCCCCGCGCCCAAAGGCGATCCCGCCGCGCCGCTGCGCGCGCTGATCTTCGACAGCCAGTACGACAGCTACCGGGGCGTCATCGTGCTGATGCGTCTGCGCGAGGGCAGGCTGCGCACAGGCGATACCGTACGCATGATGGCTAAAGGCTCCGTCTATCCGGTCGTCGAGGTCGGCTATCTGCGTCCCTTAGGTTTTGAGCCGACGGACGAGCTCTGCGCGGGAGAGGTCGGCTATCTGACGGCATCGATCAAGACGCTGTCGGACATCGCGGTCGGCGATACGGTGACGCTCGACGGCCGTCCGGCGGCGAATCCCCTGCCGGGCTACCGGCCGGTCAAGCCGATGGTCTTCTCCGGTATCTACACGGCGGACGGCTCGAAATACCCCGACTTGCGCGACGCGCTAGAGAAGCTGAAATTAAACGATGCTTCCTTAACGTTTGAGCCGGAGACGTCGATCGCGCTCGGCTACGGCTTCCGCTGCGGCTTTCTGGGGCTTTTACACATGGAAATCATCGCGGAGCGCCTCGAACGCGAGTTCAACCTCGACCTCATCACCACCGCGCCGTCGGTCGAGTACCATATCCGCAAGACGGATGGCGAACTTTTAATCATCTCAAACCCCCTAAACTATCCGAATCCGAGCGAAATCGAGTACTCCGAGGAGCCCTTCGTCAGCGCGAGCATCTACACGCCGACGCAGTATGTCGGGAATATCATGGAGCTGTGCCAGGAGCGCCGGGGCGAATACAAGGGCATGGACTACATCGAGGCGGACCGCGTGGAGATGCACTACGAGCTACCCTTAGGCGAGATTATCTACGACTTCTTCGATTCCTTAAAAGCCCGGACGCGCGGTTATGCGTCTCTCGACTACGAGCTGCACGAGTACCGGAAGTCGAGCCTTGTCAAGCTCGACGTGCTGTTAAACGGGGAAGCGGTGGACGCGCTGTCGTTCATCGTACACGAGGAGAAGGCCTACCCGCGCGCGCGGCGGATCGCGGAGAAGCTGCGGGACAACATTCCGCGCCAGCTCTTTGAGGTTCCGATTCAGGCGTGTATCGGCGGCAAGGTCATCGCGCGCGAAAACGTCAAGGCGGTGCGCAAGGACGTGCTCGCGAAGTGTTACGGCGGCGACATCACGCGCAAAAAGAAGCTTCTTGAAAAGCAGAAGGAAGGCAAGAAGAAGATGCGTTCCCTCGGTACCGTCAATGTGCCGCAGGAAGCGTTCATGGCGGTATTAAAACTCGACGAGTAAGCACAGCTTTCGTCTGTATTATCTTTAATGGGTTCTATCGCCGGTATCGGTACGCTCAACCGCCTGCTTTGTTCGGCACGGCATACGGGCGTCCGGGAGCTTTCGTGACGCGCGGAATTCTTTCGCTTTTCATCGCGCAGGCATAAAAACCTGCGCGATTTCCGTTTGACAGCGCGGCCGGGGTCTGTTATACTATAAAAAAGCTACAAGGCTTCCGACAAGGCAAAATATAGCGTAAAGGCGGGATTATTCTATGAAAATCGTACCGAAAATAGATATTCACGTCCACACCACCCCGGACGCGCTCGTTTTCCGCCGCGACGGCAGCACCTACGCGACGCCACGCGAGCTGCGGGCGATGTATACCGAGATCGGCGTGGAGCGCGCGCTGCTGCTGCCCTCCCCGCTGGAGCTGTCAAACCGGGAAGCGCGCAATCTCGTACGCGACAACCCCGATGTGTTCGGCTGGTGGTTTTGCAACTTCTCGGCGCATGCTTATGAAAACAGCCCCGAGGAAGACCTCTCCCGCACCCTGCTGTCCTATAAGAAGGCAGGCGCGAAGGGTGTCGGAGAGCTAACGGAGAACCTGTATTTTGACGACCCGTTTGTGCTGAATCTGTTCCGCCATGCGGAGCTTTGCGGTATGCCGGTGACGTTCCACATCGGCGATATGGGGCATGACTACGGCCTTGTAGACGAGGTGGGACTGCCGCGGCTCGAGCGCGTGCTCGGGATGTTCCCGCGTCTTACCTTCCTCGGGCATTCGCAGAAATTCTGGGCGGAAATCGGGCTGTGCGACGAAGAATCGCGCAAGGGATATCCGACGGGCAAGGTCACGCCGGGGCGCGTCGTCGAGCTGATGCGCCGCTACCCGAACCTCTGCGGCGACCTGTCGGCCGGCTCCGGCTCGAACGCGATCATGCGCGATCCGGACTTCGGCTATGCCTTCCTTGAGGAATTCCAGGACCGGCTGTTCTACGGTACCGACATCTGCGACCCCCGCAATATCACAAACCCCATGCTCAAGCTCTCTTCCTTCCTCGACGACGCGATGCTCTCGGGGAAGATCAGCTGCACGGCATATGAAAAAATATCACGCGGCAACGCGCTCGATCTGTTGGAGAAATAAAGTGCGCTACGATTTTGAAACCCTGACCCCGCCCGCGGGGCAAGCGCTGCCCTTTGTCCGCACCACGCATACGCATACCCCTGAGTTCCCCGACAACGTCAACCTCGGCGTCGCGGAGATGAAGTTCCCGCTCTTGCCCGCGATTGCGGACATTCTGCGCGACGCGGCGTCCCTCGGCGCGCTGGGCTACGTCTCCCCCACCGACGAATTCCATCGCGCCGTCGCTGCATGGCAGAAAAGCCGGCACGACTGGGACATCGACCCCGCCTGGTACCGGCTACTATACGGCGTGGTGCCCGGCATCGGCTTTGCGCTGCGCACCTTTACAAAGGAAGGCGACGGCGTGATCGTGCAGCTGCCGATCTACACGCCGTTTTTGACCACCGTACGCGAGAACAACCGCCGGCTTGTCGAAAACCGGCTCGTTGCGCGCGGCAGCCGGTGGGAGATTAATTTCGAGGAGCTGGAGCGCCAGGCCGCCGACCCGCATACGACTGCGCTGATCCTCTGTTCCCCGCATAATCCCACAGGGCGGGTCTGGACGGCGGAGGAGCTTTCCCGCATCGCCGACATCTGCCGCTCAAACGGTGTCTACGTCATCTCCGACGAAATCCACGCCGATCTCGTTATGCCGGGATACACGCATACGATGTTTTCCAAAGCGGCGAACGGCGCGCGGCATACGCTCCTGACCGCGCCGTCAAAGACGTTCAGCATCCCCGGACTGACCTGCGCGTTCTCGTTCACGCCGGACTCGTCCGACCGGGAGGCGCTCGATCGCACCATCGACCGCGATATGGGCGGCTATACAAACATCCTCGGCATCCTCGCCTGCGGTGCGGCATACACACACGGTGGCGAATGGCTGGATGAATGCTGCGAGGTTCTCGCCCGCAACTCCGAAATCCTGCGCGAGGCGCTGAAGAAGTACATCCCTGACGCTCAGGTGTACGACGCCGAGGGCACCTATCTGCGTTGGGTGGATTTCTCCTGCTTTGGGCTTCCCCCGAAAGAGCTTGACGCACTCTTCCGGCGCGCGCGGTTTGCCACGCATGCCGGCGCGATGTATGACACGCGGGAAAACCGCTGTGCTCGTATCAATGTAGCCTGCCCGTCGCGCTACATCGAGCCCGCCGTCCGGCGGCTTGCGGAAGCCGCGAAGGCTAGGTAGGAACAGGTTGAAAATGCAGACTGTTTTCATTATCGCTGTTTGTTATAAGAGCATTGATAATCCAGCCGATAGGCTTGATTATAATAAATTTTAAGGAGATTTTAATATGAAGAATAATATGGCGACGGTGATTGTGCGTTAACCGGGAGGTTGCGTAGAATCGAAAACACGACCTCCCAATAGAATTTTTATATTCTGTTAGGAGGACAATCCCATGAATCGGGAAAACAAGAAAATATCATTTGACAAGGGATATTATAAAACACACGCTTGCAACGATTCGTTTACCTGCAAAGTATGCGGAAGAGTTGTAACACCGGAAGGCGCTGGAACAGACCACCGAAATCACTGTCCAAATTGCTTATCCAGCCTCCATATAGATGAAGTGCCGGGGGACCGTCAGGCAGATTGCGGAGGAATTATGGAACCGGTTGCCGTTTGGGTCAGGAAGAATGGAGAATGGGCGATTATTCACCGTTGTCGCATATGCGGAAAAATAAGCTCCAACCGTGTTGCTGCGGATGATAATCCAATGAAACTCATGTCTATCGCTATGAAGCCGCTTACTTCACCACCGTTTCCAATAGAACGTATTGAAGAAATGACAAGGCTTATGGGCGGAGATGGCTCTGTAGAATAATTTATAAAACAAAAGGACCTCCTGATCCATCCTTACTCCGATGGGTCGGGAGGTTAATTTTGTGAACCTTTACTCATATGCGCCCAGTCGGCGGACAAGGTATTAATTTTATTGATAAATTACTAAACAGGAATCTGTCGGGTTATATTCATTTCTTTAAACTTACTCGTTATAAGTAACGCTGTATCATTAGCAAAAGAAATAAATTCTTTTCTTGACATTGCTATTGGCCTGGTAAGGTTTTTATCTAATTCCGGCAAATATCCCATTACGCCTATTTTCCGCACGATACATCCATGCGGCAGATAATCAATATAATCAGGAAACTCTTTTAAAGGCAATATTTCTGTCAGATACCCCGAAGTAGGATGATCCTGTAGATACTCTGCCTCCATAGAGAAAATTTCATGCATGCGCTCATTTTTGGAAATCAATTTTTTCACGGAATCCCAATCTTCTAAATATCCTATTGCCTGTACACGCAAATTTACATCCGCATGAATTCTGCTCCATACATCTTTTACTCTGTCATCATCACGAATAAACCATTGAAAAGCGGCATCTGTAATTAAATGACTATAGTACCCTAACAAAAACGAATACTGCTCTTGCGATTCAATTTTGACTTTTCGTTTATGTATATATTCTCTGCAAAAAGAATCGCTGTCAGCGGCAACTTTTCTTTCGCCAGTCATCCAATGAGTAATCTCCCGTGACGGAGTAAAGGATGTCCAGTCTTTATTTTCTATATTACAGTCCGGTGCTATATTTCCTACGCAAAACCCCCGTCTATGCAATCCAGGGAATTGTGTCATCACATTATCCGCTATTATTAAATGTGTAACCCAACTAGCCATTGTACACCGCCTCTCCAACTAAACCTCTTAAGATTATAACCCCAAATAATCCCCGATAATGTTTATGGCGTTTGTCACACCGTCTTCATCCCTGAGTTTCTTTCCGTATTCAACTGCTCTTTTCTGCATGGCTTCATCTGAAACCGCAGTATTCAATGCCCGCGAATAATTTTCTACAGTCAGCTTTTTGCACCATATCGGCTTTGTGCCTATGCCGAGTTTATATACACGGTCGCCCCAATACGGCTGGTCACCGCCAAACGGCACAATCACGCTCGGTACGCCCGCTCGTATTCCTGCCGCCGTTGTGCCTGCTCCGCCGTGATGAGATACCGCTTTAACCTGCCGGAATAACCATTCGTGCGGAATATTATCGATCAGCATGACATTTTCAGGCAGACAGCGGCCGCCGATGTTTCTCCATCCGGCAGAAAGCAGCGCTCTCTGCTTCGTCCTCTTCACGCTTTCCAAAACCACGTCAAGTATTTTGTCAAAGTTACCGCCGACAGTACTTCCGAAGCCTATATATACAGGTTTTTCGTCGCCTTCAAGAAATTCTTTGAGCTTTTGATCGGGTTCCCATTCCTGGGGAGTTTCTTTGATCCAGAATCCGGTCAGATAACGGTTGCTACCCCATTCCTTCGGTTTCGGGGCGAGTGTCGGACTGTAAGCGTAGAGCGTAGGTATGGGCTTCCCGTTTATTTCACGGTAAGGAAACTGAAGAGGTTTAATTTTGGTCAATCCCATTTCCGTACGCCAATCATTGAGCAGGGTTCTCGTGGCGTTGGACCATAAGATATCCCCGCCTTTGAAAGTAATACGATTATATATTTTCCCCAAGGGAAGGCGGGGAGCCGTCATGGCGGGAAATTCGCCTGTGGGGTCAAGCGGGCAGAAAAGCGTCCGGAAACACGGGACCTTATACTTCTCACAGGCGTGGTATGCCACGCTTCCCAGGACGGTATACAAAACGCAGTCCGCATTCCTGCAGGCGTTTTCAATGTCCGTCAAAAACTCTTTTTTGATCGGTTCTAATAGTCCTTTGAGATTTCTGAAATATTCAGCAAACGATACTTGCTCCCCGATCAGTTTCTCCATTAAAAGTTCCGCGGAGCCTGCCATGGGAGCGTATTCAAATCCTTCGGATTCAATCAGTTTCCGGAATTTGTCCATCGCGCAGATATATACGGAATGCCCTTTACGCTGCAATCCTTTTCCCAGAGCAACAAACGGCTGGACATCTCCCCTTGAACCTATGGTTATAAAACAGAACCTCATTGTCTGTGTCCCCCTTCAAAACAGAAATCACACTTAACCCCTGTTTGCTCCAAGGTATTTTGGCGCTTAAACAATATGGCGGGCGCTAGCATTTAAAAAAGCGACAATTTCGTCCATGCATAAATTAAAGACAGGTTTATCATATTCAATCTGATATTCATGGGCAGACGCCTTGCCGATATCATCAAGCAATAAATCTATATGTTTTACGTGATTTTCGTCAAGCGCTTTTATTAAATTTCTGCTCTCGCCGATAAGCGCGTCTGCCGTCGAATCGGAAACAAGACAAGGCGGAAAATTTGAATTTATATTCTTTATTACGGATAACTTATCAATATCCCTGTAAAGTACGGTGTTCTTGACACCAAGCAAAGCGCAGACATAATCATTTATAAGCGGAAATGACGTTTTCAGGCACGACTCCAAGTCATAAACACCGCAAAATAAAACACACCCGCACAAATCATTGCGGACTAAGGGGGCATGGATTTTATAATACTCTTCCAATCTACTGTCTGTACAGATACAAACAGCGAGCGATGCCAGATGCGCTCCGGCAGAGTCGCCAAACATAAATATATTTGTAGGGTCAGCTCCGTAATTACATGCGTGTGATTTTACCCATTCCATTGCCGACAATATATCCAGCAGCTGCGACGGATGTCTGTATTCGGGGGCAAGCCTGTAATTTACATTGAAAACCGCATATCCGTTAGCGGCTATTGTTTGGCAGAAGTGTCTGAAATGTTTTTTATCCGATATACACCATCCTCCGCCATGTATGTATATTATAGCCGGTAATTTATCCGTATGCTTTGCCGGATAATATACATCAAGTTTATGGCATTGAAGACTATCATCAATGTATGGGACATCACAATGAGTTTTAATCCCATTTACTGTCGGAGCGGCATCAGCCTTGCGGTCATAGATAAGTTTTACACATTTACGTAAAAACCATAACTTTGTTTTTTTCATATCGGCACTTTTCTCACTTTACATTGATATTATACTATAAAAAGTTGAGAAGCCTATATATACTGGGTTTTTCACACGTTTACTTATCAGACATCCATACTCCCGTCTCAATAGGACTGCTCAAAGGGAGCAGTCCTATCTTCTGGGCGCTTTCTTACATATCCCGTCCGATCAGCCACGCGCAGGAGCGGGCGGGCAGCGTGCAGGATAGCTTTCCGTCCGCGACCTCCGCGCGGATGCCGCCCAGCAGCGGTTCCGCGATGGGATGCCGCCAATCGCAAGTAAAGGGAAGGGGGCTTTCGCCCCGGTTGACGGCGCAGAGCAGCGTTTCCCCGTCCGTCTCGCGGACAAAGGCCAGCATCTCCCCCAGCGCGGCCACGAAACGGAGCCCGCCGCGCTTTAAGGCGTCGGTATGAGACCGTACAGCGCCGAGGAGCTGATACCAAGCCATGATGTCCGCGTCTTCACGCCCCCACGGATACCCGCGGCGGTTGAAGGGGTCCTCAAAGCCCTCGAGCCCCGCTTCGTCGCCGTAGAAGATCATCGGCGAGCCAGAAAACGCGTAGAGGATCGCCGTCGCGAGCCGCAGGAGGGATTTCCCGCGCTCGTATTCCGCGGGAGACAGCCTATAGACCGCGCGGCCGTCTTCAGTTTCCGGCGGGTTTTCGCAGCCGAGCAGCGTCAGGACGCGCGCCGTGTCATGCGTGCCGAGGAAGTTTAACAGCGACGCAAAGCACATCGGCGGATAGTGATCGCGCAGGGCTTCCATCGCGACGCGGAAGTCGAGCGCGTCGCCACCGCCGAGGAATCGGAGGATCGCGTCGCGCAGCGGATAGTTCATCACGCCGTCAAGCTCGCGGCCTTCAAAATAGTGCCGACGGCAGCCGTAGGCGACTTTGTTCGACGCGTCCTCCCAGACCTCGCCGAGAATGAGCGCGTCGGGATTTTCCTCGCGGACAACCTCCCGCAGCGTCTCGAGGAACGCGTCCGGTAGCTCGTCCGCGACGTCGAGCCGCCAGCCGTCCGCCCCCGCGCGCGTCCAGCGGCGCACGATGGCATCCGCATCGCGCAGGATATAGTCCATATACGACGGATAGGTCTCCTCCACGCTCGGCAGCGAGCGGACATGCCACCAGCAGTCGTAGTCGTCGGGCCAGTGTTTAAAACGGTACCACGGATAGTACGGGGAGTCCTTGGACTGCGCCGCGCCGACGGAATCGTAGGTACCGGAAGCGTTGAAGTAGCGGGAATCCGCGCCGGTGTGGGAGAACACGCCGTCGAGGAGGATGCGCATACCGAGCGCGTGGGCGTCGCGGCAGAGCGCTCGGAAATCGTCCTCGCCGCCGAGCAGCGGGTCGATGCGTTCGTAGTCGCCGGTGTCGTACCGGTGGTTCGAGTGCGCCCGGAAGATGGGGTTTAAGTAGAGCGTGGTCACACCGAGCGAGCGCAAAAAGGGCAGCTTTTCGCGGATGCCGGCGAGGTTTCCGCCATAGCAGTCGTCGCGGCGGATGATACCGTCCGGGGACACTTTATAGTCCGGCACGGCGTCCCAGTCCTTTAAGGGACGGTCGGGGACGACGCCCTCTCCCCGGTAAAAGCGGTCTGGAAAGATGCCGTAAGTGATGCCCTCGCCAAACCAGGCGGGGGTTCCTTGCGGCTCGTAGACGGTGATCTGCCAGGGCGGGACGGGGGAAGCGTTGTAGATGCCGCCGGTCACCTCGGGATTTTCCGGGGTGGGGGTAAGCTTTCCGTAAAAATAGGGCTGTCCCCCTTCTCGACGGAGGGAAAAGTGGTAAAACAGCAGCCCTGTATATCCTTCTGTGTCGATTTCAGCTTCAAAGGTATCAAAAAGCGTGTCGTCGGAGTCGGTTTTGCGCATCGGCAGCGCGGTTTCCGCGTAGTCTGAGTCGCGCGTGACGCGGAGAAAGGCGTCGCGCACCTCGAAGGTACGCGGCGCCATGATTTTAACGGTAACGCGCTTTCCCGCGGACACCGCGCCGGGAGGTTTGCGGAACGCGGGGTCGCGCGGGTCGTGTTTTGGCATCAGCATGGCTTAATAAACTCCGGCTTCCAGCGCCGTATCGATATAGACGCGGTAGTTTTCCTCCGTTTTGGGGGAAAGCGGCACATTGATCGGCCCGGCGGTGGGCATGATGACAAACCTGCCGCCCGCCTTGCACGCGTCCATCGTGCGCAGGACATATTCACGCACCTCGTCCGGCGTGCCGTTTTCGAGGAGCTTTAATTGGATGTTCCCCATCAGCACTACATGATCCCCGACGCGGCGCTTGACGTCGGCAAATTCAATATCCCCGTCCGGCGGCGCTTCGCAGGGATCGATGGCATCGCATCCGGTCGCGGCGATCATGTCGAGCACCCGGCCGATTTTTCCGTGGCAGTGAATACGGGCATACGCCCCATGGCTGTGGAGAAGCTGGACCATTTCCTTTAAGTATGGAGCCGTGTAGCGCTCGAAGTATTCGGGCGGGAGATACGGCGGCGTCAGGTATTCCGGGCCGCAGATACGGTACATTTCGACGGTATATGCGTTTAACTGCCGTTCCAGATTCTGCATCATACGGTCATGGAAGATCTCGACGGTTTTGGCGAAGTGCTCGGTCTCGGTCATCGCCCAGACAAGGCTTTCGCCGAACTCCATCAGCTGCATGGCGGCGCAGGCGGGATCCGCGGGGCTCGTGACAAGGATACCGTGCTCCCCCACCTCCGCGCGAAGGCGGGGCATGTCGGACGCGTCGTAGGAGACGGGCTCATACGGCACGTCGAGCAGTGCGTCCACGTCCTCGGTGGTCTTGCACAGCGGCTCGACATTCCAGGTCGTATAGACGCCGTTGATCACGCGGTCGACTTTGTGCAGCGTTCTGCCGGGGAAGCGGACGGTGAGATGGGTTTCATAGCCGTCGGCTCTCTCGACACGTTCCACCTTGCAGTCAGGACGGACGGCGCTCTGCGTCAAAAAGCCGTCCGACGGCATATAATGCAGGCACATGCAGTCCGTTTTCGCGCGGATATACTCCATCAAATTGTGGTACGACGGTTCTTTGTTATAAAAGTTCGCGGAGTTATAGCCTACAAGCTCGTAGGTAGAAACCGGTACGCGATCGGGGATCTCCCCCCGCATGACGGCAAGCAGTCTCTCCCGGGATGTCATAATGAGTCCTCCCTAAATAATTTTATCTTGTGCTACTTTACGTGCCAAATGTTTTTGGCATACTCCATCACCGCGCGGTCGGCCGAGAAGCGTCCGGAACCCGCGATGTTGAGGATACTCATACGGTTCCAGCGCGCCGGGTCGGCGTAGGCGGCATCGACGCGCCCTTGAGCTTCCACATAGCTGTCGAAATCGGCAAGGAGCATGTATTCGTCGGGACTGGCTCCGACGAGTAGGCTTTGCACGAGCTCGTGATAGCTGACACCGTCGCCGAAGCCGCGTTCGATCAGGTCAAGTACGGCGCGGATACGGGGATTGGACGCGTAGAGCTTGGCGGGGCTGTAATGGGGCTTGAGGGCGCCGACCTCGTCGGCTCGCAGGCCGAAAATAAAGATGTTGTCTTCCCCGACAGCCTCCACCATTTCGACGTTCGCGCCGTCGAGCGTACCGACGGTCAGGGCGCCGTTCATCATAAATTTCATATTGCCGGTACCGGAGGCTTCCTTGCCGGCGGTGGAGATCTGCTCGGACAGCTCGGCCGCGGGCATAATCTTTTCTGCCAGCGTCACACGGTAGTTTTCCATAAAGACGACACGGATCACACGGCTGACGGCGGAGTCCCGGTCAATGAAGGCGGCGACGCTGTTGATCAGGCGGATGATCTGTTTGGCCGCGATGTAGCCGGGGAAGGCCTTCGCGCCGAACAGAAAGACGCGCGGCTGCCAGGACGCGTTTGGGCTTGCTTTGATGCGCAGATAGAGGTCGAGAATGCGCAGCACGTTGAGAAGCTGACGCTTATATTCATGCAGCCGCTTGACCTGCACGTCGAACATCGCGTCGGTGTCGATCGCGGCACCGGAAACGCGGAGGTAAGCGGCGAGATTTTCCTTGTTGGTGCGTTTGATTTGGGCGATCCGCTCCCGGACGGACGCGTCGTCGGCGAATTTTGCGAATTTCGCGAAATCGTCGGGGTTTGTCAGGAAGGCATCGCCGATGCACTCGCGCATGAGCGCAGTAAGCGCGGGATTGCATTCGCCAAGCCAGCGGCGGTGGGCGATACCGTTGGTGATATTGGTGAACTTGTCCGGGGTGTCCTCGTAAAAATCCCGGAACACGCGGTCACGGAGGATTTCCGAATGCAACGCGGAAACACCGTTGACGGCAAAGGAGGCCGCGACGGCGAGATTCGCCATCCGCACCTGCCCGTCCGCGAGGATCGCCATGCGGCTGATGCGCTGGAAGTCGCCGGGGTAGCGCTTCCACAGGCTTTGGCAGAACCGCTCGTTGATTTCGTGCAGAATCGACCAGATACGCGGCAGAGAGGTCTGGAAAAGCCCCTGCGGCCACTGCTCCAGGGCTTCCGGCAGGACGGTATGGTTCGTATAAGCGACCGAACGCGTGACGATGCGCCACGCGTCGTCCCAGCTCATGTATTCCTCGTCCATCAGGATCCGCATCAGCTCGGGGATGACCATGACCGGATGGGTATCGTTCATCTGAATGACGTGGCAGTCGGCGAAGTTCTCGAGGGTGCCGTGGAGCGCCTTGTGCTTTTGCACGATATCCTGCACGGTCGCGGAGACGAAGAAATACTGTTGCTTTAAGCGCAGGGATTTTCCTTCGAGGTGCTTGTCGTCGGGGTAAAGGATTTTCGAGATCACCTCGGCCATCGCGTGCTGTTCGACCGCTTTGAGGTATTCGCCGCGCGAAAAGAGGTTTAAGTCCAGCTCCACCGGCGATTTTGCGCTCCACAGCCGCAGCACACAGACATTATCGGTCTTGTAGCCGCCGATGAGCATATCATACGGCACGGCGAGGACGGGGGTATAGTCGTCGATGCGCGGCTTCATATGTCCGTACTGCCACTCCTCCGTCATTTTGCCGCCGAAGCGCACCTCGCGCACCTCGTCCATACGGGGCAGGAGCCAGACGTCGCCAACGTCGAGCCAGGAGTCTGGCAGCTCGATCTGCTGCCCCTCGACGATGCGCTGTTTAAACAAGCCGTGTTCATAGCGGATGGAGTAGCCGGTCGCGGCGATGCCCAGCGAGGCCATCGCGTCGAGGTAGCAGGCGGCAAGCCGTCCGAGGCCGCCGTTGCCGAGTCCCGCGTCCGGCTCCGCTTCGAGCAGATCCGACAGGCTGACGCCGACGGAGGAAAGCACCTCGCGCATGCCTTCGAGCATGTTCAAGTTATAGGCGTTGTTGAGAAAGGAGCGTCCCATGAGGAATTCAAGGGACATATAATGCACCTGACGCGCATGCGTTCTTTCACGGCGCTCCTCGGTCAGCATGGCCTGCGACGCAAGGCGGTCGCGCAGCACGAGAGCGCAGGCGCGGAATAATTCAGTCCTCCCCGCCTCCACAATCGAGCTGCCGTAATGCCGTTTCAGTTTCGATTCGATTTCCGCGCGCAGCTGGTCCCGTTCCTGATTTCCCATAGTATCTCCTTTTTTATTAATAACCGATATAAGAAGCAAGCATCGCAAAGGTCGCGGCAATCGCCTTTTTATGCGTCCGTTCGTAGCCGTGCGTCGCTGAAACGCCCGGGCCGAATAAGCCGACGCGGACATCGTAGCCCGCGCGCACCGCGGCGCCGGCGTCAGAGCCGTAGCGTTCGGGGTAGACCTCGACGGCATACGGTGCGCCCGCGCGAACGGCCGCGTTGATCAATCCCCTCGTCACGCGGGGATCATAGGGCATGGCGGAATCCTTGGCGACAATGGAGACGGCGAATTCGTTGCCTTCAAGCTCTTTTCCGACGATGCCGACGTCCGCAGCGAGAAATTCGCGGGTGTCCTCGGGCAGTCCCGTCGAACCGCCGAAGCCGACCTCCTCAAAGTCCGCAAACTGCAGTACGGTATGCCGCGCGGGGGTTTTCCCCGTGTCGCGCAGCCATTTGGCGTAGACGAGGAGGATAGCTACCTGCACGCGGTCGTCGAGTGCGCGGCTCTTGATAAAGCCGCCCTCCTCGCGCGCTTTGGGGTCGAATACGACGTAGTCGCCGTTCTCAATGCCGAGGTCCCTCGTTTCGGCCGCACTCGACGTCTCGCGGTCGAGCACGACCTCCATCGTCATGCGGGAGCGCTCACGGGTGCGCACCTCGCCATTGGCATGGGTGGAAGGTTCGTTGAGCTGCAAGGTACCGGGGATGGCCGCGCCGCCGCGCGTATAGACAGTGCAGTTCTCCGCGTCAAGGTTTGCGAAAACCACGCCGCCGAGGACGGCGAGCCGCAGATGGCCGTTCGGCAGGATATGGCTGACCATCGTGCCGATCGCGTCGAGATGCGCGGAGACGACAAGCGTGTCCCCCGTTCCGCCGAGGTCGCAGAGAAGCCCTCCCTTGTGGATCCTCGACGGCTCGTAGCCGTAGGAGCGAAGCTTTTGCTCCACATAGGCGCTGATCTCCTCCGTCCAGCCGGTCGGCCCCGGAATGCGGCATAAATGCAGCGTTTCCGCAACAATTTCATCGATTATAGGGCCGCCAAGCACTTCCGTATACATATAAACCATCCTCCGTCATCCATTTTATGCGAGTTTATCATACAGCGCCGCGAATGCGCGGGCGCTGCGCGCCCAGGAGACGTCCTCGCTCATGCCGCGTTTCACGAGCGCGTCCCAGGCCTCGCGGTCATGGTAGAGGTCGGCGGCGAGGCGGATCGTGTAAAGCATATCATGCTCGTTGTAATTAGCAAACGAGAAGCCGTTGCCCTCGCCCGTCGCGGGGTTGTAGGCATGGACGGTATCGGCAAGCCCTCCGGTTTCGCGGACGATCGGCAGCGCACCGTAGCGCAGCGCGACCATCTGGGAAAGGCCGCACGGCTCACTCTTGGACGGCATTAAGAGCATATCGGCGCCAGCGTAGATTTTATGGGCAAGATCCTCGGAAAAGAGGATATTTACGGCTATTTTCCCGGGGTAGCGGCGTTTCGCCTGCTGGAAGAGCTGTTCATACTTCCATTCCCCGCGCCCGAGGACGACGAACTGGACATTTTCGCCCATGATATCGTCGAGCACAGCGGCAATGAGATCGATACCCTTATGCTCGGCGAGCCTGGTGACGAGCGCGATGATCGGTACGTCGGGATCTGCGCGGAGCCCGAGCATACTTTGGAGCGCGCGCTTGTTTTCGTGCTTGCCTTCTATCGCCTCCGCCGAGTACACTGCGGTGAGGCTCTCGTCGCGGGCGGGGTTATAGACGTCGGTATCGATGCCGTTGAGAATACCGGACAGCTTATAGGCGTTGTCGCGAAGGATCGAATCGAGCCCCGCGCCGTATTCGGGGGTCAGGATCTCCTTTGCGTAGGTCGGGCTGACGGTGGTCAGCACGTCGCTCAATACGACGGCTCCCTTTAACAAATTGATGCCGTCGTTATAGGCAAGAAGTCCGGAGCGGTAGTACCGGTCGTCGATACCGGCGACGTCGGTGAGGAATCCGCAGGGAAACGCGCCCTGATAGGCTATATTATGGATGGTAAAGACCGTCTTTATATCCTTATAGCGCGGATCATCCCGGTACAGGCACTTTAAATAGACCGGAATCAATGCGGTCTGCCAGTCGTTTGCGTGAATCACGTCGATATCCAGGTCGAGCGCTGGAATCATATCGACAACCGCTTTGGAGAAGAACGCGAAGCGTTCCCCGTCGTCGTAGTGGCCGTAGAGCTCACGGCGGCGGTAGTAATAGCCGTTGTCGAGGAAGTAATAGGTCACGCCGTCACGCACAAGGGAGAAGACGCCGCAGGTCTGGTTGCGCCAGGCGAGGGGGATCTGGAGCATACGGACAAAGGTCATCTCACGCCGCGCCCAATCAGGGACGGCGTCGTATAAAGGAAGCACAACGCTGACTTCGACGCCGATGGAGGCGAGCGCCTTCGGCAGCGCCCCCGCCACATCGGCAAGTCCCCCGGTCTTACAGAACGGAGCGGCTTCCGAGGTTGCATACAGCAATTTCATTTCGATCGATACCGCCTTTCTAAAACGAAGCAAAAGTGGCCTTGTTCCAACGGTTACAGACGCGAGCCTTTCGCGATGACAACGGGATACGCGGCGTTCCCCATTAGGACGTTATCCGCACCGATATGTACGCGCTTATCGGCGATAATATAACTGGTAAACACGTTTTCCTCAATTTCACCATCCTGCATAATGACGGAGTTTTTTACCGTCGCTCCGGAAGCGACGCGGACGTTGCGGAAAAGGATGGAGTTTTCGACATGTCCTTCGATGCGGCAGCCGTCGGCGATCAAGCTGTTTTTCACGACCGCCGAATCGGAGTAGTAGGTCGGCGCATTGTCGCGTACGCGGGTACGGACGGGATTGTCGCGCGTAAAGAGGTCGCGGCGCACCGCCGGCTCCAGCAGTGCCATGCTGTTGCGGAAGTACATGGCGACGTTATGGAAGCGCGCGGTATAGCCCTCGTGGAAATACGGGAGTACGCGGAGCTCATGTAGCATCGCGCGCAGGATACCGCGTTCAAAATGCACCATATCCCCGGCGCGACCCGCCTGAATGAGGTCTAAGAGAAGCTCCTTCTTCATGATAAACATGCCGAGGCTCTCGTTTTTCCCGGCCTGCTGGGGATGGGAATCGATAGCGACCGCGCGGCCGTCTTCCCCGAAACGGAAATAGATCGAGTGTCGGGGGTCTCCGACCGTCTGCTTGGTGCAGACGACGGTGATATCGGCGCCGGTTGCGAGATGTTGGTCGAGGACATCACGCAGGCGGATGTTGGTCACACAGTCGCCCTCAGCCAGGACGACCATGTCTTCCCGGCTATGCTGAATGTATGACGTCACGCCGGCGAGCGCATCGAGCTTACCGCTGAAGGTCGTGCCGGTATTCTGGATCTCCCCGCCATAGGAGAACGGCGGCAGTAAAAACAGCCCTCCGTTTTTACGGCTCAGATCCCAATCCTTACCGGAACCGAGATGATCCATCAGGGACTGGTAGCTGTCCCGCATGATAACGCCGACGTCCGTGACACCGGCGTTGACGAGATTGGACAGGCAGAAATCAATTGCGCGGTACCGCCCACCGAAGGGGACGGACGAAGTCGTGCGCGGGGTGACCAGCTCGCGCATCCCGCTGAAGGAGCGATAGGCAAAAACCAGACCTAGCATCGAGTTCATTCTCTTTTCGCCCCCTTCTTCAATCGAGCATCGCGCCGGGCGCGACAACGGAGCCGTCGGCGATCTCAACGCCGGCCGCCGCGACGGTGATCTTGCTGCCGAGCGGGTCAATGGCGCCGCCGCCGACATGGGCAGCCCGGCCGACACGGACATTTTCGGCGAGAATGGCGAATTCCACGACGGCATCCTCCTCCACCTGTACGCCGGGCATCAGGATGGAATAGCGGATCTGCGCGCCGCGGGCGACCCGGACGTCGTTAAACAAGACGCTTGCCGTAACACAGCCCGCGATTTCGCAGCCCTCGGAGATCATGGAATGCGGTGTGGAACCTTCCGGCGCGATGTAATGCGGCGGAGAGGCGGGATTGCGGGCGTAAATACGCCATGACGGGTCGTTTAAGCACAGCGGGCAGTTCGGCGACAGCATATCCATATTCGCTTCCCACAGGCTGTCAATCGTACCGACGTCCTTCCAGTACCCCTCGAAGGGATGGACATACATGCGGCAGCCGTCGGCAAGCATACCCGGGATGATGTTCTTGCCGAAATCGTTTTCGCTGGCGGGGTTTGCCTCATCGGCGATCAGGCGTTCCCGCAGCGCCTTCCAGGTAAAGATGTAAATGCCCATCGACGCGAGGGTGCTTTCGGGGTTCGCGGGCTTTTCCGCAAACTTTGTGATGCGCCCTGTTTCGTCGGCGGAGAGGATGCCGAAGCGGCGGGCCTCCGCGAGGGGGACGTCGATCACGGCGATGGTGCAGTCCGCGCCGTTGCGTTTATGGGCGGCGAGCATCTTCGCATAGTCCATCTTATAGATATGGTCGCCGGAGAGGATAAGGACATACTCCGGTGAAAACTGCTCCATAAAGGGGATATTCTGGAAGATAGCGTTCGCGGTGCCCTTATACCACTCCCCGGATTTGGAGCGCATATAGGGCGGCAGGATATGGACGCCGCCGGACGCGCGGTCGAGGTCCCAGGGCTGACCTGAGCCGATATAAGCGTGGAGGGCCAGCGGTTCGTACTGTGTGAGCACGCCGACGGTATCGATGCCGGAATTTACACAGTTGGAGAGCGGAAAATCGATGATGCGGTACTTCCCGCCGAAGGGTACGGCGGGTTTGGCGACATGCCTGGTCAATACGTAAAGACGCGACCCCTGCCCGCCCGCGAGCAGCATCGCGATGCATTCTTTTTTGCCGTACAAGAAAAAATCGCCTCCTATTTGGCAGTATTTACGGTCTGGTCCCCGGTCCCCGCAGGTTCATCGGGGCCATAGCCGGGTTTATAGTAAAGGATCCTCGCCGGCGCGCCGGCGACAACCGCGCCCGCCGGGACGGACTTTGTCACAACGGAACCCGCGCCGACAGTCGCCTTTTCCCCGATTTCCACGCCCGGGATGAGCACGCTGGCCGCTCCGACATACGCGCCGCGGCGCAGGATCACCATTTTGTCCTCGGGGCGCGTCAGGTTGCGCTTTGGGCCATGTGCGATGATCGTCACACCGAAGGAGATCGTCGCGTCGTCCTCCAGTATCACGTTTTCAGAGTGAAGATCCTCAAGAAAGCCGTTCTGGCCGATAAATCCGCCGCGGCCGATCTTCATACCGGTCAGGCGGTAGAGAAATTTACGAAAATGGGTATTGATATGCGGCACATTCGCCGCGATGTTATTAGCGATGAAGGTGCGCAGCCACTGGAAGCGATAGGTCTCTCCTCTGGCACATTTCCCAAACAGGCGGTCGCCAAGATAGAAGCCGACCTGTCCCGCAAGCTCGAATGCGCCGAGCAGGAGCTTGCCGACGGGATAGAGAACGAGCATCACCGGCATCAGGAGGACGATCAGAACAGCAATGACAGTTCCCTGCCACCGGGTGTACTCCGGCGTGATTTTCAGGTTCAAGGACGCGATATTGGGGTTCTCGCGGTTCTGCCAGATAGCTTTCATAACGCATATGCCTCTCTCTTTTTGTTTTAAGCTGCGATTTATATTTTTATTATAAAGCATCCCTCGCCCTTTGTAAAGGGGTTTTTCCGCGTTGGTTGAAAAAAGTGATAAAATTTTACGCTTTTTTCCTTATATTTTATGGCATAATGTCCTTTCCCGTCATTATCTGTCCCGCGCAGACAACAACCGCCGCGCTTGCGCACGACGGTTTTAAAAATGACAAGGTTAAAAAAGAACGGAGAAAACGCTGCCGTGTCCGGGCGTGCTTTCGACGGTGACGCGCGCGCCGTGCAGCGCCGCACCGTGCTTGACAATGGAGAGACCGAGTCCCGTACCGCCGGTGCTTTTGGAGTGGCTCTTGTCGACACGGTAGAAGCGCTCGAAGATGCGCGCCTGCTCGGACGGGGCGATACCGATGCCGGTATCGCGTACGGTCACGACGGGGCTGCCGCCTCTCCTGCCGACGAACACGTCCACACGGCCGCCGTCGACGTTGTAGGAAATCGCATTGTCGACAAGGTTATAAAGCATCTCGTAGAGCGTGCCGGGGATCCCGTCGACCGTTACGGCCTCCCCTTCCAGAGAAACCGTGACGCCGGCGGCGGCGGCCTTGACAGACAGCGCGGAAAGGACGGTTTTCGCGAGCGCATACAGCTCTACGGGGGACTTTTCGGCCTGCACGCCTTCGTCGAGGCGGGAAAGCTCGATGATATCCTCGATGAGCTTTAAAAGCCGCCGGGCTTCCGCGTCGATCTGGGACAAAAAGCGCGGGAAGTCGCCGGGCTTCGCGATCCCGTTTGAGAGGATCTCGGCACAGCCGAGGATGGACTGGAGGGGGGTTTTGAGCTCATGGGAGACGTTTGCCGTAAACTCGCGGCGCATCTTCTCGGCGCGCGCGGTATCCGTCACATCCGACGCAAGCAGCACGGCGGCGCGGTCGCCGGCATCGGCGCCTCTTTCCCGAACGGGACTTGCGGAGAGGCGATAGATTTTCCCGTTACGGGTAAAACGCTCCTCCGCGTAAACACCGCCGAACGCGCGGTCGAGTACGGACAGATACGCTTCGTCCCGGCACAGCTCCAGCGCGGACAACCCACGGGCCTCCTCCCGGGCAAAAAGCACATTCGCGGCATGGTTTGCCGTGATCACGCGGCGGTCGGCGTTGAAAACGACCAGCGCTTCGCTCATGCCGTCCACAATATCCTCAAACTCACGCTGTTCCCGCCGCAGGAGCGCGTTTGCAACGGCGGCATCGTTGTTTTTGCGTTCCATGCGCAGCAGCAGCGGCGCAAGCTCGTCATACGCGCGGCAGTCGAGCGGATGCTCCGGGTCGATGCGCGAAATCGGCCCCAGAATGTGCGCGGACAGGACATGCGCGAGGAGCGCCGCAAGGGCGTAGGCAAGCAGGAGGATGGGGACGACGATATAGAACGTCCCGAAGAACACCCTCGATACACCGCGCATCGTCGCCGCTACGCGCAGCACGGTCCCGTCGGACAGGCGCTTCGCATAGTTATACGTCGTCTGCCCGAGCGTATCGGACGCGCGGGTCGCCTCACCCTCACCGGTCTTAAGCGCCGCCGCGATTTCGGGGCGGGAGGCATGGTTTTCCATGGAGGACTCATCGGCGTAGCTGTCGAACAGCACCGTTCCGTCCGCCGCGACAAGGGTAATGCGGTTTTCGCTCTGCACGCCCGCCTTTCGGAGCGCGGAAAGGTCATCTTTGCGCGCGTAGGCGGCGAGGATACCCGCTTCGCTGCGGATCTGGGCGCGGCGCTCCTCGGCGAAGCTGTCGTAGACGGCGAACAGAACGGCCGCGACGGTGATCGAGAGCACGCAGACGGAGCCAAGAAGGATGCTCCAGAAAATACGCCGTTTCATGCGTCCCCTCCGATCCGATAACCGACGCCGCGCACGGTTTCGATGATGTCGCCCGCGTCTCCAAGCTTTGCCCGAAGTGTGCGGATATGCACGTCCACGGTACGCGTCTCGCCGTCGAAGTCGTAGCCCCAGATGGCGGAGAGCAGCCCGTCGCGCGTCAGAACGCTGCCCTCCCGCTTCATCAGCAGGCGCAGCAGCTCGAATTCCTTCACCGTCAGCTCCACAGGGACGCCGCCCACGCGGACGGTATGCGCACGGACATTCAGGCTGATGGGGCCCGCCGTGTAAAGCTCCTCATCCTTTTCCGGCGCGGTGCGGCGCAGGAGAGCCTTCACGCGGGAGACAAGCTCCATCATGCCAAAGGGCTTTGCGATATAGTCGTCCGCGCCGCCGTCAAGCCCGACCACCTTGTCGTACTCGGTTCCCTTCGCGGTCACAAGGATGACGGGGAGCTTTTCCGTTTCGGGATTCGCGCGAAGGCGGCGTAAAACGGACAGGCCGTCCTCGCCGGGGAGCATGATGTCCAGAAGCACGAGCGTCGGCTTCTCTTTACGGCAGGCCGCGTCAAAGCTTGCCGCGTCCTCAAAGCCCGCCGCGTCGAATCCGGTGCTTTGCAGGGTGTATACGACAAGCTCCCGGATCCCGCGGTCATCCTCCACTACGTAAATCACGCGTTATCCCCCTCATGCTTCCCCGTTACGGCGAAGATGACCCAAAGGGCGATGTTGACGGCATGGTCGCCGATGCGTTCGAGGTACTTCGCGATCAGCAGCGTGTCGAGCGCGGCCTCCCCGCGCGTACGGTCTTCGGCGATCAGGGTACACAGCTCGGTCTTCACCCGCACGAACAGACCGTCGGCCACATCGTCGGACGTCACGACCTCGCCGGCAAGGACTTCATCCCGGCGCACAAACGCGTCTACGGCATTCGTCACCATGCGGATGACCGCCGTCGCCATCTCGGCAATGGCGTCGCCGGAATCGGCGGAAACGCCGTAGGTCGCGCAAAGCTCGGCGATATCGGCGGCCTGGTTGCCGATACGCTCCATATCGGTGATGATCTTCAGCGCCACGGTAATCTGGCGCAGGTCGCGCGCAACGGGCTGCTGCTGCAAAATCAACCGCAGGCAGGTCGCCTCGATCTCCCGCTCGCAGCGGTCGATGGCGCGGCTTTTCTCGACGGCGGTTTCGGCGAGCCGGCTGTCGCCGCTGGTCAGCGCTTTGACGGCGCAGGCAATCGCACCCTCGCAAAGCGCGCCCATCGCGATCAGGTCGGCGTTGAGAGCATTGAGCTGTTCATTGAATTGATTCCGCATAGGATTAGCCGAACCTCCCCGTGATATAGTCTTCGGTACGGCGATCATCCGGATTTGAAAAGATTTTCGCCGTATCACCGTATTCTATCATGTCACCAAGCAGGAAAAATGCCGTATTATCCGCAATTCGCGCCGCTTGCTGCATGTTGTGCGTGACGATAACAATAGTATAGCATTTCTTTAGCGAAAGCGCAAGCTCTTCGATGCGTCCGGTGGAAATCGGGTCGAGCGCGCTCGTCGGCTCATCCATCAAAAGCACCTCCGGCTCGACAGCGAGCGAGCGCGCGATGCAAAGCCGCTGCTGCTGACCGCCGGAGAGGCCGAGCGCCGACTGCCGGAGTCGTGAACTCACCTCGTCCCAAAGCCCCGCGTCGCGCAGGGATTTCTCGACCACTTCGTCGAGCTTTGCCTTGCCGCGTACGCCATGCGTTCTAGGTCCGTAGGCGATGTTGTCATAGACGCTCATCGGAAAGGGATTCGGCTTCTGGAAGACCATGCCGACGCGTCGGCGCAGAAGGTTGACGTCGGTATGTTTGTCGTAGATGTCCATCCCATCGAGCAGGAATTTCCCTTCGACCCGTGCGCCTTCGACAAGATCGTTCATGCGGTTTAAGCTCTTGATCAGGGTGGACTTTCCGCAGCCGGAAGGCCCGATGAACGCGGTGATCTCATTTGCAGGGATGCGCAAATCGATGCCATTCAGTGCCTGAAACGAACCGTACCAGAGCTTTGCGTTCTCAATAACGAATTTATCCATGCATTTCCCTCCCTTTCTCGAGTTTTTTGGCAACGACATCCGACAGAAGATTTAGCCCGAGACTGACAACAAGCAGCACGACCGCCGTGGCGTAGGCTTTATCCTGTGCAAGCCCTTCTTTCCACAGCGCGTACATGTGGATGGCGAGGGTGCGTCCGCTGCCCATGACGGTCGCGGGGATCTGGGCGACGGTGCCGGCGGTATAGATCAGCGCTGCGGTTTCCCCGACGACGCGGCCCGTGGCAAGGACGACGCCGGAAAGGATGCCGGGAGAAGCGGACGGCAGGGCTACGCGGAATACCGTGCGCAGCTTTCCCGCGCCGAGAGCAAAGCTCGCGTCGCGCACCGACTGCGGCACGCTGAGGAGCGCTTCCTCCGTGGTGCGCAGGACGACGGGGAGGATCATCAGTGCGAGCGTCATGGCGCCGGCGAGCATGGAGTAGCTCCAGCCGAGCGCGATGACAAAGGCGAGGTAGCCGAACAGGCCGTAGATGATCGACGGGATGCCCGCAAGGGTCTGCGCCGCCGTGCGGAGGACGGACGCGACCTTGTTGCCGCGTCGGGCGTATTCCGAGAGGTAGATGGCCGCCCCGACGCCGATGGGCAGCGCAAAGGTCAGCGCGAGCATGGTCATCGTAATCGTGTTGACGATCGCGGGGGTCACGGAGCCGTTGTCGGAGGTATATTTCCAGGCAAACAGGGACGGCGTCAGATGCGATACGCCCTTATACAGGATATAACCGACGATCCACAGCAGCACGCCCGCCGTCAGCCCGATCGCGGTGTAGACCGCCGCGCGCAGGAGAATGCTTTCCAGACGTTTGTTCATTCCTTTATCCCCCGTTTAACCAGTGAGAAGCATACGTTGATCAGCAGGATGAACACGAACAGCACGACGCCCGTCGCGATGAGCGCCTCGCGGTGCAGATCGGCGGCGTAGCCCATTTCGATAACGATGTTCGCCGTCAGGGTACGCAGTCCCTTCGTGATCCCGGAGGGCATAATCGCCTGATTGCCCGCGACCATGACGACGGCCATCGTCTCGCCGACAGCGCGGCCGATACCGAGGATGACGGCGCTCAGGATACCCGACTTTGCAGCGGGGACCACGGTCAAAAACACGCTTCGCTCATGCCCCGCGCCGAGCGCAAGGGAGCCTTCATAATAGCTGTTCGGCACCGCGCGGATCGCGGCCTCCGAAACGCCGATGATCGTCGGCAGAATCATGATCCCAAGCACCATGGACGCGGCGAGCATCGACGTGCCGCTGCCGCCGAAGACGGCGCGGATGCCGGGGACGAGTACGGTCAGCCCGAAAAAGCCGTAGACGACGGACGGGATGCCCGCAAGGAGGTCGACGGCGGGCTTGAGGATGCGATGAAGCCTATCCGGGCAAAACCGCGCGAGAAAGACCGCCGAAAGGATGCCCACCGGCACGCCGAGCAGGATCGCGCCCGCGGTCACATAAATGCTGCCGAGGATCATCGGGAGTATGCCGTAAATATCGCGCTCCGGCGCCCAAAGCCTTCCTGACAGGAAGTTTATGAGGCCGATTTCACGCAGCGCGGGGATGCCGCCCGAAAAGAGGAAGACGCAAATCATTGCCACCGCCGCCGAGGCGAACAACGCCGCGATGAGGAAAAGTACCCTCATCGCGTTTTCCCGAAATTTGATCATATCAGCCTTTCAGCGCCGCCCAATCTGTTGTTTCCCCGGTGTAGATCGACTTGACCTGCGCGGAGGTCAGGTTTACCACGCTGTTCGACGGGTTGACAATCACGGCGATGCCGTCGGTCGCAATGACAGTGGGGGTCAGACCCTCGGAAAGCTCACTGTCCTTGAGCTCACGGGAAGCCATGCCGATTTCGCAGACGCCGGAGAGGACGCTCTTCATGCCGGAGGTGGAGTCGCTCTGCTGGATTTCGATCTCAGCGTTGGTGTTGATCTTCAGATACGCCTCGCGCAGCTTCTCCATCAGCGGTGTAACGGATGAGGAACCCGCAATGACAAGCTTGCCCGAGGGCTTTTCGCCGCCGTACGCGCCGGTCGTGTCCATCGGGATGTAGGAATTCGCCGCAACGATCGCCTGACCGTCGGAGGAAAGGATGTACGCGATGAAATCCGCCGCAAGCGCGGACAGTTCGCCCTTGGTCGCGATGTTGAACGGACGCGCGATCTTGTAGCTGCCGTTTTTGACGTTGTCCACGGTGGGAGCCGCGCCGTCGATGGAGAGTGCGCGGACGGTGTCGTTGACCGCGCCGAGTGAGATGTAACCGATAGCGTTTACGTTTGCAGCGACGGAGGTCATGACGACGCCGGTCGAATCGCCGATGTCGGCGGTGGAAACGGTACGGTCGACCTTGTTGCCGTCAGCGTCCTTTTCCTCGACGCCGAACAGCTCAATAAACGCGCCGCGCGTGCCGGAGCCGGATTCGCGGGAGACGACGGTGATGGCGGTGCTCTGCTTGGCGCAGCCGGCAAAGCCGACGCATACGAGAACGGCCGCGAGGAACAGGGAAATTCTTTTCTTCATTTTTAATCTCTCCTTTTCTTTTCTACAAGTATGATCATACCCTTCTCCCGTAAAATCCAAAACGGCGGCTGTGTTAAATCGGTGTAAAACGATAAAAAAAGCGGTGGGGTATATGCCCCCACCGCTAAAAAACCGTTCGCTGTCCGGGGCGTGTTCAAACGCCCTAATCTATTTCCACGCGCAGATCGTCAAACACCGCCGCAAAGCGCCGGTCGGACTGCACCTCGCCGCGAAAACCGATCAGCGTGCTTTCACACTCGCCGTCGAGAAAACGCAGGTCCGCCGCGAAACGCGCCGTTTCCGCGCCGACGGTGATCTCCGCCTGCATCGCGCCGTCGACGATTTCCCACGACGCGCGTACCTCCGGCATCACACCGCCTTCGTAGGGGACGACGACATGCATAAGACGGGTCTTTGTCCGACCGGACACATGCCCCTCCACGGACAGCATCGGTGCGGGTTCGCCGCCCGCGAGCATCGACGAGCCCTTGGCGACAAAGCCGAGCTTTTTGTCGTAGTCGCCGCAGTAGCAGACAGCCTTCACCGGCTCCTCCGCCAGTGCGCAGACGACGCCGACATTATAGCGCTCGTTTTGGGTATACATCCGCCGCTTTTCGGGCTCAAACGCCGCGCCGTCCTCACGGAACTGCCAGTGTGCGGCAAACGCATACGCGGGACTTAGGATATCGAGCGAGTCGAAGACGACGGCGAAATGTCCCTTGCGCCAGAAGAAAGTGCGCGTATGGCGTCCCGCGACGCTGCGAATGCTCTCAGGGGGCACACCGCCGTCGAGACCGGGGCGGTAATTCGTGTAGCCGCCGCTATATAGACAGCGTAAATGCGCGTAGTCCGCCTTATCGGCAAAATCACACACCACCGCGTCGGCCTGCGGCTGCTGCATCATGCCGTCGACCGTGATCGTGTTATGCATCGGCGTACCGCGTCCAGGCGCCATCAGGGGATCGGTACGCTCATAGTTTAAGGAACCGGGGTCGCAGAGCTGGAGACGGTCGCCGTGGTAGCATAAAATCGCGCCGCGCGCCGGGTGACAGTGCCAGCCGCCGAAATTCGTCGCGTCAAGGATGAATTCGGTCTCCCCGCTGCGTAGAAAATACTGCCCGGCACAGGGAAACGCGCTTTTAGGGATACATGCTCCCGCGTCAAGCCCGAAAACCTGCGCCAGCGCGGTGCGCTTCTCCCACAGCGGCTCGCTGTCGGCGGGCGCGTACGCCGGATGCCAGCGCTCGGCGTCGCCGATACCGATGCCGCGTCCGTCCGGCGTGTGTCCTGCGATGGTGAAGTCCCACATCGCAAGCAGCTTCTCCGGTGCGATCTCGAGCCCTAATTCGGGACGCCTGTGCGCGATGAGCGCGTAGCGCGTGAACACCTCCGCCATCCATGCGTGATACCCGGAGGTATGCTCGACATGGCTGCCGTCCGGCTCGACCTGCGTGCGGAAGGTCTCGTTGATGCAGCGGACGGCGTAGTCGCGGTAGCGCTCCGCCCCGGGCAGTAAGCTGGACAGGAAAAACATCGTGTCCAGCTCGCTGACGCGCCAGTTGCCGACCTTGCGGTTGTTGTTATACAGGAACACGAGCTGCTCGTAGGTGGAACGCTCCATGCGGTCGATAAAGTCCTGCGTAAACGCCGCGCTGCCATCAAAATCCGCGGCGCAGCCCCACCAGCCCTGCCCGCCGCGCTGCCCAAGGCGGATGGAGGTGCTCAGGGTATTGTCACCGGTGGACGGCCAGACGTCTTCGCTCGTCTCATGCCCCGTATAGTGCCGGAAATCCATCCATGCCTCGATACCGTCGCGCGCCATCCCCGCCCAGCGTTCGTCGCGCGTCTCGCGATACAGCCCCGCGAGCGCCGACAGCCAGAAAAAGCGATTCAGCTGGGAGCACCACTCCTGATTGTGAAACTCAGGTCCCGTAAAAGCTGACGTTAGATAACGATACTTTTGAAAACACTGGAAAATCAAGGTTTTTCGAGCGACGGACAAGCAGGGTATTGTACTAAAAACTGAATACGACGCAGAAGCGGCGTTTCTTACTCTCTACATGGGAGAACAGGAACGCC
>JAYFRF010000012.1:0-107052 GCA_034926225.1 Clostridiaceae bacterium
ACAGGTGACAAGCCTACCGAAAGTATCTCCTATTTCAGACAGATAGGAGCCGACGTAAAGAGTTATGCTATCTAACATACATCAAAAAGAGGTAAGATAACACCCTCTGCAAAAAAGGTATCGTTATCTTACCTCAACAAAGTCGATATCGTGAAAGTTTTCATACCTTACGCGCCCGTTTACGCCGCCTGAAAAAAGGATTTCGTTGTTTTTCATGGCCTCTCTCCAGATGGCGGTATCTTCCGAGCGGCGCACCGCCATGCACCCGAGCTCCGCGTCCCTTTCCAGCGCGTCAAGCTTTTGCCGCAGTTGGCTTAATGTAATCATGCATTTGCCCTCCTTATGTGCAAAAACGCGGAGGCTTCTCGTTTATGACGAAAACACCTCCGCGCAAAAATACGGATAAAACTATAATCCTGAGCATGCTCCGCGCCCTATGTCGAGCGCCGCATCTCCCCGTTTCCGCGCAATACCAGAACGCATCGCCTGCAGGCGCGTGCCTGTTATTTGGCGAAAGCGACGGCGCGGGTTTCGCGGATGACGCAGATTTTGATTTGGCCGGGGTACTCAAGCTCCGCTTCGATCTTCTGGGAAAGCTCGTGAGATAAAAGCACGATCTTGTCGTCGCCAACCTCCTCGGGCTTCACGATGATGCGAATTTCGCGGCCGGCCTGAATGGCGTAGGACTTCTCGACGCCGGGGAACCCGTTCGCAATGTTCTCAAGCTTTTCGAGGCGCTTAATATAGGCCTCGAGGTTCTCACGGCGCGCGCCGGGGCGGGCGGCGGATATGTCGTCGGCGGCGTCTACCAGACAGGCGATGATCGTCGAAGGCTCGACGTCGCCGTGGTGCGCTTCGATCGCGTGGATAACGGCGGGGCTCTCCTTATACTTACGCGCAAGCTCTACGCCGATGGCGACATGGGAGCCCTCGATCTCATGGTCGGCGGCTTTGCCGATGTCGTGTAAAAGACCCGCGCGGCGCGCCATGACGGGATCGACGCCGAGCTCTGCGGCCATCATACCGGCAAGCTGCGCGACCTCGACGGAATGGCGCAGCACATTTTGTCCATAGCTCGTACGATACCGCATACGGCCTAAAAGCTTGATCAGCTCAGGATGGATGCCGTGGAGATTCAGCTCGAAGACGGCGTTCTCGCCCTCTTCCTTGATGGTCTGCTCGACCTCGCGGCGTGCCTTGTCCGCCATTTCCTCGATGCGGGCCGGGTGGATGCGGCCGTCAAGAATCAGCTTCTCGAGCGTGAGCCGCGCGATTTCACGGCGCACGGGATCAAAGCTCGACAGCGTGATTGCCTCGGGCGTGTCGTCGATGATCAGATCGACGCCGGTGATCGTTTCAAGCGCGCGAATATTGCGGCCTTCGCGTCCGATGATTCGGCCCTTCATCTCGTCGCTCGGCAGCGGTACGACGCTGACGGTGGCTTCGGAGACATGGTCGGACGCCACGCGCTGGATAGCCTGGGTAATCAAATCGCGGGCGCGGCGGTCGGCTTCGTCCTTGTACTGCTGCTCGATCTCACGCAGACGGACGGCGGCGTCATGCTCGGCTTCCGTGGCGATGCTTTTAACGAGATAATCCTTGGCTTCCTCCGCGGTCATGGCGGAGATGCGCTCAAGCTGCTCGACTTCCTCGCGGCGGAGCTGCTCGATCTTTTCGTTTTTCTCCTCGGCTTCGCGGATCTTGACGTTATACTGTTCTTCCTTCTTCTCAAGCGAATCGATCTTGCGGTCAAGACCTTCTTCCTTTTGCTGTAAACGGCGTTCCTGTTTGGTAAGCTCGCTTCTGCGGTCGCGGATCTCGCGCTCCAGCTCCGAGCGATTTTTATGGATTTCCTCACGGGCTTCAACGAGCGCCTCACGCTTTTTGCTCTCGCCTTCGCGCTTTGCTTCCTCGACGATACGCACGGCCTCGTTCTCCGCGCCGCCGATCGCCTTTTCGGCAATGTTCTTTCTATAACGGTACCCTATATTCCATCCGCCGAAGCCTGCGCCCGCGGCAACAACGATAGCGGCCACAATTATAAGAATTATCTGTAAAGGTGTAATGCAGTAGACCCCCTATTCTATTGTTATCTCATACAAAAATTGCCTTGTCATATACAAAAATTGCACTATCTGTATGGAAAAATGCGCATCTGCGCGTTCGTTTCGGGTTAGGAAGGAAGAAAACCGGGATGACCTTCGCATGAAGGCAAGAATGTCCTTTCTTTATTCTAACCGCTTTCCCTTCTGATGTCAATAGGCTTTTTCCAAAAATAACACCCTTTAAGAAGGGGCGGGAAGCCGATATAAGCTTTCCGCCGCCACCTTTATTTACTCTTTGACACTCCCCGCGAGAATCCCCGCGACGAAATGCCTTTGCAGCGCGACAAACACGACCAGCACCGCCGCTGTGGAGACGACGGTCGCCGCCATGAGCTGATTCCAGAAGATCTCCCCCTCGTTGCGGAAGGTCGTGAGGGCGAGCTGCACCGTCGTAATGCGCCCCGAGCCGGTGTTCGTCATGACGAGCGGCCAGGCGTACTCGTTCCACGCGCCGATAAACTTCAATACAGCGAGCGAGGCGAGAATCGAGCCGGAAAGGGGCAGGTAGACGCGGATAAACGTCCCGAAACGGGAGCAGCCGTCGATTTTCGCGGCTTCGTCCAGTTCGCGGGGGAACATGCGGTAAAACTGCCTGGTTAAGAACACACCGAAGCTGCCTGCGATATAGGGGAGCATCAGTCCGGCATAGGTATCGACAAGCCCCGTGCCGCCCAGTCCGAGGATATTGTTCCCGCCGGTGAGCGGTAGGGACTTGACGAGCACGAACAGCGGCACAAGCGTTACCTGCGTCGGAATCATCATGCCGATGAGCACCAGCGTAAAGAGCGTTTTCTTCCATGGGAAGCGCATCCTGGCGAAAACGTAGCCCGTCAGCGCATTGATCAGCAGACTGATCCCCGTCGCCATCGTGGTCACATAGAGCGAATTCGCGAGATACCGTCCCCAGGGGCCGCTTTTCATCGCCGTCGCGTAGTTTTCCCAGTGCGGGGTATCGGGAAGGAGGCTCTGAGAGTAGACCTCCGGCATCGTCTGCAGAGAAACTGTGATCATGACCAAAAACGGGAACAGCGCGACGAGCGCGAGCAGGAGCAAAAGTGCCATGCGAAGGATTTTCATCACGCGTCCCCCCCGTCGTCGAGCTGTCGGCCGAACTTGAGATTTAGAAGCGTCACGGCCAGGACGATGACGAGCAGTACGACCGACATCGCCGAGGCGTAGCCCATCTTGAACTCGGAGAACGCGCGGATATAAATCTGGTAAGTAATCGTCGTCGTCGCGTTGACGGGCCCGCCGGAGGTCATCAAACGCACCGGCTCGAAGGTCTTAAAACACTCGACGCACAGCGTAGTGGCCAAAAGATACGACACGGGGCGGATATGCGGCAGCTGGATGTACCGAAGCTTCGCGAAGGCTCCCGCGCCGTCGAGAGACGCCGCCTCCAGCAGGGTTTCGGGGACACCGGTAAGCCCCGCGAGATAGAGAATCATCACATAGCCGAAGTTTTTCCAGATGTTCATCGCGACGAGGCATGCGAGCGCCTGCGTCGGGTCATAGAGAAACCGCTGCGTCGGCAGCCCGACGGCGGACAGCAGCTTATTGAACGCGCCGGTCGTCGGGTCATAGAGATAGAGAAACACCATGGACACCGCGACGAGAGAGGTGACGTACGGCGTCATCAGCGCGGCGCGGGCGGCGAACATCGCGCGGGACTGCCGCTGTACGAGGAGCGCCGCCGCAAGCCCGAGCGCCATGAGCGGTGCGATGGAGCCTAAAGCATAGAGGAGGGTGTTGCGAACGGACAGAAGAAAGGCTTTGTCGCGCAGGAGGCGGAGGTAGTTATGAAAGCCCACCCAGTCGCGGGAGGAAAGGGAGTAATCTGTAAAGGAATCCGCAACAGAACGCACGATCGGGTAGAGCACGAACAGTAAAAAGAAAATGCCGAAGGGCGCGAGAAGCAGATATGCTTCCCGCGCTTCCTTGGCATTGTATTCCTTTTTATTCCCCGCCCGGCGCATCAGCCGATTTCGTCGAGGAGCTCGGCCTGCGCGGCGGCAAGGGCGGCTTCCGGCTCGGCGGTGCCGTAGAGGACTTCCTGCACCATATTGTTGCGGATAGTCTGGAAGGTAGTGGCCCAGGTGGTGCGCGGCATACCGATACCCGACGCGACACACGCGGCGCGGACTTCGTTCATCGGGTCAAGGGCGATGAAGGCCTCGACCTGCGAATTGCGGGTGACGGGGATGTTTAAGACCTTGGCGCGATTTAAAACCTCCTCACCGGTGAGCGCGGTTTCGATGAAGGAGAAGGCTGCGTCGGAATTCTTGCAGTTCGCGCCGATGAAGAGCATGTTGCAGCCGCAGAAGGACGCGGGGTCCTTGCCCTCGTTATGCGGCGGGACGGCGATGCCGACCTTTCCGGCATTCGCTTCATCCTTGAGCATGGGCGTCAAGGCCACGTTGTTAATCAGCACCATCGCGGCGTTGCCGGCGATGAAGGGGTTGGTGTCGGAGGCGCTGTAGGGGATGCTGACATCGGGCAGGAGATCCGCGAGGAACTCGAGCGCTTCGGCTTTTTCAGGCGTATCGATGGTGGGGTTACCGTCTGCATCATAATAGAGGGAGCCGTTGCCGAAGGCGAAGACATCAAACTCGACGAAGTTGCCGGCGCTCATGGGGAACGCAAAGCCCGCGCGGGTGATGGCATCGCCGTCTTTGACAGTCAGCGCTCTGGCATACTCGGCAAGCTCCTCCCAGGTCTCAGGCGCTTTTTCAAGTCCGGCTTCAGCGAAGAGGTCGGTGCGATAGGCAAAAAGGAATGGGGTGGTGGAGTACGCAAGCCCGTAGACGCGGTCTTTATAAGTACCGTTTGAAAGGACGGACTGCATAATGTCGTCCTTGCCCTCCCAGTTATTATAGTAGTCGGTGATGTCCATATACTGCCCGGCTTCGACACGGGAAGCGACGGAGAGGATGCCGTGGCCGATGATATCATAGCCGATGCCCGCGGCAAAGGAGGTGTTGAGCTTTGTCTCCATCGCTTCGCCGATCGCTGCATCGTCATAGTTCACGGTGATGCCGGGGTTTGCATCCTGGAAGCGGACGATCAGGTCTTTCCAGTAGCCGCCCTCGGCGGTATCGTTGCCGATACGAATGAAGGACAGCTCGGTATTGTCGGCGACGGGGGCGGCAGTCGTTGTCGCGGCGGCTGTGGTGGCTGCGGTAGTTGTCGCGGCGGAATTTCCTCCGGTGCAACCTGCAAGCAAACCCGCGAGCAGGGCAAGCGCAAGGAACAGAGCGGCGTATTTTCTCATGATGAGCAATCTCCTTTTCTTTTTCAAGCGACTTAGGATATCCACGCTTCACAGTATACTCAAAACTCCGAAAAAACGCAAGAGGGGTACGCGAAAACCCTCGCAAGATTTGCAAAACCCTTGGGATATTTGACAATAATCATTCCATGGAAATTGCCGATATGAGATGGCGGCGCAGCGCGCCGAAATCGGCGAAGTCGGCGCCGAAGCGGTCGGAGAGCACATTTGCGCCGAAATCATGCACGAGCAGCCCGTCCATGCAGATTGCCGCAAGCTCTTCCCTGTCGAATTCATCGCCGAAGTAGCCCGCGAGTCCGGCGCGGTCAAACCGGAAAAGCTCCGCCGCGACGATGGCGTGCTCGCAGACCTGCGGCGCGGGATGCGCGTCGGCGAAATCGATCAGGGTCAGGCCGCCGTCCGGGGCGACGAACAGGTTTTCGGGCGTGATATCGGCATGGCAATACACGAACGGCGGCAGGGGGTAGGCGTCAAGGAAGGCCATGCGTTCCGCAAAGAAGGACGCGGGAAAGCCCTTTTCCTCCCACGCGCGGTTTTTCCGGGCTTTTTCGAGGAAGTCCGGGGAAGTCTTTTCCGGGACATTCAGCGTATCGGTCATCCTCCGCAGGGCGCGCCCGATCTGATACCGCTGTTTCTCGGTCAGGGTCAGGTCTCCATATTCCGTCCCGAGTACGCGGGAGGTAATGAGATAACGCCAGCGGTAGCGGTCGGCATATTCGCCCGCCGCAATCCGCTTCGGTGCGGCAACGCCGAGGGCCTCGGCGCGGGACAGGCCGCAAAGCTCCGCCCGGCAGTCGTCCGCCGCGTCATAGCCCGCTTCAATCGGGACGAACAGCTTGATGACCGTCTCCCCAACGGCAAAAACGGCGTTCGTACCGGGTTTGCAGCGCTCCGGCGGTTGATACGGAAGTCTTTCCCGCTCGTAAATCGTGCGCACAAGCGGCGTGAAGGCCTCCATATCCTGAAATATTCTACCCCAGTCGTCCCAATTCCGGATGTCCTTCGTAAATAGCGGCATATACCCGCCTCCTTTTTGGGGATTTATAAAAAAGACTTTACTTTTACGATTTATTATGCTAAACTTAAACCGTGTATGGCTTATCACAATCGCCGGGGCGGGGTTCCCTGTCCCGGAAGGATGGCCAATGCCTGTTTTATTCGGAAAGGGGATTCGTACGATGAACGAAAAGCTGCGCGACGCTCAGACAGACCGGCTTTTTGACGCCATTTTGGGGCTTGGGACACGGGAGGACTGCTACCGGCTTTTTGACGATCTGTGTACGGTTTCCGAGCTGCGCGCGATGGCGCAGCGCTTCCACGTCGCGACGCTGCTTGCCGAGGGACGCATTTATGCCGATATCGCCCAGGAGACCGGCGCGTCTACCGCTACGATTTCCCGCGTGAACCGCTGCCTTGTATACGGCAGCGACGGCTACCGCGATGCGCTGGGCCGTCTGAAAAACGACCGGAAATGAAGAAAATCGTTATAAAAAACACGCCCGCGAAGACCGTAAAAACCGTCGCGCCCTACGACGCGCTCGCAGCTTATTACGACGCTTTTACCGACGACGTCCCCTATCGGAAGTGGGCGGACTGGATGGAGGCCGCCTTCCGACGCGCGGGGATCGCGCCGACGATCGTGCTCGACCTCTGCTGCGGCACCGGCACGCTCACCGGGATGCTCGCGAAACGCGGCTACGACATGATCGGCGCGGACGCTTCCACCGCGATGCTCTCACGCGCGTACCAAAACGCGCCGGGCGTGCTGTTTTTACAGCAGCGCGCGGAGTCGCTCGATCTGTACGGCACCGTCGACGCCTGCGTCTGCTCTCTCGACGCGATAAACTATCTGACGGACGAAGCGGTTCTGCGGGAAGCGTTCCGGCGCGTCGCGCTCTTTATGAATCCGGGCGGCGTCTTTCTGTTTGACGCGCTGACACCTGCCCAACTCGCGCTTGTCGCGGATTCGGGCTACATCCGGGAGGGCCTCGACGCGACCTGCGTCCACTCGGAAACCTGTGAGGGCGATTTTATCCGGCACCGGGTCGATCTGTTCATCCGCGCCGCCGACGGACGCTATGACCGCGTAACGGAAACGCATCGGGAGCGCGTGTACGCGCCGGACGAGCTGCGTGCCTCGCTGACGGACGCGGGGTTTTCTCGGGTAGAGGTCTTCGCGCCGGCGACGTTTGAGCCTCTCGCGCCGGACGCGCCCAGAGCGGCGTATATCGCTTATAAGTAATATACCATATAAAAGGAGAAAAAACAATGAACACTGTGATTCCCGGCCTCGGCTTCCATCATATCGCGCTGCGTGCATCGGACTTTGACCGTTCGGTCGCCTTTTACCGCGACGCTTTAGGCTGCAAGGTCGTCGCGGCATGGGGAGACTCTCCCCGCCGCGTGGCGATGCTCGATCTGGGCGACGATGGCCGCGTCGAGATTTTTGAAAGCCCCTACTGCGGCAAGCGCATTGCGGCGGACTTTTTGGGCGAGTGGTTTCACTTTGCGATGCGCACAGCCGACGCGGATCTGGCGTATAACCGCGCGCTGGAAGCGGGCGCTGTCTCCGTCACACCGCCGAAGGATGTGGATATCCAGTCGAACCCCGTCATGCCCGTGCGTATCGCCTTTGTAAACGGCCCGGACGGCGAGGTCATCGAGTTCTTCCAGCTCCGATAACGACTTCCCATATAAAGCAGCGCAGGGGTAACCTTAAACCGGTCGCCCCTGCGTTTTTTTAATTATTTCAGTTTTAGCGAGCGTCGCCGTTGATGATCTTGGAGATCGCGGTCTGGCAGGTCTTGATGAGATCCGCGTCGGTTTCATTGATCATCACGTGGCGGACATGATCCGCGCCAGCCTTGCGGCCGATCTCGCCGAGACCGAGAACGGCGGCTTTACGTACCGCGACCTCGGGATCACGCGTTAAAAGGACGAGCTGATTGTAGCTTTCGTCGGCGGTGATGGTCCCCAGCGCTTTTGCGGCGGCGGCACGGAGCGCAACGTCCTTTCCGGTTGCAAACTTAATAACCTGATCGGTCTTTTTCTTCTCCGCGAGCGCGTTGATCTTCTCAATCTTCTTTTCAATACTGCCAAACATCCTAAAAACCTCCATACAATTTCGGGAAAATAAGCCGTCTGCTCGTTTTGCGCGAAGAAACGGCCTGCCTTAAATTTTTATATAAACTCATATTACTCCGGCAAGCGTTGAATGTCAAGCCGCACGGGCGATTTATGCAAAATTGTTTACATTTGAACGCTTTTGCCCCTTGTTTGGCTCGGACACAAAAGTTTCAAACTTAACTTACAACATCTTCACATAAAAAATAAACGCATGACACATTTTATGCTTATACTGACAGCAGTCAAAAAGCTTGATGAAACCAAAAAAACATTGGAGGTCTAAAATATGTCAAACCTTGATTCCGATAACAAATACAGTTATTCCTTTACCCCCGCGGACGAGGAAGCACAGGCCCGGCAGAACGCATCCTTTGAGGAGCAGCGCCGGGCAGCCGAGGACGAACATAAGCGGGAGCTGCGGGGCCTGCGTCGTTCGATGACCAAGATGATTGCGATCTTCTGCGCGATCACGCTTGTTTTAGGCATCGGCGGCGGCGCGCTGGTGGGTAACTTCGTCGCGCAGAACGCGGCGCAGACCACCTCCCTCTCCACCATCGGCACACAGACTGCCACGCCGGACTCCACGGCGGCTACGACCGCCGCACCATCCGCGACAACAGCTACGCCGGGTTCGACGACATCGTCGGGTTTAAATGGTGCGGTTGGCAGCAACCTGTATGCGACGACGTCCGGCGGCTCCGCGTCGATGAGCAGCGCGGATGTGTATGCGCTGGTATCCAACTCCGTCGTTTCGATCCTGACCGAATACCCGACGAGCACCGGTTACTACCAGCAGTCCTCCACCGCCTCGGGCGCGGGCTCCGGCGTGATCATCTCAGCGGACGGCTATATCGTTACGAATAACCACGTGATCGAGAGTGCGTCGAAGATCACGGTCGCTCTTGCGGATAATACCGAATACGAAGCGACGCTTGTCGGCACCGACGATGTCACCGACGTGGCTCTGCTGAAGATCGACGCGCAGAACCTTTCCTACACGGTGATCGGCGATTCGTCCGCGCTGCGTATCGGCGACCCGGCCAATGTGATCGGCAACCCTCTGGGCAAACTGTCCGGCACCCTGACGGTCGGCGTGATCAGCGGTCTTGACCGTGAAATTACGATGAGCGACGGTACGACAATGAACCTGATCCAGATGGACGCATCGGTCAACCCCGGCAACTCGGGCGGCGGTGTTTTCAACAGCGCGGGCGAGCTTGTGGGCATCACGGTTGCGAAGACGTCCGCGACGGAGGTCGAGGGCATCGGCTATGCGATTCCGATCAATGATGTGCTGCCGATTCTCGATGAGCTGATGGCGCACGGCTATGTCACGGGCCGTCCGGCGCTGGGCATCTCCGTCATTGAAATTACCGACCAGTTTACCGCGATGATGTACCGCGTCAACTACCTCGGCGTCTATATCACCGCCGTGGTTACGGAGAACGGCCTGCAGGTCGGCGACTATATCGTCAGCGTAGACGGCGCCGAGGTTTCCTCCACCGCCGACATTAACGCCGCGCTGCAAAACCATGTGGCGGGCGATACGATAGATGTGGTTGTCTACCGCGGCAGCGGCGAGACAACGGTCAGTGTCACCCTCGTTGAGGAAGGTTCCCTCCAGTAATCCCCCAAAAAACCTCTCTTTCTTTCCTCCCTTTTCCCTCCCCGGGCATGCATTCGCCCGGGGAGCTTTTTATATTGAATTTTTATCATACGACGCTTTCGGGGTAATAGGAAGCCGTTTCGCCGGTGGAAAACAGGTATAATACACATTCGCGCACGGGCTTGCCGGTGATGCGGGTGAGGGCGTGGGCATAGGCGGTCAGCTGGGGCTTGTAGCGGGCTAAGGCGCGGGCTTTGTCTGTCGCGGCGTCGGTTTTAAAGTCTACGATCACATAAGCGCCGTTTTCCAGAAAACAGCAGTCCAGAACGCCCTGCAGAAGGATCGCGTCGTCTCCCTCAGGCTTTTTCAGAGCGGACGGGCCTTCCGTATAAATAGTGGGGGAAACGGGGAGGGAGAACTTGAATTCCCGCTTGATATCCGCCGACCTCCGCAGGCGTTCTCCCAAGGGGGAGTGGAAAAAGCGTAGGATTTTATCCGGGTCAACGGCGTCGGCCTGCTCCTGCGTCAGATAATCCTCCTCGGCGAGCCTTGCAAGCTCCATCTGACAGTCGAAGCGGGTCAGCACCCGCTCATAGCGGCAAAACTGCATCGCGAGATGGAGCGCCGTCCCGCGTTCGGCGGGAGACAGCCCGCGCTTCCCGATAAATTGCGGGCGTGTCCATTGCCGTGCCGGCTCCGCGCCGGCGTTTTCCCCCGGGATTTTAAAAACGCTTTCACGCAGGGCGGGCAGCTCCTCGGCATCGTCCCAGTCGGGAAGCCCCCGCGCAAGCTCCGTGGCGGTCAGCTTTGACGGAATGCGGGTCGCATCCCCGTAAGGATACGTCCAGTCGAGCGCGTCGCCCGACCAGTCCGGGAGGATATCGGGCCTGATGTCGGGAGCGTCCTGTATAGCCGGCTCCGCGATATCGGCAGCGATCCCAATGAGCCAGTCGCCATCCTGCGTTCTGCCGTCGACGCCGACTTCGGGCAGCAGCGCGCGCAAAAGCCAGCCCAGCATCCCCGATTCATTGGCAAGCGCGCGCGGGGAGCAGGACAAGGCGTCCGTATAGCCGCGATAGGTCGCGAGCGTGCGGGCGGGGTCCCGGACAGCGGCGGTCAGGATCAGCTTTTCCTCGGCGCGGGTCATCGCGACGTAGAGCACGCGCATTTCCTCGGAGAGCTGCTCGCGCCAGAGAACCTTGCGGATCGCGTTTTGCGCGAGAGTGGGATACTCGACGCGCTGACGCGTTTCCCTGCGGCGCAGGCCGAGTCCGAGCTTCGGATGCAGTAATACCGGCGCGCGGCGGATTTCCCCGTTAAAGCGGCCGCCGCAGCCGCAGAGGAAGACGACGGGGAACTGCAGTCCCTTAGACTTATGTACGCTCATCAGGCGTACCGCGCCGCTCTCTCCCATATCCCCGGCGGTTTCCGGCCCCGTCCCGCGTTCCGCCAGCACTTTCAGCTGACGCAGGAAGCGGTACAGCCCCCGGTAACCGGCGTTTTCGTAGCGGTAGGCATAGGAAAACAGCGTGTAGAGGTTTTCCAGCCGGACGGCGGCGTTGTCCATCGCCGCGACATAGGAAAAAATCTCCAGCTTTGTCGCCATATGCCATAGAAAGCGCCCGAGCGGCATGGTTTCGGCGGCTTTGCGCAGAGTTTCGAGCGTGTCGAGCATCTCCCGCGCCTTGTTTGCCGCGCGGATAAAGACGGACGGCTCGGGATGCACCGCGGAGTCCGCGCCGTCGGGGTTCTCTGCGCATTCCCGTGCGGCCTCCTCCGCGGAAAAGACAGCCTCCCAGAACGTTCCCTCGCGGGCGACGCGCACGGCGACCAGCTCATCCGCCGTGAACGCGAACATCGGCGCGCGCATGGCGGCAGCCAGCGCGATATCCTGCCTTGGGTTATCGACGCAGGTTAGGAGGGAAATCACGAGCCCGACCTCCGGGGTGGAAAACAGGTCTCCCGTCTCGCCGGTAACCACGGCGGGGATCCCGCGATTTTTGAGGGCGGCGGCATAGTCGGACACCTTCGGTCCGAAGCTGCGCAGCAGAATGGCGAAATCGCCCCAGCCTACAGGACGCGTGCCGCCGTCTTTGGCGGCGACGGGGTAGCCTTCGCGCACCATGGCGGCGATCCGGCAGGCGACATAGTCGGCTTCCGTCCGCGACAGGGACTCCTCGGCGTCCCCCACATCCTCGGCGTCTTCCGCATCGTCCGCGCCGCCCGCGGCACCCGTGCCGCTCGCGCCGATGAGCAGGAGTTCCGTTGCGGAATCGACAGGGACTTCGGGGAAGGTACGGCCGACATTCAGGTATTCGCGTTCAGTGTAGGAAAGCTCGCCCAGGGAAGGCGACATGATTTTTGTAAACAGCCGGTTCGCCGCGTTCAGCACCTCGGCGCGAGAGCGGTAATTCTGGGACAGGATGACGCGCCGGGGCATGCCGTCGGCGGCGGCATCCGGATAAGTATTGTACTTTTCCAGGAAGATCGCGGGATCGGCAAGGCGGAAGCGGTAGATGCTCTGCTTCATATCGCCGACCATAAAGAGGTTATCGCGCGCAAGGGAAGCAAAGATCGCATCCTGCACGGCGTTGGTGTCCTGATACTCGTCGACGAGGATTTCGGCGTATTGCCCTGCAAGCTCGCGGGCAAGCGCCGTCGGGTTCCCTGATGTATCGCGCAGCAGGCGCAGGGTCAAATGCTCGAGATCGGCAAAGTCGACGACGCCCCGGCGGCGCTTTAAATCGGTATAAGCCGCGTCAAAGTCGATGACAAGCCCCATCAGCGCGTCGGTCACGGGCAGTACCGCCCGCGCGTCGCGCATAACGGATGCGGCGTCCCGGGGAAAATCCTCCCTGAGCGTGCCCGCCGCCTTTTTCCACTCGTCCCGCACGGCGGCAACCTGTGCTTTTTCCTCCTCCGGTGCGTTTTTCACCGGCGGCAGCCGCGAAAAGCTCACCTGTCCGATACTGTCGCGCACGGCATCCCAGTCGACGCCGTCCATGCATATAAGCAGCGCGCCGATTGTCTCCGCTTCCCCTTCCACGGTATCGCGGTAGCGTGTGAGCGCCGGCGTGCGGTCGATGACGGCAAGCGCGGACGCGTAGCGCGCGGCATGGTAGCGCAGTCGGTTTCTGGCGTCGGACAGCATCGCCTCTCCGTAGGGCGTCGCGGCGGGGTCGTTCTCCGCCGCCTCCCGCGCAAGCCGCACGGTATAGCGCGCCCACGCATCGGGGTCGGGATGCGCGTTCATGCGGGCGCAGGCGTCGCGGACGACGGCGACCAGGCGTTTGTCGTCGCGCGTCGCGGCAAGCGCGTCCACGAGCGTGAGAAAGTTCGGATCGGCGGCTTCATAGCGGGCATCGATCAGCTCATCGAGCGCACGCTCCCGCAGCGCGGCGGTTTCCGTCTCATCCGCGACGCGGAAATCGGGCGGAAGTCCGACCGCCTGGAAATGCTCGCGCAGGAGAGAGGCGCAGAAGCCGTGAACAGTGGTCACCTTCGCGCGCGAAAGCCGGCGGAGCTGTCGGCGCAGGCGGCGGTCATCGGGAGCGGCGGCGACGGCTTCGGTCAAGCGTTTGGTGAATTTCGCAAGCATTTCCGACGCTGCCGCGCGGGTGAAGGTCACGACGAGGAAGCGGTCGGCGTCGATGCCGTCCTCGGTGACGCGCCGCAGCAGGCGTTCTACGAGGACGGCGGTCTTGCCCGAACCTGCCGCCGCTGCGACGAGCAGATTCGAGCCGCGCGCCTCAATCGCGGCAAGCTGCCGGTCGTTCCATACGGGCTTACTCATCCGATTCCCCTCCGATCTTTGAAAAGAACGCGTCGCGAGAGAGATTTTCGATTCTGCGCGGGCGCTCGAGGTTATCATCAAAGCGGCACACCGCGCGGTACGGGCAGGTCTCGCAGGCGGCAAGGCCCGTCTGCGGGACGACGGGGTCCGCGTCGACCTCCCCCCTGGAAATCCCGCGTCCCATCTCGGCGAGCATTCGCCGAACATGGCGCTCCAGCGATTTAAACTGCTCCGGCGACGCGACAGGCGCCCTGGCATTCGGTACGCCGGACTTTGTAAACGTGACCGGAATCCGCACGCCGCGCGCCGCGGGCTCCATCGCACGCAGCAGCTCAGGGTCGTTTAACAGCAGTCCCGAACGGCGGTTTTTCTTCGCGACGGCGTCGTCAAGCTCTTTTTCGTCCTCCGGCGGCGCGGGCAGCGTGACAATGCTCGAGCCGATGGGGGCATACAGCACCCCCGCGGGGAGGATGAGGGTGCCCTCCGGAAGCTCAGGGTGGAGCTCCCGGTACCTTGAGGCGCGTTCCTCGAGCACGAACAGGTATAACACGAGCTGCAAACCGAGTCCCGCGTCAATATCCGCATAGGAAAACGCTTTGACGGCGCTTTTATAGTCCACGACGCGCAAATACAGGCGTCCGTCCTGATAAAAGCCGTCCACGCGGTCGACCTTGCCGGAAAGGGTCGCGGTCACACCCTGTCCGAGCGGTATTTCGACGCTGCCGAGGGCGGCGGTGTCTCCGTCGCGCGCCGAAAAGGACAGCTCGAAGTCGTACGGCTCGAACTGGCATTCGGCAAACTCGTCGCAGAGGTCCGCAAGCAGTGTATCGAGACTTTCCCGCACACGGGAAAAGAGGAATCGAAACCGCGCGGTCTGCCTCTCGAGTCCACCGAGCTTTTCTTCCGCATAGACGTCGCTCCAATACCGTCCCCTCGCTTGCACCTCCACTTTCGGCGCGTCCCGCCAGGAGGGATAGTTCTCCCGCACGTCGCGCGCGGTATGCTCCAGCACAAAGTGCAGGAACGCACCCGACTCCGGCGCGTCAAAATCGGCGGGGCGGCGCTCATCGAGGCGCAGTCCGCTGCGTGCGAAATAGCGGTAGCGGCAGGAGAAGAACAGATCGACCCCCGTCGCGGAAAGCCGCGGCCGCTTTCCGTAGAGCGCCTGCCGCAGCGCGTGCGAGGCAATCGGCCCGCGCGGGAGCGTCGCGCCGTCGGCAAACCGCCGCAGACCCGACGCATACGGCTCCCGAAGCCGCATCCATTCGCGTGCCGCGCGCGCAAGCGGCGTCTGCCCGGATAACGCGGCCTCCGTCGCGGGCAGACGCGCCGCGAGTCCCGCGTCTCCGCCATCGGCCTGTTCGACCGTGCAAGGCGCACCCGGCAGCAGCTCCCGGATGCGGGAAAACGCGGGGGACTCGCGTGTCTCTCCCCCGGCGTATGCGGGATAGGATATCCACAGCCGCAAATCCGGCGTCGCGACGGCTTCGTACAGCGCAAACCGCTGCGCCTGCTCCCGTCCGTCGGCGGTCGCGAGCAGCTCGAGCCCCATTGTGTCGAGCGTATCGCGCTCGGCGTCGGACAGCAGCCCCATGCCGCCGCCGGTGCCGGGGTAGGCGTCGTCGGTCATGCCGAGGAGGAGGACGGCGCGCGCCGTGCGGGTCTGGATGCTCTCAAGCGCGCCGATATGGACGCGGTCGAGCGACGACGGGATAACGCCGATGCTGTACTGTGACAGCGTCAGCCGGAACAGCGCGGCAAACGTCCGCGCGTCGACGGGTTTTTCCCCCAGCGCGTCGGCAAAACTGTCGAGTGCGCGACAAAGCACGTCCCAAAGCTGCCGGTAGAGGTCGGCGCCCGCGCGGTCGGCCGCTTCCTCGCATGCCGCAGCCCGCGTTTCGCAGGTCTGCGGCAGCCGGATGTCCTCGAGGAACGCGTAGAGCGAGCGCGCCTTCTCAATCGCGGGAGAGGTTCCGCCGATGCCGTCGTGCAGGGTGACTAAAGGCGCGCGCAGGACTTCGCGCACTTCGTTTAAATGCGCGAGGCGTGCGGTCGCGTCGTCGTCGAAGGGGCGCGCCAAACCGTCGGGGTGTCCCGTCCACGGCGCGTCGGACGCGAAGCTGCGGAGCTTGCGCACGAGGCAATAGTTTTCGATCCGGTCGACATCGTCATGGGCTATCGGCGTCAGTCCGGTTTTTAAGTAGGCCAGCACGTCCTCCGTTTCCATGCCGCCCGCCGCCGCGTCAAGCGCGGTCACGGCCAGCGCGCAGACCGGCGTCGCCAGAAGGTCGGTTTTTTCCGACAGGAAGTACGGCACCCCGTAGCGCTCGAGCGTCGCGGTCAGCGTCTGCGCATAACTGCCGAGCGCGGGCGTCACGACGGCACAGTCGCGATAGCGTAGGTGTTCCTCCCGCACAAGCCGGAGAAGCTCGGCCGCCGCCGCGCCGCACTCCGACGGCACGTTCCGCGCGATATGCAGCCGTACGGCCCGGCAGTCTCCCTCATACGACGATGCGCCGTAGTCCTCGAGCTTCTCCTCCAGCACCGCGATATCCCCTGGGCGATCGGGGCAGGTTTCCAGCGGAATCAATCTCGTCCGATGCCCGTAGCTTTCCGCCGCGCGGGACAGGCGGGAGGCCGTGCGCATGGGTTTTGCGAAGACGGAATCGTCCTCGGGTGCCGGGGAATCCCCGGTAAAGGCGGCAAAAACCTCCGGGCTCTGCGCGAAGATCACATCGATCAACGCACGCTCCAGCGGCGTGAACCCTTCGAATCCGTCGAGAAAGACCGTTCTCCCCCGGAAAAAGCCGCTGTTTTCCGCGCGCTCCCTCGCACGCTCCAGCGCATCGCGCGGGTCGGCAAGTGCCGCGCGTACGTTTTCTTCATAGAATGCGAACAGCGCCGCGAGATCGGTCAGCTTATCGCGCAGCTCACCCGTGCAGCTTTCCGAAAGCATAGCAAGCTGTTCCGGGTCGGCGCGGCCGGCTGCGCATTCGTCGTAAAACGCAAGGAAGCTTTCGAGCGTGGTGCAGGAGCGCGGCATCCTCGTATAAAGCTTCGCCGCCCGCCGCATCCGTTCAAACGCGGCGTACATCAGGAGAATCCGCGCGCCGTCGTCGGGCGCGTGGGACGCCAGCCCCCCCGCGGCGCAGAAGATCTTATGTGCAAGCCGGCGAAACGTCACGACCTCGCAGCACTCGCCCGCCCGGTCGCCCAAGGCCGCCGCGAGCCGGCGCTCCGTCATATGCGACGCGGTTTCCGGCACCAAAAAGAGCGCGCCGCAGCCGCCTCTCTCCGCGAGCTCCAGCGCCGAGGACAGAAGCTTTTGTGTTTTCCCGGTGCCCGCGCGGCCGTATACGATCGTAAACATGCGCTTTATCTCCCCTTTTTTATGCCGCGAGAAGAAAAAACGCCCTTTCTCCCTAAAAACAGTCTCGCTTTCGGGAAAATGGCGTTTTAAGCGGTCTTTTTTTTGTGTGAGTATGCCTTATAAGCCGGGTTCTGTTAAAAAACGATCATCTATCTGGGACCGCTGTTGCCAGCAAAGCCTCCTGCCACCCCTGAGGGATAGCGCGCCGGGCCGGCGCGTCGCGAAAATGCGAGTCCCTCGTCACGGTGTTGCTTCGGATAGAGTTTACAGGGCCGCTTCGTCTCCGAGCGGCCGGTGAGCTCTTACCTCGCCTTTCCACCCTTACCTTTTCGCGCAAACGAAAAGGCGGTATCTCTCTGTTGCACTTGTCCGGAGGTTACCCTCGGCGGGCGTTACCCGTTATCCTGCCCTATGAAGCCCGGACTTTCCTCATTCGGCGGCCTTTCGGCACTGCCGGACGCGATCGTTCGGGCATGCTCACACAGCGTGATTATATCATCTTTTGGCGGGATTGTCAACGTCCTTCTTCTCCCAAGCTTAGCATCTGCCTCCGGAGGGATCTTCTCGGCCCCTCCGGAGGCAACATAAAGCTTTTAGGGATTACTTCATTTCGACGATCGTCACCCCGAGGTCTCCCTCGCCGTACCGGCCAAGCCGGAAGCTCGCCACGCGTTTGTCTTTTTTCAGCGCGTCCTGTACGGCGGAGCGCAGGATGCCCGTGCCTTTGCCGTGGATCACGGTCAGCGTCTTCAGATTTGCCATCGCGGACGTGTCGAGGAAGCGCTCGAGGATGACGATGCCCTCGTCTGAGTTCATGCCGCGCAAATCGACGGAGGTCTGCGCGTTCATCGTCGCGCTCGCGGTCTGGACGGCGGTTTTTATGACTTTCTTCGTCTCGGCGGCGGCTTCACTCTCGACGAGCTGCACATCCGCGAGCTTCGCGTTGATCTGTAAAATGCCGGCCTGAAGCTTCAGTTTGTTGCCTGAAATTTCCAATACGGTGGCGCGGTTGCCCGTCGCGAGCAGTTCCACCGTGTCCCCCGCCTTGATCGGGCGGCTGTTTTGTGCGACGCGCTTTTTTTGCTCCGGCCGCGCGCCCGCCGTCGCTTCGTTTAAGACGCGTCCCACCGTGGCGCGGGCTTCCATCAGGTTCTTGGAGAACGCATCCGACGCCGCCTGCCGGCGCATGGCGTCCAACTCATCGTAGACAAGCTGCGCCGCGGCACGAGCCTCGTCGATGACGTCCCGCGCCTTTTTTTGCGCCGCTTCCAGCTCGCGCTGGCGGTCACGGTCGAGCGTGGCAAGCGCCGACGACGCCTTTTTACGGTCTTCGTCGGCTTTTCGGCGCAGCTCTCTGGCCTCCGTGCGCTCCCGCTCCATCGCCTGACGCTCCTGCTCCAGTTTTTCCAGCACATCCTCAAACTGCACGCTCTCGGACTGCAGGGATTCCCTCGCCGCGTCGACGATCTCGTCGGGAAGTCCTAAGCGTTTGGAAATGGCAAACGCGTTCGACTTACCCGGCACGCCGATCAGCAGCCGGTACGTCGGCCGCAGCGTTTCCAGATCGAATTCGCACGCCGCATTCTCGACGCCCTTTGTCATCAGCGCATAGGACTTGAGCTCCGCGTAATGCGTCGTCGCCAGCACCTTCGCTCCGCGTTTGCGGATATGCTCGATCACGGAGATTGCCAGCGCCGCGCCCTCAACGGGGTCGGTACCCGCTCCAAGCTCGTCGAACAGCACCATGGAATTCTCGTCAAGTTCGCCGAGGATTCCGACGATGTTCGTCATATGGGACGAGAAGGTGGAGAGCGACTGGGAAATGCTCTGCTCGTCGCCGATGTCGGCGAAGATTTTTGAAAAAACGGACACGCGGCTGTCGTACTCCGCCGGGATATGCAGGCCGCACATCGCCATAAGGGTCAAAAGCCCCATGGTTTTCAGCGCGACGGTCTTGCCGCCGGTGTTCGGGCCGGTGATGACGAGGGTATCGAAGCCGTCGCCGATGCGGATATCGATGGGGACGGCCTTGTCTTTCGGGAGCAGCGGATGCCGCGCGCGGCGCAGAACGACAGCGCCATCCTCCCCGAGGACGGGCGGCTGACCGTCGACGGCGAGGGCGAAGCGCGCGCGGGCGAAGATGCCGTCGAGAGCGGTCAGGATGCGGTAATCGTCAACCAGTCCTTCCGCGAACTGCGCCACCTCGTCGGAAAGAAGCGCGAGAATGCGCTCGATTTCCTTTTGCTCTTTGGATGCAAGGATGCGCAGCTCGTTGTTGGCTTCTACGACGGCGTTCGGCTCGATATAGACGGTCTGCCCGGAAGCGGAGACGTCGTGGACAAGCCCCGGGAAGGCGTTCTTGCATTCGATCTTAACCGGAACGACGTAGCGGTCGCCGCGGATGGTGACAATGTTCTCCTGAAGAAGCTTTGCGTACGACGGCGACGAGATGATGCGGTGCAGGGTTTCGCGGACGCGGGCGTTGGCCGCGCGGATCTGGCGGCGGACGGCGCCGAGCTCGGGGGATGCGCTGTCGGCGATTTCCTCCTCGCTGAGGATACACTGGGAAATGTGTTCCTCGAGGAACTTGTTGGCTCCCAGTGCCTTAAAGTAATGGTCGATGGACGTCCCGGGCGCGTCGTCGCGGCGGTCGGTGTTGATCCATGCCTTAGTATCCCGCGCGGTGCGCAGGAACGCCGCGATGCGCAAAAGCTCCGGCGGATGCAGCAGTCCGCCCCGTTCGGCGCGTCCGACGCTTTCGGTAATATCCTTTAACCCGGAAAATCCGGGAGACGGGCGCGTCGCCATCAGGCTCAGCGCGTCCTGCGTTTCCCGCATATCGCTCCGCATGTCCTCGATATGGGGCAGCGGCATCAGATTCCGGCAGCGCTCCTTCGCGGCGTCGGACACCGCGTATTCCGAAAGCATGTCGAGCACGCGCGGCAGCTCCAGCGTCTGGATGGATTTTTCGTAGATCATTTATTTGACTCCCAATTTGTAATCGAATTATTTATTAAAAGACACCGTCAAATGCCGTCCTTCCCATCCAGCGGGAAATCTTCGCTGATATCGTCGACGATCGCGTATCGTCCCCCGAAGCGCGCCTTGATCATGCGGACGGCGAGATTTTCTTTTTCGCAAATGCTTTCCCATACCTCCGGTTTGACTGGAGCGTCCATGTCAAATTGGTTATTCTCGTCTAAAAATGTGGCGTTATACTCGTCCTGTAATTCGTCGAGCAGCCGCGCAAGCCCCGGATCGCTGTTGATTTCGTTATAAACAGGGTGCCTATCCTCTAACATTCCGTCTATATTAATCCAGACAGGATAACCCCCGTACTCCAAAAGCAACCTGAATTCCAGCATATGATGTCCTCCTTTTTGGAGAAAGCTTTCGGGCAGCGGTCTATAGCCAAAGTTTCCTGCCGCCGTCCGCGAGCTGTCCGCTGATATGGTCGACGATCGCGTACCGCCCGCCGAAGCGCGCTTTTACCATGCATATTACATGCCGGGCCTGTTCAATAAAACGCGCCTGTTCTTCTTTTGTCCGAAACCCAACATATTCAAACGTATGGGTATCATTGATAAACAGCGCTTCATAGTCATTTTGCAATGCCCGCAGCAGTTTTGCAAGCTCCGGATCGCTGTTGATTTCGTCAAAAACGGGGTGGTCGTCTTCCTCCATGCCGTCAATGATAATCCAGACGGGATAGCAGGCGTATTCCAAAGATAGTCTGAACTCCAGCATATGGTTTTCCTCCTAAGGTTTCAGTATCTTGTTGTTTTTCACTCTCGGATTTGCTCCTACAATATAACCATTGTTACTAACGGATATAGCTATATATCGTTCTTTACCTTTGTAAAAGATTCGATAAATCTCTCTCGTCCCCTGCATGTTAACATAATCGCCGACCTGTAATGCCTGCATAATAACACTCGGTATATCGCTTGTTGCAATATTAATATCTGTAAATTGAGATGCGTGTCGTTCCAGAATATGTTTTAGACCGCCCTCCTCCAGCCAGATAATCCTTCCATCCTCCAGCTGCATGATCGAAATCACCTTTTCACGGCTGATCTTGTATCCCCGCTCGAGCACCTTGTCGATCAGATTGGAGTCCTGTACGCGTGTCTTATAGACCTTGAAGGTCTGTTCCAACGATTTCCGATACGCCTGATAGTTGGCGGCGATAATGGACGCCAGCGCCAGCGAATTCAGCCAATGCTCTAAGGATAGGGGTTCGTCGGGCTGAAAGGTGTCCCGCGCCAGATCGAAGAATCCCATCGTCGCCCAGTTGCCGATCGTGTAGAACGACGGCTCCGCCAGCATTGCCGACGCGTTCGCCGACAGACTGCCGAATAATCCCTCGATCGTTCCGAGTGTCAGCCAGTCCAGCCCCGCGCGTACGTCGTTTTCCCGAATCGCTTTCGTAAATCGTTCCAATTGCGCCGCGCGAAATAAATGGATCAGCTTCCCCGCGTCGCTTGGTATTCGCAGAAGAGGGTCATACCACAGCTCCGTCTCCGATGTCCCGATCACCGTCGGAATCAATTCACACCGACAGTTCGGATGCCCGGGCGGCAGCGCGTCGATATTCTGAAGCTCGCTCAGAGAAAAAACCCTATCCTTCCGGGCGGCGCAAAGCTCACAGGTGCCCTCCGACGGCGTCAGCTTCCAGCGAAAACCGATATCTTCCCTTCCGTCGGCACAAATCTCGGCAATCCGGTACCATGCGGCTTTCGAATAGCAGGCTTTCGCCTGAAGATTCAGCCGGACAAGCTCCGCCGCGTACGTCTCGGAAACCCTGTTTGCCGTCTCATAAGCGGTGCTCCTGCGGTTGAAGCAATCCTGCATGGTTCGATACAAAGAAGCTTTCACACGTCGATGAAATTGATCGATTTCTTTCCCCAACGCGCTTCGGATATTCCCCGGAACATTCCCGTCGGCTATTCGAAGAGCGTTTGCGTAACCGTCGGTGATATCCTCAAGCTTTGCGCTTAAGTAATCCAGCTTGACAACCGCGTCTCTCACAAGCGCCGCTTTCTCTTTCGGCCCGCCTGCGTTTTGCAACATCGCGTAATGCTTCGGCTGTACCAAATCCGTAACAATTAACCGATTGTTTTCGGCGGGTTCGAACAGAAAAACGGCGTAAAACCAGACAATCGCATCCTTGACGGCTGCCACGGACTGTTCCGTGCGCCGAATTAGTGTTTTTTCAAACGTATCCATTTCCACCATCATTACGTACGTTTGTATTGATTCTCCACAGAATAGAACAATTGTTTGCTCCTATAGAGTATCACACTAATGTTCGATTGTCAATCCCCGTTCATTCTTTTTCCGTCCGTTTGTTCTCTATCCGAGAATCCCCCGAATCTCCCGCGCGAGCGCCTCGGCGAGCGCCGCGTGGCCCCGCGCGTCGAGATGCAGGCCGTCCTCCGTACCAGGGCGGCAGACAGCGGACGCGTGGAAAAGATGTGCGCCGAACTGCGAGCCGCCGTTCGGCGGAAGCAGCGCGTCAAACGCGGCGGGAAGACGGCGCGACAGTTCGATCGCCCGATCACCGAACATCTCGCCGAAGGGCGCTTTATGGATGTCCCCGGTGATCTCCGGCGGGGTGATAAGCAGGATTTCGGGGCATTTATGGGTTACATAGTTGAAATTCTTCACCTTGATGACCATATTGGCGGCGGCGTAGGCGATTTCCGTCGGCGTCATGGCAAAGCGCGACTTACAGTCGTTCGTGCCGAGCATAACACAGAGAAGATCGAGCGGCCGGTGGCACTCGAGCGCGATCATGAGCTGCTCCGTGCCGTTTTTGTCGCCGAACATACAATCGGCGCAGGCGTAGGTGCGTCCGTTGAGCGCATCCTCGACGACGCGGTAGTCCCCGCCCAAAATCGCCTGCACACGGCCGGGGCAGCGCACGCCGTACGGGTAGCGCTCCTCCGTCGGTGCGATATAGCCCCACATGTTGGAATCGCCGAAGATCAGGATGTTTTTCATCTGCTTCACGCTCCCTTATCTATGTCAAAGGATGATTTTCTTATAGTAGTCGAGCGTCTCATACTCCCGCTCGGAGCAGACGCGGGTATACTGCTCGCAGGCGTCGGCGAGCACGCGCAGACTGTCCTCCCCGACGGAGAAGGAGAAGACCTTTTCCTCGGGACTGTCCGCGATATGGCGCAGCGCCGCGAGCGCGCCGGGCGTTAAGGCGACACCGCGGGTATCGATCCGGCCTTCCGACGCGTAGAAATGCGTACCGTCGCCGGAAAGTTCGGGCTCAAAGCCGGTGATGCTCATCAGCCGGAAGGTAAACGCCGCACGGACAAGCTCGGGCGGCCGATTCTGGATCGACAGTGCGTGCAGCGCGTAGAGCGCGAGCCGGAAAGCCCCGCCGCATTCGGTTCCGGCGGGGCTTGCGTCACATAAAAGCTCCGAGAAATACGATGCCAACGCAAAGCGGGCGATATCCCGCGTCAGACCGCGAAACTGCTCGATAGAGACGGCTTCCTCGACACGGTACGCGCCGCGCCGAGACAGGAGCGTAAAATCGGCGAGGGTAAAGACCTGCGTCCCGCCGGCGAGCGGACTGTTCGCCTTGCCAGAGCCGAAGGCCGCCGCGCGGAGCATGCCGCGTTCCGCCGTCAGCAGCGCAAGCGTCCGGTTCGCGCCTTTTTCCTCGTAGGTACGCAGCACCAGTCCCCGGATGCCGATCCTTTCTTCCGGTGAAAGGTCAGTTTTCATACCCGAAGTTGCGCATCTGATAAAGATTGTCGCGCCAGCCCTCTTTGACCTTGACCCAGAGCTCGAGGAACACGCGGCAGCCCCGCTGACTCTCGAGATCCTCGCGGGAGAGCCGTCCGATCTCTCGGAGCATGGTGCCGCCCTTGCCGATTACGATCGCCTTATGCGATTCCTTCTCGACAAAGATCGTCGCCGCGATCTGCAGGGTGCCGTTCCCATCCGTCTCATAGCGGTCGATGACCACGGCGGCGCCATGCGGCACCTCGCGGTCGAGCTTCCAGAGAAGTTTTTCACGTATAGTCTCCGCCGCGAGCACGCGTTCGGGCTGGTCGGACACCATATCCTCCGGAAACAGCGCCTCTCCTTCCTGAAGAAGACCATCGAGCTCCTTCATCAGGATGTCGACACCGTCCTTCGTCCTAGCGGACAGCGGAATCACCGCGCGGAAGTCGAGCGTCTGCTGATATGCCGCGATCACCGGCAGCAGCTCCTCCGGGCGCAGCGTATCGATCTTATTGACGACGAGGATGCATGGTAACCCTGCGTCGCGGATATTTTCGAGGAGGATGCTCTCGGGCTTTCCGGGCGCCTCCGGTTCGACGACGAGCACGACGGCGTCGGTATCGGTGACGGTTTCCCGGGTGATTTCCATCATGAAATCGCCGAGGCGGTTGCGCGGCTTATGGAAGCCGGGGGTATCGACGAAGACATACTGGCCTCCGTCGCGGTTGACGACGGCCATCACGCGGCTGCGGGTGGTCTGGGGCTTATCGGAGACGATGGCCACCTTCTCGCCTGCGAGCGCGTTTAAAAGCGTGGATTTGCCGACATTCGGACGTCCGACGATTGCGAACATCCCGGATTTTGTGATCTTCATAGGGATTCCTTTTCTTTAGTTATTCCCGAAGGATTTATTACCGAAGGATTTACTCCTTCAGGCTCATCTTTCGGATCACGCAGCGGTTTAAGCAGCCGTGATCCTCCTCTCCTCCCGCGCAGTACGCGAGAAGCACGGTTTCCGCGTCCAAAAACGCGACGGCGGGATAGCAAAACCCGCGTATCGGGTCATTTTCCAAAACCCGCGGCTCGGAAAAGTCCATGCCGCCTTCCGAAACCGCGTAGACAAGCGGCGTCCTTCCCCAGCCGGCGAAGGTTTCGCGCGTCTGGTAATTCGGCACCGGGTTCCATACGGCGAGAAGCTTTGCGTCAAACGGGAAGCGCTTGATCTGCAGCGGCGACGCGGGGCCGGTAAACTGCGACGGCTGCGCCTGTGTCCAGGATTCCCCACCGTCGTAGGAGAAAAACTCATAGTGCCGTCCAAGCGCCGTGCGCGCGTAGCCCCACAGGGCGCCGCCCGGAAGCTCAACCACACCCGGCTCCTGCAAGCCGGCCGGATTGTTCGGCGTGAAGTACGAGACAAGGCTTTTCGACTGCCGCCAGGTATACCCGTTGTCGTCGGAGAGATAAAACGCGTCGAACGGATCATGACGCACCCGGTAGCGCGAGTCCGCGCCCACGGGGTGTATCGCCGCGGGTATGAGCAGCCGTCCCGAGGACAGCCGGATAACGCGGTCATTGTTGACGACGTGGTAACCGAGGTCGTCCATGCAGTAAGCGGGCTCCCCCCAGGTCTCGCCGCCGTCGCCGGAGCGGCGCAGGACGAGCCGCGTATCCTCGGGGCCGCGGCGCACAAGGTAGAAAAGTCCCCACTCGGACTCGCCGAGGCGCAGGCAGCTCACGCTCATCAGGTTTTTTACCCCGGCGTCGGACGCGCGGAACAACACGCGCGGCGCGCTCCAGCTTTCCCCGCCGTCGCGGGACACGATTTCGGCGATATCGGCGTTGGCGTCGTCATGCCCGTCCTCCGCGTCGAAGCGGCTGTAGATGAAGCGGATACGATCGCCAAGGATCAAGAACGCGCCCTCGCTGTTGCGCGAATTGCGTCCTTGGGGCGCGAGAGTACAGACGATTTTTCCCGGATGCATCAAAAAACCCTCCCTTTTTTAAATCTGCATGATACCCGCTGCGTATAGCACAGTCGAGATATATTGTTTTTAAATCAGACGTCTTTCTTGTATCGCGCGCAAATGAAATTCCACGCAGCCGTCGGCGCAGGGGAAATCAATTTCATGCTCGGTATCGCTTCCGCGCAGTCGAAAACTGCCCCCGCAGCGCATGATCTCACACAGCGTATAAAGAACCGGCATCGTTTTTGGACAGAAGCCCGCCGGGCATTCATATTGGCAGCGGAATACATCGCCTTCTTCTATTCCCAATCTGCACTGCTCCGCTTTCCCTTTTACAGCGGTTATTTCAAAGGTCCAATCCTCCGTTATCCATTTCTTCACAGCAAAAAACTTTCCCTTCCGTCACTTCCGCCTGTCCCGCACGCGTCCGACGGCAATGCTCGCGCCCTCGCGCGTATCGGCGGCCTTGATAAAGGCGAGTAAGCCCCACGACGCGATCATCGATGAGCCGCCGTTTGACAGGAACGGGAACGTCACGCCGGTGAGCGGCAGGATATCGACGGAGCCGCAGACGTTGAGGATCACCTGCGTGACCATCGCGGCGGTGGCGGCGCAGGCGGCGATGACGTAGAAGGTCGAACGCCCGAGCGTCGCCGAACGGACGGCGAACAGGGTGAACGTAATGATCGACGCGATGGCCGAAAGGGCGATGATCAGCCCAAGCTCCTCGCAGACCATGCCGAAAACGAGGTCGGTGTCGCCGGCGGCGATGCGCTTCAGCCAGCCCTCCCCCGCGCCCATGCCGAACAACCCCCCCGACGCGGCGGCGGACATCGTGCGTACCTGCTGGTAGCCGGTGGTGGAAGGGTATTCCCACGCATGCCGCCAAACGGAGAAGCGGTCGGCGATATAAGGCTTTACTTCGAGTACGAGGAAGCCGCCGATGCCCGCGCCGGCGATGACGAACAGGAGGGAGGCGAAGTCGCCGGAACGCATGAAGGCGATGACGAGAAAGGTCGCGAAGAAGACGAGCGCCGTGCCGAAGTCGGACATCAGCGCAAGCATACCGACGCACGCGGCGGCCATGAGGACGAACAACACCATATTGCGCTTGGTAAAAAGGCGGTCGAGCGTCGCGGTGCCGGCGCAGACGAAGCAGATCTTCGCAAGCTCGGAGGGCTGCAGGGAAAACCCGCCGATGCTGACCCAGTTGCGGTCGCCGACAAGGAGCGTCAGAGCCAGAAGCCCGATCGCGCCGACAGCGGCCAGCCAGCGCAGCTTTTGCGCGAAGTCAAGCCTGCGCAGCAGTAAGCAAAGACTGATAAAGACAAGGATACCCAAAAGGACGGAAATCAGCCACTTGGACAGCTCGTCCGGATGGGACGACGAAATCACGCCGAGTCCGAGAGTCGTCAGGAAGAACGCCAGCGCCTCGATCTCGATGCCGGTGCGTCCGAAGGCGCTGGTGAAGGCGAGATAGGCCCACTGGAGAATCGTCAGGATCAGAAAGGTGGGGATCAGCATCCACGAAAGGGAATCCCCCGCCGCGATCATGAGCTGGGTGCATAAGAGGATCTGGAATTCGGTGATCCAGAGCAAAATCACCCACGGACGCACGAGGAGTCCCGGGCGCGTACGGCTGCGCGACTGCTCGGCGCGCTGCTCACTTGTGGCGGGCTCAAAGGTGAGGGTTTCCGCCGCGCCGGACGGGACGTCCCCGACGGTGAGGGTGTCTCCGGCGGCAAGCGGAGCGGGGCGGACGATCCGTTCCCCGTTTTTCAGGATGGGATAGCGTCCGCCTAAGGGGTAGAGCGTCCAGTCCCCGCGCGCGCTGCGCGTGACGGCAGCCTGCATGCGCGCGACGGTCGGCCCCGGGATACGGACGTCCGACGCCGGCGCGCGGCCGAGGATGTTTTCCCAGTGGGAAAGCAGGAATTCGTCCCCCGTCTCGCGGCGGAGCTTCCCCCACAGCTCGGGGGAATATTTCTCCCGCAAAAGCGACGCGATGCAGGATATCACCGTCAGGAGTGCGAGGATCACCAGCGCATAGCGGATATACTGCGTAAGAATCCCCCGTAAGCCGGGGAACCGCGCAAACAGCGAGGACAGCGTCCCGGTGATGCCGGAAACGTCCTTAAAAGATGCGGTAAACGTGTTCATTCGTTCCTATTTATCAGCGTTCCCCGTAGTACGGGGAGATTTATTATCCGTGCAGCTCTCTTAAAAGCTTTGCCTGTCCCGCGACAAGCTCTTCCGCGACGCCCGGGCAGAAAGCCGAGCTGCGCGCTTCATAGCCGCCCTCGGCAAAAGCCGGATACATCGGTAGATACCCCTCGGAGCCGTTTGTTAAACAGCACGCAAGCGTTACGGGATATGGCGACGCGTCGCGTACTCCGCGGCCGATATCGGTAAACGGCTCGCCGGGGAATCCGGCAAACGCGAGATTGCCCGCGGTCACGGCGGACATATGCAGCTTTAATGTATCCCCAGCTTCCGCAAGGCGCACCATCTTATACGCCTCGGCGACGAGCGTCGTCACACCCATACCGGTTTCGGGGATGAGGTCGTCACGTCCGGCCTCATGCAGCGCGACGAGTTCCCGGGCGCGCGGAACCTGGCCAGGGTCGGGGAGGTTCGCCGGTGTCTCAAGATCGCGCACGGCAAAGGTCACGCGGTCGGGCCCTTCGAGCGGCTGCGCCGTACCGTAAACCGCGAGCGCGCCGGCGGCGATGACCTGCCCCATATAGCGGGAATGCGCGTAGCCGGAAACAGGGAAGGTTTTCGCGTCGGCATCAGCGGGGCTGCGCGAAATATCGATATGGTTCGTATCGCCCTGCGCGCCGTTGAAGTAGACCGCATGGACGCCGGGCAGCGCGCCTTCGACGGTTTTGCGCACGAAGCCGGGGAAATCCGCCGACCATTTCGTTCCGCCGATCACATCCGGATGAACCTGGAAGTTCACAATCACAATCTCCGGGCGTCCCTCGCGGACGATCCGCACAAGCCGCAGGGTCTCGTCGGGCGTACCGATGGGCGTGCGCACACGGGCGTTCTTCCAGCCCGGGTTTGTACGGATGGTGCCGTCGTCCATACGGAAGCGGCGGATAAAAGAGATCCCTTCGGCGCGGCCGGACGCTGTCAGCAGGGACGCGGGGGCGAGATCGTCCAGCGCCGCCCTGCCGCAGGACCCGAGGCGCGCGAAGCAGTAGCCGTTATAGACGGGATTATGGGGAAACAGCTTCGTCGACATACAAGGCCCGGTGTGCGTATGGGTACAGGCGAGGAAAACGGCGTCCGCCGGCACCCCGGCGATGTCTGAAATCGTTTTGCGCGCGACATCAGCCTCCTTTTGCTCAATGCCGATCAGATCCAGCGAGAAAACCAGCGCCGCGTTCCCCTCTCCGTCGCGGAAAGCGATACAGGACGCGGTCAAAGGATCGAGAATCCCGTCCGCGCGGCGGGCGCTGTAATACCCCTGCATGTAGGTACCGAGTGGCGGGGTGATGTCGATGCGGGAAAATCCGGCTTGCAGCATACGATAAACCCTCCCAAATTTTTAGTCAGACAAAGTTTTCCCCCTGTATGTGGGAAACTGTACCGATAAAAGGGCGCACGGGGGCAGCCTTTTATCAAGCTAAAAGACAAGCTCCCCCGTGCGCGATGGCATATGCAATTATTTCAGGGCTTTCAGCTGGGCTACCTGACCGTTGATCAGCGCCGTCGAGATGCCGGCCGCGAAGTTCGAGCTGCGCGCCTCGTAGCCGCCTTCTTTATATGCGCTCTCGACGGGGAAATATCCCTCGGAGCCGTTCGTCAGGCAGCAGGCGATCGTCATCTTAAACGGGGAGCCTTCCTTCGTGCCGCGGCCGATATCCGTGAAGGGTTCGCCGGGGAAGCCCGCGAACGCGACATCGCCGATAGCGACGCTAGACAGGTACAGATCAAAGTGATCCGGGCCGTTTTCGAGCTTAACCATACGTCCCGCTTCCGCGACAACGGTGGTCAGCTGCATGCCGACGAACGGAATATCCGCGTCGCGGCCGGCCTTGTGCAGGTCATTGTACTTATGCGCCAGCGGCAGCTGCTCGGGCGTCGGCATCTGAGACGGGACGCTGAGCACGCTGTGAGCATAGCGGACGGGACCGGCCGTGACCGGCGCGCACTTGCCGTAGACCTGTAAGGCAGCACCGGCGATGGCGCGGCCCATATGATGGGAGTGCTCATAGCCGCGCGCGACGTCGTCGAAGCTCTCGAGCTCAAGGCCTTCAAGTTCACCCTCGCGCGGGTCGGTGCAGACGTGATTCGTGTCGCCCTGCGTGCCGTTGAAGAAGACGCAGTCGACCTTGCCGGGAAGCGCACCTTCGACGGTCTCGCGGACGGCGCGCGGCCAGTCGGCGCTGATCTTGTTACCGCCGATGACGTCGGGATGTACCTGGAAGTTGACGACGACGACTTCCTTCTTGCCCGGACGCTTGAAACGAACGACCTGAACGGTATCGTCGGGGGTGCCGATCGGTCCGTCAATCTCGGGATTGTTGACGCCGGGGTTCGTGCGGATGGAGCCGTCCTTCATGCGGTAGCGGCGGATGAAGGCCACGCGCTCGGCGCGGGAGCGGCCGATATACATGGAGGCTTCGGACAGGTCGGCGATGGCGAAAACGCCGGCGTCGGCGAGCCTGGTGCCTAAAAATTCGTCATAAACCTTGATGCCCTCGTCGAAGGCTTCGCTGTTGGCGTCGCCGCGGCCGACAGACGGGCCGGTATGGGTATGGGTGCAGGCAAGGAAGATACCTTCATAGGGTACGCCGGTCGCCTTGGAGATCACCGCGCGATACACGTCGTCGGTCTTCTGGTTGATGCTGATTAAGTCAAGAGAGTATAAAAGAGCGGTCTTCTCACCGTCGGATACGGCAATGCAGTTGCAGTCGAGGTTGTCAAGGACGCCGTCCGCTAGACGCTTGACAAAATAACCGGCAATCGGGATGCCGAGGGGCGGGGTAATATCCACGCGGGAGAAACCGACTTTGAAGGTAGACATAAGTACACATACTCCTTTTTTTAATTTGCAGCCAAAGGAATTATTGCTTACCAAGGCTAGTATACCACATTTTTTCGATTACGCAAGCTTTCTTTGTAAATTCCGCCAACTTTAAAAAAGGTTTTTTGACAGGCTATTTTCCCCTGCGCGTGTCGCTTTTCAAGAGCGCCAGCTGTGCCATCAGCCCGCCAAGCGGAAAAACCGCGCCTAAAAGGAGCCCCGCACGGAGTCCCGCTTGATCCGCCGCCGCCGCCGTACTGCGCACCACCGCGTCGCTTAAAAGCCCCGAAAGCCACGGGCCTAACGCGCAGCCGATATCACCGCCCGCCGCCATCAGCGCAAACATCGACGCGCCCGCCATCGGCAGTGCCTTCGCCGCAAGCGACAGCGCGCCCGGCCATGCGAGCGACACGCAGAGTCCCGTCACGCAGCACGCGAGCACCGCGATCACGGGAATATTCGTCATCGCCGCCGCAATATAACACCCCGCCGCGCCGGCAAAGCCCGCGATCAAGACCGCTCTTAAGGGCCATTTCCCACCGCACACGCCGTGCAGCATGCGTCCCAGCCCCATCATCACCGCAAAGCCCGCCATGCCGAGGATATCTCCCCACATTTTCGGCAAATTCATGCCGCGGTCCAAGAAAGCGGACGTCCACTGGCTCATGGCAAGCTCCGTCGCTCCGGCAAAGAGGATGGAAACAAAGCTAAGAAGAAAGATTTTCGACCCAAGCAGCGTGCGAATCGGCGTCGCCTCGGCTTCGCTCACCTTTTGCCGGAGCGGAACGCGCAAAAAGATCGTCCCGCAGGCGATCGGCAGCAGCGCCCAGCCGCAGAGGATGAGCGGCCAGTACCGGGTGCCGAAAATCGCCATCAATACGGTCGTGACGACGACGGTCACCACCTGTCCGATCGCGTAAAACGAGTGCATGAGCGACATGGCGCGTTCGGGGTTATCCGAGGGCGTCGCATCAATGATGGGTGACAATAGCAGCTCTTGAAGGCCCGCGCCGACAGAGAACACGACGGTTGCGAGAAGGAATCCCGCGTACTCCGCCCCCCGGAAGCTCCAGGGAACGGAGGCAAACAGCAGAAAGCCGAGCGCGCAGAGGTACTGCCCGAGGACGACGAAACGCCGGAAGCCGTGGCGGTCGGCGGCCTTGGAAAAAACGAGATCGGTGGTAACCTGTGTGACAAAATTGACAAAAGTCAGCCCGCCGAGCTCGGCATAGGACAGCCCGTAGGTATCGCGCAGGGGCATGAAAAGCATCGGGGTGAAATTGACGGTGATCGCCATGATCGTCGCTCCGAACCAGCACGCACGCACGGTCGGACGGTAGTTGATCGTCTTATCCATAAACACTTAAAATAACCAAAGTGCCGCGCGGAAAAACGAGTTTCCCGCGCGGCGCGGCCCTTATTTAATGTAATTGTGCCCGCTCTTTTTTACAGAACGGTCATCTTAGAAACGCGGTACAGCTCCTCGTGGAACTCCGGCGGCATTGCGAGGGCTTCCTCGATATCCCGGTCGATCATCTCGTCGTTGTAGGCGCAGATGACGCGGTTGGTCTTTCCCGCCGCGAGGCACTCGACGGCAAGGCAGCCCATCCGTGTGGCGGCCACGCGGTCGCGCGCCGTCGGGGAGCCGCCACGCTGGACATGGCCGAGTACGGTGACGCGCGTTTCGACACCGGTCGCCTCGTGGACGGCCTTGGCAACGTCGTCGGCGTGACCGACGCCTTCGGCGACGATGATGATGTGGTGATTGCGGTGCTGGATGCGGCCCCGGCGCATACGCTCGAAGACGTCCCTCTCCATGTCGACGGGCTTTTCCGGGATCAGGATGGACGTCGCACCGGACGCCACACCGACATACATGGCAAGCGCGCCGGACTTGTTGCCCATGACCTCGACGACGGAGCAGCGCTCATGGGACTGCATCGTATCGCGCAGACGGTCGATGCTCTCGAGGGCGGTGTTGCAGGCGGTATCGAAGCCGATGGAATAACGGGTGCAGGAGATGTCGTTGTCGATCGTCGCGGGGATGCCGACGGTGCAGACGCCGGAGCGCGACAGATCGAGCGCGCCGCGGAAGGTACCGTCGCCGCCGATGGCAACGATCCCGCCGATGCCCATGTAACGGCAGATATCGATGGCCTTTTTCATACCGGCTTCGGTCTTGAATTCCGGGCAGCGGGCGGTGTAGAGCATGGTGCCGCCGCGGGTTTGGATGCCGTCGACGCTGCGGGCGTCCAGCTCGAAGGTATCGCCGTTGATCAGGCCGTTGTAGCCGCGGCGAATACCGATCACCTGCATACCGCTTGCGACAGCGGTGCGAACTACAGCGCGGATGGCCGCGTTCATGCCCGGCGCGTCGCCGCCGGAGGTTAATACGCCAATGGTGTTGATAGACATTTGTTTTCCTCCTTGAAAAAAAGGGCTTCCTATCGTGAAAGCTGTACGCATATCCGCCGGGAGCGCTGTTTACGCGCCCCGACAAAGGGATAAGTAAAGTGGACACGCGGCGCAGTTCGGTTTTCGCGCCGTGCAGAGGGCCCGTCCGTGCAGCACGAGCCGGTGGCAGAAATCGGAGCTTTCCTCCGGCGGCAGGATAGCGCGGAGGGCGCGCTCCACCTTTTCCGGCTCCTTGTCCCGGCACAGTTCCAGCCGGTTCGCGATGCGGATACAATGGGTATCCGTCACGACGGCGGAGGGTTTGTGATAGACGTCGCCGAGGATGAGATTGGCCGTTTTTCGGCCGACGCCGGGCAGCTTTATGAGTTCTTCGAGCGTATCGGGCAACTTACCGCCGTAAGCATCCAGCAAAATGCCCGCTGTTTCGACAATGGCACGCGCTTTTGTATGATAAAAGCCGCAGGAGTGGATAATCTCCTCCACATCGGGAATCTCCGCGCCGGCAAAGGCCTCCAGGGTAGGATATCTTAAAAACAGGTCTGGGGTGATCATATTTACACGCGCGTCGGTGCACTGCGCCGATAAAATCACGGCAAACAGCAGTTCATAGGGCTTTTCGTAGCGCAGCGCGCAGACAGGGTCCGGATAGAGGGCCGCAAGCGCGTCGATGATGGCGCGTATGCGCCCGGGGTCGGTTTTCTCCATAGGTTTTTTCCTTTAAGTAACACATTTCAGGAAATTTGCGCATATACTGCTACATAGCGAAGCGTACCAATACTGCAAAAAGGGAGCGTGTTATCTATGGCCGCAGATTTGGAAGCCATGTTAAAATTAATGCTGCGTGCAAAGCAGGACCCGAAGTTTGGCGCAAGCCTTGAAAAGCTCGGGAACCTGATGGAATCGGAGGACGGCGTCAAGCTTGCCCGTATGATCGCGGAAGGCGGGTCGGATACTTTAAAAGCCGCGTCGGAGGCGATGCTGCGCGGGGATAAAGCCGCAGCGAAGGCCGCGCTCACGAAGCTGCTCACAACAAAGGAAGGCGCCGCTGTCGCGACTATGCTTGCGGACATGGTGAGCCACGAATGAGTACGGAAAACCCCAAGCCGACGGAAAGCTCCATGCCACCGGAAAACGCCAAGCCACCGGAATCCAAGCTGCCGGAGGGCGACATTGATTCGCTGCTCTCAGGGATCATGGAGATCATGGATAAAAACCCCGAGCTAAAGTCCCTTGCCGGAAACCTCGCGTCCACCGATCTGTCTCCGCTTTTAGGGCTGCTCGGCAGCATGGAAAAGCAGACCCTTCCCGTTCCCTCCGCACCGCAAACCGGCGCCGATCGCGCGGAAGCATTGTTACATGCGCTCAAGCCGTTCTTAAACCCCACGCGTGCGTCCTCGGTGGAGCGTGCGATCCATATGCTGTCGACCGCGAAGACCGTCCGCACGGCGATCCATGCGTTCGGCGCGATGTCTTCAGGCAATATTTCCGTATAAACGCGGGCAAAAAGGGGGTATTCGATGTATCAGCGTACCTTTTCCGAGGCCATCGACGCAAAATTTGTTCCGGTGGAGACCCCACCGCCCGCGCCAGCCGCCGGCCCGGCTTCCCCGGCCCCGGGGGAAAACCTGGTCTCCTCTTTTAAGAGCATCCTCTCCCGTGTCAAGCTTTCCCAACTGTCCACGGACGATCTGCTGCTGGCGGCAATCCTCTACTTCACCCTGCGCGAATCGGGGGACGACGATCTTCTGCTCATCCTCGCGGGCCTTTTTCTGACGGGCTTCTTTGACCGCTAACCTACAACGCGGCCGTCCGGTAACGTAAACGCATCGTCCCCCGGCGTATCGCGCACGATGCTCAAGGTTCGCATCGTATAGATCACGCTGCCGGACGCGTCGCGTGTTTCGGAATACACCAAAAGCCCCGTGTCAATATCTACATAGTAATCGACCGCAAGCCCAAGCTCCGTATCCGCGGCGCAGAAGTAGACGCAGGAAAAGCCCTCGTACTGCCGGTATGCCGCGGCCAGGATCCGCTCGTCGGGGATATCGTAAAGTGTCTCATAGGTCGGCAGCCCCGCCGCCGCGTCTTGGCCGAAGTCCCCGGCTGTATACTCGACAACCTCCCCCGCGTCCTGCCAGGCATAGGTGACGCCGTTTGCGCGGACGACATGCCCGGCAGCGTTCGCCGCATACCGGACAGTCGACGTCGCGCCGCCTCGCACGGCATGGATCACCTGTGCGGAGAGGCTGTCTTCGCCGGAGAAAACCTCCGTCATGGCGCGCAGTGTGTATGCCGACGGTCGCGCGAGAGTTTGGACGACGGCCTTGACATTGGCGGGGTCAATGGTGACAGGCTCGTAGACTGCCGGCGTATCCTCGTCCGGATTATGCGAATCCCCCGTCATCGTCATGCCGGAGGCATCGGGCATGACGATGCCCGTACCGCGCCGGCTTTTCAGCGTATCGGACAGAATCAGCGCGCCGAACAACAGCACGATGACCGCCATGACCACGACGGTGGCGATTTTGACGCCGCGTTTCTTATCCATGCCCTTCCTCTAAAAAATCTTTATTTCTTCGGTTCTTTCGCGGAAACCGGGGGTTTTGCAGTTTCCTCTCCGGTTTCCCGCACCGTTTCCGCCGTCTTTTTTTCAGGTCGCAGGAAGATGCGGAATACGATGACGCCGACGACAAGCAATATGAGCAGCACCAGCAGCGCAACGGAGGAACCGTACAGCGCGAGGATGACCGCGAGGATGCCGAGAATCAGCGTGATGGCGTACAGAATGGCGACCGCCTGCTTCTGGTTAAAGCCCATATCGATGAGCTTATGATGGATATGTCCACGATCGGCAGCCGTCGGGCTTTTTCCGGACAGAATACGCCGGAAAACGGCTACCACCATGTCAAACAGCGGCAGTCCGAGTATCAAAAACGGCACCGCGAAGGAGATGACGGCGTAAAACTTGAACAGGCCCTGGATGGACATGGTCGCGAGGATAAAGCCGAGGAAGGTCGCGCCGGTATCTCCCATAAAGATTTTCGCGGGGTTTATGTTATACGGCAAAAACCCGGCGAGTGCGCCCGCAAGACAAGCCATGACCACGGCGACATACGGATCTCCCGTGATACAGCAGATCGCGAGCAGGGACAGCGAGGAGATCGTACTGATCCCCGCCGCGAGTCCGTCGAGACCGTCTATAAAATTGACCGCATTGGTGATGCCGACAATCCAGAGTACGGTCAGCGGGATGCTGAAAAACCCGAGGTAGACGAAACGTTCTCCCGACAAGAGGTTAAAGTTCGTCAAAAACTCGATGCGCAGGCCGCCGTACAGCACCGGGATGCACGCGGCGACGATCTGCACGATAAACTTGATCCATGCCGTCAGTCTTAGAATGTCGTCGAGGATGCCGAGCGTCACGACGATCAGCGCGCCGATGAGGACGGACATCATCACGCGGTCCATCGTCCCGAAGATCAGCTCGGCGACGAGGAAGCCGAGAAAGATGGCGAGACCTCCGAGCCGCGGAATCGGCGTCTTATGCATCCTCCGGTTATCGCGCGGTACGTCAACGGCGCCGATTACATAGGCGAACCTTTTCACCAGCGGCGTCGCCGCGTAAGCGATGACCCCCGCGAGGACAAACGCGAGAACGATCGAAAAGTAATCCATGGAAATCAACGGCTCCATCCTCCCTTCATTGGGATTCGTGTGGCTTATCCACGCGAACGCGGCACGAAGCCCACCTTACGGTAGACCTTATCGAGCGTCTTCTGCGCAAGCTTCGCCGCACAGACGGCGCCGGCGGCATAGATGCTCTCAAGGTAGTCGCGGTTTTCGAGCAGCTCACGCGTTTTTTCACGAATCGGACGCAACAGCTCCACGACGCTTTCGCCGACCGCCGTTTTAAAGTCGCCGTAGCCGCGTCCTTCAAACTCGGAGGCGATCTCGTCGAAGGTTTTGCCCGTCGCGCAGGCGTAAATCGTCATCAGGTTTGCGATACCGGGCTTCGTGTCCGGATCGAAGCGCACGCAGGTTTCGCTGTCGGTCACCGCATGGCGGAAGGCGCTCATGATGGAATCCGGGGTATCGAGAAGGCAGATGCAGCCCTCACCGCCCTGCTCGGACTTGGACATCTTGTTTTGTGGTTCCTGAAGGCTCATGATCCGCGCGCCGGTCTTTGGGATAAAAGGCTCGGGGAGCGTAAACGTCGGGGAGTAGACCTGGTTAAATCGCCCGGCGATATCGCGGGCGATTTCGACGTGCTGCTTCTGATCCTCGCCGACGGGGACAAGGTCGGCCTGGTAAAGCAGGATATCCGCCGCCATCAGCACAGGGTAAGTAAAGAGCCCCGCGTTGATATTATCGGCGTTCTTGCGCGACTTATCCTTAAACTGCGTCATTCTGGACAGTTCGCCAAACATGGTGTAGCACCCGAGGACCCATGACAGTTCCGCATGGGCGGGAACATGGGATTGGATATAGACGATATTCTTCTCGGGGTCGAGTCCGCAGGCGATGTACTGCGCGAGCTGCTCGAGGGTACGGCGGCGCAGATCGGCGGGGTTCTGGCGCACGGTAATCGCGTGCATATCGACGATGCAATACAGGCAGTCGTACTCGTTCTGGAGGGCGACCCAGTTGCGGATCGCGCCGATATAGGAGCCGAGTGTCAGCTCACCGGACGGCTTAATGCCGGAAAATATGCGTTTTTTTGGTGCATCCATGAAATTATACCCTCCTGTTTAGCCCAATTCCCGCGCTGACTCGCCCAAAAGCCTGCAGCCGCGGTCGATCTGATCGTAGGTGGGAAGCGAGAAGTTTAACCGGATCGCCGGAACGATGCTCTCCGGATCCATCGCAAACGCCACGCCGGGTACCGCCGCGACGCCCTTCCTGCCCGAAATCAGGCAAAGCTCTTTCCCGTCGCGTCCGCTCTTGATGTCGCACCACAGGAACAAGCCGCCCTCCGGCGCATCAAAACGGAGCGTGTCGCCACAGTAACGGCTCAGCGCATCTGCCATCGCGTCGCGCTTTTTGCGATAAATATCGCAGACCTCGGCGATGTGGTCGTCCAGGCTGTAGCGGGTGATATACTCGGCGGCGATCATCTGGAAGAACAGGTTCGTATGCACGTCGGACACCTGCTTTGTAACGACGAGCTTCGAGATGACCTCCTTATTTGCGCATACAAAGCCGAGGCGGATGCCCGGGGACAGGATTTTCGAGTAGCTGCCCGCGTAGATGACGCGACCGTCGGTGTCGAGGCTCTTGATCGTCGGGACGTACTCGCCCGAGTAGCGCAGCTCGTAATAGGGATTGTCCTCAAGGATCGGGACGTTGTACCGCTTCGAAAGCTCCAGCACGGCGAGGCGTTTTGAAAGGCTCATGACGCGGCCGGTCGGATTCTGGAAGGTCGGGATGAGGTACATGAGCTTGACGTTCTTCTCGGTCGCTAGCGCATGCTCGAGCGCGCCGATATCTACGCCGTCCGGTTCCATCGGGATGCCGACGAGGCGTGCGCCGTAGGAACGGAAGCAGTTTAAGGCGCCGATGAAGCTCGGGTTCTCGACGAGGATGGTATCACCCTCGTTTAAAAAGCACTTCGCGGTGAGATCCATGACCTGCTGCCCGCCGGAGAGGATGATCAGGTCGTCGTCGGGAGTGCCGATGTTGTATTTTTCCTTTAACCGCTTCGCTGTCAGTTCGCGCAGAGGGGTGTAGCCCTCGGACACGCCGTACTGGAGCGCGCTCGCGGCCTTTTTTTCGAACAACTCGTCCGCGATCAACTTCATTTCCTTTGCGGGGAAGGCTTCCGGCGCGGGGTTACCGGCGGCGAAGCTGATTACGGAAGGGTCCTGGGTGACCTTGAGGATTTCACGGATGGCGGAGGGTTTCAGTCCGCCGATACGGGTCGCAAAATTATAATTCATCGCTTGTTTTCCTCACTTTTATATCGTTAATCCAGCAAAAACTGCCGCATATAGCGAATGGTATAGTCAATGCCGCGCTGGCCGAGGTCTCCCTGCCAGGTGGAGGAATGCGGTTCGATGGACAGCCCCGCGGCGTAGTTGTTTTTATAAAGAATCGCCATCACAGTCGGCCAGTCAATCGCGTCCATTCCGGCGGGCGGCGCGTCGATGTATTGGCCGTTAATCTGCACATAGCCCTTGATATGGACGTGATAGAAGCGGGAGGCCCAGGCGGCCATTTCGCCAAGGTAGTCGCGGCCGGCGGCCACACTGTGCGACGCGTCGAATTTGATGCCCAGCTCCGGAAGCTCGCCCATGACGACTTCCCATGTCTTCGCGCTGTCGATCCAGTTTGACCAGTGGCAGTTATAGACGGCGACTTTCATCCCGAGCGGACGGGCATAATCGAGGATTTCACTGAAAAAGCGAATGGCGGCGGTATAGTTTTGATACAGGGACAGCCCATCGACCCAGTTTGCGCCGCAGACATAGAGCGGGCAGCCGAGTGTATGCGCGCCGTCCATCGTGCGTTTGGCTTCCTCAAGCAGATGCGGACGGATTTTCCCCTGCTCGTCGAGGGGAGAGGCGTTCCAGCGTCCGACCGACGCGACAGGGATCCCGGCGGCATCGGCGCGTTTTTTTAAAACGTCCGCCTGATCGATAAAATTTTGCGCTTCGGGTTCGAAATTTAAGCAAAGCTCCACGAAAGAGAGTCCCTTATCTTTAGTAAAAGTAAACGCATTCTCATCGTTTTGATTCCGAATGATACCAAGCTGCATAAACAAGCCTCTTTTCCACATACTCGTTCATTTTCCGTATCAGTATATCACGCGCCGCGCCGTTCGGCAAGAGCAAAAGTAATAATTTTCTGCGCCCGAAGCCAAAAAAAGGGGGAGGAACCGACGGTTCTCTCCCCTCTCCGCTCCATTATTTTCATACGGGAGCGGTTGAAAAATATTATCGCGCAAAAAGTTTTCCACATGCTTTGGAAAACTTTTTCTTACAGCAGCGCCCTGCCTTCCCAATCGCCGTCGGCGGGCACGCCCAGAAGCTTCGTGACCGTCGGGGCGATGTCGAGGATGGAGGTGTCGGCGAGCGCCGTGCCGGGGGCGAAATCCTTTCCGCGTACAAAGAGCGGAATGGTCATGTCCTCAGGGCTGGTGGTGCCGTGATGACGGTCATGGCCGCCGTGGTCGGCGGTGAGAAGGAAGGTATAGTCGTCGGGCAGGACGCGCAGTACCCTCTCGATGCAGTCGAAGCTCTGGCGGATGGAGCGCAGGTACTCGTCGCCCATCCAGCCGAAGCCGTGACCGGCCTCGTCGGTAAAGCCTAGGTATAAAAACACACAGTCGGGTGCGTCGGTGACAAGATACTGGGCGCAGGCGTCCGCGACGAGAATATTGGCCTTTTCGTAGCCGTAGCGATGACCGCTTGCGAAGACGCTGTAGGTAAGCGCGTCGGGACGGGCGAGATCGCGCAGCTCTTCCCAGTTATAAAACATGGCGTTATTTTTTCCGAACATCCGCAGTACGTCGAACAGCCCCCTTACCGGGCGCACCTGCGGAACATAGGTATTTGTCAAAATCCCATGGCGGTCGGGGGTAACGGAATGGAACAGCGACATATGGCACGGCAGCGTCACCGACGGGAACACTGTGCGTGTGTTCAGGGAATAGGCGCACTCTTTTGTCAGCCGTTCATACAGCGGATGTCCGCAGATGGGCAGGGCGTCGGGACGCATACCGTCCACCAAAACCAGCAAAACCTTGTTACTCATAATCCGAAGCCTTCCTTTCATAAAAGTTTTCCCCAAGACGGGGGAAAACTTTTTGCAAGATACGGCTCATTATACCGATTTTATCCAAATCCGTCAATACTCTATCGGCAAATTCGGACAATCTCGGCCGCAATCGCGTCCGCATCCATGCCGTACCGCGCGCGGAGCCACTCTTGCGAGCCGACAAGCGAGACATTGATATCCGGAAACGCGATGCGCTTACATTTGCAGACCGCGCCCTCGTCCGCAAGCACCTCAGCCACCGCCGAGCCCATGCCGCCGGAAAGGTTATGCTCCTCGAGCGTGAGAATTCTCCCGATATCCCGCGCCGCAGCGACGATCTCATCCCGGTCGATGGGCTTGATCGTATGGAGGCTGACAAGCCGCACGGAAATGCCTTCCTCACGCTCGACCTTCTCGCAGGCAAGCTTTGCGTTATAGCCGATCGGTCCCGTGAAGAACAGCGCCGCGTCATGACCGTCGCGCACGCGGATGGCGCGACCGAGCTGAAAATGAATCGGGTTTTCATGGATATCCCGCTCGTTTTTATAGCCGCAGCGATAGTAGAACGGCCCGTCATGCGCAATCATCGCCCGGGTCGCAGCTTCGGCCTCGAGCGTATCGCAGGGAACGCATACGACGATGTTCGGCAGCGCGCGCAGGATCGCGATATCCTCCGTGGAGTGGTGGGATACGCCCAGAGGCCCGTAGCTGACGCCGCCGCCGATGATGACGATCTTGACGTTTGCGTTATGGTAGCAGACGTCGTTGCGGATCTGCTCAAGGCAGCGCAGCGTCGGAAAATTCGCGATCGAATAGGTCACCGCGATATTCCCCTCCATCGCGACGCCGCAGGCGACGCCCGTCATGTTCTGCTCGGCAACGCCGACGTTGTAATACCGCTCCGGGAACGCGTCGCGGAACGGTTCGATCTCGCCGTAGCCGATATCCGCGAGAACCATGTAAATGCGGGGGTCGTTTTTAGCAAGTTCAAGGAGGGTCTTATTGAAAATCGTACGCATCTTCTTACGCTCCCTTCACAAAGGTATCGCGGAACGCGCGGCAGCTTGCGATCGCTTCTTCCACGCGGTCGTCGGGGATATATCCGTAGTGGGATTTGACTGTGTTCTCAAGCCACGGCACCCCGCGCGCCTTGACGGTTCTCGCGATGATCATCGAGGGTTTTCCCGATTCGATGGGGAGCTTCCTAAACGCCCCCTCTATTTCCTCAAAGCTATGGCCGTCAATGGTCACGCTAGCCCAGCCGAATGCCGCGAGCTTATCGCAAAGCGGTTCGAGGTCCGCGATATCCTTCGAAAAGCCGAGCGCCTGAATACGGTTATAGTCGATGATGCCGATCAAACGATCGAGCTTTTGCTGCGCGGCGAAGACAATAGCCTCCCAGGTGGAGCCTTCGTTCATATCACCGTCGGACATCAGACAGAACACACGATGTGCGTCTCCCTTCCCCTTCGCCGCGAGTGCCATCCCCGCCGCCACGGGAAGTCCGTGTCCTAAGGATCCCGTGGAAAACTCGACGCCGGGAACATGATGGCTGATATGTCCCATCAGTTTGCCGTCGTCACGATAGTAGGTCATGAGCCAATCCTCCGGGAAAAATCCCTTCCGGCAGAGGCTCGAGTAGACGGCGGCGCCGGCATGTCCCTTCGATAACAGAAAGCGATCCCGCTCGGGCGCTTTCGGATCCTCGGGTGACACATGCAGGACGCCGTTATAGAGATACGCGACAAGCTCGGTCATCGAGAGCATACTCCCGATATGCCCGGACTGCCCGTGGTTGGTCATGCGGATGCAATCCGTGCGCATTTGCAGGGCGAAGTCCGCAAGCTCCTTTTTGCGTTCGGGGGTCATACGTAAAATCCTTCCCTTCCATCATATAAAATCAGGCGTAAACAGGGTACAAACGCGGCAGGAAAAACGTTTTCTCTTGGTAATCCCGGCATTCTTTTTCCGGTACGTTCATTGTATCGCATCCGCGCGCGCATTGCAAGGGGTTTTCCCCACTTATAAAGGGAAAATTTCATCTTGCATTAAGGGGCGAAATGTGCTATACTGGCTTGGAGCAAGTATTATTATAATAAGGAAGGAAAACCCTGACTTTTGTAAGGGAAAATACGATGCGAACATACGCCGACATCTGGAACAGTATCCTCGGACTCATCAGCTCAAAAAAACTGATGACGCCCGTCGCGCTGACGACATGGTTCGATGACGCCGTCCTGCAGGAATTCGACGGAGACCACGCCGTCCTCATGACGACCCACGAAATGAAGAAGGATATCATCGTCCGCAAGTACATAAACCTGCTCGCGGACGCTTTTCGCGAGCTGTTTGCCTCCAACATAGAGATCGTCGTCATGACACCGGAGGAATACGAGGTACACTCGCGCAAAAAACAGTTCAGAGAGGAAATTCCGGAGGAGGAATTCAGCTTCTCCACCTTCGTCGTCGGCGCCTCGAACAAATTCGCCCATGCCGCCGCGCTTGCCGTGGCCAAAAACCCAGCGCAGACCTACAACCCGCTTTTTATCTACGGTCCGTCGGGACTCGGGAAAACCCATCTGCTCGGCGCGATCGCGGGCGAGTTCAAGAAGGCATGGCCCAACCGTACGCCCGTATATATCACCAGCGAGGACTTTACAAATGAGCTGATTTCCTCCATTTCCCGCAACAGAATGCAGGAATTCCGCGATAAATACCGCAAAATCGACCTCCTGCTCGTCGACGACATCCAGTTCATCGCGGGGAAGGACTCCACGATGGAAGAGTTCTTCCATACCTTCAACGCGCTCGACAAGGACCACAAACAGATCGTACTCACCTCCGACCGCACGCCGAAGGAGATTCCTCGGCTTGAGGAACGTCTGGTATCCCGGTTTGAGATGGGCCTTCTCGCCGACATCTCGCCGCCAGACTACGAGATGCGCTGCGCGATCGTGCTCACGAAGGCAAAGCACCTGCGTGTCGAGCTCCCGACGGAAGTCGTCGACTTCATCGCGAAAAAGATTACGAACAATGTCCGGCAGCTCGAGGGAACCGTCAAGAAAATGATGGCTCTCAACGTATTCATGGGCGCGCCTTTAAATCTCGACACCGCCGAGAAGGCGATCGAGGATATCTTCCGGGAAAATCCGGGACTCAACCCGACGCCCGCCTATATCATCAGTCACGTCGCCTCCTTCTACAGCGTCCCGGAAAGGGACATCCTCGGCCAAAAGCGGGACGCCGAAACCATGCAGGCACGCCATACCGCGATCTACCTCGTCCGCGTCATGACCGGACTCTCCCTGCAGGATATCGGCGACACCTTCGGGCGCGACCATTCCACCGTCCGCTCGTCGCTCGCCCGCACGGAGGATATGCTCGAGTCGAACGCCACGTTCAAGACAAGCCTGAATAACCTGATGAAAACCATCCGCGAAGGATAGAGTTTTCCCCGTTTTCCCGGGGACTCGGGAAAACCCCGCCGGGGATAAACATCCATCCCGGGAAAGTCAAAGGAAAATCCACCGATATTTCCCCGAAAACGCAGGGAAAACCAAACCCGGAAATCCGCGGCTTTTCTCTCATTTTCTCCCGCTTACGCCTGTGGACATGCCTTTTCCCCTTTTCCCCCGGCCCTACGTCTTGTTCTTCTGCCTAATACCTATCTGTTTTTTATACAAAAACCGCGCTCATCCGCAAAGCCGAAGGAAGGAAATTTAAACCGCCATGAAAATTTCTTGTGAAAAAGCCGTTTTGCAGGAAGGACTTTCCAATACAATCCGCGCCGTCGCGGTAAAAAGCCCTATTCCGGCCATGGAAGGCTTCCTCTTTAAAGCGGGCGAAAGCTTAGAAATTACCTGCTATAACTCGGAGCTCGGAATCCGCACTGCCCTTGGCGCCAGCATTCAGGCACAGGGCTCCCTCGTCCTTCCCGCGAAACTGACTCTCGACATCGTTCGCTCCCTGCCTGACGACATCGTTACCATCGAGAGCGACGATCATTTTATGACAACGCTTTCCTGCGGCGCCTCCGTCTTTAACATCATCGGACTCAATCCGCAGGACTTTCCGGAATTGCCGGTCCTTCTGGAGGAATATTCCGTTTCCCTACGCGCCGGCACTCTGCGGTCTATGATCAACGGCGTACTCTTCGCCGCGTCCGACAACGACAATAACCCGGTCTTAACGGGATGTAAACTCGAATTTTCACAAAACCTTCTGACCATCGTCGCGCTCGATTACTTCCGGATGGCCATCCGTCGGGAACCGATCGAACGCGAATCCTACGAGGAACTTAGCTTTGTCGTTCCGGCAAAATCCCTGCGCGAACTGGAAAGATTCCTCAGCGACGAAGAAGAGACCTTGAAAATCGCGGTTTCCCGCAAAAATATCGCTTTTTCCATCGGGAATATCGTATTAACGTCGCAGCTGCTGGAAGGCGAATATATGAAATACCGCAACGTGATTCCGAAATCCACCGGTATTTCGATCAAAATCGCTACCGATTCCTTCCTAAAAAGCCTCGAGAGAACCTCCATCATCATCAGCGAAACGCTGAAAAACAACACGGTGTTCATGTTCGACGGAAACGTCGCCCGCATCTCCTGCAACACGGCGGTCGGCCGCGCGTACGACGAATGCCCGATCGAAACCCTCGCCGGCGATCCGCTGCGCATCAGCTTCAACAGCCGCTATCTCATCGACGCGCTGCGCGCATGCCGGGATGATTCCGCACTTTTGGGGCTTAACAGCGATCTTGCGCCGTGTGTCATTACCCCGACGGAAGGCGACCGATATCTGTACTTTATCATGCCCGTGCGCCTAAAGGATTCCGTATGAGTAATGAAAATACTATCCGCATCGACTCCGAGTTCATCAAGCTCGAAGCCGCCCTAAAGCTCGCCGGCGTCGTCATGACGGGCGGCGAAGCAAAACATGTCATCCAAATGGGCTTTGTTCGTGTAAACGGCAATATTTGTACCGAAAGAGGGAAAAAACTACGCCCGGATGACATAATTTTGTTTAATGGGCAAACTTTTACGGTAAAATAAATGTATCTGTCCTCCTTGCGTTTAACGGATTTCCGCAACCACGCGGATACCGAAATCCATCCCGATCCCGGTACAAATCTGATCCTCGGCGCTAACGCGCAGGGAAAAACCAACCTTCTGGAAGCCATCGTATGCCTGTCTCGCGCCCAAAGCTTCCGCGCGCGGCGGGATACGGAGCTGCGGCGCTTCGGTACGTCCGGCGCGGCGCTTGACGCGACTTTATCGGGAGGCGAAAGAGAGTACGAACTGCGGCTGCTCTTCGGGGAGCGCAAACAGGCGTTCGTCAACGGCGTCCGCCAGAGAAAGACAGCCGACTTTACCTCCCTTTTTCACGTCGTGCTCTTTTGCCCGGAGGATCTGGAGCTGGTGCGCGGCGCAGGGACGATCCGCCGCCGCTTTATCGATAACGCGCTCTGCGCGCTGCGGCCGAATTACGAAAAATTATACTCGGAGTATAACCGCCTGCATGCCCATATCGTGCGGCTGCTGCGCGACGGGGACCCCGACGAGCTGCTGGACGACTTCTCCTACCGCCTATACAGTGTCGGCGCGCGGATGATCCCGTACAGGGCCGCATTCTGCGAGAGTCTTTCCCATCGCGCGGCGCAGTACCATGCGGAGATTGCGGATTCGGAAGTCCTTATGGCGGCGTATAAAACGGTATCGACGGTGACGGATACGGCGGCGCCCGCCTCGGTGATCGCGGGACAGCTGTGGGCTCATTACCTTGCGCATAAAGACGCGTCACGGCGTACGGGCTGCGTTTTGACAGGGCCGCACCGTGACGATCTGCTTTTCTGCATCGGCGGCTGCCCGGCGAAAGAATTTGCGTCGCAGGGGCAGGCGCGGACGGCGGCGATCGCCTGCAAGCTTGCGGAGCGGGAAATCTTCCGCAAAAACGACGGCGACGCGCCGATACTGCTTTTAGACGACGTTTTATCGGAGCTGGATGAAAAGCGCCGTCTGTTTATTTTGCAGGGCATCACCGGAGGGCAGGTATTCATCACCTCGTGTGAAGCAGGAAAGACCCGCGATGTGGGAACGCCGGAGATTCCGGCGCGGAAGATATTTTATGTGGAAAACGGACGCGTGACGGAAAGGAAGTAATATGTACCTGCATTTGGGCGACGAGGTCATGGCGAAAAACCGCCAGATAATCGGCGTATTCGATCTGGACACTTCGACGGTGACAAAGACGACGCGCGACTTCCTTGCGGAAGCGCAAAAAAAGGGGATTGTCGTCAACATCGGCGAAAACCTGCCGAAATCTTTTGTTTTATGCGAAGAAAACGAAAAATTCAAGGTATATATCTCCCCATTGGCCGCGTCCACATTGCGTCGGCGCGCGCAGAGCAACAAGCTTTTTGAATAATCGCCATTCGTCGGGGCAGGCGGTGTCAGCTTCATCCCCGGCGGCGCTTAAATCATAACAAATTTAGAGTAAGGCAGACTTTTATGGACGAAACGAAAGCAAATATCGAACAGCGCGAGCAGCGGACAAAGGAAGCGCTCGACAAAATACAGGCCGCGCCCCTCTCCCACGACGAGACGCCGATGGATATGCATGTCACGCAAGCCTACGACGAATCGCAGATTCAGGTACTCGAGGGGCTTGAAGCCGTGCGCAAACGCCCGGGTATGTACATCGGCACGACCTCCGCTGCGGGACTGCACCATCTTGTCTACGAAATCGTCGACAACGCGATCGATGAGGCGCTCGCCGGAGCTTGTACGCATATCAAGGTCACGCTCCTGCCGGGAGACGTCGTCGAGGTCATCGACAACGGACGAGGCATCCCGACCGAAAAGCATCATCAGACCGGCACGAGTACGCTCGAGGTGGTCTATACCGTCCTGCACGCCGGCGGCAAGTTCGGCAATGCGGGTTATAAGGTCTCCGGCGGCCTGCACGGCGTCGGGGCATCCGTCGTGAACGCCTTGTCCGACTGGATGGAGGTCGAGACGCATAACGGCCGTGACGATCGCCGCGTACACTTTGTTCACGGCGTCAAGCAGGGAGAGCTTACAAAGCTTGAGCATACCGAAACGACGGGTACCACCGTCCGTTTTCATCCCGACGCCTCGATTTTCGATACGACGGTATTCGAGTATGATACGCTGCTTGCGCGTCTGCGCGAGCAGGCCTTCCTCAACGGCGGCCTTTCCATCGAGCTAGCCGATCTGCGCGGAGACCAACCGGTCCGCGCAGAGATGAAATACGACGGCGGTATCCGCCACTTCGTATCCTGGATGAACCGTTCGCGTACCTCTCTGCACGACGACGTGATCTATTTCCGCGGCGACCGTGCGGACTGCTGCGCGGAGGTCGCGATGCAGTACAACGACGGCTTTAATGAGATGATTCTCTCCTTCGCCAACAATATCAAGACAACCGAGGGCGGCATGCACGAGACCGGCTTTAAAAACGCCCTGACAAAGGTCATCAACAACTATGCGCGCAAGTACAACATCCTGCGCGACGCGGATAAAAATCTCTCCGGCGAAGACGTGCGCGAGGGACTCTGCGCCGTCATCAGCGTCAAGCTCTTAAACGCGCAGTTCGAGGGGCAGACGAAGACGAAGCTCGGCAACGCGGAAATGCGCATCCTCGTCGATAACGTGGTCTCGGAAAAGCTTGAGACCTACTTCGAAGAAAACCCCTCCTCCGCGCGGACGATCCTTGACAAAGCGATCAACGCATCCCGTGCCAGAGAGGCGGCAAAGAAGGCGCGCGACGCCACCCGCCGGAAGTCGGCCCTGGACGGCGCCGCGATGCCGGGCAAGCTCTGGGACTGCCGTGACCGCAACCCCGAGGAAGCGGAGATTTTCATCGTCGAGGGCGACTCGGCCGGCGGCTCCGCAAAGGGCGGCCGCGACAGCGCGCATCAGGCGATTCTGCCGCTGTGGGGCAAGATGCTCAACGTCGAGAAGGCCAGGGTCGATAAGGTCTACGGCAACGAGAAGCTGATGCCGGTCGTTCAGGCCTTGGGCGCGGGCGTCGGCGCGGATTTTGATCCGGCAAAGCTGAGATACCACAAGGTGATTATCATGGCGGATGCCGATGTCGATGGAAGTCATATCCGCTGCCTGCTGCTGACATTTTTCTTCCGTTTCATGCGTCCATTAATCGAGGGCGGATACGTCTATCTCGCACAGCCGCCGCTTTTCAAGGTGACAAAGAATAAAAAACTGATCGGTTACGCTTATCGGGACGAAGAGCTTGACGAGCTTCTTAGCAAGGCCGGTACGGACTGCGATATCCAGCGCTATAAAGGTCTCGGTGAGATGAATCCGGAGCAGCTGTGGGAGACCACGATGGATCCGGAGAACCGCGTGATGCTGCGCGTGAGCATGGAGGACGCCGTAAGCGCCGATGACACCTTCTCGGTGCTGATGGGCGAGGCCGTCGAGCCTCGGCGCGAGTTTATCGAGACAAACGCAAAGTACGTCAAGAATCTGGATATCTGACAGTTTATGAAGACTATGAATGCCGGAAAGTCCTGATAAGGAGTAAAACAACATGGAAACCCCCAATACGCATCATATTATTCCGATGGACATCGAGCGCCAGATGAAGTCCGCCTTCATCGACTATTCCATGTCCGTTATCGTTGCCCGCGCCCTGCCGGATGTGCGCGACGGAATGAAACCCGTCCACCGCCGCATCCTGTACAGTATGTATAACTCCGGGTTAACCCCGGATAAGAACTATTCGAAGTCCGCGGCGACGGCCGGCGATGTAATCAAATATTTCCACCCCCACGGCGAGGCATCCGTCTACGACGCACTCGTCCGTTTAGCGCAGGACTTTTCCCTGCGCTATCCGCTTGTCGACGGACAGGGCAACTTTGGTTCCGTCGATGGCGACCCGCCTGCCGCGATGCGTTATACGGAATCGAAGCTCTCGAAAATTTCGATGGATATGATGACCGATATCGAGAAGGATACGGTCAACTTTGTGCCCAATTACGACGGACGCTATAAGGAGCCCGCCGTGTTGCCGTCGCGCTTCCCGAACCTGCTTGTCAACGGCTCGGTGGGTATCGCGGTCGGTATGGCGACGAATATCCCCCCGCATAACTTAGGCGAGGTCATCGACGCGGTCGTGTACCAGATCGATCACCCCGACGCGACGCTCGACGATTTGATGCAGTTTGTGCAGGGACCCGACTTCCCGACCGGCGGCACCATCGTCGGTCGCGCCGGTACCCGCGCGGCTTATGCGACGGGACGGGGCACCATTCGCCTGCGCGCGAAATGCGAGATTATCGAGGAAAACGGCCGGCACCGCATCGAGGTCACCGAAATTCCATACATGGTCAACAAGGTTAAGCTTGTCAAGGGCATCGCCGATCTTGTAAAGGACAAGAGAATTGAAGGAATTTCCGATCTTTCCGACCACTCAGACCGCCTGGGTCTTAAAATCGTGATCGATCTGAAAAAGGACGCAAATCCGCAGGTCGTCTTGAACCAGCTTTACAGCTATTCTCTGCTGCAGGAGAATATTTCGGTTATCATGCTCGCTCTGTCCGAAGGACAGCCCAAAATCATGACCTTAAAGCAGATGCTAGGCGAATATATCGCGTTCCAGAAGGAAGTTGTTACCCGCCGGACGCGCTTTGAGCTACAGCGTGCGAGAAAGCGCGCGCATATCCTCGAAGGACTGAAAATCGCAATCGACAATATCGACGAGGTCATCCATATTCTCCGTTCGTCCAAGACAGAGCCGATCGCGAAAGAAAATCTGGAGAACCGTTTCGAACTTTCCGAAGACCAGTCGCAGGCGATCGTCGATATGCGCATGGGACGGCTTACGGGACTGGAGCGCGATAAGCTGGAGGAAGAACTGGCGGGACTGGAGCACAAAATCGCGGAATATGAGAAGATTCTCGTATCCGACGAGCTGCTGTACGGCATCGTGAAGAAGGAAATCCTCGAAATCCGCAAGAAATACGCCGACGAGCGCCGTACGCAGATCGAGCTTGTGGACGATGAGCTGGATATTGAGGATCTGATCGAAAACGAGGACAACGCCTTTACGCTGACGAAGGCGGGATACGTCAAGCGCCTGCCGGTCACCGCCTACCGTGCGCAGCGCCGCGGCGGCCGCGGGGTAACCGGTCAGTCCCTGCGTGAGGAGGACGCCGTGACGACGATGTTCGTTACGAAAACGCACAATCCGGTGCTGTTTTTTACCGATATGGGCAGAGTTTTCCGCATGAAGGGCTATCAGGTGCCGTCCGCATCCCGTACTGCGAAGGGGATGAATATCGTAAACCTTCTCCAGCTCGACCCGGATGAGCATGTAACGACACTCGTACCGGTGACGCCGGTCGAGGGTGAGGATGAGCGCAATCTGGTGCTTGTCACGCGCGAGGGCATCGTGAAGCGTATGGCGCTTGCGGCGCTGACAAACATCCGCCGTTCGGGGCTGCGCGCGGTCAATCTGCGCGAGGGAGACCGCCTGGTTTCCGTTGCCCTGACGTCGGGGCATCAGGATATCCTGATCGCGTCGCATGACGGGCAGGCGATCCGCTTCGGCGAGGAGGAAGCCCGTGAAATGGGGCGTACCGCGACGGGCGTCATCGGCATGCGGCTAGGCGAGGGCGACTATGTCGTCGGCGCGGTCGCGCTTAAGGAGCAGGACGACGTGCTGACGGTAACCGAAAACGGCTACGGGAAACGGACCATGGAGGAGCAGTTCCCGAAGCGTCACCGCGCGGGCGGCGGCGTGATCTGCCATGACCTGACGGAGAAGACGGGGAAGCTCGCGGGAGTCCTCGAGATCGCGGGCGAGGGAGACCTCCTGATCATTGCGTCCGACGGGCAGATATTACGTTCGGACGCCTCCGAGGTGCGTTTGTGCGGCAGAGCGTCGCAGGGGGTTATCCTGCTGCGCGCGGCGGAGGATACTAGAGTCATCGACGTCGCCTTCATCGACAAGACGGAGGACGAAGATCAGGACGAGGACACGGCGGAAACCGCCGTGTCGGAAACCGCTGTGTCGGAAACCGCCGTGCCCGAAATTGCAGCGGCGGAGGACGTACCCGTACCCCAAGAGCGTGATGAAGGAGACGACGCGTGAGGAAAGAAGTCCGAATCTGGACGGACGGGGCCTGTTCGGGAAACCCGGGCCCCGGCGGCTGGGGCGCGATTTTAGAGTATCGGGGAACCGATAAGATGCATCGCTTAGAGCTGTCCGGCGGCGATCCCGCTACAACGAACAACCGCATGGAGCTATATGGCGCGATCGAAGCACTGTCGAAGCTAAAAGAGCCGTGCGACGTGACGCTGTACAGCGATTCCCAGTACCTGGTCGATTCGATGACGAAGGGCTGGGCGAAGGGCTGGAAAGCGCGGGGATGGGTGAAGGCGGATAAGACGCCGGCGAAAAACCCGGAGCTGTTTGAAAGGCTCCTGGCGCTTTGCGAGTACCACAGTGTACGGTTTGTCTGGGTTAAGGGACACGCGGTAAATCCGAATAACAACCGCTGTGATGAACTGGCGGTGGCCGAACGTGACAAAGCGGCGCGGCAATAGAGGAAAGAGGCGAAAAAACCATGCTTAATACCCTGGTGTTCTCGCTGAACGCGGTGGCGCCGCTGGCAGTGCTGATGGCATTGGGCGTTTTTCTGCGGTATCGGAAGATATTGTCGGAAGCGTTTTTCCTGTCGGCGAATAAGCTGTCCTTTTCGATACTGCTGCCGGTGATGCTGTTTTGCAACATTTACGACTGCAGGGAAAGCGCCACCGAGTTTGACTGGCGCTATGTCGGCATCGCAATGGGATGCATTGTCGGGGCGTTTATCCTGCTGATGCTGATCGTGCCGCTCGTCGCGCGGGATAAAACACGGATCGGTGTGATCATACAGGGCATATTCCGCTCGAATTTCCTCGTTTTCGGCGTGCCGGTGGTTACGAACATGTTCGGCGAGTCGGAGCTGTGGACGACGTCGATGCTGCTGCCGTTTATTATTCCGACTTTCAACATGCTGGCAGTGTTCGCGCTGACATGGTACATTACGCCGGAGCATGGGATAAAGAGACTGCGTTGCGCGCTGATCGAAATATTAAAAAATCCGCTGATCATTGCGTCGATTTTGTCGTATGCGGTCATTTTAACAAGAATTACTTTACCGTCGGCGCTGTATAAGACGTTAAGCAATCTGAAAGATGTCGGGACGCCGCTGGCACTGATCGCACTTGGCGGCACGCTGACGTTTTCGAGCATGAGGAGCAATGCAAAAGCCCTGTTCGGTGCCTGTATCGGCAAGCTTGTCTTAATGCCGGCGCTGGTGCTGCCGATCGCACTTACGTTTGGGTATCGCGGCAGCACGATCGGCGCGCTTTTAGCGATGGCCGGGTCGCCGACGGCGATATCGAGTTACGTCATGGCGCAGCAGTGCGGGAATGACGGAGATCTCGCGGGACAGGTGGTCGTCATCACCACGATCGGAAGTGTTGTGACGATGTTTGTCTGGATATTTGCACTGCGCGCGTGCGGTGTACTGTGAGACCGAAATCAGGAGGTTTTTATGGCGAAGATTTTAATTGTGGAAGACGAGTCCGCAATTGCGGACATCGTAGCGTTCAATTTGGAGCGTGAGCGCTACGAGGTGCAGGCAGTCTACGACGGACTTATGGGTTTGGAACGCGCGCAAAGCGGCGAATTCGACCTGATCCTGCTTGACGTGATGCTTCCCGGTATGGACGGCTTTGAGATTTGCCGCCGTGTGCGTGAAAAAAGCGGCGTCCCGATCATCATGCTGACGGCACGGGAGGAAGAAACGGACAAGGTCTTCGGACTGGAGATCGGAGCGGACGACTACATAACGAAACCGTTCTCGATGCGCGAGCTTTTGGCCCGCGTACAGGCAAACCTCCGTCGTACGCAGCGCGCGGAGCCGGACGTCCAAAAGCCGGACATCGAGATCGGCGACATCGCCATCTACGAAGCCGCGCACGACGTCAAGCGGCGCGGCGTGTCGATCGATCTGACGGCGCGGGAATTCGCCCTGTTAAAAACGATGGCCGCCTCACCCGACCGCGCCTTTTCCAGAGAGGAACTTTTGTCCGGCGTCTGGGGCTATGAATACTACGGCGACCTCCGAGCGGTAGACGTCGCGGTGCGCCGCCTTCGCGAAAAGCTGGAGGAAGACCCCGCCCAGCCGAAATACATTGTCACGCGCCGGGGCGTAGGCTACTATTTCGCGGCGTCCAACTGATGAAAATCCATTCATAATCTCGCCGCTCACCGACCCGTTCCTTTTTCCCGCCGCGCCATGCCCTCGCGTATGGGAAATGGTAAACGACAAAGGAAGGTTTCCTAAATGTTCCGAAGCTTGCACATGAAGCTTGTTTTAATCCTGGTTCTGCTGATCCTGTCGGTCATGCTCGTCGTAGGGACGCTGCTTTTAAGCCGGGTGTCGTCGTTCTACATCGATGAGTTCCGCGCGCAGATGGAGGATGTATTCACGACGCAGTTTTTATCGTCGATGCAGGCGGAGGCCACCGGAGACGGCGCGCCGGAACGGCTGCGGGAGATGATCTATGCGTATTCGGGGCCTCTGGGCCTTGATATGTACCGGCAATACTACATCCTTGACCGCTCGGGGGGATATATTACAGGCTCCGACGCGGTGTCCGGACCGAAGCTGGAGATCACGCCGAATATTGTCCGCGCCTTAGGCGGGGAGATCGGCGACCGGATGGTCGTGTCAGACAGCTACATGGACTTTGCGATACCGATCGTTTCTGCCGAAGGGGACAGGTATATTCTTTACATCAAAGACAGCAACGCTGAGCTTTCCGAGATGAAGTGGATGCTCTTTAAAGTTACCGTGCAGGTGGTGCTTTTCGGGCTGCTTTTCGCGATTCTCTTAAGCTTTTTACTGTCGAAGACGATGACGACGCCGCTGGAGAACGTGACGAAGGGCGCGGCGCTTTTGGCGTCCGGTAAATTCGATCGGATGCTGGAGGTACAGAGCGACGATGAGATCGGCGAGCTGACGAGCACCTTCAACCACATGGCGACGACCCTGCAGGAGACTTTAGCCGACGTCGAGGGGGAGCGCAATAAGCTCAATACACTGTTTTTGCATATGACGGACGGCGTGGCGGCATTTGATAAGAACGGACATATCCTGCATATGAACCCCGCGGCGGAGGAAATGTTGGGCATCCGGTTCTCCGAGAGCCTGACTTATGACGATGTTCTCAGAGACTTGCCGAAGGGGAAGCTGCCGGCGGACGCGCAGAACGCTACGTCGGTGGAGTACACGCGGGACGATAGGAGCTTTCAGGTATTTCTCGCACCTTTGGGCGTCGCCGAGAATGACCGCGGGACGATGGCGGTGCTGCACGACATCACCGAGCAGCATAAGCTGGAGCGCGCGCGGCGGGAGTTCGTCGCGAACGTTTCCCATGAGCTGCGTACGCCTCTGACGAGCATAAAGAGCTATACGGAGACACTTATGGCGAATCCCGACCTGCCGCCGGAGACCAGCGCGCGCTTTTTGGGAGTCATCAACAACGAAGCCGACCGTATGGCGCGGATCGTGAAGGATTTATTGACGCTGTCGAGACTGGATAACGGCAAGTTCGACTTAAAGCTCTCCCGGTTCGACACGGGAAAGCTGCTGGAGAACGTTTACGACGCAATGCTGTTTGAGGCGAAGAACCGTTTCCATACGCTGACCCTGGAACTCGACGAGCGGATGCCGGATATCACCGCCGACCGGGAGCGTATCGAGCAGGTCGTCGTGAATATCCTTTCGAATTCCATCAAGTATACGCCCAACGGCGGCAGGATCACGCTTTCCGGGCATGTACGCGGCAAAGAGCTGTGCATTACGGTGCGGGATACCGGCGTCGGCATCCCGAAGGAGGACCTGCCGCGCTTGTTTGAGCGCTTTTACCGGGTGGAAAAGGCCCGTTCGCGCGATAAGGGCGGCACGGGGCTCGGTCTTGCGATCGCGTTGGATATCGTGCGGTATCATAACGGGACGATCACGGTGGACAGTCAGGTCGACGTTGGTACGACCGTGACGATATGCCTGCCGCTTGGTGAAACGGCATGAGCAGAGTGCGAAATGTTCTGAAGAATTTTACCTGCGTGGCGCTCTTATGCACGGCGATCGCGCTGACATATGCCGTCTGGTCGTATACGATGGGCGTATCGGGGACGGGTCTGCTGCTGCGCGCGTTCGGCATAGGGGAACAGACGGCGACGCTGAATACAGGCTATGAGGAGATGTCGTACGCGGTGCGCGCGGTCACGCCGCTGAACTGTGCGGTGCGCGCGGACCAAAGCGCCGGGCTGTACGGCACGACGGACAGGGAAACGTCGTCGGCGTGCTTTGAGCGGATGGGCGCGGTTTTGGCGGAAGCGCTGGCGACGGCGGAGGAGCCGGTACTGGCGACATCGTATCAGTGGAGGGACGCGCTGTCGGGCACGATGGTCTTCATGGACTTCGGGGGACGGGTTCCGCTCGCGGCGCTTGCGCGGCTGCTGGGAGCGCGGGCGCCGGAGTCGCTGACCGACGCGGCGCGGTATGTCGTGCTGTCCATCGAGGAAAGCGAGGAGGGGCGGCGCGCGGCGCTGTACTATAAATCCGACGACCGGACGATTCTGCGCTGCCAGACGGATGCGGACGCCGACTACCTGATCGCGCTTTCATCCGACCTGCGGGCTAACGGTTACCGCTTTGCGTATGAAGAAGGGCTTGCCGACGCACGGGAGGTACTGCTGCTGACGCCGCAGACGACGGCGCCGGAAATCACGGCGTACAATGTCCTCCTGACGGCGGCGGAGTCGGATTATGACCGCATCATGGAGGATGTCCTCGAGGGCTTTGGCTTCAACGCCTATATGCCGCGCGTCTATAACGAGAGCGACGGCACGCGCGTCTACGTCGAGGAGGAGCGCACACTGCGCGTTTCCGGCGACGGAAGGATCGCGTATTACGACCCGCTTGCGGCGGGCGCGGAGGTCTATATGCCGGATGAGGAGGAACAAACGGCGTGTATCGCGGAGGCGTCGCGGCTGGCGTCGGGCATATTGGCGTCGTATATCGGCGATGCGGAGCTATTTTTATTGGATGCGAGCTACGATGAGGAATCGGAGCTTTTTATCGTACGCTTTGGCGCGGAATGCGGAAGTATCCGCATTCTGACGGCGCGGACCGCGACGGCGACCTGTGAGTTCCGTGGCGGGGAGCTCTCCGCCGCGAATCTGGAGCTTGTCACCTACCGGCGCACCGGTGTAAACACAGCGATCATCCCCGCGACGCAGGCTTTGGCGGCCGCGCCGTATACCGGGGGGTTCGGACTGTACTACCGGGTAACGGAGCGGCTGGCGGATGCCGGCTGGTACGTAGAGGAAGCCGTAAAAAGAGAATCATGAATGCATATGTTCCGAAATCCTGACATTTAGGAGGAATACTATGGCAAAATACACGCTGGGTCTCGACTTCGGCACCCTTTCGGCACGCGCACTGCTTGTGCGTACAAACGACGGCTGCGAGATCGCGTCGGTTGCGGCGGATTACGCGCACGGTGTCATGGATAAAACGCTTCCCGACGGTACGCCGCTGGGCGAGGACTGGGCGCTGCAGATACCGTCGGATTACATGGAAGCGCTCCGGGTAATCGTGCCGGGCGTCCTCGCGGAAAGCGGCGTCGATGCCGCCGACGTCATCGGGATCGGCGTCGACTTCACAAGCTGCACCCTGCTTCCCGCGAAGTCGGACGGTACGCCGCTGTGCGAGCAGCAGGGTTTTTCGTCCGAGCCGAACGCGTACGCAAAACTTTGGAAGCATCATGCGGCGCAGAAATACGCGACGATCATCGGGAAAACGGCGACAGAACGCCGGGAAGCGTTCCTGCAGCGGTATGGCGGACGCGTCAGCTCGGAGGCCGCGCTGCCGAAGATCTGGCAGATTCTCGACGAGTCGCCCGACGTTTACGCGGCGGCGGACTGCATCCTCGAGGCGGGCGACTGGCTTGTCTGGCAGCTTTGCGGGCGGCGCGTATCGAACGCGGCGATGGCGGGGTACAAGGCGTACTGGGGGCCCGTCGACGGGTATCCGTCCGTGGAATTCCTGCGGGCACTGAATCCGGGGCTTGCAAACGCGTATACGGAGAAGATGGCGGCGCCGATCGTACCCTCCGGCGCGTACGCGGGGGGGCTGACGGAAAAAGCGGCGGCGGCGCTCGGGCTTTGCCCCGGCACAGCGGTCGCGGCGGCGCATATCGACGCGCATGTGACGCTGCCGGCGGTGAAGGTCGTGCGTCCGGGCCAGCTCTGCGCCATTATGGGGACGTCGACCTGTCACATATTACTCGACCGCGCGGAATCCGTAGTGCCGGGCTTCTGCGGCGTCGCGGCGGACGGCGCGGTGCCGGGGTATTTCGCGCTGGAGGCGGGACAATGCTGCGTCGGCGACCATTTTGCATGGTTTGTCGACAACTGCGTGCCGGAAAGCTACGTAAAGGAAGCCCAGACGCGCGGATTGAGCGTCCATGCGCTGCTGACGGAGAAGATGGCGCGTCTTGTCCCCGGGGAGAGCGGACTTTTAGCCCTCGACTGGTGGAACGGCAACCGCTCGGTTTTGGTAGACGCGAATCTGACCGGGCTGATGCTCGGCATGACGCTGCGCACGACGCCGGAGGAAATGTACCGCGCGCTGGTGGAAGCGACGGCGTACGGCACGAGAATGATCGTGGACGCATACCGCGGCGCGGGGGTGCCTGTGACCGAGATGGTCGCGGCGGGCGGCATCGCGCGGAAGAATCCGACGCTCGTGCAGATTTACGCGGATGTGCTGCGGCTGCCGATTCGCGTCGGCACGTCGAAGCAGTCCGGGGCCTTGGGAAGCGCGATCTTTGCGGCAGCCGCCGCGGGAGCCGAAAATGGCGGGCTTGCGTCGGTGGAGGAAGCGGCCGAACGGATGGGCGCCGTGGACAGCCGGGTGTATCTGCCGAAAGAAAAGGCGGCGGATGTGTATGACAAACTGTACGCGGAGTATAAGACGCTGCACGATTATTTCGGGCGCGGCGAAAACGATGTGATGAAGCGGCTGCGTGCGATCAAAGCAGGGGAATAAAGGAGGAAGCCTTCTATGGCCGATACGTTTCGGGGCATGATGCGATCGATTCTGGACGACATCTATCCGATTGTTGTTTCCACACAGGATGCGCACGGCAAGAGCTACAATGTACAGGGGACCTTCACGCTGTACGGGCAGTGTACCGGGCGATATTACGCGACGCTTTATAAAATGCCTAAGTCGAGATACTACCGGGATGCCGATACGCTTGCAAAAGCCGTCGCGTCGTGGGAGTTTTACTACTCGCTGACGCAGGAGGACGGAAAGACACGGCTGATTACCTTCGATCAGGAGTGGGGCTATTCCTACGAGGAATGGAACACGCTGCACTGGATCGAAACGCTGCGCCTGCTCAAAGAGGATCTGCCGGAGGAGACGTATCGGCGCTGGAAGGCGCGCGCGGACCGCTCTTGCGAAGGACTTTACGAGGGCGTCCGTACGGCGTTTGAAAGCGAGGAGTTCCGGGAGCTTCTTAAGCGGCATCAGGTCGCAAACCACTTCCTGTGGCAGACGGCGTGCGTTTACCGTTGGGCACAGAAGGAGGGTAAGCGTGATGTGCTCGCGTACTGCGACAGTGTGATGACGGCGGCGGCAGCCGCGCAGCTGCCCTATGGCACATGGTACGAGGGCGGCGGACTGGTCGTGAGCTACGCGTATACGAGCTTCGGGGCATTCGCGGCATACTGCGGCTACTGCAAAAATCAAAACCAGGCGGCCGCGGAAGCGCTGCGGCGTTGCGTGCGGTATCTCTCAGCGTGCAGCTATGACGACCTTTCCGCGATGGACCCGATTGACGGACGCAACCATTTTAAAAAGAGCACCGGTATGGCGTATATGGCGGGGTCGTTGATCGGCGAGGAAGGCGTCCTGAGCTTCACGGCGCGCCATCTGCGGCTGCTGCGGGAGTCGGCAAACAACGGGATTGCGCGGGGGCATCAGGCGCTGGGCTTTTTCCTCGTTTCCTACGACGGGATGCCGGAGGATGCGGAAATGCCGGACGAGAGAGTTTCCCCGGCGGATGGGGAAAACTTCGTCGTGCCGGAGGAGGCGCAGAACGTTCTGCGCCATGGCGGGTTCCGGGTGCCGATGTGTGCAAAGCGGATGGATGAAAACTATCTGCAGAACCGCTGGATTCTCGACCGCTCCTGCCTTGTTTCTGTATGGCATGAGAAAACGGGTCTGCTCCTTGGCGGCGGGCATTCGAAGGCGGATGAGAACTTCGCAAGCTTTTCCGTCACAGCGGACGGCTGCACGCGGTATCTGCCAGAGAACGGCGCGGTCATGGAAAACGGCATATCGATGGATTACGGACAGATTCACTGTTCGATACAGGCGGCGTTTGAGGATGATCGTGTCACACTGACATACAAGGCGGACGGGCTGCCGCAGACGGCGCGGGTTGTCGCGCGGATTCCGCTGTGGATACAGCCGTATGAGACGATCACGGTCGACGGTGCGGAGGTATCGACGAAAGCGCCGGTTCGGTGCGACTGCCTGGAGATTGCGATGGGGCAGGCAAGGATTCTGTGCCCGGACGGCGTGACGGTGGACGGCCCGCGCTATCGCTTTAACCCGTATATGCAAAAGCAGTCGCCGGAGGATGCGCTGCGGGCGATGGTGCTGCATATGCCGCTCGATTATACGTGTCCCGAGGCGTCGGTAACGGTGATCGTAAGCGGTTCAAAGTGACTTAAGTGACTTAAGTGACTTAAGTCACTTAAAAAACGGGCGGTGCACCGAAAAGCCCGCCCGTTTTTTGTCTAAAAAGAGGAGGAAACCCGTATGAATCTCCTACCCGTCGGTCTTTTACAGATTCCGGTCACCCCTGACCGCGATCAAAACCTCCGCACGGCGCTCGACGCCGTGCATACGGCGGCGAGCATGGGCGCGGCGCTCTGCGTGCTGCCGGAAATGTGGCGCTGTCCGTATGATGCGGCGCTGTTCCGAGAATATGCCGAATCGGAGGAGGGCGCGCTTTGCCGGGCGCTTGCCGCCGCCGCCGCGCGCGAGGGGGTGTACCTCGTCGCAGGCTCGGTGCCGGAGCTATGCGGCGGGCGCGTCTACAATACCGCCTTCGTCTACGCGCCGGACGGCACGCGCGTCGCGCGGCACCGCAAAGCGCACCTGTTTGACGTGGATGTACCGGGCGGCATCCGGTTCCGGGAGTCCGAGACGCTCTCGGCGGGGGATGCGGTCACCGTTTTCGATACACCGTGGGGAAAAATCGGACTCTGTATCTGCTTCGACCTCCGCTTCCCGGAGCTTGTGCGCACGATGGCGTTATCAGGCGCGCGTGCAATCCTCGTTCCGGCGGCATTCAACATGACGACCGGCCCCGCGCATTGGGAGCTATTATTCCGCGCGCGGGCGCTTGACAATCAGGTCTATACCTTCGGTGTCGCACCCGCCCGCGACAGGAATGCCTCCTATGTCTCCTACGCGCACTCCATTGCGGTCGACCCGTGGGGAACGGTACTCTGCGATCTCGGGGAGCGGGAAGGCATACAAGTGGTGACGCTCGACGCGTCGCGGGTGGACGCCGTGCGCAAAGCGCTGCCGCTGCTTTCCGCGAGACGGCCGGAACTTTATGGGATAGAATGAATCTATCATAATATTGAAAGATACGGTCAAAAAACACTTGACGAACGGGGATGCAGCGTGTATACTGAGGGTATCATGGGAAGGGTCAAGCGGAGGAAAGGGCATGTTTATATCACCGAAGTACAGTCTTGCGTCGCTTCTTGGGGAAGCGTATATGGACCGCGTATGCGAAGCGGCGTCATTTTTAGGAAATCCTGATGCCAAAGTGTTTGCGTATCGGGAGGTGGACTTTTTCCCGGAGGCGTGGCAAAAAGGGTTATCCGAAAAGCTCGCGCTGGTAGGAAAGCGGGTATGCACGCCGCTTCAAACGGAGAATACGGGGAACGCGACGCAGGCGTTTGCCGAAGCGCTGCATCGGGGGATGGCGCCGCTCGCGGCGTCGGGGTATTACCGCGTCGGCGAGGACGGGACACTGTATCTGATCGGAAAAAGCGAGCATTACCACGCCTCTCTCGGGCACTCGTTCCCGGGGTACCGTTTGATCGACTGCGCGCGAGCGATCGGCATCCCGAACGCGACACATAACAATACGCGGGGGTATATCACGCGCCTAGCGGAGCGCAGGCTCGCGGAGGCGACGGGCGCCCAGAGACGGGTCATCAATCTCGAGACAGGGAGTCTCGCGGTGGAGGCCGGCGTAAAGGAGATGCTTTCGCGCTTTTATAAGCTCGACGACAGCCGGGAAGCGCCGGAATACGCCGGGCGCACACCGGTTTTCCTCGTGATGGCGGATGAAAACGGGGGTTTGGAGGCCAATTACCACGGTACGACCGTCCTCACGCAGCTGATGCGCGGACTGTGGCCGGGCTTGCGCGACGGGATGGCGGACGCGGGGCTTTACCGGGTGGTATCTGTACGTCCAAACGACCTATCGGATTTTCGGGAGAAAATCGCCGAATATAATCGGCCGCCGTATAAAACCGCGGGATTTTTGCATGAGCTGATTCTGATGAATTACGGCGGGGTGCGCCTGCGCGAGGAATATGTGCGCTCGGCGTACGCGCTGTGCCGCGAATACGACACGGCGACGCTCTGTGACGAGATTCAGACGGGGATGTGGTATCCGGGGATGTATCTGCACCGTCTTTACGGGGTAACGCCGGATATGGTGGTCGTCGGCAAGGGCTTTCCGGGCGGCGAATACCCCGCGAGCAAGCTGCTGGTGACACCGGAGTATGACCGGCTTAACCTGTTCGGCGCGTTGGTCACAAACGGGCAGGAGGAACTTGCGAGCCTTGCGTATCTCGTCACGATGACGTTCGTGGAGGAAAATGGACCGGAGCTTGCGCGGCTCGGGCGGCGCTTTGAGACGTCGATGCGCTCGCTTGCGGATGCGTACCCGCGGCTGCTGCGCTGCGCGGAGGGCATGGGGCATCTGGCGGCACTGCATTTTGAGAGCGTCGATTCGGCGCTGACCTTTGCGGGGAAGCTCGGACAGCGGGCGATTGACGCGTCGGCGCAGGCGTATAAGGTGCATTGCCCGCCCGCGGTGCTGTTCAAGCCGCCGGTCATCGCGGACGAGGCAGCGCTCGACGCAATCGCCGGGGCATGCCGGGCGGCGTTAGAGGAAATGTAAGGATGGATAGCTTATATCTGGGACTGGACGCCGGTACGACGGCGGCAAAGGCGATCGTCTGCGACGCGGACGGAAACCTCCTAGCGTCCGGCGGTGTGTCGTACCCGCTGTATCCGGCGACCGGCGGCGTATCGGAGCAGGACGCGCAGGACTGGGTGCGCGGGATCGTCACGGCGGTACGGCAGGCAACGCGGGGGATAGATACATCGAGGATACAAGCGCTGTCGCTGTCAACGCAGGGCGGCACGACGGTTCCGCTCGATCTAAAGGGAGAACCTTTAAGACGGGCCATGACCTGGATGGATACCCGCGCGCGGGAGGAGGAACGCCTTTTCCGGGAGACCTTCGGCGCGGAGGATATCTACCGCGTCACGGGCTGGGAGAGTGCGCCCTGTTTCGATCCGGCGAAGCTTGCTTGGCTTCGGCGGCATGAGCCGGAGCTCATAGAAAAGACCGCGATGGTTGTTACAACGCTTGAGTACCTCAATCTCTTTTTGACAGGTTCGGTCATAACCGACCCGACGAACGCCGCAATGCGCAGTCTTTACGACTTCCGCACGGGCGGGTGGAAGGATGAATATCTCGAGTATCTGCGCTTGCCCAAAGAGAAGCTGCCGAAGTTACAGCCCTCCGGCGCGTTTGTCGGGACGCTGACGCAAGCCGCGGCGGAGCTTCTGGGGCTTTGTAAGGCGGTGAAGGTCTATAACGGAGCGCATGACCAGTATTGCGCGAGTCTCGGCTGTGGGGCGACGCGTCCGGGGGAGTTGATTTTATCCGCCGGGACGACGTGGGTCCTGTTCGGCGTATCGGAGGAACCGCTGTACACGGCGTCGCATATCGGCGTCGGGCGGCATGTTTTGCCGGGGCTATACGGAGGGATTGCGTCGCTGATCGGAACGGGTACGTCGATGGAGTGGCTGAAAAACCGTTTTGGGCTGCAGTTTTCCTCCATGGATGAGGAAGCTGCAGTGCGGCGGGAACGCGCGGAGGGACTGTTCTTTTTCCCCTTCCTTGCGGGGGAAAATTTCAACCGCCGCGGGACGGGTTTATCCGGCGGCGTCTATGGATTGACGCTTGCGCATGACGCATACGATCTTGCGCGTGCGCTGATGGAATGTACGGCGTTCGAGGTGCGCGCGGCGCTGCCGTCGTTTAAAGCGGACTCTCTGCGCATGGTAGGGGGTGCTGCGAGAAGCGAGCTTTGGGTACAACTGGTCGCGGACGCGGCGGGGGTACCGGTATACCGGCCGGATGCAACGGAGGCATGCGCGAGAGGTGCGGCGCTGCTGGCGATCGCAGGGGATACGGGGGTACCGATCCGCGAGACAGCCGCGCGCGCGCAGAGGGATGTGAGGATCACGGAGCCATCCTCGGATTATACGGAAAAAGCGGCGGCATATGAAGCGCTGCTTGCCAGACTTAAAGACTAAAGAAGCATCAAAAAACGACAAAAGTCCCGGGGAAGCATTGCCTCCCCGGGGCTTTCACTCACTTATTCAGCAATCGTTGCCGCAGCCGCAGTTGATCCACACAAGGACGATCGCGATAACGATCAGGGTCCACATGCAGGAATTGTTGCCGGTAGTGAGACGTCCGAGATTCAAGCCGTTGCAAGCCATATAGCTGCCTCCTCACATATATATACAATGTGCGTCTTGGATGCCGCGTTCTTTGCGGTCACCTCACTTTATCATATGCGAAAGGCGATTTTTGGTGTGCAATTATTCTTCATCATCGGCGCGTACGCGGCAGGCGAGGGTCATCAGGCTATCGGACAGGTGTACGTTTTCAAGTTCCACATCTTCCGGCACGAGGATATCGACGTTTGTGAGGTTCCAGATACCGATCACGCCCGCATGGGTGAGCGTATCGGCGACATTTTGCGCGGCGGCGGGCGGGCAGGTCAGAATCGCCATACGGGGATGCATCTTTGCGCAATATTCCTCGAGGGATTCTACATGATAGATCGGGATTTCACCGGAAAGGGTTTGAAGGGTGGTCCCGATTTTTTCCGGAAGGATATCGAAAGCCGCGAAGGGGCGTACGCCGCAGCGCTTAAAGTCGAAGTTATGCGCGAGCGCAAGCGCGAGGTTGCCGACGCCGATCCATACACAGGATTTTTCTTCCGATAACCTAAGAATCCGCTCCATATTTGTCCGCAGGCTGTCCGCATGGTATCCATATCCCTGCTGCCCGTCTGCGGATATGCCATATATTTCCTTTAAAGCCGAAAAATCCTGACGAACCTGCGACGGAGTAAATCCAAGCCGTTCGGCAAGCTCGGCGGACGACACATGTACGATCCCTGCCCTAAGCAGTTCCTCCGACAGGCGCAGATACCTGGGCACCCGCCGGAGAGTTGGAAGCGGCATCTTCATTCGGGCCACGGCAGTCTCACGCTCCTTTTTATTTATATAAACGTACCTATTATGTATGCTTATATTATAACTTGTTTTTTGGAAGTTGTCAAACCTGTTTTTCTCGGGCAGGACGCCGCCGAGGTATAATATTATAAAATAGCCGCCCTTACCGCATCTGTCTGCTTAAAAAAGACGCGGCGGTGAGGGCGGCTTTGCTTCGCGGGGGTTAGGCTTTTTTGGTGGCCCGGTAGTAGGTGCCGCCGCAATCGAAAGCGATGGCGGAGTCGTCGGTGACGTTTTTGATCGCGTAGAGCTTGGATTTATCGGTGACGCCGGAGGCTTCGCCGTTTGCCTTGGGAGTGGCGGTGACGAGGGTGACGGCCATAAGCTCTTTGCCAAGCTCGTCGTTCCGTACTTCTTCCTTGGTTCCATTGTATAGCGTGTTGTTGTACATAATCTGGGCATCCTCAGGCTTTAAAGCACTGACGCTTGAACTGTTGGCGGCGCTTGAGGATGTGGCGGCGCTGGAGGTCTTGCCGGATGTGGTACCGGATGCGGAGCCGGAAGTCGCCTTCGAAGTTGTCACAGCGGCGGATGTGGTCATGGATGCGGAAGTCGTGCCGACAGCGGTAGTTGTTCCGCCGGCGGTAGTCGTACCGGTGGTAGTGCCGCCGGCGCAGGCACACAGCAGCGTGACAAGCAACGCCGCGAGTAAACAAATTGCGGTTGTTCTCATTGTGAAATGAATCCTCCTAATTATAAGGTTCGAGCGTAGTATCGGAAGAAGCTTTTCATTTTATACGTTGGTTTTTTCGGGAAGTTTTCGATGATATTTAAAAAATAAAAGAAACATCGATTCTTTCGTGTAAAAGAATACGATGTTTCTTTTAAAAACAAATATTTAGCGAACAAGCAGGCGGGCAACGATGCCGCGGCGTACCTCAATCGCGGATTTCGGGCAAAATTCCTGGCAGCAGAAGCAGCGAATGCAGGTTATTCGATTAAATACGGGCTTGGGGGACAGGGTAATGGCTTTGACCGGGCAGGTACGTTCGCAGATACCGCAGGCGATGCAAAGGCCAGCGTCAAGGACGGGCTTGCGGTTCAGCAGGCGTTTGACGACGGCGTTGACGGCGGGGTTTGGCGTAGCGATCAGTTCCATCCTGCGCGGCGCGGAGCTTTTGTAGCCCGAAACGATGTAGGGTTCGAGCGGCTCGGTCAGTGTCAGTTCGGATACCGTCTTCGGAGCAAGCCCGCGCTGATAGGCGCAGTCGAGTTGCGGCGCGTCGCGGATACCGATGATTGTGCCGGCGGCGAGGTCGAGAGCGTGGGGGTTTTTGGACGCGAGGAGCGCGCCGATGGAGCGCGGGGTGCCGGAGGTCGGGCCGTTGCCCTCCATACCGATGACGGCGTCGAGGATGGAAAGACGGGGCTTGACAAACTCGCACAGGTCGATGAGCATATCGGCAAAACGGGAGGCTTCGGGGTAGAGGTAATGATACTCGGGCTTTTTGGTTCCCGGGATAATGCCGAACAGGTTTTTGACACAGGCGGTCAGGCCTAAAAACCCGTGCGTTTTCAGCTTGGCAAAGGTGATCACGGCATCAGCGCCGTCCAGCCAGGCGGTATACTCAAAGCGGCGGGCGACCTTGGCGTCCGGGAAATGCGCGCTGCTCTGCGCGGTGTCGTAATTCAGCTTTGCGCCGGTTTTTTCGATATCGAGCATGCCGGTCGCGGCGTAGACGCTTCTTAAAACGGCGGGGGTATACACACCGCCGGGGCTGTCGCCGACAATGACCTCCGCGCCGCGTTCTATGAGCATCTCACACAGCGCACGAACGAGCGCGGGGTGGGTTGTGGCGGCGGCGTCGGGATGGCGGGCGGCAACGAGGTTGATCTTCAAGGCGACGCGCATACCGGGGGTCACCCAGGTAAGCCCGCCGAGGGGCGCTAAAACCTCTTCGAGTTTTTGGCGGACGATGGGATAATCGTAGGTTTTACACGAGGTGATTGAAACAAACGTATCCAAACAAAAAAGGCTCCTTTAAGTAGAATGGATGAAACCGGCGAGGGTTGACGCCTTTGTTAAAAAAGCTCCCGCTGCGCCCGGATTTTCCTAGACCTTCACAAATTTCCATGCGCCGCCGGCATATCGTGCGAAAATCAACACCGACCGCAGCAGCTGATCCGCGATCAGGGCGATCCACGCGCCGTAGAGTCCCAGAGGGGTGTAGTTGATCAGCACGATGGCAAGGATGGGACGGACGAGGAAAACTGTGATAAAAGAGACGAACGCCGGAAAGCGCGTGTCTCCTGCGCCACGCAGGGAACCGGCGGTGATAAACTGGGACGATTGCAGGGGCAGCATGGCGACGAGCATCAGCAGGATTTTGGAGCCCTGATCGACAATTTGCGGGTCATCGTTGTAGAGCGCGACGATGGGGCGGCCCCAGAAGGTAAAGATGATCATCAGGGCGATCGCGGTGATTTGTCCGAGCCGCCGCGCGCGGGAGCAATAGCATTCGGCAAGTTGGGGGCTCTTTTTCCCGAGACTTTGGCCGACGAGTGAGGTGGCCGCCGTGGAGAAAGCGGTGCAGGTCATGAAGGACATAGCCTGAATATTCATGCAGACGTTGTGGGTAGCGAAGGCGACGGTACCCAGTTCGGCGACGGTTTTCGCAAAGAGGATCATACCGGCACGCATGAAGCCCTGCTCTAAAAGCGCGGGTGCACCGACCCGTGCGATACGGCGGATGAGCTTGAAATCGGGGCGGAAGTTGTCATGGCGGCGGAGCTTAATATAGTATTTGCCGCTTATGACGATGGAAAATGCGATAATAAAGGCGACGCACTGTCCGATAGAGGTGGCGAGCGACGCGCCGTAAACTTCGAGACGGGGAAAGCCCCAGTGACCTTCGATGAGGAGATAGTTAAACAAAATATTCACGGCGTTGGAAGCGGTATTATAATACATTGCCTGCCGCGAAAATCCCGCGCCGCGCATGGCGGCGGTGATGGTGCTGGTGATGGCGATGGGCACAAAGCCGATCATCTGGACGCGGAGGTACTGGGTGCCGCCGATGAGGGTGGCTTGCTCCTGCGCGCCCATGAAAACGACCATCGGCTCGGCAAAGAGATAGCCTAGAATGGCGGCCAGGGAGGAGACGACGAGGGTCAGCAGCGCCGACTGCCGGAAGACGGCATTGGCGGCTTTTTCATCGCCCATGCCGCGGAAGCGCGCGACGAGGGCGGTAGCGCCGACGTTCAGCGCCATGATCATGGTCATCAGGAGGAATTTCGGCTGAGTCGTAAGACCGACAGACGTGATTGCCCAGGGGCCGAGGTTGCCGACCATCATCATATCGGCCATAGAAGTGAGCTGCGTGAGGATCAGCTCAATCAGGGCGGGCCAGGCGAGCGTGATGACGTCACTGTAAAGCTTCGAGTTGTGATAGCCGTCCGGGATGGCCGGCGTGGGCGGGAAAAAGCGCCGGAAACCGCGCGGACTGGGGATATTCGGATCCCGCATGGTATCCAGCCCCATAACGGACAGCGCCGTATGCCGAAGCTTAGCCCAGAGCTGCGCACCTCGTCGGACATGGGCGGAATTCAATCGCTTCACGCTCCTTTGTCAGTTTTTCAAGATAATTAAGAGTATCATATCATAATTTCGGCTGTATTACAAGTTGAAATCATGACCAATGCAAACAATGTGTAAAAACAGTGTCGAATGGGGAACGGCGCGCATATACTTAGTGTAGTACGACAAAATGCGCCGGGAAAGGCGGGAAGGCATCATGTATAATGGGATAATATTAATCACGTTCCGAGCGCTGACTCATGCGCAGCGAGGCGCGAAAATATTAAATGCTAACGGCTGTGCGGCGAGTGTGACGCGTCCGCCGCAGAAGCTTTTATCAAATCAATGTGGGTATGCGGTGAAGATTCATGAGAGCTGTCTTGTCGCGGCGGTGAAGCTTTTGCGGGATACGGGGCTGTTCTCAGGGCGTGTTTTCCGTAAAATCGAAGGGCGTGACGGCGAATACGAGGTGATCGATTCGGTATGATTTATTTGGATTACGCGGCGACCAGCTTTAAAAAGCCGGAAGCCGTTTATGCGGCGGTGGAGAGCGTACTGCGCCGCGGCGCGTCCGTCGGGCGCGGCGGCTATCCGGCGTCACGCTTCTCCGCCGAACGTGTTTACGCCTGTCGTGAGGAATTGAAACGGCTTTTTTCCGCACCGTCTGAGGACGCTGTGGTTTTCACTTATAACGCAACCATGGCCTTGAATATGGCGATCAAAGGATTGCTTCCTGCAGGTGGGGACGTTGTCATTTCGGGATATGAGCATAACGCGGTGGTGCGCCCCTTAAAGGCGCTGGAGCGCCGCGGGGTACGCTTTACCGTCGCCAATGCGCCGCTGTTTGACGCGGATGCGCAGCTTGACGCTTTTCGACGTCAGATCACGCCGCAGACCGCACTTGCGGTGTGCGTGCATGTATCCAACGTCTTCGGCTACATCCTCCCCATCGAGGGAATCGATGCGATCTGTGCGGAGGCGGGCGTTCCCCTTGTTATCGACGCGTCGCAGTCGGCGGGCAACGTCGCGCTCGATATGTCCCGGCTGCATGCGACCCGCTTTATTTGCGCGCCGGGGCATAAGGGTCTTTACGGGCCGCAGGGGACGGGGGTGCTTATATGTCGGAATGGGGAAGCCGCGACGCTCATCGAGGGCGGCACCGGTAGCGATTCACGTTCGTATGACCAGCCCGCGTTCCTGCCCGACCGCTTTGAGGCGGGGACGCTCAACGCGGCGGGGATTGCTGGACTTTGCGAAGGGGTACGCTTTGTCAACCGGATCGGTGTCTCCCGTATTCTCGCGCATGAGCGCGGCCTGATCGCGCAGGCAAACGAAGCGTTGTCGCGCATTCCGGGCGTGCGCACGTTTTATGGCGGAGGAGAGACGCAGGCGGGGGTGCTGTCGTTTGCCGTGGAAGGCATCCCATGCGAAACGGTGGCGGAGAGGCTCGCGGCGGGCGGCATTGCGGTTCGAGCGGGGCTGCACTGCGCGCCGCTGGCACATCGGACAGCGGGGACACTGGAGAACGGGACCGTACGCGTGTCGGTATCGGCTTTTTCGAGTGCCGGGGACATTACAGCGCTGGCGCTCGCGGTACGGGCGGCGACACGAACATTTTGAGTGGAAACAATGACACAAAGATGGGTTTGGGGTTGACAAAGGAAAGAAATATGGTTATACTTTTATTATCAAAGGTTATACAACAAAGGAAAAAACAACATGTCAACGCCTATCGTATCCATAGTGGGACGCCCGAATGTCGGGAAGTCCCTGCTTTTTAACAGGCTTGCGGGCAAGCGTCTGTCCATCGTCGAGGACACCCCCGGCGTGACGCGCGACAGGCTGTACGCGCCAGTTCAGTGGCGCGGCCGCGAGTTCCTCATCGCCGATACCGGCGGTATCGAGCCGCATACCGACGACGAGATGCTGCGTTTCATGCGCCGTCAGGCGCTTGCCGCGATCGATGAGGCGGACGTGATCGTGTTCATGACCGATCTGCGCACCGGCGTCACGGCCGCCGACGAGGATATCGCCGCGATGCTGCGCCGCTCGAAAAAACCCGTCCTGCTCGTCGTCAATAAGGCCGACACCATCGGCGAGCCTGCGCCGGAATTCTACGAGTTCTACAAGCTCGCGCTCGGCGAGCCGTTTGCCGTCTCCGCGCTGCACGGCTACGGTACGGGCGAGCTTTTGGACGAATGCGTCGCCAAATTCCCGCCCGACGAGCCGGAGGAAGCTGTTGACGACGATACCATCCGCGTTGCTGTGATCGGCAAGCCGAACGCCGGGAAGTCGAGCCTCATAAACCGCATCCTCGGCGAGGAACGCGTCATCGTATCGAACATCGCCGGAACCACACGCGACGCGGTGGACACCCCCTTTGAGAATGAGACGGGCAAGTACGTCTTCATCGATACCGCCGGTATGCGCCGTCAGGCGCGGGTGGACGAGCCGATCGAGAAGTACAGCGTTATGCGCGCGATGCAAGCCGTCGAGCGTGCGGACGTATGCCTGATCATGATCGACGCGCAGGACGGCGTGACGGAGCAGGACACCAAGGTCGCGGGCTACGCGCATGAAAACGGCAAGGCGTCCATTATCGTGGTCAACAAGTGGGACCTTGTCGCGAAGACGGAGAAGACGATGGCGGAGTACGAGGAAAAGGTGCGCGCGGGGCTCGCGTATATGACCTACGCACCGATCGTATTCATCTCGGCGCTGACGGGGCAGCGCGTCAGCCAGCTCTTCCCGCTGATCCGCGCGGCGTTCGAGCAGAGCTCCCTGCGGATTTCCACCGGCCAGCTCAACGACATCCTGCGCGACGCCGTCACGCGCGTACAGCCGCCGACGGACAAGGGCCGCCGCTTAAAGGTCTATTATATGACCCAGACCGGCATCCGCCCACCGAATTTCGTCCTCTTCTGCAACGATATCGAGCTTTTCCATTACTCTTACCGCCGGTATATCGAGAACAAGGTCCGCGAGGTATTCGGCTTCCAGGGTACACCGATCCGTATGTCGATCCGCCAGAAGGGAGACGAATAAAGATGCTTCCGACCATATGGAAGTTTGTCATCATCGCCGTTGTGTCCTATCTCCTCGGCAGCTTGAATTTTGCCGTAATGGTGAGCCAGGCGTTCCTCAAAAAAGACCTCCGCACCATGGGCAGCGGCAACGCGGGAACGACGAACGCCCTGCGCGTGATGGGGCCGCGTCTTGCCTCGCTCGTCTTCATCGGCGACATCATCAAGGGCTTTGCGGCGGCTCTCATCGGCGCCTGGATGGGTAAGGACGGGGAACTGATCGCAGCGTTCTTCGTCATCCTCGGGCATGTGTATCCGCTCTACTTCGGCTTCCGCGGCGGCAAGGGAATCCTGACGACGGCGGCTGTCCTGCTGATCTTCGACTGGCGCATTCTGCTCGTCGTTTTGTTCGTCTTCGTCGTCATCGTATCCCTGTCGCGTATCGTCTCCCTAGCTTCCATCACGGGGGCGGCGCTGGTACCGGTGATGATGTATATCTTCCATCCGACGCCGTGGTGGTACACGCTCGTCGCGGTGGTCTTATGCGGCGGGGAGATTTTCCTGCACCGCAAGAACATCGCGCGGCTGATCGCGGGTACGGAGGGACGGTCGTCCTTCAAAAAGAAGCCGCAGTGATTGCGGTATAATATAGTGTGTAAAAAAGCGCGGCAATCATGTTTTTGATGGATTGCCGCGCTTTTTATAGATGTGGGATACCCCGGGGCATACGGATGATTTAAATTTTGTGGAGGCGATGCATCATGACAGACAAACACAGACAGGAGAAAATCATCGAAACCTTTGATTACAATGGAGTAACCGTTGATTTAGTGGAATGGACGGACACAATCTGGTGCGGTAAAATTGGCTATGCGGGCAAACATTCGGATGAACCCGATGTCGGCAAAATTATGAGTGACTTTCAGGCGGCGAACGTTCCCGCTGTGATCACTAACGGGCGTGAAGATGACTGGGACGTTTGCATGAGCGTAAATTATCTTTCTGCGGAACGCCCAAACGGCGTCATGTTCGGTTTTCTGGTTGCCACAGAGCAACAGCCGGATGTATTTGATATCTTCAAAGTACCCGCCGCACAATATATGCGGATAAGGTTATGCGATGAAACGGCCGAAGCACTTGGCCGTAAGCAGTTTCACGGGGGGATCCCGCCGTATGAGTGGATTGGCGAACAGATTGCCCCAAAATTCGGGTATCAATACGGGAATAATACACTTCCAATATTTGAATATTATGGATATTATAATCCGAATAAAGGTAAGCATGAATTTTGTTACTTATATGTACCTGTCGAAAAAGCATAAGTGGATAAAAACAGCTCTCGACAGAACGTTATACTCCGTTTCGTGTTAAAGACCTTCGTTATATAGGATGTTTATGCGATATTCTACTGAGCGCGGCAGGCCGCTATCGTGCGGACGAGACGCTCGGCGGCAGCCTCCAGCAGCGGCGCGGCATTTTCGATCGCGCACTCCAGCGTCATCGGGCGATCGACGATGGAGAAGGCTGCCGTAACGCCTTCACGATAAACGGCCGTATGTCCGCGTCCGAGGGTGCCGGAGAGGATGAACGCCGGGATACCGCGCGCGGCCGCCTTGCGGGAGACGCCCACGGGTGCTTTTCCGTAGGCGGTCTGGTAATCCGTCGCGCCCTCGCCCGTGATCACACAGTCGCAGCCTGAAAGCTGTTCCTCAAACTTCGCTGTTTCAAGCAGCAGATCCACGCCCGGCGTGAGCGCCGCATGCAGGAAGGCTTTCAGCGCAAAGCCCAAGCCCCCCGCCGCGCCCGCGCCGGCGTCGACGCGCGCGGAAACGCCGAGGGACACTTCCGCGATGTCCGCGTACCGGCCGAGCGCTGAGTCGAGGCGGGCGACATCCTCGGGCGACGCGCCCTTTTGCGGGCCGAACACCGCCGAAGCGCCGCGCGTCCCGCATAGGGGGTTGTCCACGTCGCATGCCACCCGAATCCGGCATTCGGCCAGCCGCGGGTCAAGCCCGGAAAGGTCAATCCGCGCGAGGTGGGAAAGCGCCGCGCCGCCCTCCGGCAAAAGCCGCCCCTGCGCGTCGAGAAAACGCGCACCGAGCGCGGAAAGCATGCCCGTGCCGCCGTCGTTCGTGGCGCTGCCGCCGATGCCGAGGAGAAGCTCCCGCGCGCCGCGATCGAGCGCATCGCGGAGCAGCTCTCCAAACCCCCGCGTCGTCGTCACCTTCGGGTCACGCCGGGCGACGGGTACGAGCGGCAATCCGGAGGATGCCGCCATCTCGATGACGGCCGTCCCGTCGGGTAAGACGGCATACACCGCCCTGACGGTGCCGCCCAGCGGGTCTGTCACCGTTTTAAGTACGCGTTCTCCCCCGCAGGCAGCGAGGTAGGCGTCCACGGTACCCTCGCCGCCGTCCGCGATGGGGATGCAGACCACATCGGAGTCCGCGAGTACACGCAAAATCCCCCGTCGAACCGCGTTTCCCGCATCAACAGAGGATAATGACCCTTTATAGGAATCCATAGCGATTACGAACTTTTTCATACACACCAACCTATCAGTGAGATTGCGGTAAAACCACTCTCATATTACCATAGGATTGGGGGAAAGTCCAGACCATTCACTGAAAGATTCATGCGAAAAGCACCAAAAATTGGGTTGCTGTGCTCCGCGTCGGCGACGATTCCGCGGTCAACGGAAAAACCTCCCCAAAAAAGCGCGCCCCATGAACAGTTTCGTTCACGGGGCGCGTTGTTTTCATAAAACACCGGTGTCTTTACAGATCAGGCGAGCTGCGAGGTGTAGAGCTCGTAATAAAGCCCGTGTTTGTCGAGAAGCTCCTGATGGGTGCCGGATTCGGCGATTTTGCCGCCTTGGATATAGAGAATGCGGCAGTTTTTGATGGTCGAGAGACGGTGTGCGATGATGAAGCTGGTACGGCCCTTTAGGAGCGCCTGCAGGCCCTCCTGCACAAGCTGTTCGGTCTGCGTGTCGATGGAGGACGTCGCTTCGTCGAGAATCAGGATGCGGGGGTCGGCAAGCAGGGTTCGCGCGAAGCTGATGAGCTGACGCTGACCGGCGGAGAGGGACGCGCCGCGCTCCTGCACCTCGGTGTCGTAGCCTAAGGGCATCTTCGAGATGAAATCGTCCGCATGGACGGCTTTCGCCGCCGCGACGACTTCCTCATCCGTCGCGTCTAAGCGTCCGTAACGGATGTTCTCGCGGATGGTGCCGGTAAAGAGGAAGCTGTCCTGCAGCATCATGCCCATCTGGGAACGCAGCGATGAAATGGTGACGTCCCACAGCTCCTCGCCGTCGATCGTGACGGAGCCCTCACGGATATCATAGAAACGCGCGAGGAGGGAGACAATCGTGGACTTACCGGCGCCGGTCGGGCCTACGAGCGCGATGCTTTCGCCGGGTTCGGCGACGAAGCTGACATGATCAAGGATGGTCTGCGTCGGCTCATAACCGAAGACGACATCCTTAAATTCAACGCGTCCGGTGATCGACGGCAGTTCTTTGGCGCCGGGACGGTCGTCGATGGAGACGGGCTCGTCCATGAGCTGGAAGATACGCTCGAGGTAGGCGGTGTTCGTGATGAGCTGGTTATAGAGGTTACCCATGGTCTGGATTGGCTGCCAGAAGCGGGAGGTGTAGCTGACAAACGCCAGTACGACGCCGAGGGTGACGCCGGTGAACCAGCCTGCGCCGACCGCGTAATAGATTAGAACAGAGTAGACAACCGATAGAATCAGGATAATCGGCCAGATCACGCTGCTGATGCGGATCGCATGCATCCACGCGTTGCGGGAGTCGTCGCAGAGCTTGTTGTAGATGCCGTAGTTCGTGTCCTCACGGTCGAAGGCCTGCGTGACCTTGATGCCGTTGATCGACTCGTGTAGATAGGCGTTCAGGTTTGACTGCTTGTTGGAAAGGGTCTGATAGGCGCGGCGCTGCGGCGTCTTGATGAAGGCCATCACGAGGATGAACAGCGGCAGACCCGTCAGAACCATCAGCGTCAGGCCGACGTGCAGGCGCAGCATGAAGAAGAAGATCGCGATGAGGGATAACAGCTCGATTAAGATGCTGATAATGCCGTTGGAGAGGAAGCTTGCGACGGCATTGATGTAGTTGACGACGCGGACGAGGATTTTGCCGTGCGGACGGCTGTCGTAGTAGTCAAAGGGGAGCTTTTGCAGGTGGACGAACAGATCGTGGCGGATATCGGTTATAATGTACTGACCAGTGCTGTTAAACAGCAGTGAGCGCCAGCGGTTGATGACTAAAACGAGCGCGATTGTGACGGCAAAGACCACACCGATGATGACAATACCGCGAATGTCCCCGGCGGGGATATAGTCGTCGACGATCTTCGTCGTGTAGAGCGGGGTGACGAGGTCGAGCAGAATCGAGACGACGCTGAGGATGAACGCGCGGAGCAAAAGTTTCCAGTAGCGGACGACATATTTTCCCGCGCGCTTGAGCTGTGCGATATTAAACGGGCTTTCAAGCTCTTCGTCGACATTGAACTTGTTGCGGGCCTTGGTGATCGCCATTACGCACGCCCCCCTTCCAGCACCAGCTTCTTCGCCTTTTCGGCGGCAGCAGCGGCGGCCTTTTTGGTTTCGGCGGCTTTCGCGACCGCCTCGGCGGCGTCGGCCGTCAACCCCTGCTGGAGCCGGTAGATGTTGTAATAGTAGCCGCGCTTTTCAAGCAGCTCCTCATGCGAGCCGACTTCGGTAATCTCCCCGTTTTCGACAATGTAGATGCGGTCGGCGTCGCGGACGGAGGTGATACGCTGGGCGATGACGATGGTCGTCGCGCGCTTTTTGCGGTTGCGCAGGCGCTCCTGGATATAATGCTCGGTTTCCATATCGACCGCGGAGGTGGTGTCGTCGAGGATCAGGATCGGCGTGTCGTATGCCAGCGCGCGGGCAAGGGAGAGTCTCTGGCGCTGACCGCCGGACAGGCCCACGCCGCGTTCGCCGATGATCGTCTCATAGCCCTGCGGCGTACGCTTGATAAAGCTGTCGGCGTCGGCGTCGACGGCGCATTCTTTGACCCATTCCTCGGAGGAATCGGGTTTGCCGTAGGCGATATTGGAGTCGATGGAGTCGGAGAAGAGGAAGACGTCCTGCATCGCCATGCCGACGATGCTGCGCAGGGAGTGGAGATCGTAATCCCGGACGTCCACGCCGTCGACATAGACAGCGCCGTCGGAGGGATCGATGAAGCGCGCGATCAAGGAGGTGATCGTCGTCTTGCCGGAGCCGGTGGGGCCCATGATACCGATCGTTTCTCCCGCGTGGGCGGTAAAATGGATGTGATTGAGGATCTTTTGCCCCGAGTAGGAGAAGGAGCAGTCGCGAAGCTCGATTTCACCCTTCGGCTCGACGGGCTTTACAGGCTCGTCGCCGTTCTTGATGTCGGGCTGCGCGTAGTAGATCGTCATGATCTTGTCGACGGACGCCATGAAGCGCTGATAGTCGTTCATGATGGTGCCAATCAGGCGCATGGGCTGGTTTAAGGCCCAGGTCAGGTTTAGGAACAGCGAGAGCTGACCGATGGAGAGCGTGCCGTGAACGACGGCGATGGCGCCGAAGACGAGAAGGATGATGGACATGGAGGAGGCGATGCCCTCGATGAAGGGACCGAAGCTCCACCAGGTGACGACCGAGTTGATCGACGCCTTACAGTAGGCCTGATTGCGTTCCTCGAATTTTTTGATTTCGTAATCCTCACGCACAAACGCCTTGACGACGCGGTTGCCGGAGATGTTCTCCTGCACGGTGACGTTTAAGGCGGCGTTTTCGGCGCGCACCTTATCATGCGCGGGGCGCATGACTTTACGCAGACGGTAGGTGGCGTAGGCTGTAAAGGGGGTGAGGACGAGGGCTGCAAGGGTCATGAGGGGACTGGTGACGAAGAAGATGACGAGAGTAACGACGAACAAAATGAGGTTTGAAACGGTGTTGGGGATAATCCACGAAAGGAAGTGGCGCACCCAGTCGAGGTCACCGGAGAGCTTCATCATGAGGTCGCCGGTACGGTTCTGGCTGTAGAAGGCGGAATCGAGAGTACCGAGCTTATCATAGAGGTATAAACGCAGACGGCGAACGGTATTCTGCGTCGCGGTTTCAATCATGACACTATTCACATAGATGAGTGCCGCGCGCAGCAGGATAAAGCCGACGACGGCGGCGGCGTACGGCAGCAGCAGCTCCATCTCGCCCGCGGTGAACACATCGTCGATAATGTGCGAGTAGATCACGGGATTGACGAAGATCAGCGCTGTCGGCAGCAGGCTGATGAGAATGCCTGCAAGCAGCAGCTTCATATCCTTGCGCGCCATGCGCAGAGTCCATTTGACAGCGTCCATAAGTTACTTCACTCCTTACCTTATAAACACGCTTTCTTTCTTTCTTTGTAAAATATTCTTCCCCTTTTGTGCTAAAGCACAAAACCATTTTCCTCCCCTGTACTATACCATCAAAATATCGAAATGGCAACTGTTTTCGGCTAAAAAACAATCTTGAAAATAGAAGGGATAGCGCCTGGCATGTTAAATAGTAAACGATTACAACGCTTTCCTGCCAAAAGAAAAAAGAATCGGCGAATTTTGGGAATTGCTTTTCGCCGATTCTTTAACCTGTTATTCTTTTTTACGCAGACACTGCTCAAGAACTTCCGTAAACCGTGCGGCTCTGGCATCCCACGAGCATGCGCGGGCGTAGGCGATCCGACGCTTTCGCTTTTCGGGGGTATCGCGCTCAAGCGCGACGCGCACCTGGCCGATAAAGGCGTCCGCGCCGTCGGCGATATAGACGGCGTCGGCGAAATCGCGCACCTGTACGGGTTCGGGGGTGCTGACGACGGGCTTCCCGGTGGCGAGGTATTCGTAGAACTTCAAAGGGCTGACATCGCGGGAAAGAGAGCCGGAGCGGAAGGGGTTTAAGCAGACGTCGAAGCGGGCGAGATAGGCGGGCAGCTTCGATTGAGCCTTCAGGCCCAAAATGCGCACGTTGGGCAAGCCCCGGATTTCATCGATCGCGGCGTCGGGATGCTCGCGTCCGATCAGCACAAGGGTGCAGTCTGGGCGCATCTGGGCAAGACGGCGTAAAAGCGGGTAGTCGATGCACTCCTGCAGAGCGCCGATGAAGCCGAGGACGGGGCCTTCTATATCGCGCAGCTCTTCCGATACGGGAAGCTCCTCCTGCGCGCGGGCGAAAAGCTCGTAATTGACGCCGTTAGGGATGAGGGTGGTGTTGGGATTGACGCGGACGAGCGTATCGTATAAGCCCTGCGCGGTAGCGAACACCGCGTCGCATTCTTTGGCAAGGGCGGCCTCCATGCCGTCGACGAGGGCGGGATTAATCTGTCCCTTGTAACCGGAGTGGCGGTCGACGCAGGTATAGACGCGCGCGCGGGCGGGGATTTTACGCACAATATCGCAGTGCCCGGGGAGGTACATCCAGAGAATGCTGTCGTCCCCGAAGCCGTACGCGCGCATTTTTCGGCGCACGAAACCCGCGAGAAAGGCCTGATTGATGCGATTGAGGATACGGAAGCGGTTGCCGAACGGCAGGACGGGGGGAAGCGCGCAGACGGTGATGTTTTCCTGCGGCTTTTCCTGCTCATGACGGTACGCGGTGAGGCGGGAACGGGCGGCGCGGTCGCGCAGAGGAGCGAGGAATGTGACGGGCGGGTCGAAGTAGAGGACATCGGCGTCCATACGCCGCATGATTTCCTGCTTGCTCGTCGGATAAGGATACCAGTTGGAGCTTGAGAGACAGACTATCTGCATGGATTAACCCTCCAGCAGGGCGTTCAATTTTGTTGTGGTGGATTTGGTATTGGCCGCGAAGACGTTGTTTATGATCACGATCTCGTCGACGCCCTCCGACTCGATCAGCTCGCGGATATTGCCGGTGAAGTAGCGTTCGTCGAGTACGATGACCTTGCCGTAATGCGGGATGAGGTACGGCGCGAACGCGTTGCCGTAGCTTTCTTTAAAGACGAGCACGACCTTCCCGTCGGGGTTTTCCTCGTTGATGATGTCGATACGGGGGCAGTCGCCGTGGAGGTAGACACCGTAGGCGTTGCCGCCTTTGGCGTATTCGGCGAAAACGGAGGAGCTTTCGCCCTGCGCCGCGCCCTTTTCCCAGCGGATAACGGTCGTTTCGACGGGGATCAGGCAGTATTCCACGGTATCGGGGTTACTCAGGAGCTTTGTGTCGTTGGTGGACGTCGCGAGGGTGCCGGTGAAGTTCTCAATGGTTTTCTTCTCGTAACCGGCATACGAGTTGGGGGTAAAGCCTGCCTTTTCGGCAAAGGCGGTATAGGCATAATATGCGCCGAGACCTGTCCAGTGGTGGTCGGTGTTAAAATAGATATACTCGGCTGAGTGGCGCTCAAGAACGGAATAGGCATCCACAGACAGCACTTTACTGCTCAAAGAGCCGTAGATGTCTCCGATATTCGCCTTTTCATCGGCCACATAGGAGGCGTATTTCTCCGGCAGATAGAAGGCGACGCTGGACGGAACGACGATATTATAGACGTTTACGTCCGGGAAGGCTTCGGCAAAGGCGTTGACCGTCTCGGCGTAGCGGTATTTCTGCGTTTCGGAACCGCCGAACATCTCGAAGGCACGCGTGCCGTAGATCAGGATGCCGTTGGACTTTTCCGCCTCGACGTCATCGGGGGGAGAGGCCGTTGTGGGGGTCGTGGCATCCGTTGTGGTCGCGGAGGAGGACGGACGTGTCGGATCGGTAGCGTCGGCGGTGACGTGGGTGGGCAGGGTGGAGCTGTCGGACGTACCGGTGGGATCGGAAGCGGTGCCGGAGGTACCGAGCGTGACAGACGGTTCCGTCGCGGACGGATCGGTCGGCTTCGGATCGGTGGCGGCAGTCGCCGCGGTTGTCGCGCTGCCGACGATACGCACGTCGTCGTAGCGGACGCCGTAGCTATCTTCTATATAGGAGGCAAGATGCACGAACCCGTCGCGAAAAGGGAAGGTATCGGCGAAGTAAGCCTCATAGGCGCGGGTGTAGCTGCCGTCGCAGAGGGCGTTCCAGGAGAACGCGGGACGCGCCGCGAGGGTGCGCTTTTCGGCTTCGGAGACGGTCGGCTTGGGCAGGACGACGGCGAGGACGCCGAAAAGGAAGAGGATCGCAGATAGGATGCCGATCAGGGCGACAAGCAGCACCCGGTAAACGGATTTTTTACGATACCACACGGTTATTGTATCTCCAATCTCCCGCAAAACGGGCGTTAAAAGCGAAAATAGAGGAAGGGGTTATAGGACTCTCCCACAAGCAGCGCGGTGCAGGCTACCAGCAGCACGACGCAGAGTATAAGTTCCCACGCGATCATCGCACCGGGCGCATAAGCGGGGCTGCGGCGTTCGGTGAGGACCTCCCGGATGCGCGGAAAGATCGGCAGACAGCCGAGAACCGCCGCCGTAAGGAAGAAGATATAGTTCATCATGCGCGCGCCGGAGATGGCGTCGAGTCCGAAGGTGCCGCCCACGCCGAACATGCGCCCGAGGACGGTAAAGGCGCTGGAGAGGTCGGTGAAGTAGAAAAGCACCCAACCGATGAGTACAATGAGCAGCGTGTAAAGATGGGAGAACACACGCGGAATTCGTTGCAGAAATTTCCCCAAAAATAGACGCTCCATCGCGATAAAGAAGCCGAACCACAGCCCCCAGAGGATGAAATTCCACGACGCGCCGTGCCAGAGGCCGGTCAGGAACCACACAACCGCAAGATTTGCGTACACATGCCTGCGGTTGCCGCCGAGGGGTATGTAGACGTAATCGCGGAAGAAGGTTCCGAGCGAGATATGCCAGCGCCGCCAGAATTCCGCCGCGCTGCGGGATATATAGGGGTAGTTGAAGTTTTCGTAGTAGTGGAAGCCGAATATGCGGCCAAGCCCGATGGCCATGTCGGAGTAGCCGGCAAAATCGAAATAGATTTGCAGCGCGAACAGGATCACGCCGAGCCACGCGCCGACAGTAGAGAGGGCGGCGAGATCGCTGTCTAAGAACTGTGAGCATAGCGCGCCGGCGGTGTTTGCGAGGATGACCTTTTTACCGAGTCCGATGCAGAAGCGGAACAGGCCGTAGGCGGTATCCTCGGGCGTCGAGCGGCGGTCGTCGATCTCCGCCGCGACGGTGGCATAGCGGACGATGGGGCCGGCGACGAGCTGGGGATAGAGCGACAGGTACATCAGGTAGTCGGGATATTTCCGCTGCGCAGCGACGTTGCCGCGATAGACGTCGATGACGTAGCTCAAGGTCTGGAAGGTGTAAAACGAGATGCCTAAGGGCAGCGCGATCGAGGGTACGGGCAACGTAAACGGCAGGACGGCGTTGAGAGAGCCGATGAAAAACCCCGCGTACTTGGCTGTCGCGAGCAGACCGAGATTTGTCACAAGGGAGATTACGAGGCCGACCTTCGCGCGCGGCGTCCCCCGGTTCTGCTCGATCAAGAGCCCACACATATAGTCGACGAGCGCGGTCAGTATTAAGACGAATATCCAAAGCGGCTCGCCCCAGGCATAAAAAAACAGCGAAAAGCCGAGTAAAACCAGATTTCGCGCCTTGATATTCTTACAGGAAAAGTATATAATCAGATTCAGGGGTAAAAACAGATATAAAAATAATAAACTCGCAAAAATCAAAGTCGACCGCTCCTCTTTACCCCATCTGCACGTAGGATTATGTTACAACCAGTATACCATACCGGCGGGGATCAAGTCTTTAAATTTTGATTAAAATATATTACAGTATAACAACAAAATAACACAGGAGGAACATAGCATGCGCATTGAGACTTACGAGGGCTGCACAAAACGGGAGTTTACGCTGTACGGGCGGCGGACGATCATCGTGGAGCCTCGGGAGGCATTGCCGGGAAGGCCGTGGGTATGGCGCACGGAGTTTTTCGGCGCGTTCCCGTCGGTGGATAACGACCTGCTGAAAAAGGGCTTCCACATCGCCTACCACAGCGCGTCGGATATGTACGGCTGCCCGGAATCGATCGCGATGCTGGAGCGTTTCAGGGAGTGGTTTTGCGATAATTGGAAGATGGCGCCGAATCCGGTGCTGTTCGGGTTCTCGCGCGGGGGGCTGTACGCGGTCAACTATGCCCTTACCTATCCGCAGCATACCGGGGCCCTTTATTTAGACGCGCCGGTGCTGGATTTTCGTTCATGGCCGGGGAAAGACGGTCTTTACGCGCATGAGTGGCGCGAGTGTTTAGACTGTTACCGTCTGACGGAAGAGACGGCGGACGATTACCGCGGCACCCCGCTCGACCGCGCGGCGGAGCTCGCAGCGCTTCGGATTCCAACGCTTATCGTCGCGGGAGAGGCAGATGCCGTCGTGTCCGTCGAGCGAAACACCAATGCGTTCGAGCGGGCGTACCGTGCCGCAGGCGGGGAAAACCTCGCGGTCATCCGCAAGCCGCACTGCGACCACCATCCACACTCGCTTGCCGATCCCGCGCCGGTCACCGCATGGATTCTACGCGCGCTGGGGATTTCTGCATAAAAACGGCATGCGCTGCCGTCCCGTACGCAATGATTTGGAAAGTGTTTATATTTGTGGTTTTGTACGGCGCTTGTTTTTGGCTGGAATGAATATTGTTACATACGCTAAACTGCTGTATAATAAATTCGTAAAAATTCTAATGAGGTGATTGTTTTGGAATTCTGGCAGAACATCGGCCCCTTCGTCCTCGCAGTCGTTGCGGTGATCATCAACGGCGTTCCGCAGCTTCTCTACGCGCAGGCGCGCGGCTTTGCGCTAAAGCCCGCGGGCTTTGCCTATCTCATCGGCGCGTTCGGCAACATGTTTACCGGTTCCGTGACGCCCATCTCCGCTCAGGCGGAAACCATCACCGTTGCCAGCGTGAAAAAGAACCTGCGCAACAATGTAAGCTCCATCCTGCTGGCCGCCGTCCTGATGATTACACTCGGTTTCTGCGGCGGCGTGACGAAGATCTCCGACTTCGCCGGTCCCGCCGTCGTCGCCGGTATGATGAGTGGCGTAGGGCTGATTCTCGCGGGCGTTTCCTGGGATATGTTCGGCCAGGAAAAGCGTACTGCCCTGGTGTCCATCGTCTCCGCGATCGCGGCGTACGCGGTATTCCTCAACAGCCCCAACAAGGTCGTTTGGACGATCTTCATCTCCGTCGTGGTTTCCACCGCCGACTTCCTGTTCCTGCAGAAACGCCGCGTGGATCTGTCCACCCTGGTGGAAGACGGCCGCGAATCGGTGGAGATGAGCACCGAGTGGCGCTTCTGGAAGAAGGGTTACTGGAGCGACTTCAAGTTCATCAAGCCCACCGTCAACCTGACCGTGGTGCTTGGCGCGCTGAGCCTGATGATGCTTAACATCGGCGCGAACATCTCCTTCGGCGGCATCACCGCCAGCATCGCCGGTACCAGCCAGAATTTCGATCACCTTTCCATCATCAACTCCCTCGCCGACATCCCCAGCGCGATCTTCGGAGGCCCACCCATCGAGGCCATCATCTCCGGCACTGCCGGCGCCCCCTGGCCGGTGATCTGCGGCATCGTCTTCATGCTGGTAACCGCCATCCTGATTCTGACCGGTCTTGTGAGCAGGCTCGGGCGGTATCTCCCCGCGCAGAGCATCTCCGGCTTTCTGCTCGTGATCGGCTTCGCGCTTACCTTTGCGCCCAATCTGAGCACCGTGGCCCAGAGCGACAACTCCATGAGCGGCTTCGTCGCCCTCGGCGTCACCGCCTGGAGCAAGAACCCCTTCTTAGGCATGGTCGTCGGCGTGCTGGTGCGTTACCTCGGCGCTTACATTGGCTTGGTCTAAGGAGGACGTCATGCAGAATTGGGCTGATACCTATCGCATCCATCTTGCAAGCGATTATCCCGTCGATCTGCCGTTGCTGGATCTTGGCCACGGCTTCTGTATCTACTCCTTTGACATGACCGGCGAGGCCGAATGGAACCGGGTCGCCGCAAAGGAGCTGCTTAAGAAGTTGGAACCGTATCCGTTCGACGGCTTTGTGACGGTGCAAACCAAGTCCTGCGGGCTTGCGCAAGCCGTCAGCGCGAACTATCCGCGCTATCTGGAGCTGCGCAAGAGCCGTAAAAGCTTTATGATCGATCCCAAAGGCGTAAAAGTGACTTCTATCACCACCCAAGGCAAGCAGGAGCTGTGGATCGGCAAGGAAAAGTATGCCGCGTTCCAGGGCAAAAAGCTCTGCTTCCTCGACGACGTGGTCTCTACCGGCGGCACCATTGAAGCGGTGTTCGCGCTGGCCAGAGAGATCGGCGTGGAGATCAGCGTGATCGCCTGCGTGCTGACCGAAGGCGGTGAGCGTACCGAGTATCAGGGAATCCCGCTCGTTTCGCTCGATCACATCCCGCTGCCGGGTAAAATCAAGTAAAATAGTCTGAAAAGACGCCGGGGGAACGATCCTTATCGGCAGCAAAGCGCCCCATCCGTTATCCGCAATGACGTGCGGAAAAACGGATGGGGCGTCGTTTTCCCCTTTTTAAGGGGATTTTTACTTTCTAAGATGGCGGATCACGCCTGGGAGGGGGGCACAAGCCCTTCGACGCTGCGGGAAAGGCCGATTTCGTCCATCAGCAGACGGAAGATCGTCTCATGTCCGCGGTCGCTCGGGTGCAGCCCGTCGGCAAGCAGGCTGTCGACCGTGATACCGCGCTGCTCGCAGTCGCGCAGGAAGGCGCTATACAGGTTGACGAGGGGGAAGCCGCGCTGTAAGGAAGCCTTCAAATAGATGTCGCTTACGTCGCTCATATGGAAAAGACGGGCGTATTCGGCGCAGCTCTTTTCGTTGTCGGCGGATGCGGGGATGTTCGCGACAAAGACGACGTCCTTTCCGGCGGCGCGGAAGCGGTCGGAAAGCGCCAGGATATGCTCGTAGAACGCTTGCATATGCTGTTCGCGGGTGTGCATGGGGGCGTTGGCATAGTACTGATGCCGGTTGTTGGTACCGATCACGCAGAGGACGATATCGTCCTGCGGACTTACCAGTTCGTCGAAACGGTCGAGGATGAATTCGATGGCCGTCCCGGTGCAGGCGTTGTTGCGCACCTCGCAGGGGTACCACGATTCCATATAGTCGGCAAACAGCTTTGCCCAGCAGTAGCCGTGCGGATTTCTGGCAAAGCCTTGCGTGATGGGCTCGCCGTCCTGTACGAAGCCCGAGCCGCCGACGCCGTGGGTGATGGAGTCACCAAGAAGCTTGATATGGATGGTTTTCTCCGGGAGAATGACCTTTTGAAAGATTCTGGCAGCCTGAATATTCATAAAATCCCTCTTACAGCAGCGTCCGGCGTAATTCCTCTCCGGATTTCGGAGATAACAGCGCGGGCGCGATATCGAACACGGTACGGGCGCCGGTTTCCCCCGAAGCCGCGAGCTTTGTAGCGGCTCTCGCGTAGGCGACGAGGACGCTGCCGGTGAAGGACGGGTTTGACGCAAGTTTCAGCGCATATTCGATCATCTGGGTGCCGCCGTCGCCGGTATGACCCGAGCGTAGGACGAAGCCGCCGTGGGGCATCGAGGTATGATCGCGCTTAAAGGTCGCTTCGTCGATGAAATTGACCGTCGTATCGTAATCGGAGAAATAATTCGGCATCGTGACAATCGCCTGCTCGACCGCCTTTGCGTCCGCGCCGTCTTCTAGGACGATAAAGCACTCGCGCGTATGCTTTTCCCGGGTGGTGAGTACAGGGCAAAGCCCTGAGCGCACGGCTTCCACGGCAGCCTGCACGGGAACGGTGTACTGGACGGCCAAGCGCACGCCGGGGATGCGGCGGATGGCGTCGGAGTGTCCCTGACTGACGCCCTGTCCCCAGAAGGTATAGTTTTCGCCTTTGGGGAGGATGGCGGTGCTCATCATGCGGTTCACGGAGAACAGCCCGGGATCCCAGCCGACGGAGAGGATGCCGATATGTCCCGCCGCTTTTAAGGCGGCGTCCATTGCGGCGAAGTATTCCGGGATGCGCGCGTGGGTATCAAAGCTGTCGATGGTGTTGAAGAACTGTGCAAACGCGGGACCCTGCTCGGGCAAATCCGTCGCGGAGCCGCCGCAGAGGATGCAGACGTCCACTTTATCCGCCCATGCGGGCGCGTTCGCGACCGAAACCACCGGAACGGTGACCGGAATCGATTTTGGGTCGCGGCGCGTGAACACACATACGAGTTCCATGTCGGGGCATAGGGACAGCGCGGAGATGACGCCACGGCCGAGATTGCCGTAACCGTTGACAGCTACGCGGATTTTCATAGGTAGACCAGGCCTTTCGTTTTGTAGAATTGAGTCATTATAACACGCGCCGCATGAAAATACAATCATGCGGCGTGAAAAAAATTGGGAGATACGATTTACGCATTTTGCAGCTTCCGCGCTTCGTCGGCATAGCGGTTGACGCGGTCAGCGCATTCGTCGCGGTCGGCGCCGTGCAGGAGGATATAGGCGCGGATCTTCGGCTCGGTGCCGGACGGGCGGATCAGGAAGCGGGTGCCGTCGGCCATATCGAAGCCCAAGACGTTTGAATCGCGCAGGGGCATCGGCTGCTTTTCGCCGCCGAGGTTGCGGATGGTGCCGTCGAGGTAGTCGCGCACGCGCAGTGTTTGGACGCCGGCGATCGTCGCGGGCGGGTTTTCCCGCAGGCCGTCCATCAGGGCTTTCATACGGGCAAGGCCGTCGACCCCCGGGAAAATGAGGTTGACCGTCTCGTCGATATAGTAGCCGTAGCGCTCGTAGAGCCCTTCGAGCGCGTCGCAGAGCGTTAAGCCCCGGTTATGGTACCATGCGGCCATTTCGACGAGCAGCATCGCGGCGGTGACGGCGTCCTTGTCGCGTGCGCCGTCGCCGACAAGGTAGCCGTAGCTCTCCTCGAAGGCGAGGATGAATTTATGCGAGCCGTCAGCCTCGAATTTGCCGATCTGCTCGGCGAGAAACTTGAATCCGGTGAAAGTATCGGCGCAGAACACGCCGTTTTGCTCTGCTATGGCGCGGGCCATTTCGGTGGTGACGATGGTCTTGACCACGGCGGCGTTTTCCGGCAGCGTTCCGCGTTCGCGCCGCGCGCGGATGAGAAAGTCGAGAAGCAGGCAGCCCGTCTGGTTGCCGGTGATGGTTTTATACTCCCCCGCCCCGTCGCGGACGACGACCCCGATACGGTCTGCGTCGGGATCGGTGCCGAGGATCAAATCGACATCGTTTTCGCGGGCAAGGGCGATGGAGCCGGCGAAACCCTCGGGATCCTGGGGATTCGGGCTCTTGACGGTGTGGAAATCGGGATCAGGTACGCTCTGGACGGGGTCGCAGAGGAGGTTTTTCAAGCCGATGCGGGCAAGGATTTCGGGGACAAGTTTATATCCGGTGCCGTGGAAGGGAGTATAGACGATTTTCAAGGTATCGGCGGCGCGTTCGACCTCGTCGCGCGCGACGGACTGCGAAAGCGCGCAGGAAAGGAACGCCTCGTCGGTCTCATGGCCGAGGAAGGAGATAAGCCCAGCCTTCACGGCGTCGTCGAAGGGCATGGTTTTCGCGCCGATGAGCACGTCGACCTCGCCGATTTCACGGGAGACGACATCCGCCTCGGCGGGCGGCAGCTGCGCGCCGTCCTCCCAGTAGGCTTTGTAACCGTTATATTCCTTGGGGTTATGCGACGCGGTGATGTTGACGCCGGCGATGCAGCCGTAATGGCGTACGGCAAACGACAGCTCGGGCGTCGGACGCATGGCGTCGAAGAGCAGGACGCGAATCCCGTTTCCCGCGAGCACCTCGGCGACGGCGCGGGCGAATTCGGGGCTTTTATGGCGGCAGTCATAGCAAACCGCGACACCGCGCGCCCGGGTCTTTTCGCCCAGCCCCGCGATGAGGCTTGAGAGTCCCTGCGTCGCCTGACGGACGGTGTAGAGGTTCATGCGGTTTATCCCCATGCCGAGCACGCCGCGCAGCCCCGCGGTACCGAAGGCGAGCGGCGCGTAAAAGCGGTCGCGGATGTCGCGATCCTCTCCGGCGATGGCGGCAAGCTCCGCGCGCTCGGCATCGGTCAGCGCCGGGGAGCGCAGCCATTTTTCATATTGTTCGCGATATGTCATAAGTGGGAATTCTCCTTTGCATCGGTCATTACTTCCTTAGTATACACCCAAACGACCCGATTGTAAACGGTATTTTGCGCAGAATACGGGGCAAACCCTTGCGAAGACACGCGAAATGTGGTATATTAGTGTTGTATACCTTTGAATAAGAATGCAAACGGAGCTTTGTTTTATGACACATAAGCGCATCACCCTCGCCATCCTTGCGCATGTAGACGCCGGGAAGACAACACTCGGCGAATGGCTGCTGTACCGCACCCGCGCGGTGCGCACCCTCGGCAGTGTCGACCGCGGCGATACCCATCTCGACTCCGACGCCGAGGAGCGCGCGCGGGGGATTACGATCGATTCTTCGGAAGCGCGGTTTTCCTGCGGGGAGACCGATTTCACCCTGATCGACACGCCCGGGCATGTCGATTTCTCCGCTGAAACCGTCCGCGCGCTGGCCGTGGCGGACTGTGCCGTCCTCGTCATCAGCGCGCCGGACGGCGTGCAGGGACATACCCGCACGCTCGCGCACATACTCGCAAGCCTCGGCGTGCCGACGGTCGTGTTCGTCAATAAGACCGACCTCCCCTGCCCCTCCCATGCACAAACGCTTTCGGCGCTTTCATCGCTTGGCACGGCCGTCGACTTCACCGGCTTTGCCGCCGCCGTATCGCAGGGAGAGTTCCCCGAAGCCCTGCGCGATACGCTGGCGCTTGCCGACGATACGCTGCTTTCAGACTTCCTTGCCGACCGGGCGGATCCCGAACGCTGCGTGCGATCCGCGCGGGAGCTTTTTCGGGAGCGCCGTATCCTGCCGACACTGTTCGGCTCGGCGCGCGACGGAACCGGCTGCGACGCGTTGCTATTCCTGCTCGACCGACTGACGACGCCGACTTTCCGCACCGACGCGGGAGGGGTTACAGCGTCCGGCGTATGCTACAAGGTGACGCGCGACGAGCGGGGGGTCAGGCTTTGCCTGTGCCGCCTGGCTTCGGGACGCTTACATGCTCGCGAAACGGTGGACGACGCGGGCAAGATCACCGAGCTACGCGTCTTTGACGGGGCAAAGTCGGGCCCGGTGACCGAGGTAACCTCAAGCGACCTGTTCGCGGCGGCGGGACTCACGCTCCGGGCGGGAGACGCGTTCGGCGGGTATGCGCCGCGCGCGCTGCCAAATCCCGTGCCGACGCTGTCGGCACGGGTACAGTCCTCCGCGCCGGTAAGGGAAACGCTGTCCGCGTTGGGCATCTTCGCGGACGAGGAGCCTTCCATGCGGGTGCGTTTTGACGAGAGCCCGGTACAGATCCGCGTCGAGGTTTGCGGGGAGATTCAGCTTGAGGTGCTTTCCGCCCGCCTTGCTGAGCGTTTCGGGATTGCGGCGACGTTTTCGGACCCCGACGTGGTGTATCTGGAAACGCTTGGCGAGCCCGTTATCGGACGCGGACACTTCGAGCCGCTGCGGCATTACGCGGAGGTGCATCTGCGGCTGGAACCCGCGCCGCGCGGGGAGGGAATTACGTTCCGTTCAGCCGTTTCTACCGACGTACTCGCGCAGTCATGGCAAAACCTCGTGCGGACGCATGTGCTGGAGCGCTCTCCGCGCGGCGTGCTGACCGGGTCTAGCCTAACGGATGTACGGATGACGCTTCTTGCTGCGCGCGCGCATGAGAAGCACACGGAGGGCGGCGATTTCCGGGAGGCGACTTATCGGGCGATCCGGCAGGGGCTTCTCAAAGGAAAAAGCATCCTTCTTGAGCCGTATACGGCGTTTTCCATCGATGTTCCCGTCGAATACGGCGGGAAGGTGCTGTCCGAGCTTCAAAAACGCGGCGGCGTGTGCGACTCGCCTGAAAATATGAGAAATGTACTGCGCATTTCCGGACGTGCGCCGACAAAACGGCTTGCGGGGCTTGGGCGCGACCTGCCCGCGCTCACACGCGGGCAGGCATCTACGACGCTGGCCTTCGACGGCTATGAACCGGTGAAGAACGCGGACGCCGTCGTCGCGGAACGCGGGTATAATCCTCTACGAGACCCCGGGGAGGATGGAAACTCCGTCTTCTGTGCGCACGGCGCCGGATTCCTCGTGCCGTGGAACGAATCCGACCGGTATATGCATCTGAAGGATGAATGAATCGAGGCTTATAGAAGATGATTAAAACCAACGCGATGCGGCTGCTCGACGCCGCGAATATCCCGTTTACGCTTTTCGAGTACCCTTCCGACGACCCGAAGCAGACCGCCGAGGATGTTGCAAGTTATGTAAACCTACCCCCGGAGCAGGTGTTCAAGACCCTCACCGTTCGAGGGGAAAAGCAAGGAATCATGGTGTTCTGCATTCCGGCGAACGCGGCCCTGAACTTAAAGAAGGCCGCCACCGTGGCAAAGGACAAAAAGATCGAGATGCTGCCCCAAAAGGAGCTTTTAGCCGTGACCGGCTACATCCACGGCGGCTGCTCGCCCATCGGCATGAAGAAGAAATATCCCACCTACATCGATGAAACGTGCATCCTGTTCGACGAGATCACGGTCAGCGCCGGAGCGAGAGGCGCTCAATTATTAATAAAGGTAGACGACCTCGTAAGCTACGTATCAGCCACCATAGCGGATGTAATTGATTAATGAAAAGAACTGCCACCCTGAAAAAGGATGGCAGTTTAGCATACATAGCAGTAAAACCCCCGTATAAGCGTCGCGAAGTCGACGCCCGTTCCGGAAGAGTTCTTAGGGGAACTTCGTTCCCCTAAGCCGGCTTTCTTTCCCTCTTTCTTTGCCGGTGCAAAGAAAGAGGCGCAGGGTGGTCTGGAGGGGTGAGAAACCCCTCCAGAAGGTATGAGGTAGGATAAGAAAGAGCAGAAGATGGAAAGCTTACAGCTTGAAAATATGCACCGAGCCAATCCGATCTGCGCCGCCGACGGCGAGATACTTCCCGTCGGGGGACGCCGCGATGGCGGTCAGAATATGACTTGCGGTGGGGCCGTCCATGTGGCCGTGGGAGTTATAGCTGATGACACCTAGCTGGCGAAGGCCGTTTGTGTCGTCGTAGGAGAAGATGGTACCCATATCCTCGTCGTCGCCGGCGGTGCCGTAGACGGTTTTGCCGTCGGCGGACAGGCACAGGCAGCGTACGGGACCCAAAGGTGCGGCGTTGCCGAAGTTTTTGACATTGCCGTGACGGACGAGGGCGAACAGGCCGTCCTTCGTGCCGACGGCGGTGCGGCCGTCCGGCAGCTCAAGCGACGCCGTCGCGACCGCGAGATAGCGGCGTCCGGCGACCTCGGGCAGCTTCAGCGACGCGTCGATGTCCACGGGACGCGGGGACGCGTTTTCACGCAGCCAGCGGTAGCGGCTGACTGTGATTTCATCGAGGGGAATGAGCATATCGAGCTTAAAGGAGAACGCGGTCGGCGGGGTGACCTCGCAGCCGTCCTGAGTATCGCGCAGCTCGAGCGCGTCGCGGAGGATGGCGCGGTAGAGCCAGACCTGCTCCGACGCGAGGGCGGCCTCCCGGGAGGGATACTTTTCCACGGAGCTCGGGGAAATCTTAAAATACCGCCGCGTTTTATCCCCGCAGATGCCGTGCAGATTCCCTTCGTCGTCCCAGAGAAGGGAGATGACCTTCGATTCGGAGATTTCCGTATGCGGTACGGCGCGCCAGAGACGAATGGGGATGACGCTTTGGATGGGGAAGGCCGTGACGGGGTTTGCGCCGGCGACCTCCTCGCCCGCCCAGGCATTGTAATGCGCGGCGGCGTCCTTGGCCTTTGCGGTTTCCTCCTCGTTCATCGCAACGGCTTCCAGCTTGCGGTTCCAGATCGGGCCGGGGCCTTTTTCGAGTGCGGCGCGGCACTTTTCAAGGTCGATCATGAAAAGGCTCTGCGTCGAAGGCTTCTCAAGCGCGTCTAAGGGCTTCGTCTGACCGATGATGAACAGCCGGTCGCGCGAGAGGTCGAGACAGGTGCAGGTTTCATGCGTCAGCGCGTACTCCTGCGTGCCGAGAATACCGGCGACCTCCGCTTTCTTGCCGGCACGGTAGTCCCACCGCATCAACAGCAGTACGTATGGCGTTTTATAGTACTCGTCCGTCGGGTGCCAGTAATGCTCCGGCTCCTGCGTATACCAGAGGACGCCGTATTTGTCCACGCCAAATTCGTTGTTGTCGTAGGTAGCGATCTCGAAATCGCTCTCAAAGTCAAACGGGCGCTTATTTCCGAGGTCGCGCGCTGTCAGCGTATCCGTATTGAACAGATACATATGATCCTGTGCGCAGCCGCAGAAGACGAATTCGTGATCGGACACGTTGTGCGCCTGCGCCATGTAGCGGTACCAGGTATTGGCGACATAGTTATACGGCTCGCCCGGCAGCCGCCAGTTCATATCCTCGAACTCCTGTGTATCCACATTGACACGCCAGAGGTAGCCCGACTTCGTCATACCGTAGATATGGCCGTCGGGGCCTAAGTGCAGGCGGTAGCAGAAGACCTCGGCGGCCTTTCCAAGGTCCTTAACGCTGCGGTCGTCGAGCGACAGACGGTAGACATGGCCGCGCATGAAGCCGATCATATAAAGCGCGTTGTACTTCGGGTCATAGGTCATGCCGTAGATCGATTCACGCGGCGCGGGGCAGCCGAGATTTAAGGCGACGCCGGTTTTCGGGTCGTAATCAATGACATACGAGCCGGGGAAGCCGTCCCAGACGTGGTCGACATGGGCAAACGGCATCCATTCGGGCTGAAACTTGCCGCGGTCGGTGGAATGCGTCGAGGCGACGATGTGGCCGTTCGGCAGGAACGTGATGGACTCATGCAGCTTCGAATGCGGCATATGACGCTCGCGCGGCAGCGCCAGACGTTCGATCTTGACATCCACCTTCGCGGTGTCGGAATCCCAATCATAGGATACCAGCCGTGTATGCAATCCCTTGCCCGTTTCGTCGCACGGAGCGAAATATAACACGCCCGTGTAGGGGGATACGTTCATGTCCCAGCAGGAGGGATAATGCGTATCGGCGGGATCCACGCGGACGCGGATACCGTCCTGCGGAATCAGGCGGAAAGCTTCGGGGTCTTCGTAACGTCCGAAATAGCTGGTCGTACCCTTCGGTATACTCATGGCGGTTCCCTCTTTCTTATTCAATCAGGGTTATGGAAGCGGCTTTGCATAGGAGGGTGATATCCTTTGGAGGACAAGCGTATGGTATCACAATACAGCATTTTTGACAAGTATATAACGGTTATTATAGGCATTTTAAGAAAGAATTCACCGGAACACTTGCCACAGGCGGCCAAATTTTGGCATGAACTATATTGCCGTAAAGTACGGACTGTGTTATACTGGGAGTTAGCAAGAGACTAAAAAAATAACAGATGGGAAAGGAATTTGGCATTATGTCAAAGCGTATCCTCGCAATGATCATGGCATCGCTGCTTGCGCTGACGGTGCTGTCCGGTTGCTCCGGCGGCACACCGGAAGCTTCCGTGACTGCCTTCACGGAAGTCACAGCCACGACGGCGGCCACGGCCACTACGGCGACCACTTCGACGGCGGCGACTGCTGCGGCGACTGCCGCAGTCACTACGGCAACCACGACGGCAGCCACAGCTACAGAGTCTGCCAAGCATGGGTTGGCGGAATGGTCGGTCTTCATGTATCTGTGCGGTACCGACCTTGAGACAAACTACGGTGCGGCGACATCGAATCTGGTTGAGCTGGCCGGGGCGGGCGTGGATCCTGAGACGGTCAATTACATCATCCAGACGGGTGGCACCTCCGAATGGCAGTGCGGTTTTGCGTCGGATAAGCTGCAGCGCTATGAGCTTGCAAACGACGACTACGCGCTCGTCGACGAGCGGGAGCTTGCCTCGATGGGTGACGGGCAGACGCTGGCGGATTTCTTGTCCTGGGGCGTTGAAAATTATCCCGCCGAGCATTATATGGTCGTATTCTGGAATCACGGCGGCGGCAGTGTCGCGGGCGTGGAGTTTGACGAGCTGTTTGAAAACGACAGCCTCGACTTAAACGAGCTTTCCTACGGGCTTAAAGCGGCGGGCGTTACGTTCGACGTGATCGGCTTTGATACCTGCCTGATGGCGTCCCTCGAGAATGCGGCAGCGGTTGCGCCTTACGGCAATTACATGGTCGCGTCCGAGGAGACCGAGCCGGGCGGCGGCTGGGACTATGCCGTATGGCCCGCGTACCTCTCGGAGATTCCAGACTGCACCGACTATGAGCTGGGTACGGTGATCTGCGATTCCTACATGGCCAAGTGCGAGATACAGGAGACCGCCGCGATGGCGACGTTGTCCGTGATCGACCTGACGGCGGTCGGCGCCCTTACCGAGAGCTTTGACGCGATGGCGTACGAGATGGAGACGCTGACGACGGATATCGACTCGCTGGTCGCCTTTGTCCAAAGCTCGACGCGTGCGGAGAACTACGGCGGCAACACGGAAACCGACGGCTATACGAACATGATCGACCTCGGCGACCTGATTCTCGAGACGCAGGACGTTTTGCCGGAGACCGCCGACGCTACGATCGACGCGCTGTTCAACACGGTGGTCTATCAGGTCAAGGGTGAAAACCGCGCGTATGCCAACGGCCTGTCCGTTTTCTATCCTTTAGGCGTTTCAAGCGACATCTGTGACACCTACGCCGAGATCGCGACGAGCGAGAACTATCTGCGCTTCATCGAAGCGGTGATCCCGGACTGGACGGCGCCGGACTGGGTCGCGCCGAGCGATCTGGAATCCGCGAACGCGGACGATTACAATGTCGTGCTCGAAACCACGCTGGACGAAGAGGCTTACTTTACCGTAGAGGTTACGGAGAGCTGGGAATGCGTCGAGAGCGTCCTGTTCAGCCTCTACTACATGGATTACGACTCCGATATGTACATCCACCTCGGTACGGACGACGATATGTATGCCGACTGGGACAATTACATTTTCAAGGACAACTTCCGCGGCGTTTGGATAACGCTGGACGGCTGCTACTGCGCGCCGAAGCTGATCGCGCAGGAGGACGCGTATAACCTGTATTCCATCCCGGTGATGCTGAACGGCAGCCGCACGAACCTCCGCGCGGTGTATGTCTGGGAGGACGAGTGCTATTATCTCCTCGGCGCGTATGACGGGCTGGACACCGACACCGGCATGGCGGCGCGTGAAGTCCGCCAGATCGCGGACGGTGACGTGGTGGAGCCGATCTTCTCCTTCATCGACAGCGAGACCGGCGAAACGTCGGAGGCGACGCTGAATGCGATCACGGTCTCGGGGGCTTTGGCCATCGAGGAATCCCCGCTTGTCGACGGCGATTACCTCTATCAGTACGAGGTCTCCGACGCGTTTGGCCGTACGACATACTCCGACACGGCGATTATGGAGTGCGCCGGCGGCGAGATTACCGTTTATATCGGCGAGTAACCGTATAAAAACTCCCCTTGCTTTAATTACGAAAGCAAGGGGGAGTTTTTACTGTCAAGATTTCCGGAAACCGGTGATTTCCACTTTAGCGACGGCGTTCCCCAGATCGTCGGTGACGCTCGCGGTATAGAAGACGACGCTGCGGCCGTTTTTGACGCAGTCGGCTTGGGCGATGAGCCGGGCGCCGCGTGGGGAACCGAGGTAGGAGCAGTTTATGTTTACGGAGACGGTTTTCATGTCGCCGAGGTTTGACGCAATGGCGAAGGCAAAGTCGGCCAGGGTGCAGACGACACCGCCCATGACGCCGCCGGCGGCGTTTTTATGCCGGGGTTCGATCGTGCAGTGTACCTGCGCGTGACCGGGCTCGGCTTCATCGATGACAGCGCCGGCGCATTCGGTGGCGTAGCGGTCGTTTGCGAATATCTTTCGGATATCGTCGAGTTCCATGCGGCTTTTTTCACTCACTTCAGCAGATTTAGTAAACCCTGATAGGCGGGGTCAATGGTCTCCTTGGACGCGAGGGTCAGCCGGCACCAGAGCTCTCTCGCGGCGGTGGTGTCCGAGCCTATGGGGTAAGAAAGCAGCGCTTCATGCAAATCGCGCGGGTCACGCGTAAAGCAAGCGCGGGCGAGGAGCGTCTGATGCGCCGCGAGGGACGCGGTCATACCGTAAACGCCCTCGGGGACTTTCAAGCCTTCGATGGGATGCAGACCGTCGCGGTCTGCCGTGTGGGAGTATTCAAGCGCCATACCTTCCCCGATGTTCAAAACCGCGCCGGTATTGGGCGCGCTGACAGCGACACGCGTTACGCACGCGCCGGACAGACCGGAAAGCACCTTGCACTGGACGTCGCCGCGCGCGGCGACGGAGAACAGATGCAGGGCGGGGTCGTTCCACGGGATGTCGTCGGCGTTTCGGCGCGCATAAGCGGCGAAGGCGGCGTTCGCGGCGTCGCGGTCGGCGCGGCCGTGCGCGTCGGCTGCCGCAAGTGTGCGCATCGCGTCGGCGGAGAGCAGCTCGCCGTCGTGAGAGAGGGACGCGCCGTGATGAATCAGAGCGTCCTCGTGGAAATAATGGGAGAAGCCGTCGGCCTCGCCGGAAAACAGCAGGGCGCGGCGGTTTTTATAGAGGGATATGATTTTCCCTAAGCCGAAGCGCAGCCATTCGCGGGCGACGTCGCTGACATACGGCCCGACTTCGAGCAGCTCGACGGGGTTTTCGACCTCGGCCAGGCGGCGGTCGAGCAGTGCGAAGAGGTCCTCGCCGTGGAGGGAGCCTTCGACGATGAACGACGCGTGGTTGATGCCGGCGACAAGGACGTCGTAGTCGGGGTTATATGCATCCTTCCCCGTCAGAAGGCGTGTCAAGTCGTAGCCGTGGTTGTTGTGGCCCTCACAAACGCCATAGCAGCGAATTTTTGTGTAAGTACTGACCATACAGGAGAGGACGGCGACGGGGTTGGCGAAATCGAGCAGGATGGCGTTCGGGCAGACGCGTTCCATCGTCCGGGCGATATTTAAGAGGATCGGCGCGCCGCGCAGGGCTAAAAACGCGCCGGGGTAACTGACGTTGTCGGAGCCTAAGAAGCCGAAGCTCCAGCCAAGCTCCGACGACAGGTTCATCGCACGGGCGCCGCCCGCAAGCAGGGTCACGCTGACGACGTCCGCGCCTTCCAGGGCCTGTTCGAGGGTCAGATCCCAGCGGATGGTAACTTTTTCGGGATTGGCGCGAAACTCAGGGGATTTCTGGATCATTTCCGCCATCACCTGTGCGCGTACCGCGTCGAGATCATAGCAGCGCAACTCCCCGCCCTCGCGGAACACGCCTTCCTTGAGAGCGCCGCGGACGGTGGACAGCAGGCGATGCGCGCCGCCGCCGATCATCGTAAAAATCACCGGACGCGCTCCCGGAGGCATTGCGTTCTGATTTCGGTTCGAGGCGGACAGTGTGCCGCTCGACCGGGAATTTTCAGGACAGGTCATAATGTTTCCTCCTTCGGTTCGATTTCGTCAAGCACCTCGGCCGCCGCGCGCTCGGCAGTCTCCTGCCAGCCCGCGCCGAGGAAGCACTCGATCGTTTCATAGCCGCCGTTTTGGTAGCTTGCGGCGGGGGCGCCGTAGTGCATATAGCCGTTGGCGTACGCCGCGATGAAGGTTTTCGGAATGGGGGACGCCGCCCGGATGCGCTGTCCGACCTCGCTTAACAGCTCGACCGGCACCGAAAGCAGCGCGCAGTCGCCGATGCCGAGGGCGGTCACCTCTCCGTCGACGGTATCTGCGCCGGCCGCGCGGTTATAGTCCTCATGCCACGAAAGCGTGTCCAGCGTGGATGCGATTTTCGACAGCTTTTCCATCGTTTCGACGTTTTGTATGTATTTTTCAAGGTTTTTACGGTTGATTGTATCCTGATCGCGCAGCTGGGTTAAACCGCGTTCTTCCTCGCGCAGATAGGCATACTTATGCGCGAGCGGATAATCGGGAGAAACGAGGTACTTCATATATAAGGGAAGGAAGGTGCGAAAATCGAGGGGGCAGTCCGCAAGGGACGCAACCAGCGCATCGCATTCAGCGAGAAGTTTTCCCCTGTAGTCGGGGATATCCGCGCGGCGCGGGAAGGTCACGCCGCGGCGGGCTGCGCGCAGGACAACATCCCGCGTTTCGATCCCGCGCCAGACGTCCAGCGCGGCGAGTCCGAGCGAAATTCCCGGTTCCTCGCAGCATTTCGGGCGGTCGTAGTCCTTATAGGCAATTTCCGTGACGTCGCCTCCGCAGGATTGAAAGAAGATCGCGTCCGCGCCGGTCTTTTGCCGCAGGAGCCGTTCCGCGACGCCGGGGTAGTTTGCGGTGACCGCGTTCGACGCATAGCCGAGGAGCGGGTGGCAGCCAAAGGTGAACAGCGTGCAGAGCGGCGAACCGTCCGCGCGGTCGACGCGCAGCACGCCGACCGTGTCGTCGAAGGCATCGAGGGCCGCGATTTCCCGGTCGGGCGGCAGTGGATGCGCCTGCCGGATGGTCCAAGCGGAGCCGCTCGAGAGCTTTAAGGTACGGTTTACGGCGAACGACGGGTCGTGTCCGATGCCGGAGCCGACGCGGGCGGGTTCGAGCGTGTCGATCGCCTGCCGCACGGCGTCCGCGGCGGCGGCGAGCACCTCGTCCTGCGGACGAAGCATGCGTCCGGGGGTATGGGTATGCGTGGCACCGCCAAGAAGGAAGGTCACGCCGAGGGGTACGAGAGAGCGGCGCAGCGCGGGGAAGAACGCGTCGTCGAGATCGCCGATGCCGCCGCCGAGGCAGATGGTATCGAGCGAGACGAGAGCCGCGCGGGTGGCGCCGTCGTCGAGGACGAGAGCCTTGACATAGAGGGGATCGTGGATATTTCCCTCGCGTGTGGTAATTTCGGCGCGGGCAAAACCGGATTTCATAGAACATCGCCGCCCTTATTCATGATGGCTTCACTATACCACGTCCGCGAGGGAAAATCAACACCTTTTAGCCGTCGATCTGCGCGTGCAGGGCACGCAGGGCGTGGGAAAGCCCTCCGAGCTCGTCGATGAGTCCCATCTCCACGGCCTCCGCACCGTCGATGACGGTTCCCATATCGCTTGCCAGCTCGTCCGTCTCAAGCATCAGCTTCCGGAAGAGGGCTTCGTCCATGCGCGAATTGGACGTGACGAAGTGGACGATGCGTTCCTGCATCTTCATAAAGTAGGCGAACGTCTGAGGCACGCCGATGACCATGCCGTTGAACCGCACGGGGTGAATCGTCATGGTAGCGGACGGCACGATGAAGCTGCGCTTGGAGGCGACGGCCAGCGGCACGCCGATGGAGTGACCGCCGCCGAGCACGAGCGACACGGTCGGCTTTTCCATGCTGGAGATCATCTCCGCGATGGCGAGCCCGGCCTCGACGTCACCGCCAACGGTGTTCAGGATGATGAGCAGACCGCGGATGTCGGGGCTTTCCTCGATCGCGGCGAGTTGGGGGATGACATGCTCGTACTTTGTCGTCTTGGACGACGACGGCAGTACGTTGTGACCCTCGATCTGGCCGACAATGGTTAAGCAGTGCACCGCGCCGCCGGGGTTTTCCGTGGTGACGGAGCCTGTTTTCGCCACCTCGTCGGCGACGCGTTCTTCGACGGTGCGCTCCTCATCGCGGGAGCGTTCGTCGTCTTCCTCGTTTTTTGCGGTTGCTGCAAGGTACATAGTGGTTCCTCCCGTCCATAATATATCCGGGAGTATGCGCAAAAAGCTCGATTTTATACGATAAGGTCCGCTTGGCGCAGTGCAGCGGCGCGGGCGGAGTTCATCCGCCCGGCGTAACGGCTACCGCCGCGCAGACCTCGGCGAGCATCGTCCCCACCTCCGCGTAGAGCAGGAACGTCGTCTTTACTCCGCAGTTTTCCGCCACGCGCAGCTTTTGCGCGATGGTGGAGGCGTCGTCGTAGAGGACGAAATGGGCGCGGCGGTCGGGCGCGAGATAGGTAAAATACTTCGCGCACAGTTCCGACGAGAAAAAAGACATGGGAGCCTGCGCGTCGAGCATATGGGCAAGCTCGGCTTCGGATAAGCGCTTGCCTCCCCCTTCTCCCACCGGCAGGGCGAAGTCGGTACGCGTGGGCATAACCTCCAGCGCAACCCGCTCGGGGGTGTAGCGCTCGCAGGCGGCGAGCAAGACGCCGGAGAGCGACCCCTCGGCGACGGCGCTGCCGATCAGAACATGCGCGCCGGGGGCATAGGGCTCATACGCGGGCGAGGTATAAAGCGGCAGCTTCCGTACGGCGGCGACGCGGGCAAGCTCGCCTACGACCTCGCGCAGTACGGGGGATTCCTCCCGGGCAAAATCCGCAACGATGCCGACGGAGGCGCGGGAGGCAAGCTCCGCCGCGACGTCGCCGCCGAAGCGCTGGATATCGAAGGGCTGCCCGTCGAAGCCCGCGTCGCATATGACCGGCATCCCGCCGCGCCCGACGGTACCCGCGTCGCGCATGAGCCGCCCGCCGACGATGCGGTAGCTTAAATACGCCAGGTTCGCGCCACGCGCGGATTCTATCGCAAACGCCGCGCCGATTTCCGACGGCATGACGGCGAGCACAAAGTTTTTACAATCCAAACCCGAGTTTCCCCCTTTTCATTTTCCGATAGTCGTGGTACAATCAGTTTATGAACAAAATGGGGAGTGTAGTACGAAAATATGAAACACCCTTTGCGGCCGGATCTGGTTTTCCGAAGGGTTTCCGATATCAAACCGGGGCTTCTGCGCGATATGGGAATTACCACCGTATTATGTGATTTGGATAACACGCTTGTCGCCCCGAAGCGACGCCGCCCGACGCCGAGCGCCATTGCTTGGCTGGAGTGCATGCGCGCCGGCGGTATCCGCGTGATGCTGGTTTCGAATAATTCGATGAAGCGGGTACGCGAATTCTGCCGCAATCTCCCGTTCGACGGCATTCCGCAGGCGCGAAAACCTTTGCCGTTCGGACTGACACGGGCGCGCAGGACCCTTCATGCGACGGTAGCGGAGACCGCCTTCCTCGGCGATCAGCTGTTCACCGATATCCTCGCCGCACGCCTTGCCGGGCTGACCGCTCTTTATGTCCGACCGGTGAAGCCGGAAAAGGGATGGTTTTTCAATCTCAAGCGCCGCCTCGAGCAGCCCTTTTTACGGGGATTTGAGGATGTGCTTAAAGACTCTTAACATTATTGGAACATTTTGCCCGCACCTGTCGTCTTATTTTAGCAGAAACCCGATGAAGGGAGGTTTTCGCATGAAGAAGACATGGGTGCGGATTTTATTGGCGGTACTTTTATTATTACTGATCGCGGTAGTCGGGCGAATGGTTACGACGAAGCCTTCCGCACAGAATGGCACATCGACGACACAGGTGAGTTCCGTTCCGGTTACGGAAAAGCCCGTGATCTATCTGTATCCCGAGACGCCCCTGCCTGTCACGGTCACGCTGACCCTCGACGGTACGCTCGGCACGGCCTATCCCGCGCCCGATGCGGACGGCGCGTGGCGGGTCACGGCGTACCCCGACGGTACGCTTGAGGGCGCGGACGGGCGCGAGTACAGCTATCTGTTCTGGGACGGCACGCTCGACACAGCGTATGACTTTTCGGAGGGCTTCTGCGTCGCAGGGGAGGATACGGCGGCTTTTCTGCAAGAGACGCTCGCCGCCATGGGCATGACGCCGCGGGAGTATAACGAAATGATCGTCTACTGGCTGCCGAAGATGGAGCATAACGCCTACAACCTGATCTCGTTCCAGTCGGACGCGTATACGGACGCGGCAAGGCTGACCGTCGAACCCGCGCCCGACAGCCTGCTCAGAGTTTTCATGGCATGGAAACCTCTGACCGAACCGACAGAAATTGAGCCGCAGACATTTACCCCGTTTACCCGGAACGGCTTCACCGCCGTCGAATGGGGCGGCACAGAAGTAAAGTAGCGGAAGAAAGAAAAGAGAGCATTTGCGTACCGAAGGCATTTCCAACGCCGCGTTCGGTACTCAGATGCTCTCTTCGTATAAAAAACGCCCGCAGGCGTTTTCCTACCGTCTCCAAAAAAGTTGCTTTCTTATCCAATATTCTTTCTCCCGGAGAAAGAATATTGGCGCGGGGTGGTCCGGAGGGGCCGAGGAGGCCCCTCCGGAAGTATCGATCAGATCATACGAAGCATATTGCGATAGGAAAGCGCCAGCGAATCGACCGGATCCCCGGGGCAGGTGTCCTGCTCGACGATATACCACTTGACGCCGATGGAACGGCAGGCGGCGATGATGTCCGGCCAGTTGAGGACGCCCTCGCCGATTTCGGCATACGTCGGACCTTCCTTGTAGTTGTGCAGATCCTTAAAATGGACGCAGTCCATGCGGCCGCCAACCTTGCGGATCCACTTGACGGGATCGTTGTAGCCGCGCACCACCCAGTGGGTATCGATTTCGAACTGCCAGGAATCCGGATTGCCTTCCTCAAAGAGGATGTCCATCAGGGATTCGGTGCCAAAGGAGGCAAATTCGAAATGGTGGTTGTGATAAACCGCGATCTGACCCGCGTCGCGCAGGGCAAGGCCGATTTCGTTGAACTTCTTCACAAAAGCGCGGCAGGCATCTACGCTCTCGCGGGCTTCCAGAGGCATACCGCCGATGCCGACATACTTGCAGCCGAGCTTTTTATGGTTTGCGATGACGGTGGGGAGGTCGTCGACCATCTCCTGGAAGCCGATATGGGTGGCGCAGACCTCGAGGGCATGCTTTTTGGCGAGGTCAGCGAGGACGTCGACGCCATTCTGCCAGAAACCGGAAATCTGAATCGCGTCGTAGCCGGCCGCCTTGACGCGGCCGAAGGCGATATCGGTGGCCTCGGGCGTTTTGCAAAGGTCGCGGATGGTGTAACCCTGCGCGGCAATCTGATTCTTCTTCACAGGTTTTCGCTCCTTTTTATATGATTTTATAGATATAACCCCGCTTATCGTGGGAAAGGCGCGCGGCAAGCTGCTGCTCATGCAAAATCCGCAGCGCGGACTGAGCCGACGCGCGGGGGATATGCGCGCATTTGGCAAAATCCCGGGAGGTGAACTCGTCCGACAGGCCCTCGGGAAGCAGCCCGTACAGATCGTCTTTAGATCGGACGGTATAGTCGTCGCGGACGCCGCGCAGGACGCGGTCGATATGCGTGGCGCAGCGCTTTTTATGCTCGTCCCAACCGTCGAGCGCCCGGTACTCGTCCAGCTCCAAAAGGAGGAGGCGGACCGCGAAGTCCGGATGTCCGAGAAACTCCGCGAGGGAGGCAAGCTCCGTCCAGAGCGCGCAGCGGGTGCAGCGCTTGGGGCTTTTTCGCCCTTCGGTACAGTCTCCCGTTGCGGGATCGACCCAGAAAAGGCGTTTTTCGGCCGCGGCGGGATAGACGACGGTGACGGGGCAAACCTCGAGCAACCGTTCGACCTTGCGGCGCAGCTTATAGAAGTCGCGCGTCTGGATTTCGAACACGCCCGCGTCGTTGTACACGTCCGCGATATGCCCTGCGACACGTACCTCGTGATGGGAAATGTCCGGGTCGATATAGCTCTTCATCGCGGCATGTAGCGACGTTTCGTTTTCCGTACCAATGCTGTGAAGACTATTTTCCGGCATCGGACAGCTCCTTTGCCGTGCGGATGAACTCCTCGTAAGTGTAAAGGCTCCCCACCGCGTCGAGCAGGGCGCTCGCGGTCATGCCGGCCGGCAATCCTAAGCGTTTGCAGAGCGCCGAGCGTTTTTCGGCGCTGTCACGCGCGCCCGACAGCCCCAGCGCGTAAAGATCGCTTTTTTTGAGCTTCGGCGGCGGCGGACAGTCCTCGCCCTCGATGGTCGCTCCGGCGCGGCGCAGCGCGGCAAGCAGCACCTCCGGCGTCATGCCTTCGACACCGAGAGTGCCCGCCTTCGACGGCTGTGCCTTGCGGCGCTCTTTACCGAAAAGCGAGGGGATGAACGCCTGCTTGCACTGGGAGGCGGGGATGGCGCTTTTTAAGTGGTTGCGGATGACAAATCCCGCGCCGTCGGAGTCCGTCAGGATCAACAGCCCCCGCCGCTCGGCGAGTCTGCGCAGATACGCAAGCCTTTCGCGGTCGCGGAAGATGCCAAATCCGTGTGTCTCGACGATCACGGTATCGACAAGGCTCGCGAGCGCGGCCTTGTCATAGCGCCCCTCGACGACGAGGGCTTCCCGGATACGAATCATGCGGCGGTCTCCTCTCCGAGCGCGCGGTACAGGGAAAGCACCAGATCGCGCAGAATATCGAAGTCCTCCGCGCGGGAGGATTTTAACGCAAGGTCCGCCTCCGCACACAGCCGCAGCGCTGCACGCAGTCCCGGCAGGGCAAGACGCCTTGCCGCGCGGACAAGGCTGTCCGTCTGGAACGAGAAACGAAGCTTGCAGAGCTGCTCGATTTCGGAAACGGAACCGTTCGCGTCGAGGACGAGGCGGGCGGTATAGAGGTTGCGCATCTGCCGCCCGATGAGCGCGAGGACGGGGATGGCTTCCTCGCGCGCGGTTTCGAGATCGTTTAAAAGATGCAGCGCCAGACGTCCGTCGCGCGCGGAGAGCGCGTCGCAGAGTCGGAAGACCTGCGCCTCCGGTACCGCGCAGGTGGCGTCCTCGATGTCGCGCGCGGTTACGGCGCCCTTGCCGACGTACAGGCAGAGCTTATCGATTTCTCCGGCAAGACCCTGCATCAGCCCGCCGCAGCGGGTGACGAGCAGCCGGATCTCATCCGCGCCGATGCGTACGCCGAGGCCCTTGCAGCGGGAGCGGATCCAGGCGGCAAGCTCGTCCGGCGGCGCGGGGGTAAATTCGGCGAGCTCTCCCGCGGCCTTGATCGCGGCGTGCAGCTTCGTCCGCGCGTCGGGCTTACACTCAAGGGTGTCGTAGATGAAAACGAGACAGGCGTAGGCGGGGATATCCTTTATAATCGGCTCAAGCCATTTCGATTTATACACATCGAAGTCGCGCACGAGAATCAGCGTGCGCTCCGCCATCATCGGCGGCCTGTCGAGCGCCTCGGTCAGCGTTTCGGCGGTGAGTCCCCTGCCCTCTAACGAGCGGAGGTTGAATGTTTCAAGCGACGGGTCGATCAGCCTCTTCTTGAGAATGCCCACGGCGGCGTCGCGGCGGAAGGTTTCCTCACCGCAGAGAAGGTACAGACGGCCGACGGGCTTTTCCATCAGATCGTACAGCCACTGCTTTCCGACGCCGGTATTTGTCTTTTTCGCCATCCGCAACCCCCCCTTCGGATATGTTTCCACACAGGATGATTATAACACGCGTCTGAGCGGGTGTCAAATAAATCAGAGTATGTTTTCCCGTTGCTGATACCTTGCAGGGGGGCGCTTCGCCCCCCTGCACCTCCCGACCTCTTTCTTTGCGCGAGCAAAGAAAGAGGGAAAGAAAGCTCGCTTAGGGGAACATCGTTCCCCTAAGTACCCTTCCGGTGTTGCGTCGCCTGC
>JAYFRF010000008.1:0-211054 GCA_034926225.1 Clostridiaceae bacterium
AACGGCCGTCGGCACCTTTGACACCAAAGACTCAGGTACCGGAAAAACGGTGACCATTAGCGGAATCGTGAAGAGCGGAGCCAGCAAGGACAACTATACCATCAGCGTGCCGACATCCGGAACGGCGAACATCACGCCCGCGGCGATCACGGTAACACCGGATGTCTTAACGAAGGTCTACGGGCAAAACGACCCGGCGCTCACCTACAGGATCACCGTCGGAGCGCTGGTTGCGTCGGAAACCCTTGTGGGGAGCCTCGCGCGGGTAACGGGGGAAAACGTAGGCCAGTACGAGATCACGCAGGGTACTGTGACAAACGACGGCAATCCGAACTACAACATTACCTTTACCACCGGTATAAAACTGACGATCACGCAGGCAACGCCGGAAATTACCTTAACAAGTAATAAGGTGGCCGGATACGCAGTATATGGCGACCCGGTAACCTTCACGGCGACGGCTCATCAATCAGGTTCCGGCTCGGTTCCGGCGGGCAGCGTTCAATTCTGGCTTGACTCAGAGAAATTAGGAAGTCCCGTGATGCTGACACTTGGCAGCGCTTCTTACTCGACAACACAAACCGATCTCTTGGTCGGGGATAGAAGCGTAACGGCGGAATTTATTCCGGATACAGGTGAAATAAACTATATTACAAACACAAGCGTTGCTTACGTAATTTCCATAGGCAAAAGAGAAGTTACGATAAAAGCGGACGATAAGACCATCTATGTCGGAGATTTAATACCAAAAGCCAATTCTCTGACATATACGGTAGACGGACTGATCGGCGGAGATTCTTTACTGACACCCCCAACCTTGAGTCTGCCGATAGACGTCAGCAGCAGTGTAGCAGCCAGTTATACCATTATGGTAACAGGGGCTGGGGTAAGCGATAAATATACTTTAAACATAATTAACGGCACATTGCGGGTGATCCAGCCCGAAATGGAAGCGGATACAACGCCGTCGGAACTGTCCCAAACGATTCTTGTATGGGCATCCGCTCAGACCAGTAAAATTGCCGCTGCATCCGTGACAGCCGACCAGATATCCCAGGCAATCAGTGCCGTTATGCGTGAAACCCCGCAAGAAGACGCTTCGCCGTTTGTGGAAATAACGTTACAGAATGCCGGATATGTGAATACCGTCAAGATTACCGTCCCGAAGGCCGCTGTCGATTATCTGGAGCAAAATGGACTCGGGCTCCAGCTGAATACACCGATCGGTACAATTACCTTTAATGCGGATGCACTTTCTGTCATCAGTCAGAACGCTGGCGGTAATATCAATTTTCAAATAAAAAGACTGGATCCCGCCTCGTTGCCGGAGACGGTGCGTGCCGCCGTAGGGGATCGGCCTGTTTATGATTTTACCGTTACTTCAGGGAACGGAATTGTGTCCAGCTTCGGCGGAGAAAATATCACAGTGAAAGTTCCTTATGATATAAAAGACGGTGAAAACCCCAATGCCATCGTCGTTTACTATATTGACGACGATGGAAATATGACGCCGGTATGCGGCGGTTATAATCCAGAAGAGAGAGCCGTTTATTTTACCATCGCGCATCTTTCGCAATATGCTATCGTTTATAATGAGGTGACATATACCGATGTACCCCAGAGCGCGTGGTACTATAATGCGGTCACTTTTTGCGCGGCACGCGGCATAACGACCGGTTTGGGAAACGGCTTTTTTGGCCCAAACGATCCACTGACACGAGGACAGTTTATCGTTCTTCTCATGCGTGCATACGGTCTGACGATCGATGAAAAACCGATTGATAACTTTAGTGATGCGGGTGATACATATTATACGGGATACTTGGCCTCCGCGAAACGCCTGGGAATTACAACCGGCGTAGGGAGCAATATGTTTATGCCGGACGAAGTTATTACAAGGCAGGATATGTTCACGCTGCTGTATCGGGTACTTGCCGTTTTGGGTCAATTACCTGAAATGAAGGAAGACGCCTCTCTGTCGTCTTTCGCTGATGCCGATAAAATATCGGATTATGCCAAAGATGCCATGGAGAATCTGATCTCGGCAGGTATCGTCTCCGGCAGCGGCGGCAATCTCGATCCTCTTGGCATATCCACTCGCGCCCAGATGGCACAATTACTGTATAAACTGCTGACGTAATTAGCGAGATCCTCCGGATAATCGAGAAAAACCTGACCCTATAACCGTCAAGCCGGGGTATAAGCTATCAATAAGGCCAGAATAGCGATTGGACAATCCTGTCTACCGTTATTCCGGCCTTATATCCTAAAGGGAAGTCTCCTGGGAATCTAGGTTGTTATGCAAACGGTTTTGGTGATCATTGAATGTGAAAGGGAGGAAGATATGAACCTTATCTTTGTTGAAGGCGTATCAGGTGTTGGAAAATCCACAACGACAACGGCGTTGTGCAAAAAACTCCGTGATATGGGATATTCGACCGCTTGCTATTTGGAAGGCGATATAAACAGTCCTGTCGATTCGTTTTGGTCTGCTTGTTTAACAAAAGCCGAATATGATCATATCCGGCTCACATACAGGGATTTTGCCTATGAAATATCGGATAACGGTATAAATGGGGATAATTATATTCTTGTGCGGTATCAAGATTTAAAACGGAAGTATTATTCACCGGAATTATATGAATATCTGAAAGAACGAGAATTTTGTTATAACCCCGCGAGGCCTTTGCCGCTTGTAAACTATATGGAAGTGTTTTCTGACATTTGGCGCCGGTTTGCCAAAAGCGTGCAAACAACGCGGGATATTGTGATTCTGGACGGCTCGTTTTTACACCATCAGATAAACGATTTAATTCGCAATTATAATGCTACCGAGGATGATATTGTCAGACATTTGGCGGAACTGCTTCGGTCTGTGCGATCCTTAAACCCGGTTGTGTTTTATCTCTCGTCGCAGGAGGTTGGTGATCGTTTAAGAAAGGCACAGGACAGTCGGGGAAAATCTGAGCCAACAAAGAAAGAAATCACCTTTTGGGAAAAGCGAAAAGATATGGATCTACGCGTTTTAAACGAGCTCTCGGTGGAATCACATATTGTGGATGTGACATGCAATAATTGGGATACCGTGCTTGATACGATAATATGGCGCGTCACACAAAACGCTCCTATTGCACATTACAGCAATTGAACTTATAGTAAACTTGGATTTCCCTGCGATGTATCACGCGGTTGTGGGACCCTAACAGAGTTCGTTATGCACCGCATGATCTCTCATTGACAACAAACCCGTTTGCGTTTATACTTAAGACACGCAAACGGGTCTGTTGTTATATGTTTTATGGAGGTTTACGATATGCAGCTGATGATGTTCCGACCCTACGCTCCCGCGCCGAATGCCGTTTTTCCCGAAGGTTATACCGTCCGTTCAATGCATCCCGGCGAGGAAACGCTTTGGTCCCGCGCATGTATCGGCAGCTTCGGCATCGACAGCGACTCCCCCGCACATTATTTCCCCCGCATGCAGGGCATTCTCCCCGAAGACGTCCTGCTTTTGACCTACCGCGATACCGAGATCGCCGGTACAGCCACCGCGCAGACCAAGGACGGTCGCTCCTACCTACACTATGTCGCCATCCGCGAGGAGCATCGCGGCCGCGGGTTATCGCATCCACTCTGCGCCGCCGTTCTCGCCCGCCACGACACGCTCGGCCACGCCGATGGCTGCTTCCTGACCACCGACGATCATCGTCTGCCGGCTATCGCGGGGTACTTTAAGCTCGGTTTCCTGCCCGTGCTGCGCTCCAACGACGCGCTCGACCGCTGGAACGCGGTGCTTCGGACTCTTGGGAAATCCAATGTGCGGATGCTGACGCCAGAGGATATCGACGGCGATACCCGAACATGCGGAGGCGAATAACCGAATGCGTCAGAAAATGAGTAACCGGGATATTGTTCTTCTGATCTGCGCGATCGTCTTTATCATCTATGTGGTCGGCGCCCTTACCGTCGGTCTCGCCCTATATAACGCCTACCGCAGGCAAACGATGTCCACGACCGCCGTTTATACCACGACATCAGCGGTCGTATATGGATATGAAGCGCAAAATTGAGTCGGCGGGAGCCGCTCTTACTTCTGTCCCTGTAATCTCTTATTTGCGGCCTTATTCATCGGCAGCCCCTCCGACGGATGGGCAATCCCTCTATATTCTCTCTTGCCGCATTGCACTTGATACCGGTTTGCTTTAAAACAAAAGGAGAAAATGAAGATGAGCGTCATAAAAATGCATGATGTCACCTTATATGGCGGTAATCAGGACGACATTGTCTTGCGTCCGCTGTCAGAGGATGATATTCCGGTGTTATACCGATTAAACAATGATCCGGACATACCCCGCTGGCGCGACGACCGCGTAGAGCCATACGACATAAAAACCGCAAAGGATATTTACAGTTCGGTATCGCAGAATGCGTTTTGCTTTATTATTGAGGTAAACCAAATTCCAATCGGTGAATGCCGTCTGCAAAAGATAAATATTGCCGATATTGTCGCGATCTATGATCAGGGCACCGATGTGCGCAGAATCAATTTGATGATCGTTGATAAATCCAACCGGGGACATGGCTACGGAACGCAAGTTGTCGGCATGCTGCTGGATTTTGCTTTCACCGGTGAACATACGGATGTGCTTTATTGTATTTGTGATGATTATAATATACGAAGTAATCGTATACTGATGAAGTATGGGTTTTCCCTCGTATTTCAAAAGGCCGGGAAAGGTGAAAGTGAACATTTCGAAAATCACTACTGTCTGACGCGGCAGGGATATATCCATCGCCGCCGATACCGGCCCGATGAGAGCGATATATTCACGCTTCCACTGTCATCACTTCAACCGAGCCAACTTTATATCAGCGACGGAAAGTTGCAAAACGTGAGGGAATGGTTCAATCCGTCAGACACCGTGAATTTCGATCCGATTCCTCTCAAAAGACTCTGCGGCAGGCTCGTGATGACGGACGGCCACACCCGTGCCGTCGCCGCATATCTCGCGGGTTGGAATGAAATACCCGTGCATATGGATACCAGCAAGCTTGACATGAGCGCATATGAAACCGATATAAGGTGGTGCGACGAAGCCGGCATCCACATGCCTGCCGATCTCGCGAAACGCATCGTCAGCCACAAGGACTATGAACGGCTATGGCGTAAACGGTGTATGGAGATGTAGTGGCGGCCGTTATCCTCGTTCGCGGCTCCGACCGACGGGCTTTTGCCCTGTGAAGCTTCCGTACCGCACCGCCATTATCCGCCGTCCCTCTTACCACTCCGCAACCGCTCCGTCCGGCAGCCGCCAGATGGGGTTTTTCCATTCGTGGGGCCTCGCCGCTTCCTCTAAAACCTTTTCACAGTTGACCACGATCCCCAGCCCCGGCAGCTTCGGCAGCTCTACATAGCCGTCATGATATGTCAAGTCCTCGCGGTTGCGCATATAATCCAGCACCCCCGCGCCTTTATTGTAATGGATGCCGATGCTCTGCTCCTGGATACACGCATTATGGCAGGTCGCGTCGATCTGTAAGCACGCCATCAGTGCGATCGGCCCTAGAGGACAGTGCGGCGCGAGTGCGACGTCGTACGCCTCCGCCATCGACGCGATCTTCTTGACCTCCGTGATACCCCCCGCGTGCGACAAATCCGGCTGGATGATGTCCACGCACCCCTGTGCAAGAATCTGCTTGAAATCCCAGCGCGAGAATAGCCGCTCACCCGTCGCGATCGGTATCGCGCAGGCGTTCGCGATTTCCCGGAAGTCTTCCATGTTCTCGCACAGCACCGGCTCCTCGATGAACATCGGGTCGAACTCCTCAAGCTTTTTAGCCATCACCTTCGCCATCGGCTTGTGCACCCGCCCATGGAAGTCGACCGCGATGCCAAACCCCTTCCCGCAGGCTTCCCGAATCGACGCTACCCGCGCGAGCATCCCGTCGATTTTCTCGTAACTGTCGATATAGCCCATCTCCGACAGCGCGTTCATTTTTACCGCGCCATACCCTTGAGCCTTCTTTTCGAGCGCCGCCGCAGCCACCTCGTCGGGCCGGTCGCCGCCGATCCACGCGTACACCGGCATTCTCTCCCGGCAGGCACCTCCCATCAGCTCGTATACCGGTGCGCCGTAGCGCTTGCCCTTGATATCCCACAGCGCCTGATCGATACCAGCAATCGCACTCATCAGCACCGGCCCGCCGCGATAAAATCCGCCGCGATACAGTACTTGCCAGATATCCTCGATCCGCGCGGGGTCGCGTCCGATCAGATACGGTTTCAGCTCCTCCACCGCCGCCTGCACCGTGGCCGCGCGTCCCTCGATCACCGGCTCACCCCAGCCTGTACAGCCGTCGTCCGTTACGATCTCGACAAAGCACCAACGCGGTCTGACTAAATACGTATGGATTTGTTCGATTTTCATATTTGCCTCATCCCTTCGCCCGTTTTTTTTATTATAGCACGCGTCCCGGGCATTCGTCCATCCTTTTTATTCAAAAAAAGGGCATCCCAAGGTTTTTCGCCCTAGGGATGCCCTTTTTAGATATATTTGATTACCGGGTTTCGCTGATATAGATCTGTACGCGGTTTTGAATGATGTTCGACACCTCTTCGACGGTCTTCTGTCCAACGAAAAATGCGCCGGCTTCCTCGTTGATGATCTCCATCAGCGAGCTGTCCGTGCGGTAGACCGTATCGAGACTGCTGATAAAGCTGTAGATGCGATCCACATCGGCCTGCGTCGGGTAGCCGATATCGATCTCCTGATTGTCGATGTAGTAGGTATTAGGCATCTCGACGGTGTTGCCGTTTTCGTCCTCATAGGTATTAGGTTCCATCGCGCGCGCTTTGTACTTTTCAAGCGCGGATAACTTCACAGGGAACTCGCCGTTATCGATCGCACCCTGATACTCATCCGTCAGGAAGTACCGCAGGAACGCCCACGCGCCGTCTTTGTTCTTCGATGACGACGCAATCGCATACTGCTGGTTCGCAATGATCGCCGAACCGGCGCCCGAATCGTTCGGGAAGCCGATGAGCGACACCGGTTCGCCGAATGTCGCGGCCTCTACCGTGTGCAGATACGCAAAATCGTACATGTACATGATCATCAGAAGCGTTTTGTCGTTGCGGTACTGCAGCTCGTACTGCGTCCAGTCGTAGTCCTTGCCATACATTGTCTCGTAGTCGATCTCCTCGGGGAATGTCTTCGCAAGCTTTAAAAGAGTCTGGAACGATTCCGTATTAAACGAGCAGGTGCCCTTCTCCTGATCGATATAGCTCGACGACGACAGCGTGATCGCAAACTGTAAGAAATTGTCGCGCGTCATCTCTGAGAAGAGCTGCGCGCCCTCCGGCAGCGACTGCATCGCCGCGACGAGGTCGTCCATCGTCCATGAGGTTCTGTCGCCTACCCGTGACGTCTTTCCGACCAGCGTATAAACGCTGAAGCTCGGCGTTACGGAATAGAGCTTTCCGTTGGTCTCGAATGCTGTAAAGATATTTAGCAGATAGTCCTCTTTTTTAAGCGTTTCATCTTTTTCAAAGAACGGATAGAGATCCGAAAGCAGTCCTTTCGCCACATAGCTGTCGTAGGGCATGTTGCTGTCGATCTGGATGATGTCCGGGATGTTACCCGAGATGATCTCCGTATTAAACTTCTTCATCCCGGCTTCCCAGTCATATTCCGTTTCACCGGCCGCTATAGAGGAGGAGGCATAGAGGATCGCGCCGTTGTACGACGAGTAGTCCCGTACTTCGATACGATATTCCTCGTTCGTTTTGTTGAAGTTGATGACCGCCTTGCGCGTATAGTAATTCAATCCCGTGGTGCCAAGGGTGATGATGCGCTTGGCTACGACATCCTCATCCGGCACCTTTGTCAAAAGATACAGCACCGTATTCCCGGTCTCGTTGTCATAACCCGTCGAGATCATCTGCGTCGTGCTGATGGGCATCAGGTTGCCTATACTGTTTGTGTCAAGGTCGGAGTTAATATAGTTCAGCACCGGCGTGGACGTGCCCGTCGCCATATCGAACGCGTAGACGCCCTTATCGTCGCTGTAATACAGGGAGCTGCCGAATCCCGCCAGGATATTGACGTTCTGGTACATCGACGCGGTTTCACCGTCCGTCGTAATCTGGACATCCGGCCCAAACGCTTTCGCATCCCGGTCGATCTCCCGCAGCAGCGTATTTCCGCCGGTCTGCGTATACAGGTTGCAGATCGCCTTCCCCGTATCCGTCAGCACCAGCCTGTTGATGCCGCCGACCGTCTCGTCCACGGTCAGCTTCGCATACAGCTTGCCTTCCGGATCGAGGATCGCGATTCCGTCGGTGATGCAAAGGTATGCGTACCCGTCGGTGTCGACGACAAAGGTATTGACGTAAAACCAGTCGTCCTCATTGGTCTTAAGTGTATTCAAATCCACGGACAAAAGCACTTCTCCCGTCTCGGAGATCTTCTTTAAGGTGTAATACTCCTCGTAGATAGAGTTATCCGGATCACTGTTGTCATATACGGAACGGTTCTCGACATACCAGATCGTGCCATCCGACTGTACATAAATATTTTGGATATTGACATTCTCGCCCTTGTTGGGGGATTCGCCGTTTGGCTCCCCGACGGCGATATCGCCGCTTGCGATCGCGAGCGCCGCCTTTTCTTTTATGCCGTAATAGTTATTCTGCTCGGTATCGGGAATGCCCAGCGGAATCTGCAGCACCTCCGTGCCATCCGTCTTCATGCGGTACAGACGCGGACCGTAGCTGGTATAGTTCTCATCGTTATAGCTTCCGTACAGATAAAGGGCGTCTCCCGCCGCATAAACGCTCTGAACATTCGTCATATCGCCGGGCATCGTAAGATCCTGCGTCTTGTAGACGTACTGCACCTTGGTAAGCTGAACCTTTTCTTCATTCTTCGCGCAGCCCGCGAAGCTTACCGCAAGTGTCATGACCGCGAGCAGCAGAGCCGCAAGCTTAAAAGGGGTCTTTTTCATGTTCTCTCTCCTTTTTATGTCTTTTTAGGGAAAGTTTTAAGGATCTCCTTTGGCCATCCGATTTCGCCGTGCGGGGCCATTTCCCCTTCCGCGCGCGGCGCCATTCGTCGAAGCGTTCACGGGCCCGTTCGTAGTAATCCGGGATATCCGCAAAATGGAACCGTCTGCCCTTCCACAGCCGCACCGCGAGGACGACAAGCCCTGCGGCGGGCACGACGCATAGCGCAAGCCATGCAAGCTGCAGTATCGCAACCTGCACCTCGAGCACCCGTGCGGCGTTCTCCCACCATGGATACACGACCGGTACCGAGATGTTCCTGCTCTCCGCGAGTCCCTTCAAAAGCCGAAACAGCGTTAAAAACGAGTATCGCGACGAGTTTTCCACCACACTCCGGCTTGTCTCATCCACCGGCAGCGCTTTTTCAAGCAAAGCTTTCGCAAACCCCGTCACCGGATCCGGCATCACCGCTTCATAGCAGGTGATTTCTATCTCCTGATACTCCCCGAGCGTCGTGTAATCCATGTATATGCGCGGCGTGTCTCCGTAAGCCGCCGTTTCCCACTGGTTCTCCGTCGCGGCTACGACACCGGCTACGATCATCGGGCGTTCCCCGATCTTGACCTCCATCCCCGCAACGTCATAAGAGCCGAACAGCTGCCATGCCGCCGTCGCATCGAGTAGGATTCTGTCCTGTGTAAGATCGTCGTCGGAAAAATAGTACCCGCTCTCAAGCTCTAAATTGTGGATGCGAAAAAAATCCCCGCCGACGCCCGTTACGGCAACGTTTGCGCTCCCGCGCGACCCGGATACCGACAGTGTCGAGAACCCGCAGTAGGCGTCGTACCAAAGTCTGGAATTCTTAGACTCAGCGGTTATGGATGCCTGCGTCAGCTCGTTATCCACGGCCGATCGCAGGGAATACACCTGCGTTTCATTCATACCGGAGCCCTGCGCGAAATAAGCGCCGAGCTGGGCAAAGCGCGTATCTCCGGCACGCCAGCGCTCGGCCGCCTTCTGCGAGTCGAGTGCAGTGACAAGGCTTGCCTGCCACAGCAGCAGCAGCGCAATCAGCACGGCAGCGGTGCTTTCTGACAGGATAAACAATCGGTGCCGCTTAAAAAAACCGTTATACGACATACTCAATTCTCCACGAGCCGCACCTGCTGACCGGCTTCGATGGGCTTGGTCGAGGTGGTAATGACAAACTCGTTTCCGTACAGCGCCCCCGTAATCGCGGAGGAATTGTCGTCGGACGCCACCACTGTGATGTCCGCGCGCGTCGCGACATAGCGGTTGCCGAGCGGGCTCGACTTCGACTCGACGACGAGCACGAATTTTCCGTTGGAGTCTTCGCGAATCGCGGAGTTCGGCACGACAATGTCATACGTCGCTCCCCGCTCACCGAGTACGATAGACAGCGACTGGCCGACGGTCACGCCGCCGTCTGTGCCGCTCTTGACGTCGCAGACCACGATCCGGCCTTTTCCGGGGTTCTGCGGATCGTTTTTCAGAGCCGCTACGGTCACGGTCACGTCGGAGTACCACCAGCTGTTGATGGACGCGGCGTCGCCGACCTTAATCAGCTTCGCCTGATCGTTCGTCACGGCAAACTCCAGGCTGTAGCCCTTTTCGACGACTTCGATCACTGCCACGGTCGCGCCGGTCGAGACGGTATCGCCCGCGACGGCAGATACACTCGACACGACCCCCGCATACTGCGAGGTGATCGTCGCGCCGGAGCCTTGCTTCTGATACTTTTCCACAAGCGCCTTCTGCGTCTCAATAGCGTGCTCCTGCGCTTCGATATCGAGGTTATTCTTCTTCGCCTCGTTTAAATCGGTTTCCTTTTTCGTGCTCAGCGTCTGCTGCGCGGCTTCGATCTCACGCTGTTTGGCAAGGATCGCCTTGTCCGCATCCTCAGTCGTCATACCGGCCTCGGCCTGCGCCTTTGTCAGTGCTTCCTGCGCATTGGTCAGCGTACGGTTCGCGGTTTTGAGCTGGGACTTGATCGTATCCAGCTGGCTTTTTAAGGAAGACGACGTCTGTTCCAGCGCGTTGTCATAATTCGCCTGCGCCGTATCCACCGCCGCCTGGCAGCGGTCGACGTTCGCCTGGCAGCTGTCGACGGTATTCTGTAGCATCTGCCGCTGGGACGACTGCGACTGCAACTCGGCAAGTTTAGATTGCGCCTTGCTCAAATCATCCATCGCGCTATTTACAATGTTTTGATTATCCTCGATTGTGCGCCGGTTAGTTATTTCTGTATCGTCACGCGTCTTTTCTGCTGCTTTGATCGCATTTTCTGCCGCCTGAAGTGCTTCCATATCAACCGGAATCGTGTCTCTAATCGTATCCCTTGCGGCTTCCGCGTCATATACCGCTTGTTGATTCGCCATATAATTCCTGGAAGCATCCTCCTGAGAGCGCAAGAGTGTCAGCTGTGCATTCTCCAGTGCCCGCTGCTTTGCATCCACATCCGCCTGCGCGCTTTCGATATCCGCGCTACTTCCTCCGAAGGCTGCCAATTCTGCATTCGCCTTCTCCAGCGCTTTCTTCGCACTCTCGAGCGCCTTCGTCGCGTTCGTCAGCGCGGCCTTATAGTCCTTCAGAGCGGAGGAACCATCCGCGAGCGCCGCGATCTGGTCGTTGATATCCGCCTGTTTATCCGTCAGCGCGTCGACGTTGTCCTGCGCGGCTTCCACGGCAGCCTTCGCCGCCTTCACCTTCGCGTCCTTATCCTCGATCGAGTTGCGGTCCGCAATCAGCGTCGCCAGATCCTCACGCATATCCCCGATTAAACGCTCGTCCGCCGAATAATCCGGCACCGGCAGCGATAAAAGCGCCTTCTCATAGGCAAGCTCCATATCCGCAAGCGTTTTCTGCGCTTCTTTGAGCTCCTGACTCTCCTCGTCCTTGAGGTAGTACAGTACCCCGCCCGCGTCTATCATATCGCCGCTCCTGACCGCGACGCTGTCGACGACGCGTGTCTGGTCCGCGACGACGCTGAAGGTCATATTTGCCTTGACCTCCGCCGTCGCACGCACTTTCGACGTGATCGTGCCGGATTGCGCGTACTGCGCCGCCACCTCGGGCAGCGCGTAGTTCATGATCGTATTCGAAAAGAAGGTTAATACGAGCATCACCGCGAGAAAGATGATCGCCGCGTTCTTGACCCATGCGCGCTTATTAACAGTTCCAGTAGCCATTTTTCTTTACCCCTTGATTCCGCCGGAATAGGTGATTCCCTCCACCAGATGCTCCTCGCCGTGCAGGAACATCAAAAGCGTCGGGATCATATAAATGGTTGCCACCGCGAACGCGATGCCCACCTCGCCGGAGTTGATTTTGGACAGGAATACCGACAGCGGATGCAGATCCGCGTTAGAAAGCAGAATGATCGGCTGCTCGACCATATTCCAGTAGTCGATGAAAACGAGTATCGCGACCGAGTACAGCACCCCGCCCGACAGCGGCATGAACAGCTTCGTGAAAATCTGCCACTCGCTGGCGCCGTCGAGCTTCGCCGCTTCGACATACGAGACCGGGATGCGCCGCATGTACTTCGTCAGGATGAACACCGCCAGCGGCGAGAAGATGCCCGTGAGGATGATCGCCCACCGCGTGTTCAGGATGTGCAGCCATTCCGACACCAGATAATTCGGCACCAGCGTGACCTGATACGGCATCAGCATCAGTATAATGTAAGAGAAGAAGATCAGCTCCCGCAATCGCCCTCGGTATCGTGCGAAGCCGTACGCCGCAAACGATGCGACCAGCACTTGAAAGACGACGATCGGGACGACCAATATGACCGAGTTCCAGAACTTTAACAGGTATTCCGGGCTTTTGACAAGCACCGTCGCATACTGGGAAAAGCTGACGCGGTCGGGTATGAATTTCAGGTTCACCTGCTCGGCGATGAACTTCTTTGAGCCGTTTTTCGCTGATGCGTTCTGGAAAACCAGGCCGTAATTTACCGTGATCTCCGTCGAGGTCATAAACGAGTTGGAAATCGTCAGTACCGTCGGCAAAAGGAATGTCAGCGCGAACGCGGCGGCGATCAGGAATAATATCCCCTTCGTCAGATAGCGGCGCCACTTTCCGCGACTTTTAACCGTTTTGCTCATCCTTCCACGTCCTTTCCGTAGAAGTTCTCGATCAAAAACAGCACGCCGATAATGACAATCATCACCAGCGCCATCAAAATCGCAGCAGCCGACAGCTTTTGATAATCAAGCGATTTAAAGGTGTTATTCATAAAATGCTGCAATAAATACAGCCCGTCATAGGGGTAGTCGCCGGTCAGCAGATACACCTCGCGGAACACTTTAAACGAGTTGATCAGCGACAGGATCGCCACAAACAGCACCGTCGAGCTTAAGTACCGCAGCTTGATCGAGAAAAACTTCCGCCACGCGCCACAGCCCTCGATCGTCGCCACCTCGAGAATCTCCCCCGGGATGTTCGCCAGCGCCGCCATGAACAGGATCATATTGTATCCGAGGTTTTTCCACAAAAACAGTACTACGATGACATACCGGTTATACGCGCTTTTCAGCCAGTCCACCGGCGCCATGCCAAACACCGCTAGCACCTCGTTTAACGCCCCGTTATAATGGAAGACCACCTGCCAGATCAGGACGACCGACGCGACCGGCACCATCATCGGTGACAGGAAAGCGGTTCGGAACTGGCTTGCCAGCGGGATATGGCTGTCTAAAAGCATCGCAAGCAATAAAGACAGTACCACGGCGAGCGGCACAGCCACCGCAGAAAATAACGCCGTATTCTTCGCCGCGAGCCGAAACGCCGTATTTTTTAAAACGGAAAGAAAGTTTTGCAGCCCCACAAAATCGCCGTTGATCGGGTTATCCACCATGGAGTAATAGATGACGACGATAAACGGCAAAACGAAAAACAACAGGGTTCCGAAAATGCTTGGCACCGTAAACGCGGCGGAAGTCACAGCCAGCTTCCGTTCCGTACGTGAAAGCTTCCTTCCTCCCCCGTTTTTACGCCGGGGCAGCCGTATAGGGTTTTTAAGGCGCAGGTTCATGTTCTTTCTCCTATGTATGATAACCGAATGAAAGCGGTTCTGTCGTCTACTTAGACGCAAGGGCTATCGCTTTTGTTTCTTCTTTTATGAATTCCCTTGGAAGGAATCCTTACGAATTTCATACAAACCTCAAACCTTTTTCTTGCATCCCGCAGCTTGCCTGTTTATAATAGAGGATAACATACTAAAACCCAAAGGAGGCGCCTTTTTTTGATCTTTACCGATATCCTCCGCACACCGGACAGCGCTCTTCTTGAAACCGGAGCTGGATTTGAGCCTATGACCGCGTCCGGCGACCGCTTTACCGCGCCCGGTATCACCCTCGATTGCGCCGACCGCCGCTTCACCGTTACCCGTTCCCGTACGGCCCCCGACCGCGCGCCGAAACGCTTTAAGCTGCGTTGGCGCGGCGACAACCGCGCGTGCCGTTTGCTCTACCGCGACACCTGGCAGCGTGCCTGCATGGACATCGGCTGGACAACCGTGCAGCCGGAAACGCCCCTTCCGTGGTACTTCCTCGCTTTCGACGGCGTTCAAACCCGCGGCTGCGGCGTCAAAACCGGCGGCGACGCCTTTGCCTTCTGGCAGGTCGATCCCCACGGCGTAACCCTCTGGCTCGACGTCCGCTGCGGCGGCGTCGGCGTAGAGCTGACCCGTCCTCTCGTCGCTGCCGAAATCGTTACCTGCCTTTCCGCCGATGGCGAGACGCCTTACCGTACCGCGCAGCGGTTCGCCGGGATGCTCTGTTCCTCCCCTCGCCTTCCCGCGCGTCCCGTCTTCGGCGCGAACAACTGGTACTATGCATACGGCGACATTTCCCGGGAAACAGTCCGCGAGGACGCCGCCCTGATGGGTTCCCTCGTTGACGGCGACCTCCGACCGTACATGCTCATCGACGACGGCTGGCAGCAAAACCGGCGCAAGGGCTATATCGGCGGTCCCTGGCTTCCGAATGACCGCTTTGGCGACATGCCGGAAACTGCCAGCGACATTCGTGCGCGTGGCTGTCTCCCCGCAATCTGGATGCGCCCCACCCTCTCCGAGGATCCGGGTCTCCCCGAAGCTTGGAAGCTGCACCGTCCGCACGGTCTCCAGCCTGAAACCGGCTTCGTCCTTGACCCCAGCGTCCCCGATGTATTAAACCGCATCCGCGAGGACGTCTCCCGCGTCCGTTCCTGGGGTTTTGACCTTATCAAGCACGATTTCTCCTCCTACGACCTCTCTGGTATGACCGACATCGATGCGAAATTCCAGCTTACCCCCGAAAACTGGGCATTTTCCGACCGTACCCGCACCACTGCACAGATTGTGAAGTCTCTTTATCAGACGATTCAGGACGCAGCCGGCGGCGCTTACGTCATGGGCTGCAACACCTACAACCACCTCACCGCCGGTATCCACGAGATCATGCGCTCCGGCGGCGATACCTCCGGCCGCGTCTGGGAGATTACCCGCTCTCATGGCATCGGTACCCTTGCGCTGCGTCTGCATCAAAACGGCCGCTTCTTTATGACCGACGCCGACTGCGCCGCTTTTACCCCAAAGGTTTCCACCGAGATGAATCTCCGTTTTGCCGATCTCATTGCGCGCTCCGGCACCGCGCTCTTTGCTTCCATCACCCCCGGACTGCTCTCTGGCGACGAGTTGGCCCGTCTGCGGCACATTTACGAACGCGCCGGACAGCCGGCCGATCTCGAACCGCTGGACTGGATGACCACGACATGCCCCGGCGAGTATCTTGACTGCGGCATCCATATCTCATACGACTGGTTTACAGACTGCGGTGGCGTGCGGACGTTTTATACCTGGTTCGGTTAAACGACGGCGTGGTATGAATAAAAAGGCCGCCATATATGGCGGCCTTACGATATGCGTACCGGTTTTTCATTCGTACCATTTCCGCTGTGCGGCATACATCCTCGCGTACTCCCCGTTCGCCGCCATCAGGTTCTCATGCGTGCCGCTCTCCGCGACGCGTCCGTTTGCGAGCACCAGAATCCGGTCGGCTAAACGTACCGAGCCGAGCCTGTGCGTTACGATTACCGCTGTTTTCCCCCGGGAAAGCTCCGCAAACCGGTTATAGGTCCGCGTTTCCTCCAGCGGATCGATCGCGGCCGTCGGCTCATCGAGGATGATTATCTTATGCTCACGGCAGAACGCTCGAGCGATGGCAACCTTTTGCCATTGGCCGCCCGACAGATCTGCGCCAGTCTCGCTGTCCTCATTCAACTCGCGCGACAGCACCGTTTCATAGCCCTTTGGAAACTGCGTTGCGTCCGGGTCAAGACCCGCCTTTTCGCAGGCGCCGTCCAGCGTCGCGTTATCCGCTTTCAGCGTCCCTCGCGAGATGGCGAGGTTTTCAGCGAGCGTTAACTGATACCGCCTATATTTCTGGAACACCGCCGACAGGTTTTCCCGCAAGCTTGGCAGCCGCGCGTCCCGCAGATCGACCTCCCCGCAGCGCACACGGCCCTCCGTCGGCGTATACATGCCCGAAAGCAGCCGCACAAACGTGGACTTACCCGCGCCGTTCTCGCCGACAACCGCGAGCGTCTCCCCGCGCTTCACCGTGAAGCTCACGCTGTCAAGCGACTTCTTTTCCGCGCCCGGATACGAAAAGCTCACGCCCTCGAATACGAAGTCGCCGGTATCCGGCAGCTTGACTATCTTCCCGCCACGCTCCGGCAGATCAAGGAAGTTGACATAATTGCTTACCGCGCCGAGACCTTTGGCGACCTCGCCGATATGGCGGCAGACGATCTCCTCCATGATGCCGTAGAGCATCCCAAGGTTTGCAAACACCGCCGCAAACGCACCGACGGTAATCTCGCCCGCGAGCAGCGCCCTGAACAGCATATACAAAACGCCGCCGTAGCCCGCGATGGTCACAAAACGCGTGCAAAGCTCAAAAAGCGTACTGCGAAGTGTCGCACGGAAGCGGAGCTGATTGAGCAGCTTTAAGGTATCCGTATAGAACTTTTTAAAGTAGGAAAACGCACCGAGAAGCCGGGTTTCTTTGAAATATTCACGGTCAGCGATGCACTTTTCGTAATATTCGTACTCGCGGCGCACCGGCGCGGACGCATCCTCCAGTTTCGAGAACGCTTTCGTCCGAACAACCTGCACGACCACCGTGGGGACGAAGATGATCACGAGTGCCAGCGCGAGAGCCGGCTTTAAGCTAAACAGATACCAGCCCATCACGATGAAATACGGCAGATAGAATGTAAATATCATCACAATCGTCCCGACAAACCAGAATGCGTTGTTCTTGCCCTCCTCTGCTTTGTTCAGGTCGTCGAGCTTTTCGGTATCCTCAAAGCACACCGGGTCGATGCGTCCCATCTTCTCATGGATTAATTGCGACAGCTTCCCCCGCACAATCGCACTGTACGGCGTGTACATGTAGTTACTCACGCCGTTCATCACCTGCGTCAGCACATTCGCAAACGTCAGCCCCAAAAGCCCCAGCATCGCGCCAGCAAAGGTGACCGTCCCCGCCGCAAGTCCCGCCGCCGCATCGAAAAACCGCTGTTGGAACCACGCAAGGAAGCCCCACGACATGCTGTGAAGTATCATTAACACCGTCATAAGCCAGAAAAACCAAGGCGCGGCATGATAGACTTTTGGAAACAGCTTCATAAACGTCGGTATCAGACGCAGCTTCTTTTCCTTCGTATTCATGCGGGTATGGCCTCCTTTTCCGAACGATACCAGGCGCTCTGGCTCGCAAACATTTCCGCATAGATGCCGTCTTTGGCGATCAAATCCGTGTGGCTCCCGCTCTCCGCGACGCGACCGTCCGCAAGCACGACGATTTCGTCAGCAAGCCGCGCGGCGCCGAGTCTGTGCGTGATAAACACCGTCGTGTGCCCAGCGCTGATACGCCCGAACAGCTCGTAAACGCGGCTTTCCGCCATCGGGTCAAGTGCCGCCGTCGGCTCATCGAGGATGCGTACGGCGCCCGGACTCGCAATGCATCTCGCCAGCGCCACCTTCTGCCATTCGCCGCCGGACAGATCGCTTCCGCCCTCGCTGATTTTGCCCAAGGGGGTATCCGCGCCATGTGGCAGCTTCTCCGCGACGCCGTCCAGCTCAATTAGGCGCATCGCGCCTTCCACGTCCGGACACGCGCCTGTACGCAGATCCCCGATCTCGATATTATTACGCATTGTGATAAAATAACGTGCGAAGTCCTGATAGACGACGGAAAACACGCTTTTCAGCTCCGCCAGCGTATACTCCCGCAGATCGCGCCCCGCGATGCGGATGGTTCCCTCATAATTGTCATATTGCCCCGTCAGAAGCTTCGTTAAGGTCGTCTTTCCCGCGCCGTTTGCGCCGACCAGCGCGTAATGCACGCCCTCGTGCATCGTAAACGTAAAATCCTTTAATATGTAGGTTTGCGTCCCCGGATACCGGAAGCTCACATGGTCGAATTCGACCGTCCCAAGCCGGAAACCGTCCAGCCTCGCCGGGATATCCGTCGCGCCCTCGCGCTCCGACAACCCTGAAAACTTCGTCAGATCATCTAGGTACGCACGGTTCTTCGCAAGCTGCGATACCGCCCACGGCAACCCCCACGACAGGCTCTGCACCAGGCTGAACACCGCTGTCACAAGGCCGATGAACGTACCGGGCGACAGCTCCCCCGAGCGCAGCGGGAACAGCAGTACAAACGCGATTGCCACCGAGATGCCGACCGTAATCAACCCCGTCCCCTTGATCTGGATGAATCGCCGCAGCTCCTCACGCTGGGTGATTTTACGCGCGGCCTCATACTTTTCAAACCAGCGGCGGTTCAGCGCTTCCGTATAGCCGAACACCGTCCGCTCCTCCGCGCCTTCACGCTCCGTTAAGACCGTCGCGAGGTAATTTGCGCGTCTGGTATACTTTTCCGCTTCCCGGTCTGCGTCATACTGCCGCTTCCCCGCTTTCATCGAAACCATAAAGAGAGGAAAGACAAAGCCGATGATGATCAGGCCCGCCCACCAGACCTGCGCCATTAAAAGCGCCAGCACCGCTACCACGGTTACAATGCCGGACGCGAGCTGGGTGAGGTTGTCAAATCCTTCTTTAATCCGCGTCGCAGGCTCCTTACAGACGCGCCCGATTAAGTCCCAGGCTTCGTTATTTTCAATATGCCGGTACTCAAGCCGCGCGCGTTTTTCCACCGTCTGCTCCCGGAACGTCTCGTTTAAACGGAGCTCCAGCTTCGTCGTAGACAGCGTCTGCAGCGACCAGGACAGGTACTGCCACCCCACGATGAGCATGATGTAGATTAAGCTCACGAGGATGTTTCCCGAGGTGTCCCCGCCGACGTATGCAAGAGCCGTATCCACGAAGCGCGCCGTCGCGATTACCTGCATCGACGGTACCAGTGCCGTGATTGTCAGGCTGATCAATATCCACGCCGTCAATACCGGCGCGGCGCGAAAGGGGATCGCAAGGAAGTCCAAAAGCCGATAGGTTTTCTCTTTCACGGATGCCATTCTCCTTTTGTCGTTGTTTTGTGTCTCCTAGCATACCGCCCCATGCAGTCATTTTCAAGCAACTTGCAGTTGATTCAACCAATCGTGTAGTCCCATATTCACTGTCAACCGCTGGTTGCAAAGTCTATTATAAGGAAAAGTCCCACCGGCGGCGGGTTTTCGCCGGTGGGACTCTGAGTTTATGTCTGTTCCCGCGGGTGACTAAGAATCGCCCTTCTCTTAAGCTTATTTTACCCGCGCTTGGGATAAGGCGTTGTTGATGATCTCCTGAATCGCCGCGCTGCTCATTCAGGCCGTGTCGATGGATTTCAGAATTTTCGTGGCCATGCCGATTTCGGTCTCCTTTTGGCTGCGAACCTCCCCCGTATCATCACGCCTCCGGGTGAACGCTCTTGTACATATGCTCACCGATCAATAGCGCATATCTCAGATTTTGCGAGTACCCTTCCGCGAGCGCTTTCAGGGCGTTGCCGCGCGCTTCGTCGCCTTGCCCGCCATTCAGGGTTTCGTTGAGCGGCATCGTCTTAACTGCTTCGATGATGCGTTCTATCACGTCCGTCTGCGCCATCAGCCCCATCGTGTAGTCGAGTATGTCGCGCGTCGTGACCTCGCGGCCCCGCTCGGCATCGCGTTCGGCCTGCCGCGCCGCTTCATCCAGTCTTCTCCGTTCTTCCCGCACGGCTTCCGCCGCCGCGTTTTCGGTAAACCGGGTGTCTGTTTCTTTTATGTTAGTATCCATGATGATGTCCTCCGTTTCATATTCCGGCGGACGCGCAAGCTCTATCGTTTGGTCGTCTATCCAGTGCGCCCTGCCGTGCTTGACTAAGCCCGTAGCTCGCTTTTCGTAGGTCGGGGTATACTCGTTGCCCGACGCGTCGCGTACGCTGATGTTTTTGATGATGGGTGTCCTCCCCTGCCGTATTCGACAGACCGCCGCCGCTTCCCTAAAAAGCCGTTTTTTGTGATGGGTGCCGCCCCAAACGGAAAGTGCGCGTCTATATGGCGTCAGTATAACAGACGCAAGGCCGCCTGTCAAGTAAAGCGGACGGCCTTGCGTAATATTTTATAAAATTATTTTTTGATTATTCAATCCACGTCACCATCACAGTCTCCCGCACAAATGACTTGTGGGTCTCCAGTGACAGCATCGGCGTTAAACGTCAGCGGCACCGCAACGCACAGCCGCTGCGTAACATGGAATACACAGCTTGGGCTTCCCGTATCCGGACACGGGCCGCTTAACGAGACCGCTTCACCGCAGCAGGTCACCTCCGGTGTTCCGGGCGTGACTCTCGGTGTTACCGTTACCGGGACGCATACTTCGACGCTTTGGAAGCCGTAAGTGCCTTCGCAATTGAAGCATTCTCCCTCGCAGACCGGGCCGCAGATCGACTGTCCGGTCAATACCTGCTGCCCTCCCGCGATACAGACCATATTCGGACCGATCGGGTAATCCTGAGCGAGCGAAAACGTAACCCGCATCTCGCCGTCCTCTTTATTAAGCCCGAAATCAAACTTTAGTCCACGGCATCCCGTCGTCGGATCCGTGACAATCTCGACATTTACGCCGATCTCTACCTCTTGTGGAACTCCGTCGATGGTTACGGTTACGTCCTCTAGGTCGTCTTCTGTGATGGTGTCGCAAATACCCAGTACCCAGTGCGATAAATCGGCCTCTGTACTGCCTCCCTCTCCAACTGCCTCGACTGTGTAACTAAAACGCTGGGGGTCTCCGGGCTCGGGATACCAGTCGGAGTTCTCTTCGTCGACGGTGAACACGAAGGGCAGGATTCTTTCCCCTGGTTCGCCGGAATAGTCGACGCGTAAAACGCAAGTCCCGCTGTAACGATAGATAATAACCGCCTCCTGACACTTTCGTCGCTTATCCGCGACTGATCTTCGGGCGGCTCGCCCCCGGATGTGTTCCCGGGGTCCGGCTGCCCGACTTCCGGCGGCGGCAGGTTGACTTCTTCGGACTTTTCGGAGGTGTGGTCAGGTCCCTTAGGTTCCTTGAGTTCCCTGGGTTTCTTGGGTTCCTTGGGTTCCTTGAAACGTGGCACCCGCTTCCTCGCCTTCCCAGGGACCGTTACAGTCCGTACAGTCCTCGCCGCTCGCCGATATACATACGATGTTTGGGTCGGACAGCTCGACGTTCGCTCCGTAAAAAACCGGCACCTCGACGCAGAGCTGCTGCCGGATCGTGAAGCAGCACGACCCATTCTCCTCCCCCGGGCAGTCGCATGTACGAGCGCATACCACTGGATCGCCGCAGCGCACGGCCGTAACAGAGCCGAGTCTGACACATGGCGTCACCGTTACGGCCGTGCAGACCGCAACGCGTTGGTATCCGACAGCTGGACAATGATTAACAGGTGATTCCTCCGGAAACGTCGTTTCCGGTCTATCCATATCCATATATACAATATCCTCCTTTACCTTGAGGGTCTATTATATCCTATGCGCTCTGCATTTCTTTTGTGCCGTGTCTCCCATGCGGCATTGTCTTGTACGATCATCGGGTATCCGCTTTTGTTTTTGGGAGACTATGATATGACAATCCTGTACGGCGGCGGTTTTTGTCGGAAATGGGCTGAACCCTCTGCGGGGATATTCTGCTGATGAACACTGCATGTCACGTTGGCATGACTGTCATATTTGCTTTGTCAATATTTAATCGCAATCGATACCGGGCGGATAAACCGGGAATAAACGCGAATACAGCGTGTTTATGGGATTGGCTGTCGTTAATTGCGGTCTTGTCATCGCATTTGTCATTGTCATCGGCGATATCCTTTACCCTTGCATTCAGTGAAATTTGTTTGTTCTTTCCAATGTCCATCGGTAAAATTGTGGAAAAGTTTGATTGACTTTATTTGCATAAAACGGTATAATATAGGTGTTCTAAGAGAACCGGCCAAATGGTATATCGTACCGTGTCCGGTTACATTATAAAAAGGAGAAGTCTATATGAAAAGCTTAGCCACACTCAGAAAGAACAAGAAAGGCTTTACCCTCGTAGAGGTCATCGTCGTTCTTGTCATCCTCGCCATCCTCGCCGCCATCCTCGTCCCGTCCCTCACCGGTTACATCGATAAGGCAAACCAGCGTGCCGCAATTGCGGAATGCCGCGCCTGCGTTATGGCTGCACAGACTTTAGCTTCTGAGGATTATGCGTTAAAACCTACCACTGCAACATGCACTACCGAAAATATTGCAAAGCTCGCTGAAGTTCCAGAGGATAATATTACTGCTTTTACCGTTGGTACGGTTGAACCTGACGTGGGTAAAATTACGGTTCTTACTTACAAAGCAACCTCCGGTCAAATCATTTATTACACGCTTGCCGGCGGTTATTCTACCACTGCTCCTGTAGTAGCGGAATAATAAATCAACTCAACCCGCCGTGTTCACATAACGCGGCGGGTCTCCCCCTATTATACGGCGCATTGATGTAAAGTCCCTCCGATGCACCCGCAAGCATGCGTCGGCGGGACTTTTATACGTTTATTACTTCTTTTCAACTACTTTCTCCCATTTTATGGAGGATACCCCCATGGATTTCGGCCTTCTCGTCGCGTATTTCCTCCTTTACGGCTTCGTCTTCCTCTTCGGCGCCGTCTTCGGCGATTTCGCGAACGTCATCATCTACCGCGTCCCGCGCAAGCTCTCCTTCGCCCGCGGACGCTCGATGTGCCCCGCCTGCGGCCATGTCATCCGCCCCCTCGATATGTTCCCCATCCTCGGCTGGGTCTTCCTCCGCGGCAAATGCCGCGACTGCGGCGCAAAAATCTCCCCACGATACCCCATCGTAGAGGCCGTAGGTGGTATCCTCGCCGTTTTATGCGCCCTCCGCTTCGGCTTTACCTTTGCCCTCCCTGTCGTCTTCGCGTTCTGTCTCATCCTCCTGTGCATCGCTTTCATCGACTTCGATACCATGGAGATACCAAACGGTCTCCTCCTTGCTTTGTTGATTCCGGCAGCGCTGATGTTTATATACTATCCCGGTGTCTCGTGGCTCGCCCACCTCATCGGCGCCTTTTGCGTCAGTCTGCCGTTTTTTCTGATCACCCTCCTTATCCCCGATGCCTTCGGCGGCGGCGACATTAAGCTTCTCTTCGTCGTCGGCCTTGCCTTGGGCTGGCAGGTAACCCTCCTCGCCGCTTTCCTCGCCCTCCTCTTCGGCGCTGTCTTCGCCCTGAGCTCCTTGAAGCGAGGGACGCTCGCGAAACAGTCCCACTTCGCGTTCGGCCCCGCCATTACCCTCGGTGCCGCCATCGCCGCGCTCTATGGCAGTTCTATTATTGCCGTTTACTTGAATCTGTTCTTATAACCGCTACTTACGGAGGATTCCATGCCTACTTTTCATTATATCGCAGCCGATATCAACGGCAAAACGAGAAAGGGCAAGCTTGATGCAGCCGACCGCGGCCGGCTCGTCGGTCTCCTTGCCAAGCAGCAGCTTTTCCTCGTCGAATGCTCCGAGGACGCGGCGCAGCAGGTCGGTACCCGTTTGAAATCCAAGGTTCTCGCCGACTTCAACCGTGAGCTGGGTACCATGCTCTCCTCCGGTATTTCGCTGGTACGCTCCATCGAAATTATGCTCCAGCGGGAGCTCCCCCCGAAAACACGCGTCGTCTTCGAAAATCTCTACCGCTCCCTTTTGCGCGGTGTCTCCATTTCCGACTCGATGGCCGCTCTCTCCGGCGCCTTCCCTGAGCTGGAGGTCAACATGTTCCGCGCCGGTGAAGCAAACGGTACCCTCGACCGTACCGCTCTTCGTATGGCGGAGTATTATGAAAAGGAATACAAGCTCCGAAACAAAATAAAGAGCGCGTCTACCTACCCCATGGTGCTCCTCAGCCTCACCGTCGTCGTGATGATCCTCGTCTTTACCCTTATCCTCCCCCGCTTTGTGTCCCTCTACGGTGATATGGAGCTGCCGAAAATCACACAGCTCGTCATCGGCATTTCAAAGCTTTTCACCGACTATTTTCTCTATCTTCTCATCGGCGTTCTCGTCCTTATTCTGGCCCTGACGTCGATCTTCAAGCTTCCCGCACCCCGACATTTCCTCGACCGCCTGAAGCTGCACCTTCCCATCTTCGGTAAGCTCCTGCGTACCATCTATACCGCCCGCTTTGCCCGCACTCTAAGCTCCCTTTACGCCTCCGGGCTCACCATTCTCGACGCCCTGCGTATCTCGCGCGGGACCATCGGCAACTCCCACATTGCACGCCAGTTCGATCCCCTCATTCAGGATATTCAAAATGGCGAGGCGCTCTCCGCTTCCCTCAAAAAGATCGACGGCTACGACAGTAAGCTCGCTTCCGTCGTCGAAGTCGGCGAGGAAGCCGGCCGCCTCGAGGACATGCTCCTCTCCGTTGCCGACACCTTCGACTACGATGCCGATCAAGCGACCAGCCGCCTTGTATCGATGCTCGAACCGATCCTCATCATCCTCATGGCCGTCCTCATAGGCTCTGTCATGATCGCTACCATGCTCCCGATCTATTCCCTCTATGAACAGATCGGTTCTTACTAAAAAGACTATACATAGATGGGAGTACCCGCATGAATACCGCCGTCTTAATCTCAAACGACATGCTTCGCGCGGTTTCCGGCAGCCCTACCCGCTCCGGTCTGCGCGTTAAGAAATGCTATAAGCGTCCCCTGCCGCCCGGAATCGTCGAAAACGGCCGCATCTATGACGAAGCCGCCCTTCAAGCCGAGCTTCGCGCCTTCTTCTCCAAAAACAAACTTCCCCGCCGCATCACCCTCGTCGTAGACAGCGACTCCGCCCAGTTCCGCCTGCAAACCGTCCCTCTCCTGCCTCCCGACAAGCTACGCCGTCTTGTGCGCAACGAATTCGACTCACTCGGCGCGACGGCCGAGACGCATCTATACGATTATATCGTCCTTTCCCCACGCGTCGAGCCGGCCGGCGGCGTCATACTCGGTACCGCGCTCGAGCGCTCCGCCGTGCAATCCACGGCAAAGCTTTTTGCGGGCATCGGCGTCACCATATCCGTCCTCACGCTCTCCCTCCCCTGCGTTATCCGTGCTCTGCGTCAGTACCCCCGCCTCTCCAATAAGTCCTACATCCTCACCGTCCTCGACCGCAACAACGTCAGTTCCTTCCTCTTCATCGACGGTATATACCGTTTCTCCAACCGCAGCCGTCTCTATGAGGAACGCGACACCCCCGCCGCCGCAGTCGAGTTGTCCCGCACCCTTTCCTCGATGGTTCAGTTCAACCTTGCCCAGAAAACCGGCGCCGTTATTGCCGAGGCTTACGTCAGCGGTGCTCTGCCCGACGAAACTCCCTACTTTTCCGATATCTCGGAGTCCCTCGGCATCCATATCGGCGTCCTGCCTCCCCCCACCAAAGCGGGCGAGGACTTCTTCCGCGCTTCTCGGGAAAACGCCTCAGACTATCTCTACCTTATCGGCGCGCTTTTAGGTTGATTTTCCCGATTTACCATCCAAAGGAGTTCGCGTTATGAAAGCATTACAGCCGAATCAGATCAACTACATCGCACGTGCAAAGGAGACTCCTGAGCTTTCCCGTCGGAAAGCGCGCGGTGTCCTGCTCGTCTTACCTTTTATCGCCCTGCTCTTCCTCTTTTCCGCCGTCGTCGGCGTCTGCTACTATGACATTTACAACGTACAAAAGCCCCTCGCCGACGCATACCGCAGCCGCATCGGCGAAGAAAACCTCCGCGAGCAGTCCGATGTCACCGCCTATCTGCAGGAAATCTCCTCCTGGCTGAATGCCAACGTCGCTGCTCTCGCCGATGCCGACGCCGCTTTGGCCGCCGATCCCGACCTTTCCCAGGCTGCCTACGATGTCATCGCCGCCGCGCTCGAGCTATATCCCGGCGTTTCCATGAACACCTTCGTCTTTGACCGCGCCACCCATGCCCTCGAGATTGAGTTAACCTCCGACAACGTTCAGGTGATCCCCTTCTTTGTCGAAGCCCTCGCTTCCCGCGACGCCATCCTCTCCGAGGTACACTACGGCTACTCTGCGGTATCCTCTCCGGTGGACGCGCTGCCGATGTATGAATTCACGGTTTCCTGCCAGCTTGCCGAAAGCGGAGGTAACGTACAATGACGAAGCTGACCAGACGCGAAAAGGTCCTGCTCTATATACTCGCCCTCGTCATCGTCCTTGCCGGCGGCGTCTACTTCCTTGTCACCCCCGCCATCGATGCCCGCGAGGCCGCCATCGCCGACGTGGAAGCCGCCCGGATCGAGTACACCGAGCTGCGCGGTCAGGCCGACTTGCGCGCCGGTCTTGAATCCGCCATTCAGGAAGCCTACAATAAAATCACCCCCTACGCCGCGCACTTTGGCTACGCGCCCATGTCCAGCGCCGGCCTTGACCGTCTCCTCACAAATCTTCTGATCAACTACGGTATGACCCCCGCCGATCTCTCCTTCGATCCTGGGAGCATCGCCGTACTCACAAACAAAGGCTATACCCTTTCCTCCATCGATGCGACCGCCCGCTTTACCGGCACGCTTGAAAACTGCGTGGCAATGTCGGAAGCCCTCCGCGCCGACGCCGGCATCCTGCTGCTCTCCCTCTCCGCTTCCGCGCAAACGCAGACCCCCGGCGGAGAGGAAACCGACGGCTACACCGACGAACCCTCCGAAGCGGTCTACACAGGCGTCTGGGATATGGAGGTCAGCTTCCGCGTCCTGTTTTATACCCCTGCCAACTGGGATTTAGGTGATCTCAATGGGTAACCGCCGCGGTTCCGCGCTCGCCTGGACGGTCATTATGATGACTGTCCTGACGATCATTGCCTTCGCTATTCTCTCCACCGGTTATGCGTACGTCGCCCGCAGCACCCGCAACAATGCTGAAAGGCAGGCGTATCTGACCGCGCGTTCGGCACTCGAAGCCGTGGTCGCGAAGCTCAATGGCTTAAGCGCTACCGTCTCCGGTACGCAAACGGCGGACTTCACCGATGAAACCTATGACGATTTTTTACTCCCGCCGGTTGGCGGCACGGTCAACATCACCGGCTTTTCAGAATTCGCCGACACGCTGGGAACGGTCAGCGTCACTCTCACCCGCGAGGATGCTTCCTCTATAGTTTTAGCCGCTGACGCGACGCGGGGGGATATATCGGAGACACTTTACGCGCATTTGAGTCGGGAACAGCATGTTAACACTGGGAATTCTCCGGGTTTCATCGGCGTTTCAGCCGTTACCCTGAATATGTCCAGCTGGAATGGTGTTCTTACGATTTATAACGGCGATTTATATGTCGATGATTCATCTCATGGACATAATAATTCCATCCAGATCAATGGCGACGGCTGTACGCTGTATCAAACAAAGAAGAAAAACCCGCAGCTTCATAATGGTGTTTATAACCTGGACAGCATTACAGTAAAAGTAGGCTCTGTTCAATACACAGAAGATGCGCCTGCTGTTCCTTCGATTTTATTTCCAAGTACCATCCAGTATTTTGGGTCAAATGATGGCCACATATGGCATTATAATATGTACGAATTCGAAACGCCGACAACTTTCGAATTTAACGCGTGGATGCTGGGCCTTGCGACTTATTCCTGTTATGTAGACGATCAGCGTGATTATTTCATTCGTGTCCCATCTGACACCTATCTTTATATGGATGCCAGTCAGACGGCCTCTTCTACCGGTATTACTGAGTTATTCATTGATGTTGAAGAAAACGGCGTATTGGAAATCAATTATATCGACCCGAACATCCACCTCTATTTATTTGGCCAACCCGGCAGTACGATTGTCATTGATGACAACGTCTCTTTCACAGGTGCAATATTCGGCGATACCGTCACATTAAAAGGTGACGCCGTTATTACTTACGCTGCTCCCTCCGGCACCGCGGCCGATGGACATAGCTCCAGCGCATCTACCACCTACACCTGGTCGCTCGTCCGCTACGCAAAGGAGGGTTAAGCCATGCGGAAGTTAAATACGCGCGGGATGACCCTCGTCGAGGTTGTCGTCGCCGTCGCGCTCTTTGCCATTGCCGCCGCGCTCATTCTGACCTCCGTTGGCGCGGCATATGCCCTTGTCCGGCGTGGTGCGGATTCCGAAAATGCCGGCAGTCTCGCTTTTAAAGTCATCGAAAACGACTCCGGTACTCCCACTCCCGGATCCGTCAGCTTCTCCGTCAACGGGAAAAGCTATACCGTAGACGGCAGCTACTATACCGCAGCCGAGCAGGAGGGTGCCGGACCGGCTATCGAGTTCCACGCCTTCGTGCCGGATGCCGCGGGAGGTGTCGGCAGTGAATAGGTTCCGTCAAACCCGTGGCTTTACCCTCGTCGAAACTGTCGTCACTCTCGCCATTCTCGCGATCTTCCTCGCCGCTACCGGCGGGATCCTTCTGTCGTCGATGGATATCTTTTCCCGCGCCGCGTCGCAGAATGAAATGAAAATGGCCGGCGACGCCGTCTATAGTTATTATGAAAACATCCTCTCCTGCGCTATGACCGTAACATCCGACGCGGACGTGCAGGAAACAGGAGGGTTGAAAGTGCGGGAGGGTACGCTGTATTACTGCCCGCCCGGCGGCGATACCTTTTCCGACGTCTACGGCGAGGACTTCTATCACGGCTGTACCCTCGGCGTTTCCCTCTCTCTTTCAGGTGTAACCATGACGTTGACCGTTACTGTCACCAACGCGAACGGCGCTTCCTATGAGAAGGCGTCCGTGTTCAAGCTTTTAAACATCGCTGCCGGTGTGCCCGGCGCGGACGCTTCCGGCTTCACCGCGAGCGATACCGGCGAAGTATATTTTACGCTGGAGCCCACTGCCGCAGAGGCTCCGTAACTCATTCTCCTTGGGAGGAATCCTCTTTTGAAAAACATACCGATTGGTGAAATCCTGAAACAATCCGGCTTTATTACAGAAGAACAGCTTCGTAAAGCGCTGGAATACCAGAAGCAAAACCCCAAAAAACGCCTTGCCGATATTTTAATTGAGCTGGGTTTCATTACCGAGCATCAAAAGCTCGAAGCGTTGGGACAGCGTCTTGACATATCACTGGAATCCCTCGAAAGCTACCCCGTGCAGCTTGAAGCGGTTGGAAAAATACCCAAAACCATGGCGATCAAGTACAATCTCATCCCCATCTCCCTCAAGGATGGCCGCCTTACCGTTGCCGTCAACGACCCGATGAACTTTTTCGCGATCGAAGATGTCCGTCAGCTCGTTCGCATGCCTGTTGAACTCGTCCTGTCCGAACTGCATGAGATTTCCTATGCGATCGACTACTATTACTCTGAAATCCACGCGCGCCAAGCCGTTACAAACGCCAATACCGCTGCAAAACCCGCCGCCGCGCCGGTAATCACCATCGTCGATCCTACCGAGGAAGCGCCCGTCGTAAAGCTCCTAAACAGCCTACTCGTCCGCGGCTTTAACACCAACGCCAGCGATATTCATATCGAGCCCTTCGAATCCCATGTCTCCGTCCGCATCCGCGTAGACGGTCACCTCGTCGATTTCGTCACTCTGGCGACAAACCTCCACGCGCCGCTGATGGCGCGTATCAAAATCCTTTCAAACCTCGATATCGCCGAAAAGCGTCTTCCGCAGGACGGTCATTTCCGCGTACAGCTCGAGGGCAACGATATGAATGTCCGTGTCTCCCTCGTTCCCACCGTATACGGTGAAAAGGCGGTTTTGCGTTTCTTAAACCCCAACACCCGCATCGATCACGCCGGGCATTTCGGCATGAACGAACGCAACTACAAGCTGATGCATGAAATGCTGCAAGCTCCCCACGGCATCGTCTATATGACCGGCCCCACCGGCTCCGGCAAGACGACCACCCTCTACATGCTGCTTGAATACCTCGCCGCCCGCAGCGTCAACATCATGACCATCGAGGATCCTGTCGAGCGCAACATCCCCCGTATCAACCAAATTCAGGTCAACAACACCGCGGGGCTGACCTTCGAAGCGGGTCTGCGTTCCCTGCTGCGTCAGGACCCTGATATCATCATGGTCGGTGAAACCCGCGACGCCGAAACCGCCGAAATCTCCGTCCGCGCGGCGATCACCGGTCACCTTGTCCTCTCCACCCTCCATACCAACGACGCCATTTCCTCCGTCGTTCGTCTCATGGACATGGGCGTTCCCTCCTACCTGATCGCAAGCTCCCTCATCGGCATCACCGCCCAGCGTCTGCTGCGTAAAATCTGCCCGGACTGCATGGAAAAATATGTCCCCGACGCCGCCGAACGCCAAATCCTCGGCGTCGATGTCAATTTTCTCAAGCGCGGCCGCGGCTGTAACGCCTGCAACCAGACCGGCTATCGCGGTCGTATCGCCATCCACGAAATGGCTCTCATCGATCGGGAGGTGCGTAATTTCATCGCCAACAAGGCCCCCATGGAGGAAATCCTCCAATACGTCGTGAGTCACCAGGGTATGCGTACTTTGCGGCAGGAGGCGACCGATCTCGTCCTTGCCGGTGTCACCACGGTCTCCGAGCTTGTGAAAACCGCTTATAACCGTTAATACGGAGGAATCTATGAATTACGACGCCTTGCTCGAATACGCCGCAACAAATCAGTGCTCCGATATTCACCTGACCGAAGGGAGACCGCCATCCTTCCGCCGCCATGGCGTTCTCAGTGAAGGAACCGGCCGTATCGTCACACAGGATGATATCCTGGATCTGCTAGACGATGCCCAGCGTTTCCGCTTCTCCGGGGGTCACGATCTCGACTTCGCCCGTTCATACGGCGGACGCCGCCAGCGTGTCAACGTCTTCCGCGAAACCTCCCGGGTGGCAGCGTCCATTCGTCTTTTAAACGACCGCATCCCTTCCATTGAGGAGCTGAATCTCCCTCCTGCTGTCGGCGTGCTTGCCGATGAGCCGCGCGGTCTCGTCCTTGTCACCGGCCCCACCGGTTCCGGTAAGTCTACCACCCTCGCCGCGATGGTCAACCACATCTCAAAATCCCGCGCCTGCCACATCCTCACTATCGAAGACCCGATCGAATACGTCTACCCGCCCGGACGCGCGCTGATCCATCAGCGCGAGGTCGGCCGCGATACCGAAAGCTTTGCCGCTTCCCTGCGTTCCGCGCTGCGCGAAGACCCCGATGTCATCCTCGTCGGCGAGATGCGCGACTACGAAACGATCAACGCTGCCGTCACCGCCGCCGAAACCGGCCACCTTGTCCTCTCCACGCTGCACACCACCGGCGCCGCACGCACCGTCGAACGCATCATCGGCGTCTTTCCCTCCGACGGGCAGGCGCAGATTCGCTCCCAACTCGCCGGGGTACTCCGCGGCGTCGTCACGCAGGCGCTGCTACCGAAAGCGGACGGCTCGGGGCGCATCGCGGCCACCGAGGTGCTTATCGGTACCGACGCCATCCTGAATCTTATCCGGGAAGGCAAGGGACATCAGATCAACAGCATGCTGCAAGCCGGTGGCGCGCTCGGCATGCACACGCTGGACGGCTCCCTTGCGCAGCTCGTCCGCGGCGGCATGATCACCCGTACCACAGCCGAAGCGGTTTCCCCTAATCCGCGCGATCTTGCGCAGCTTTTATCCGGGAGGTAGTATCCGTCATGCGCTTGCAGCGATTGTCCGCCCGAAAAGGCTTTACGCTGGTGGAAGTGATCGTCGTTCTGGTCATACTGGCCATCCTCGCCGCGATCCTTGTGCCGTCGCTCGTTGGATACATCGATAAGGCCAACGAGACGAAGTGCCTGGTCACAAGGCGCAGTCTTTTGCGCTCTTTTGTCGCCTACGAAAACCTTGCGCGCGGCGCTGTCCGAGCCGCCGGAAATGCGGAGCCGTTTTCTACCGATGAACGTTTTCAAGCTTTTCTAGCCGATCCTGAGGATTATGGCAATGAGGGCGCCTGCCCCTGTGGCGGCGAGTATCATTATGAGGAAAGCACGGATGGGACAATGGTCGTATATTGTACCTATCCATCCCATGGCGGCAAAATGTACGCGCTCTACTTTTCCTCCACCGATTCCGACGAATTGAAAACATCTGTGCGGGAATTATACTATGCGGTTACGGCCTCCGTAACCGCTGATGATGTAGAGTCCGGTAAAACCTGGGATTACGGTGCAAAATTAGAGGATGCTCTCAAGGTGTATACCGGCCAAGCAAGCCAAATCGCCCGCTTAAATCTATGGCAGAAAGTTCTTTCCGCCGCAGGGTACACCTTCGACGAGGTTAACGCCGAAAAAGAACAATTCGGTTCCGGAAATTGGGAATGGAATATCTTTTATGTGGCGGATTCCACCGGCAATTACGACTATTCAACCCCCGCTTTCTCTTATATAAAGAATAAAAACATCCAAAATGCCTATTTTGCGTCCTATACGGATCAAAATGGCAATACATATCATGATTTAACGATTTCCGGGATAGATTCCGGCAGCTTATTTTCGAAGGATTCCAATGGCAATAGAATCTTGAATAAAGAAAATATTGATGATTATATTGAAAAACATAACATTTCTCCCTCCTCCTAGACAAAAAAACGCCCCCCGATTGCTTTTGAACCAATCGAGGGGTGTTCCCTTTTTTATGCTTTATGATATAGCTCCTGTAATTTGGCGTATATCTCCGGATTGACCTTTTCGACCATCGCGAGCAGCTCATGGTCGCTCATGACCGTGTTACGTCCCATCGCATATTCCCGGTCGACCAGTTCCTTCACGCCCGCGATCAGCGGATCCTGTTTCGTGATCGCGTTCTCCGTAGCAAGGATGCGGAAATACGTGTTCAGCCAGTGCGCTATCCCCGCAAGGCCGCTGTGGACGTCGACCGCCACCTTTGCCGGCCGTTTTAAGATCGCCGATGTGTCGAAAATGTTATAGATTTCCTCATCCTTTAAAAGTCCGTCCGCATGGATGCCCGCGCGTGTCACATTAAAGTTGCTGCCGACAAACGGCGTTTGCGGAGGTACCGCGTAGCCGATCTCCTCCTCGAAGTAGCGCGCGATCTCCGTGATCTGCGACAAGTCCATTCCGTCCGTCGTGCCGCGCAGCGCCGCGTATTCGATCACCATAGCCTCCAGCGGACAGTTGCCCGTACGTTCGCCAATGCCGAGCAGCGAGCAGTTGACCGAAGAACTGCCGTACAGCCACGCCGTCGCCGCATTCGCGACCACTTTGTAGAAGTCGTTATGCCCATGCCACTCGATCATACCGCTCGGCACACCCGCGTAGTGCATGATGCCGTAGACAATGCCCGGTACGCTGCGCGGCAGCGCGACGCCCGGATACGGTACGCCATAGCCCATCGTATCGCAGCAGCGAATCTTCACGGGCATCTTGTATTCCTCGCCCAGCTTTTGCAGCGCTTCCGCCAGCGGTACGACAAATCCGTAAAAGTCCGCGCGCGTGATGTCCTCAAAGTGGCAGCGCGGACGAATCCCGCGATCCATCACGCTCTTGACAATGCCAAGGTATTTATCCATCGCCTTGCCGCGCGTGAGTCCCATTTTATTATAGATATGGTAGTCCGAGCAGGACAGTAAAATACCTGTTTCCGACAGCCGTAAGTCCTTGATGATCTGGAAATCCTTCTCGTTGGCCCGGATCCAGCTCGTGATCTCCGGAAATTCGTACCCCAGAGCCCGGCATTCCTCAATCGCACGGCGATCCTTCTCCGTATAAACGAAGAACTCCGACTGCCGGATCAGACCCCTCGGCCCGCCCAGCTTATGCATCAACTCGTACAGACGCACGATCTGCTTCACCGTGAACGGCGACATCGCCTGCTGCCCGTCGCGAAACGTCGTGTCAGTAATCCACAGCTCCTGCGGCGTCTGCATCGGCACCGTACGGTGGTTAAACGCGATCTTCGGAATATGCTTATAATCGAACAGGTGCCGGTATAAATTCGGCTCGTCACGATCCTGCAGGGAATACTTATAGGCATACTGCTCTAGTAAGTTTGTGCGGCGGGAGTACTCCAGCGCTCGGGCGTCTCCATAATTCGCTTCCGTGATAAATCCCTTTTCCTCGTTCATAAATATCCTCCCTTTCGCATAATTATTCCCCGTAGCTATAGTGACCCCATATAGGAGGGGAAATTATATTGTATTAATCATACACGAAATCCCCCAAAAAAGCAACCAACATTCCGACAAAAAACGGAGAGCAAGTGCTCTCCGTTTGTCACATACCGCTCAAAGCGATATCCCCGATGAAAAAATATGCAAAGGCTCTGCTTAAGCATCAGGCGTCAGCTGATGGCAGCGGTCAATGATCTCCATGACGCGCAGCGTATCGGCGACGGGCACCAATGGCTCTTTATCCTCCGCGTAATACGCGTAACAGGCGTCATAGAAGCTCCTTGCGTCCTCCGAGCGAATGGGAAACGCCTGCGTGTGCCACGGCAGCGGCGGGTCCTGGCTGTACTTACGGCCCTTAGCGATCAGCGCGTCGGAGACTTCCAACGGCGGCAGCTCCTCGGGCACCAGATACTTCACGGTGAACTGCAGACCGCCCTCCGGCGTCTGCTCGACGATCGCGGCACCGAGTGTCCCGAAAATCTGCCACGGCGTGATCGGGAACGCCGCCGCTTGATTGATATCGATATCGATGGTCATGTTTTCGTCTGTCTTCATCAGTACCTTCACCACATCATCCGCGTCCCCCAGGGATACCGCGCGCTGCCGGTGGCAGGTGATATCGGCGATCTGGGCGCCCGTCAGATACAGCATCTGATCGATATAGTGTGCACCGTAGTTATTCAACATACCGCCGCCGTACTTAGTGAAGGCCTGCCAGTCGCTGCGGCGGTTATAACCGGAGTTCGCACGCTTGATCATGTAGACACGCCCCAGCAGCCCGCTTTCCAGCACCCGCTTTGCCACTACCGCTTCCGCAGTCACCCGATGCGGCTGATAGATCATCAGCTTCCTGCCGCATGCCGCGGCACAGTCCGCGATTTCCCGTGCTTCCTCTATATTCACCGCCATCGGCTTATCGAGGAACACATTCGCACCCGCATGAAATGCTTCGATCGCATGTTGTTTATGTAAATGCGTCGGCGACGCGATGACGACCAGCTCCGGCTTCTCTTTTTGCAGCATTTCCTGATAATCCGTATATCCGTCCACGCCGTAGGTCTGCTTTGCCTCGGCCAGCCGGTCAACGCTGGTATCCACGACAATTACGGGAGAAAATCCCCCGCGTTTCGTCAGTTCCGGCAGGTGGAATCCCCAGCCGATTCGCCCAAGTCCGATTAATGCAGTTTTCATGATACGCCTCCGTGAAAATTGATACGCTGATTATACTGCAATGTTCCGCTTTTGTAAAGTATGGATTGCATTTTCTACTCTCCAATGCTATACTATACTTAAAAACTTTCCCGATACGCAAACCATGACTGCGGAGGGTGACATTCCGTGGATAACTATTTTCGCTTTATCAAAGGCATCCCGGGCGCTTTTATACTGACCGTTTTAATGAGCTTTTTTGCGCTGCTATTGGCACTGATTTTTCGCACTCCCTCACGCTGGCTGATCTTCGCCGCTATGCTTTTATCCTCTCTGGGCGATTTTACCCTGATGCGGGATTTCACCGGCATCTTCCGGTCGCTGCCGTTTGACAAGTTATACCTCGGTGCGGCGTTTTTTCTCCTCGCGCACCTCCTCTATATCACCGCATTCACATACCTCCTGCGATCCGGCGGCTACCGCCTATGGAATGCCGGTTTTTGCATTGGAATCGCTTTATTTTGTATCGCTTTTACCGTAATTCTGTATTCTTATATCCATAATCGCCCGCGCAATCCCACACTCCTCATCACCGCGCTGCTCTACCTCGTCGTGATCTCATTCCTCTGCGCCTTGATCGGCTCCTATGGCTTCTGGGCCGGTTCCCGCCGGTATCTCGCGGTGCTCGGCTCCGTTTCCTTCTTTGTCTCCGACTTTATCATTGCGCTTGGCGTCTTTCGTATCACCAATGCGTACGACCGCCTGATCTGGTGGTTCTATCCCATCGGACAGATCCTTCTGATTCTTGGCGGATAAATGTATAATAACATGGCCATAATCACCGAAAAGAGGTCTGTATCATGAAATTTTTACCCAGGACCACCCCCGAGTCTGTCGGTATCCGCAGCTCGGACATCCTCCGCTTTATCGAACGCCTGTCCGAAAACGAGCCGTTCGAGGAGCCGCACGGTTTTCTCCTCCTCCGTCACGGTCAGTGCGTCGCCGAAGGCTATTTTGCGCCTTTCACCGCCGATTCGCGTCACTCCCTTTTCTCCGTATCCAAGAGTATCATTTCCACGGCCATAGGCTTTGCCGTGCAGGAAAACCTGCTGACCCTCGAGGATCGGATCGCGGATTTTTTCCCCGAATACCTCCCGCAAACGTCAGCGCCCGCGTTTTCCCGCATGACCATTCGGCATATCCTGATGATGGCCACCGGGCAGCAGGGCGTGGGTGTCCATATGACCCTCCGTGGCGTCGAGCGTGGCATTCCGGAAGCCTTCTTCCGTGCGTCTTTCCTCGACGAGCCGGGGCAGACCTTCCGTTACTCCAGCGCCGCCACCTATATGCTCTCCCTCCTGATCGCGAGGCTCACAGGCCAGGACGTCGTCGAATACCTGACCCCACGCCTCTTTCAGCCGCTCGGGATCGAGCCTCCCTTTGCACGCCGCTGCCCCGACGGGATCATCCTCGGCTATACAGGCATGCGCATGACCCTGAGGGAGCTCGCGCTCTTTGGGCAGTTTTATCTCCAACGCGGTATGTGGGAGGGCCGTCAGCTTTTGGACGCTGCCTGGTTCGATCTTGCCACGCAAAAGCAGATCGATACCGGCGAATCCGCAACCGGCGGCGAGTGGTCCCAGGGCTACTGCTTCCAGTTCTGGCGCGGTACGCACAATACCTTCCGTTTCTGCGGCGCGCATGGGCAGATGTGCATCGTCAGCCCCGACCGCGACCTCGTCTGCGTCCTCCAGTCCGGTTACGACAACCGCGTCCTGCAGTACGTCGTCGATGCCTTTTATTCGACCATCTGGGACGGTATGGATGCCGCACAGTCCGGTGTCCTGCCGGAAGACCCGGATATGCGAAAAAGGCTTGAGAAAACGCTCGCCGGTCTGATGCTGCCCACCGTTTCATCGAATTTCTCCCCCTTAACCTCCCTCTTGAACGGCGCGGTTTACACCTCCGACAACGGTGACATCGCGTCCGTGTCCATCCGCTTTTCAAGCGGCGTCTGCCTGCTCACGGTCACCTACCGCGACGGCGCCCCCGCCACCCTCGCATCGGGGATGGGCCGCCCGATGGAAGCCGTCTCCACCCTCGCCGATCACTATTCCATCGAGCCTGCCGATAAAGACCCGACACAAAGCTACGCCTACTGGGAAGCGACCCGCGAGCTCCGCATCGTCGCGCGCGTCGTCCCCACGCCGACGGTCATCACCGCCGCGCTGTCCTTTAGGGGTGACGACACGCTCGAAATGCATCTGCGCAGTTATCGCGGTGAGTGCGACGATGGGTATATTTTTACAGGAAAGCGCCGCGCGTTTTAGTGAGAATACCGCTTGCAATCTGCGCGATGGTATGGTACACTACGCTTACAATTGATCGTCAATAGAAGATTGCGGGAGAGCGCCGCCGGTATAAACCGGCAGCCGCCGAAGGGGACAAAAACTCTCAGGCAAAAGGACCGTTTTCGGATGACGCTCCGGAAAGCATCGTTTATGATGCGCCGAAGAAGCAAGCGCAAAATTATTTTTGCGTGAATCTTTCAGGTTTTGGACGGAGACAGATCGTGTGACAGCACGGTTTGTCTCCGTGTTGTCATATTTAAGGAGGTTTTTTAGTGCATGAAGACTCCCCTGTATGAAACCCACCTGCGCTACGGTGGCCGCATCGTTGATTTTGCCGGATGGGAACTGCCCGTGCAGTTTTCCGGTGTGATCGCCGAGCACAAGGCCGTCCGCGAGGCCTGCGGCCTGTTCGACGTGTCTCACATGGGCGAACTTGTCCTCACAGGCACCGACGTCTTTGCAAATCTCGATTTTCTGCTCCCGAACTCCTACGCCGACATGCCCGCGCTCTCCTGCCGCTATAGTCCCATGTGTACCCCGGACGGCGGCATCGTTGACGATATCATCGTCTACAAATTCACCGATACCTATGTGATGATCGTCGTCAACGCCTCCAACACCCAAAAGGACGCAGACTGGATCGCGGCCCATCTCTCCGGCGACGCCGTACTGCAGAACATCAGCCCTTACATGGCGCAGCTCGCCGTACAGGGCCCCCTTGCGCTCTCCGTTTTGTCAAAGCTCTGCGATCAAAGCTTACTTCCCGTGAAAAATTACACTTTCGCCCAACGGATCCCCGTCGCCGGAATCCCCTGTCTTGTCTCCCGCACCGGTTATACCGGTGAGGACGGCTTTGAGCTATATCTCTCCCCCGCCGACGCGCCCGCTTTATGGGACGCGCTGGTAAACGCCGGTGCTCTCCCCTGCGGTCTCGGCGCGCGCGATACGCTGCGTCTCGAAGCCGCCATGCCGCTTTACGGACACGAACTTTCCGACACGATTTCCCCGCTAGAGGCCGGCCTTTCCCGCTTTGTCAGGCTCGATAAGCCCGATTTTATCGGAAAAGACGCCATCGCGGCCCGCGGGGCGCCCCGCCGCCGCATCGGTCTGCACATCACGGGACGCGGCATCGCCCGCGAAGGCTTCCCTGTCACGGCAAACGATACCGAGATCGGTCATGTCACCTCCGGCACCCACTGCCCCACCCTCGGCGGCGCGTATGCAATGGCGCTGGTCGACGCAGCCTTTACCGCACCCGGCACGACCCTGCAAGTCATCATCCGGGAGAAACCCGTCGACGCCGTTGTCGTCAAGCTTCCCTTTTATAAGCGTTCTAGAAAGTAATATATTACGGAGGTTTTTGTGATGAATATTCCGAATTCTCTTCTTTACTCGAAGTCTCATGAATGGGTGTCCGACAAACGCGGCACCGTGAAGATCGGCATCACCGACCACGCGCAGGAAGCCTTGGGCGATATCGTCTTCATCAATCTGCCTGCCGTCGGCGACACTGTCACAAAAGGTTCGTCCTTCGCCGACATCGAATCCGTCAAGGCCGTCTCCGAAGTCTACAGCCCCGTCTCCGGTACCATCGTCGCCGTGAACGCCGACCTCGCCGACTCCCCCGAGAAGATCAACGAAGCACCCTACGATGCGTGGATGATCGAGGTCGAGGTCACCGACACCGAGGAGCTGCTCGATGCCGCCGCCTACGCAAAGGTTGTCGAGGAGGAAGCGTAATGTCCTACATTCCGCAGACCGACTCAGACAGGCGTGCCATGCTAGACACCGTCGGCGCGCCCGATATCCGCGCGCTCTATGCCTCCGTACCGGACGAAGTCTATCTCACCACACCCTTAAACCTCCCCGAAGGCTGCTCCGAGCAGCAGGTCGGCTGCCGTATGCGTACATTAGCGCGCGCCAATGTACGCTATGAGTCCATCTTCCGCGGAGCCGGCACGTATCATCACTATATCCCCGAGATCGTCCGCCGCGTCGTGACAAAGGAAGAATTCGTCACCGCCTACACCCCCTATCAACCCGAGGTCAGTCAGGGACTTCTCCAGTCCATCTTCGAATATCAAACCATGATCTGCCGCCTGACAGGGATGGATACGTCCAACGCCTCCGTTTACGACGGCGCGACTGCAGCCGCGGAAGCCGCCGCTATGTGCCGGGAACGCAACCGTGCGGGCGTCCTGATCTCCGAAACCGTCCATCCGCAGGTGCGCGAGGTCGTCGCGACCTATTGCCGCGCCGCAACAGGCGAAGAACCCATCCTCATCCCGTCAAAGGATGGCGTGACCGATACCCGCACGCTTGAAGCTTTGCTCAGCGCGGGAAGCGCCTGTGTGATCACCCAGCAGCCCAACTACTACGGCTGCTTTGAGGATGCCGGTAAAATCGCCGCGCTTACCCATGCCGCCGGCGCGAAATACATCCTTTCGTCAAATCCCATTTCCCTTGCAGCCTGCAAGTCTCCAGCCGAGTACGGCGCGGATATTGCCGTCGGCGACGGGCAGCCCTTGGGTATCCCTCTGTCCTACGGCGGCCCCACCTTCGGCTTCATGGCCTGCCGCGCCGCGCTGACCCGCCGCTTGCCCGGCCGTATTGTCGGCGAAACCGTCGACGCCAAAGGACGCCGCTGCTTCGTCCTCACCCTGCAGGCGCGTGAGCAGCACATCCGCCGCGAAAAGGCGCAAAGCAACATCTGCTCGAACGAAGCCCTCTGCGCGATGACCGCCGCTGTCTACATGGCCGCCATGGGGGCCGAAGGGCTCCGCCGCGCCGCCGCCCTCTCCATGCGCGGCGCGAAACGTCTCGCGGACGCGCTCACTACCCTCCCCGGCGTGACGCTTCCCTATGCCGCCCCCTTCTTCGATGAATTCATTACCCTTCTCCCCTGCGACGCCGACCGGGTTCTTCGCGTGCTCGAAGCCGAGCATATCCTCGGCGGTCTGCCGCTCATCATCGACGGCAAGCCCGCTCTCCTCTGGTGCGTCACGGAGGAAAATACCGACGCGGAAATCGACCGCGTCGCGGAACTCGTCGGAAAGGCGGTGCATGCATGAAGCTGCTCTTTGAAGAATGTTTACAAGGTTATGTCAATTCCTATCTTCCCGACTGCGCGTCGTCCGTACCCGCCGCTTTTGCCCGTACGGAAGCGCCGAAGCTCCCCGAGGTGCCCGAGGTCACGATCGACCGTCATTATACCGCTCTCGCCTCCCAGACACGCGGCGTTAACGCGGGATTCTATCCGTTAGGTTCCTGCACGATGAAGTATAACCCCGCCGCGAACGAAGCCTATGCCGCGCTTCCCGGCTTTGCCGATACGCACCCGCTGGCGCCGGAAACTTCCGTGCAAGGCTGTCTTGAGGTGCTGTGGCTCGCCCAGCGGATGCTTTGCGAGATCTGCGGAATGGACGACTTCACGATGCAGCCCGCTGCCGGCGCGCACGGTGAGTTTACGGGGCTCCTGCTGATCAAGGCTTACCACGCTTCCCGCGGCGATACCGCCCGTACGAAAATCCTCGTTCCCGACTCCGCGCACGGCACCAATCCCGCAAGCGCCGCGATGGCGGGATTCACCATTGTGAACGTTCCCTCCACCGACGAAGGGCTTGTCGATCTTGACCAGCTTGCCGCGTTCGTCGGCCCCGATACCGCAGGCCTTATGCTCACAAACCCCAACACCGTCGGCTTATTCGACCGCAACATCCTGAAAATCACCGAAATCATCCATGACGCCGGCGGTTTATGCTACTACGACGGCGCAAACCTCAACGCGGTCATGGGGATCGCCCGCCCCGGCGATATGGGTTTTGACGTCGTGCATGTGAATCTTCACAAAACCTTCTCCACTCCCCATGGCGGCGGCGGCCCCGGTTCGGGTCCCGTCGGCTGCAAGAGTATTCTGCGCGATTTTCTTCCCGAGGGGCAGGTTGTCCGTACGGAGAGCGGCGCGTTCGAGACAGTGACCCCCGCGCGCTCCATCGGCCGCGTCAAGGCCTTCCACGGCAACTTCCTCGTGGTCGTCCGGGCGCTCGCTTACATGCTCTCGCTCGGCGCGAAGGGTTTGCGTGAAGCCTCCGAGAGTGCGGTGCTCAACGCAAACTATCTTATGCACCGCCTCGCCGATCTCTACAACGTCGCCTTCCCCGGCCCCTGCATGCACGAGTTCGTCCTGACGCTCGAGCACATGAAAAGGGAGCAAGGCGTCAGCGCGATGGACGTGGCCAAAGCCCTCATCGATCATGGCATCCATCCGCCGACGATGTACTTTCCGCTCATCGTCCACGAAGCGCTGATGTTCGAGCCGACCGAGACGGAAACCCGCGCGTCTCTCGACGAAGCCGCCGACGTGCTGCGCGTGCTCCATGCCCAGGCGCTCACAGACCCCGAATCGCTGCGTGCGGCTCCGCATACCGCGCCCATCGGCCGTCCGGATGAGACGCAGGCCGCACGCAAGCCTGTACTCACCTACCAAGGCTGAATGAAGCCCTTGTTCCGTGGAAAGTGAACAGCCCCCTGTAAAAAACGGGTAAATTATGACGAAAGTAATCTATCCGTTTTTTGCATATCCTTGCATGTAAAAAGCACATATGTTATACTTCCTTATGTTGTCCATGATTTATTCGTGCATGGAAAGCAAGGCGACAATATCTTCATTGTGGTAGTATTAATCTTGAAGGGAGGGAATCTAATGGATTGGCTTGATAATATGAACGCGGCAATAGAATACATCGAAACGCATCTGGCAGATGAAATCTCCTATGATCGCGCCGCACAAATCGCCTGTTGTTCGACCTATCACTTCCAGCGGATGTTTTCATACATCACCGGAGTACCGCTATCGGAGTATATCCGACGCAGAAGGTTGACACTTGCGGCTTTCGAGCTGCAAGCTGGAAATTGTAAAGTTATCGATGCGGCAGTAAAGTACGGATACGAGTCGCCGGAAGCATTCAGCCGAGCGTTTAAAAAGCTGCACGGTGTCATGCCTGTATCTGCGCGCGATATAGGCGTTTCGCTGAAAGCCTATCCGAAGATGACCCTCTCTATCACAATTAAAGGAGATGTTGAAATGAAGTATCGCATCACACAGCGAGAGGCGTTTCGTGTGTTCGGCGTTTACGCGGACATTAGCACAAATCAGGAGACTGCGTTTGAACAAGTTCCGCAGTTTTTCAGAAAGTGCGATGAAGACTTGGTGCCGGACGAGATCAACGAACTTTTAGGCCGTTTTAATGATAATCACACAATCTCAGCGTTGTACAACCATTCAGAAAACACATTTAAGTACATGCTTTGCCAGTTCTTACCCAAAGGCCTTTCTGTACCGGATAAATTTACGATACTCGATGTTCCTGCGGCAACATGGGCTGTCTTTGATGTACCCGACTGTGAAATTCAAGCCATGTGGAGACGAATCTGGGCCGAGTGGTTTCCTACCTCCGGATATGAATCGGTGGAGGGTGTACAATTCGAGATGTATTACGGGTTAGCCAGCCATGAAAATGTCTTCGGAGAAATTTGGATTCCAGTTAAGAAGAAATAATCTTATCTTTCAGTATAACCATAAAAAAAGATAGCTATAGAAATGGATTGATATGATCCCCTTAAAGTAGACAGTGTCAATAAAAAACACTGCTATTCTAAGGGGATCATATGAAAATCCCTCCGGAGCGCGGGCTTTATTACTTAGAATAGTCTCCGATCTCTCCCAGATGCTCGCCGACGGTAAAATAATGATAAGGCGAGTAGATCACAGGATTGATTTCCCGCAGATCCAGAAAATCCAGTGCCGCAATATCCTCTCGGATGTTCGTTTTCTCGATCTGGGCAAAATACGTATGCGTCGTCCCGATCTCCACGGTTTTGAGTAATCTGCATTCATAGCTAAACTTCGCGCCCGCGATCAGCGGAACATCCAGTACCTGTCCTTTTTCGATACTAACGTCTTTTGCACCCTCCCGGTCCCTCGTCGCCCGGTTATTACTTTCCGCAAATGGAAGAAGATCCGGCGTTACAATCGTCGCGGATAGGAACCCCGTTCTTTCGATATTGCTCTTTGTCCGCTTCGTCCCGTAGATGCTCACCACCAGGCACGGCGGTTCTCCCCAGGTATAGCTGACCCAGGATATCGGTGCGAAACGGGGCTTTGCGTCCTCGTCATATGTGCCGATTAAAAATACCTGCTGCGTGAAAAAGCCCGGAGTGACGCCTTCATATTTCAGCATCGGTGAATTCCTCCAGCAAAAAAGTGTTGTTTTCTAGCCCGTGGTAATAATTACCCCACTCGGCCGTAAACTGATAGACGCAGTAATCCTCGTCCTCTATACCCTTTGGATAGTATACCTCAAAGCCCTCGCGCCATAAAAGCTTCTTATGATACGCATCCGTGCAGACCTCGATCGACCCGACCAGCATCAGTCCCTGAAACTCCGCTTCGTTGCAGAAATAGATACAGGCTTTGGGGTTTGCCCGGAACTGTGCGGCGCGTTTGGAGGACAGGTTTGTCGAAAAATAGTGCGTTTTGAGACCGTCATGCTGCAGCGCAAACATCGCTTTGGTATTCGGATAGCCGTTTGCGTCGATCGACGATACAAAAGCGTTCTTTGCGTTCTCCACCAGCGCAGCTATTTCACTTTTTATTTGATTCGTCAAAGGATACGCCCTCCTTCATTCAATATTTGCATCGTAGCATCCGATATAATGCGCTATATGTTTGTGTTCCTCAAAATACTCTTCCAGCCCGTGCTCTTGTATATATCTGCTGCCGTCAAGCCATGCTTTTCTGATATGCTCGGGTATGCCTTTTTCGCAGGGGAATTCCGGGCACTGCGCGCAAAAGTCCACATGGTGATTTTTCGCACACCCCGGAATGATGCATCCGGGTATGCAGCCGCCGCCCTCGCCACCGCATGTATGGCAACCCGAGCAGTTGGGCTGGCTGATCAATTCTCTTAACATTTCATTGAAAATCTTAATTCGCTTCAGTTTTTCCGTCTGCTGTTCCGTAGGCGTGTCGCCGTAGCCTTTTACATGTCCGGAATACCAGCCTTTATACAGTTCTAAAAGCTTCGACGCATAATGAGGCACCCCTCCCTTCCTGTAGCCAAAGCAAGTGTAACACATCAGCGAGCATGGACCTACCGCGTTTTTGAGTTCCTCAGCCGTCATATTGTTTCCCCCGTGTTATATAAGTTTTGGAGTATTCGATTCAGCTTGCCTTCAAAGTCCCTGATTTCATCATCCGAAAACCCCCGGTAAAAAATCTCGGACATCTCGTCGGAAACCTCGTTATACTTATCCTGCAGCGACCGCGCCCTATCCGTCAGCCCAATCCGTATCTGCCTGCGGTCGGTATGATCGTACTCACGCCGCACAAAATCGCCCTTCTCGAGTCTGTCCAGCATACTCGTCAGCGTCGTCTTGGCAAGTCCCGTCCGCCTTGACAACTCCACGATTGGCAGCCCGTCCTCCTGCCATAACACATATAGAATCCGCCCCTGCGCGCCGTTGAACTCTTCGATCCCAGAACGGATCAGCAGCCTTTCAAAGATACGGCCCCCGACCTGCTTGATCTGCGTCATCAGGAAACCGCCGTTTGTCTTGATCAGATATCATCGCCTCCTTATATAGTATTGTACTATATAGGATTATCTGTGTCAAGTATGAGCGCATCGTAAAACAAAGATTTTATCGCGCAAAGCGGGCGGACAAACGTAGATTTGTCCGCCCGCTGATATGATTACTTCTTTTCTGTCGCCGCCGACATGCGGAAATCGATACTCGCCGGCGGGTCATATTCGCGCTTCACACGTGCCAGCAGCTCGTCGTCGTATGGAATCTCCTCCGAAAGAGCCACCTTCTTCGCCTTCCAGCGATACCACAGCTCCGAAGTCGAGTTTTCCCCTTCCCGTATGACGGCGAATTCCCTGTCAAAGAGCGACTCCACGAAGTCGAGCTCCCCGGCCTCCAGCGCCGCAAAGCCCGCCAGCAGTGAAATTCGATCCTTTTTCGCAAGGTTTGCCGGTATCGTTTGGTAAAACGCCCACGCGTCACCGTACTCCTTCCGGTGATTCAGAAATGCGAGGTATTCCTCCGCAAAGCCCTGATCGACAAACGCTTCCGGGAGCCGGAACAGCCGCTCATAGCAGGCAAGCGCCATCGGCTCGTTTCCGTCGAGCGCATATAGCTTCCCGAGATTCCGCAGCGCCCAAACGTTCTCCCTGCACGCGAGACTCTTTTCAAACAGTGCCCGCGCTGCCGGGAAGTCCCCCTCCTCCGCCGTCATGATGCCGGCGTGCAGATACGCGTGCCAATTTTGGTTCTCCGGTTTCTTGAGCACCGCAAAAAGCAGCCGCTTCCAGTCCGCATGCGTCACATACGCGCACGGTATTTTCTCCGGCGCAGCATCCGGGAATCGCCCGTCCAGCAGCAGCGAAAACCACGGCATCTGGTCTTCTCCCATCGTTTCCTCCGGGAAAACCATCCCGCCCGTATCGTAGGCGCAACCAAGCTTTTCACGGCGCGCAAGCTCCAGCGCACCGAACCCGGAGCCGGCGTGCAACATCTCGCCCGGTTTCTCGTCCGCGAGCTTCCGATACCGCACGAGCAAGGTGTTTAAATCGTCCCCCGTGATCTCCCCATGCACACGCTCGGACAGCGCTTCCCGCGCCGCCGCCCAATCCATGCTCTGCAAAGACCCCGGTTCCACGTACAGACTACCGAACGCCTGCACAAAATCGATTGTCTCGCGCGGCTCCATGATCAGCCCGTGTCCCTGCGTCGGTGCAAGCCCCGCCTGTATCTCGAAAAAGTCGCCCTTCCCCGGCTCCGCAAGGAAATCCCGCCATTTCTGTCCGCCGGCGCTGACGCCCCAGCAGAACATCTTATGGTAGCGCAGCGCGTTCGTCGACGCTTCGTACATGACAAGCCCGTCCGGATACGCCGCGGCTTCCCAAGGCATCGGCTCCGTTTGCGGTATCTGGAAGAAGTAGTCCGTCGCAAACGGATAATTCCTCGGATAGCTGACGTCCACCTCCGGCACCGCGTCCAGATACGGTACCTTACCGACCGCCATGTTCGACGCTCCCTTAGGGAGCTTTGCCATCTGCTCCCGCGACATATAATAAATCACTTCGTCCGTCGCGGAAAAGACGCGCACGCCGTCTACCTCAGGCAGGTCGATATTTGTCCACCAGTACGTGGACATCGGCGCGTCCGTTGGGTTGACAATCTTCGCGTACAGGTATAAAAACTTTGCGCCGTGCGGCAGATGGAAGTCCATCTGATAAAACACGCCCTTGCAGCGCTCATACTCGTACATGCGCAGAAATTCTTCCCCGTTGTCATCGGTGCATTTCGCGGCAAACAGCGGCGAGCAGGTCAGGAAGTGATGCCCAAACTGAGAGCAGTTAAATTCGATACCCGTCGAGAGCCACGCGTCACGAATAGCGAGATTCCCCGGCTGGAATACGGGGTTATTATGTACCAGCTCCCGTTCACTCACCTTATCGTACAGCGACGTGAGTCTGCCGCCGTACTCGGGGTAAAACACCGCGCGAAGATTCTCGTTTTCCAGCACGATCGATTTGATTCCCATCGGCGCGCGCGCGCGTCCGTAGCGATCCTGCATACGATATGGCAGGATGCGGTTTGCGCACTCGTAGCCGACAAGCTTACGGTGGCGTTCGGTCATCGACGGATGGAACGCCGCCGGTTCCCAGGAATGCTTCCGGTCGCGGAACACCGGTAGAGGATTTTCCCCCTCGAGTGGGGCGCCGTTCTTGTAGTCCGGGCGGATGGTAACGCTCATAAACGATCCCTCCAGTATAATTTACAGCCCTCTGGCAAGCTTTCGCTCTAACGCATCGCTGTTTTGGCTATATAACAGCGCCGTTTCCTTGGTAATCGTTCCTTCTTTATACAGTGCCGCAAGGCTTGCGTCCATGGATATCATCCCGCTGTCCTGAGACGAGCCGATGATCGCGTCAAGCTGATGCAGCTTCGCTTCTCGGATCATGTTGCGAATCGCATTCGTGACCGGCACCACCTCGAACACCGGCATGAGCGAATTTTCAAGCGTTGGTACCAGCTGCATCGAAATGACCTCCATCATCACCATGGCAAGCTGCGCGCGGATCTGCTGCTGCTGATTCGGCGGGAACACGTCGATGATGCGGTCGATCGTATTCGCCGCGCCGAGCGTCTGCAGCGTCGATATGACGAGATGCCCCGTCTCCGCTGCCGTCATCGCCGTTTGGATCGTCTCGTAATCGCGCATTTCCCCCAGCAAAATAACATCCGGCGACTGCCGCAGCGCAGCACGCAGCGCCGTTGCGTAGCTCTCCGTATCGGTCGTGATCTCCCGCTGCGTCACAACAGACTGCTGATGCCTGTGCAGGTACTCAATCGGATCCTCCAGTGTAATGATATGGGCGCTGCGTGTCCGGTTGATCTCATTGATGATGCAGGCAAGCGTCGTCGTCTTCCCAGACCCGGCGGGACCCGTGACGACCACAAATCCCCGCTTCAGCTTCGCAACGTCGATCACAGCCTGCGGGATATGCAGCGTGTGATAATCCGGCAACTCGAAGCGTACCACACGGATGACCGCCGCATAAGAACCGCGCTGCTTGAACACATTCGCACGAAACCGTGAAACGCCGAGGACTGCGAACGAAAAATCGTCGTCACCGCTTTTCTCCAGCTTCTTCATACTGCGCCCACGCGCCATCGCATACACCTCGCGCACAAACGCATCCGTATCCTCCGGCATCAGGCGTATAGTATCCTGCGGCGTAATCACACCGTCAATTTTATAGGTATGCGGCGTGCCGGGTATGATAAAAATATCCGAGGCCCGTTCTTCTACCGCTTTTTGTAAGATTTCGCCCGCATTCATTCGTCGTTTCCTTCCCAAACCGGTAAGCTGTTATCCATTTCCGCGTCGCTTGTGATCAGGACCCTCCAGACGACGGCCTTTCCGTCCCCATCCAGCTCCACATGCAGTGTCCGGCCTTCGTCTATCGGAAAATCAGCCGCCGCATTCGCCGCTGCGTCTCCCCGGATTAACTCCGCGCGCCAGATTTCCGCTTCCGTATCCGCTTTATAATACGCCGCGGCCGCGGCGGCATACCGTCCGGCAAGTTCCCGGTCACTAAGCGCTTCCGCAAGCGACAGTACCGAAAACAGCGTCAGCGCAAGCACGATAAGTACCAGCAGCATCGACGGCAACCCGATATACCTAAGCTTCACCGCATACCGCTCCCTTCATCCGCCTTTGCTCTGGCCGCCGTCAGCGTATAGACCTCCCCGTCTCCGTACCTCACATCAATATTCGCTGTCCATACCGCGTCGCCCCGTATGATGACAACTCCCGCATGATACGCCGCGTCGGTTTCCGTCGTGGGAAGCCAGTTTGCGTCATAGGCGATCTCGTAGGTGTCCTCTCCCGTTTTGCGGCATCCCAAATCCTCGAAGGCAGCGTTTCCTTCTGCCTTAAAGCTCTCCGCCAGCGTCTGCGCCGCCAACACCGCGCCGTTTAAGTCGCGGGCATCCCGACTCATGCGGTCTGCCTTCAAAAAAGCCGTCAAGCATACTCCCGCGCATAGGGAAAACACAAGGATCGAAAAGATCAGCTCCATTAAAAAAAGCGAGGGCCCGGCGCGTTTATTCGTCATCCGTCAGTCCTCCGCTCTTAAGCATCACAGCCGTACTGCCCCCGTCCGTGCGTATCCCCAAAAGTGTGTCCGAAAGCCGCTTGAAGGCGATCTCCCCTTTTAGTACCCGTTCGCCGTCCTCCGGCGTCAACCCCGAACCGCTTTCACAGTACAATTCGCAAATACTGCCGTCCAAGCAGTAAATATACGTCTCATACACGCTGTCCCCGACGGTTTCGCGCATGACAAGCGCCTCTCCGTCTCCAAAGGGCCGCAGCTCCACGCTTCCCTCTATGTCGTTTTGCCGAAGCTTATTCGTCACATAAGCGAGCGCCGTCGCACCCGCATAGTTTTCCTCATTCCGCGCGACGATGTTTTCGTATACCTGCTGGCCGATCAGGACGACAAACAATGCGCAAAATGTAAACAGCAGCGCCGGTATGGCGACAAACAGCGCATCCACGCGCATCTTTTCTGTCCGCACCGGCTTATCCTCCGTTTTGATTTGCCAATATCGTGATATCCGGCAGCAAATTGTCCGCGAACACCGTGTAATACACGGTGTATTTCTCCCGATCGATCGTCAGTCCATACCGGCTCTCCATATACGCAAGCGACGGCGGATACCGTCCCTCGATCGCATAGCACTGCACCGCCGCCCGTCGGATTGCCGTCTCCAGCGTCCGCGCGCTTTCGTCTTCCGTTTTCGCGTCAATCCGTCCCGTACCGGCGATCAGCAGCGCGAGCGCCGCAATCCCCACGAGAGACGGCAAAAGATACGACGCAATTTTCTTCCTCATACCGCTTTATCCGATCGTGGCCAGCATCCCGATAAGCGGCAGCATCACCGCAAGCAGGATCAGCCCCACCGACACCGACATCACGGCGACTAAGGTCGGCTCCAGTCTGCCGACCGCCGTCTCAATCGCTTCCTCCGCCGCCTCCGCGCTGTCCCTCGCGATGCGTTCCATCACTTCGTCAAGCTGCCCCGACCGATTTCCCACCGCGATCATCTGCATTTGCCGCTTTGAAAACACGCTCATCCCCCGAAGCACGTCCATGAAGTCCTGCTCCCCGTCCAAGGCCCCCGCGCCTTTCAGCGCGGCTTTGCGGATATCCTCCTGTACGATCACGTCAGCGGCGAGCGTAAAGCCCTCCGGCATACCAAGCCCGCTTTGTAAGCTTAAAGCCAGCACCTCGGCAAACCGCCGCACCGCCGTATGCCGCACAATCGCGCTTTTCCGCCAGATGGCAGCCCGCGCTTTGCGATACAGCGGATTCGTACCCCTTGCGCCGAGTATCCGATAGGCCGCAAACAGCGCCGCCGCCAATAACAGGAATGCAAAACAGACGACCGTCAGCACCGTACCCGCATGAACCGCGCCTTCGGCTGCCGCCGAGAGGGACGCGCCCTTCTGCTCGTACACGCGCTCAAAAACCGGGATTACCCGCGTCAACAGTACAAACAGCACCGCGAGCAGCATCAATACCATCGTCATCGGGTACACTACGGCGCTTCGCACCGCCCGCTCCAACGCATCCTCATGACTGTAATACTCCGACAGCCGCCGCATACAGACGTCCAGCGTGCCGGTTTTTCTTCCGACCTTTGTCATCCGCAGCAGATAACACGGAAAAAGGCCCGCATCGGCCAAGGCCGTGTCAAAAGGGGTCCCTCCTGCCACAGCGTCGGCGATTAGAGCCAGGTTTTCTCGATCCTCTTCCCCGGCGGCGTCCTCCGCCAGGATATCCATCGTACTGTCAATCGGCATTCCCGCATCCAACAGCAGCGAGATTTGCAGGCAGAACGCCGAAAGCTCCCGCGCATTGTACGGACGCGGCGGCTTTTTTTTCTTTATTCTCATCTATTTTTAGATCAATAGATAAATTTCGAAGCGTAGTTCGAACCGTCCCCGATATACTTCATGATTGCCTCGCTCTGCTTGCCCGAGGACGCGAATGTCGGATCCATCCGTTCCCAGTCCGAGCCGTCGAAGAAGATCACCCCGTCAAGCCAGCCTTCCTCCGCGACATACACGCTGATCCATGCGTGATAGGTGCTGCCCGCATAGCCGACCACGAGCTTCGTCGGGATGTTCAGCGATCTCAGCATCGCCGCCATCACCGCGGCATAATCAAAGCAGATGCCCTTCCCGCTTTCAAGAATCGTATCGACATCCGGCAGATACCCGCTTTCGACGGTTTTCGCCTTTATCTTATCGTATTTCAGGTTCTGCACGACGTAATTATACACCGCGCCGACCATCTCGAGATCCGTCATATCCTCCGTGACCAGCTCCGCCGCCTTTGCGACGACATTGCTGTCGTTTGCGAAGTTGACGTACTGATTCGGATACAGGAACGGCAAAAAATCGTTCGCCAGCTTCACGCTGATATTTTGCCCGAGCGCCGTCGAATACTTCGTGCCGGTGGTGTTTTCATACACCTTGATCGAATACGTCCCGTTTCCGTCCGTCAGCGGGAATACCTCATACGTATCGCGCGCATTCAGATCGTAGGTGTACTTCGTACCTTCCCCTTTTTGAATCTGCACCTTGATCTTCGGCACGGAGCCTGTGTACTGAATCATCACATACCCCTGGGCGGCGTTCGACGCGTCGATTTTGACCAAGTCATTGGAATAGACCGTCTTCCCGGAAGCTTCCGGCTGCAGAACCGTCGTCAGAGTCGGTATTTGATCCGCCGGAACGACCGTCTCCATAATGTCGGCTAAAAACGCCGCGTCATCGGCATCCCCATCCGCAGTATGACTTCCCGTGATGGCTGAACAGGACGTAACAAGGAATGCCGCCGCGCAAATCGCCGCCGTGAGCATCGTTATTCGCAAAAACGCTTTCCGTTTCATAAAACGTTTCTCCTTTTTCGGCAGAGATCCAGATTTTACATTTCACCGTCCATATTATACAATATTCCGTCAATCATTGCAACAGATCGGCCACAGTTCATAATTTGTTTACAATTTATGAACTGTGGCCGATCTTGTTTCATTTCGTCAGCAGCACCGCTGCCTTTTGGATACTTTCCCGTCCGGCAAATGCGGTAAAGCGGAACCATCCCTCGCCGGCGCTGCCAAAACCGGCGCCCGGGGTGCCGACAATGCCGCGCTCGTTCAGCAGCCGATCGAAAAAGTCCCACGATTTTTCACCATCCGGGCAGCGCAGCCACAGATACGGCGAGTTTTCCCCGCCGACATAGGAAATCCCCGCCCGGCGCAGCGCGTTTCCTAAAATCGCCGCGTTTTCCAGGTAATACGTGATGTTCTCCCGTGCTTCCCGCAGTCCGGCACCGGTGAAAACAGCCTCCGCGCCGCGCTGCACGATATAGGAGACTCCGTTAAACTTCGTCGTCTGCCGCCGCAGCCACAGCTTCCTAAGCGAGCAGCCGTCGCGGATCAGCTCCGCCGGCACCACCGTATAGCCGCAGCGCGTGCCGGTAAAGCCCGCCGTCTTGGACAGGGAGCAGACCTCGATCGCGCAGGTGCGCGCGCCGTCGATGCCGAGGATGCTCGACGGCAGCGCGGTATCCTTCACGAATGCTTCATAGGCCGCGTCGAACAGAATGACCGCATCCTCGCGGTTTGCGTACTCCACCCATTTTTCGAGCGCTTCCTTCGTATAGACCGCGCCCGTCGGGTTATTGGGGGAGCAGATATAGATCACATCCGCGTGCACCGACTCATCCGGCAGCGGCGTAAAGCCATTGTCCCCTTTCCCCTCATAAAACAGCACCTTGCGCCCCGCCATCACGTTCGTATCCACATACACCGGATACGTCGGATTCGGAATCAGCACCGTGCAGTCGTCGGAAAACAAGTCGAGCAGGTTGCCAAGGTCGCTTTTCGCGCCGTCGCTGACGAATACTTCATTCGAATCCACGCGCACGCCCTTGCCCGCATAGTACCCCGCAATCGCCTCGCGCAGGAACGCATACCCCTGCTCATCGCCGTAGCCGTGAAAGCCCGCCGCGCTCCCCATCTCCCTCGACGCCTTCTCCATCGCGTCCGCCGCCGCCTTCGGCAGCGGACGCGTGACGTCGCCGATGCCCATGCGCAGGATTTCCCGTTCCGGATGCGCCGCCTGATAGGCCCTGACCCGCGCGCCGATCTCCGAAAACAGATAACTCTCCTGAATATTGCGAAATCCCTGTCGAATCATCGCTTAACCCTCCACAAATCCTTCAAACGCGACCTCGGCCGGCCCCGTCATGAACACGGTATCCGCGGTCACGCGGATCGTCAGCACTCCGCCGCGCAGCCGCACGTCGATATCCGTATCGGCGTCGCAGTAGCCGCACGCGATCGCCGCCGCCGCCGTCGCGCACGCGCCCGTGCCGCAGGCAAGCGTCTCGCCGCTGCCCCGCTCCCAGACGCGCATCTCGATCGTCCGCCGGTCGAGTACCCGCGCAAATTCCGCGTTCACACGGTCGGGAAACATCGGGTGCCGCTCAAACACCGGTCCCACCGTCTCCAGCGGAAACGACTGCGGGTCTTCCACAAAGCTCACGCAATGCGGCGTCCCCATCGACACGCAGGTAATATGGTACGTCCGCCCCAGCACCTCGAGCGGCTGGTTGACGACGCGTTCCCCGTCGGACAGCACCGGGATATCCTTCGGTCGAAAGCCAGCGGCGCCCATATCCACCCGCGCCGCGACCGCTTTTCCGTCCTTGACCGCGAGCCTAAGCGTCTTTATCCCGCTCAACGTATCGATGGTCAGCGTATCTTTCGCGCAGTACCCGTGCTCATATACATATTTCCCCACACAGCGGATCGCGTTCCCGCACATGCGTCCCTCCGAGCCGTCCGCGTTGAACATCCGCATCCGCGCATCCGCCCGATCTGACGGACAGATCAGCACAACGCCGTCGCCGCCGACCGAGAAATGCCGGTCGGACAGTTTTATAGCAAGCTTTCCCGGGTCCTTTACCGTTTCGCGAAAACAATCGATATAAATATAGTCATTTCCACAGCCTTGCATCTTCGTAAATGGCAGCTTCATAACGCGTACCCCCTTAAGGTATATAAAAAGACGTTCATCACACACGCGGCGATGCTCTCTCCGCGCGAATCATGAACGTCCTTGTTCCTCTATTACTATACACGCCCATTGCCCCTTTGTAAAGCGTTTTTTCCGCCGTTTTTCGTATTTTGTGAATTATTTAGGAAATCCACCCGTTCTCCCTCCCAACCTTTTATGAAATATCCCGGTTGACAAAACGCTCCCTTGGGTGTATTCTATTTGCATACAGCAAAGGCGCTGCGTTACGGGTTATCCTCGTGTCGCAGCGTTTGTTTTATGTTTACAGAAAGGGGTCATCCATCAATGAGTACCACAATCATACCCGAAGGATATCACTCCGCGCTGACGCTTTACGAAACGCAGCTCGCCATCGGCATGCTCAAGAATATCTTCGCTTTAAAGCTTTCTGCCGCCCTCAATCTGAAGCGTGTTTCTGCCCCTTTATTCGTCGATCCCTCCACCGGCCTCAACGATGACCTCAACGGTGTGGAACGCCCTGTCTCCTTCGATATCGCCGAAACCGGCAAGGTCGCCGTCGTCGTTCACTCTCTCGCCAAATGGAAGCGCATGGCGCTCCATAAATACCATTTCCCCGTCGGCGAAGGTCTCTACACCGATATGAACGCTATCCGCCGCGATGAGGTCATGGATAACCTTCATTCGGTCTACGTCGATCAGTGGGACTGGGAACGCGTTATCGATCGCTCCACCCGCAACGTCGAATTTCTCAAAGATATCGTCACCGCCATTGTTGGCGCGATCTGCGATACGCAGGACGCCTTAAAAGCCGAATTCCCCGCTTTAAACGGCAAAAACGCGCCGGCGGCCTTGACTCGTGACATCACCTTTGTCACCACTCAGGAGCTCGAGGACCTCTACCCCGACGCTTCCCCCAAGGAGCGCGAAAACCTCTTTATCGAAACCCATCCTACTTGCTTCATCATGCAGATCGGCGGGAAACTCCGTTCCGGCATTCGTCACGACGGACGCGCCCCGGACTATGACGACTGGACCTTGAACGGCGATATCGTCTTCCGCAGCGACCTCTTAGGTGGTGCTTTCGAGGTTTCCAGCATGGGCATCCGCGTAGACGCCGCTTCCCTCGACGCGCAGCTTCGGGAAGCAGGCTGCGACGACCGCCGTGCGCTGCCGTTCCACAAGGCGCTGCTCTCGGATGAGCTGCCGCTGTCCATCGGCGGCGGCATCGGCCAGTCCAGGCTTTCGATGCTTCTTTTAGGCAAGGCGCATATCGGTGAGGTGCAGGTTTCCGTCTGGGACGACGCGACCGTGTCCGACTGCGCCGCCGCCGGCGTGGAACTGCTGTAATTGGTATCGATCCAGATTTTAAAAAGGGGGAGCTTTCCTATGCCAGAGCATATGCCCGAGCTTTTCGGCTCCGAGGTCTTTAACGACAGCGTCATGCGCGCCCGTCTTCCAAAGGACACCTACCGTGCTATCCAGCGCACCATCCGCACGGGACGGCACCTTGAGCTTGACGTCGCCAACGTTGTCGCAAGCTCCATGAAGGACTGGGCTATCGAACGCGGCGCGACACATTACACCCATTGGTTCCAGCCCATGACCGGTGTCACCGCCGAAAAGCATGACAGTTTTATTTCTCCGGACGGCAGCGGGCATGTGATCATGGAATTCTCCGGCAAGGAGCTCGTCCGCGGCGAGCCTGATGCCTCGAGTTTCCCCTCCGGGGGACTGCGCGCCACCTTCGAGGCGCGCGGCTATACCACCTGGGACCCCACCTCCTACGCTTTCCTCAAGGACGGCACCCTCTGCATCCCCACCGCCTTCTGTTCCTACAGCGGCGAAGCGCTCGATCAAAAGACGCCCCTCCTGCGTTCCATGGAGGTGCTCAACGCGCAGGTTCTGCGTATCCTGAAGCTGTTTGGCGATACCGAGACCGCCCATGTCAACGCGACCATCGGCCCGGAGCAGGAATACTTCCTCATCGACAAAGCCCTCTGGCTTGCCCGTCCCGACCTCCAGTACTGCGGCCGCACCCTGTTCGGCGCGCGTCCTCCCAAGGGACAGGAGATGGATGACCATTACTTCGGCGCGATCAAGACCCGCGTCGCCGAATTCATGAAGGATTTGAACCACGAGCTGTGGAAGCTCGGAGTCATGGCCAAAACCGAGCACAACGAAGTCGCGCCCGCCCAGCATGAGCTGGCACCCCTCTACGACACCGTCAATATCGCCGCCGATCACAACCAGCTCACGATGGAGCTGATGAAGCGTATCGCCGACCGCCACGGGCTCGCCTGCCTGCTGCATGAGAAGCCCTTCGCGGGTGTCAACGGCTCCGGCAAGCACAACAACTGGTCCATCGCCACCGACCGCGGCGTCAATCTGCTGGAGCCTGGCGCGACGCCCTCCCAAAACGCCCGCTTCCTGCTTCTCTTATCCGCCGTTATCCGAGCCGTCGACGAGCATCAGGACTTATTACGTCTCTCCGTCGCAAGCGCCGGCAACGATCACCGGCTCGGCGCAAACGAAGCGCCTCCCGCCATCGTCTCCATTTTCCTCGGCGATGAGCTTACGGAAATCTTGGACGCAATCGAGAGCGGCGCTCTCTACCATGACCGCGAGAAGTCCCAGATGGAGATCGGCGCGACGGTTCTGCCCCATTTCATGCGCGACACGACCGACCGCAACCGCACCTCTCCCTTCGCCTTCACCGGCAACAAATTCGAATTCCGCATGCCCGGCTCCTGCTTCTCCGTTTCCTTCATCAATACCGTCCTCAACACCATCGTTGCGGACACCTTGCGCGGCTTTGCGGAAACGCTCGAAGGTGCCGACGACTTCCAGACCGCCCTTTCCTCCCTCATTCGCAGCACCATTTCCGCACATAAACGGATTATCTTCAACGGCAACAACTACTCCGACGACTGGGTCGCCGAAGCGTACCGCCGTAGGCTTCTCAACCTGAAATCGACTGTCGATGCGCTGCCCTACCTGATCGATGAGCGGAACATCTCCCTCTTTGAGCGTAACGGCGTCCTCCGCCGCACCGAAATCCTCGCCCGTTACGAAATCCTTCTTGAGAACTACTCCAAATGCCTTAACATTGAAGCCTTAACATTGGTCGACATGGTGAAAAAAGGCGTGGTCCCTTCGGTGTTGAAATGGCAGAATGCACTTTTAGACGTTCTGACGAAAAAGAAAGCGCTCGGGCTCCCGCTCGACGCTTCTCTGGAAACCGCAATACTGGAAAAGGGTTGCTCCCTTTGTGCAAGCCTTGCCACACGCCTTTCGGAGCTGGAGACCGCCGTCATCAACGCCAAATCCTGTTATCATGCGCTCGAGACCGCGCAGTACTTCCGCAATCACGTCTTTACCGCGATGGGCGCGCTCCGCATCACCGTCGACGAGTTGGAAACCATCGTCGGCCGCGAATACTGGGCGTATCCGACCTATTCGGAGCTTTTATACAGCGTAAACTAACAAGAAAACGTCCCCGCCGGGGCATCCTGAAAGATGCGATACGGCGGGGACGTTCTTTTTTTATTATCTCAGCTTCATGAACTGTGCGCTGGCAATCGGCGCAAAATCTACGAAATTCAATGTGATTTCATCCTCCGGCGTACGCACAAGGTACGCCTCGAGATCGGCAAAGAACTGCATGAAGATGCTGTGGTTACGCATATGGCTTGCCGCAAGGAACTCTTCCTTCGTACGTTCAAACTCATCCATCAGAGCAAGCCGCGCAAGTTTCCGCTCTCCCGCAATCGCCGCCATCTTCTTTGCACTGCACGCGCAGACGCACCCGCCGCCGTACAAGTCATACAGCTCGAACAGCGCTAAATAATCCTCCGCAAGCGTCTTTGCATGCGCGGCTTCCCACGCATACCGGCGCGCCATCTTCGTGTCAGCACGCGCATCCAACGCGATCTCACGCCAAAGCCCCTCCGCTTCGCGCGCCATCGCCGCGATCGACAGGATCGTGCTTTCATAGGTCTCCCGCGCCTCAAGCATCGTCGCCATCGCCTCGCCCGGGAAAGACCTCGGATACGGCTTGCCCGCGCGGACGTAGCTGTAGAAGTAGTACGCCAGCGTCGACATCATGATCGTATAGTTCGACGGCACCTGCTTGTCGCCCCACAGGTCGGCCTTTGGCGTCTGCCGCATGATCTTATCAAAGAGCTTTAACGCGCGCTCCGCCTTCTCCGCCTGCGCGCCGAACCGCGCTTTCGCGTAGCTGCGCGTCACGTCGTCGATGTCCCCTGCATTTTCGAAGCTCCACGCGTAGTCCGCCTGTGCGACGTGGATGCGGTCGTAGCTCAAATCCCATGCGGAATAGCTCTGCATTCCCTCGCAGCCTTCCTCATGCGCCATCTTACTTAAGAGATAGACGTTCTTCATTGGATATGAGATAATATTCCAGTGATAGTACCCGTTCCACGGCTTCACCGTGCGGCGCAGGCCCTGTTCCGGATGCGTCGTCTGGAACATCAGGCTCTCCTGGAAATCCGAATAGGTCCACCAGTCGATGACCGCGACGTCGCGCAGACCGTTTTCCTCGATCGCACGCATCATCTTCTCCGTGGAGTCCTCGGTCTCGTTATTCCCGCGATGCTTGATGAGCATGTCGTGGTACATGTAGATATTCTTCATTCCGCGCTCTTTTAAGTGCTTCATCAAGCGTATCGCATGCTCAATATAAAGGTCTTCCTTCTTCGCATCCCGGCATAGCGGGCACTTACAAAACGCGTTCCGGCTGCGGAAGATATCCTCCGCATTCTGCGCAAGCCCCGCGCCAACCTCGTCAAGACCCATATGGAAGCTCTCGATGCCGTTGGGCTTTAAATATTTATCGATGATCTCGTCGTAGATGTTGAACATCATCTCATATGTTTCCGGGTTGCGCGTGCAGAAGCCCGTCAGCGTCGGCTCGCCGTTCTCATCTTTGGCCGATACCTCCGGATAGTTTCGCGGGATCAACGTGTTATGCCCGTATGAGTTGAACAGCGGCAGTACCTCCACGGCCTTCGATTTGCCGTACACGATCAAGTCGCCGAAGAAGTCGTCCTTTACCATCGGGACGTCCTGCTCCTCGTCCACCCACGCATTCCGTTTCGGTGACCAGTAGCGCTTCACGACCGGCACCTTTAACTTCGGATACTTGCGCATTGGCAGATACATGTACTCGCTGACGCGCCCGTCATACTGCACGCACCAGCAGCCGTAGACCGCTACGACGAGCTGGTTCTGCTTCATCTCGGCCATATGGTCAACGACCGCCTTCCAATCGGAAAGCGTCATCAGGTTCGAGCCGTACCGGCTCTCCATGAAGTGGCCTCTCGTCCGCAGCTCCGGCCAGTCCAGAATGTCGCACGGCTCCAATGCCACTTCTCCGTTCTCGAGCGCCATGCACTGCGTCAACGTCACGACGCCGTAGTAAAGTCCCTCCGCGCCAAAGCCTGTCACCGTCACGGCGTGGTCGGTCACGAGCAGCGAATATCCCTGCGTCGGATTGAGAACTCCCTCCGGTGCATCCATGATTTTGAGTGTTATGACAATCTCACCGTCTGCCGAGCAGGTACATACCCCCAGCAGCCCGCCGAGCTTCTCCCGTAAAAGCTTCTCGGCCGATACGCATACCGTGTCACACGCTGTACAGGTCTCGTTGACTATGCGAAAGTTTGCTTTGCCCGGGATGCCTAATACGATTGCATCTCCCGGTAGGCGGGTGTATTTCTGAGGAACGGGGACGATTCGGTCTTTCATACTCATTTGTAGTGTCTCCTCTCAGCTTTCACAACGGTGGACGGCTACCGTGCCGTTTATTTCGTCTATATTGTAGCAGAACCGGCATATCGCCGCAATGTGCCCATGCTTCTTTCCGAACTTTTTCCTTGTTTTTCCAAAGTTTTTCCGATTCTTTTCCCATAGTTGAAAAACGAATTTAGATGTGATATACTGTCCGTAGTTATATGCGCCGTTTACCGCTTAAGGAAGGAGACACCTCTATGCTGGAACCGCTGGCGCAGCGTATCCGTCCGACGACGCTTGACGACGTAGTCGGGCAGCAACACATTTTAGGGAAAAACGCGCTATTACGGCGCGCCATAGAAAACGGGCATCTGCCGAATATGATTTTCTACGGGCCGTCCGGCACGGGCAAGACCACCGTCGCAAACATCATTGCGCGGACGACGAACCGTACGCTGCACCGCTTAAATGCGACCACCGCGTCGATCGCGGACATCCGTGAGGTGATTTCGAGTCTCGACGGCATGACGGGTATAAACGGCGCGCTTTTATATCTGGAGGAAATCCAGTACTTTAACAAAAAGCAGCAGCAGAGTCTGCTGGAGTTCCTCGAGGACGGCCGCATCACGATGATCGCCGCTACGACAGAGAACCCCTATTTCACGATCTTTAACGCCATCCTCTCCCGCTCGACCGTTTTCGAGTTCAAGCCGCTCTCCCCTGAGGACGTGGAGCGTGCCGTCCTGCGCGCCTTCCGGCTCGAAGGGGAACGCATCGGCGCCCGTTTTGCGCTCGGGGACGGTGTAGCCCTCCATATCGCGACAGCCTGCGGCGGCGACGTACGAAAGTCCCTGAACGCCGTGGAATTCCTATGCGCCGCAGCCGTTCGAGATGACACCGGTTCGGCTGCGATCACGCTGGAGGATGCAAAGGCCGTCACGCAGCGCTCGAATATGCGCTACGACCGCGACGGGGACTCCCACTACGACTTACTCAGCGCGTTCCAGAAGTCCATCCGCGGCTCAGACCCCGACGCCGCTGTCTACTATCTCGCGCGCATTCTCGCAGGCGGCGATCTTGCTTCCGCGTGCCGCCGTCTGCTCGTAACAGCCGCCGAGGACATCGGCCTTGCTTATCCACAGGCCATCGCCATCGTTAAAGCCTGTGTGGACGCCGCCCTGCAGGTCGGTCTTCCCGAAGCGCAGCTCCCGCTCGCCCAAGGCGTGATCCTGCTCGCCACCTCCCCAAAATCGAACACCGCCGCGGGCGCAATCTGGGCCGCGTCCGCCGACGTCGCAAACGGCAAAATCCCCAATCCTCCCCCGCATTTGCAGGACGCGCATTACAAGGGAGCCGCGAGCCTCGGGCGCGGCCTTACCTATCAATACCCGCACGATTTCCCCCACGACTGGACGCCGCAGCAGTATTTGCCCGATGACTTGAAGGATACCGTATATTACCGGTACGGCGAAAACAAGCTGGAACAGGCGGCTAAAAGGTACTGGGATGAGATCAAAGGGAAATAAGCGCAACGAAATCGCATAGGAGATATAATGGAACACAATAAGCTGGTTCGGGACAAGATTCCCGATATTATCCGTACAACGGGAGAAGAAGCGCTGACACGTATCCTCCCGGACGACGAATACAAGACTCTTCTGGAACGCAAGCTTGATGAAGAAGTATGCGAGTACCATGAGAGCCGGGAATTGGAGGAACTCGCGGATATTTTGGAGGTTGTCTATGCTTTGTGCGAGGTGCACGGGAATTCCATTGAGGAATTGACGTCTGTATATCAAAAAAAGCATAAAGCGCGCGGCGGTTTTGCGGAAAAGGTATTCTTGATATCCACAACTGTCAAAGGATGAAGGGAATGCGCCCGCAGAATGTCTTGTACGTTCCGCGGGCGCAAAGTATTCTTGCAGGTGTTGCTCGCGCAGATCAATAAGGACAGTCACATCGTATGCGTCGTTCCCAGAAACGGCGCGCATCTGCCGGACGCCAGCGCACCGATCTGTCCTGAGAGACTGGCGGGCCGGAAAGTGACCGTATCCGCGTCTCTCAGGGACATCCAGACGCTCCCTTTCTGATCGGAATCCGTTTCTGTTATGGCTCCCGCTTCCTCTCCGAGCAGTCTGACAAGAAAAATATGCAAAACCCGGTGCGTGTAATCCGGAAAACGCTCTCGAACAACCGGATCGTCATGGATTTCCTCCGTCATCGCGAGAAACCGTACGACCTCGCTTCGATATCCCGTTTCCTCTGCAACCTCCCGAACGACGGCTTCCTCCATCGTCTCATAAGGATGCTGTCCCCCTCCCGGAAGGGTATAATAAACAATGCCACGCTCCGTTTCGCATTGATTCAGAAGTATTCGATTATTCTGAAGGATCACAGCTTTTGCCGCGCATCTGATAGCCATCATATCACCCGCATATTTTTGAAATTCGAAATACAAAAAAGAAAACCCGTTTACCACCGCCGCATATTCGCCTCATGCTTATTTAAGTAAATCTGACTAAGCTCCTCCGGGGAAATGTTATAACAAAGCATCACGTCATTGAAATACATGAGCGTATCGCACATTTCCTCGATAAAATGCCGCCGCGTTTCCGTGTCCTCCATGATCGACGCGTCGCCTTTTTTCTTGATGATATCCGCGATCTCTCCCGCTTCGATCATCATCCATAACAGGGAATCTCTCCCGATTTCCGGGGTAAGCTGCCGCCATTTGTCCTTATACTTTTCCTGCAATTCCTTTTGTATCTGCTGCATTTCATCAAAATCCAGGCACATAATGTGGACTCCTCTGCTTTTTTATAATAAGGGATGGCTTTAGCAAATCTTATTTATGCTAAATGCCATCCCTTATTACACTTAAGACCGAAGTGGAAACCCGGTGAATAGCTTAACGTTCGAGTTTACAGCGCCGTGCCGTCCGATTTAAACAGCGGCAGCCGTTCAAGATACTGAATATCCTCCCGTTTCGCGGCGTCGCCTTCTGCGAGTACCGCCATACGCCCGACGATGATGCCGCCCGCCTTCTCGACAAGCTGCTCCACCGCGTGCAGCGATTCTCCTGTTGAGATCACGTCGTCGACGATCAGGATGCGCTTCCCGCGAATCTTGTCCGCTTCCGTCGAGTCCAGATACAAATGCTGCTCGCGCGCGGTCGTGATGGAGCGTACGGTCGCTTCAAAGACGTTCGACATGTAAAGCTTCGGCACCTTCCGGGCAATGAAATAGTCGTTCTGCCCGCTTTGGCGCGCCATCTCATGAATCAGCGGTATACCCTTGGCCTCCGCTGTGATCATATAATCGTGCGGGGGAGCAATCTTTAAAAGTGCTTCGGCACACTTGACTGTCAGCTCCACGTCCCCAAACATCACAAACGCCGCAATGTCCAGCTCATCATTTAATTTACACAGCGGCAGCTCACGCTCAAGCCCCGCTACTTTTAACCGATATGTCATACATCCTCTGTCTCCTACCGTGTCAGATTAAACCCTTATCATAGTCTTCCATGAACTGTAATATATCCTTCATCGGCTTGATACCTGTACTCGCGCCCGCCGCCATCACGCAGTGCGTGCCGACCGCGTTGGCAAACTTCGCGCAGCGCTCAAGGCTCCAGCCCTGCGACAGCCCCGTGAGGAAACCGGAACAGAACGAGTCGCCCGCGCCCGTCGTATCAAACGCCTTGATACGGCTGTACGTCGGCACCTCCAGGCGCTCACCTTTCTTCGTCTTGACAAAGCAGCCTTTTTTGCCGACCTTGAGGACGATCGTGTGCGGCCCCATCGACAGAAACTTATCCGCGATCTCGTCGGGATCCGTCAGCCCGCCGGAAAGCTCGATCGCTTCCTCGATCGACGGCATGAAGTAATCGATGTACGGCATCGATGGGCCGACTAGCTCCATCCAGCGTCCCGTGGAGTCCCAGCAAACGTCGTAAGCCGTCGTTTTGCCCATTTCTTTGCACTTTTTCAGGAATTTCGCGCACTCCGTACCGTCAAATTTCGGCATTAACAGCCCGCCCGTCACGAATACATGCCCGGTCTTGGAAACGATGTCATAATTGATGTCTGACTCCACAAACTCCGCGTTTGCACCCGTCGAATGCAGGAAGGAGCGCTCCCCGTCCGCGCCGACCATCACCAGACTCGATGAGGTCGTCGCGTCCGGATCGACACGGAGCCCGGAGGTCTCGACGCCCTGCTTTTTGAGCGCGCCGTCCATGAAGTCACCGAAGCCATCCCCGCCGATCTTGCCTAAAATCGCGGACTTTAACCCCAGCTTCGCTACGTTGATCGCACAGGTCGCGGCGTTTCCGCCCGTATGAAGACTGATCTTGTCGACAAGCTCCAGTTTGCCCCGGTCGGGCATCTTGCGGATCGGCTTCGCGATGCAGTCGGCTACTAAAATGCCGACGCTTACCACATCGTACATAGTCGCGTTCCTCCTTTATAATCAGACAATTTTCTTCTCGGAAAGCTTTTCGGCTTCAAACGCCTGCGCCGCCGCAAACAGCCGATCAAGACCCTTGCCTTCGCACAGCAGCGCGTAATACGCTTTGATGTACCTTGCCGTGTCGGAACCGAGCGGGAGTCCCATATGCTTTGAGAGTACCGCGTCGATGCCCTCGATCTTGAGCAGCGTGTTGACATAATCCGTTCCCTCGTCCGCTTCGGACTTAAAGAACAGCGCTGCCGCCGCACCGACGGAGATATACATCGTCGGAATCCCCTTCTCCTCGCAGAGCTTTAAAGCTCCCGCAAAGCGATCGGAAGCGCCGAGCTTGCGCTTTGTGTCACGCCCGACGCGCGCGACGGTATCGCCTAAGGCACGGTTGCCGAAACGCAGCACAAGGTCGTCAATATGCTCCAGCATCGCGGCGAGCGGATAGTCGAACTCCGCCGCGAGAGAGCGCGCGCTCTCCCGCATCGCGCGCTCGGCGATCAGGAGAACATACGGATCCCGCACAGCCTGCCAGATATACTGGTCGCCGAGCAAGCCGCCCATATACGCGCAGGACGCGTGACCCATGTTATGGATAAAAAGCTTGCGGCGGATGAACAGCGAGAACGGCGCGTATGGATACAGATTTGCGATTTCGGGCAGCTCGCCCTTCCACGCCGCTTTATCGATCGGGAGCTGGCAGTATTTTTCCACGCAGACGCGCAAGGCTTCGCCCTTTCTCATCTCGTCGGTCATCACTGGCACCATACGGCCGATCGACGCCTCGACCAGACCCACGCGTTCGTCAAACAACGCCTTTTGCTCCTCGGTCAACTTCTCAAAGATCAGACCGTGCATCACCTTGTCGGCATCCAGCAGGTTCTCACAGATGATGATGTTGAAGGGCTTGTCGTTTCCCCGCTCAAAGCGACGTAGAATCCCCTTTACGATCAATCCCACGATACGCGGCATAATATTTACACCGACCGCCGTCGCCATCGCGTCGGCATTCGCAATCGCGTCGGCTACCGCTTCCGCGTCCCGACCGTCCACACCGGAAACGTTCGTAATCCACTCGTCGATGCTGCCCCCGTTCGAAACAATCTCGACGGGGTACTTTCCGTCCCGATTCAACGCGTCGATGACCGTCATATTGACGTCGATAAACTGTACCTGATAGCCCGCTTTCGCAAAGGTCGCGCCAATAAAGCCGCGTCCGATGTTGCCCGCGCCGTACATGACAAAGTTCTTCATACTATAATCCACTCCCGCGATAATTATTAACCGGCTGCCCGCAATTTTTTAATGCTGGATAACCGTATTCACTGATTGATTGATATCCGTTTCCCAAACACTGTAAAGCTGACCACGCCCGGACAGACCCCTTTCGGCGCACCGGTGATGACCAGTCTGACCGCGCTTGCGGTAACCGGAGGGAAGGTTTTATAATCAATGTTATAATCCTCCCGATTCCCGGTCATGTCCAAAATACAACGCCATTCGGTGCCGCCACCATCGTTACCGGCTTCGATTTTATACCGGAACGCGCCGGGATATACGCCTTTCTCATAGGAAAGACCGATATCCCGCCAAATGATGCGCGATGCCTCCAGTTCATACGGCGCTTCCAGATTGACTGTCAGCACAGGCACTGCGTCCTCCACCGCAGGCTGCCACCAGGTGAGCATACTTTCATCGAGCGCGTACAGCGAGTCGCGTCCTTCGGTATGGCTGGTGGATCTTACCTTCGCGCGCTGGGAGAAGGTCAGCGGCAAAAGACCCGTGCTTCCCCGCTTGCTCTCCGTCGCGCCGTACTGCGGCGTATCGGTGATTCCCGGGCAGTACAGTTCGCCGTTTGCGTCGATCTCTATGCGGTCCATGCCGATGCGCCGTTCAAAACAATGCGCATAGCACATCGTGCAGGTGTAAAACGCCCACAGCGAACCGCCGGGGCCATGCTCGATGCATCCGTGACCCGCGCCCTTGACGAGGCCGGTCTTATGAAACGTAACGGGGTTATTCTTCTGGTAGACAAAGCCCTCCAGCGGCCCGGCGTCCGAATAATAGGCGCCCATCGCATACGCGCCGAACTGGGTTCCGCACGCGGCATAAATGAGATAGTATCTGCCGTTATGCTTCAGCATCCACTGCCCCTCAATCCAGCCCATCTCCGTATTCTGATTGTACTCGCCGAAACGCTCCCAAGCATGCGACGGGTCGAATTCATTGAGAATCCGCGGTTCACCGAGCAGCCTGCGCGGGTTGTCCGCGTCCAGCTCCGCGCCGCGCGTCAGCGACGACCATACGCCGCGCGTCGGATGGGTACGGCTGTCGTGCCAGTACATATAAATGCGGCCGTCGTCGTCCGCGAACAGCGCCGGATCGGTCGGCCGGAAATGCGTTCCGTCAGGCAGGATGAAGTCACCGAGCAGCCGGAACGGGCCTGTGGGTGTATCGCCGACGTAGAGCCGCTCACTGTGAATCGTCATCAGGAATTTCCCGCGCCACGGAATCACGCAGGGACTGTAGCGCGGTGAGTCGTCCGCTTCCTCCGGCGTGCAGGGAACATACTTCCATGTAACGAAATCTTCGCTGACGTAGGCCATATCATAACTTGGGTACAGATACCATTTATCGCCGTAATACAGCACGCTTGGGTCGGAGATCGAGCGGTAATCGTACAGGTATCCGTCCGCGTCCTTCATCGGCCCATCCGTTCCGTGCGGACAGTTCGGCATCGACAGCGGGTTGCAGAAGGTCTTCTTTTGATAAAGATCAAGCGCCATTCGTCGCGTCCTCCCGAGCTTCCTATTTTTTAAGGCTTCGACCGCATAAAGGCTTCGACCTCCGCCCTCGCCGGAATCGAGTTCGCCGCGCCGGGACGCGTTACCTCCAGTGCTGACGCCGCCGCGGCTAGCTTCATCGCCCGCGCAAGATCGCCGGACACCGCGTATTCCGCGAGAAAGTAGCCCGTATACGTATCGCCCGCGCCTGTTGTATCGACCGCACGCACGGGGATAATACCTTCCTCATACACGATGCCGCGGGCTTTGGCCATCGCGCCGCGCATGCCGAGCGTCAGCACGACGATTCCCGGGCACAGACGCGCGAGCGCGTCGAGAATCTCCCGCGCTTCGGTCTTTCCCGAGAGTCCCGCGCCCTCCGTCTCGTTGACGAACAGACAATCGACCAGCTCGTACGGATACGCCTTCGCTTCCTCAGAAAACGGCGCGCAGTTGAGGGCGACGAACATCCCACGCCGGTGACCCTCCCGAATGAGCGTCTCCGTCGCATTCAGCTCATTTTGCAGCAGCAATATGTCGCCTGATGCGCATGTGTCGAGCGCTTTTTTAATTTCGGCATCCGTAATCTCCCGGTTTGCGCCTCCGAACAGCAAAATAGCGTTCTGCCCCGACGGCTCAACCTGAATCAGCGCGTGGCCCGTCGCGCTCCTCTCGTCTAAAACGATATGGGAAACGTCTACCCCCTCATCGGCGAGCAAATTACGTAAGAATACCCCGTCCGGACCGATTTTTCCCGCGTGGATCGTCGGCACTCCCGCTCTCGCCAGCGCGACGGACTGGTTTGTGCCCTTCCCGCCTGCATACGTCTTCGGACGCCGCGTATCAAGCGTCTCGCCGGGGGATACGATATGTTCTACCTCGTAGACGTAATCGATATTCAGAGAACCGAAGCAAAAGGCCTTCGTTTTTATCATATGTCTTGACATTCCTTCGCAAAAAAGGTATGATATAGTCAAAAATCGGAGGGGTTTTCTTTGCGCTGCGCTTGTATACACGATCTCGCGGGGCTTGGGCACTGTTCCCTGACCGCCGCGATTCCCGTTTTATCCGTGATGGGCGTTCAGGCCTGTCCCATTCCCACCGCCGTCCTCTCCAGTCAGACCGACGGCTACTCCGGCTACAGCTTCCTCGATATGACGCCCGAGCTACCCGACTATATCGCGCACTGGGCGCGTCTTGGGGAGCGCTTCGACGGCATCTTCACCGGCTTTTTGGGCAGTCCCGCACAGCTCTCGCTGGTTTTAGATTTCATGACCCGCTTTCGGTCCCCGCAGACCCTCGTCCTCGTCGATCCCGTCATGGGCGACGACGGCGCGGTCTACGACACCTATACGGGGGAAATGTGCGACGGTATGCGAAAGCTTGCCGGAAAAGCCGACGTCATTACGCCGAACCTGACCGAAGCCGCGCACCTGCTCGGCGAATCCTACGATCAGGCGCCGCATGACGAAGAAGGTCTGCTCGTATGGGCAAAGCGTCTGTCGTCCGACGTTGCGCCTCGCAGCGTCATCACCGGTGTGCCGTCCGAGGATCGTCGCTCCCTGCAAATCGCGCTGTGCGATCATGGCGACGCGGCGGTGCTGACCCGTCCCCTCGCGGCGGCGGATTCTCCCTCGCACGGCTCTTACCCCGGTACCGGCGACGTTTTTGCCTCCGTTCTCATGGGTGCGCTGCTGCGCGGAAAAACGCTGCGCGATGCCGCGGCGCTGGCCGCCGACTTCGTATCGGATTGCGTACGCCTGACAGCGGCATCCGGCAGTCCCCGCCGGGAAGGATTATCCATCGAACCGCTGATCGCCAATTTAATTCTTTAAATATTATACGACGTTTTTTTTGATTTTGCAACCCTATAATTTACACTTCCATGTTAGCCGCTTTCAGAAAGGGATACACTATGAAGGAAACCATCTACACTATACCAATTAACGAGGTCTTCGGCGAACAATGCGGCTGCCCTCTCTGCGCACTTGAACGCCGTACCGAAACGAAAACGCTCGATTACATCATGGGCGCCGCAATGATGGAGCCGGACGTCCGTGAAACGACCAACGCGCGCGGCTTCTGCGCTGATCATTACGCGGACATGCTCGCGATGAAGAACCGGCTTTCTCTGGCGCTCACCATCGAAAGCCGCCTGAAAACCGTCTCCGAGCTGATAGAAAGTTTTGCGAAGTCTCCCGACAATCGCCGCGCCGCTGTTATCGCCGAAACAGGCCGCTCCTGCTTCGTCTGCGAAAAGATCCGCGCCGAGCAGGAACGCTATTATGCAAACCTTCTGGACATGTGGCGTACCGAGGAGTCCTTCCGCGCTTTGTTCGCCACACAGGAGCACTTCTGCCTGCCCCATTTCGGCGCGCTGCTCGAGCATGCCGCGAAAGTCTATCCCCGCCGCGTTGCCGCTGAGTTTGTTCGCGTTATATGCGAGATCGAGCGCCGCTGGCTTACGAAAATGCAGTCCGAAATCGCGGGCTTTACCAAAAGCTTCGACTACCGCTACGCGGGCGAGCCATTTGAAAAGGAAGCCGTCGAGCACGCCGCCGCGTTTTTATCGAGTCTCGACGTGTGACGCTCTCCAGCGCAGCCCCAGTTCGATATCGTTTAAGAGTACCCCGTCTGCGCCGAGGCGGCTGATCTCATCGAGCGATTCTTCGTCGCCGTCCATCATGCCGTCCTTCCACGACATGACCCATACCTCTCCCGGATGCACGCGTTTCACCGTTTCCGGGGCAAGCGCGGGCAGCCACTGCTGCCACAGCCGGAGAATGCCCGCGCCGCCGGCCGAAAACGCGCGGTACAACCCTGCCTCCGGCATGAACGCCAGTATCCGCTCGCTCGGACGCACCTTCCGCATCGTCTTCAGCGCCTCGATCGTCTGCACTCCGCAGATAAAATCCACCGGCGCGCGCCCGATACGCTCCGCAAACAGATCGTCCGGCGCGTTCATCTTGATATGCAGCAGCACCGGCGTCGTTTCCCGGTACCCGTCGATCAGCTCGTCGAGCGTCATCAGCCCGCGTCGGGCATGAGAAAGTATGTCTTTCATCTCCGCATAGGTCAGTTCCTCCACCGTCCGGGGAACACCCGCCAGGCGCTCGAGATTTCCGTCGTGGAAGATGACATATTTCCCGTCCTTCGTCGGGCGCACGTCGCATTCGACCGCGTCCGCGCCGATGGACGCGGCATAGCTCAGGCTTTCAAGCGTATTCTCCATCTTTACTTTGGATGCTCCTCTGTGGGCAATCAGTTTCATCATGTTTAACACTCCCGTTTTGAATTAATGGAGGTGGAAATAAATATTATGTCCGTTACCGCATTGGTTCTCGGCGGCGGCGGTTCACGCGGTGCGTATGAAATTGGTGTATGGCGGGCGCTGCGTGAACACGGCGAAGCTTTTTCTGTTGTAACCGGTACCAGCGTCGGCGCACTCAACGGCGCGATTATCGCGCAGGGCGACTACGATCTCGCCGTCGACGTCTGGAGCACCATCACCACCGATATGATTCTCTCGATCGACAGCTCCCCCGGCGATAAAACCCTGCGCGAACGTCTCTCCCGATTCGGTCTGTTCGCCCGTGAAATTGCCGCGAATAAAGGTGCGGACTCCGCACCGCTGCGCGCACTCCTGTACCGCGTACTCGACGAGGATAAAATCCGTGCCTCCGCAATACGCTTCGGTCTTGTCACGGTGAAGTTTCCCGAGCTGTCCCCTCGCGCGCTTTTCACCGATGAAATCCCCCGCGGCGAACTCATCGATTACATTCTCGCCTCCGCCGCCTGCTTCCCCGCCATGCAAAAGCAGGTCATCGGCGATACCGCATACATCGATGGCGGCTATTTCGACAACCTGCCCATCGAGCTTGCCTCCCGAGGAGGCGCGGAACGCGTCATCGCCGTCGACGTCCACGGGGTCGGCATCTGCCGCCGTCCCGAAAACGTCGATCACGCCCGCATCCACCTGATCACCACCGCCTGGAACCTCGGCTCCATCCTGCTGTTCGACGCGGATAACGCCCGCCGCAACATGGAACTGGGCTACCTCGATACGCTCAAATCCTTCGGTAAACTCGACGGCAAGCTGTACGCTTTCGAAAAAGGAGAAGCCGCTAATCTCCGTCCCGCTACCGATCGTCTCCACGCCGCTTTCGACCATCTGTTTCCTCCCGCCAAGCGTGGTGCTATCGGTCTGTATGATATTCTGCGTCTGCGTACACTGCGCTTTATGAAAAACCTCTATCGCGGTTTCGAAGCCCCGCTCCAGCTGAAATCCAGCCGCCGCCGGGCCGGCGAAATCGACTTCCACCTCGCCGCCGCCGAAAACGCCGCCCGTGTCTTCGCCGTTTCGCCGACCAAAATATATACCGCCCGTGTCTTCGAGGATACGGTCCGCGATGCTTATGCCGCGACCGAACTGCCCGACCCGTCCCACCTGGAAGCCATTCTTGCGGAAGCCGATACCGCCCCGCGCCGCGCCGAACGCCTGCTCGCCGAGGCCGAAAGCATCACCTCCGCCCGTGTCGCACGATACTTAGGCGAGCTGTTGTCCCGCCCATCGGTCTCCCAGGCTCTCCTTGTCGCCGCCGCCACGGCCTTTCCCGCTGAATTTCAGGCCGCGCTCTATATCCGCGCTTTCCCGACCGATTCCGTCCTTCCTTTGTCTTGTTAACATTAAAACAACTCGTTTATTTATGAACATTCTGTCAATAATGGATATTGACGTGCTTTTGGGAATGTTTTATAATATTAGGGTTGTTATCGAAATCTTTTTTGTCGGAACAGGGGAAGAAAATGAACGTATTTGTGCTGAATGCCGGAAGTTCCTCATTGAAATACCGGCTCTACCGCATGGAAGACCAGCTTGTTCTCGCCGAAGGCGGCTGCGAACGTATCGGCATCGATGGGCGTATCAAGTATGCGAGTCACACGGGCTTTTCAATGAAAACCGACTGCGATTTTCCGACGCATGAGGCCGCTTTCACGGAAGTCATCCGCTACTTAACCACCGGTGACTCCAAGGTCATCGACTCGCTTAACGAAATCACCGCCATCGGCCATCGTGTCGTTCACGGCGGCGTCCGTCTTGTCCATCCGATGCAGGTTACCATGGACGTTATCGAGGAAATCGAACGCAACCGTGATTTCGCGCCGCTGCATTCCATGGTGCAAGCCGGTGTGATGCGCATCTGCTTGAAACTTTTTGGGACAGCCACCTTCCAGGTTGTCGTCTTCGACACCGGTTTCCATCAGACCATGCCCCCCGAAGCTTTCCTGTTTGGTCTGCCCTATCATTATTATAAAGATTACGGCATCCGCCGCTACGGTTTCCACGGCATCTCTCATAACTATGTCTCCGAGCGTGCGGCAAAGTTATTAAACCGCGATATCGCCGGGTTGAAGATGGTCTCCTGCCATCTCGGCAACGGTTCCTCCATCTGTGCCATCGACGGCGGCCGCTCCGTGGACTGCTCTATGGGCTTTGGCCCCGTGGACGGCATCATCATGGGCACCCGCTCCGGTCAGGTTGACCCGACCGCGCTCTTCTATATAGCGAAGAAGGATCATTTAAACGTCGATCAGCTCTCGGATATGATCTCCAAACAGTCCGGCGTCCTCGGCATCTCCGGCATCTCCAGCGACGACCGCGACATCGAAGACGCGATGCTCCACGGCAATGAGCAGGCCGCTCTTACCCGCGGCGTCCAGTGCTATCAGATCCGCAAGTATATCGGCTCCTACTCCTTTGTCATGGGCCGTCTCGACGTCATTATCTTTACCGCCGGTCTCGGTGAGAATTCTGCCACGCTCCGCGCAGCCGCGGTGCAGGGGATGGAAAACTTCGGCGTTGTCCTTGATCCCGAGAAAAACCGGAAGATCATTCGCGGTAAGGAAGGCGATATCTCCGCCGACGGCTCCCCCGTCCGCATCCTCGTCATCCCGACAAACGAGGAGCTGAAGATCGCGCTCGACACCGTTGCTTTGATGAACAAGTAAATGAAACCTCACAGCACGGGGACGGCTCTTTAATAACCGTCCCCGTGTTTTTTATTTTACAAGCGGGCCTTCGCGCAGCAACTTCTCCGTATATTCAAGCCCCTTCCCCTCCCGGTACGAGGTGATCCCGCACGCGCGTACCTCGGCAAAGAAGTCCTCCAGTTTCTCTTCCCTGTCCGGTGCATCAACGCAGAGCCGAGCCATCTGCACATACCGCACCGACAGCCGCAGCCTCCGTACCCGCAGCAGGATCATCTCATTATCCGCTATCCGCTCCGCGCGGTCGAAGAGTGTCTCCGCCGCGTCTAGCATCGTATCCGTCAGGTACGGCGCGTTCGGTGAATCGAAGAGCCACATATGCGTGTCGGGCGTGATCTGCTCATGAATCAGCCGGATAAACGCGCGAACCTCGGGCGCCGCCATTCCGTAGTACGCCTCTAAGAACTCGTCTATTCCGCGTTCCACATCAAAGTCGGGGTCCCACAGGAGTTTTCCCACGAGATACTGCCGCAGGGCGTTCAGCTCGCCCGATTCGCGGGTGGAATTATTGCCTTCCTCGAAGATGCCGCGCACATGGTTTTTAATGAAAAACCGGATATTCGGCTGCAATACGTACAGATTCGGGAACGGTTGCAGCGTATGTGCGAAATTTACGACATAGTCCCAGATGTAGAGCCTGTCGCAGATCTTCGCCCAGTCACCCAGATCATCCACAAAGCTGCCGAGCTTTGCTTTGTCGCTCCAGTAATCGCAGTTCTTTCCGCATTCCTCCAACGGATGCGCAAAGCAACACTCGATCGAGCAGAGCCGTACGCAGACGTTCTCGCGTGGCTTCGTCAGCTTCGGCGCGGTACGGGTATACTGATACGCCAGCGTGTCAATAATGACGTCCTGATAATCCTTTGCGATGTCCTCCGCGATCGCGTTGACAAACCGCAGCAGTGTGCCCGCGTGGCTGCCCTCCGCTTCGTCGACGGCGCGGCATTTCTCGCAGGTGCAGTAGTTATACCAGTCGTTCTGCGATACAGATATGATACGCGCATGCGGCCGCTCGCGGATCCACTCCCGCACCTGCGCGACGGCGATGCGCAGCACATCGGGATTCGTCAGGCAAAGCTGCGTTCTCTCTCCCAGACGCTTCCCGTCCACCAGTGAAAAGTACTCCGGATGCTCCGCGAAATACGTCTCCGGCGGGACGAGGCTGTTGAATGTATGCACAAAATGATGGTACTCCATCCGGAATCCGTGTTCCTCATATAGATGCGCGGTGTTGGAATTGCTCTTCATCCGCACATGAAAATCGCCGTCGCAGTACCCTTGAAAATAAGGGTCGCGGTACTCTAAGGCCGGTACCTTCGTCTCATGAAGCACCGGCAGGCGCAGGATTTCGCGTTTTGGGATACGGTACACATCCTCTGTGAAGAATCGGCAGCCCAGATAATCCTCGAGAAGCCCATACACGCCGTACAGACAGCCTCGTCCGCCGCCGGCTGCGATCAGGAGGTTTTCCCCTGCCGTCAGCAGCGTATACCCTTCCTCTCCGAGCGCCGAACAGTCGATTTTCTCTCCCTCGGCCCTTGCTAGCAGACTGTCGCCGATAGCAATGACGGGACGCGCTTCGCCATCGTCATATGCGATCGGGAAACGCGCGCCGGTGATCTCACCGAGCCACCGCCCGAGCTCCTGTGCCGCGTGATGCACCACCAGCGCTGCCCCGCGCGGCAACGTAATCGTATACGCGGTCCGTCCGTTCTCCGCCAGCGTCAGCCCTAGCTTTTCGTTTTTCATGCGCAGTCCTCCTTATGTTTAATCCGGTCTGACAACGCGCCCGCGTGCCAGTATCACCGTATTGTCATACTTCGTCTTCGGAAAAAAGCGCTCAAAGATAATCATCGGTGCTATTTTCGTCATATTGTCGAAGGTATTCTGATCGGTGACCGTCCAGGCACAGGCCACCGCGCCGAAAGAAGTCACGCAGCGCTTGAAATTCGGATTCGAGATAAACTCATGCTCATAAGCGATAAACTGTGGGCGGCTGATGAAGTTATACAGCAGGTTTTCCAGCATAAACCGGCTCACAGGGTTTAATGCGTTGCCGCGCAGCTTCGTTGAAAGCTGTCCGCGTACCACGCCCGGCGCGTACCGTTTAAACCACCCCAGCGCTCTAGGGTCAAACGATTCCACGCAATACGCGCCTTCATAGTTTGAAAGCAGCTCCCAAACCTTCCGGCAAAGCTTGGGTGTATCCTTTCCGGTCTTCAGCTCGATAATCAGCGGCACGCGCCCGCCGATCGTCCCCAAAGCTTCCTCGAACGTCGGGATGAACTGACACGAGCCGCCGACCCGCAGCTTTTTCAGCTGCTCCGCCGTCAGCTCATCCACTCGCTTATCGATCCGGCACATTCTTTCCAGTCTGTCGTCGTGGAACACCATCGCTTCCCCGTCCGACGAGAGCCGCACGTCAAGCTCAATTCCATACCCATGCCGCGCCGCTACGTCAAACGCCTCGAGCGTGTTCTCAGGCACACCGTTCCTCGCCGAATGCAGTCCGCGATGCGCATACGATCTTCCGCGCAGCTTCTCCATTGCATCCGGCTGTACCTTACCCGGATAAAGGAGCAGCAGGTAGATACCCGCAATGAGAATCGCCGCGAGAATTATGTACCATAACATGTTATTTTGCTCCTGTCTTTTGATAGATTAGCTAATTATATAATAATATTCCGGTCTCGTCAAGGCCTGTTTGCGTCATATTCAACAAAATGCAAAACTTGCCTGCAAACCGTTGAAATTCGCGCAAATGTGGTGTATAATGAAAATTGGCTATCCCTAACGATTCGCTTTGACGCAAAAGAGGTGTGATTTGATGCGTAAAGATGTCTTAATCTCCATCCGCGGTATCCCCGACCTGGACGAGGCTCCCGTCGAGCTGACAACGCCCGGCAGACTTTACCGCAAAAACGGCGTCTACAGCGTCATCTATCGAGAAAGCTCCCTGACGGGGCTTGACGGTGTAACCACGACGCTGAAAATAGAGTCGGATCGCGTCACCCTCCTGCGCCGCGGCGCGGACAATGCCTGTATGATCTTCCGTCAGGGAGAAAAGCACTACAACCTCTTTGAGCAGGACGGCGAACCCATCACTGTCGCTATCTCCGCCAATCACGTCCATCAGCGCTTTAACGATTCCGGCGGAGAGCTGGATATCGACTATTCCGTACAAATCAACGACGCCCACGCGATACGCAACCGTCTCCATGTGGACGTCCGCGACCGCGCAATGCTGAACTAAAACAATCATCGGAGTGTTTATTATATGAATCTGAACCAGAAAGCCCGCGACGAAATTGCGCTTCTCCTCAACCGCGCCTGCGCCGCCGCCGCGGAAAAGAACCTGCTACCCGCCGTCATGGACATCGCCTCCACCATCGAAGTCCCCCGCGAGGTCTCCTTTGGCGACTTCTCCTCAAATTATGCCTTAGCCGCCGCCCGCGCCATGCATATGCCCCCCCGTAAAATCGCCGACGCCATTGCCGCGAATATCGATATGACCAATTCCTACTTCGCTTCCGTCGAAACCGCCGGCGCCGGTTTCCTGAATTTCCGCCTCGGCGCCAAATGGTACGCCGAGGTCTTAAAGGTCATTGCATCCGAAGGGGCGGACTTTGCCCGTACGAAAACTGAGCACCCCGAAAAGGTCATGGTCGAGTTTGTCTCCGCCAACCCCACCGGTCCCATGCACATGGGCAACGCGCGCGGTGGGGTCCTCGGTGACTGCCTCGCCGAAGTCCTCTCGTTTGCCGGCAACGACGTCTACCGCGAGTTCCTCGTCAACGATGCCGGCAATCAGGTCATGCTCATGGGCGTCTCCCTCGACGCACGCTACCTGCAGACCTTCCCCGAAACCGCCGACTTTCCCTTCCCCGACGACGGTTATCACGGCGAAGACGTCCGTGAAATCGCCGCCGCTTTCAAAGCCGAATTCGGTGACCTGCGCGATCTGCCGGTCGAGGAACGCCGCGAAAAGCTCATGCGGTACGGTCTTGCCCGCAACATCGCCGCGATGCACCGCGACCTCGAACGCTACAAGATTACCTACGACCGCTGGTTTCACGAGACTGAGCTGCATAACGCCGGTTTCGTCGAGGATACCGTGAAGCTCCTGACCGAAAAAGGTCTTACCTACGAAAAAGACGACGCGCTCTGGTTTAAGACGACTGAATTCGGCTGCGGTAAGGACGATGTCCTGCGCAAGGGCAACGGTTTTTATTCCTACTTCGCGGTCGATATCGCCTACCACCGCGACAAGTTCCTTGTCCGCGGCTTCGATCGCGTCATCAACGTTTGGGGCGCTGACCACCACGGCCAGGTTGCCCGCTTAAAAGCCGCCATGCAGGCCATCGGCGTCGATCCGGAACGCCTGGAAATCGTTCTCATGCAGCTTGTGAACCTCATGCGCGACGGAGAGGTCGTCCGTATGTCCAAGCGCACCGGCAAAGCCGTCTCTCTGTCCGATCTGCTCGACGAAATCAGCGTCGACGCCGCCCGCTTCTTCTTCAACCTCCGCAAGTTTGACACAAAGCTCGATTTCGATCTCGACCTCGCCGTGCGCTCCGACGCCGACAACCCCGTCTACTACGTCCAGTACGCGCACGCGCGCATTTGCAGCCTGCTTGCCAATCTCGCGGAGGCCGGCATCACCCCTTCGGACGACGCCGATCTCTCCTGCCTGACCGCCTCCGAGGAAACCGCCCTCATCAAGCTCCTTGCCTCCCTCCCCGACGAGCTTTTGCTCGCCGCCCGCGAACGCGATCCCTCGCGTGTCAATAAGTACCTCGTCACCGCCGCCGCGGCATTCCATCGCTTCTACAATGCTTGCCGTATCAAGGGCGCCGGCGCTCCTTATGAACAGGCTCGCGCCTGTCTTGCCGCCCGTACCCGCGACATCATCGCCTCCGGGCTGTCCATCATTCGTGTTGACGCGCCCGTTCATATGTAATTCGATAGACCCCCCCTTTACAGGCGGAAGGAAGGATGTTATGAAAAAGCGTCGTCTCGCAAAGCTCCTCGTCTCCGTTCTGCTCGCCGTTACACTGCTTGCCTCCACCGCGTTCGCGATCCCGAATTCCGTGAGGCAAGGGTCGTACCTGACCCCACAGGTGATGTACGAACAGGCGGAATACCTCGCCTATTACGTTTGCGTTCTCCACATCAACTCAGGGTACAATGACAATCCCCTGCTTCTCACCTATCAGAAGATCATGGATACCGACGAAGTTCTCTCTGCCAATCAGCTCCGCCGCGCCCTGATCAAATACTTCTCCGCCGACGAAGCAAACTATGACGCCTTCCTTGACGCCATGCTTGATCGCTACGATCCCTATACAAACCTCTTTACGCAGGAGGAATACGCCTCCGCCTATCCCGACAACGAGGATTACGTCGGCATCGGCTTCGTTTATCGTCCCTATGGGCCCTTCCTGATCGTCGATTCCGTTTACGCCGATTCCCCCGCCGGGAAAGCGGGCGTGCAGGCCGGCGACAAGATCGTAAAAATTGCAGGTTCGGATATCCGCACTCTGACGGAAGATGAACTCTCCGATCTGATGAACCGGTCTAGAGGCACCGACTTTTCCTTCTCCGTCCTCCGCGACGGAGAAGAAGGTCTGATCGAGTTTCGGGTCTCCCCCGGCGAGGTCGTCGTACCCTTTATCGAGTACGACATTCTCGATTCTCAGGTAGGCTACCTCGCGATCAATCGCTTCGAGGGCGACGCCTTTGATTCCGATCTTTCCACCGCCATCGCCGCCTTTCGGGATGCAAACGTGACCTCCCTCGTCATTGATCTGCGTGACAACCCCGGCGGCGGCGTGACCCAGCTTCTGACCGCTCTCAACGCCTTCGTTCCCGAGAAGGACACGCTCCTCTTTACCGAGCTGCACCGTGGACAGCGTACCCCCCATGTCTCCCTCGGCGGCGGCTACGACCCCGGTGAGATTTTTATCCTCGTCAACGGCAACAGCGCCTCAAGCTCCGAAATCTTCTGCGGCGTTCTCTCCGATCTGGGAATCGCGACTACCGTCGGTACCGAAACCTACGGTAAGGGCCGCGGTCAGTCCGGCTACAACTTCGGCAGCGATATCCTGATGATCTCCTCCTCCGAGGTCGAATTGCCCGTCACCGGCCGCTATGACGGTCACGGCCTGACTCCCGATATCTTTGTAGAGGATGCCGAAATCGTCATCGATATCTCCGGGCTTGCACCCCTGGGCACCAAATATGCCATCAAGGTCACCTCCGACCCCGCCGACATCCTCGCGCTCGAGCAGCGGCTTGCACTGATGGGCTACCTCTTTGAAACCCCCGATGAAGTCTTTGACACCGCGACCATTGCCGCCCTAGCCGACGTTTATGCAGCCCTCGGACAGCAGGCATCGAAAACCGCGTCCGTCAAGCTGCTCGCCGCACTCTCCGAAATGGTCGAGCGTATGGACGGCGCCTATTCCTACACCGACGCCGCTCTTGCCGCCGCATTGAATATCATTCTTGGCAACGCCGACACCGACGCTGCTGCATAATTAATACAAAAGGAGCCGATTCCCATGAGTGAAGATTTTGGCAATGATTTCATCGTTCTCTCCGACGAAAACGGCGTTGAATCCGAATTTGAGCATCTCGATACTTTGGAGCACGAAGGCGCTACCTATATGGCTTTCATCCCCGCCGAAATGAGTCTCGCGGCGGAAGCCGAGCTTGTAATCCTCAAGCTCGAGCAGGATGAATCCGGCGATGATGTCCTCGTATCCGTCGACGACGAGGACCTGTTGAACACTTTATTCGAAATATTCTCCCAGCGCATCGATGAAGCGGAATTCTACGAGGATTCCGACGAAGAAGACGCCGGGGAAGAGGATACCGAAGAAGATCAGTAATTTTGCCGATAAACCGAAGCGCGAACCGAGTGAAAACCTCGGTTCGCGCTTTTTTAATGGATAACTCCGACTTTGTGCCATTTTAGGAAATCTGCAGCCGTTTTAACAATGAAATCCTTACAAAACGCCGGCGGATAGACATCTGAGGGCGTCCCTTCGGTACGGATATGCCACCTTCTGTTCTCTGCCACGTAGTCGCGTACCTTCTCCTCTGGAAAAGCCTCCCGCGTCGCGTATTCCGCTGGCGGACACGCCGCCATCCGCTCCCATAACGCGGCAATCCATGGCTCATGGTGGTACATATACGCACTCGCTCGCGCAATCTCCTGACGGTACCGCGCCACCCCAAGCCGTTGAAAGCTTTCGAACACCAGCTCATCCCACACGCAGTCGAGATACAAATGCATCAGGATTCCCTGCCCGTACGCATCCTCCGATTCCGTCCTGAGCCGTAGCTCATCCAACGCAGCCCAGCGATCCGGGCGATCCCGGAAATGTGTGTGATCCTTGCACGCGCGGATATCCGCACAGTCCGGCGCCAGATTGCCGATATAATATACAACCGGCGCGTCCGGCCATACCAGACGCGCTGTACTCAGATGGAACATGGAGGCTGACATGAACTGCCTTCTTTCCTAAAAACTCCCCCTTTACCGGGGCATTGTCGTAAAATCAGTCACCTTCGAACAATTTCGTCCGTTATTCTTTGCATAATACAGGTTATCGTCCGCGATCTTGACTAGGAACTGTATATTGCTCTTTTCAACATCCCCATACGGCAGGATGACGGCGCCGCCGGAAATCGTGACGCGGCGATGGTCGGCGAACAAATCCATCTCCCGTACGTTTCGCAGAATATCGGCAATGATCTCCTCCGCTTGCTTGCGATTATCCACTGTCATTGCCGCGAGAAACTCTTCTCCGCCGTATCGTACCAGTACATTCGGCGGAGCGTGTAAAACCTTCGCAATGGTTTCCGATATCGCTTTTAAACATTCGTCGCCCTTTTCATGACCGTAAGTATCATTGACAGCCTTGAAATGGTCTATATCAATCATTAGTATCACCAGGAAGCGATGGATATTCCTCTTGATCTGCAGATTCTTCCGGAACATCTCGTTAAAATACCTTCTGTTATACGCGTTTGTCAGCGGATCGACATACAGCTGTTCCCGGCGGATACGCATATAACGTATGTAAATGAATAAAAACAAGCCTAAAAGCGCCAGCGACGTCGTTAAATACAACGCGACGATGTGGGATATGATCATCTCCTTATATGGCAACATTGTATCGATGTCCATGTCAACGCCCACCATCCCGATGAAGCTGCCTTCCGTCGTATACACCGGTGCGTACCCTACAAGAACCTCGCCCCACTCGTCCTTTATGATCGCATAGGCGGCTTCCCGCGCTTCCAGGATCGCCCTTGACTGAACGCCGAGGATGGAATACCGACGGTAGTCCTCGTAATAACTGCCGTCCTCCAGACGCTCCTCCACCTGACCGTCCTTGCGCACAACGATGTCAAGCAGGTACATCACGTCCAACTCCGTACCCGGTTTGGCATGGTAATAGCTCTGATTGTCTATGTTAACCCGATACTTGATCTCCTCTTCCTCCAGAGGAACATATAAATAGATGAAACGCAGCTTCTGCCGGTACTCTTCCGCATTTACGGATGCCGTAAATTGTAAATTAATATCACTCTTGGCCGCTTCCTCAAAGCTCATCGCCTTCAGCGCCGCCACATCGCTGTCCGACAGCGTCAGATTCCCCGCAAATTCCATCGCGTAATCCGTGACGCTTTCTCCCAATACGTTTAGGAATTCCTCTGTGATATCGCGTTCACTTTTTACCAGCACCGCCGTGCTGATCCCCAGGAAGAGAACCGCTGAAACAATCATTATAATCACATTCTTGCGCATTGTCTTATATTCTCTCCCCCATGTCACAACGGCTATTGCAGCACTTTATACGAATTTTTTTTATATTTCGACTTTTTTTCTTTTATTTTAGCACATTCATCGTTTATTGTCAAACTTTTTTTCTCCCTCTTGGTCCTTGCATCCTCTCATTCCCGCCGCGTCTCTTTTTTGCGTTCCCCTGCCGGACGATATGCCTATTTTTCGTCGCCTTCGGCAAGCATTTTCTGTAAATACTTCGGCAACCGTGACAGCGCATCCTCATACGCATGATCGAGCATCATCTGCAGCTCGTCCTCCGGCACCTCACAGCTCTCGTCCTCCCGCAGTAAAATCGTATTCCAGTACGGCTGCTGAGACAGCGGACAGTAATACCCCCGCAGGATCGTTTCCGGGTACACTTCCCGGAAAAACAGCGCTTCCGATGGATGCGCCCGCAGCGTCACATTCCGCAGCCCCGGCCTGTTCCAGAACTGCACGAAGATCGGCGTCCGCTTCCCCGCGCGGATACGTACGCAGGCCGGCTCGTCGCCGAAGGGGTAATCAAGATAGGTATGCGGCAATCCAAGGCTGTAGGCGATCAGCGTCTGTACCGTCATCCGCGGCTCCCTCCTCATGTTCTTACTATTCCGAATTGTATCACGTTGATAGAAATGCTCCGAAGCCCTATCGATGACTTCGGAGCGTTTTTTACAGATTTACTGTGGACGTATACTCCACTTTGATGTTGCCGTCCTTCGCCCGGGAAAACTTCGCTTTATTCCCGTTGCCATCCTCGATGGCCATCTTCTCGATCTTATTATCCACGAAGAAATTCGCCGCCTCGCACTCGACAAACGACGACCAGCGGCCGCGTCTCGCCTTCTCCGGGTCCAGCTCCTCCTCCATCGTCAGTTCCTTCTTTTCTTCTTCGCTCATGGTATATTTTCCTTTCATACTTAGGCTGATACGGATAGTATACCACACGCCTCCCGCATTTGCAAGCGAATTCTGCCGTTTGTCCAACCTGTGGTTGGACAATTCGTCCGTTTTCAAACCAATCCGTGCTTGCATTCCCGAGCATTTTTACGTATACTGGATCCAAGGAAACGGAGATTGGAAGGCCTTCACAATGATCCTGCTCCCGTATATTTTTTTACGGAGGGTTTAAAACCTATGACACAGCTATCCATATCCCTAAGCGCCCTGCGACGCGAAAAAGGCATCACGCAGGAGGAGCTTGCCGCAGCGCTCGGCGTAACCAATCAGGCGGTATCCAAATGGGAAACGGGCATCTGCTGCCCCGATATCCAAGCTTTACCGGAAATCGCCGACTATTTTCATGTGACGCTCGACGATCTATTCGGCCGAAAGCCTGCCCAAACCTATGAAACCCTCTATCTTGAGCTGCGCGCCTTCTTTGAAACGTCCCCGCGCGAGGACGCTTTCTCCCTCGCCGTATCCCTCGCGGGCCTTCTCCACGAATGCGCCTTCACCTACGGCTACCGCGACAGCGTCCCGTGGGATACCTCCCGTATACGCGGCTGCGACGATGGATGGGGGTATTCCGCCAAAGCGGAAGCCGAGGGCGTCACCGTACGACGCGGCGGTACCGTCCTCCTTTGTGACCGCCGGCGCGATACGCCTGCCGACGCATCCGCGCTGCGGCGGATTGCGAACAATCTTGCAAGCTTCACGGATCGGGACGCTCTGCGTGTTTACTTTGCGCTGTATGAGCTGGGTCTTGCGGATCAAAAGCGCTATATCCCTACGACAGATATCGCCGCCCATGCGCATTTGAGCGAGGAACGCACGGATGCCGCACTCGATCGTCTGCCGGTGGAGGCGGACGATACTGACGCGTACCGGCTGAGTGGAGAAGCGCTTGCCTATGCGCCGGTTTTAAAGCTGTTATCTCACTAAAACATATACCTCTACTGTACCGTTTTGTAGTACTCGTTTTGTACTATTCAGTAATATTGCGCCTGCCGAACAGAGGCATTCTGTTTGGCAGGCGCAAATACTATGTTAGATCTTTTTTCTCCAGTATCGCATACACCCGCTCATCCGGAAGCTTCCAGATGGGCGTGATCGGTTCCGGCGTCGCGCCGTGTGGTGCGATCTCCTTTTCGTAAATGCCGACATCCTGCCACGCACCGCATTTATAACCCGAATGATGGTAGGTGCCGACACGCGCAAAGCCGAGCGCCCTATGCAGCCGTTCACTTTTTTCATTCGGGATTCTGACAAAGCCGTAAGCCGTTTTAACGCCCTGTATTCTCAGTAGCTCGAGCAGTACGGCATACATCCTCCTGCCGATTCCTCTCGATACAAACTCGCGGTCGACATAAATCGACAGCTCCGCATTCCACTGGTATGCCTCCCGTTCCCGATGCCGGTGCGCGTACGCATAACCCACAATCTGCCCCGCTTCCTCCCAGACCAGATACGGATACACCTCCGTGATATGCCCGATCCGTTCGGTAAACTCCCGCTCCTCCGGCAGCGTATACTCAAACGTAACCGGCGTGTCTATGTACTGCCCATAAATCCGTAAAAGTGCGGCGCTGTCCTGCGCTACAGCGAATCGCATCCCCATTTCTTTTCTCTCCCTTTATCTGTAAGAATCGCTCCGTGCCGTGTATATTTCCTCTTGAAAAATGCCCGGCATCGCGGTATACTGTCAGTCGAGGATAATCTCCATATATCGACGGAAAGTGTGCAGCCCATACCGCTCGTAAAATTTCATCGCGGCGGCGTTAAATTCCCATACATTCAAATCGAGATTATGGCACCCATTCTCCACAGCAAACGCTTTCGCCGCATCCATCAGCTTCGTACCGACGCCCATGCCGCGCATCGATTCATCCACGCACAGATCGTCGATATACAGCGTGCGCATGTCCCGCAGCAGCGGATGGTTTTCCCTAATCTTAAGCTGGCAAAATACATAGCCCGCAAATGCGCCGTCCGCTTCTGCGACGAAAATCGGCGCATCCGGCAGCCGCAGCAGCCGCTCAAACTCCCCTGCGTCGTACTTCGCCGCCCCCTCGCGGAACACATCCGGTCGCCCTGCCTCATGCAGCGCCGCTATCTGTTTTAAAAGCCGCAGCACATTGCAAAAGTCTCCCTCGCACGCTCTCCTGATCGTGATTTCCAAGTCTGTTTCCTTCTTTTTCGCGTTTTCTTCTATTATATAGTCTTTTTTACAGAATGTCAATCCGTGTTAACAGGAGGATTCTCAACATGACCGTGTACAAACGTGACATCCGCCGCGCACTCGAACTGTCCGGTATCCACGCAGGGGATACGCTGCTCGTCCATTCCTCCCTCAAAAGCATGGGATACGTCGATGGCGGTCCCGACGCTGTAATCGACGCCTGTCTGGAGGCGCTCGGCCCCTCCGGTACTCTCGTCATGCCGACCCTCATCCAGAAAAACTTTCCGGACGCCTATCGCACCTGGCATCTCGATAAGCCCTCCGACGTCGGTCTCATCACCGAAACCTTCCGTCAGCGTCCGGAATCCATCCGCAGCGATCAGGCTACCCACTCCGTCGCCGCGCAAGGCCCGCTTGCGGAATTTCTCACCCGCGATCACGGCAAGTACGGCCGCCGTATCGGGGCCTTTGGCGATACCCCGTTCGCTGTTTGTTCTCCGTGGCAGAAGCTCTACGATCTCAATGCCAAAGTGCTCCTGCTCGGCGTCACGATGAAGTCCAACACCTGTAAGCATCTCACGGAGTATCAGATGGTCGACGACCTGCTTTCCTATGTCGACGACGACGAAGTACGCGCATCCCTCGCCGCACGTCTGCGCGATCACAGCAACTATACAGACCCTTCCCGCGTATGGCTGTTCTCCTCCGGTGAAAAGTGTCAGGCCGCCGTGACCGAGGCGGGATTGCTGCGCCAGACCCTCTGCGGCGACGCGGTCTTCACCGTCTACCGCGTGAAGGATACCAACGACCACACCGAAAAGCTTTTCTACAGCAATCCCGCCGCCTGGTATGGCGAAAATGTCGTCTTATGGCTAAACGACGCCATCCGCGCCGGCTCCTATTCTCCGTACCGTCTTTCTTAATGAGGAACGCCGTAATAAGAAGGGAAGGGGCATACGCATGCCCCTTCCCTTCTTTTATCCTCGCTTAATTTCCGTAGTCGAAAAAACCGATATTCAAGTCTACATACCCATCGATGCCGTCCACCTGTCCCGTCTGGGAATACTGCCATATCTGATACGGGCAGTCGAGGGTCGGACACTCGGCGTACTGCGCGTACCAGAAATCGTAGTTAAGCAGTTTTGTCAGATCGCATCGCATCGTCGCCAGATATTTATTGAAGTAAACCATCGGCCGATACCCTTCCAGTGCGATTCTCTCGCAGAAAATCAGCATACATGCCGTCAGCATATCACGGTCAAGCCCATAAGTACGCGCCGTCTGTAGGTTCACGACCTCCCAGTCGTATACGACCGGGTAGTCGATCTCATACCCTCGGATGGCATCCAGTACGAAATCCGCTTCCTCCATCGCTTCCGCAATATTAGTCGCCTGTGAGTAGAAATACACACCCACCTTGATTCCCGCCGCTTTCGCGCCGATGATATTCTCATCAAACCGCACATCCTTATTCATCGAGCCGTCTTCCCCGTATCCACGGAAGCCGACCCGGATAAACGCAAACTCCACGCCCGACTCTGCGACCGCTTTCCAGTCAATCTTACCGTTATGCGAAGAAACATCGATACCTGCAAGCGTCTCCTTCCCCGCATACCGCATACGGCTGCCGTCCATGTAGTAATATACCGGATCGTATCCGCCGCCCGGCAGCGTGACCACCGTATCCGGCAGCTCCTCCTCCGACGGCAGCGTTACACTCGATTTTACAAGCTGCCGGATTCTCCAGATAATCGCACTGATCTCCGCGCGTGTGATGCCGTCGGCGGGCTTATAGACCGGGATTCCTCCCTCATAACTGCCCTCGATGATTCCTGCGCTAAATAACGCCAGCACCGATAAGTCCATCGTATCCGCAAACGGCGATACCTGCGTATCGTCCGGCAAATCCAGTGCCGCTGCCGCGATATGCGCAATTAAAAGTCTCGTCACCGTCGCGTCAAGGTTACCGGATTCGCTTCTCTCAAGGAATCCCTGCTCCACCGCAAACTTGACATATCCGCTGGCCCAGTGAGATCCCGTCTGCGCCTGCTCCGGATATCCCGCTGCCAAGAGAATCAGCTTCAATGCCTCTCCCAGTGTTACCGAGCCTCCCGGCTGGAAGGTCCCATCCGGATACCCGTCGATCACCCCGTCCCGGCTCAAATCCGCGACATAGGAATAGTACCATACATTCTCCGCCACATCACCGTACGGATTCACCCAAGGCGTCGTCGGCTGTGTAACGGGTTCCGTCACAGGCTCTGTCGGCGTAGTCGGGTTCGTCACCGTCTGACCGGGGTCAGCGGGGAACATTTCATACCACACCGCCTTGACCTGGATATCCTCCGCCGCAATTTCCGCCGCGGAAAGCATCGAGCCATCTGTCTTCTGCCAACCGATCAACACAGCGTTTTCTTTCGTCGCCGTCGGCAGCGTACCATACATCTGTCCGCGCAAATAAAACGCAATATCACGCTCGATCTCGCCGCCGTCCTCATTGAACCGCACTGTTGCAAACTGTGATGCGGCTGTTCCTTCGTAGTCTCCGTATAGGAACAAACAGGCCTCTGTCAGCCTCCGTTTGACAAGATGCGACAGCACCTCGCCGTCGGCATGGCACCAGACACCGAAATAATCGGCAATCTCCACATCCGAATACTTATCCGCACCGTCCTGGATCGCCGTAGCAAGCCGACATCCGTTCATCCAGCCGCTGCCCAGGTTATAGGTCATACTCACGAGCGCGTCGAACTGCGTCTGCGATATCATCACATTCCATCGCGCGAGGTATGTATTCACCGACGCCGCACATTCCGTAAGCTCCTGCCGCATCAGTATCTCCGCTTCTTCTTCTGTGATCGTGTCCGGCAGCGACTCCCAGGTTCCGTTCGTGCCATATCCGATCGACCAGCCTTGATAATCCGATATCGGCGTCGCCGTAAAGCCCTCCCATTCCTTGATAAACTCTGCAAGCCGCTCGGTCGGCTGCATATCCGGCGTTTCCGTCGCATATACACCGCCGGTCATCGTCATGAGCAGGATACAGGCAAGTACACCGCTGATGATTCGTCTCATGTTGGTTTCTCCAGTTCATTTCCTAAAATCTGTAGTCATATCCACCCATAATACTCCTATGATACCATACATACGGCGTTTCTTCAATCCCGGGAATGTTAAAAAACTATGTAGTCCGCTTTTTGTAAACCCGTCTATCTCTTTTGGTTGACTTTTGCCGATATTCTGCTATACTGTTTATAGATTTATCTGCTAAAGGAGCATACACATGGCTGTTCGAGACACACTGCTTACCCTTTTGGAAAACAACCGCGACCGCTATCTCTCCGGCGAGGAGGTTGCAGCCTCCCTCCATGTCACCCGTGCTGCCGTCTGGAAGGCCGTCAAAGCGCTCGAAGAGGATGGCTACCTCATCGACGCGACTCAAAACCGCGGTTACAAGCTGCAAGCCGACTGCGATTTGCTGAGCGCCGCCGGCATCAAAAAATTTCTTCGTCAAGACGCGGGTGATCTCTCCGTTGAAGCCTTCCAAACCGTTACCTCGACGAATAACCTTCTGCGCGATCGGGCAGTCTCCGGCGCGCACGAAGGCTTGATTGTTGTAGCCGGTACGCAGACCGACGGCCGCGGCAGACTCGGGCGCAGCTTCTATTCTCCGTCCTCGACCGGTATCTATATGAGTATCCTCCTGCGCCCCACCCTTCCCGCCGAGCGTGCCGTGCTCATGACGACAGCCGCCGCTGTCGCCGTATGCGAAGCGATCGAGTCCGTCCTCGGGAAAACGCCCGGCATCAAATGGGTCAACGACGTCTTTCTCGATGGGCGCAAGGTCTGCGGGATCCTCACGGAGGCCGCGTTCGACACGGAAAACGGCCGGCTTCGCTATGCCATCGTCGGTATCGGCGTCAACGTCTACGCGCCCGAAGGCGGCTTCCCGGAGCCCCTCGCCGCCGTCGCGGGCTGCGTCACCGATACGCGCGAGGGAGAGCTGCGCAACAAACTCGCGGCGGAAATCCTCAATCGCTTCCTGCCGCGCTATTATGCGCTCCCCGGCGGCTCCTCAGCGGAGGACTATCGCAGGCGATGCTTTGTCATCGGGCAGCGCGTCACCGTCCATGCAGGCGATACTGCCTATTCAGCGACCGTGCTCGGCGTGGACGACGACTGCCGTTTGCTCGTCCGCCGCGACGACGGGCGCGAGGTCACGCTTTCCTCCGGCGAAATCAGTATACGGCTAGGTGAGGATTGATCGATTTTCATCGATTTATACGCAAAACATCAAGACAGGGACGGTTTTCTTTGCTATACTGTAGCCAGTAACGCTGGCAAGTACGTTCATGGGATACGGGAAAGGAGGGACGCCATGCGAAATCTTGAGCTGCTTTCCCACGCGCTCGACTACATCGAAATCAATATCCGCGAGCCGATCACGCCCGTGGAAGTGGCGAGCGCCTGCGCCTGCTCCCTTTCCGCGATGCAAAAGCTGTTTTCCTACGCGCTGCACTTTTCCATCGGCAATTACATCGCCAAACGCCGGCACAGTCTCGCCTGCCGCGAGCTGCTCACGACGGATTTGAGCGTCTGTGAGATCGCCATGCGCTATCAGTACAATTCCCATGAGGTCTTTTTGCGCGCGTTTGTCCGTTTGCGCGGCATGACGCCCTCGGAATTCCGCAAACACGGCGGCATGCCCAATCTGCACCCAAAAATTAGTCTGAAAACGGAGGGTCCCAATATGCGAAAGGTCGATATTTCCGATCTGTACGATACCCTGAAAGCGCTTAGCGGCACCTATGTCATCTACGCCGACATCCGGGCCCTGTCCATCCTCAACAGTACCTATGGGCACGCCGCCGGCGACCTCGCCATCGCTCTCGCCGCCGAACGGTTAAGCGACGCCGCTTCCGACTGCATGTTCGCCTTCCGCACCGGCGGCGACGAGTTTGTCCTCGTCACCGCCCTCGCCGAGGAAGCTCCCGCACGCGCGCTGCTCGATCAAATCGCCGCCCGCAATGGCGAGCCTGTCCTCTATAACGGCCAGTCTATCCCGCTCTCCCTTCATCTCGGCTTATCGCGGCTCTCCACCGGTATCCTTTCCGATCTTGCAAACGAAGCTCGTAAGATTACACATTCCCTATAAAGAAAGTCCCGGGCGACGGATTTTTTTGTTCCATCGCCCGGGACTTTCTTTATAGCTTGATCTCAAAGCCCTTCCCGCAGCGCGGGCAGGTTACGTTCGCTTTCTTCGCAGACCCGCCGCGTCTGGCAAACCGCAGCGCCGCCCCGCAATGCGGGCAGGTGCGGTAGATATGCGTCTTATAGTCACGAATGCGGTTCCTTTGCAGCAAGAAATAACTCTTGACCTTTCCCCATAGCTGCAAAAACTTCCGGTTCTCGTCCGCACGCTTGTATACGTTCCGCGAAAACATACGGAAACCCATCCAGAGGAGCAGCGCGTATCCGAAAATGTACAGCACCCATGTGTGCATGAAAAGATTCAACACCGCCATCGCAATGCAGGCCCAGATCAGCGCTTGATTCAGCTGGTCTCCGCCATACCGCCCGCTCATAAAACGCATCAGCCGTTCCCGAAATTTCATGTCTTTCCCCGTCCTTATTATGTTAGATCTTCAACCGAAGCTACAGTCCTCTGTGTAACGCCGGCGTCTTCCGTATACCCCGGCACACCTGTACCGCTGTCGTTATAATACCCGTAGCTACCGTAATCCCCATAGCCGTTATACCCGCCGTAACCGATCCAGCCGCCGAACAGCAGCGAGAAGATAAAACGTATCACTATGATGATCAGGATGATACGGAAGATCGGCAGCCGGAAAATGCGGATCGGCTGCTGATACGGCGTGTAGAACCCCCGCTCATCCTCCGTATTCGTCTGATTCGCCCGGTACTGCGCGCGCCCGTAATAGCTTTGGTTCGGATTATACCCGCGATTCGCACCACCATACGGATTGCCATAGGGATTGCCGTACGGATTCCCATAGGGATTTCGATACGCGCCCGCGCTGCCGCCCGGCTGATACGACGCTTTGCCGGAGCGGATATCCTGTATTTGATTATATGCCGCGTTGACTTCCTTCATCTTCGCCTCAGCCATCTTATCGCCGGGGTGCAGGTCCGGATGATACTTCCGCGCCAAAGCACGATAGGCTTTGGTCACTTCCTCATCTGTCGCGCTTGACGGTATCCCCAGCACCGCATATGGATCATTCATCGCTTATCCGCCCCCTTTCTGGCTGTTATCACTTAAACACGTCTCCAAAGCGTCGCACGCCGCGTGTATTTCTGTCAAGTCCTTGCCCTTCAGGCTCCGCTTGACCCGTTTTGCCGGCTCATCCAGCATCGCGCCGCGCTTTCTGTCCGTCCGTACCGCTGTCGCCGCCTGACGGACGAGATTCTCCGCCCGCAGCCGCAGCTCGCTTTCCTCACGCTTCCCCGCGTTCTCCGCCTCATACCGCCGCGCATCCCCGACCGCGCGATCGATCTCCTCCCGGCTTAAGTTCCCCGACGCCGTGATCGTAATATCCTGCGCCCGCCCCGTGTCGAGGTCTCGCGCCGAGACATGGACGATGCCGCTTGCGTCGATATCGAAGGTAACCTCAATCTGCGGCACGCCCGCCGGCGCGCGTCGGATGCCGTTTAACCGGAACCGCCCGAGGGACTTATTCCGCGACGCTCTTTCCGACTCTCCCTGCAATACATGCACATCCACCGAGCTTTGGAAACTCGACGCCGTCGAAAAAACGCGGCTTTTCATGATCGGAATACTCGTATTGCGGTCGATCACGCGCGAAAACCGGTCTCCGACCGTCTCGATACCGAGCGACAGCGGCGTTACGTCTAAAAGGAGCAGCCCCGTCAGCGTCCCCGCGAGCACCCCGCTTTGCAGGGCCGCGCCGAGCGCCACACATTCGTCCGGGTTAATCTCACGGCTCGGTTCCTTCCCCATGAAGCTCCTGATGAAGTTCTGCACCGCCGGGATGCGCGTCGAGCCGCCGACGAGGAGTACCCGGTCGATCTCGCCGACCCAACAACCCGCGTCACGCAGCGCCTGCTCCACCGGTTTCCTTGTCCGCTCTATCAAGTGCGCCGTGAGCCGGTCAAACGCCGCGCGCGTGATGGGAACACTCAAATTCTTCGGTTCCCCGCGCTCTACGCAGATAAACGGCAGCTCGACCGACGTCTGTCCGAGGCCCGATAGTTCAATCTTCGCCTTTTCCGCTGCTTCGCGCACCCGCCATATCGCCGCCGCGTCACGCCGCAGGTCGACATGCTCCGCTTTCTGAAACTCCGTCAGGATATACTCCGTGACAGCATCGTCAAAGTCATCTCCGCCGAGCCGATTATCGCCCGCCGTTGCCAGCACCTCGAACACGCCGCCTTGCAGCGCGAGGATCGATACGTCAAACGTCCCGCCGCCGAGGTCGTACACCATAATCCGCTGCGGCGCTTCCCGATCGAGCCCATACGCCAGCGCCGCCGCCGTCGGCTCGTTGACAAGCCGCAGTACGTTCAAGCCTGCGATCTGCCCTGCGTCCTTCGTCGCCTGACGCTGCGCGTCGGTAAAGTACGCGGGCACCGTGATCACCGCGTCGGTCACCGGTTCTCCTAGGTAAGCTTCCGCGTCTTTTTTGAGCCTCGCGAGGATCATCGCCGAAATCTCCTGCGGCGTATAGGTCTTCCCGTCGATGCGTACCCGATAGTCCGAGCCCATCTCCCGTTTGATCGACATCACCGTACGCTCCGGACGTACCGCCGCCTGACGCCTGGCATCCTGCCCCACAAGGCGCTCGCCGCTTTCCGTAAACGCGACGACAGAGGGGGTCGTCCGTCCGCCGTCCGCCGATGGAATGACGACAGCTTCCCCGCCCTCCATCACCGCGACGCACGAATTTGTCGTGCCTAAGTCGATACCGATCATTCTGGCCATGCGCTTACCCCTTTTTTTAGTTCTTTTCCGATTCTACCACGTCAAGATGAAGCAAACCTCAACCAAACATCAATTTTTGTTGACGTTCGATTGAGGTTTCGTTGTTTTTCCCTGTTATCGCGGCAGTCTGACCGTGAATGTAGACCCCTTCCCCGGCGCGCTCTCCACGGCAATTGTCCCGCTGCACCGCTCGACGATCCGCCGGCAAAGCGCAAGCCCCAGACCGTTGCCCTCGCCGCGCCTCGACGGATCGCCTTGATAAAACTTCTCGAAGATATGGCGCTGCGTCTCGGTGTCCATCCCGATCCCGTCGTCCGCGACGGCCACCGTCACCGTTTTTATGTCATACGCCATCCGCACCGCGATATGCCCGGCTTCCGGCGTATACTTGACCGCGTTGCCGATCAGGTTCAGCCAAAGCTGCAGCAGTAAGCTCTCGCAGCCGCGGAACGTAAGCTCCGGCAGATCGATATCCAGCTCTTGATTTTTGCGCGTCCAGGCTTGCTCATGCAGCAAAATCGCCTCGCGCAGCTGCTCGTCTAAACGGTAATCTTTTTTTTCCATCTGGTACGAACCGTTCTCCAGCTTCGACAGCAGCAGAATGTTGCCGGTCAGCGTCGACAGGCGCTCCACGCTTAAAAGGATTTTCTGCACACAGTCCTCCCGCTCGCTCTCCGTCAGGCTCTTATCCTGCAAAAGCGTCGCATACCCCTCGATCGCGGCAAGCGGTGTCTTGAACTCATGCGAGACATTCGCGACGAAGTCGCCGCGCAGCGTCTCGATGGAGGATAGCTCCCGGGCCATCGTATTGAAGTTGCGGAACGTCGTGTCCAGCTCGTCAATCCGCGTATCCGGCTCGAGCCTGACTGAAAAATCTCCCCGCGCCACCTTGCAAGACGCCCGGCTCAGGCGCTCGATCGGCTCCAAAAGCTGCCGTCCCACGTAATACGCGAGCATCGACGACAGGCCGAGGCTCATAAAGTAGAGAATCAGCAGTGTCAGCACCGGATTGGACATGAACAGCGGGTAGAATACGCCAAACCGGTTCGCAAGCAGCACCATTGTGCTTCCGAACAGCATCGTGAGCATCATAAAGCTGAAAATTACGGACAAAAACCGACTCCTAAGCTTCGGATAGAGCGGCAGTCCGGAATTCCGCTCCGCCATCTTCCTGCTCATCCCTTTTTGACCGCCTTATACCCGAGCCCCCGCACTGTCACGATCTCAAAATCTTCATTCGCCCGGAACCGATCCCGCAAACGGTTGATATGGACGTCTACCGTATGCGCGTCGGTCTCGCTGTCCATGCCCCAGATATCGTCCATGATCTGTAACCGCGTAAAGATATGCCCGGGGCTGGACAGCAGCTTATACAGAAGTAAAAACTCCTTTTGCGGCAGCGTCGTCTCCCCGTCCCCCGTTGCGACGGTCAGCGTATCGTAATCGAGCGTCGTATCACCCACCGTCAGTTTCCGGCTGCTGGCGCTTTTTGACCGTCTCAACAGCGCGCCGACACGCAGAACCATCTCATTGACGTCGATGGGTTTTACCATATAATCGTCCGCGCCCGCGTTGAACCCCTCCCGCTTATCGCCGAACGCGTCCTTCGCGGTGATCATCAGCACCGGCATTGTCATCCCGGCGGCGCGCAGCTCCCGCGTCAGCTCAAAGCCGTCCATGCGCGGCATCATGATATCGCAGAGTATCAGATCGACATATTCATGATCGAGAACCTCTAGCGCTTCCTCGCCGTCGCCCGCACGGAAGGTCTGATACCCATTTTTCATCAGCGCCCGGCAGAAAAGCTGTCGCAGCTCCGCATCATCCTCCACAACCAATATCTTAAACAAAGCTCCTTCTCTCCCTTAAAACACCCGCAGTGTATACCCCTTCGCACCCTTAACCGCGTAGGTTCCGGCCGCGCAGTCGTATTCGACCGTCGCCACCTCGTCGATGCTGTCAAGCCATACGACGAACCGCTTCGTATACAGATACCCGAGCACCGTCAACGTCCCGCGCTCCGGTACGATTAGGGGCTTGCGCGACTTGGCACGGTTTTCCTCGCTCAGGCGCTCGACCTCAGCCATCTGGATTGGCGTCGCGCGGCCCCAGTGCGCCTGCGTGCCGACGCCCGGCAGCTCGAGATAGCGGACAAGCTCTCCTTTTCCCGCCTTCCCAGCACATTCGACGAAATGCCGCGCATGCCAAACCGGTACCCGCTCGTCCGTCTCGCCATGCGCCGTGAAAAGCGGCGCTATCAGGTTGCCGATTCCCTCCGCGCCGGAACGAGACCGGTATGCCTTCGGATTCTCCCGTGGTGTACAGCCGATCCACGGCTCCATCTCATCGCGGAATTCACCTACCCGGTCGTTTTCATACCAATGCGTATAATCGGAGATCCCGCACAGCGCCGTTACCGCTGAAAACAGATCGGGGAACTTCACAGCCAGCGCAAACCCGTTCCCGCCGCCGCCGCTGCCGCCTTCATAGTAGACCGTCTCCGTATCGATGAGATAATCGGCATAATGCTTTCTTGCGTACTGCACCGCGTCATATACGTCGATCAGCTCGAGCCCGTTGCAGTCGGGCTTCCCCGTCGAGTAAGCCCGTCCGCGCATATCCACATGAATATGCAGATACGGTTCCTCCGTCGGCGCGGTATCCGCGTCCACCGTCGGGATCGTCATATGCCACCCATGCGTGGACGCAAGGATATAGCCCTTCTTCTTCGGTTTATCCACGCGCATGGCAAGCTTCAGCCCCGGTGTCACCGAGGATTCATAATAGATGAGATCATACCACTGCGTATAGCGGTTTTCATAGGCATTCGTCTTCTCTCCGCGTACAGAATCGCCATAAAAGTCTGCATTCATACCGTTTGCACTCCTTTAGATTTATATAAGCGGGGGTTTTTAAAGTCCCCCGCTTATATTCATTCCTTATGCTCCTCGTCGGCGTCTGTCGTCTCTTCCGACTCGATTTCGCGCATTTCCTGGAACGGCAGCTCCTCATCGTTGTCCGCCGCCTGGGGCATATCGGGCACCTCCGGCTCCTCTTCCGCCGAAGTCTCCTGTATCGGAGTCCCCCCGGTTCCCGCCGCACGGTTTTCACGCGGCTCGGTCACAGGCGTCGCCACATGGATGCTCTCATCCTCCTGCGTCGGATCGGCGCCGGAAAACGCGGATGCCCCTGTCTCGCGCTCCGCACGTTCCCGCACACGCATGGAACGCACAGACACCTTCGGTCCACGTTCCAGCTCAGGGTAGCTTGAACGAATGAAAGGCATCAGATACAGTTTGAACGCTTCCGTCAGCGCCGCGGCAAGGATCGCCATGATTAACACCGTCAGGAAGCCGAATCCGCCAAGCTCCGTCATGCCGAAAAGATTTCTGAGCGGCGCGGCGCTGATCACAAGCACATGAACCAGGATCCCAAACACGACCGATATCAAAAGCTGTATCAAGTCGCCCGGGTTGCCCGGCACCCACATCGGCGTACGAACATAACGGCTCGAAAACGCGCAAAGAAGCGTGCTGATCATAAATACGGAGTAGACCGCTGTCATCCGGAAAGCATCGGTATCGACCCCGACAGGCACAAGTTTTGGCGCTATGAACAGGACTGCCACACAGCAGGCCGTCTGTATGATCGCCTGCGCCGCGATTTCCACGAGGAGCGACCAGTTCAGCGACGCGCATCCCGGCGCACGCGGCGGACGCTTCATCACATCCTTCTCCCCCGACTGTCTTCCGATGACCAGCGCCGGCAGCGAGAACAGGATCAGGTTGCACAGCAATACCGCCGCCAGCGGGAACGGAACGGATAATCCAGCAATCGCCGCGACAAGCGCCGTAAGCGCAGCGGCGGCACCCGCCCCAAGGGTAAGCTTCGCGATCCGGCGGATATTCTCGTACATCACCCGTCCTTCGCTGATCGCAGAAACGATTGTCGCAAATTTATCGTCACCGATCACCAAATCCGCGGCCGAGCGCGCAATTTCCGTGCCGGTTTTCCCCTTTGCGATACCGATGTCAGCATGCTTTAAAAGCGGCACGTCACTGACTCCGTCGCCCGTCATCGCCACAACATCGCCGTTGCGATGCAGCGCATCCAGAATCCGCTGCTTGTGCTGCGTCGTTACCCGCGCGAACACCCGCGTATTTTTTACAATCGAACGCAGCGTGCCCGCGGACATATCCGCGATATCCGCGCCCGTCAGTACATCCCCTTCGCCGCCTTTATCGAGAATGCCCACCGTCTTCGCGACCGCAATCGCCGTGTCGCGGGATTCTCCCGTCACCATAATTGTCCGGATGCCCGCTTTCCGGCACCGCGCAACCGCTTCCGCACTGTCCGGACGCGCCGGATCCATCATGCCGATTAAGCCGAGGAATATCAGATGGTTCTCCAGCTCCTCCGGCGCCCCGGCTTTCGGCGCTGCTGTAAACTCACGGTACGCAACGCTGAGTACCCGCAGGCTCTGATCGGACATCACATGATGGATCGCGAGAATCTTCTGCCGCAGCGCTTCCGTCATCGGCTCACGACGTCCGCCGTAATCGATCTCGTCGCAGCGGCGCACGATCACGTCCGGCGCGCCCTTCGAGTACGCTACCGGGAAATGGTTGCCGCGATGAATCGTCGTCATCATCCCGCGCTCGGGTTCAAACGGAATCTCCGCCATACGCGGGAAGGTGCTGTCCAGAACGCTCTTTTCAATACCCGCCTTCGCCGCCAGCGCGATCAGCGCCGCTTCCGTCGGATTGCCGACCGCCGACCAGGTATCGATCGCGGTTTCCTCGAGCGCGGCGTTATTGCACAGCGCCGCCGCGGTCAGACTCATGATCAGATCCCGGCGGGAAAGCGGATTAATGTTCTCCCCGCTGGGCTTATAGAACCCGCCCTTGGGCGTATAGCCCGCGCCGTCCACCGTCGTCAGGCGGTCTCCCGTCCACAGCAGCGTCGCCGTCATCTCGTTTTTCGTCAGCGTCCCGGTCTTATCCGCGCAAATGACATTCGTCGCGCCAAGCTGCTCCGCCGCATTCAGCCTTTTGAGCTGCGCGCCGCGTTTCTCAAGTCGTTGCATGCCCGACATCAGAGACAGCGTTGTGACAAGGGCCATGCCTGCCGGCAGTACCGCCGCCGCAAACGACGTCATCTGCCCCATAACGGCGCTCATATCCTGCCGCACGATACCCAGCACCAGCAAGACAATCCAGCCGATGACGCATACGAGTCCGATCCCCTGGCCAACACTGCGCAGCTTTCCGCCGGATTCCGTAACATTCGCCGTATGCAGCACGTCCGCGACCTGTCCAAGCTCCGTTTTCGCTCCGGTTGCCACAACCACGCCCCTGCCGCGCCCATAAATGACCGCGGAGCCCGCATACGCCATGTTCACACGGTCGCTCACCGGCGCCGACCCCGGCAATACCGCTTCCGCTTCTTTATAAACCGCCGAACGGCTTCCCGTGATCACAGATTCGTCTATCTGTAAGCTTGTTGCCTGACAAAGCCGTAAATCCGCCGGTACAATATCCCCCGCTTCGAGCAATACGATATCTCCCGGCACGATCTCTCCTGTCGGCAGCGTCTCGGCGCGTCCGTCACGTAGCACCTTCGCCGTTGCGGGCGTAATATTCTCTAAAGACTCCACCGCGCGGCTCGCCTGCATATCCTGTAGAGCACCCGGTACAATCCGTGCCGCCGCCGCCAGTAAAAACAGCACCGCTCCCACATATTGCTTCGTCACAAGCGCGAGCAGCATCGCAATGACGCTCAAAATCGCCGGCAGATCCACAAGCTGCGCCAGAACAATCCCCGCTATCCCAGCATTCGTCTTCTGCGGCCACGTATTCACCCCGTAGCGCTCCAGCCGGTGCCGCGCTCCCGATTGTGTCAACCCTCTTTCTGCGTCAGTATTTTGCTCTCGCAGTGCGTCATCTGCGGATTTATTGTACCATTCCATGCTCTCCACCCTCTTATGTTATTCGTTTTCAGACGCTACTCTCTGATCTGCCCGTTGCCGCAAACAACGTACTTCACCGACGTCAGCGCCTCCGCTCCCATCGGCCCCCTTGCATGCAGCTTCTGCGTCGATATGCCGATTTCGGCGCCGAGTCCAAACTCGCCGCCGTCCGTAAAGCGTGTCGACGCATTTACATATACCGCCGCCGCATCCACACGATCCGTAAATGCCTTCGCGCGTGTATAATTTTCCGTCACAATACACTCCGAGTGCCCCGTGCCATGCAGCGTGATTTCCTCGATCGCCTCATCCAGCGAATTGACGACCTTTACAGCCAAAATATAGTCTGAAAACTCGGTCTCAAAGTCCTCCTCCGTCGCCTGTACGACACCCTCGAAGTCCTTTAATATCTCATAGGACCGCTCATCACAGCGCAGTTCTACTTTATAAGGGCGCAGCGCAAACCATACTCTCGGTAAAAGCCTCCGCACTTCCGATGCATGCACCAGAAAGTCCTCCGCCGCGTTGCATACCGACGGCCGTGAGCATTTCGCGTTGCGGATGATGTTGACCGCCATCTCCCAGTCGCAGCCCGCGTCCGCGTACACATGGCAGATACCCGTCCCCGTCTCGATGACCGGCACTCTGGCGTTTTCCACAACTGATCGGATAAGCCCCGCGCCGCCTCTCGGAATCAGCACGTCCAAAAGCCCCGTCGCGGCCATCATCTCATTCGCGCTTTCCCGCGACGTATCCTCGCACAGCGTCATCGCGTCCGCCGGCAGCCCCACGCCCGTAAGCGCGTCCCGCATGACCTGCATCAGCGCCGTATTCGACCGGATCGCTTCCTTGCCGCCGCGCAGTACGCACGCATTCCCTGATTTTAAGCATAGCGCCGCCGCGTCCACCGTCACATTCGGCCTTGCCTCGTAGATGATCCCCACGACGCCCAGCGGCACGCGTCTTTTTTCAATCCGCAGCCCGTTCGGCCGCTGTACCGTACCCTCAGCGCTCCCCACGGGGTCTTCCTGCAAAGCAATCTCCCGTACCCCCGCTATCGCCGACGCAAGTCTTGCAGGCGTCAGCGTCAGCCGGTCGAGCATCGCCTGCCGCATCCCGTTTTCCCGCGCGGCGTCCGCGTCCCGGGCATTCGCCGCAAAGATATCCTCTTGATGTGCGTCCAGGGCATCCGCAATCGCGTATAATGCCCGGTTTTTCTCTATCGTACCCGTCTGCGCCAGCACACGTGCCGCTGCCTTTGCCGCAAGTGCCTGGTCCCGTACCGTCCGCATTAAGCCTTCTCCTTCTTCTCCTTGGGCATAAACACCGTTCCGGCATGCCGCCCGTCTAAGATATCGCACACGATATCCGGATTCTCACCCGATGCGATCACCATCGGAATCCCTGCTTCCATACACCGGCGCGCGGCCGAAAGCTTCGTCGCCATCCCGCCTGTACCGCGGTTCGTCCCTTCTCCGCCGGCTACCTTCATCAGCGCGTCATCCACCTCGTATACCACCGGAATGCGCCGCGCCTCCTCGTTGATCTTCGGATCCGCATCGTACAGCCCGTCGATATCCGACAGCAGAATTAACAGATCGGCATCCACAACCTCCGCGCAGACCGCGGCAAGCGTGTCGTTTTCGCCAAAGGACGTGATACGTTCCAGCTCATATGTCGAAATCGTATCGTTTTCATTCACGATCGGTACCGCGCCGAGCGATAAAAGCGTTTCAAACGTATTTTTAACGTTCTCTCTGCGCTCAGGCGTATCCACGACGTCCCGCGTCAAAAGAAGCTGCGCCACCGTATGCCCGTACTCGCCGAAGAAGCGGCCATACACGTTCATCAGCTCGGACTGCCCGACGGCTGCGGCGGCCTGCTTTAACCGCAGGTCATGCGGCCGTTCAGCAAGTCCCAGCCGTGCGACGCCCGCCCCCACCGCGCCGGAACTGACCAAAACGATCTCCCGTCCGAAATTCTTCAAATCCGACAACGCCCGCGCAAGCCTCTCCATTCTCCGTAAATGTAAACGACCTGTTTCATATGTAAGCGAGCTTGTGCCGACTTTGATTACGACCCGCCGGCAAGCCTTTAAGTCTAACAATTTTTTAAAACCTCCATTATTGCATGGGTATATTATGTCTATTTCATCATAACACATTTTTTCCTCTTTGCCAACACTATTTTTTTATTTTTTCACATTTTTGCCCTGCCCGTTCTGTGCGCTATTTTCCCAAATTTGACAATCCCGTCCCTTGTCTTTTTCCCGTCTCTCTGTTATACTGTCAACAATGACTTGACTTATACTTAGAAAGGACGTATCTTCCATGATTCAATACGAATACAAGGGAAAACCCGTACGTTTTACCGTGGAAATTTATCACGATATCGTCCCCTATCTCGGCGGCATCTCCGAAAAAGCCTTCTTCGTCGACGCCGACGCCGCTATCCCTGCATGGCAAAAGCAGATCGATTTTATCTTGACCGAATTCGGCGAATATCTCGCCCCCCGCGCCCCTTCCGCGGCCCCGCTTTCCTACGGTCACCTCGTCTGTCTCGGCGCGCCCCTGCGCCGCCCGGAAGACGCCGAGCCTAACATCGCGCCTGCCGCTTCCTCCCTCGAGGACGCCGTCGCCATCCTCCGCGATGCCCGAGGGATGGATTTCACCAAAACCCCCATCTTCCAAGCCTACGCCGAACAGTCCCGCCGCATCCACGAGGCCTTCCCCGGCTCCGCGCCCCGGTTCGCAGGTCTCGGGCTGGAAGGCCCTATCACCTCCGCCGCGCTCTTCCGCGGTCAGGACTTCTATCTTGACCTTATGGACGACCCGGAGCTGTGTGCCGAATACCTCTCCCTCATGACCGAAAGCATCATCGCCTTCCGTCACCAGAGCAACCTCTTCTCCGGTGCGCCCGCCGTCTCCCCCAGCGGTGCAGGCCTCGCCGACGACCTCGCCAGCATGGTTCCCCCCTCCCTCTGGAATGAGCTCGTGATTCCCTTCTGGAATCAGTACTACGAAGGTCTCACCTCCGGCAAGAACCGTTCTCTCCATTGCGAAGCCCTCGTCCCCGCCCAACTGCCCTATCTATCCGGCGCGGCAATCACGCACTATCAGCCGTCCGTCTCCCCTGCACTTACCCTCCAGAACGTCAAGGCCAATCTCCCTGCCGGAATGCCATTCGACTGGCTCCTCTACGCCTACCACATCACCGAAATGTCCGACGCACAAATCGAAGCCTGGATTGACGAAACCCTCGCCGCCGGTGTCACCGAGCTGCGCACCCAGTTCGGCCGCTACGCCGCCGAAGCGGGTAAACTCGACCGCATCCACGCCTGGTTTGCCGCCGCTGATAAATATCGCGCATAGAAATACTCCAGAAAGATGAAAGACCAAGGGACTTTGTGTCCCTTGGTCTTTCATCTTTCTCCTACTCCGCCGCCCACAGCCGTCGATATTCGTTCGGAGTGACGCCTTGATACCGCATGAACGCACGTTTAAAGCTTAAATAGTTCGCGTAGCCGACGTTCCCCGCGATCTCCGTCGCGCTCACGCCGGCATTCCCCCGCAGCAGCTCCGCCGCCCGCCGCATTCGAAGCTCCATCAAATAGTCCGAAAACGGCACCCCGTACTGCCCCTTGAACAGGCGCGAAATCATGCTGCCGTCCAACCCGAACCGCTCCGCTAAGTACTTGATCGACATATCGCAGTCCGTATACCCCTCGTCGATCGCGTCTTTGATCAACGCGGCAGATTCATCCATGCTCCGACGCTTCTCCGCTCCGATCTCCCGGCAGATATCGCTCGCAAAGCTGTACACTGTGTTCCACAGCGTATCGCTGTCCCCCGCGCGGAACGCATGCTGGAAACGCCTCGCCGCCGTGCTGACCTCGACGCCGTACTCTCGCCCAAGGCGCAGCAGCAATGCCATCACAGCTTCCGGACTGGTACTCTCCTGCGCGTCCTCCAGCAGGGTTCTCGCTTCCGACGGACGATTGCTCTGGATTTTTGCGATCAGCTGCAGCTGCACCGTAACCGGCAGATCAAAATACTTCCTCCCTTGCTCCCGTAAACGCCGCTTAAGCTCGGTATAACGTTCCCGAAGCTCCGACGGATCACGCGGAAACTGTATCGCGTCCGCTGACGCGACACCCGCAGCCGACGCGCAAACCTCCGGGGAAAGCATCAGTTCGTATTCATAACCGACACCTTCCTCCAGCACCTTCTTTATCTGCGTCAGCGCCCGGGCTTCCTCTCCTTCGGCAAGCCAAAAAATCATTACGCATTCACCCGCTATGATCTTATATAGCAAGTAATAGCGGGCGATTTTATCCTCTGTAAGCCCTTCGCAAATCCTCTCAAATGTCTTTTCCTCATTCTCCGGGTCGCTTTCACCGACATCTCTCCCCTTATACTCCGCAAGCGCTATCACATAGGAAAAGTCCTCATGAATCCAGGGGATAACGCAAGGCACCGACACATCGTTCCAATCAAAATCCGGATTTTGCAGCATCGCAAACAGCAGCTCCCGCCGCATGACATCGAACAACCCTTGCATGCGCTCTCCGCCCGCACGCAGCTCTCCTTCCCTCTTGGCAAGCGTTCGATTGGATCGTTCCACACCTTCAATGTACTCTCCCAAATATGCCGCCGCCGCGCCGACCGTCGAAACCGCTTTCTTCGCACCCTCATCCTCAGCCGTATACCGCTCTAAAAGTTTTTCTACCGGCCTCGCGTTCAGTCTTGTGAATACCACAGCCGCTAAAAAGCCAAATAACAACGCGATACACAGCTCCAGCCAAAAGAATGTGCGAAGCGTCCCCATATAATCGGATTCAGGGGGAAATCGGAGCATAACAGTGAGCTTCGGCGTACAGTAGGCGACATACTCAAGGCTTCCATCCCCCATACCGGTATCGTAAAGCGTCTGCCCATCCAATATAACTCCGCACCCGCTTACCGTATCCGGTAAAAGCTGCGTTATATACGCCGCAAACCGTGTACGGTCTATGAGAACGCATATAATCGTCTTATCCAGCCGCGAGTTCTGATCCGGCAGCGTCAGCACGGCATATGTATCCGTATCATTCACCGTGGCAGTGATATTTTGCGGGTCGGCCGCATCAATGAGGAGCTGGTTACAAAAAAAATCATACTTCTCCATCGCAAACCAGCCGTTGCGGGTAATTATGGAATCCATCGCGGGCGTGATAATCTGAATATCCACCGCAAAGTCCATGCCGATCAGCCGCGTCGTCAGATCGAGGCTGATCTCCGCACGCGTCAAAGCATCAAATTCCGATTGATATATACCCGCCGCGTTGCGGTAATGCTTGAACCACCGCGAGGTAAACACCGTATTGGCGGAGGATACGATAGTAGAGAACTTTTCCGATAATCGTGCGGACAAATTCGCTGCCGCCGTATGGCATTCCGCTTCATATCGATTTTTTTCTTTCCCGAGGTTAATTACATAAATACCTGACAAGATGATGTCCAGCACTAAAAACACACAGGAAAAATAAATCAGGAATGACTTCGTCGTCAGCCGAATTCCGATTCGCTTCATGGCGTCACCTCGTTTCCTTGCACCTCTTCCTTTATTTTAACGCTTATGACTAATCAAGTCAAACCAATTTTATTCCTGCCTCCCTATACAATTCATGATAAGCGGCTCTATCAACATGAATTGTATACCTGCCCTATACAATTCCTTTCATCATGCGCAGACATGAAATGTATAGTTGATTTTTAGGGTTTATTCATGTATCATTCATATATCCTCAACATTTCATTTAAAACACCTTGAGGAAAAACTGTACAGGAGGGATCCTCACCATGAAACGCAAAATCTCGGTTCTTCTGGCGGTCTGCCTGCTCCTTACTTTCCTCGTGAGCTGCGCATCCGACGGCTCTTCCACCACCACGGCAGCCACTACTACAAGCGCCGCCACCACGGCCGCCAGTACTGCTGCGGCTACCACCACCCCCGCTACCTCCGCGGTCAACGTAGCAGCTGTCTCCCTGGAAAACACCGAAATCGTCTACAACGGCTCGTCCCCCGTCTTTAAAGATTTGACAACGATCTCCTGGTTATGCACGAACGGTTCCAGCTTGACCTTCGATTGGGAAAAGATGGACTGGTGTCAGGAAATCTGCCGCCGCGCGAATGTCGAGCTGGATATGGAGCTTCTCGACAGCTCGGTATATGAGGACGTTGTCAAGCCGCGTCTCGCCGCCGGCGTCGATCTTCCGGACGTCGTCGGTGTTCCCGGTAAGGACCAGGATATGAGCTATATCGATTCCGGGATCTTTGCCGAGCTGACCGATTATTACGGAAAGGAAGCCTACAATCTGAATTGGCGCTTTGAAACCAACCCCACCCTCAAATCGCAGCTTACCACACCCGACGGAAGGATCTACTACGTCCCCGTCATCAATATGTCCACCGATTACTGCCCCGCTGTGCTGATCAACTTCGATTGGATGGATCAGCTCGGCAAAACCGTTCCCACCACCACCGAAGAACTTTATGATCTGCTCGCCGCTATGAAGGGCGTCGATTTTAACGGCAACGGCGAAAAAGATGAATGGCCACTGTTTCTACGTGCCAACATGGAGGTTTACATGGGCGGCATGTGGGGGCTCGATCTCTCGCTCGGTTATCTGAAAAACGATGACGGCAGCGTCGAAACCTCCTACACCACCGATGAATATTACGACTACCTGACCTACATGAATCGTCTCTACACCGAGGGTTTGCTGCATAACGAATGGTCTACCTCTACTTACGACATCCAGAATAAGCTTTTCTCCAACAACGTCGTCGGCGCGGGCTGCCATTATACGAATAACTGCCAGGCCTACTGCTACCTCATCAATCCCGACTGGAACGCCGATACCGACCGTCTCATCATCGGCGCCGTCGAGCCGATGACCGGCCCCTACGGCGACAAATTCTACCTTGGGCTCGACCCGCTCGCCGGTCTCTTCGCCATCACCCGCGACTGTGTAAACCCCGAGGCGGTCTTCTGTTTCCTGGATTATCTTTACTCGGAAGAAGCCAACAAGCTGCTCTACTACGGTATCGAAGGCGTTGACTATACGGTCGAAAACGGCAAGCTTGTTATTGATACGGTTCGCCGGGAAACCGACAACTACGCCGCCGTCGCCGGCAATAACATGGGCGGCTTCCCGCGTATCCTCCTCGGCGAGCACCGCGATAACGCCTATGTCGCCGAAATCGGCGAGCGCAACGCCGCCATCAAGCCCTATTACCGCATTCCGATCGGTTCCATGTTCGCGACGCCCGACCAGCTCGACACCATGCAGGCCTACGCGACCGACTTGTCCACCTACTGGACGGAGATGCGAGTCGCCTTCATCACCGGTTCGAACCCTCTTTCCGGCTTCGACGATTACGTCCAGACGCTTGAATCCATGCACATCGACGACATGGCGGCGGTCTACGCTGACTTCGCGAAGAGACTTGGATAACGCCTTTCGCGTAGGGACACGGCGCGCCGTGTCCCTTGCATTATCTAGTTACACCCGCACCCCATGAAAAAGGAGGAAGCGCCCTGTGACCGTACAGCCGTCCGTTACGCATATCCTGCCGCGTAAGGCGCGCATTATCCGTGCGTTAAAGCGGGATAAATATCTGTTTTTGCTATTTTTGCCGATCCTCGTCTGGTATGTCATCTTCTGTTATGTTCCGCTCACGGGTTTGATTATCGCGTTTAAGGATTTTAAGCCGGGAATGGGTATTTATGGCGGCGACTGGGTGGGGCTTAAGTGGTTTATTCAGTTCTTTCAATCCGCTTTTGCCCCACGGCTCATCCGCAATACCATCTTAATATCGTTGTATTCCCTGATTTTCGGCTTCCCGGTGCCGATTCTATTCGCTATATGCATTACAGAACTGAAGTCAAACGCCGTGCGCCGTACGGTGCAAACCGTGAGCTACCTGCCGCATTTCATCTCCACCGTTGTAGTCGTCGGTATGATCAAAAACTTTCTCTCGATGAACGACGGTGTTGTGAATAACTTTATCGCGCTGCTCGGTGGGGAGCGCATCAATTTTATGATGAACGCGCGCTATTTCCGGACGATCTACGTGGCTTCCGGCGTGTGGCAGAGCTTCGGCTACTCGGCAATTATCTACATCGCCGCGATTCTCGGTATCGACCCGTCGCTGTATGAGTCGGCGAAAATCGATGGGATTACAAAGTTCAAGGAAGCTCGCTATATCACAATCCCCATGATCGCACCGACGATTATTATATTGTTCATCATGCAACTCGGGCGTCTGATGAATGTCGGTTTTGAGAAGGTGTTTCTGCTGTATAGCTCGGGCATCTACGAGACATCGGACGTAATCTCCACATATGTCTACCGTAAGGGTATCGAGTCGAACGCCTATAGCTTCTCCACGGCAGTGGGACTGTTCAATACCATAATCAATTTTCTCTTCGTCTTCGGCGCAAACCAGATCTCCCGCCGTGTGACGCAGACCAGCTTATGGTAAGGGGGGGCGTTATGAAAAAGCACAGCGTTACGGCAGACCCGATCTTTTATTTTCTCGTCTGGGTCATGGCGATTCTCGCCTTCTTCATCACGCTTTACCCGATGCTTTACGTCCTCGCCGTCAGCTTTTCCGATACGGTCGCGATCAATCGCGGCGAAGTGTGGCTCTTTCCCATCGGCTTCAACGTAGACGGCTACCGTCAGGTGCTGTCGTCCGACGGTATCTGGGTCGCATACGGCAATACCGTTTTCTATACGGTCGTCGGAACTCTGTTCAACCTGATCGCTACGGTCATGGCGGCGTATCCGCTTTCCCGCCGCTCCTTCTGCGCCAGACGTTTTTTCAACTTTTTCATCGTCTTCGCCATGTATTTCTATGCCGGTCTTATCCCGACTTATCTTCTTGTCACAAAACTCGGCTTCTACAATTCCCGCTGGGTCATGATCATCCCCGGACTGGTAACGACCTACAACGTCATGATTTGCCGGTCGGCGTTTGAGTCTCTGCCGCAGGAGGTCATGGAGTCAGCGGCCATCGACGGCGCGAACGATATACAAGTGTTGATGTCCATTTCCATACGGCTGATTAAGCCTACCGTCGCGGTATTGACTCTATATTATGCGGTAGCGCACTGGAATAACTTTTTCACACCATTGCTCTACTTGTCAAAGCCGGAGCTGCACCCATTGCAGGTGCTGCTGCGGCGGGTGCTGATCCAGGCGTCGAGCGAGCTGATGGACAGTCAGACCGCCGCCGAGGAAAAGGCGCTGACCTCACTGCAAATCCGCTATGTCACCATCATTGTGGCGACACTGCCGATCCTCGCCATTTACCCTTTTTTACAGAAGTATTTCGTCAAAGGCGTCATGCTCGGTGCTGTCAAAGGCTGATAAAAATTCCCCGGAGCGAACGGTTTTGCGATACCGCCGCGCCCGGGGAATTTCTATAGAGGAAATTTTATTTTTGCTTAAACACACGCAACATCATGGCGATAGCCGCCCAGATTACGATAATAACACCGAAAACGCCTGCCCAACCGGCTCCTGCAATGGGAAGGACATCCAATAAGCCTTGGAAATTCATCGATTATTCTCCTTTCCGTTACCGTGCGATGAGACCTAAGATCATACCGCCCGCGATAACCGATGCGATCTGTCCGGAGACGTTCGCGCCGATCGCGTGCATCAAGAGGAAGTTCTGCGGGTCTTCGGCAAGTCCCATTTTATGGATAACACGAGCGGACATCGGGAATGCGCTGATACCCGCAGCACCGATCATAGGGTTGACCTTCTTCTTTGTGAAAAGGTTGAGGAATTTCGCAAAGAGGACACCGCCCACCGTATCGAAGATGAACGCGAACAGACCGAGACCGAGGATCATGATGGTCTGGACGGTAACGAAATCCTTCGCCTGCATTCTGGCAGCGATGGTGATGCCGAGGAAGAGGGTAATCAGATTGGCAAGCACGTCCTGCGCCGTTTTCGACAGCGAGTTTAAGACGCCGCACTCACGGATCAGATTGCCGAACATCAGGAAACCGATCAGCGCGACCGATCTCGGCGCGACGATACCGGCGATAATCGTGACAATGACCGGGAACAGGATGCGGACGGCCTGAGAAACGTCCTTAGGCTCGTAATGCATCCGGATCATCCGCTCTTTTCTCGTTGTGATGAGACGGATGACCGGCGGCTGTACGATCGGAACAAGCGCCATGTAGGAGTACGCGGCGACGACGATCGGACCTAAGTATTGACTGCCGTAGTAGTTTGCAACAAAGATGGAGGTCGGGCCGTCCGCCGCGCCGATGATGGCGATAGACGCCGCGTCCTTCAAGTTGAAGCCGAAGAGAACCGCCATGCAGAGGGTGAAGAAGATACCGAACTGCGCGGCCGCGCCGAAGAGAAGCATCTTCGGATTTGAAAGCAGCGGACCGAAATCAATCATCGCGCCGATGCCGATGAATAAAAGCAGCGGAAACAGCTCGTTGGCGATACCGGCGTTGAACAGCACGTCGATGACGCCGACCTCCGCCTCAAGTCCTTCATAGATCTGTGTCACCGCACCGGAAAGCGGAAGATTGACTAAAATCGCACCAAAGCCGATCGGCAAAAGAAGCGTCGGCTCCATCTCTTTTTTAATAGCGAGATAGATAAGAATCGCGCCAATCACCCACATGACAACAGATTGCCAGGTGATATAGCTCAGATTTTCCAATGTGGACATGAAGTCCTCCCCTTTTCGTACTGCCCGTTATGCAACGGTGTATTTAGAATCATTTGCACGGTTACGCGGGCGGGAGTAAATTCCCGTCCGCGCAAGCTTTAAATGAGTAAAAATCAATAATTCGTGGTTCTCAGCTCAAAGTACGCCTGCGGATGCTCGCAAACCGGACAGACAGCTGGCGCGGCTTTACGAATGACAATGTGTCCGCAGTTACGGCACTGCCATATCGCGTCGCCGTCACGGGAAAAGACTAAACCGCCTTCGATGTTCGCAAGCAGCTTACGGTAACGCTCCTCATGGGTCTTTTCAATCTTCGCGACACCCTCGAACTGCGCGGCGATAGCGGTAAAGCCTTCCTCTCTCGCTTCCTTGGCGAAGGTGGCGTACATCTCCGTCCACTCGTAGTTCTCGCCGTTCGCGGCGTCAAGAAGATTATCAGGCGTCGCAGGAACACCACCATCATGCAGATGCTTAAACCAAAGCTTCGCATGCTCCCGTTCGTTTCCGGCAGTCTCCAAGAAAATCGCAGAGATCTGCTCGTAGCCATCCTTCTTCGCACGGGACGCATAATAGGTATACTTATTCGTCGCCTGAGATTCCCCGGCGAATGCGGCCATTAGATTCTTCTCTGTTTTGCTTCCCTTTAAATCCGGCATAGCAAATTCCTCCTTATGGTAATATTAGGCCCAGCGGCTATAGTATACCATATAACATACCTTTTTACAACGATTTATTCTAAATTTTTAGTAACAAAAAGCTTTTCCCTCCGGTCGACACCTTTCTTGACTTCCCACCCTGCACATGGTACAATACCCTCAGCGTGATGTTATCTGATCGAGCCTGCACTCTACTACCGCCAGCCGCTGTACGGCGTTGTTATGCATATCCACCTTTTTCTCAAGACGGTCAAGACGGTGCGCCGTCAGTTTGCTTGTCGCCAGAACGCCGGTGACGCTGCCAGCCAGCGTTCCCGCAAACGCGATTAAAGCAACAATAATTGTATCGCTCATTGGTATGTCTACTCCTTCCCGTTAAGCCTGTGAAAGGGAAGCCGCCCATTTTTCAAGCAACGCCGCCACATTCTCGGCAGACACCGTTGCATCGCCGCCGATTACCTTCTTCCAGTAGTCGGGACTGTTGATCAGCTTCTTTTCGGCGAGGGTGTCGATCGCCTCCTCCGTCGTCGCGGCCTTCGGCTCGAACATCGTATACGCAATATTCAAATCGACATTTCCCGAGATCCCCGACACCGTGCCGGAATCACTGTGCTGCCAGATATCGTACGCACCCTTCCAGGTAGGCGTCTTTGTCCATTGCGCAAGCCATATCGGCGAAGTTAATTCGCTCGTGTTATAATAATTATTCAGCCAGTTCGGATTCGCATAGACCATCGCAAGATACCCGGCAGTCTTCACTTGCGTGCAGAACGCATTCGCCATTGCCGTCAGCACCGCCTTGCCAAGGACCGTTTGGGCCGTTTCTTCGCAATCGTACGCAATCGGAAACGTAATACGTTTGCGATGCGGTTCCAGCAACTTTACAAGTGCGTTTGCTTCCGATACGGCCGCATTCACGCTCATCGCATAGCTGTAAAGATATATACCCGCACGCAGTCCGGCTTCCGTGGCACCCGTGATGTTGCTTTGGAACATCGGATCCTCCGTGCAGCCTCCGGTTTTACCGCCAAACGCCGCCCGTATCATCACAAACCGCACACCCGAGGCTGCTACCGCCTTCCAGTCTACTTTGCCGTTCCATTTGGAAACGTCAATGCCTTTCACCATCTCGTTTACATCTCCTCCGGATTTGTCTTAACATTCTTCCCGAAGAAAAAGCCTAATACGAGCATCACAGCGTTCGAAAACAACGCCGGCGGCTCGATTCCCTTTGTCGTCAGCACCACCAGTGCCACGACAAGCGAAAGTGTGACAAGGCTCTTTACATCGATCAGCTTCGCAAGCTGATATGCCATTTTAATTAGTGCCTGTTTCATATCATGTTCTCCTTTTTAATTAAGTTTCCATACCCATTATATTCCTCCTTCCCTTCTCCGTTTACAGTATAGCACAGCAGCCAGCAATTTGTCGTCCCAGCTTTGTTCCCTTTTTTTCCCGCATAATTCCCCTGAAACACTGTTACTTACTATTATAATAAACGGTATATTCTATATATAAGGCGGTATTTTTGTTTATGAAACCGAAGCAAACCGCTCTCCTTCTCCATGCAAGGCGCATTCTCTCCGAAGTAACGCCCACACCGGGCGACTGCGGTAAGCTCTGTGAAGCCGCCTGCTGCCGTGGAGGGGACGGCATGTGGCTCTTTCCCGGCGAGGCCGCGCTTTACACGGCTTTGTCAGACTCCCATATCACCGTCGAACACGCTGACGGTAATTATGATTATGACTTCCTGCGCTGCACCCACGACGGGGGCGGCTGTGACCGTGACACGCGTCCTCTCGCCTGCCGCATCTTCCCCTATTTCCCGATGGCTGTGAGAAACGCCCGCACCGGCCGTATATCCATCCGCGTCGCCGTCGACCCCCGTGCCGCGCGCGTATGCCCTCTGCTGCATGAAGGTTCCCCCGCGATGTCTCCTCGTTTTAAACTCGCTGTCCGACGCGCCGGGCGGCTTCTCCTGCGTGACCGGGAAACTCGGAGCTACCTCATTGCCACCTCTGATTTTCTGACTGAACTCTTCCGCTTAGTTTAATGAAGAAAGGACGTCTGCTAAAATGATCCTCACCGATCTCGCCCACATGTCCCACTACGCCGCCCTCTCTGAGAGTATCTCCCTCGGTCTGCGTTTTCTCGCCGACGCTTCCCCCGATACGCTTACCCCCGGACGCTATACGCTCGACGGCAGCCGCGTGTATGTCAACGTGATGACCTACGATACCGAACCAAAAGCACTTGTCTTCGAAGCGCATCGCCGCTATATCGATATCCAATGCATCCTGCGCGGCAAGGAACGCATGGAAGCCGCCTTGCTTGATTCCCTCGCGGAAACGCAAAGCTATGACGAAACCGGGGACTACGCGCTGTATGAGGGCTGCGGCGTCTCCTTTGACGCGCCTGCCGGCACGGTTGTATTCTTTTACCCGGAAGACGCGCATGCCCCAGGCTTGCTCTCAGGCGAACCCTCCCACATTCTGAAAGCTGTCGTCAAGGTCGAGATCGACGCATAATTTGCATTAAAAGGCGGTGATCCGCCCATGGCGGCTTTCCCCGATAAGAAGGATTTCTCCCAAGGCAGCGTCCTGTCCTGCATTCTCCGTGTTGCGGGACCCATGACGCTTGCCCTCATCATCAACACCCTCTACAATGTCGTCGACCGCATGTACATTGGCCACATCGAGGGCACCGGCCGCCTTGCGCTCACCGGTCTCGGTCTCGTCTTCCCCATTACGACCGCCATCAGCGCCTTCCAAGCGCTGATTTCCTCCGGCGGTTCACCCCTCTTTGCCATCGCACGCGGCGAGGGGAACGCCTGCCGCGCCGAAACGATCCTCGGCAATGCCTACGCCATGCTCCTGCTGCTCGGCTTTACCCTTACCGCGCTGGGCTATCTTGTCAAGGGACCCGTTCTGTGGGCGATCGGCGCGGACGCGTCTACTTTCACCTATGCCGACGACTACCTCTCGGTCTATCTTTTAGGTACCGCCTTCGTACTGACCTCGGTCGGTATGAACCCCTTCATCAACGCGCAGGGGTACGCCAAAACCGGAATGCTGACCGTTCTATTGGGCGCGGTAACAAACCTCGCGCTTGACCCGCTCTTCATCTTCGTCTTCGGTATGGGTGTACGCGGCGCGGCTCTTGCCTCCGTTCTCGCGCAGTTTCTCTCCGCGATATGGGTCTATCTCTTTCTTACCCACCGCCGTACGCTCATCCGCCTTCGGCTATCCGCGATGCGGCTCGATCTCCGACTCATCGGGCGTATGCTCTCCCTCGGCGTCACCGGCTTTACCGCGAACGTAACGAGCAGTCTTGTCTCCATGCTCTATAACGCCCAGCTTGCCGCTCTTGGCGGCACCATATGGGTCAGCGCCATGACCGTCGTCAACTCCCTCCGCGAGATCGCGAGCATGCCCTTCTCCGGTGTCGCAAACGGGGCGCAGCCCGTTATCAGCTACAACTACGGCGCCCGCCGTCCCGACCGCGTCCGGGAAGCCATCCGCATCATGACCCTGATCTGCATCCTCTGCACCGCCGCCGCGTGGGCGCCGATGATGATGGCCCCCGCCTTCTTCATCCGTATCTTTAACGACGACCCGGCGCTTTTACCCATCGCGTCGCGCTCGATCCGTCTTTATTTCATGTTTTTTCCCTTTATGGCGTTCCAAATGGCCGGACAGACCGTTTTTACCGCGCTTGGCCGCGCCAAAGCCGCCGTATTCTTCTCCCTTCTGCGAAAAGCCATCCTCGTTATCCCGCTGGCTCTCATCCTGCCACACCTTTGGGGTCTGGGACCCTCGGGCGTGCTGCTATCGGAGCCGGTTTCCGATGTCGTCGGCGGGCTATCCTGCTACATCACGATGCGATTGACCGTTTTTCGAAAGCTTGGACTAGAGCGTAACCCTTAAAATTATAAGCGCGGCCTCCGAAAGGGATTTTCGTCCCATTTGGAAGCCGCGCTTTTATTTTATATGGCTTACCGCGCAAGCCAGCGCGTCAGCCAAGTATACTGTTTATCGAAGAATTCCGCCATGTTGGGGGAATCCCCGAAGGTTTGGAAGATGGTCGCCTGCAACTGGAAATGATAGACGGCCAGCAGATCGTTAAATGCGTCGATTGCCGCCTTCGTCAGCGACGCGTGCGAGAGATAACCTTTCAGGAAACGTTTCAGCCGCCTTTGGGTACGCTGGCGACCCTTGGGATCGAACTCGAAATAATGCGTTCTGTTGCAAAAAAGAACGACATCGTACACCGGGAAAGCATAGCAGGAGGTATCGAAATCCACGACCAGCAGCCGGCCGTCGTCGGCTTTATAGATATTGCCATCATATAAATCGCCATGACAATACCCGCGCGGCAGATCCTTTACTCTGTCCCAAAGCGTCGCCCCCAGCGTCCGGAAGGCTTCCTCCCCCGGATAGGCGACTCTTTTCATGATCTCCACGTACCGGTCAATGAAAAAGGGTTTGTCCCGGGGCACAAGCGTTCCGGGATACGCGCCCATCAGCTCATGCAGTCTGCCCGTCAGCGCGCCTGCTTCCTCGATATCCTTTGAGGAAATCTCGCCGCCGGGGACAAAATCATACAGGAACAAAAGGTACTCCTGTTCCTCTTGCAAGCGGACATAGGGCGCGCCGTCCCGCGTCAGGTGAAGCGCAACAACCGGAAAATGGTTTTCCATCAGATACAATTGAACCTCCGCCGAGGAAACCGCCGTTTCCAAAAACGGATACCGGATGAGCTTTACAAAACAGCGGCCGTTCGTCCCATATGCCGCGTAAGTAAGTCCTCCGCTTGCGCGGAGCGCTTCCAGGTCCCGCATAGCAGGGTCGTAATATTGCCTTAACACGGAAAGAAGATAGGATAATTCCATAAAAGCCGACTCCTTTATTTTAGATAATAACCTAAAATACAAAACCGGCGTGATGGTTAACGGCTCGAATACTCCACACAAACGCCATTAACCGTTACGCGCGGTTTTGTATGGAGCAGAGTCTGTACAGCATGTGCCTGTGCATAAAATAACCCTCTTTCGTTCCCGTATTGGTTGAACGGATTTTTCATGTATTCAATAACACCGTTATTGCTATTTGATGCTTTCTCCCTTACAATATTGTCATGAAGCGCTTCTATAATATTGTAAGGGGGTATCGTCATGAACATTAATATGCAGAAAGTTGGAAATCAAATCACCGCCCTACGAAAAGCGAAGGATTTGACGCAGGGACAGCTTGGAGAGCGATTAGGGGTCTCCTTCCAAGCAGTCAGCAAATGGGAACGTGGAGAGACTCTACCGGATGTGACCCTTCTTGTCAACCTTTCCGCTATTTTGGAAACTTCTGTGGACAACATTCTGACAGGCGGAGAGAGAGCCCTCTGTTATCGTGGAAAAATCACCGTATCCGATATGAAGGAAGGCATTCTTTGTCTCAAAAGGCTCGGAGAACTGCTCGGAAGGGATAATATCATCTATCGGTATGCCATTGAAGGCATCAATGAAAAAATGAACGCCGAGATTGAACCTTCATTTACCGACGATCGGATTTTCGAATGCTTTGTCGCCGAAGCGATCATTCAAAACTTAAAAGCAGGCTCCTACATTGATTTAACGGACGTGAAAAACAACTTCCAGTACGAGCATTTTCGGAATATCGTCCTCGACTACGCAAAAAGGTATGATATCCGATAGTCTCCTCACACCTTTCTCGCATACCAGCGGCTTCCGCCGTGACGAATCAGTCCGATGATCGCGCGCAGATACAGGCTGATCGTATTCGCGGCGAACAACCCCATGACGCCATAATGCAAACGATAGGAGAAATACCACGAAAGAGGCAGACGCACAAGCCATACGGCGATAATGGTGTAAAGCATCACAAAACGTACGTCGCCGCCCGCCTGCAGCTGCGGATCCATCGCGTTAATGGCCACGCCCGCGATATCCATGATGATCAGTATCCATAAAATACGCGCGCTTTCGGCCGCCATATCCGTATTCGACGAATACCATCCGCAAATCGCTCCCCTGTTCAGCCATACGATCAGCCCTAATGCAATGCTGGCACATATACCGATCACCCATATCCCAATCCCTGTGCGTTTGGCCTCTTTCACGCGTTTCGCTCCCAGCAGATTGCCCACTACCGGCAGCGCAATCGTCGAGCAGATCCCCTGCGGAATCCCGATTAAGGCGTTCACCGTCGTCAGTATCTGATAGACGCCGCACGCAAACGAGCCAAGCGATACGGCGATGCTGTTAATCAGCAAATAGCCGACCTGTACGATCGTGTTAGACAGGCTCACCGGCGCTCCCACGTGCAGAACGCGCTTGATAACCGCCGAGCCGCCTGCGAGCCGCAGCATCCTCTTAAAATGAATCGGAACGCCATGCCGATTCTTATGCAGCGCGAAAGCGGTCAGCACCAACCCCACCATACGACAGCAGATGTACGTCAGCGCGGCGCCCAGCTCTTCCAACCCGAAAACACGGATGAATATCCACGCAAATACCAGCTGCGACAAATTCATCAGTACATACGCGCGCATCGGCCGCTTGGTATCCCCCATCGCGCGACATACACCCGCAAACACCGAATGCGTCACATACAGCGGCAAGGAGAGCATCAGCACGCGAAAATACCGGAGCGCTTCCCGAAAAAAGCCTTCCTCCGCCGTCGGCATCAGCAGCCGCATCAGGCCCGACGAGCCCGCGATCAACGCCACTGTCGCCGCAATCGAAATCAGCAGCGATACGCCGCCCGTGCGCTCTATGGTATCCCCCGCGCCGCACAAATCCCCTTCGCCGGTCTGCCGGGAAACGACCACCGCCGATCCGGTAATCACGATCGCAAAAGCCGCGAAGGCGACCGCCATCACAGTATTGGCCATCCCCGTAGCAGCCAGCGCGCTTTCGCTGATGGTACTGATGATCTGCGAAAACACCAACCCGACGGCGAGCGTCACCATGTTCTCCAGAATGACCGGCACCACAAAATCCCGCGATACAGCGCACTTTTCCACTTTCATCCCGCCTGCCCTCAAGCTTTCTCTCTTGACAGGCATTATACCACGCCGCGTACCTATATGCAAGTCTCCTTCTCACCTAAAAAAACAGCGGGTCGTGTGACCCGTTGTTTTTTACTGTCTTTAGCCGATGAGCGCCTCATGTCCCGTCTCAGCGGACTTATAGATCGCGTCGAGAATCTGCATGATGACGATGCCGTCCGTACCCGGGCTGCGGCATTCGATACGGGAGCCCGCAAGATCGGCTTCCACGCAGGCTACGAAATGCGCCATCTCGTTTTCGAACAGGCCGTCGAATGACAGCTTCGTCTCGCCGTACGGCGCGATGTCGATCATATAGCCGTTCTGCTCCGCAACAATCTCGACGTCGGGTGACAGCTTCACGCCGGATTTCGTCCCGAACAGCTCGACATTGCCGACGTTGTTCTTGATATTCAAGTCAAACGAGCATTCTACCGACAGCACCGCGCCGTTGTCAAAGCGGATCATTGCTGTTGCCAGATCCTCGACCGTGAATTGAAAACGCGGATCCTGCGCCGTCGACCTCCATTCCTTGGTCGTATCCTTCAGGTACGGACGGTTTCCGAGCTTATGGAAGGTCGCGCCGAACGCGGACACCGGTTTCGGATTCCCCATCAGGTAGCGCGACAAGTCGATGACATGCACGCCGAGGTCGATCAAGGGGCCGCCGCCTGAGTAGCTCTTATCGCCGAACCACCCGCCCGGGAAGCCGTGACGCCGCAGATACGTCGCCTTCGCATAGTAGATATCCCCCACGGAGCCCGAATCGATGAAGTCCTTCACCACGCGGCAGTCGTTGCCATAGCGGCGAACGAAGCCGATCATCAGGATGCGGTTATTGCGGTCGGCAGCCTCCTGCATCGCGCGGGCTTCTTCCGTATTAAGCGCCATCGGCTTTTCGCAGATGACATGCTTGCCCGCATTGAGTGCCGCGATCGTCGCCGGAGCATGCGCCGCGTTCCAGGTACAGACCGATACGCAGTCGATCTCCTCCCGCGCGAGCATCTCGTTATAATCCGCGTAGACATGAGCCGCGTCCACACCGTATTTTTCGGCGTACTTCTGCGCCTTCGGTAAATCGATATCGCAGACCGCCGCTACCTCGACGTTCGGCAGAGCCTTGTAACCCGCCATATGGACCGTGCTGATGCCTCCGGTGCCGATAATCGCTGCACGAATTTTTTTCATGAAATTTTCTCCTTTTTCTGACATTTATTTATGGATAATCAATGAATAAACTGTTGACTTTTCATTAGCATTCCCGTATAATAAAATTAATCCATATCAATAGGAGGAATGAACATGTTAGAGCGAGCCGAAATCAAAGCACGTTCTAAAGCGGCGTGCGCGGCAAATCGTGGAATCGGCATCGGCGCCTATGCCGTCTATGCGTTGATCATCGCGGCAATCTCCGGCGCAACCTTCGGCGCCGCCGCGTTGATTATCGTACCCGTCTTAACCGTTGGGTATGCCTTTTTCGCAACGCGGTTCTATCTCGGCGATTTGAATCTGAACATCGGCGATATCTTCTCAAAAAGCTTCGACAACTTCGGCCGCAAGCTCGGGGGTATGCTATGGATGATGCTTTGGGTCTATCTGTGGACGCTCTTATTCATCATCCCCGGCATCATCAAAGGTCTTGCCTATTCGATGACACCTTATATCCTTGCAAACGACCCGAATGTCGAAGCGACGGAGGCCTTAAAGCTTTCCATGCGTATGACCGACGGACATAAGGGCGAAATCTTCGTCATGATCTTAAGCTTCATCGGCTGGGAGCTGCTTTCCGCCTTCACCTTTGGCATTCTTGAGCTTGTCTACGTCGGCCCGTACCGCGAAGCCGCGCTTGCCGGTCTGTACGTCGAGCTGCGTGACAACGCGGTTGCAAACGGCATTGTCAGCGAAGCCGAGTTTAACGGCGAGCATTTCTGATTCAACTCAAAGTTCTTTTACCGGGGGCGGTTTGCGATACCGCTCCCGGTTTTTTTATACGCCGGCCGCCGCACAAAGCGCATGAGCCTTCTCGGTCAGCACATCATACCGCCCGGAAAAGATCGCTTTGCGGTCGACCAGGCTGCCGCCGACGCCCGCGCAGACACAGCCCGCGTCTAAAAACGCGCGTACATTCCTCGCGTCGATGCCACCCACCGCGGCAAGCGGGATATGCGCATACGGCCCCAAAAGGGCGCGCACATATGCCGTTCCCAGACTGTCCGCCGGGAACAGCTTTACGACATCCGCACCGTATTTATAAGCTTCGGCTACCTCGCTCGGCGTAAACGCGCCGGGGATGGACAAAAGCCCCCGCTTGTGCGTGCGTTCAATCACAGCGGCGTCCACATTAGGAGAAATGATATACCGCGCACCGGCATCCGCCGCCATATCGACCTGCCCGGGCGTCATGACGGTACCCGCGCCGACGCATACCAGTTCCTGCCGCGCCAGCATATGAATCGCCATCGCCGCGCAGGGCGGATTTCTCTGATCAAAGGTAATCTCCGCAAAGCGGATACCGCCCGCGCATAACGCGCGAACGGTATCTACCGCGCGGTCATTCGGCACACCGCGCAGAATTGCTATCAATTTACTTTGGTACAAACTCTCAAGCAGTGCATCCATTTTGAGGATGTCCTCCTTTAATTGCCGCCACCGAGCCAGGACGGCGGCTCATTATTCGAGCCGGAGGACGAGGTATCCGGTGAGGACGTTGTATCGGGCGTCGTTGGATTTGTCGAGGTCGTCTGATCGGGTGTAGCCGTTGTTGATCCGCCGCCGAGCCAGGACGGCGCGGTCGCGGTGCCGGTGCCGGTCTGATCCGGATCTCCGGTCACGCTGGTCGTGATCTGCGGGCCGACATAAGTGACGACATCCAGCTTCGTGTAGGTACTGTAGTTTTCGAGCGTCTTTGAGACAAGCTCGCCGTCAATGTAAACGAGACGATAGGATACCGTCTTTTTACCGGAATGTCCGGATGTGTTGCCGTCGCGGGAGGTACCCGGCGCCATCGTTTCATCGACGATGGTCTTTGTCTCATACGGCGTGTAGTCCAGTCGGGTTGTCTGAATCTCCACTGTCTTATTAACGGTCTTGGTGCCCATGATCGTAACATTGACATAGCTGCCGTCCAGCGTTACCAGTAGTTTAATCGGATACTCCGTGTTGTTGACGAATTTAAAGTCCTGATTGCCCCACGACACGGTCGCGTCCTCCCCTTCGGGCGTATAGCTGACCGTATAGCGGTGGTTGCGGCGTTCGGTGATCTCCAGATCGGCACGGATCGCCGCCATGTAGATTGTGGAGCTGACCTGACAGATACCGCCGCCGATGCCGTCCGCAATTTCATTTGCAAGGTAGATCTTCGCGTCCTTGAAGCCGCGCTCTGTGGTACGGGGGCCGACGGTGTCATTGTAGGAGAATTCCTCGCCCGGCTGTAATTCCTTGCCATTGATGTTCTCGCACGCAATCCGCACGTTCGTCGTACGGTTGACCTCGCCGGGATTCAGCTTTGTCTGCACCGTGATCAGCTCATCGGTATAGTACTCAATCGCTTCCGTCGTCGCGGTCGTCGTGGCTTCCGTTGTCGTGGTCGTCGTCGCGCGGGTAGTAGCTTTCGTTGTAGCGGTAGTCGTGGCCTCCGTCGTTGTCGCAGCGGGGGTCGTGATCATTGTGGTCGTGGTAGCGGGCGTTGTCGGCGCTTCCGACGCAATCGTTGTCGCGGCGGTCGTCGTCTGCTCCCCGCGCAGCGATGGCAGGATGCCGAGCGCGGACAGGGTCGCGATACCGGCCACCAGTATAATCACCAGCGGCACTACGATCAGTACGCCGGTCATCTTTGGAGATATTCTCCGGCGCGGCGGATCCTGTGCCGGAGGCGCCTTTACCGCGGCGGCTTTAGCTGAGGCGGCAGGCTGTGCTGCCGGCGTACGCGGCGCCTTTACTGCGGTCGCGGTACCGCCTACCGCAGCGGCTGCCGCACCGGTTGAGGCGGCCACCGCCGCTCCGTTTGAGGCGGCGGTACCGATTGCGCCGGGGGTAAAGCCCGCGTTGTTATTCTTCATATAGCTGCGCAAATCCTGACGGAAAGCCGCCGGGCTTGCATATCTGGCAGCCGGATCCGCCACGCACGCGTGAAGAATCGGCGCGACAAGCGCTGTCTCTCCCGTCTGCGGCGGAGGAAGCTTCTCGCCCGCCATCCGGCGCGACAGCGCATCAAGCCGATCCTGCGGGCTTATCGGATTCGGATAACTCGGCAGAAACGGCATACGACCGTTATTCAACGTGCGGTAAATAATCATGCCGAGCGAGTACAGATCGGACTGCGCGCTCGGTGTCGCGCCGCGATAAACCTCCGGTGCCATGTAATACGCCGCCTGGGGTTCCGGAAGGCCCACGGGAGCCGCCGGACTCAACGCGCGGGATACGCTAAAGCCTCCCAGACGATATGATCCGCGCTTCGACACGAAAATATGCTCCGGACGCACGTCGCCATGGACAACGCCCGCCTTCTCCATAGCGTCCAGCGCTGTACAGATATCGATACCCATTTCGATCAGCTCGCTTGCACTCAACGCATGCGACGCGGCGTAGACAGCAAGACGGGAGCAGTATTCCATGCGCATATGTACTGCAAAGCCATCGGCGGTGTCCACCACCTTCACGTCTTCCGGCACCAAAAGCCCCGTCACCGAGCGAAGCGACGCCATCTGCGCGCTCCACTCTTCGATCCTCTGACGCACCTCCGCACGGTTTTTCCCAGGTTCAACCGGGATTTTCGTTATCTTGATCGCTGCATACAGCGTCTCATTAAACTCCACGCGGCGCGCACGGTACACTACCGAATTCGCGGTTTCCGATTCAACAGATTCCGTCGACCACTCCGGCCAGACAAAGGTTACAGCTTCCATAGTGTTCTCCATTATATTCCATATCGGGCAATATTGCCTAATTTTTATGCTTATATTTATGATTATACCACAGTTGTTTCCCGTATACAAGGAAAAGCACGTAAATTTTCGTAGAATTTCATTATTTCGGTATCTGCCGCTTTACACACTTTGCACATCGGGTGTATAATACCCCTACAGTATGACGAAAGGGAGTATCTTCCATGTTTCATGCCGGCTTTTACGAAACCGAGATCACGCCGCCCATCGGATCGATCATCCCGGGAGATTTCGGCGCGCGGTATAGTACGCGCATTCTCGACCCCCTGTTCGCACGCACGGTTGTCATTCAGTTAGACGCGGCAACGGTTGGAATTGTTACAATCGATTGCTGCGGGATCACTTCCGATATCACCGACCGCATCCGCAAACGGGTCGCTGCTTACGTTCCGCTTTCCCCCGACGCCGTCATGGTCACAGCAACGCACTGCCACGGCGGCGGGCCAACGCTGAACTGGGGCGAAGAGGTCGTCCGCAGTGAGGAATACCTTGATTTCCTCGTACAGCGCGCGGCGGATGCGTTGATCTGCGCTTTTCACCGTCTGCGCGCCTGTACTCTGCGCAGCGGATCGTCCGAGCTATATGGCTGCTCCTTCATCCGCGTTTACCGTATGCGGGACGGTTCTCTCAAAACGAATCCCGGCGTCGGCAACCCCGACATCGACGCGCCTGTCTCCGAAATCGACCCAGAAGTCCGTATCCTTGCGGCCTTCGGCACCGACGGCTCCCCTTTCGGCGCGATCGTGAACTTCGCCTGCCATCCCGCCATCGTCGCAAGCGATGTCACCAGCGCGGACTATATCGGTGCGTTGTCGGAAAAGCTGCGCGAAATTTATGGACAAGGCTTTGTCACCGTCTTCCTCAACGGCGCCTGCGGCAACATCAACCATATAAACCCCGACGATCCCTCCAGTGTGCGCGACGGCATCCACATCGCCCTCGGTCACGCGCTGGCCGGCCGCGCGGCGGAAGCCATCGACGCCGCGCAGCCCATACCGGAAACGCTGACCTTCGCCCTCTCCGAGACGACCCTCCGCCGACGCAAGCCCGATGCCGACGCGCTCTTGCATGCCAAGGCTGTCTACGACGCGCTTGGTGAGCATGCCGAGGAGTCCGTCCCCGGTACGCCCGGATATATCGACACCTTCTTTGCGTGGCAGGCCTTCGGACTTATAAAAGACCGCAGGCAAACAATGACCCTGCCCGTACAGGTCATTACCGTCGGCAGCATCGCGGTTTTCGGTGTGCCCTGCCAGATTTTCGTCGAATACGGCCGCGCGTTGAAAGCCGCTTCTCCCGGTGCGATGGTATCCGCCTTTGCCAATACCTACGGCGGTTACGTACCGACGCCGTCCTGCATGGTACCCGGTGTTTACGAGGCGCGTCTTGCATCCACCTCCCAACTGGCTCCCGAAGCGGGAGATCAGTTGGTTGAAGCGCTGCTTTCCCTTTAAAAAGTTCGGTAATATTAATTTTGTGCGGTTGACAAGAACTGTATTTTATGCTATATTAGACAAGTTCATTCTTCACCTGTTTAGCAAGCGTTTAAAATCGGATCCAAGTATGAAAGGGGTATTTTTATGAAAAAGTACTGCATCGTCGGAACCGGCGGCCGCGGCATTCATTCCTACGCCGAACCGCTCGTTAAGGATTACTCCGATTGCGCCGAGCTTGTCGGCGTCTATGATATTAACTGGAAACGCGCGGAGCTTGTCTCTGAGATCACGGGGAAGCAGATTCCCGTTTTCCGCGATTTTGATGAGATGATTCACACCTGTAAGCCCGACGCTGTCATTGTGACGACGAAGGACTGCGAGCATTCCACGTATGCCATCCGCGCGATGGAGCTTGGCTGCGACGTCATTTCCGAAAAGCCCCTCACCACCGATGCCGAAAAGTGCGCCGCCATTCTTGAGGCCGAACGCCGTACCGGCAAGAAGGTCATCGTCACCTTTAACTGCCGCTTCTTCCCCTTCTATGTCCGCATCAAGGAGCTTTTGATGCAGAATGTCATCGGCGACATCCTTTCCGTCCACTTTGAGTGGCTGCTCGATACCCGCCACGGCGCGGACTATTTCCGCCGCTGGCACGCCGAACGCAAAAACTCCGGTTCCCTTTTAATCCATAAGTCCACGCACCATTTCGACCTTGTCAACTGGTTTCTTGACGACGAACCCCGCAAGGTTAACGCCTTCGGTACCCGCCGTTTCTACGGTCCCACGCGGGAACAGCGTTCCGAGCGCTGCCTGACATGTCCGTATAAGAAGTCCTGCGAGTTCTACGTCGATCTCGCCGCCGACCCCCATCTCAAGAGCTTCTATCTCGACTGCGAGGATGTCGACGGCTACTACCGCGACCAGTGCGTCTTCGGCGACCGCATCGATATCGAAGACAGTGTCTCCGTCAGCGTTAAATACGCCAAAGGCACCGTCATGAGCTACAGCCTGACCGCGCATTCCCCCTATGAATGCATGAAGATCGTTTTCAACGGCACTAAGGGCCGTATGGAAGCCGACACCGCTTTCGGCGGCAAGAACCTCAAGGTGTATAACCGCGAAGGCGAACGCATCGATTATGTGAAGGTCGACGAGCGGATTATCCCCGGCGGCCACGGCGGCTCCGATACGCTGATGCGTGACAACATCTTCCGCGGCTATACCGACGATCCCTTAGAGCAGATGGCGGGTACCCGTGCGGGTGCGATGTCCATCGGTATCGGCATCGCGGCGAACATGTCTATGAAGGAAGACCGCGCCGTTTACTTAAAGGATTTTCTCGGAAAATACTACGATATCTAAAAATCGACGTATTCCTGTGCGTTTGTTCTATAAAAAGGGGCAAGAATGACTCTTGCCCCTTCGTTCTCTCTCTATCCCCTCTAATAAAAACTTGCTTTAGGAGGAATCCTTGCTATGGAGCGCCGTGTTTTCGAAACGGCCACGCCGGATAAGCTCGATTACCTGCTCTGGACGCCCACGGACCTCCGTGAAGACGAGCGGCTCCCGCTGCTCATCTTCCTCCATGGCGCCGGTGAACGCGGTCCCGTAATCGACCGTCTTTATGTCAACGGCATCCCGAAGATCTTCTCGGGAGAGCATCCCTACCGCTGCGTCGTCGTTGCCCCGCAGTGTCCCGCCGAGGAAACATGGTTTCCCTATCTGCATGAGCTGCACGCACTCATCCTCCATACCATCGCGCAGCAGCACTGCGACCCTGCCCGTGTCTCCCTGACGGGGCTGAGCATGGGTGGCTATGGGACCTGGGAGCTTGCAATGGCGTACCCCGAACTGTTTTCGGCTATTGCGCCGATCTGCGGCGGCGGCGCCTCCTGGCGCTCTTCCCTCTTAAAGGATCTCCCCATCCGCGTCTTCCACGGTTCGGCCGATGACGCGGTGCCGGTCGAGCGTTCCATCGAAATGGTCAATGCTGTCCGCCGTGCCGGCGGCGAAGTCGAGTTTACCATTTACCATGGCGCGGGGCACGACGTCTGGACGAAGGCGTATGAAGGCACCGATTTGATCGCATGGCTCCTGTCTCAAAAGAAAAAGGGGTAGCGCTCCACATAAGGGGAGGTTCATTCCCATGAAAATCCGTACCGAGCTGAATCGTTTTGAGCCGAAAGTCCTCGAGTATGAGCGGTATCCGATCATTCCCGGCAAGGTTTTGCTTTACGGCAGTTCCTTCTTTACAAACTGGGGCTACGATCGCGCGGCAGCACAGCTTTGTGATCTCGGCTCCGGCGTCGTCAACCACGGCATAGGCGGCGCAACGGGGGACGAGCTGCTCTACTACTACGGACGTCTCGTCTACCCCTATAAGCCCTGTGCCCTCATCCTGCGCGGCGGCGCGAACGACCTTTTCCGCGGCTATACCCCTGAGGAAGCGGCAGACCTGTCCATCCGCGTATGCGAATGGGCGCGCACGGATTTCCCCGGGCTTCGTGTGATCGTCCTGCCGATCTTCGACTTTCCGAGTGCGCCTGCGCGGGACGCCTATACGCTGTTTCCCGCATACAACGCGCTCATGCGTGAATACGTGGATGAAACCCCGGGCGCGTTTACCCTTGATATCGGTGAGTATCTTCATGATACGCCCCCCTACAGCAACGCTTTTGATCATTTTCGCGACGTTTTCGGGCCGGACGGCTTGCACCTGACCGACGCCGGATATAATGCCTTTGCCCCGTGGTTTTCCAAGCGGGTCAACGGCTTATTACAAGCGTAATTTTTCACACCTCCGTTTTATTACCGCTTTACAGTACAGAAAGGATGGCCGTATGGACGAAACAATTTTCAAACAGGAATGCCGATATCTTGAGGAAACCATGTCGCTTCTCGAACGAAAAATCCACGACGGCTTATCTGTCAACGAAGATGCCCTAAACGCTCTCGACGAACAAAGCAAGTTCCTCTGGGAGGAGGTCGAAGCCTACTACGCGGAAGGCGAGCGCGAATTTGACCGGCTCGGCGAAATGCTCACAGGCCTTGAGGAATTAAACCGCCGCTCGGAAAAGAACGAGGATTTGACTCGTCAGCTCCGCCGTTACCGCCGTATGCTTCTTGCCCCCTACTTCGCCCGCGTCGATTTCCGCGAGGAGCCGGGCTCCCCGACCTATGAGGACGGAGCGACGGAGGAAATCTACATCGGCCGCGCGTCCCTCACCGACGGCTATGCCGACCGCGTTTACGACTGGCGTACGCCCATCGCGTCGCTGTTCTACCGCGCGACACCGGGACATGCCTCCTTTGAAGCGCCGATCGGTACGATTTCCGGCGATATGACTCTTAAGCGGCAGTACCAGATTAAAAACGGCAAACTTCGCCTGTACGTGGACAGCGACCTGCGCGTCGCGGACGAATTGCTCGCCGAGGCCCTTGCCCGCAACGCCACGGGAAAGATGCACAGCGTCGTAGAAACCATTCAGGCGCGGCAGGATGAGATCATCCGCGATACCGATACGGAAATTCTGCTTGTACAGGGCGCGGCAGGCTCCGGCAAAACGGCGGTCGCTCTCCATCGTGTCGCGTATCTGCTCTACGAAGGACACGCGCGGAAGTTGTCGGCAAACGATGTGCTGATGCTCTCTCCTTCGGCTGTTTTCGGTGCCTATGTCGCCGATGTACTGCCGGAGCTTGGCGAGGAAAACCTGCGCACGCTGCTTTACGAGGAATTGATGGCGAAAAACCTGCCCGATACGCGCTTTTCCTCCCGGATCTCGCACTTTGACGCGTTTACCGAAGCGTCCGACGAGGAAGCTGACGCATATGTCTTCTTCGGCTCGGAGGAAATGATCCATATCCTTGACCGAGCCGTTGACCGCTACGCTCACCGCGGCTTTGGCTTCACCGACATCCTCTACGACGGAAACTGTGTGATGAGTGCCGTCGAGCAAAAGGATTATCTTTTAAATAACCCCTATCACACACCGTGGGGCGAGCGTCTTCTCCGTCTCGCGGCGGTCGCTCTCGAGCGCGCTGCCGACCTGCAGGACGCCCGCACCCGTCATCTCGCCCTCCTGCTGTCCCGCGACGTCTCCCGCGCCAATCCCGAACGCGACGCCCGCCGCATCTCGGTCGCCGATTTCGCACGTGTGAAGGATAAAATCGACCGGCAGCTTTTGATGCACCCCGAGGATCTGTTCATCCGTCTGATGCGTGACGACACCTTCTTTTCGCAGATGGCGCGCGGCTTCGACGTACCGGCTGGCTTTACCGTGCTGCGGCATCAGTATGCCGCCTGTACGGAGGAGCAGACGCTCGATTTTGCGGCAGCTTGCGCGTTATTCTATCTGAAAATCCGTATTTTCGGCGCAAAAGGCTATGAAAAGCTCCGTCAGCTCGTCATCGACGAGGCACAGGACGTCACGCCTCTGCAATACGCCACCCTACGTGCGATGATGCCCTATGCCCGTGTCACCGCCGTCGGTGATCAGGCGCAGAGCGTTACGGGACGCTCGGGCGGCCTGTACGGAGCACTCGAGCGTCTCTACGCGCCCCGCCGTACCGCCGTCGTCACCCTCGAACGCAGCTACCGCAGCACCGCCCAGATCACCGCTTTCTGCAACCGCCTGACAAACACCCCCGCTGCGTTCTTCGCGCGTGAAGGGGATCTGCCACGCGTCGAAACCTATCCGGACGCCGACGCTATGACCGCCGCCGTCGCGCGAGACCTGACCGCGCTTCTTGCCGGAGGGTATGGCATCGCCGCCGTCGTCTGCGCAAGCGAGTTGGAAGCGCGCCGGATGGCGGACAGGCTGCCCGGTACGACGCTGCTAACGGAGCACAGCGCGGATACCGTGCGCGGCGCGGTCGTGCTGCCGATTGCACTGGCGAAAGGTCTGGAATTCGACGCGGTACTCGTCCCGAACGCGGAGCGCTATGCGGGCATCCGCGGCAAACAGGCCCTGTACGTCGCCTGCACACGCGCGCTGCATGTCCTTCGTCTGTACGCAGCGGGCGATTCCCCCTTTCTCGACGAATTGAGGAAACCGCTATGAACCATTTCTTCGCCTATGTCTTCCGCATGCGCCACATCCTACGCTGGAGCCTGATGCGCAACGCCGAGGAGGAAAACCTCTCCGAGCACACCGCCGAAGTCGCCATGCTTGCCCACGCGCTGGCGCTGATCCGCCGCGACGTGCTGGGGCGTCCTTGCGACCCCGACCGCGTCGCGGCGCTCGCGCTCTACCATGACGCGCCGGAAACGATGACGGGCGATCTGCCGACGCCCGTCAAGTACGCGAATCCCCGCATCCGCCATGCCTTCGGGGAGATTGAGGAAGCCGCCCGTGACCGGCTATTGGCCATGCTACCGCCCGCGCTGCGTCCGGAGTATGCGGGGCTATTTGACCTCGAGCACAGCGAATACTATGATCTCGTCAAAGCCGCCGACCGTCTTGCGGCTTACATAAAGTGCAAGAACGAATTAAAAACCGGCAACGAGGAGTTCCGCCGCGCCTACGAAAAGACACGCGCCTCGCTCGACGGCATGGATATGCCGGAGGTCTCGTACTTTATGCAGGAATTCATGCCGTCGTTTGCGCTAAACCTCCACGACATGACCGACGCGTAAAAAAACAGGGCCGCTTTCCTTTTGGATAAGCCTTGTAAGGAAGAATTCATACAATAACCCGCCGAAAAGGGGCAACTCTTTTCGGCGGGTTATTGTATGTGCCGAGGACGCTCATTTTGTTTGCTGCGGTTTATAAGCGACTCCGTCCATTTGACACATACATGATTCATCTAGAAATTCTGTTACTACAGTCATTCTTGCGGGAAAACCATTTTTGAAATATTCATAGAAAACCTTTCGTCCTTCATCGAAGTCTGCCGTATTTTTAATGTAAAAATTTAACTGCACAACATCGTCAAGTGTGGCACCGACGCTTGCGAGCGTTTGTATCATGCGTTTAAAGGTTGCTCTTGCTTGATGGGCAATTTCTTGTTTGTCAAATCCTCCGGCATGATGTGCCAAATAGATGAAATCACCCGCAACCACACAAGAAGAGCATGTGTCATCACCGCAATGAGTTGGCATTTTAGTAATCATAATGATCTCCTGTTTCATTTTAAACCTATTTAAAGCTTTTTAATGTCATGCTAATTCACATGCAGGGAATTCGTTTGACACAAATACCCCATATGGATAAAATTCATTTTGTACGGCGTTCCATTCGGATCAGCGGCTTCTCTTTTTAGCCTTCCATTTCCTTATTACCCACCGAAAAAAAGTCGATTCTTTCGGTGGGTATCTATCATATGCGGATTATGCTTATAAAACGATCTTGTCATAGATCATTCCCGTTGTTGTCCAACGCTCGCATATCTGCGAACCCGAAATAATGATTCTATTATCTTCAAATCGTAGGATTGTTGGCAGCCAGTCCACGTAAAACTCATTGTTTGTTTTCGGGAAGATCTTTCTTGTTTTTTCGGTCGGGTCTGTAATTGAAAGGCCGTCAACTCTTATCACAAAGCTCAATGCTTCATTTTTATAAACACCGTTTTGCGGAAAAGCATTCGGGCTTGGTATGCGATTGACATCTAAAAAAGAGAGCATCTCGTCCTCAAGGTAAGCCCAGTCTCCATTCGAAATTTCAAGGGATATTTTGTTTGTCTGAAATGAATCGAACAACAAATCCGCCATATCGGCATAATCCCGCAAGAACTGCTTAAAGCTTTCCGCTCCGGGCGGCTTGCCTATATAATATGGTTGGGCTTTGTCCCTATGCCATATATATTCCAAGTATGATGTACCTCGATCTTTTTCAAGATAATCAATTGTCGCCTCGGTGTTTTCCCTGTAAAAAAATATGAGACATGGGTTTAGTGGCTGTATTATTTCTTCAATCTGACCAATAAAGCTTTGCAACTCTTTATAGGGTCTATTCTTAAACAAAAAGGTAAAAATCTGGAACTGGAAGATTGCGCTGTCTATGATATAGACTTCATCCCGATTTTTCAACGCTTTTTCGGTAAAATGCGCCCACTTTTCCAAAGCAAATTTTTTGTATACATCAAGAGGATAGTTCCAAACGTCATACTCCAACAACGCCTGATAGACTTTCTCGCTGATTTTATCTCTATAGTTCCATTGAATTAAAGGTAGATGAATACCCACGGTGCTCTTTCTAAATACAGCTATATTATTAAGGATGTCAGCTGCTTCCGGATATGTCTTTATGAATTTATCATATTCATCATATGTCATTCCGACCTCATCAAAAAATAGCACAGGATGCGGCATGGCCACTTCATGTATCCATTCTGCTTTAATATTATTGCGTTCAAGTTGTATATGTATAAACCGGGAATTTGTGGTTTTGCCCGTAGAAGGCATACCCTCTAACATGATTAATTGCGAATCAATCATTATTATCCTCTTTTCAACGGCCAATATAAATAACCCTATATAAAGCATTTTCTATGTCATGCTAATTTACATGCGGGGAATTCGCATGTCACAAATTCCCCGCATACATAAAAATCACCTTATTGGACGTCCCCTTGTCGGGGATCGCTTCTCTTTTTTACTCTTCCAATTCCTCATACAGCGCCAGCAGTTCGCTTTCCGCTTCATCCTTGCGTTTCAGCAGCGGGGCAAGCTTTTCATAATCGGATGCGTTTGCTTCAATCCGTGTGTCCAGCTCCACGATCTCCCGCTCCAGCTCACAGGATCGGTTCTCCGCGGATTCCCGGCGGCGCTTTTTGCGGCGGGCTTCCTTGCCGTCCTCACGCGCTTCCTCTGATTTCGGCGGGTTCTCCCCGCGGCTTGCCTTCTGCGCGCGGGCCGCCATCGCCGCGGCGCTTTCCTTCTCGCGGCGGCGACGTGCGCGGTATTCCTCAAAGCCGCATTTATAGTCGCGCAGCTGCCCCTCGTTCATCTCGAGCACCCGCGTCGCAAAACGCGAAACGAAATAGCGGTCATGCGATACAAACAGAATCACACCGCCAAAGCCTTCGAGCATCCCCTCGAGCCATTCGCGTGCGGCAAGGTCGAGATGGTTTGTCGGCTCGTCGAGAATCAGCATATTCACATCGTCCTGCATCAGCATGCACAGCCTTAGCCGCGCGCGTTCGCCGCCGGACAGCGCTGTGAGCGGTTTAAATACGTCCTCGCCTACAAACAGGTACTGCCCGAGCGCGTCGCGCGCCGCCTGCGGAGTCATACCGCGCTCGTAGATCAGCGTGTCGACGACATTGCGCTCCATGTTATCGAAGGTGACAAGCTGCGGCAGATAGATCCACTTCGTCTGCGGCCCGAACCGCACCGAGCCTTCGTCGCAGGGATATTCGTCGACGATCATGCGCAAAAGCGTCGTCTTCCCGCAGCCGTTGGGCCCGTAGATCGCAACACGCTCGCCACCACCGATGCGGAAGTCCGCTTTTTCGACAATGGTGCGGTCATTAAACCGCTTCGTGACGCTGCGAACCGATAACGCGTCATCCGCGAAAAACGACGCCTCATCGATTCTCGCGCGGATGACCTTCTGCCTGCGCGGACGGTCGGACACCGTCAGACGCTCCACGCGATGCTCGATCTCTTTGGCGCGGATCATCATCGTTGGTGTCGCCCAAGCGCGGTACTGCCTTGCCAGCGCTTCCAGCTTTTGCTTTTCAGCAAGCTCCCGCTGGTACCGCTCGAGCTTTTCCTGATATCGCCGTTCCTTTTCCACGGCATAATAGCTGTAGTTGCCGTCGTACTCCTCGCTGACGCCATTTTCAATCTCGACAATGCGCGTGACCACCTCGTCGAGAAAGTAGCGGTCATGCGAAATCACGAAAACAGTGCCCTTATACGACTGCAGATATTCACCGAGCCATTCTACCGCGTCGATGTCGAGGTGGTTCGTCGGCTCGTCCAATAAAAGGATATCCGAGCGTTCGAGAATGACGCGCGCAAGATTCGCCCGGGAACGCTCGCCGCCGGACAACAGGTTAAAGTCCCGCTTGCGGATATCACCGTCCAAATCGAGTCCGTTTGCCACCTTCTCAAGTGTATATTCCGTCTCGTAGCCGCCGTCGGCTTCAAAGCGCGACGAGAGCTCCCCATATCGTTTTAAAAGCGCCGGGTCCTGCTCCGTCGCCATCCGCTGCTCAAGCGCTGCAAGCTCCCCGCGCATCCGGTCAAGACGGACAAAGCCCGTCCGCAGGACATCCTCGACGGTGAACCCCTCCGGATAGACCGGAATCTGATCGATTAAGCCCACGCGCCGGTCTCCGCGAACGCTGATCCCGCCCGCATCGTAGAGCGTGGGGTCGCCCGGACGGGCCTTCCCCGTGCCGATATCCGCGATAATATTAAACAGGGTCGTCTTTCCCGCGCCGTTTTTGCCGATCAAGCCCACCCGTTCACCGGAATACAGGTCGAAATCCACGTCCTTTAACAGTTGAAAGTCGCCAAAGAATTTTTGTACATGAGATACTGAAATTTCAATCATACCATTAACCTTGCGCGGAGGGTGACGGAATTCATCCTCCGCGCTTATTTTCATCTTTTATGCAAGCTCCATCCAGCCGAAAAACTCCGGCCGGTGATAATCCGGCTTCTCTACCGCGATCGGCAGCAGCGTTACAAAGGATTTCTCCTCCGCAAGCTCCCCGCAGCGGTACATATTGCCGCGAATCCTCGATCCCGGCGCGCCCGTAAACTCTGTCGCAAACGCCCGGATCAGCGCGTAGGGAATCTGATAAGTCAGCTGCCAGTACGCGTCCGTCTTCTCCGCGCGCATCCCCGCGCTCTCGGGCAGCCTATCCGTTTTGATACGGCCATGCCGTCCTGCGCCATAGTTGAATTTCATTGCGCCGTTCGGGTTTGCTTCCATGTTAAAATAATGCTCCCGCAGCTCAGGACACGGGGAGAAGAAAAATTCCATGCAGGAATCGAGATGCACTGCACCCTCATGCTCCGTCACCGTCGCACGCGGCGCGCGTTCGTAGCAGCGCATCGATACGTACAGATTCTCCCCGTCGTGGCAGACCCTCGCCCGGACGTCCATCGGCGCGCTGCCCCACGGGTAGTTGGATAACGTCCAATTAAGCCCCTCCACTGCAATCAATGCGTTGAAAGCAGCACGTCCCGAGATTTTTTCGATTTTTAACATCCTGTTTCTCCTGTCAACTTTTATATGTCCGATTCCCGGGAGTAAGGGGCATCAGTCAAACCACTCGTCTTCCGGATCAAAAGCCGGAACGGGAACGTTGATGAGCTTTAACTTTCCCACCGCCCGATGACGGCAGTTTTCCCGAATTAGGATCGACGAGCCCGGATGCACTGGGATCTTTTCCTCGTCCAGCTCCATATAACCCTCCCCTTCGAGGATGTAGTAGATTTCGATTTGCTTTTTGTGATAATGAACCTCCGAGTCCTTCTTGATCTCCACCACGTGGAAGGATGCGCGCCCTCCCGAGCCCTCAATAAAAGCACGCTTTGACATACCGCAGGGACAGGGAACGGGCGTAATCTGGGAAAAATCCACGATTTCGTAACTCTTTTGTTCACTCATAGCAGTCAACCATCCATTAAAGAATCGGCAGACCGTCCGCCGTAAAGTCGATGGGCTTTTCCAGCTTTCCGGAAAACTCGATGGCCTCCGCTAGACCCTGCACACGCGCCGCCTGACGCAGATTCGCCTGAGGAGGCACCTCGTCGCGTACCATGCGGATAAAGTCGTACATAATGTTCTCGCTCGCGATTGGCTGTCCCGGCTGGGAGAAAGTCGTGACCTGCGGCCTGCAGATAACGGCGCATGAATCCGATCTGTACCGGCACATGATACCGATCTGCTAGGTCCGCAAGCGATGCAGCTTCCTTACCGGAAAACGTCACAGGCTTTTCGATGAAAAATGGGCTTGCCTGTCGGGATGGTTTTTCGCAATGCTTCGGCGTGTGCAAGCGGGGACAGACTGATGATGAACGCATCCACGTCCCTGTAGGCGATCAGCGCTTCGGAGGTATGCAGACGGCGCCGCCGTATTTGGCAGTCAGAGCCTCTGCGGAAGCGGGAACGAGGTAAAAGGCCGCCTGGACCCGGTAAAAATCGTCCTGAATCAGTGAATCGAGCAGCGCCTGTGTACGTCTACCGCAGCCGTATAATCCAAGCCTAATCATATTCCTTACCTCCATCACCGGTCCGCTCTATCTTCCGGCTTACTTGCGATTCTGTTCGCGAAGCAGGTCGCGGATTTCCGTAAGCAACAGCTCTTCATTCGTCGGCTTGGGCGGCTCGGGTTTCTTTTCGGCGGCGGCCTTCGCAGCCTCGGCTTCCAGCTTACGCTTACGTGCGGTCAGGATACGGACAAGCAGGAACACGGACAGCGCGATGATGAAGAAGTTGACGACTGCTTGAATAAACAGCCCGTACTGCATGACGACCTCTTGCCCATTGAACCCTGTCATCGTAACGGACAGCGTGGAGAAGTCGATGCCGCCGATCAGAATGCCGACAAGCGGCATAATGACATTGTTGACGAGGTTTGTCGTAATGGCGCCGAATGCGGTCGCCATTACGACGCCGACCGCGAGGTCGAGGACATTACCCTTTGCGATAAATTTTTTAAACTCCTCGAGAATCGGAACCTTGGTCTCCTTCATGCGTTTGATCGTGTCCTTCATTATCGTCTCCACCCTTTATTTTATTTTGACAAGACCACTTACATGAGTTTATCAATCCCGCCTAAAAAAGGACGCAGCACTTCCGGCACAGTTACGCTGCCATCGGCATTTTGATATTGTTCGACAATCGCGGGGAGAATCCGGCTGGTCGCAAGACCCGAGCCGTTCAGCGTATGCACAAACGCGGTCTTGCCCGTCGCGCTGTCACGGTAACGGGTGTTATTGCGGCGAGCCTGATAATCGTTAGCGTTCGAAACGGAGGAAACCTCCTTGTAGATGCCCATCGACGGGATCCAGACCTCGATATCATAGGTGCGCGCCATTGACGCGGAGCAGTCGCCTGCCGCGAGCTTCGATACACGGAAGTGCAGCCCCAGCTTTTCAACCAGCCCCGACGCCTTCCCGACAAGCTCCTCAAACGCCGCCTTCGACTGCGCAGGCGTCGTGAGCTGCACCATCTCGACCTTATCGAACTGATGGCCACGAATCATCCCACGCTCCTCGGCGCGTGCGGATCCGGCTTCCTTACGGTAGCAGGGCGTGTACGCGAAAAACTTCATCGGCAGCAGCTTCTCGTCGATGATCTCATCCCTGTATAGATTCACCAGCGCGGTCTCCGCCGTCGGAAGCATGAAAAGCTCCTTTTTACGGTCGCCGCTCTCACCCTCGAGCCAGTATACTTCATCGGCAAACTTCGGGAACTGTCCCGCGCCGAGTCCGCAGTTGTACCCGAGCTGATGCGGCGGCAGGATGAACTCGTAGCCGTCGCCGAGGTGCTCGGACACAAAGAAGTTTAAAAGCGCCCACTCGATGCGCGAGCCCATGCCGCGGTACACCCAGTAGCCGTTTCCGGAAAGCTTAACGCCGCGTTCGTAGTCGATCAGGCCAAGTCCCGTGCAAAGATCGACATGATTTTTCGGTTCAAAGCCAAATTTCGGCTGCTCTCCGCTGACACGGATAACCTTATTGTTTTCCTTCTCGCCCGGCAGCAGGTCGTCGTCCGGCAGGTTCGGCAGGACAATCAGGAAATTATAAATTTTATCATTTAATTCATTGATTTTCGCATCGCCGGCAACGATTTCATCGCCAAGCGCACGCATTTCGGCAAAAATCGCATCCACCGGCTGACCGGCTTTCTTCAGCTTCGGTATCTCGGCGGAAACCTTATTTCTCTGCGCTTTTTTCGTTTCGATATCGCGTAGAAGGGTCCTTTTATCGGCATCCCAGTCCAATAAAGGCTTAAAATCGACGATGCAGCCTTTTTTTGCAAGCGCGGCCGCGATGGCCTCCGGATTGCTTCGGATAGCATTCTGATCTAACATGGCACCCTTTTCTCCCTTATTCCCCTAATTTATCTTCTAACTCAGCGACGCGTTCCTCCAGCGCCGCAATTTTCGCGTCCCGTTCGGCCAGCGCAGAGTCCAGCATATTAAGCTGCTGCTTTGTCTCTTCTTCCCGCATGTCGTTAATATAGGACATCAGCACTAAAACCAACGCGATTGTGAACATCGGAATGATATACGTGAAGACAAATTTACGCAGTGACAGCGTCGTTTCGCGATTCATGGTCATTTTTATTTACCCCCCGCAGCATCCATCAGCTGCGTGATCAGCGTATCAAGATCGTCATTATCGTAGTACTCCAGCATGACATATCCCTTTCCTTTACCCGGACGGAAGGTCACCCGGCGTCCGTACAGGCCCGACAGCCGTTCGCGGGTTTCTCCGAGCGGATCGGCCCCTTCCTCTAAAGCCTCGGACTTTTTCTTCTTCGGCTTTTCCGCTGCCGCTTTCCATGCCGCCGCAAGCTTCTCCGTTTGCCGGACGCTCAAGCTATTATCCGCGACTCTCGTCGCAAGCTCCCGGATCATCTGCGTGTCCTCCAGCGTGAGGAGCGCTCTTGCGTGTCCCGCCGAAAGCCTGCCGTCCCGCAGCATCGCGCGCACATCGTCTGGTAGCGATAAAAGCCGGATGGCGTTGGCTACCGCCGGGCGGGATTTACCCACCTTCTGCGCGGCTTCCGCCTGCGACAGCCCAAACTCCTCGGTCAGCACCCGATAGCTCTCCGCTTCTTCAAGAGGATTCAAGTCCTCCCGCTGCAGATTTTCGATCAGCGCAAGCTCCGTCATCCGCCGGTCGTCGGCTTCCAGAATGATCGCCGGAAGCTCGAGAAGCCCCGCGCGTCTCGCGGCCCTCCAACGGCGCTCTCCCGCGATCAGCTGAAAACCATTGCCCACACGCCGCACCAGCAGCGGCTGCAAAAGGCCGTTGTCGCGGATCGAATCGGCAAGCGCCTGCAGCGCTTCCTCATCAAAGTCCCGCCGCGGCTGCTTCGGATTCGGCTCTATATCGCTGACACGCAGCGTATGCACCGCGCTTTCCGGCGCCGCTTCGCCCGCGTCGCTGCCGAGTAGTGCACCGAGTCCTCGCCCCAATCCTTTTGCCATGTCTTTTCTCCTAATATTTCCGTTATAATCCAAGTACCGCCGGAAGCGCCCGATACGGCAGGAATTCGATTCCCATCTCCCGAATCGCACCGAGGTTTGCCGCGTCCGCAAAGAACTGATACTCCCACACGCGCGGCAGATACCAGGGTGTGATCGCCCGCAGCTCCGGGCTGTCCTCGCTTGGATGAATATAGACCTCCGTCACGCCCTCGGGAAAGCTTCCGATATGCGTCATCAGTCCCGTGCGGAATTCGTCATAGTCCCGCGCCTGCTTCAGATGTCCGTGTGCGATCAGATAATCCGGCATTGCGACATGCAAATTTCTCGCGCAGTCCGCAACCCCATCAAAGTACCGCCGCACCTCGTCCGCGGGCATCCCAAAGCGCTGTGCATATGCCGCGATTTCCTCCGCGCCATGCTTCGTGGGAAACCGGAACGATAGCCCATATTCTGCTGCCAGCTTGATCGACATCTCCAAAAGCTCCAGCTTCCCCGAAGCCACGCCGTACGCCGTCCCCATATGGGAATCCATATGCGACGGCGTAAGTCCGCACGCTTTGGCGCGTTCGATCTGCGCCCGGAATTCCGCATCCACGCTTGCCGCGTCCGCATGCCTTTCGGCATCCGCGGCAGAGCGGTAGAAATACCCCTCGGCATCCCGGAAGCACGCGGCTCCCGTCAGCGAGCCCCAGCGGTAGTCCGTCCACTCGGCGGTTGTCGTCAAGTGGACGCCGATAGACTTGTCCGGATGCGTCTTTGCGATCGTCACGGCCTCATTCGCCCATGAGCATGGAAACATGATCGTCGCGGACGTGATCCCCCCGCATTGAAGAAGCGTGCTCATCGCCGCGTTTGCCGCGTGACACATGCCGCAGTCGTCCGCGTTGACCATCAAATACCTAGCCATCCGAGACACTTCCCTTTATCAGTTTTTTAAGATGCCTATGCATTCGCTATCACGAATTCCGCCAGCTTATCGTAGCATTTTGACCCCTTTGACGCCCGGTCATACGCTGTCACCGGCATACCGTGACTCGGGGCCTCGGAAAGGCGCACATTACGCGGGATGACGACCGGAAACACCTGACGCGGGAAATGGCGCTTGACCTCCTCCGCCACCTGCAGTGACAGATTTGTGCGACCGTCGTACATCGTCAGAAGAATCCCCTCGATATCGAGCGTCGGATTCAGCGTGCGGCGGATCATCCGCAGCGTCTCTGTCAGGCTCGAAAGCCCTTCCAGCGCATAGTACTCGCATTGCAGCGGAATCAGCACGGTATCCGCCGCGACCAATGCGTTTACCGTCAACAGGCTTACCGACGGCGGACAGTCGATGATGATGAAATCGTACTCAAATGCGATCGACGCCAACAGGTTTTTCAACCGGAACTCTCTTTGCGGCTGATCGGCTAGCTCCAGCTCCGCACCCGCCAGCGCAATCGACGACGGCAGCACATCACAGTACTTCGTTTTGAGAATCAGGCTCCGGGCCTTTTCTTCTCCCAGCAAGCCCTCGTAGACATTTTTACGTTTATCATCGCGCGCCACGCCCAGTCCGGAAGAAGCGTTCGCCTGTGGATCGAAGTCGCACAGCAGCGTGCGTTTTCCTCTCTCGTAGAGCGCGCTAGCCAAATTGACCGCTGTCGTCGTCTTTCCGACGCCGCCTTTTTGATTGGCTACCGCGATTATTTTACCCATATTTTAGCTCCCAGAACGGTTTTATCCTTTTAATTATACCATACATTACGAAAAAATCAAGATGCTGCGGTACCTTTTTCTCGTCCCCCCTCTTTTCAGAAGATCCATGCTTTCCAAACGACATTGCCATTGTCAATTATCACTGTCAATCTTTTGTTTGACAAAATAACCCGTTTTTTTCACGTCAATAATGGCAAATATTATGAACTGACTGTAAACTTCCCATTTTGACTCTTGATTTTTACAAACGCTTTGTTTATTCTATGCGTATTCTTCTAAGAAACAACGTGCGGGCAGCCGGAATCGGGACGGGGCGTTTTCAGGCTTTTCCGCTCGTAAGGAGGTTTTTATGAAACAAAAACCCGTCGCATTTGCAAAAAACGCCGTCTGTATCCTAAGTTGTCTCTGTTTTTTGCTGACTCTTTTACCCACAACCGAAGCCGTTTACAATGAGCTGACCGTCAGCGATTCGCTCGTTGACATCGTCAAAAATTACGAGGGCTTTTCCAAATACGCCATCAACGACGGCACCGGATGGTACATCGGCTATGGCTCCAGCTGCGGCCGCTACGAATACCCGAGCGGCATTACCGAGGAGGAAGCGGATACTCTGCTGCGTTCCATGCTGTCGCTTTGCTCCGACGTCATCAATAACTTTGCGAAAAAGAATAAGCTCACCTTTACACAGTCACAATTCGACGCGCTCGCTTGCTTTACCTACAATTTGGGTGATAAGTGGATTCGCAATAACTCATCCCTCGCGCAAGCTTTAAAAGACGGCATCGAATCCTATACCGATTTGCAGGTTGTCAACCTCTTCGGTGTTTGGTGTCACTTCGATTCTTCCCCCAGCAAGGGACTTGCCCGCCGCCGTATTGAAGAAGCCTGCATTTTTCTATATGGCGACTACAGCGGCTCCGAAACCGAGCGTTACACCTACATAACCCTCGCGGCCGACGGCGGTGAGGTTGATACCGACGTCGTCTTCTATGAAAAGAATGAGCCTTACGGCGCCCTCCCCTATGCGACCAAATCCGGCCACACCCTTTCCGGTTGGAAGACCTCCGATGGCAGCATTCTCGCCACCACCGACATCGCAACCGGCATTACCTCTGTCAAAGCCGTCTGGGGCGTCGGCTCCGCTCCCTCTACGACAGCCCCACCCGCAACGACCACGCCCGCTAAAGTGATTACAACCGTCATGTCTACCGCCACCGTCCATCCGGCCGCGACTGCCGGCTCCTTTCATGACGTCTCCTCCGGCGCATGGTACTATCCCTATGTCCGTGACCTCTCCGCCACCGGTGTTCTCAGCGGCTATCCCGACGGCAGCTTCCGTCCCGACGATCAGGTAACCCTTGGCGCCGCATTAAAGCTCATCCTCCGTGCGGCGGGCTTTGAAGAAGAGGATCCCATCAACGCCCACTGGGCCAGCGGTTATGCCGCCTTTGCCGTCATGGAAGGCATGGTCTCCGCGTCGGACGTTTCCAATCTCAACGGTTCCGCCAGCCGTCTCCTTGTTGCACAGATCGCCGCGCAGTCCATCGGCCTTGAATACTCCTTCGGCAGCACGCCCTTCGTGGATACCACGGACGGCTTCGTCATTTCCCTGTATCAGCGCGGCATCATCAGCGGCTTCGACGTCTCCGGCGCCATGTTCTATAAGCCCACCTCGGGCATCACCCGAGCGGAAATCTGCGCCATCGTCTGGCGGATCGCGCATATGTAAACTTTATTTTCTCCGTATGGAAACCCCCGGCGATGGCCGGGGGTGTTTTTAATATTCGATCTCTACGCAGAGGTTCTGTCCGTTTTCTGTATTACAGTCTACATAATATAGTTCACTTTCACCTGTTACGGTTTTCTGCGTGCCATTTACGCGCACACAGGCAGGCATTTTATCCGCATAAAATGCAAACCGTCCTCCGTCGCGCAGCAGCACCACCGTACGGTCGGCAAAGCGCTTCTCATACAGGATCGCGGCGCCGGGAATGTACTTGCCGGCCAGTCCGATCGGCACAATCCCGCCGCTCCCCGGATAGAACGTATAGAGCCGCACCTCGCCGGGCAACAGCGTAAAGGAGCATTTCTTCCTGTCTTCCAGTCGTTTTGCTTCCCCTGTGAAATATTCATACGCAATGCACGCCCCAGCCATCTCGGCATCCTCCGCCCCGACGGCACACGGCATCGGCTCTTCTCCCTGATACAGATTGAATACGGCGACTACGCCATACCGTCCGAGCCGGTTATAAATCTTCATCGGCACCTTCTCCCGGTATGGGTCGCGCAGCAGGCAGCCTCTCGATGGCTTGCCGCCATCGTCACAGCGGATGACCCGTCCGTCGGAGAACACCAGCGGCATCAGGACTTTCTCATCCGTATCCCCTACGCGGTCGCTGACATACACAGGCCCCCCGCTGACGGCGCGCAGCACTGCGTTGCGCACGGAGTCGTTCTGCGACGTCCACCACATATCCCAGTCGCCGCGGATAAACGCGCTGTGGAAGACCGCGTTGTAGGCATTTTGCAGCGCGTGCTCATGGAAGCCCTGCTGTTCCTCCGGCAGAATGTCGACTTTATGCGGCAGGTAGTCCATGCTGTTGCGCGATACGGCGGTATAGGATCGATGGAAGACGTTTTCCTCCCGCATGCCCATGCAGTTTAGGACATGACCGTCGAAGAAAACCGTCCCCGCCGCCTCCGCCGCGGCTCCCAGCTCCTCCGCAACGGAGGCGGGATTGCGTTCGCCCTGATAATACCGGTATGTCGCCCATGACTGCAAGTCGACTTTGACAAAATCGACGCCCTGTGCCTTTAAGTACGCATACCAGTCCGCAAAGAAGCGATAGGCCTTCGGAAAGGCCGGCGCGGGATAGTACTCTCCTTCTTGATTCCGTACAAGATGATCCCCATACGCGCCGATCAGCGGACTATCGGGGTGGATGCCGTTATAAAACGCCGATAACGCGTGCCATACGCCGAGCCAGCGCAGTCCATACTCCCGCGCAAGCGTATCCTTCATCGACGCAAACCCCTGCGGGAACTTCTCTCGGTCGGCTTCCATCACGTACAGCTTTTCCTCGCGCAGACTCTGCCAGCCGTCGTCAAGGATTACCCAGCGCGCCGGCACCCTCTTATCGTAAAACTCTTGAAACTTCTCCGTTACGACACTCTCTTTTAGGTTGCGGTAGCAGGCGTCCCAGGTACACCAGCCCAGATACTCAAACATTTCCGGGTACCTGCGCCGCTCCACAGGCACGGCATCCGGGGAAACCTCCTTCGTCGCCGCGCGGACGGCTTTATCCGCCAGTACATACGGGTTATCCCCCGCCGCCATGACGAGCATCAGCTGTTCGCCCTCCGCCGCACATTCAAACGCCGCGCAGGTCTCGCCCTTCCCCTCTCCCCGCAGGAAGACGTTTGCCTTATCGGATACCGGCAACAGCACGCACCAGGTATCCCGTTCCCGCCAAAGAAGCGACTGGGTCAGCGCCGGAATCTCGCCGAAATCGCGGCCGAACCACGGTCTTTGCCAGCAGTCCAGAATGCAGTAATTCGCCATCGCGCCTTCTACGCTGTCCTCCGCCGTGAAGCGGAAGCTGTTTTCGGGATCGATTTTCTTCGCCCGGATATATAAAAGCCCGTTTTCGGGTGTAACTAGTATGTTTTCCGGGTCATATTCGCATCGCAGCATCCGGCGTCCGCCGGCTAAGATGACAGACCCATCGCTGTATTTACGGATTGAGAACAATAAAATCCCCTCCCTTGTACCTGTCGCGATTATACCATGGATTTTCCTCATCGGCAAGGGTTTTTATTTAAAAAGGAGCCGTCCATGTTCCGGACAGCTCCTTACATTATATATGCGTCAAGAAAACAAATCACGCACCTTGCGCATAAAGCTTTTAGTTTCCTCGGTATGATTTTCCGGCGACAGCGCGTGGTCAAACGACCGCAGCAGATCCTTCTGCTGACGGTTTAAGTTCTTCGGCACCTCGATGTTGACCGTTACGAAATGATCGCCGCGACCTCTGCCATCGGGACGCTTGATCCCCTTACCGCGCAGACGGAAGATCGTACCGGTCTGCGTTCCTTCCGGAACCGTATACTTTACTTTGCCGTCGATCGTCATAACCTCGATCTCCGCGCCGAGTGTCGCATCCACGAAGGAAATCGGCACATCACAGAGCACATCCGAGCCCTGTCGCGTAAACAGCGGATGGGGACGGATGCTGACCACTACGTACAGGTCCCCTGCCGGTCCGCCGTTTACACCGGAGTTGCCCTGTCCGCGGAGCTGGATCGGCTGATTGTCGTCGATACCCTCGGGGATAGTGACCTCTATACGGCGATGGCGGCGTGTCATGCCCTGTCCGTGACAGGTCTTACACGGGCTTTTGAGGACCTTGCCCGTACCGCGGCAGTTCTGACACGGCGACGAGCTTTGGAACATGCCAAGCGGCGTACGCTGCGTCGTTTTCACAGAGCCGGTACCGTGGCAGACAGGGCAGGTTTCCGCCGTTGTCCCGCGTTCAGCGCCGGTGCCGTTGCAGTCCTCGCACTTTTCGATACGATCGATTTCGATGGACTTCGTGCAGCCGAAGGCGGCTTCCTCAAAGGACAGCATCACGCCGATCTTCAGGGAATCGCCACGCTGCGGCGCATTCCGTCTGGCGGACGAGGTTCCGCCGCCGCCGAAGAAGCTGTCGAAGATATCGCCGAGGTCGATGCCGCCGCCGAAACCGGACGCATCGAAGCCGCCGAAGCCGCCGCCGTACGCGTTTCCCGCGCCGTAGTTCGGATCGATGCCGGCGTGACCAAAACGATCGTATTTCTGCTTCTTATCGGCGTCCGACAGCACCTCATAGGCCTCGCTGACCTCTTTAAACTTCGCTTCCGCTTCCTGATTACCGGGATTTAAGTCCGGATGATACTGCTTGGCAAGCTTACGGTATGCCTTTTTTATCTCATCGTCCGACGCGCCCTTTGACACGCCGAGCACTTCATAATAATCGCGTTTTTCTGCCATACGTTATATCCTCCGCATACGCCATTTTGCCATGGAATATGGTAGATTCCATGGCAAAACAGGTATCTCACATGTTCGCTGGGGGATTTGCTGCTTATTTCTTATCGTCGTCGTCCACCACACGGTAGTCGGCGTCATAATATTCCTGTCCGTTTGCGCCACCGGCATTCCCGGGGTTTGCGCCGCCGGCATTGTTCTGATCGTAGCCCGCGTAGTCCTGATTGCCGGGCTGACCCTGCGGGTTTGCGCCCTGATACATCTTCGTGGACAGCTCATACATCTTCTTCTCGAGCGCTTCTGTCTGCGTCTTGATCGCCGCGAAATCATTACCCTTGGCGACATTCTTCAGCGCATCGATTTCGTTCTGCAAAGCCGCCTTATCGTCGGCCGTGAACTTATCGCCCGCATCTGCGATCAGCTTCTCGCACTGGTAGACGAGCTGATCCGCATGGTTCTTTGTATCGATTTCCTCACGATGCTTCTTATCTTCCGCCGCATACTGCGCGGCGTCCTTGACGGCGCGGTCGATATCATCCTTGGAGAGGTTCGAGGACGCGGTGATCGTGATCTTTTGCTCACGGCCGGTACCGAGATCCTTCGCGGAGACGTTGACAATGCCGTTGGCATCGATATCGAAGGTGACTTCGATCTGCGGCACACCGCGGGGCGCGGCGGGGATGCCGTCGAGGGTGAAGCGTCCGAGGGTTTTATTGTAAGCCGCCATCTCACGCTCTCCCTGGAGGACGTGGATTTCGACGGTGCTCTGACCGTCGGCGGCGGTGGAGAAGACCTGCGATTTCTTGGTCGGGATAGTGGTGTTGCGCTCGATCAGCTTCGTAAACACGCCGCCGAGGGTCTCAAGACCGAGGGACAGAGGCGTCACGTCGAGCAGCAAAACGTCCTTGACGTCGCCCGCGAGCACACCACCCTGAATCGCGGCGCCGGCCGCGACGCATTCGTCGGGGTTGATGCCCTTGAAGGGTTCCTTGCTGGTGAAGCTCTTGACGGCATCTTGCACGGCGGGGATACGGGTCGAGCCGCCGACGAGCAGCACCTTTTCGAGGTCCGCGGGCTTGAGTCCGGCATCGGACATCGCGCGCTTGACCGGGCCCATCGTATTTTCGACGAGGTCGGCGGTCAGCTCATTGAACTTCGCGCGGGTAAGCGTCAGCTCCAAGTGCTTCGGGCCGGTTGCGTCGGCGGTGATATACGGCAGGTTGATCGAGGTTGAGGTCATTCCGGACAGCTCGATCTTCGCCTTCTCAGCCGCTTCTTTCAAGCGCTGCATCGCCATACGGTCGGAGCGGAGATCCACGCCGTTGGTCTTCTTGAATTCCTCCGCCATCCAGTTCATGACGCGCTCGTCGAAGTCATCGCCGCCGAGACGGTTGTTGCCGGCGGTCGCGAGCACTTCCAGAACGCCGTCGCCGATTTCCAGGATGGAGACATCGAACGTACCGCCGCCGAGGTCATAGACCATGATCTTCTGATCGTGTTCTTTATCGACGCCGTAAGCAAGAGCCGCCGCCGTCGGTTCGTTGATGATACGCATGACCTCCATACCGGCGATCTTACCGGCATCCTTGGTCGCCTGACGCTGAGCGTCGGTGAAGTACGCGGGAACGGTGATGACGGCCTGGGTGACTTTATCGCCGAGGTAGGCTTCCGCATCCGCTTTCAACTTCATCAGGATCATCGCGGAGATTTCCTGCGGGGAGTAAGCCTTGCCGTCGATCGTGACCTTATGGGCGGTGCCCATCTCACGCTTGATCGAGGAAACGGTACGGTCGGGGTTTGTAATCGCCTGCCGTTTGGCAACCTGACCGACCATACGCTCGCCGGTCTTGGAGAATGCGACAACGGACGGGGTAGTGCGCATGCCTTCGGCATTCGCGATGATAACAGGCTCGCCGCCTTCCATCACGGCGACACAGGAGTTCGTAGTACCGAGGTCAATACCAATAATCTTAGACATATTCAAAGCATCCTTTCAAAAAGCATACATTCTATGATAAAAACGCTTATTTGCTTGCGATAAGCGTCAGTTTGCGACCTTTACCATCGCGTGACGAACGACTTTGTCATTCATCGAAAAGCCCTTCTGGAACACCTCGACAATCGTATTGTCGTCTACGCCTTCCTGTTCTACATGCATGACGGCGTTGTGCTTCTCCGGGTCAAACTGCTCACCCTGCGCCGGGATTTCCGTTACCCGGAGCTTCTCCAAGCAGTCGTAAAACTGCTTGGCGGTCATCTCGACGCCCTTTTTAAAGGCATCATCCTGCGTCTCAACAGCAAGCGCACGCTCGAGGTTATCTAGCACCGGCAGCATCGCCGCAACGATCGTCAAAGCGGCGTCGCCGTAGACGCTTTCCCGTTCACGGGCGCTGCGCTTTCGGAAGTTATCGTACTCGGCAAGCATCCGGCGGTATTGATCCTCCGTATCGGCAAGCGCCGATTCAAGCTTCTTTTTCTCATCGGTCAGCTTTCGCAATTCATCGGACTCCTTTGCTTCAGTTTCCGGAGGCTTCACATCCGTAATAACCTCTTTTTCCGGCTTTTCAACCATTCCCTCCGGCGTTTTCTCGCACGGATTCCTGTTTTCGTTATCCATTACGGTTCTCCATCCCCTGTTGTTCTGTCAGCATGCGCGTGAGCCCCTCGGAAAACTTTTCGAGCCTTGCGCATACCTTCGCGTAATCCATTCTCGTCGGCCCTATGATGCCGATGAGACCCTTTGCTCCATGCGCCGCTTCATAGGCCGATACAACGACCGATGCGTCGCAGAGCGGTTCCACACCGTTCTCCGTGCCGATTGAAATACGCAGCGTCTCACCCGGTTGCGGCGTCGGAAGCTTCGCCAGCGTTTCTCTGTTGGATAAGCATTCCAAAAGCGCCCTTGCCCGATCTACGTCGCGGTACTCGGGGTATTGCAACAGCTGTGCCGCGCCGGCAAGGTATAGGTCGCGGTTCAAAATCCTGTTTAACACATCCGCGGCAAAGTCGATCGCCGCCACAAGCAGCTCCGAAATCTCCGCGCCGGTTTCAACCTCCGCACGCGCGATTCTGTCGCCGTTCATATCCCCCAGCGGGATGTTTGTAAAGTAATTGTTCAATGCCCGGTTTGCCGCGGCTACCTCAAACTCGGACAGCGGAATGTTTAAGCGGCATATGCGGTTTTTGATCTGATCCGAGCTTGTGACCAGCACCAAGACCACCGTCGTCTTCTCAACGGCAATGACCTCGAAGCGCCGTACACTTTCCGTTTCCGCCGCCGGCGTCAGCGCGATCGCCGTGTGATGCGTCAGCTCCGACACCATTTTTCCCGCTTCGTTGATCAACCGATCCAACTCGCGCATTCGCAGTCCCAAGGCGAGCTGAACCTCCGTCATATCCTGCGCCGTTAACTGGTAACGGCTCATCAATTCGTCTACATATAACCGATACGCCGCATGGGACGGGATCCGTCCCGCCGACGTGTGCGGCTGTTCAAGATACCCGAGGTTTTCTAGCTCCGACATCTCGTTACGCACCGTCGCCGATGATACCGGCGTCGTTAAGCGTACCGCGATGGCCTTCGACCCCACGGGCTCCGCCGTCTGGATGTAGTCATCCACCACGGCTTTCAATATCTGTTTTTTTCGATCGCTCAGCTTCACGCGAACGGACCTCCTTTCCCGGACGCGTTAGCACTCTAATCTATCGAGTGCTAGCAATAGATTACCACGAGTGCGCGCGTTTGTCAAATGGTATTTATACGAAATTTTCTTATTTTATGGAATCCTATTTATGCATTTTTACTAGTCTCGTACCCGCACCAGCATAGAAAGTCCAAAACAGACGCCAAGACAGAGGACAATCAGCGCGGACGCGGCACAGCCTGCATAGTATGCCCCGATACAGCCTCCGATACCGCAAAGAAGGGCAATCAGGACGGAAAACAGTGTAAACCGACCCATACGCCCCGCGATATTGCGGGAAACGGCTGCGGGAAGGATCAAAAGTGCGTTGATGACGAGCATACCGACCCAGCGGATAGCGACCGTGACGGTGATCGCGACGACGATGGAGAAGATCAGCTCCGACTTAAGCGGTTTGATGCCGCGGCTCCGTGCGATAGAGCGATGCAAGGAGAGCGTTACGAGGGAATTGGCCGCGAAGAGCCAATAAACAGTCACGGCAAGCAGGAGCAACAGCGCCCAGGCAAGCTCCCGCGGACGTACGCTCATCAAATCGCCGACGAGCAGCGAGGACAGCTTCGACAGTCCCGAGCCCGCCGTCGCGAGCACCAGACCGAGCGCGATACTGACAGCTGAATAGACGCCGATGATAGTATCCGCCGAGAGCTTTACACGGGATTTTGTGACGGTGACAAGCGACGCAAAGACGATGGAGAAAATGACGGCTCCCCAAAGCGGTTCCGCAAAGCCCGCAAGCGTGCCGACGACCATGCCGGTAAACGCGCCGTGACCTAAGGATTCGGAGAAAAACGACATGCGCGTGTTGACAATCATCGTCGAAAGCAGTCCAAAAAGCGGGGTGATGAGAATCACCGCGAGAAGGGCATTTTTAAAGAATAAGCCAGCCCCGGCCGCCGCCCATTCAAACGGAAGCCAGTCGATCATGCGATACCATACTTCCATGCCGCTCACCCCAGCAATTCCCGGTATTCCGGCGAGGCGATCACCTCTTCCGGCGTACCGATGCGCAAAACTCTGTGATTTAAAAGCACCGCACGGTCGGCGTACCGGAGCACCAGCGCCGGATCGTGGGAGATCAGCAGAACCGACAGATCGGCATGCTCCTTGACCTGTTCGACCGTCTCATAATAGATTTCGAGACCCCGGCTGTCGATGCCGGAGGAAGGTTCGTCCAAGAGCAGAATCTGCGGCAGCGGACGCAGCGCCAGCGCCAAAAGCACCCTTTGCAGCTCACCGCCGGATAAGACGCCTACCTGCCGGTCTAGCGCGTCCTCCATCTTCACCGCCCGCAGCGCGCCGCGGATATCCTCCCGCAGTTTTTTCCCATGCGGCAGCCATACGGGTGCTCGTGAGGTACAGGCGACGAACAGATCGCAGACGGTCGCGGGATACTGCGCGTCAAATCGCGGCATTTGCGGGACATAACCGATTATTGGGCTCACCGGCTCCGTGTTATGGGCGTTGGTAAAATGGATGTCGCCCGTATGTGCCAGTTCACTCAGGATGGCGCGCATCAGCGTCGACTTGCCCGCGCCGTTCGGCCCTACGACAGCCGTCGTCTCCCCGCAGTGCATATGGAGATTGACATCCTCAAGGATGGTATCCGCGCCGATTTTTACACCGACGTGCTCCACCTTCGTGCAGCAGGCGATGGCGCATTCGTTATTTCCATGGGGGTTGACGCGCATAACTCTTTAGTTTCCTTCCTCGCAGAGCGCCTGCACCAATACAGCGTAGTTTTCCTTCATGATATCCAGATAATGACTGTCCTCCGTATCGGCGCTGACGAGGGAATCCACAACATATACCGCCGCGCCGGTTTCCTGCGAAACCGTAACCGCCGCGCGGTCATCGTATTGCACGTCGGCAAACAGCGCACGTACATCGTACTTCTCGACCGCCGCGATAACCTCATTCAGCTCCTTTGCCGACGGCTCCTCATCCGGCTCCTTGGCAATCACGCCGACGACGTTCAAGCCGAAGTCCCGCGCCACGTAATCAAAGCTTTCATGGAAAATGACAATGTTCCGATTTTCTACCCCTTCAAGCTGCCCTTGATACTCCGCAAGCTGCGCGCGCACCTTTACGGCAAACGCTTCGGCATTCGCGCGGTAATCCTCCGCATAGGCGGGGTCTGCTTCCCCGAGCGCATGGGCGATATTGGCGGCCATGACGCACGCACCCTCGGCGCTCATCCATAGATGCGCGTTGTACTCTGTCTCTCCCGTGATTGACGGCAGCATGGCTGCGGTACCGATCGCTTCGGTGACCTTTACATTATTATGCGCTTCGGTGACTTCGTCGAGGAAGCTCTCCATGCCCCCGCCGCAGGCGAGGAAAACGTCGGCCTTTTCGAGAAGCTTGCGGTCGTTCATCGTAAGCTGGTAGTCATGCAGGCATCCCGCCTGAGCAGGCGCCATGTTTTCCAGGCTGACACCGTCGATGTTCGCTGTGACTTCCTTTGCAATCAGGTATACCGGGCAAAAGGAGGTGACGACGCGCAGGCGGGCGTCGTCCGTTTCCTTCGTATTCGCCGCGCAGGCGGACAGGAGCACCATCAGCGCCATCACAAGCGGCAGCATCGTTCTAATTAAAGTCATAGTCGCCTTTCCTTATGCAAAAACGGGAAAACGGGGGAACGCCCTTCGCATCCCCGCGTCCCCCCGTTTGTATCATTTGCTGTATTCGATTAATACATGCCGCCCATGTCGGGATTCGCAGGAGCAGCGGCAGGCGCCACAGGCTCCTTCTTCTCGGCGACAAGGCTCTCGGTCGTCAGAATCATCGACGCAACGGAAGCGGCCTTCTCCAGCGCGGAGCGGGAAACCTTCGTAGGATCGACGATGCCGGCCTTGATCATATCGGTATAAGTCTCGTTGAGTGCATCAAAGCCGTAACCGACCTTGCGGGAATTCTTAATGCGTTCCAGAACGACGGAACCGTCGAGACCCGCATTCGCGGCAATCTGCTTAACCGGCTCCTCCAGAGCGCGCGCGATGATCTTAACACCGGTCTTCTCATCGCCGTCAACACTGGATACGATCTTCGCAACCTCGGCCGCCGCGTTGACATACGCCACACCGCCGCCGGACACGATGCCTTCCTCAACAGCCGCGCGGGTCGCATTGAGGGCGTCCTCGATACGGAGCTTCTTTTCCTTCATCTCCGTCTCGGTCGCCGCACCAACCTTGATGACCGCGACGCCGCCGGACAGCTTGGCAAGCCGCTCCTGAAGCTTCTCACGATCAAAATCGGAGGTCGTGATTTCAATCGCGGACTTGATCTGGGACACACGCGCCTTGATCTCTTCCGCACTGCCGGCGCCGCCGACAATGATGGTGTTTTCCTTCTGCACTTTGACCTGACGGGCGCGGCCGAGCTGTGCAACAGTGGTCTCCTTGAGCTCGAGCCCGAGATCAGCGGTGATGACTTCGCCGCCGGTGAGGATGGCGATGTCCTTGAGCATTTCCTTACGGCGATCGCCAAAGCCCGGCGCCTTGACGCCGACGCAGGTGAACGTGCCGCGCAGACGGTTCACGAGAATCGTCGCGAGTGCTTCGCCTTCAAGATCCTCGGCGATGATGACGAGCTTCTTGCCGGACTGGACAATCTGCTCGAGCAGTGGCAGGATCTCCTGGATACTCGAAATCTTCTTGTCGGTGATGAGGATATAAGCGTCGTCGATGACGGCTTCCATCTTGTCGGAATCGGTAACCATATAGGGGGAGATATAGCCGCGATCGAACTGCATGCCTTCGACGACCTCGGAAAAGGTCTCGGCGGTCTTGGAATCCTCGATGGTGATAACGCCGTCGTTGCCGACCTTCTTCATCGCATCTGCGATGAGCTTGCCGATCTCTTCATCGCTGGATGAAATCGCGGCGACACGGGCGATATCCTCGGAGCCGTTGACGGGCTGAGAATTGGCCTTCATGGTATCGATCGCGGTCTTGACAGCCTTTTGGATTCCGCGCTTCATGATCATCGGATTCGCACCTGCGACGACATTCTTCATGCCCTCGCGGACGATGGCCTGCGTGATCAGCGTCGCGGTAGTGGTGCCGTCGCCGGCGACATCGTTAGTCTTCGTCGCGGCTTCACGAACAAGCTGCGCGCCCATGTTCTCAAAGGGATCATCCAGATCGATTTCCTTGGCAATCGTAACGCCGTCGTTGGTGATCAGCGGAGAGCCGAATTTCTTGTCGAGAACGACATTGCGTCCCTTCGGGCCGAGCGTAACCTTGACGGTATTGGCAACCTGGTCAACGCCACGCTGCAGCGCGCGACGCGCTTCCTCATCAAAAATAATGACCTTGGACATATTCTAATATCCTCCCAGTTTATAACTCTTATGATACAGGCTCTTACTCGACAATCGCGAGAATATCGTTCTGACGGACAACGATCAGATCTTCGCCGTCGATCTTCACTTCCGTGCCGGAATACTTGGACATAATCACACGGTCGCCTGCCTTCAGATACATAACAACGTCTTTTCCATCAACGTTCCCGCCGGGGCCTACCGCGATGACTTCGGCAACCTGGGGTTTTTCTTTCGCAGAGCCGGTCAGGATGATACCCGACTTCGTGGTCTCTTCAGTTTCGACCATCTTAAGAACGACTCTATCCGCCAAAGGCTTCAGTTTCATGAAAATGACCTCCTGTATATTTGCGGTTTTAGCACTCTTTCTAACTGAGTGCTAGCACAGTTAATACTATAGTGCAAATCTCTCTTTTTTTCAAGTCCCGTTTTTCGCTTTATTTTATTCCTTTTCTCCAAAATTATGTGTTGTCATAATATACCTTCTGATTTCATTTTCTTCCTTCCTTTTTCTCGTTTTATCTGTTGTTTTCTATTTGCAATCAGTAAAATCAAGCTGTACCCCCATGTTTCTCAGAAGGTGCGCACCATCCGGCACGACGAATTTCAGTGCATTCCTGACCAAGCGGATTTCCGCGCGGTCTGTGACAAGGATATCGCCGTCATAACAGATCGGCTCCGGCCGCTCAGAGACAAGCGTCAGGGTATGCGCGCGGCGGTAGAGCTGAAGTCTGCCAAGCTCGCGGTGACGCCCGGAAGCATACAACGGCAGCATCCGAAGCATCGCCGCGCGGCTGACCTTGCGGATGCCGACTATATCAAAGGCGCCGTCATCCGGCTCAGCCTCCGGCACGGCGTAGAACCCGCCGCCGTAGTAGCGTCCGTTGGCGGCTACCATCAAGGCGATATCCATGTCGAACGGTTCCCCATCGATTTCAATATGATAGCGGCGATTGATCTTTTGAAAAAAGTTGATCGCCAAAGAGAGCTTATACGGAAAGCCGCCTCCGAACAGGCATTTTCGCTTATTACGAACCACCCAATACGCGATACGCGCGTCGATCCCCGCGTCGCAGATATTGATCGCGTAGCGGTCGTTGACCGCAAGCGCGTCCATGAACTCGGCTTTGCCGCGTACCTGTGCGGGGATACTGCGAAAAAGTTCCGGTTTGTCGAATATTTTAATGAAATCGTTTCCCGTACCGTAGGGCAGACAGGCGATTTCGACATTATCAAGCCCGATCGCGCCGTTGACAACCTCCGAGAGCGTACCATCGCCCCCGCAGGCATAGAACCGACAGATTCTCGGCGCCACCTTCTCGGCGATCTGACGGACAAGCGCTGTCGCGTTTCCCGGCCCCGTGGTCACACGGATTTCGTAATCGAAGCCTTCCATTTCGCTCAAGACTTCCTTACGAATACGTTCCGTACTGTTTTGCAGCCCTGCCGCCGGATTGATCAAAAAAATATGCTTCAATACCCCTCATTCCTTCCGCCCCAAGTTTCTCCGTTTTCATTTAGAATACAACTATTTTCGTCAAAAGGCAAGAGTGTTCGTTAATTATTATTGATCGATCCGGTGTATTATACGCGCTCGCTGATAAGAAAAGCGCCCAGGAGACAAATCAGTCCCTTGAGCGCTTGCTTTTTAACTTATATTGCTAATTTTATACTTCAGGAACGCTGATCTCCACCTCGCGGCCGATCTTTGCGGAGCGGTTGATACCGTCGATGATCGCCTGGTTGTAGATGATCTGGGAGGACGGTACGGGCGCGGGACGGTTGTAGAGAATCGCATCGAGGAAGGAACGGATCTTCTGATCAAAGAGACCGCCCTCGAAGGGGTTCTTCACGATCGGGATGATCGTCTCGGTCTGCTCGCCCGCAACCTCGTGATACAGCGTCATCGGACCGCCGACGGTGCCGTTCCAGCAGTCGGTGGACGGGATACGCAGGCCGGCCTTCGTGCCGAGGATGATCGTGTCGCCGGGGGTGTTGATGTTCATCGCCCACGCGATACGGAAGTCGAGGATGATGCCGCCCTCAAGACGGATGAACGCCGCCGCGAAATCGTCGACGCCGAAAGCCTTGGCATACTCCGGATGGCCGCGGCCGATGAAGGTCGCCGGGTTTTTGCCGAAGAAGTCGGAGGTGTAGCCGGAAACGGTCAAAGGCTTCGGATAGCCGATCGCGTTGAGAACCATATCGAGCGAGTAGCAGCCGATATCGCCGAGCGCGCCGATGCCGCCGGTTTCCTTCGCGATGAAGGAGGTGCCAAAGGGGGTCGGAATGCCGCGGCGACGGCCGCCGCCGGTCTGTATATAATAGATCTGACCCAGTTCGCCCGACTCGACGATCTTCTTGATCATCTGCATATTCGCGTCAAAGCGGGGCTGGAAGCCGATGGAAAGCACCTTGCCGGACGCCTTCTCAGCCTTGCGGATCTCGACAGCTTCCTCGAGCGTCACGCACATAGGCTTTTCGAGGAGGACGTTTACACCGCGGTTGAGCGCGTCGATCGTCGGCACCGCATGCGCCATGTTGTAGGTACAGACGGAAACCGCGTCAAGCTGCTCGTTTTCAAGCATGGAGAGGTGATCGGGATAAAGACGGACGCCCTCGACGCCGTGCTTCTTGAAAAACGCATCCGCCTTGCCGGGGATCAAGTCCGCGCCCGCGACGATATCGACGTCGGGCTGTTTCAAATAGCTCATCATATGGGAATCGGCAATCCAACCGGTACCGATGATACCGACCTTTAAGCGGCGGCCGTTTTTGCAGCACTTGCAGCCGTCCTCGACCGGCGCGTCAATGTTTGTTAAGACGTCATCTGCTTTTTTCATGACTACTCGTCCTCCTAAAAAGAGATAAGGTATGGTTTATTGTAGCATACCTTTTTTTGTTTTGCAAGGGTTTTAGGTAAGATTTAAAGCATCTAACCAAGCCTTCCCCAGGGGGAAGCTTGTCGGAGGGGGCGCTTCTCGCCCCCCTCCGACACCACCCTCCGCGCTACTTTCTTTGCCCCGGCAAAGAAAGTAACAAAGAAAGCCGTCTTAGGAGGACTAAAGTCCTCCTAAGAACCCCCCCGGAACGGCGGCGACTTCGCGCCGCTTATACGGGGGAGTCTACGGGGATCTGTGCGACAATTTTTTGCTTCGCCCGTAACTTTTCTCTCGTATAAAAAAACGCCCTCAGGCGTTTTTTACTCACGTCCCTAAAAAGATGCTTTCTTATCCAATATTCTTTCTCTCGGAGAAAGAATATTGGCGTGGGTGGTCTGGAGGGGCGAGGAGCCCCTCCAGAAGGTATGATTCTGTACAAAGCTAAAGTAGAGCGGTCACAGTGTAATGATATGCACCGTCGCGATACGATCCGCCGAGCCGACGGCCAGCGTACGCTCGTCATGCGACAGCACGATGCTTGACAGCACGTTCGATTCCGTCGGACGATAGAAGCCGACGCTGTTGTAACTCAGGATACCGAGCTGACGTAAGCCCTCGTCGTCGTCATAGGTGAAGATATAGCCCATGTCCTCTTCATCGCCTGCGACGCCCCAAAGCTTCGTCTTCGCAGCGTTCGTACACATGCAGCGTACCGGACCGTATGCGGCCGCGCCGCCGAGGCAGTAGACTTTCCCATCCGCGCTGACCATCGCCAAAAGCGCGTCCATCGTGCCGACGATCGCGCGCCCGTCATGCCACGCGGCTGTCGCAGACGCTTTCGCGCGGTACCGCCGTCCCGTGGCTTCCGGCAGCCGGATGCCTTCGTCCACGGCCACCGGCTGAGGCAGGATATTTGCGCGGAGCCATTCGCGATACTCGCCGTCGATCGCGGAAAAATCCTCGCGCGAGAGGATATCATGACCCTGAATGCGGAACACATACGCCGCCTCGCCGAAGCTCCCCTTCGCCCCGGTGACAACATGCAGCACATCCTTCTCATCGAACGCCATACCGATCACCTTCGCGTCCTCGATATGGTCGCAGAGTTCGCCTTTTTCGCCGATCTCGCGCCAGATGCGTACAGGATATGCGCGATCGATCGGGAACGCCTGGAATGGGTTGTTTTCGCTGTTCTCCTCCCCCGCCGTATTCTTCCTCGCACGCGCCTCAGCACGCTTGCGGATTTCCTCGTCCGTCAGCCTGACCGGATAGAAAATCGAATGCGTCGTAACGGGTCCCTGTTCGTACATATATGGCCGGAACTCGGGTAAGTCAATGCGTACGACATCCGGGCCGTTCTCCCCAAAGCCGTGACCGACGTTGACAATATAGAGGATATCGCGGATATGGTCGCAAGCCATCTCCGTCGACCGGTTATGGACATAGTCCGGCGTACCGACCATCCCTAAAAGCTCAGGCTGGCCCCCATGCGTGATATCCCAGCGGCACAGATACTGCCCCGGGGTGTATCTGACATCCTCATCCGTGTCATAAGGACGCGTCTGCAGAATATACCACAGCACACCGTATTTATCCATTGTCATGCAGTTGTTGCCCGTCGCGGACTTTGCCGACTGCGGACGCACAAGGTCGGTCACCTGCTCGCCATCCTTAAAGGGCAGAAGCTTGCCCGCCGATGTGATCTTTTTTGTCGCAAACTCGAGTCTATATAGGTCATAGGCATAAGGGTGGAACATGTAGAGGTATTTGCCGTCGGCGGAATTTTCCGCCTGCCCGAGGTAGCGGTACCATGTGTTGTTGACATACCGGGGATTCCCCTCGGGGGAGTAATATGCCGGCACCTCTGCGCCGAGATCAACAAGTTTGTTCTCTTCCGTATCGATCATGAACGGGAAACCGGACTTCGTGCAGCCGTAGATATTGCCGTCCGCGCCGAGCGCCAGGCGGAAACAGAACACCTCGGCGGCTTTGCCGAGATCCTTCGTCACGCGGCGGGTATCGATATCGAAGCTGTAGACATGGCCGCGCATGAAGCCGATCATGTAAAGGCGGCGGTGCTTCGGGTCATATTTCGCGCCGTAAATCGATTCGTGCGGCACGGGGGTACCCCAGCTTTCGGCATGCCCTGTTATCGGGTCGTAGACGAGAATCTGCGAACCGGGGAAGCCCTCCCAGACATGGTTCTGGTGTCCGAACGGCATCCATTCCGTATGATGCTTTGCGCGGTCGGTGGAATGCGTCGTCGCGATGACGAGGTAGTCCTCCGGCTTGTCGCCTGTCGGGATGAAGTTGATCGACGTATGCAGCTTGGAATGCGGCAGCTGGCGCTCCTGCGGCAAAACAAGGTCTCCCGCATAAAAGCAGAGCACGAGTTTGTTTGTGTCGCGGTCATAGCGCACGAGCTTTGCATGGTCGCATTTCCCGGATTCGGAGGAAAGCGTCGTATAGAAGGTGCCGTCGGGCGCGCAGTCGCCGTCCCAGCAGCAGTTGAAGTTCTCGTTGCCGGGCATCCAGGGCTTCGCCTCATGCACACCGGTTTGATTGATCACGCGGTAATAATCGTCGGAAAACTGATCGAAGTAGTACATAGTTAGCCTCCTAAGAAATCCATTTATCGGGTGAAATCTCGGAAAAATCCCCCTCGCGGAAACCCGCGGCGGTCAGATATTTTTCCGCTTCCGTGCGGTGATCGGGATAATCCGGCGTATCGCTGTCCCTGCCGTGGCAGTCGGAGCCGTAGGTCATCGGGATTCCCTTTTCGAACATATACCGCAAAAATTCCGCGTATTGGCGGCGGAAAAACTCCGATAAACTCGGCGAGATCAGCATATTCACGTTACATTCGATGTATTTGCCATGCTCCAGGAGGTTTGCACCCAGTTCGTCGTGCATAGCGCGCGGTATGACAGAAAAATCGTCGTACCACGAGCGGTTGCAGGACCACGGATGCCCGAGAATCGTCACGCGCGGGTCGGCGGCGAGTGCCATCTGCTGCCTAAACCACTCGCGGATCTGTGCGTCGACGCCGTTGTCCACCGCCTTCACATCGGCCACGTCAGTGCGCCAGTGCGCTGCGCCGACGGCGTAGCGGATACCGAGCGTTCGCATCTCGTTAAGCGTCAGCGCAAGCTCGATGCCATACGGCGTATCCTGCGGCACGGGGACATACCCCTCACGCGTGCCAGTACGGGCGATATAGTCGTATTCCGGCGACGCTATCGGCGTAAACTCCACGCCGAGGATCATCTCCGGAACGCTTTCGGCCGCCGCGCGGTAGTTTGCGGCCGATCGGCGGATGTTTTCCATGAATTTAGCATCGTTGAAGTTTGCGTGATCGGTCGTTCCGAAGCCGCGCAAGCCCTGCTCCCGCGCGCGTTTGATCAGCGTGTTAAGCGGGAGCTTTGCGTCGTAGGAAGCGTCGGTATGGATATGCCAGTCGGAGTGAATCACTTTCCCATCGCCTCCGTATTCAAAAGATGCACGCAGGCCATCCGGTCGGCGTTGCCCACGGCAAGTATCTTCTCATCGGGGGACAACGCGACGGAGGTCAGCACATTGGCCTGCGTCGTACCGTAAAAGCCATGCGAATTATAGCTGATGATGCCAAGCTCGCGGATCCCGTGGCGGTCGTCGTAGCGGAACAGATATCCCATCCCCTCGAGGTCGCCCGCGACGCCATAAAGCACGGTTTTCGCCGCGTTTGCCGTCAGGCAGCGCACGGGGCCATTGGGCGCGCAGGTGCCGAGGTTAAAGACATGCCCGTCCGGGTACACGACCGCGAGGAGTCCGTCGCGCGTGCCGGCGATCGTGCGGCCCTGCGACCACGCGGCTGTCGCGGAGGCAATCGCGCGGTAGCGGCGTCCGGTGACTTCCGGCAGCTTGACGGTGTCGTCGAGGGTCACAGGCCAGGGCTCTACATGCGTACGGAGCCAATCGCGGTATTCGTCTTTCACAAGCCCCATATCGAGTCTGCCGCAGATGTCGCGTCCGCGTAAGGTGAAAACGTATTTCGCATGTTCAAAATCCGATGGAACTCCTACCGCTCCGCCATCGCCCGTCACGACGTGGAGGATACCGTCTTCATCGTAAGCCATGCCGACGACGGACGCGTCCTCGATGTGCGCGGACGGCACCTTTTCGAAGATGCGCACGGGATAGCAGTCGGCGTCCGGCACCGGCTGGAACGGATTCGACGCCGTGACCTCTTCGCCGACGAATTTTTTCAGGCGTTCGTCGCGCTTTTGTTTTTCCTCATCGGTGAGCTCGCGCCGGCGCAGTGCCTCGTCCTCCGAGATCGGCCCCGGCTCGTACATATGGGGCTTGTAGGCTTTCATATCGATCGCGATCACGTCCGGACCGTCCGCGCCGAAGCCGCGTCCGACGTTGCAGCAATAGAGAATGTCGTTTGCGTGATCGTACTCCATCTCACAGGTCAGGCGCTGGACGTTGCGGGGAGTACCGATGATGCCCAGGACCTCGGGCTGACGCCCCGCGTCGATGTCCCAGCGGCAGAGATAGCAGGGAATCGTATACGTAAAGTCGGAGGCGTTCTTGATCTGCCAGCCGCGCATGGCATACCACAGCACGCCCTCGCCGTCGATTGCGAAGGTATAGGTCGCGTAGCAGCTTTCCTTGTTCGGCAGCTCGACGATACCGTCCTCAGGCAACATCCGTCCGGCGCAGGTGACCTCTCCCGTTGCGTAGTCATAGCGCCAGAGGTGATCGGTGCAGGGCGCGAGCATATACAAAAACTTCCCCGACGGGTGGCTCCGCGCAAGGCTCATCCAGCGGTACCAGGTATTGTTGATGTAGTTGTCCGGGTAATCCGGCACGCGGAAGTTTAAACTTTCAAGCTTATTTTCAGCGGTATTGACGCGGAAGAAATACCCCGCCTTGGAGCCGCCGTAGATGTTGCCGTCACCGCCGCGCGAGAGACGGTAGGAGCAGAACTCCATCCCGCGTCCGAGATCGACGATTTCTCTCGTATGAAGGTCATACGAATACACATGGCCGCGCATGAAGCCGACCATATACAGACGGTTGTGAACAGGGTCATACTCTGCGCCGTAGATCGATTCGCGCGGAACGGGGGTACCGAGGCTCCACGCATGCCCCGATTTTGGGTCGTAAACGAGAATCTGGGAGCCGGGGTATCCCTCCCACAAGTCGGGCTGGTGGGCAAACGGCATCCATTCGGTATGATGGCGCGAGCGGTCGGTGGAGTGGGTCGTCGCAATGACGAGGTAGTCTTCGGGATTTGACAGATCGCCGTCAAATGAGCCGCGCGGGATGAAATCAATAGAGGTATGCAGCTTCGAGTGCGGCAGCTCCCGCTCACGCGGCATCACGATGTCGGCGGCGTAAAAGCACTCGACGAACTTGTTTTCGGCACGGTCATAGCGCATCAGACGGGCATGGTCGCATTTGCCGCCTTCGGAGGAATCGGTGAAGTAAAACACGCCGTCGGGGGAGAGAGCGCCGTCCCAGTTGCAATTGTAGTTTTCATATCCTGTTTCGGGAGGATACGCCTGCTGTACGCCGGTTTGATTGATCAGGCGGAAAGAATCGTCGGAAAAACGTTCAAAAACATACTTTTTCATATCGTTTTCTCCTCTTGCTTCAGATCGATCACATGTACGGTGCCGAGTCTGTCTGCGCCGCCGATCGCGAGAGTATGCTCGTCCGGCGACAGCGCGACGCTCGAGAGAATATTCGACGCGGAAGGACGGTAGAAGCCGATGGAGTCGTAGTTGAGCATGCCGAGCTGCCGCAGGCCGTTTCGGTCATCGTAGGAGAACACATACCCCATGTCGAGCTTGTCTCCCGCGACGCCCCAAAGCTTCGTCTTCGCGGCGTTCGTGACCATACAGCGCACCGGACCGTACGCCGCCGCGCCTCCGAGGGAAAAGACCTCGCCTGCCTCGTCGATCACGGCAAGCTGGGCGTCGCGCGTGCCGACGATGGTACGACCGCCGTTCCACTCCGCCGTCGCCGTCGCGTGGGCGCGATAGCGGCGTCCCGTGACCTCCGGCAGCCGGATATTCTCATCAAAGCACACCGGCTGCGGCAGGATATGCGTGCGCAGCCACTCGCGGTAGGCTTCCTTGATCGTACCGAAGTCCGCGCGGGACTCGATCTCGCGGTAACGGATACGGAAAACGTACTTTGCTTCGTCAAACCGATCCGTCTCGCCGGTGACGACGTGCAGAATGCCGTCTTCGCCGTAGCACATGCCGATGACCTCCGAATCCTCTGGACGCAGCACGGCGTTCCACAAACGGACGGGATACGCGTCGCGGTTTGGAAACGCGACAAAGGGGTTTGATTCCGTGACCTGTTCGCCCGCGCCGACCTTCCGACGCGCTTCCTCGCGTGCCATTTCCTCGGGGCTTGCGTGTCTCGGATAGATGCGCGGCTCTTCGGTATACGGGCCCTGTCGCTGCGCGACGGGCAATGCGTTCTGACACTGCCACCCTTGCGAAACCGCGCCGCTCGACCCAAGCTGCCTCCGAAACTCCGGCAGGTCGATGCAGAGTACGCAGGGGCCCTTATGCCCAAATCCCGTACCGTGGTCAACGGTATAGATTCGGTCGGTCGCGGGGTCGTATTCCATTTCGACCGTGATGCCGTGGACACGCTCCGGCGTTCCCATCACGCCGATGTATTCCGGCGCCTTACCGTTTTCGATATCCCAACGCATGAGCTTCGAATAGTAGGGGTTTAACCGTACATCCGTCGTATATTTATGCAGCGATATACGCAGTTCGTACCAGATCACGCCGTACTTATCCACCGCGAACGATCCGCAGCTGTAGTCCACCGCCGCGAAATCGACGGGGAACAAGCCCTCGCCCGGCACCAGTCGGCCGGCTGTCGTAAACTCGCCGGTTTCGAAGTCATATTGGTACAGTTCCCAACCGGAGCTGTTCGTTAAGTACATGAACTTCCCCGACGGATGCATTCGCGCGCAGGTCAGGTAACGGTAATGCGTGTTGTTCGACAGCGCCCCCGGATAGTACGGCACCTGACGGTGCAGATCCTCAAGGATGTTCTTTTCGGTATTGATGCGGTAATACTCGCCGGACTTTGTGCAGGAGTAAATATTGCCGTCTGAGGCGAGCGAGAGACGGTAGTTAAAGACCTCCGCGGCCTTGCCCAAGTCCTCCACCTTCCGCGTTTTGCAGTCCATGCTGTAGACATGCCCGCGCATGAAGCCGATCATATAGAGCCGGTCGTGCGCGGGATCATACTTCGCGCCGTAAATCGTTTCACGCGGCACGGGCGTCCCCCAGCTTTCGGCGTGTCCAGTATCGGGATCGAACATGAGAATTTGCGAGCCGGGGAAGCCCTCCCAGATATCCGCGTGATGCGCGAAGGGCATCCATTCGGTATGTTGCGGCGCGCGGTCGGTGTTGTGAGTAACACCGAGGACGGTATAGCCGCAGCCGCCGGTCTTCGGGCGAAAGTTGATCGACGTATGGAATTTTGAATGCGGAAGCTGGCGCTTCTGCGGCATCACGACGTTGCCCATGTAGACGCATTCTTCGACGGCGTTCTTATTGTAGTTATAGCGCACAAGCTTTGCGTGGTCGCATTTTCCGGCTTCGGAGGAGAGCGTATAGTAGAAGACGCCGTCGGGGGAAAGCGCGCCGTCCCAGCAGGTGTTGAAGTTGCCGTTGCCTTCCTCATCGGGTTCGACCGCGCGGACGCCGGCCTGTGGTATCAGATGATAATAATCCGGATCGTCATAGGATTTGAAAAGATAAGCCATGGTTAGACCCTCCTTATTTCATTGACCTTCGGCGAGGTATACGGACACACGGCTCTGTATCAACGCCGCTGTTTCCTCGCATGTCCTCACGCCGGCGTAGTAAGCCGGCAGCTCGTCGTAGATGATGTCCAGAATCGTATTGTCGCGGTAATCTCCGTAGCGGATACTGCGTACCAGCGCGTCAAACGTGGTGATGATTTCCGGCGTTGCGGCATAGATGTAATGGTAAGTATTATCCCTTGTGTAGCGTGTGCGCGCCTGTTCGACCCGTACACCGTCCACGATGTTATAATAATTGACCTGCGCCTCCGCCAGCATATCGGCATACGGCTTCTCCCACGCCGGGATATAATGGTATCGGTGGATGCCGTTGTCGCTTCCGAGTACCTGAAAGTAGCTTTCGTCGTCGGTTATTAGGAAATGCAGGAATGCCCACGCGGCATCCGGTCTTTCACAGGCAGTCGTAATGCCGTACAGCTCCATCACCTGCGCGATCGTTCCGACGCCGTCCTCCGACGGATAGCCGGTGACCGTCAGACCGCCATCGAGCGTCTGGCAACTGATCTGATAGCTGTCCACGCTGGAATACGCTTCCATTTTCAGCAATGCCCGGCCGTCGAGCAGTCTGTCGACCGCCGACTCCTCCAAGTCCTCGATGGTCTCCGGGAAGCGTGCGCAAAGCTCTAATATCTTATAAAATCCTTCGTTTTCAAAATCACACACGCCGTTTTCATAGTCAACAAAGGCTGCTTGTACAGTAAAGGCAAAAAAATCAAAGGCTTTTGCACGCGGGATGTTTGCCACCGGCTGGATGACTCCCGGGTTCTCATCCAGCAACATGGCAAACTCCTCCACGCGCAGTCCATCGTCGGCGCGGTTTCCCACAACTTCCGGCAGCGCGCTCATTGTTGAAATAAGAAAGCGCGGCGAAATCCCCGCCAGCTTGTCCTTGTATTCCCACAGCACACGAATGTTGGGTAAAATGCCGCCCAGCTCCGTGTCGCCGTCGACATACGCGGACAAATCCAGCAACAGCCCTTTATCCATGTAGCTTTTATACGGCAAATACCGCAGCTCGAGCATATCGGGACATTTCCCCGCGATCATATCGAGATGCAGCCGATCCTCCCCTTCCCGCCAGCCGTCGTCCGTGTTATAGACGGAATAATCCGCGAGTTCCACGCGATAGTCCGCGCTTTGCATGTTAAAACGGAGAATCGCCGCCTTTAAGTCCCGGTTGTTCCCCGTAACGCCGATGGTCAGCACCGTTTTACGCTCCTCCGCCGTTGCCCGACGCAGAATCCGCAGCGAAAGTGTTCCCCCGTCGTTATAGGCATAGCAAAGCGTCGGCTCGCCGCCGGAAAGCCCCGATGCAAGAGCGGTGATCTCCTCGGCGATCGCGTCCGCGTCGGAGAAGGCAAAAAGCCGGGTGACGGAGGCGTCGGAGAGCGTAAAACCCGCTGCATCCGACCCGTAGAGATAAAGATCATACACGCTGTCACCCGGTGCGAGACGGGTATACCCCGTAGAATAGGTCTGCGAAAAGCCGTTTCGGGTATCCGCATCGCAGATGCACATAACCGCGCCGTCCGGACGCGCGACCGCTGCCGCCGCACGTCCGTCGGAGAGCCTTGCAAGCGCTGTCACACCAGTCACAGCCACGGATAAGCGCCGTTTTCCATCCGCGCCGTACGCCGCCAGTCTTCCTCCCGCGTATAGCCAGGCTGTCCCCTCACCGTCCTGCACCGCCACGGGATTGGTGAACGCTTCACCGTTTTCACCATACAGTTCGGTGACGTCTGCGCGGGCAAGCTCTGTTCCCGTATTATCCAGCCGGACGAGTGTGTGCGACACGTAGGAGCTGTTCCGGCGAACGCTCTCCACGAGCCACAGCGGTTCGCCGTCTTTTCCCGGCAGCAGAAGCGTCGGATGCGCATCCCCCGAAATCTCATACGGGAAACGCGTAGAATTTCCCTCCGCGTCGACGAAATAGGTACCCAAAACGCCGTCCTTTGCGGTGATCATCCACAGCTGCCCGTCGCCTGTCGGCATCGTATTGGAGATAAAAGTCAGCGGTGTTTCGAGCGTATCCGAACGATACGCGAGCGCGGCGTCAAGCCTGGCGACCGCCGTCTGGGACGGGGCGGCCGCGCAGGCGCATAGCAGCAAAAGCGATACGATCAGCCATAAAAGTCTGCGCGGCATAAGAAGCCCCTCCCTATTCAATTTTACAGTGTGATGATATGCACGGTTCCAATCCTGTCCGCGCCGCCGATAGCGAGAACCTTGCCGTCCGGGGACAGCGCGATGCTCGACAGCACGTTCGACGCCGTCGGGCCGTCAAAATAGCCGTGCGAGTTGTAGTTGAGGATGCCGAGCTGGCGCAAGCCCTCCTCGTCGTCGTAGGCAAAGACGTAGCCCATGTCCTCGTCGTCGCCCGCGACGCCCCAAAGCTTTGTTTTGGCGGCATCGGTGACCATGCAGCGGATCGGCCCGTACGCAGCGGCACTGCCGAGGCTGTAGACCTTGCCGTCAGGCTTTACGATGGCCAGCATCGCGTCCAGCGTGCCGACGATTTTCCGTCCGCCGTTCCAGTCCGCGACGGCGCTCGCCTTCGCACGGTAGCGGCGTCCGGTCGCCTCCGGCAGCTTGATCGACTCGTCGAACATCACCGGCTGCGGCAGTATATTTGCGCGGAGCCATGCGCGGTACTCGTCATGGATGTACGCCATCTCGCGCACGCCCTCGACCTTGCCGCGTACGATGCGCATGACATACTTCGCGTTGTCGAAGGTATCGCCCTTCCCGCAGACGACATGCAGTACGGTATCCTCGCCGGTTTTATCCGGTTCAAAGGCCATGCCAACGACCTTCGATTCCCCGACATCGAGGCGCGGCAGACTGCGCCAGATACGTACGGGGGTCACCTTTGCCGGCGGGAACGCCTGGTAGGGGTTATGCTCGGTGACCTCCTCGCCGATCTTTTTGGCGGCCTTCGCACGGCGCTCCGAAAGCTCCTCGGGCGTCAGCTTGCGCGGTATAAGGACCGCGTCGTCGGAGACGGGGCCGCGCTCGCGATACACGGGGCGGAATGCGGACAGGTCTATGGCCGTGACGCCGGGGCCGTCGGCGGCGAAGCCGCGTCCGACGTTCGCGCAATAGAGAATATCGCGTTCGGGGTCGTATTCCATTTCGGTCACGCTGTTCTCGACGCGGTGCTCGGTGCCGATGATGCCGCAGCAGTACGGCTCCTCGCCGTTTTCGACATCCCAGCGCAGCAGATAGCAGGGACGCGGGTCTGTATATTCCGTATCGTTGTGGATGCTCCAGTGATGGACGCAGAACCAGATTACGCCGTCTTTGTCGAGGACGAAACTATGCGGATTCCAGCTTCCGTCGGCGGCCGGCAGCTCGTAAAGGCCGTCACCGGGCATAATCTTACCCGCTCGATAAACCTCGCCCGTGGCAAAATCCAGCTTGTACATGTACGGTGCGACGGCGAACATCATATACATGAACTTCCCCGAAGGATGGTTGCGCGCATTCTCCATATAGCGGTACCAGGTGTTGTTTACATAATTATTCTCATACTCCGGTACACGGAAGTTCATATGCTCGAGTTCGTTCTTCTCGGTATCGATGCGGAAGAGCTGTCCGGCCTTCGTACAGCCATAGATATTGCCGTCTGCGCCGAGCTTTAAGCGGTAGCAGTAAAGCTCCGCGACCTTGCCGAGGTCCTTCGTCACGCGGCGGGAAGCCACGTCGAAGCAGTAGACATGTCCGCGCATAAAGCCGATCATATATAAACGGTTATGTACGGGGTCATACTTGGAGCCGTAGATCGATTCATGCGTCACAGGGGTGCCAAGCGACTGGGCATGTCCGGTCTTCGGGTCATAGACGAGAATCTGTGAGCCGGGGAACCCTTCCCAGACGTGGTTATGGTGCCCAAACGGCATCCACTCGACGTGCTGCCTCGCACGATCCGTCGAGTGCGTCGTCGCAATGACGAGGTAATCTTTAGGGTCGTCGGGCGCTTCAGGATAGAAGGCGTGTCTGGGCATGAAATTGATCGACGTATGGAGCTTAGAGTGCGGGAGCTGCCGATCCTGCGGCAGGACGAGCGAACCGGCGTAAAAACACTCAATGATGCGGTTTTCATCGAAATCGTAGCGGACGAGCTTCGCGTGATCGCATTTTCCGGCTTCGGAGGACAGTGTATAGTAAAAAGTTCCGTCGGGTGCCAAAGCACCGTCCCAGCAGGCGTTGAAGTTTTCGTTTCCTTCCGCCTGAGGCGCCGCCTGACGGACACCGGTCTGGTTGATGACGCGGTGCGCTTCGTCGGAAAAGCGGTCAAATACGTAGTTTTTCATGGTTAGCCTCCTTTGTTTGATTGGAATTCCCGCACATCGTGGATTATAGCAGACCTTGTCGCAGTTTACAAGCTTTTTGCACAAATATTCTGGACGGTTTTTTCCGTCAATTGTCACTTTCTGTCCTGTCGGGCACGCAGTGATTTCGCATGCGCCCATTCCTCGCGTTCCTCATCGGTCTGCGGCCGTAGTTCCGGCACCTGGGTCGGATGATCGTCCTCATCGAGCGCCACCATCGTCAGATACGCCGAATTGATGAGCTTGCACGCCCCGTCGAGCGCTTCCACATAGGAGTGGACGCGCACAACCATGGACGTATTCCCGGCGTAGACGATCTTTCCCTTCAGGACGACCGTGCTGTTCGGCACCGCGGGCTCCCGGAACTCCAGTCGCTCGACCGCCGCCGTCGTAACGTTGCGTTCCGAGTGCCGTCTGGCGACGACCGCCGCGACAATGTCGATCCACTCCATCAGGCGTCCTCCAAACAGCCGGTTCGTGCCGTTCATCGAACTGAGGGTCAGCACCTGTACCTGCTCCGCCGTGGAATCCAGCGGTGTTTTTACTTTTCTTTCCTGTGCCATTATTTTTATTATCCTTTCCCATCATCAGTAGATAAGGTATTGTATCATACACTTCCCCTTATCTACAAGAGAAAACATTTTTATGCATAAAAATAACTTGTGTTTTTCGGAAAATGGTGGTACACTGAATTTACCTTTGAATCATATAAAGGAGCGTTGTGGACATATGGATAAGAACAATATCGGTTACGCGGTCCTCGGACTTGGCGTCGGCGTCGGCCACGTCAAGGGCGCCGCGCATCTGCAGGGCGGACGGCTCGTAGCTATCTGCGACCTAAAAACCGACCGGCTTGAAAAGGTCTCCTCTGAGCTTGCGGCCGAAGGCGTCAACGTAAAGACGTATGCCAATTATGCCGAAATGCTGCGCGACCCGGAAATCGACGTCGTTTCCATTGCGACTCCCTCCGGTATGCACGCCGAGCACGCGATGATGGCGATGCGCGCCGGGAAGCATGTCCTCATCGAAAAGCCAATCGACGTCTCCGTCGCCCGCGCCGAGGAAATCGTGCGCGTATGGAAGACGATGGGCGTCAAGGCGTCCTGCGTATTTCAATGCCGCCGCTGGCCGTGCATTGACGAAATCCGCCGTGTCCTCGCGGAGGGCAAGCTCGGCGACGTCTTCTCCGGCTTCTTCCGCATCAACTGGCTGCGCACCGACGAATACTTTTCCGGCACCACCATCGCATCCGGCGAAGCCTGGCGCGGGACATGGGCCTGGGACGGCGGCGGCAGCCTGATGAATCAGGGCGTGCATACCACCGACCTGATGCAGTGGCTGATGGGCGGCGTCGAATCTGTCATTTCCGTGACAAATATCTTCAATCACAAGATCGAAACGGAGGATTTTACCTCCTCCATCGTTAAATTTAAGAGCGGCGCTATCGGCAACCTCGTCTCAACCACCTGCAATGGCGGCAAGACTTCCACCGATATTCAGATTTACGGCACCAAGGGCTCGATCTCGATGGATGCGGGTAAGATCACATCCTGGGTCGTCCCGGGCGAAGACGAAGCGGAAATGATCGCGCGTTTTGCCGATGGCGGCGCGGCTGTCACAAAGAACGCAGCCGCCGCAACAGGACATGCCTTCCATGTACAGGATCTCGTCGATGCCATCCGTGAGGACAGAGCGCCCTACATCCAGCCGGACGAAGCGCTCGACGCATTAAAAGTTGTGCTCGCCGTCTACAAATCCGCAAAGGAAGGCCGCGAGGTCTTTATCCGCGATATGGAATAAAGTTTATATAGGGAGGATATTGTCTTATGCGCGTTGCCATGATTAGCGGTTGGCATGTCCATGCCAAAGGGTACGCAAACACCTTAAAGAATCATCCGGGCGTCGAAATCGCCGCCGTTTACGATTCCGATACGCTTTGGAATCACGGCACGGAATCCGGGAAGAAGTGGGCCGAGGAACTCGGGTGCCCGTATGTCGGAAGCTTTGACGCCATTCTGGCAGACCCCTCGATCGACGGCGTCGCGATCTGCGCGCCGACGTCTGCGCATCCGGAATTGATGATCCGCGCAGCCGACGCGGGCAAGGCGATCTTTACCGAAAAGGTGCTCGCCCTGACCGCCGCCGACGCCTATCGGATTCGGGACGCGGTAAACCGCAACAACACCCTTTTCACAATCTCCTATCCTCATAAAACCCTTCCCTCCATCCTGTTTGTCAAAAATCTCGCCGATACCGGTGCGCTTGGCGTCCTCACCTATGCCCGTATGCGCAATGTCCATTCCGGCAGCATTGCCGACTGGCTCCCGCCGCATTTCTACGATGAGAAAGCCTGCGGCGGCGGCGCAATGATCGATCTCGGCGCGCATCCGTGCTACATCCTCGATTGGTTTTTAGGAAAGCCCGAAAGCATCCAGTCCTGCTTTACGAACGTCACGCCGCGCGCGGTCGAGGACAACGCCGTCTGCCTGTTCCGTTATGCATCCGGCGCAATCGGCGTATCCGAAACCGGCTTCGTCTCCGTCGCCGACCCGTATGAGTTCCATCTTTCCGGTACGAAGGGTGCGGCTTATGTCCGCGGGCAGGAAGTGTTCTATGCAACCGAAGCCACCGAGAAGAAGTGGGTCAAGGCCGAATCCCTTCCGGAAGCGCCGGTTTCTCCGTTGATTTCCTGGGCAGATTCGTTTATGAACGACAAGCCCTCCGCGTACGGTATTGACGAAGCGGTGGAGCTGTCCGAGATCATGGACGCCGCCTATCGTGCCTCCGGTTCCCGAGCGGAAGCAAGCCTGTAAGTCTGTTTGCTCGTTTTCCCCATATCGCATGCTCTTCCCCTCGGTTCAACAATACACACGATAGGAGAAATTTTTTTATGTCCAGTTCTTCAGTTCAAACACTGATTGCGATGGTACTCTACATGGCATCCGTCATCTGTATCGGCCTCTATTTTGCCAAGCGCGCTAACCAAAGCTCTGAAAACTACTTCATCGGCGGCCGTACCTTGGGCCCCTGGGTTGCGGCGATGAGTGCCGAGGCCTCCGACATGAGCGGCTGGCTCCTGATGGGTCTGCCCGGCGTTGCCTATTGGTACGGCACCGCCGACGCCGCCTGGACGGCGATTGGCCTGGCCGTCGGTACTTACCTCAACTGGCTGCTCGTCGCCAAGCCCCTGCGCCGCTATTCCGAGATTGCAGGCAACGCCATCACCATCCCTGACTTCATCAGCAACCGTTTCAAAGAGAAAAAGAAGGTGCTGATGCTTATCGCATCGACCTTCATCCTGATTTTCTTCGCGGTCTACGCGGGGAGCTGCTTTGTCACCTGCGGCAAGCTTTTTTCCCGGCTCTTTAACGCGGATTACCGTCTGATGATGATACTCGGCGCGTTATTCGTTCTGGTTTACACCTATCTCGGCGGCTTTCTTGCCGAAAGTGCGTCCGACTTTATGCAGGCTGTCGTCATGATCTTCGCCCTGCTCGTCATTGTGATTTCCGGCTCGATCTACGCGGGTGGATTTGGCGCCGTTGTCGAGAACGCCCGCAACATCCCGGGCTTCTGGGCCTTTTTCGGCATCGCCTCTCCTGTCGCCGGCGCCGACGGCCTGCAGGCCATATCCTCCTCCGGCGCGCCGCTGTTTGGCGAAGCAGGCAGCTACGGCCTTCTGACCATACTCTCCACGCTCTCCTGGGGTCTCGGTTACTTCGGTATGCCGCAGGTACTGCTCCGCTTTATTGCCATTCGCCGCACCGACGAGCTGACCCAGTCCCGCCGGATCGCCACCGTTTGGGTCGTCATTTCGCTGACCGCAGCCGTTCTGATCGGCGTTATCGGCCGTGCGATGATGCCCGCAGCGCTTAAAACGGCGTCGCAAGCGGAGAACATCTTCGTCATCATGTCGCAGACGCTGCTGCATCCGCTGTTCGCCGGCATCGTCATGGCGGGTATCCTCGCCGCCACCATCAGCTCCTCCGACTCCTATCTGCTGATCGCAGCCTCCGCGCTGTCGAAAAATATCTATCAGGGTATCCTTCGCCGCAACGCGAGCGACAAGCAGGTCATGACGGTCAGCCGCATCACCTTGCTCGCGGTCGCTCTCGTGGGTATGCTCATCGCTTTGGATGAGAACAGCGTTATCTTTACCATCGTCAGCTTCGCCTGGGCAGGCTTCGGCGCGACCTTCGGGCCGATCATGCTCTTCTCCCTGTTCTGGAAGCGTACCAACCGCGCCGGCGCGATTGCCGGTATGATCGGCGGCGGCGGCATGGTCTTCTTCTGGAAGCTCGTCTTAAAGCCGCTCGGCGGCCTACTTGGCATCTACGAACTCCTGCCCGCCTTCCTGTTCTCCTGCCTGATGATCGTCGTCGTATCGCTGCTCACCGCGCCTCCTTCCCGCGAAATCTGCGCGGAGTTCGACGCCGCGAAAAAGGCCGCCTGAGCCGCGCCCAGAAAGGATGTCCGGAATGGATTTTCAAGAAAACATACTCCGCAATTTCACCCGCATCGCGTCCCATCCCCGTCCCTCCGGACATGAGGATGTCGTCGCCGCCGATCTCGCGGCATGGGGACGGGAGCAGGGCTTTACCGCCCGCGTCGACAATGCGAAAAACGTAGTGATCGAGGTCCCCGCCTCTCCCGGCTGCGAAATGGCGCCTGTTACCATTTTACAAGGCCACACCGATATGGTCTGCGTCGCGGCGGACGGCGTCGCCTTCGATCCGCTGACCGATGTGCCGAAACTCGTACGGGATGGAGACGCACTTCACGCGTCCGGCACCACGCTCGGCGCGGATGACGGTTTGGGGCTTGCCATTTCCATGACGCTTGCCGCCGATCCCGCGCTGCGGCACGGGCCACTGCGTATTCTCGCGACCGCCGACGAGGAAAAGGGCATGTCCGGCGCCGGGGCGCTCGACAATGCGGCCCTTGACGGTAAGTACCTTATAAACCTCGACTCCGAGGAAATGGGCGTCCTCACGAATAGCTCAGCCGGCAGCCAGTCGTATACTCTTACGCTCCGCGCGGCGCGGATTCCCGCTCCGTACCGCTGGGCGTTCCGCATCACGTTTTCCGGCTTCCGCGGGGGGCATTCCGGCGTGGATATCCATAAAAACCGCGCCAATGCCATCTGTCTTTTGGGGCGGCTGCTGGCGTCGGCTCCCGATTTTGCCCTCGCGTCCCTCTCCGGCGGCACCGCCTATAACGCCATCCCCACGGGTATTTCCGCTGTCGTCGTCACGGACAGTCCAGAAGCGCTCTGCCATGCGGTCAATACCTGCCGTGCGTATGTCCGCGCGCGGTATACCGAACCGGATTCCGCTCGTATCACGCTTGAATCCTGTCCGCGTCCCGCCGATACGCTGCCTTGCGCCGCTTCCCGGGATGCCGCGAGTCTGATCGCGTCCCTGCCCTGCGGCGTACGCACGATGAGCCAAGACTTCGATGGGCTTGTCGAAAGCTCGTGCAGCGTCGGTGTCGTTTCGCTTGACGGCGATACGGTAACCATCGGCGCATTCGCCCGCTCCTCCGTCGCCTCCCGGCTTCTGGAGAACGAAGCCGACTACCGCCGTCTCGCCGCCGCGCACGGTTTTACCGTCAGCGCAAGCGCACCCGGCACGGGCTGGCCGGTCGATCCTGCAAACCCGCTGGAAGCGATGTTTACGGAAGCGTACCGTGCGGTCACAGGTGCCGAGATGACCGTCTCCCCCATCCACGCGGGACTCGAATGCGGGAGCTTTGCCGCGCGCAACCCGAAGCTTTCGATCGTATCTGTCGGCCCGACGATCACCGGCGCGCATTCGCCACTGGAAACCGCAGATTTGTCAGTGCTGAATGATTTTACGCGGGTTGTCGCCGCGGTTATCGAAAAAATCGCCGCTCAGGTTTGAATTTTATAAGAAATAAGCGCTCTGTCAAGACTTTTTGTCCGACAGAGCGCTTATTTTATACCCGCCAATAATCCGAGCAGTCCCTGGTGCGTCCCATATAGCCGTACTCCACCAGATACCGGCGCAGCGTGACGTAATCCTCGTAAATTGCTTCCAGAATCTCATTAACATCCGGCTCGGTATAATGCCGTCCGCGCTCGAATTCCTCCGCGATACGGCGCAGGGTAACGACCTTCTTTTTTTCCTTCGCCGAAAATACTTTCAGCCTCAGCGGTTCCATGCTTTCAAACACGGACGCAAGAATTTTCTTTTCTTCTGCTTCGGTAATCACAAAACGATCATCCACCATTTTTGCCCCCTCATGCACGGGTACCAGCGTTTGCTCCGCCGGTTCCATTTTTTCCTCTGTGGCCATTTCCCACAACGCCAGCATCACTCTTGCCGCTTTCGCACGCTCGCGGAACTGAAACCGCTGATTGCGCACCGTGGACTGCGCGACGCCCATACGCGCCGCGATCTCCCGGTCGGAAAAACCCTCCCGGATCAGCGCTAAAAGCGCTTTCTGATTCTCCGTCAGCTTATCCGCAAGCGCAAGCAGTCCGCAAAACCGGCGCTCCTGTTCCTCTCGGGCATGCGCTGCCGCCGCGTGGCGCGCGTCCAGCAGGCGCTCCCCGACCGGGTATATTTCCCCCTCGCGGAACGCCTTCCCGCAGACGACGCAGGTATATGCACCGTCCTCCTCCACGCATCCCCGGGTAAGCGTCTCCGGCGTAACGTGGTCTAAATCTATATGCACATATTCACCTTCTGTCTATTTTAATTATAGACACATATTATCATATGTCTATAATTTTGTCAAGTCCTTTCACAAAAAATCCCGGAACAGCCAACTCCCTTGACTGTTCCGGGGCGATCATGTTTATATATATAGTTATAGCGTCGCCGCGACCGCCGCATGTGCGCAGTCCGCCAGCGCGGCGCGCAGCTCCCGTGTCAGCGGTTCCGTCGTCGCGTCGAACGGATTACCGGCGGCGGATATGCTGAGAATCGTCTCCAGCCATACGCACGCGGCGGTATAACGCCCCGCGCCGAAGGAGAGATGGTAGCCGTCGCGGTACATCCGCACAAGGTCAAGCTCCGCCGCGCGGCGAATCGCATCGCCGGACGGCAGCAGGCGGGCATGCAGAAAGGCCGCCGCTTTGGCGTAGGCGGCACGCACATCCGCAAACATGGCGGCGGCGGTCTCGAATCCGAAGGCGGCAAGGCGTTCGCTGCCTTCCTCATACGCCCAGGTCTGATGAACCATCAGCTCCGCCGTGGGCGCGTAGGTATGGATGTAGTCGCGGAGGGTTTCCAGGTAGGGCTGATAGGTTTCGTATCGGAATGACAGGTGACTTGCCTGCTGGAGCGTGATCACGTCCCATGGTTCGTTCTTCAGCGCATCATAAATCGACACATCGAAGTTTGTCAGAAAGCCGTTGTACTCCAGCTTATAGTCCCGCTCCCGTCCGAGTGCGTTAAACGCATGCCGCGACAAAGGGCAGCCTCCGATATACAGATTCACGATCTTCAATTCCTCGCCCGCCGCGAGCGCCAGCTCGTAAAGATAGGCGGTTGCGTCCTGCGAAAAACTGTTGCCGATCGCAAGTATCTTTTTCATAGACACACTTCCTTACGCGTTTGCGATCAGGTAATCGGTAACCTGATGCAGGTAGCGCAGCTTCCATTTGCGCACCTCAAGCGGGCAGGAATTTTCGCCGGGGATCTCGTAATTGAACAATCCGTCGTAGCCGACCTCCCGCAGTCCGCGGACGACGGAAAAGAAATCGACATTGCCGCGCCCAAAGGGCATCATATGCTGATCCTCTTTGCCCTGATTATCGGCTAAGTGGAGCGCCTTAAGGTACTTGCCGCAGGCGCGGATGAAGTCGAGCTGCGTTTCGCCATGCATGTTTAAGTGTCCGGTATCCAGGCAAATGCCGAAATTCGGGCTTCCGAGATCGTGCATCAGGGCAAGAAGTCCCGATGACTCCGCGTGATCGCCCCCGAAGATGTTTTCAATGCAGACGGTGAGGTTCGTGTCGCGCAGATATGCCGCGACCTTGTCGAGTACAACCATCCGGCGCGCGCGGGCGACGGCATAGGATTGTCCCGGGCGGCTGTTGGCATGCAGCACGGCGCGGGGAATACCCGCTTCGAGGTACATGTCAAACCAAGCTTTGAGTCTATCAAACTTTGTCTCGTAATCGTCTCCGGTGATGCATGCGGACAGCCACAAATGCCCCTGCGGAAACTGAAAACCGGTATCTTCCGTGATCGTCCGAACCTTTTTCCCGGCTTCCGCCGCCGTAGGACACTCTGAAAGCAAACGTGCGCCGTCCTCATCGGACAGCTCCGACGCGAAAAATCCGCATTCGGCAAACGCAGCCGCTTTTTCGGCAAGCGTCATTTCCTTACAGTGGAAGTATTCCGACCAAACCGAGTACAGCATGGGAAAAACCTCCGTATTTAGATTTTAGTAAGCATCTTAGCAAACACGGGCCACGACGGCTTCGCGTAGAAGCGGTGACCGGCGTCGCCGACGATCATCGCGCAGTTCTCCGGCACGCCCGCGGCGCGGTAAATCTTTTCCACCGTCGCAAACTCCCGCTTAACGCCCTCGAGCGGGAAGATACTGTCGTCCTTACCGCAGACGACGATCAAAGGACGCGGTGCGATCAGCATGGCAAGGTCGCCCATTTCGAAGTACTGATACAGCTTTGGAATGTAGTTGCAGACGCAGTGATGCTGCGCGAAGATGGAATCATGTAAGGAGCAAAAAGCGCAGGACGGCATGGCGATCTTCACGCGCGGCTCGACGCAAGCGGTGTAGAACGTCGCCGTACCGCCGCCGGAGTTGCCCATCAGACTGACACGCTCCACATCGCATTCGCTGAAATTTCCGAGCGTGTCGATGAGACAGGAAACGTCGTGCGCGCGTTCGCCGATCATCGTGCGGCCGAGCAGGAGGGCCTGCGTCGAGTTCTGCTGGCAGCGATTGGCGCCGGGGCTGACGGTACCGTCCAGCTCACCGAAGCCGCGCTGCTCCATCGCGACGGCGGCATAGCCTAAAGCCACCGCCTGAATGCAGAAATCGCGGTCGCCGCCGGAGATATCTTCCTCATCGCCCGGGTACTTCGCGCGGCCGAGCGAGATGTGCATACCGCTCGCGTGCCCCTGCAGACCGATCACCACGGGCAGCTTTTTGCCGGTCTTGTATACACCCTTCGGCAGCAGCAGATGTGCCGGAACGAATAAGTTCGGCTCGGATTCAAATTGAAATCGGATTTCGTCAAAACGGGGATCCGCGTCCGAAACATATTCGACCATCGGCACAGAATTGACGGTCTTTTCCGGCAACCCGAGAAGCTCGATAAACTTTTCTCTGGCTGCCTTCGTCTGGGCGGGGAGATCGCGGTTTTCGTCGAAAGACATAATGGGCGGATGGGCATCCGCATATGCGTGGTGAAGCGCTAAAACAGCTGGCTGCATGGGTTCTTCCTCCAAACTTATTATAATAAGTTCCTTATTTTAGGAATCGGTCCATCAAAAGAAAACCTTCCGGTAAATATACGCCCGTTTTTCCGATTTCCGCTTCCGTATAGCGGTCGGCCGGATGCGGTCCTTCCGCGTCGGAGCGCCAGATCACAAACGGCACGGGATCTCCGGTATGCGTCCGCACAGCGACCGGGGTCGGATGGTCGGGCATCAGTAATATGGACAGCGGCTCGCCGCGGAATTCGTCAAGAATCGGGCCTAAGACCTCCTCGTCAATCCGCTCGATCGCCCAAACCTTCTTTTCCGCTTCGCCGTGATGGCCGCATTCGTCGGGGGATTCGATATGGAGGTAGACGAAGTCGCAGTCGTCGCGCAAAAGCTTGATCGCGGCCTCTCCCTTACCGCGGAAGTTTGTCTCAATCGCGCCCGTCGCGCCGGGTACGTCGATCGTCCTCATGCCAGCGCAGAGTCCAAGTCCGCGAATGAGATCCACCGCGCAGACGACGCCCGCCGTCACGCCGTACTTCTCTTTAAAATCCACAAGCGCGGGTTTTGTCCCCTCTCCCCAGAACCATGCGCAGTTCGCCGGATGCAGCCCCTGCGCGCGGCGGGCACTGTTTACGGGATGGTTCTCAAGAATCTCTCGGGAAAGTGCGGTCAGCCCGAGTAAAAGCGGCGCATAACGGCCTTGCGGCAGGTATTCCGCGATTTTTCTCCCGGTGATGTCGTGCGGCGGGGTGCCATGCGTACCGGTTTCGGCGTGGGATATCACAAAGCAGTGGCGATAGCTGATGCCGGGATGGAGTTTTACCGTATAGCCGCGCGCCCGGGCATATTCGGCAAATGCCGGTGCCAGTGCTTCTACAAGCTTTTGCGCTTCCTCCGTGGTGATCTCATCGGATGAGTAGTCGAGCATCACGCAGTCGTCTGGGAAGGACTCGCAGGAAAGGGTCACGAGGTTTAAACGGAAAGCAACATCGTCCGGCTCGAGCCGCACACCCATGCTGACCGCCTCGAGCGGCGAGCGTCCGGAGTAATAAACGCGCGGATCAAAGCCCATGCAGGCCATATTCGCGGTATCGGAGCCCTTAGGCATACCGTCGGGAATAGTTTTCGCAAAACCCGCATCGCCGTGTCTTGCGAGATAATCCATATGCGGATGTGCCGCCGCTTCAAGCGGGGTGCGGTTCCCGAGGGCTTCTATGGGGGTATCGGCCATACCGTCGCCGAGTAAAAGGACGTATTTCATGAAATTTGCCTCATTTATCTGGTATCACGGGACATTTCCCGCATAATATGTATTGTATCACGGGTTGAGTGTAAACGCAAGTCCAATTTACCCTTCAGCCGTTCTCCAGATCACTTACGTTTTATTTCCACGGGTAACATCCCTTTATCCCTATCAAAAATTTTAGGTTCATACATGTGAAAAACCACCGAAAGCTATTGCAAATTTGGAAACAATGTGTTATTATATTTTTAATTAAAGGCGCTTTATATAAAAGTGCCGCGGAATTAAGGAGGAAGTTATTTATGGCCGGTGTTAATTTCGAGGACGTAACCGCAACTTTTGATTCGGGCGATATTGAAAAGAACAAAGCCGTCGCCGCGCTCTCCGTCATTCCCTTTTTATTCTGGCTTCCCTTCGTTGCCGCCAAGGATTCCCGTTTTGCCATGTTCTACGGCAACCAGGGGTTAATTCTGACGATCGTTTCCATTGCGGCGGGTATTTTTAATAACATTCCCTGGGTCGGCTGGCTTCTGGGGCTGGCCTGTGAGCTGTATCTTGCCGTCAGCGTTATCATGGGGCTGGTCAACGGTTTCCAGGGCAAAGCGAAAAAGCTTTTATGGCTCGGTGAAATCGAAATCCTTAAATAAGTATCTTTGAAACATAAAGCCTGTGCCGTATGAGATGGCACAGGCTTTTTCATATTGTTTTACGTTGAATCCTCCGGCAGGTTTCGCAAGCGTTCCCGATATCAGCTTCTGGCGCCATACCGCATCTTCATTTCCTGCCAATCCGTGCGGGATATTAAGATCTGTCTCGGACGGGAGCCGTCGAACGGGCCGATGATACCGCGCGCCTCCATCTGGTCGATGATGCGCGCCGCGCGCGCGTAGCCGAGCTTTAAGCGCCGCTGTAACATAGAAGCGGACGCCTGTCCCGTCTCCATGACGACATCGATCGCATCGCCGAGCATCGGATCGCCCTCGTCGTCGGGGTCGGATTCGGCTGTTTTTTCCGAACTGGCGCTTTCGATCTCATCGATGATCTCCTGCGAATAGTCAGCGGTACTGTGCTCCTTGATGAACGCGGTAATCTGCTCAATCTCGGCGTCGGATAGGAAGCAGCCCTGCACGCGCAAGGGTTTCCCCGCGCCGATGGGCATAAACAGCATGTCTCCGCGCCCGATCAGCTTTTCCGCGCCGCCCTGGTCGAGGATGATCCGCGACTCGACCTGCGACGCAACTGCAAACGCGATACGCGAGGGGATGTTCGACTTCATCAGTCCCGTCAGCACGTCCGCCGACGGGCGCTGTGTCGCGATAATCAGGTGCATGCCCGCCGCGCGCGCCTTCTGCGCGATGCGGCAGATCGCTTCCTCAATCTCTTTAGCCGCGACCATCATCAAATCCGCCAACTCGTCGATGATGATGACGATGCTCGGCAGCTTCTCCTCGCCGCGTGCCTCGAGCATCCGGTTATACGCCGTCAGATCACGCGCACCCCCCCCTGCCATCAACTTATACCGCCGTTCCATCTCCGACACCGCCCAGGCTAGGGTTCCCGGCGCTTTCTTATAATCGGTGACGACCGGAATCAGTAGGTGCGGGATGCCGTTATAGTCGCCCAGCTCCACCATCTTCGGGTCGATCATGATGAAGCGTACCTCCTTGGGCGTGGCGCGGTACAGGAGACTGACGATGATCGAGTTGATGCAGACCGACTTGCCGGAACCTGTAGTGCCGGCGATCAGTAGGTGGGGCATTTTATGGATATCCGCCACAATCGCATCGCCGGTGATATCACGTCCGAGCGCGAAGGCGATGCGTGACTTTTGCAGGGTCATGTTCTGCGACAGCAACACCTCGCGCAGATAGACAAACTGCACGACCTTGTTTGGCACCTCGATGCCGACGGCCATCTTATCCGGAATCGGTGCGATGCGCACGCCCGTCGCGCCGAGCGCCAGCGCGATATCGTTTTGCAGCACCGTCAGGCGCTGCAGTTTGACGCCGCGATCAAGCTGCAGTTCGTAGCGTGTGACCGAAGGGCCTCGGATTACGCCGGAAATGCGTGCTTGGACGCCGAAGCTTTGCAGTGTGTCGGTCAGAATCTGCGACCGCATCCGCAGCTCCTCCGTCGCATCATCGGACGGGGCGCTTTTCTCTTCTTTTAAGAGTCCCACCGGCGGGAATTCGTAAGCAAGCTCGCCAGTATCCGACAGTTCTGCCGTCGCAACGGCCGTTGTAGCAGTGGCGGTTTCTCCCCTTGCCTTATGCGTATCGACGACAACAACCTGCGTTTCCGGCAGCCTCGACGCGGACTTACCGGGAAGTGCCACCGGCTCCCCTTCCTCCGTAAGATCCTCCGACATCCCACCCAACGGCTCACTCGCAAGTGTGATCGGATCCGAAAACGCATCCTCATCCCACGGTGCTTCATCGTTATCGGGAATATCCTCCGGTTCCTCCGATTGAAACGTAAACGTATCCTGCTCGTCAAACTCGTCTTCCGTCCGGGCAGGGATCTGTCGCGCCCAGCGTTCCATCGCATACGGCGTCGGCTCGGCGGGCGCCTTCATGGTCGTCGGTTCCGACGTAAAGCCCTGTTCGGTGGGTGCCGCCTTTGAAATCTCCGACAGCGGCTCCGGATCGTCGGACACCCGTGTGTATGACGTCTCCGCACGACGGGCGGCTTCACGGCGGGTACGCTCGGGCGACACCGGCTCGAGCGGTAAATCAGGAGTACGGGAATGTATGCGTGGTTCCTCTGACTCTGTCTCCGGTGCGCGGCGGGATGCTTCTGTCGCAGTCGATTCGCGGTGGGCGCGTTCCTGCTTATCAAGTGCTATACGCTCGGTTTCCCGGCGTTCCTTCTGGGCGCGCTCCCTTGCGGTGCGCTGCACCTCACGCATTTCCTCTGGCAGCGGGTCGGGGGTTTCCTTGATAATATACCCCTGAGCATTTTCCGGATAGTCGTCGCAAAGCGGGTCCTCCCGGCGCTTTCTCCCGGCGTCGCGCATATCGAGGATGTAGTCGGAGATATCGGTCAGCTTCACGCGCCAGATCACGAATACATCGGCAATCATCAGGAGCAGCGTCAAAATTAAGGCGCCGACATGGGAAAACACCGCAGAGGCAAGCTCCGCGAGTCCTCCCGCGAACAAACCTCCGGAAATCCAGATCTGTCCGGCTTTGTACAGCTTGCCCACATCCGCCCAGGTATAGAAATCGGTGGACAAAAACAGATGCACCGCCATGCTGCCGAGGAGCGGAATCAGGGATATGGCCGTCAAACGGGCTGCGACGGGTTTCCCCCGGGCAAAGAGGATGACAAGGCAGTCGGCAAGCGCCGCAAACGGCAGCAGATAGGCGCCCCAGCCGATCAGTCCGAGCGTCAGGCCATGAAGCCATGCAATGAGGACCCCCTCGCGGACGAACGCGGCGAGGGAGAAAAGAATGGTGAGGAAAAAGCACGACAAAACCCAAAGCTCGCGTCTCTGCGGCGGATTTTGCGCCGATTTCGCGGGCTTTTCAGGTGCTTTCGGGGCAGAGGCCGGCTTTTGCGCGGCAGTCTTCCCGGAAGCCTTTTTGGTTGCGGTGGTAGACTTCTTAGGAACCGTTTTCACAGCTCCGTTTGTTTGCTTCGGCAAGTCAGGTTTGCCTCCTATGTATTTTACGCCAATTGATTACAGGACGAACGAAAGAACAATCGCAAGCGCGCCGGCGCAGACGCAGTAGATCGAGAACGGGCGAAAGCTCTTGCGGTTTGCGATGAACCGTACCATGGAAATCGCGGCGATACCCGCAAGCGCGGCGCATAGCACCCCAATGATATACGGCAAAATCATCGCGGTATCGATGCCCTCCGCAAGCGCGTCCTTGATGGTAAAGATGTTCGCACCCAAAATGACCGGAATGGACATCAAAAACGCAAACTTCACGGAAAAATCCCGCTTAAACCCGCGCACCGAGCAGCCCATGATCGTCGTCCCAGAGCGGGAGATGCCGGGTATCAGCGCGATGAGCTGCAGACAACCGACAATCAGAGCGTCCTTCCAACTTGCCGTCGCCGCCGTCTTTTTGCCATTACGTGCGCGGTCAACTATGTACAGGATGATCGCCGTAACGAACAGCATGACGCCGACAAGAAAGGGACTTGCAAATAGCGCTTCGATCCTGTCGTCGACCAGCGGCACAACCACCATCGGGATCGTCGCGAGGACGACCATGATCATCATGCGCCGTGCGGGGGTTTTGTTTAGATCGGGTTTCCCGCGAAACAGGTCGCCGAGGAGCCGGAAGAACTCGACGATCATGTCACGGATATCCGGCCAGAAGCAGAGGAATACCGATATGAGCGTACCGAAGTGCAGCAGCACGTCGAACAGCACATAGTCATGCTCAATATCGGCACCGAGGAAATTCTGTAAAAGCACGAGATGCCCCGAACTGGAAATCGGCAGGAACTCCGTGAGTCCCTGCACAATCCCCATCAGAGCCGCAAACCAAGCGGACATAGACGACTCCTTTTAAATGTAATATGTTCAAGCAGAAAAGACGGTACGCCCGCCGATGATCGTACGGGATACGTTGATCTGATCGTCGAAGATGACGATATCGGCATCCTTCTCGGGCGCGAGCACGCCCTTACGGTCGGCAAGACCCATGATCGTCGCCGGGGTGACCGTCATCATCCGCACCGCGTCCACAAGGGAAACGTCGGCAAGATTGCGCATTGTACGGACAAGGCGGTCAGTTGTCGCAACGGAACCGGCGAACGCCGTATGATCCTGCAATTTGGCCACGCCGTCCTCGACGATGGCTTCGATGCCCTCATCCTTGTTGCCAAGGACATAGAGCTTGCCTTCGGGCATACCGGCGGCGCGGATGGAGTCCGTAATCAACGCGATGCGCGCCGGCCCTTTGAGCTTGTAGATCATCTTTAACAGTTCCGCCGGCAGATGGCAGCCGTCGGCGATGATCTCGACGTACATATCATCCATGCAGTAGCCCGCTTCGATAACGCCTGCGAAACGGTAGGCGTTGATGCGGCGCACGGTGGACATACCGGAGTAGAAGTGGGTCAAAAGATGGTAGCCGTTTTCACGGGCATCCTCGACGTCAGAGTACAGGCCGTCGGTATGCGCGACGGACGCGACGATCCCGCGGCGCTCAAGCTCCCGGCCGAGGGCCATCGCGCCGCGGCGTTCCGGTGCGATGCTCCAGCGGACGATGTCGTCGGTCATCGAGAGGAATTCAAGATATTCCTTGGGGTCGGGATCTTTAATAAAGCGGGGATCCTGCGCGCCGCGCTGCTCATAGGAGAAGTACGGGCCTTCGAGGTGCAGACCGTAGAGCTCGGCGCCCTTGGTGTTTTTCGCCTTCGCCTCTTTAAAGTATGCAAACATGGCTTTCATTATGTCATAACTGCCGGTGGTTGCAGTCGGCAGAAGCAGCGTGGTGCCGTGACGCGCATGCATCTCCGCCGCGCCTAGAAAGGCTTCCGCAGAGCAGTCCATAAAGTCGTAGTTACCCGCGCCGTGGGTATGGATATCGATAAAACCCGGCGCGACAATCTGTCCTTTCGCGTCGATGATCTCGCAGCCTTCGGTGCAGCATTCGCCGCGCACAATATCTACGATCTTGCCTTCTTCAAAAAGCACCGTCGCACCTTCGAATACCCGGTAGGGGGTTACGACGCGACCATTCATGATTGCCGTTCTCTTCATTTCGTACTGTCTCCTTTATGCTGTTTCGTTCTATAAAAAAGAAATGAAAACTATACCAGTCTTATTTTACACACATTTCTCGAATAAGTCAATAGTTAGGAAATCGTTTTACTTGCCAACGCGGCCCAATTATGCTATACTACGTACAAATGCAAAGGAGGCAATACACACCGTGCGTACCTTATACATCGCCGACCTCGACGGCACCCTGCTCGACCCCTCCCCCGCCCTGACGGACTTTTCTCGGAAACGCTTAAACGAACTTACCGCACGGGGCCTGTGTTTTTCCGTCGCCACCGCCCGCACCGCAGCGACAGTGGACATCCTGCTTCGGGGGCTTGTCACCGGCGCACCGTGCGTGCTGATGAACGGCGCTTGTGTGTATGATCTCGCGGCGAAACGCTATCTGAAAGCCGAAACCTTTCCGATCGCGTCGATTTTGCCCGTAATCCGGCAGTTTTCCTTGGGCGGCTTCGCTTTTTCATTGGAAAACGGGCAGCTGAATACCTTCTATGAAGACGTCGGCTCGGACGCCGCGCGTGTATATATGGATGACCGTATAAAAAACTTCGGCAAAGTCTTCACACGTGTTTCAAGCCTCGCCGATGTCCCGGATGTACTCTATTACTCCTTCACCGACCGCCGGGAACGGCTGGAGCCCGCCTATCTTGCGCTGAAAGCGCTTCCCGGACTGCGTGTGGAGTTTTATGTCGACGTCTATTATCCGGATAATCATTATCTGGAGGTTGCCAGCGCCGCCGCGTCGAAAGCGAACGCCGTCCGGTACATCCGGGAGGCTTGCGGCTTCGACCGGATCGTCGCCTTCGGCGACAACTACAACGATCTGCCGATGTTTTCCGTCGCGGACGAGTCCTGCGCGATGGAAAACGCGCGTGCGGAAGTCCGCGCCGCCGCCACCCGCGTGATCGGCTCAAATGACCGGGACGGCGTCGCCCGTTATCTTTCCGACATATTCCCGTCCACGGAGGAAGCCAATGCCTAACGTAACGCTAAAGTCTGTCTCCATCCCACACGGCCGCCGCGCCGTGGTTTTCTCGGACGTTCACGGCGCCGCAGCTTCCCTGCGCAATGTCATCGATCAGGTACGGCTTTCGGCCAGCGATATTCTATTCCCCGTCGGCGACTATACGGAGCGCGGTGCGGACAGCATCGGCGTTCTGCGCGAGATGATGCGGCTTTGCCGGACGTATGAAGCTTATCCGCTGCTGGGGAACGTGGACGCCTATGTCCTGTGGATGTTCCACGACCATTCCCCAAATGCCAATACCGCGTTGCGCCGGGCGCTTGCGGCGGAAGGCGGGCGCTTTGCCAAAGAAGCCCGCGACGCGCTGGGGCTTGCGGAAGTGCCCGCACTGAATCCAAGCCTGTACGTCGACCCGGCGGCGCGGCTCGACCCGTCCTCCGACGAAAGCATCCCGGAGGAAGACGCCGCCGCATTAAACGACTTCCGCGAAAAGGTCCAAAAAGCCTTTGCGCTGGAGCTTGCATGGCTCCGTTCGCTGCCGACCATCGTCGATACGGAGCGCTTTATTTTTGTCCATGGCGGGCTGCCGCATGAAAATCTCGACGCGCTTGTCGGCACAAACGCGTATCATCTGATGAAAAACGACAATTTTTTGGGGCAGGGCCTGCGCTTTTCCCGCTGGATCATCGTCGGACACTGGCCGGTGACGCTTTACCGTCCCCATATCCCGAGCGCCGTACCGTACATCGCCGAATCTCAGCGGATTATCGGCATGGACGGCGGCTGCGGCGTAAAGCTTGACGGTCAGCTCAACGCAATGGTGATCCCCGACGCGCAGGAGGATCGTTTCGAATTTTACATGGCGGATTCCCTGCCCGAACGAGTCGCTCTCGACCGCCAGGAAGCGTCCCGCGATTCCTTCAGCATCCGTTGGGGCGACCATTATGTACATATCCTCCGGCGCGAGGGAGACCGCATTTTCGTGCGTCACCTCTCCACCGAACGTACGCTGTGGATCCCGGAAAGCTTTCTCTTCCGAGACGGCGACCCCGCCGAGATCGATGATGCGACGGATTACGCGCTGCCAGTGGAGCAGGGGGACCGCCTAAAGCTCGTCTGTGAAACCTCCCAAGGCGCTGTCGTAAAGAAAAACGGCGTCACGGGCTGGTATTATGGCCGCCTAAAATGACCGTTGGGGCGAACCATAAAGGTCCGCCCCTGCCGCGCCGGCAATCTAGCCGACGCTTCACTGGGATTTAAACGCACTAACAAAAACGGAATACCTCTCGGGCGCTCAAGGCCCGGTCAGCGGAAAATTTCGCCTACATTGTCGACGACATCGCCCATCGTTTTAAGGACGCGCGCCGCACGAACCTGCGCAGGATAACGTTTCTTTTTCGGCATAAACATCATGGCAACCGCTGCACCGGCAATCATACCGGCGGCAATGCCTGTCGTAAAACTTTTATTCATTAATTAACCCCCTTCGCGTCGTTAGTATACCCGACACGAAGGGGGTTACACTGTTAATTTTAACCTTCTAACCGTCGATCGGCAGCAGGAACATGTTCTCCGCACGTCCGCCCCGTCCGCCATACGTCACAGGATACTCTGCTTCACAGCCGCCGCCTGAGACGACGACGACAATCTTCGTTTTTCCTTCCGTGCGCTGCGCACGCAGAGCAAGCGCCGTACCGTCCTCCGTATATCGGATGATATACAGTTCATCACCCGCGCTGACCGTGCCGTCTTCGTTCTCTATCGCCTGACAGACACTCATCTTCATGCTGTCGAAACGCGGGATGACGAGCAACGTTTCACCGTCCTCATCGACTATGTACCGCTGCAACAGTACCGCTTCGCTAAGCTGCTCCCTGCTCGGGTTTTTGATGATCATCCCCATGCACAGTTCCGGCGCACCTGCATCCGCGAGGATTGTATACGTCATATTCTCCGGATATCCGTAGAGGGCCTGCGTCGTCGCCGTTGTAGTTGCGGCAGTTTGTGTCGTTTGCACGGCTGTCGTAGCGGCTGCCGTCGTTACCATTTGCGTGGAGATCTTTGCTGTTGTCGTTTGTATGGAGGTGGCTGCGGCGGTTTGCGCAGACGTTGTGTGTATCGCCGTCGCGGTGGTCTTGCCTGTTTCGACCCGCGTACAAGCAGCCAGTAAGAGGCATAATACGCAAAGCCACGGTAAAAGCCTGATCATGCCCTCACCTCCCGCAAACGCTTTTATATACCGCTACGTTCTTTGTGTCAGGCGCCCCAATGGCCTGACCAATGCGCCGCAGACGATCCCCGCGATCACAGCCTCCGGCAATCCGTTCGTCAGGACCGTCGTCATGATCAGCCCTAAAAGCAGTTCAAACGAGCTTCCGATCGCCGCAGCATACTGCGCACCGAAGAAGACGTAGATGCCGCCTAAAACCAGCAGCGTATGGACAACCGAACCGACGACCGCCGCGGTGCCCGCCGCGAGATAAGGCCGTTTGATTCTCCGGCTGAGAACGCGATACAGTGCCGTCGCGGTGACAGCCAGCAGAATGCGCGGCACAAAGCAGATGATCACGCTCCAGATCCCGCCGTTGATATCACCCACGGTGATAAAGGGGGTAAAGACAAACGAGGTGGGCAAGGGATTTACTGTCCACCAAACCATACTGCATACGCCGAACAGCGCGCCCATATAGATACCGGGTCCCCAACCGAGGCAGATAGCCGCGATCAGGACGGGAATATGCGCAAGCGTCGCGACGATCGGCCCGATCGGAACCGAACCGAGGATGGTGAATGCGAAGATGATTTCTATAGCGGTTAAAAGTGCGAGCTGAACGAGGATACGCGTGTTGATTTTACCGGGGTTTGCCATGTTACATACCTCCCGCTGCCGTTCCCGTCTTGCTTTCGGGATACGACGCGTAATTTAAGGAAAGGGCGATCTATTTTATAAACGCCTGCGGCTCCCGTAACATATCAAGGGATGTCGCGGCGGATTCTTATTTGTCTGTGTTGCGGCGATAGATGCAGTAAAGACCGTCCGGTACGAGTGTCGGGTCGAGCAGGATACTCGTTTCGCAATAGGGCGTTATGACCTGAGAGAACCCGCCGGTCGCTACGACGGTCGCATCGTCTCCGAGGATGGAACGGTACTTCTGCGCCATGCCGTCGATCATCGACGCGGTGCCGAAAATGATACCGGAGCGCATGGAGTCGACCGTGTTCGTACCGATGACGTTCTGCGCGGTATCGAAGTCGATATGGGGCAGCTGTGCGGTACGGGTAGACAGCGCGTGCAGGGAGATCCCGATGCCGGGCAAGATGGAACAGCCGACGAAGCTTGAGAACTTATCAATCGCGCATATTTTCGTCGCGGTTCCGAGATCGAAAATGATGATCGGCGGCTTATACTTTTTCAAAGCCGCGACCGCGCCGCATACCAAGTCCGCCCCTAGGATCGCGGGGTTGTCGATCTTGATATTGAGTCCCGTACGCAGTCCCGGCCCGATGGTCAGCACACGGCAGCCCAAGAGTTTTGCGATGGCCGTTTTCAACGTCGTTTGCAGTGGTGGTACGACGCTGGAGATAATCGCACCCTCAAAGCCCTCGGCGGAGCGGTGATTTAAGTGCAGGATTGAGTTAAATGTGATTGCGTACTGGTCGGCAGTCTTATCCGGCTCCGTCTGGATACGCGACGTAAAGATCGGGCGATCCGATGATTCATATGCCGCGAGTACGGTATTGGTATTGCCGACGTCAACTGTTAAAACCATAATTGCCCCTCACATTCCCATTCTTTGGTTTTATTATAGCATTCTTTGGTCATTTAGCAAGTGGCAATCCATCCAATTTTCATGTCATTTTGATACTATTTTCTAAAAACGCGGCGCATTTCCCTCCTCGGCGCGCCGTGACAGCGCGCTCACGGCATTGCGAACACGCTCCAGAGCTTCATCTCCGGTCGCGGCGCCTTCGACATACAGAATGAGCCGCTTCCTACTCTCCTCCGGCAGCATCGCAAACGCTTCCGTCGCTCTCGGGTCCTGTGCGATGCGTATACCCAGTCCCAGCGGCATATCGGTCGCGGCGCCGGGCGCCGGCTCGGGCATATTGGTAAGAATATTGTGCAGATCCATTATAAAAACCTCCGTATTCACGTATTATGCGGATATCATACGCTATTACGGCGATTTTTATGCTCAGCTGTGCCACTCGCGGGTCTTGCCGGTAAAGAATAAGGCGATACAGCCCGGGCCGCAGTGTGTGCCGATGATCGGACCCATCGGCAGCACGTGGATTTTCCCGACCTGAACATGTGCGTTTATGTAATCGACCATCCACCTAGCGTCGCCGGGGCAGTCGGCATGGTTGATAATGATCACCTGGCGTTCCGGCTCAATGATATTTTCAAACATACGGTCACACATAATTTGAAGCGACGCACGGCGTCCGCGCACCTTGCTGCCGACGGTGAGCTTGCCGTCGAGAGCGGTGTACATCGCGGGCTTAATGCCGAGCACGGTTCCGGCGATCGCCGCGGTACGGGTTAAACGTCCGCCGCGGAAAAGGTGGTTTAGATCATCGACGGTAAACAGGTGGATAAAGTACTTTTTATTTTCTTCCGTCCACTCGTATAGCTGATCGATGGTCAATCCTTCGCGTTTCTTCTGTGCCATAGCGAGAGCCAGTCTGCCTTCGCCGCCGCATTCGGAGGTGGAGTCGATGGTATAGACCCGGGCGTCGGGATATTTTTCGCGTACCTCGCTGACCGCGATGAGAGAGGACTGATACATACCGCTGCACGCGGAGGCAAAGCCGAGGTAAATCACGTCGTGACCGGCTTCTATTTCATGGGCAAACTGTGTGAAAAAGAAGTCGGGGTTTAGCTGCGCAGTGGTCGGCATAGCGCCTTCGCGCATTTTCTGATAGAAGTCATGTCCGGCGAGCGTCACACCGTCGTCCGGGTAATCCACGTCATCGATGGAGAACGTCATCATGAACACCTTTAACCCGTTTTCCCGATACATTGCCGGTGTGAGGTCGCAGGTAGAATCCGTAAAGATAGTATAGTCGCGCATGAGAATCCTCCCGGATGTTAATTATATGGTAAAAGTATACCTGTTTTGTAAGGCGATTGCAACCCCAATTTTCTTAAAAACCGTCCGACTTTCAGAAAATTATTTGCATTTTAACCCATGCCGTGGTATACTATTCTGCATTAATGAATCCATCGAAAAAGGAGTTCATATACGAATATGGCAGAATTACGTTATCATCCGCTGACCCGCGATTGGGTTATGGTCGCCTCGCACCGCCAAAACCGTCCGCAGATGCCCCGTGACTGGTGTCCTTTCTGTCCCGGTTCGGGTAAGGTTCCCGACGATTATGACGTACTCAAATACGATAACGACTTTCCGGCGCTTTCCCCGGATCCGCCGATTCCGGATGCCGTTGAGACGGCTCTCTACAAGACTGCGCCCGCCTACGGTAAATGCGAGGTCATCCTCTATTCTCCGAAGCATACAGCCACGCTGCCGGAGCTGTTGATCCACCATGTGACGAAGCTTGTTGAGCTTTGGACGGAGCGTTTCCGGGAGCTGTCCGCCGACGAAAAGATCAAGTACGTTTTCATTTTCGAGAATCGCGGCGCGGCTGTCGGCACAACGATGCCGCACCCGCACGGTCAGATTTACGCTTATCCTTTTATCCCGAAAAAGCTGGCTTTGGAAACGGAATCCTGCCGTGATTATTATAAAGAGAACGGCCGCTGCTTAATTTGCGACATGCTTTCAGACGAACGTACCGACGGCCGCCGCATGGTTTTTGAAAACGAGGATTTCTCGGTCTTCATCCCCTTTTTCTGCGAGTATCCCTACGGCATATACATCGTATCCCGCAGCCATAAGCAAAACCTGACGCAGTTTAACGCGCGTGAGCGGGAGAATCTGGCGGTCTCCATCCGCGCGGCCGTCGGCACATTGGATAACCTGTTCGGCTTTCAGTTCCCATACATGATGTGTATGCACCAAAACCCGGTGAATTCCGGAGACTATTCCGCCGACTATCATTTTCACATCGAATTTTTCCCGCCGATGCGGGCAGCCGACAAGATCAAGTACAACGCCTCCTCCGAGACGGGGGCGTGGGCGCACTGCAACCCGACCGCTCCCGAGGACAAGGCGGTCGAACTCAGGGAAGCCTATCGGCGCTATTGCGCGTCTCAAGACTGATGCGGACATGAGGTCTGCTAACGCGCGGGAGGCGCGCTGAACGCCGGGAACCTTTTGGCTTTACACGCCGGGCTTCGTCGTCAAGATAACCTCCCGCAGCCGGTTCATGAAATACTTATACCCCTCAAACGGGACATTATTCAATACAAAATGATCGGGCCCCGGGATAATGCGTCCATGGCGTAAGAGCGTCCTCGCGCGTTCGATCTGCTCGTCGATCGCGTCTTTTCCGTGTGCGCAGGCATCCTTTTCCAGTGCGCCGATAGCGCCGAGTCCGGGGATGGCGTCGAGGGTGCCTATAACATCGCAGCCCGCGCCAACCTCGAACGGGTACATGACGTTGACGCCCGCCGCGTACATCTGATGAGCGAGATCGTTGATGTTGCCGTCGGAATCGACGAGAACGATGGGAATACGATGCGCGTCGGCAAAGGCGCGGATACGGCGGTATTGGGGAGCGAGGAACTCCTCGAACATCGCGGGCGAGATGATCGATCCGGTTTTGGACGCCATATCCTCCCAGCATTCGATCAAATCAAACTGCACATCGCGGCACAGTCTCTCCCACAGCCGCAGGCACATGGAGATATAGGAGCCGGTGATATCCTGCACGAGCTCCGGGTCGTCGTACATCGCGAAGCAGAGTCCCTCGTCCCCCATCATTTTCCGCAAAAAGCCGTACACGCCTCCGCAGGTAAGCTGCAGAGGAAATTCACGTCCGCGGTAAAGCTCCACATAGTGTTCCCAGTCCTCGGGCAGTCTGCGCGGGTCATCCGGGTTCAGGTAACGGCTCTTTAAGCGATCCCAGTCCTCCTGCGTTTTAACGGGGTAGTCTATGGTATGCGCATGGTAATCTCCGTGCTTACGCTGGACGGTGACCGTCCCGTCGCCGAGACAGACCACGCGCTCCGCATCGGTTTCGGAAAGCACCTTCGGCTCCGGCGTACCGCAGAGCCAATAATTTACCGGCGCAATCCGCCATCCGCGATATCCGCCCTCAAACTTTAAAAGCTCGTCTATATACTTCGGCAATCCAGGGTACTTTGCGTCCCATTCCGGCAGCGTCGCGGCATCTGCGCCGAATACCTTCATAAACGGCGCGCGGTCGGTGTCCTGCCCCGTCAAAGTACGGACAAAGCGTTCTCTTGTAGTTAACATACAGTCGTTTTTTCCCCTTTTACGGAATATTTTTTATCACCTTATTCCATTGTAATAGAAGTCCCCCTATTTTGCAAGAAGTTTCTCTTAAAATATAAAAGACGGCCTTTAAAAAAAGGCCGTCTTTTATATTTTACCAAAATACACCGTCAACGCAGCATGGAAATAGAGTCTTCTATCTTCTTTTCCATGGCTTCCTTGCCATAGCGGTCGACGTCGGTCTTGTTTTTATCGCCGTGCGTCAGACATCCCGCGCCGCCGATGCAGCCGCCGACACAGGCCATGCCTTCGATGAAGTTTGCGCCGAGCACACCCTTTGACGCCTTTAAAAGTGCCGTACGGCAGGCTTCGATCCCATCGCAGGGGATAGCTTTCAACTCGAAATCCGTCAGCCCGCGCTCACGGAGCGCCTCGGCTACGGCATCGGTCAACCCGCCGCTGCGGGCGAAAATGCGTCCATAGTAGGAAGCGTTGTCGAGGACGTCCCCGGGCAGCGCGGAAATATCGATATCGCGGCTGTCGAACAGCGCCTGCAATTCCTCGAAGGTTAAAACCTCGTCGATATAGGGGCTGACCTCGGGCTTGCGGGCTTCCGCTTTTTTCGCGGTGCAGGGACCGATGAAGACGACCTTTGCGTCGGGGTCGTCCTTTTTAATATAACGCGCGATGGTCGCGGCGGGAGAGAGGTTTGTGGAGATGTGCTTTGCCATATCGGGGAACTGCTTATGAATGTACTCGACGAAGGACGGACAGCAGGAGCTGGTTAAAAACCCTTTTTCGGTAAGCTCGGCAGCTTCCTTATAGGCGACCATGTCCGCACCAAGCGCCGCTTCGACGACGGTATAAAACCCAAGCGCCTTGATGCCGGCCACAACCTGACCAAGCTTTGCGTAGGTGAACTGGCTTGAGATCGAGGGTGCAATAACAGCATAGACCTTATACTTTTCGGCGTTTTCACTCTTTTTTAAGAGGTCTATCGCGTGCAGGATAAAGGACTTATCCATAATCGCGCCGAACGGGCACTGATACACGCACGCGCCGCATTCGATGCACTTATTGTTGTCGATGGACGCCGCTTTTTCGTCGTTCATCGAAATCGCCTTAACTTTACAGGCGATTTCGCAGGGACGCTTCTGGCTTGCGATCGCGCCGTACGGACAGACCCTCGCGCATGCGCCGCATTCGACGCATTTGCTCTTATCGATATGCGCGGTATGCGCTTTGTCAAAATAGATCGCTCCGAACTTGCATGCCGCCTCGCATCGATGTGCCAGGCATCCGCGGCAGGCCTCCGTGACGCGGAAACCGCCGACCGGGCATTCGTCGCAGGCGATATCGATGACCTCGACGATATTGGGGTTATCGCTATCGCCGCCCATCGCGAGCTTCACGCGTTCGGTAAGGATAGCGCGCTCCTTATACACGCAGCAGCGCATTGTGGGGATTTTCCCGGGAACGATCATTTTCGGGATATCGTGAATCTTCTCTAAAAGCCGATCACTCCACGCAAGCCGTGCCACCTCACGCAGCACCTGATATTTGAGGTGCTGAACCTTTGTATCGAATTTTCTCTGTTCCGTCAAAAGTAACTCACCTTTATTCTCTTGCCCATATTGCGCAAGGCCGCCGCCAGCTCGTCGACGAGCTGCATTTTGATATTGAATGTAATCGGCAGAGCGGGGTTCTGATGCGCCGGGTTTGCCGCGCGCCCGACGAAGAAATTGATATCGGTCGCCCCCTCAAAGAGCATCCGGGCGATCTGGGAGGCGCCATCTTTCTTATAGCCCCACTCGGTGTAGGATTCGTTATCCTTGATGTAGTCTTTGGCGTACTGCAGCACCTTGTTGATCGTGATAACGCCCTCGGTCACAAGATCGACGCCTTCGATTTCAGCCGTCGGCGGAACGTCCGGGTCAACGAAGTCCAAATGCGGGATCAAAGGCTTGCCCAAGAACTTCGCGGCGATTGTCGAAGTCGTACCGCCGCAGACGATGTGCCGGCCGGCCTTCGAGAAGAACAGCGTCATCATTTTATCGCAGTCGTCGCGGTTGGACGGCGGGCCAATCAGCAGGTTCATCGGTTCTCTGCGCCGTATACGCACGGTGAGCGCGGTGGTATCATCGCCGGGCTTACCGCCGTAAAGCCGTGCGCATTCGTCAAGCAGGATGGTGTTCAGCGTTTTCGCGGTAAAGCCGACATCGTAGAAGGTTTCCATAAACTGGACGATGTCCCGGCGTTCCCAGCCGAAGTTCAACTCCATACCGACGCCCGCGTGGATGCAGCCGTCGCTCATGGCGATGAAGATATCGTTTTCACACAGCTTGATATGGGAGGAGTAGATGGTCTTTCCCTCGATGGTCTGCTCGATGCGCGGCAGCTCGCAGTTTTTACTGTTTCGGATCAGGATGACGGGCGGGTTATCGTATTCGATAATTTCGGCCTCGTCGCTGGCCACAAGACGGAGGATCGTGAAGGTGGAGTATGCGACGCCGCGCACCTTGCAGACAGGTAAGGTCGCGGCGACGGTCTTGACGCATTCCTCGAGCTGCATACCCTCGGCCATCATCGTAGAGATGATCTTCCCCGTCAGCGTAGAGAGGATATTGGCCTTCACGCCGCTGCCGAGTCCGTCGGCGAGGACTATGATGCGGGAATCGTCGTCCTCACGCTCGACGATATCGATATGGTCGCCGCAGAGCTGCTCGCCGTACTTCGTCAGACTGTTATAACCGATATCCGCGCAGAGTTTATTCATTCCGCATCGACTCCTTTAGCTTTGTCAATGCGATTTTCGTCTCTGCCGCGGTCTCTCCAAGGAGCGAGGCGATTTCCTGTACGATCCGCATTTGCTTGTCGACAACCCTGTCGGCAATCTCCGCCGTCTGGCGTCCGATAGCCTCCTTTTGCTCGCGTACGGTTTCCTCCTGCGTCACGTCGCGGAGGATGCAGAGGATCGTCCGGTAAGCGCGGTCGTAGACGATGGTTTCCTCGACATAGCGCTGGTACTCGGTGAGATATAAGCGCTTTGCGTTGATGGAGCGTCCGGTATTTTTGACCTCCATAAAGTCCTTCGGTTCCATGATCCGGACGATTGGCTCCCCCATCACGTCGGACGCATGGCGCAGATTCATAATATCCATCGCAGGGCGGTTGATCTTCTGCACCTCGAAATCCTCGTTGAGGACGATAATTCCATTCGGGGTATTGTCGAAGATATAGCCGGAGAAGCTCTCGGCCTTATCCTTTAAGAAAGGCAGGCACATGGAAACTTCGGCTTTTCCCTGATAGACGGCGATCGCTTTCTCGCGGCAGGAATTATAGCCGCAGGTGCCGCAGTTGAGCTCATCCTCGGGCTTCGTTTTCCCCATCTGTGCAAGAATCCGGCGGATATACTCCTCGGACGGCATATTCGTTTGCGGCTTCAGCGACGGCATGGGCTTTGCCATCTCGTTCATATCCATCGGCTCGACGGCAAAGTCCCGCTTTCCCGCATAAGCGGACACACGGGCAAAATCGCGGACCGGACTGCGGTGGTATTTTTCCATGACGGGTCCACCGACGCAGCTGCCGACACAGGCCGACATCTCGATAAAAACGTTATGCACCGTCCCGTTTGCAATATCCTCAAGCGTCGCGATGCAGTTCGGCACGCCGTCCACAGCCATATAGGTATACCGGTCCGACCGGCAGAACATGGATTTCAGGATGCCGCCCATCGTGGGGAAAACCCTCGCGCGGCCTTCGCCGCCTGGGTTATCCTCCTTTTCCGGTTCAAACGAAACCTTCCTGTCGCCCATCCATTCGGTCAGCTCCTCGAAGGTCAAAACGGCGTCTACGATGCCTTCGTATCGGGCAGCTTCGTCCTTTTTGGCGACGCAGGGCCCGATAAAGACAGTTTTCGCGGTCGGATAGCGCTTTTTGATATCCAGACAATGCGCCTGCATCGGGGACAGAACGTCCGCCAGATACGGCAGCAGGTGGGGGTAATATTTCTGAATCAACAGATTGACCGAATGGCAGCTGGACGTGATGACTATATCGCGTTTCCCTTCCTCAAGGATTTGGTCGTACGCGGACTTCACGAGCGTCGCGCCGCGCGCGGTTTCCTCCGCTGCGGTAAATCCCAGCTTTTTCAAAGCTTTTTCCAACGTATGGATACCGATCCCGTTATAATTTGCCACAAAGGAAGGCGCGACGCTTGCGACGACGGGGTCGCCGCTCTGCAAGAGTACGCAAACTTTTTCAAGTTCGCTTGTGATCTCCTTTGCATTCTGCGGGCAGACGACGAAGCATTGCCCGCAGAGGATGCACTCATCCGGGACAATCATCGCCTGCCCCCCGGAGAAGCGAATGGACTTCACCGGGCAGTTTCGGATACATTTATAGCAGTTCTTACAGTTGGACTTTTTTAGCTTTAAAAATTCGGACATGGCCGGGTCTCCTTTTTACACTCACTTGCCGAGCGGGGTAAGCACATATTTGCGAAAAACCCCGTCGAAATTTTCCGGCGTCACGCCGCTGACGACCTCCCCGTCGAACGTCACGCTGACGCCAGGAGAGGAGCATTTTCCAAGGCAAAACGAGCCGCCGAGCGCGACTTCACCTTCGACACCATGCTCTGCAATCGCTCTTTTCATCCTGTCGACAATCTCGCGGGAGCCTTTCAAATGACAGGAGCTGCCGATGCAAATCTGAATGACGATCATACCTTTGCCATAACCTCTTTATTGAAGAATTCGAGCGTCGTTTCCGGCGTAACGGAGAAGAACTGATCGTCAACCGACACGCATACACCCTCCTGGCACTTCCCGAGACAGAAAACGCCGCCAAGCTCCACGCGCTCACCGAGGTTATGTTCATCGATAAGGCCGCGAAGCTGCTCGACGACCTGACGGGACCCTTTTAAATGGCAGGCGCTTCCGATACAAATCACAACTCTCATAAATAATCCTCCTAAAATCCCCTATTTTCGCTCTCTCATTATACCATACTGTTCCGCAGATGTAAAATGCAATAAACGCATGTCGATATGTCAATATCGATATGCGTTTACTCATATTTGGTATATCTCCCGTTTACCGGTATGCCGCGTCGCAGTAGCGACAGCGGTACACCTTGCGTTCCTGGTCGGCAAGGTAGAATTCATGCTCCGCCGCAGTTTCCGTCGACGTGATACAGCGCGGATTCTTGCAGCGGATGACGCCCGTGAGGGTCTCCGGGAGCGCCAGCGTATGCTTGGCCGCGAGCTTGCCGTCGCGGATGACGTTGACGGTGATGCCCGGATCGAGATAGCCCAAAACGTAGAGGTCTACGTCGATGGTATCGTCGATTTTGATGATATCTTTGCGCCCCATACGCCGCGACTTTGCATTCTTGATGATCGCGACGCTGCACGAAAGGCGGTCCAGATGCAGATACTGATAGATTTCCAGGCTTTTCCCCGCCGTGATATGGTCCAACACCAGACCGTTTTGGATGCTGTCGATATTCATACCGGTTCCTCCAGTCCCAGAAGCATCATGACAAGCGCCATGCGCACATACTTACCGTACCGTGCCTGTTTAAAATAGCACGCCCGCGGATCATCGTCCACCTGCGTCGAAATCTCGTTGACACGCGGCAGCGGATGCATCACGCAGAGGTCGGACTTAGCCGTCGAAAGGCGATCGAGGTCGAGGATGTAGCTGTCCTTTAAGCGGATGTAATCGGCTTCGTTGAAGAAACGCTCCTTCTGCACGCGGGTCATGTACAGCACGTCCAGCTCCGGCATGGCTTTCTCCATCGAGCTTGTCTCGACATAATCACAGCCGCGCGCCTCTAGGATATCCTGCTTGACATAATCCGGTACCCGCAGCTCCTTGGGCGAGATCAGCACGAAGCGAATACCTTCGTAGCGCGACATCGCAGCGATAAGCGAATGGACGGTACGGCCGAATTGCAGGTCGCCGCAGAGTCCGACGGTCATGTGATCGAGCCGGCCCTTTTCCCGGCGGATGGTCAGAAGGTCTGTCAAGGTCTGCGTCGGGTGATTGTGCCCGCCGTCACCCGCGTTGATGATCGGCACGCCCGAATGCCGCGCGGCGACGACGGGAGCGCCCTCTTTGGGGTGGCGCATGACGATGATATTCGCGTAGCCCGAGACGACCGCGACGGTATCGGCGACGCTCTCGCCCTTGGACGCGGAGCTGGAATCCGCGCTGGAGAAACCCAGTACACGCCCGCCAAGCTCCCACATCGCAGCTTCGAACGATAGCCTGGTGCGTGTGGACGGCTCAAAGAACAACGTCGCCATGGTCTTGTGACGGCAGACCTCGCAAAAACGCGCGGGATCGGCGATAATGCGGTCGGCCACGCCGAGGAGTCCCTCGATTTCGGCAATCGATAGGTCTTGAATATCGATTAAATGTCGCATATCAGTCCCGTCCCTTCATCCATGATTCATCCGACGGATGATCCCGGAACTGCTTTAGGCGGGCGATGTCGGCCGGGTCGATCTTCCCCATCGCCGCCGCCGTTTCGCAGAGCGCGTCAAAATCGCACAGACTGATGTTTCTGACCCCCGCTTCCGCGAGTCTCGCTACCCCTTTTTGCATGACGTAGGTAAAGATGCTCGCGATCCCCAGCACCTCGGCCCCGGCATCGCGCAGAGCGAGAACGGCGTCGATGGCGCTGCCGCCGGTGGAGATGAGATCCTCGACGACGACGACCTTTTGACCGGGGAGCAGCTTTCCCTCGATCTGGTTGCCCCTGCCGTGATCCTTCGCGGCGCCGCGGACGTAGCCCATCGCGAGCCCCATGCGCTCCGCCGTGATCGCGGCATGCGCGATGCCGGCGGTTGCGGTACCCATCAGGACTTCGCAGCCGGGGTACTCGCGGGCGATGGTCCTGGCGAAGCTTTTTTCAATCAGCGTGCGTACCTTCGGCGCGGTCAGGGTCAGGCGGTTGTCGCAGTAAATCGGGGACTTGATGCCGGAAGCCCAGGTAAACGGCTCCTCCGGGCGCAGGAACACCGCGCCGATATCCAGCAGCGCGCGGGCGATCGGATGGATGGAAAACTCCGCCGCAGCACGGGCATACGCCGCGGTGGGATTTTCCGCCCCCGTGATGGGGCGGCCTACGACGATGTAGTCGGAGCCGAGCTCACGCGCGTCGGTGGGCGTCGTCACGCGCTTCTGGTCGCCCGCAGCGCTGTCCGCGAAGCGCACACCGGGCGTCACGGTCAGGAATTCTTCACCGCAGGCCGCCTTGACCGTCCCGGCCTCCAGCGGAGAGCACACGACGCCGTCGAGTCCCGCCTCCTTGGCGTTTTTCGCATAGTGCGCGACGGTTTCCTTCATCGACGCGCCGATGAGCAGCTCACGGTGCATGGCTTCCTCGCTGGTGGAGGTCAGCTGCGTCACGGCGAGGAGAATCGGACGCGTCCCGTCGGGACGCGTGAGCCCTTCGACGGCAGCGCGCATCATCTCGACCGTTCCCGCGGCGTGGAGGTTGACCATATCGACGTCAAGCTTCGACAGCACGGACATCGCGCGCTTGACGGTGTTCGGGATATCGTGGAGCTTTAAATCGAGGAAAATTTTATGCCCGCGCGCTTTAATGGCTCGGATGATCGAGGGGCCTTCCGCGTAGAAAAGCTCCATGCCGATTTTCACAAACGGCTTCTCCTCCCCGAAGCGGTCAAGAAACGCAAGCATATCCGCGGCGGACGGAAAATCGCAGGCAATGATCACATGATCTCTCATACTTTTCTCCTTTTTATAGCAATATGTTTTCTTCAATCCATCGGGCAACGCCGTCGCTGTCATTTGCTCCGCAGACAAAACCGGCGGCATCCCGCGCTTCTTGAATCGCATTTTCAACCGCTACGCCGACTCCGCAGTCCCGGAGCATCTCCACATCGTTATAGTCGTCTCCGAACGCGGCAATCTGTGACATGGGGATATCAAACCTTGCGCTAAGCGCCCGAACCGCGTTCCGCTTCGTCGCGCCGCGGTTCATAATCATGCCGACCGTGTTCTCAGACATCTGGATGTAGTATTCCCGAGGCAGCACACGCGCGGCGGCATCCAGTTCCTCCTTTGTGGACATCGGCAGCAGGATTTTATCGGCGAACAAACGCGGCAGATCGGTAAATTCGGTGTAAACTGTCTCCACTCCCGGCCAGATGTCGGACGCGTCGAAGTTCCCGTACAGCCGATCCTCTATCTCAAGACATACCCGCGCCGCCGGGTCGACTTTCAGCACCGCCGAGAGAATGTCGTTGGTCGCCTCCGGCGGTATCCCGCAGCGAAGCAGTACCACGCCGTCGTTTTCCGCAACCGCGCCGTTGTGATAGACTGCGCCGTCGCACGGAATCCGCCTGTGATACGCCGTCACCGCCCGTATCGGACGCCCTGTCGCGAATACCAGCTTGATGCCGCGCGCCCGGCAGCACTCGAATATAGAAACCGTGTAGTCGGAAATCGTCTTATCCGACCGTAAAAGCGTGCCGTCAAGGTCCGACACGATCATCGAAACCCGCATAATCCCCTCCTGGTGTTATATAACGCCCTGTTACGCAACGCCTATGATATCCGTAAACTTTTCTATCCCGAGCTTTTCCATCTCCCGCGGCAGCGCTGCGATGATCGACGGCGCCGCGTACGGATTGACAAGGTTTGCTGCACCGATCTGCACCGCCGTGGCCCCCGCCATCATCATCTCGATGACGTCCCTCGCCGAGTCTACGCCGCCCATGCCCATGACGGGTATTTTCACCGCGTGCGCGACCTGATACACCATCCGCACGGCAATCGGGAACACCGCCGGACCGGACAGTCCTCCCGTACCGTTTGCAAGCAGGGGCCGGCGGCGCGCCAAGTCGATGCGCATGCCCAGCAGTGTGTTGATCAAAGAGACCCCGTCCGCGCCCGCTTCCTCGCAGGCGCGCGCCACGGCCACGATGTCCGCCGCGTTCGGAGAAAGCTTCATATAGATCGGCTTTTTCGTCACGGCGCGGACGGCCTTCGTCACAGCCGCCGCGTTTTTGGGGTCTTGGCCGAACGCCATGCCGCCCGCGTGAACGTTCGGGCAGCTGATGTTGATCTCGAGGATGCCGACCTCGGGCGCCGCGTCGAATTTAGCCGCCACCTCAGCAAATTCTGTGACAGAGAACCCGGAAATGTTCGCGATCACCGGTTTATGGAAGATTTTTGCCACCTCGGGCAGCTCCCTCGCGATCACCTCGTCCACACCGGGGTTTTGCAGGCCCACCGCGTTGAGCATCCCTGAGTCGCACTCGGCGATACGCGGCAGGGGGTTTCCGTAACGAGCCTCCCGCGTGGTTCCCTTTAAGCAAAAGGAGCCTAATATGTCGAGATCATAAAGCTTTGCGAATTCCTGCCCGAATCCGAACGTCCCGGAAGCCGGTATGACCGGATTATCGAGCTTCAAGCCCGAAAGCGTCACCGAAAGGTCGTATTTCATGCCTTCTCCTCCAGCCCCCACGCAAGCTCGTCCGCGTTCAGCACCGGCCCCTCCGCGCAGATCCGTTTATATCCCGTGATCGTGCGGCAGGTGCAGCCGACACACGCGCCGAAGCCGCAGCCCATACGCGCCTCAAACGACAGCTGCCCCGGACGCCGCAGGCTCATGAAGACCGCGCGCAGCATCGGCTCCGGCCCGCAGGTATAGTACGCGTCATAGGGGGGATTTTTTGCGGCAATGCGGTCGGTGACAAATTCGTTCCCGAGCGCGATTTCCGGTGCGCAGCCCAGCGCCGAAAATTCTTCCCGATAGAACACATCCTCCGCCGCGCGGAAGCCGAGATATACCCGCGGGACGACGCCCCGCGCGAGAAAAGCCTTACATAAGCCGTACAGCGGCGGAACACCGACCCCGCCGCCGACGAGCAGCGGCGCGCGAATGGTATCCACGACGGAATAGCCGTTGCCAAGTCCCGCGAGGAGGTCGAAGCCGTCCCCCTTTTTTGCGTCGGCCAGCTTTTTAGTCCCCTCGCCGACCACCTTATAGATCAGCGTAATCGTTTCCTCATCCCAGTCGCAAACCGAAAGCGGACGGCGCAGAAATTGTCCGGAAATCAGGATATTCACAAACTGCCCCGGACGCTCGATGGCTGACGTATCGCCGCAAAGCTTCATCTCATAGGTGTCCCGCGCGAGCTTTCTATTCGACAGACAGGTATACATTCCCTGTTTTACCATCGATTTACCCTTCCTTTACCGCAAAATTGCGCACAATCCGTCCGTATACGCGTAAGCCGTCAAACGGCGTGTTCCGCCCCTTGGACGCAAATCCTTCCGCGTGGATCGTATACGGCGTCCCGAGGTCGATGCAGGTCACCTCCGCCGGTTCGCCGGGCATGATGCGTCCGCCGCCAACCCGGAACAGCTCCCTTCCCCGCACGCTCATCGCATCGACGACCCGTTCCAGCGTCAGCACTCCTTCCCGGACAAGCTTTGTGTACACCACCGGGAACGCCGTTTCCATGCCGATAATCCCCATCGCACCCTTTTGTTTATCCGCGGCTGTATGCGGTGCGTGATCCGTCGCGATGCAGTCGATCGACCCATCCGCGACCCCCGCAAGCATCGCTTCCCGATCCGCCCGGGAGCGCAGCGGCGGGTTCATATGGTACCTCCCGTCCGTATCTCCCTCGCGGTCGCCTTCGTCAAGTACCAGGTAATGCGGCGCGGTTTCGCAGCTGACACGCAGCCCCGCCTTTTTCGCGTCACGAATCAGGGATAACCCCTCGCGTGTCGACAGGTGGCAGACATGGTACCGGCAGCCGGTCTCGGCGGCAAGCGCCAAGTCCCGCTCGATCATCTTCCACTCGGACGCATTTCCATCGTATCGCGTATCCTCACAGTGCGCCGCGACGAGTCCGTCGAACGCCCGGATCCGCTCCATGCACTCCCGCATCACGCCGTCATCCATGACGCCCGCGCCGTCGTCAGAGAAGGCACAGACGTCGGGGGCAAGCTCCTCGAGCGCGGCGGGCATTTTCCCCTGCCGTCCCATCGTCAGGCAGCCCACCGGGGCGACCCGTATCGCCGCGTCCCGTCCGATCAGCCGCAGCTGTTCCGAAAGATGCTCTCTTGTGTCCGGCGCGGGATTTATGTTCGGCATCGAGCAGACGACGCCGTACCCTCCGCGCGCGGCGGCCTTAGAGCCCGTGCGTATTGTTTCCTTTTCTGAAAAACCGGGCTCCCGCAGATGAACGTGAACATCCGCGAAGCCCGGTATCAATATCATATTTTCGCAAGAAAAAAGGAGGTCAGTCGTCGATACGGGGATGTTTTTTCCCATCGCGACGATCTTTCCGTCCTCTATTGCGATATCTTTATTCGTGAAAGCGTCTCGGGTATATACCCGCGCGCATTGCAATATCAGCGCCATAGCTTCCCCCATCCTTATTTCTTTCAGAGTATTATACAGCAAGGAATGGGTGTTGTCAAGAGGTTGTATGTTGAATATTTTTTTTCTTACTTTTGCGCGCCTGACTTTTTTAGTTCATCCTAGCGCGACGTCCAGTACCATCATCAGCGCAAAGCCGAGACTCGCGGCGATCGTGCCTATATTCGAATGCTCACCCTCCTGTGATTCGGGAATCAGCTCCTCCACGACGACATAGATCATCGCACCCGCAGCAAAAGCCAGTACAAACGGCAGCGCCGGGGTAATCCATGCCGCAAACAGCATCGTCAACACCGCGCCTATCGGCTCGACGACACCGGATAGAAACCCATACAGGAAGGCGCGCTTCTTTGTTAATCCCGTGCCGATCAGAGGCATCGAGATCACTGCACCCTCCGGGAAGTTCTGCAGCGCGATACCAATCGCCAACGCCAATGCCGCCGCCGCCGTGATGCCCGCGTGTCCGTCGCGCGCGCCCACCATGACAACGCCGACCGCCATCCCCTCCGGCAAATTATGCAGCGTCACCGCCAACACCAGCATTGCCGATTTCCCGAGCTTCGACGTCCGAGGCCCCTCCGGATGGTCGTTCCCGAGGTGCAGATGCGGGATGACCGTGTCGAGCAACAGCAGAAATCCCACGCCACACAAAAAGCCTGTCAATGCGGGCAGCCATGCGATTCTCCCCTGCTCCTCCGCCATATCGATCGCGGGTATCAGCAGCGACCACACCGACGCCGCAATCATGACGCCAGCCGCGAACCCCAAAAACGCCTTCTGGATGCGCGGCGCAATCTCTCCGCGAAAGAAAAATACCATCGCCGCGCCCGCCGTCGTTCCGAGCAGTGGTATCAGCAGCCCGGAAAGCAATATTACATCCATTTTGTCTCCCCCGTTTTCGATCATATCCTTTTGCTCTATCTTACCATGCGGTCTGTCCGGTTGCAAGTATTTTTCGCATAATAACGCGGCAGGGACACACGCTGGAATTTTTCTAAAAAAGGTCTTGATTTTTTTGGCGGGATGAGGTATAATGAAAAAGCTTCTTATGCGGGAGTAGTTCAGTGGTAGAGCGTCAGCTTCCCAAGCTGAATGTCGCGGGTTCGAATCCCGTTTCCCGCTCCATAAAACACTCGAAAATGCACGTTTTCGAGTGTTTTTTATTGTTTTCTACAACTTTTATATGACTACCAAAAAATGTAAGTCATTGTACGCCACCGTCCGACGCTCTCGGTCGTGATATTTCACGACCAAACTCACGACCAGCAAAAGGGCCGCTCCCGTAAATCGGAAGCGGCCTTATTTAAATTATGCCGTAAATACCCATGTAAAACTGTCGCCAAACGGAGCCGTGCTACATATAATATTCTTTTAATACGTATTTTTATGCTTATTTTACTACTATCGTGCTGACTTTTACGTATTTAGTTGACATTTCAACCGGTATATCGTATACTGAAAGCCGGGATTGCGATACAAACGATTCGATGAAAGGATGAGATTATGAAAAATTACCGTTATCACGGCGAACAAATCTCCTGGAAGGTCGAATATAACCCGTACATTGTCTATACGTGGGTGGCGGGTGAAACTATGCGCGCGTATTTCGAAGATCCTGCGGTGGCAATCCGCTGCTACGAACGCGGTCAAGAATGGATACGCGGTATGTTCGGCGACCGGCTGCACGTTATGCCTCCTGCTCCGTACCCGATTTCGTACGGTCATCTGATCTGCCTCGGCGGCACCTACACAATGCCCGAAGACTCCGACCTCAACGTCCATCCGTTTGCCTCGAGTGTCGACGAAGGCATCGACATCGTCCGTTCCCACCTTGGCATGGACTTCTCGCGTCATCCGCTCGTACAAAAGTACATCGCATACTCGCAGACGCTGCGCGACGCCTATCCCGATCTGCATCTGCCGATTACCCTGCCGGGCGTACAGGGGCCAATCACTTCCGTTGCTTTGATGCGCGGACAGGACTTCTACATGGACCTCTACGACGAACCGGAAAAAACCCTCGAGCTGATCCAGCTGATGACGCAATCCACCATCGAATACCGCCGCTACAATAACCGGATCAACGGCGTTCCGGAAATCAATCCCAAAGGAACGGGTTTTTGCGACGATTTAGCCGCGCTCGTTTCACCTCATCTGTTTTCCGATTACGTCATCCGTGCTTGGAATCAGCTTTTCGAAGGTCTTACCACCCCCGAAGGCACGCGCTTTGTTCACTGCGAGGATCTGACGCCGTTCCATTTGAAATACTTGAAAGAGGCGAAGCTGACGTCGTTCCAACCCTCCGTCTCCGATAAGCTGACGCTTGAGAATTACTTTGCGAACACTGACGTCCCGCTCGACGACTGGCTTCTTTACAGCTGGCGCTGCGCCGATATGACCCCCGCCGAAATAGACCGCTGGATCGACGATTCTCTCGCCGGCGGCGCGCGGCGGCTTCGGACGCAGTTCAACCGCCCCATGCTGCAGTCCGGACACGCCGATCGTATTACCGCTTTCATCGATTCATTTGACCGGTATGCCGAATAACGGATACACATACCTTTCAATATAAGGAGGAATCCGTATGAAAATCGTTCCGAAGATCGACATCCATGTCCATTCCACGCCCGAGCCGACGATCTTACGCTTAACGGGCGATCCCTATGCAACGCCGCCGGTCCTACGTAAAATCTACGATACGATCGGCGTCGAGCGCGGCCTTCTTCTGCCTTCCGGTGTCTACGGCGCCTGCGCGTTCGATGTGATTTCGATGCGCGAGGCACGCGACATGGTGAAAAACTACAGCGATACGCTCGGCTGGTGGTTCTGCAATTTAAGCCCCGCCTCCGGACACAACCTGCCGGATACCGACCTCGGCTACTTTTTGCGCCAATTACAGGCGATGGGCGCGCGCGGTGTGGGCGAGATCACCGAAAACCGGTACTTCGACGATCCTTACGTGTTAAACCTGTTCCGCCATGCGGAAGCCTGCGGTATGCCCGTCACGTTTCACATCGGCAATCCCGGCGGCGGCGATTACGGGCTGATCGACGAAATCGGCCTGCCGCGGCTTGAAAAGGTTTTGCGTTTATTCCCGAAACTGACTTTCCTCGGTCACTCGCAAAAATTCTGGGCCGAAATCGGACAGTGCGACGAGGATTCGCGCAAAGGCTACCCCACGGGGCCCGTCAAGCCCGGCCGCGTCGTGGAGCTTTTACGCCGTTATCCGAACCTCCGCGGCGACCTGTCCGCCGGTTCCGGCTGCAACGCGGTTATGCGCGACCCGGCGTTCGGCTACGCCTTCCTTGAAGAATTCCAGGACCGGCTGTTCTACGGCACCGATATCTGCTCTCCGCGCAACATCGACAACCCCATGCTCCGGCTTTCCGGCTTCCTCGACGACGCGATGAAAAACGGGAAGATCAGCTACGCTGCGTATGAGAAGATTTCCCGCGGCAACGCACTGAACCTGCTCGAACGCTGATCATACGGATATACCTAAAAGAGAAACGAGGAGGACCGGCGGTCCCCCTCGTTTCTCCGTTTTTACGGTACCAAATGCTGCGGCCGGAAAATGAGACGGCTTCGATGTGGGTGGCTTTCATCTTTTCATGATTTTGGGGCAAGATAAAGATAGGAAGTGAATTTCTAATTCGAGGTTTTTATATGAAAAGAGATACACGGGTACAGCACGAATTCAATTTTTTAATAAAGCAGTACGCACGGCTGAAGCAGGAGGCCGCGGGAACTAAAAGCAATAAGCTGTGGAGACTTGAGTCCATCATCAGAAGCAGGCTCAAAGATATGAAAGCCTTACAGACAAATGAGCTCAGCGGCTTTAAGCGGGTTTTTGACGACTATGTCGCCTTGCTTAACGATGTGTCCGCGCGTCTACTTGAGCGTTATAACGCCATAAACAAAACGGATTATGTGTTTGAGGAAGTCGTCAGGGGTGATTTCGCGGCATATCTACGTTCCGGAATAATTTCCATACTGGTGACTAACCACATTCCGAGGATGGTCGCGGAAGAGTTAGGCAAATATTTGCCCGAAAACCCAATGGACGAATACCCCGCGGCGAGGAAGATGAAGCGCAGGTTCATTCTCCATCTGGGGGACACGAACACCGGAAAAACCTACAACGCGCTGCAGCGGCTCAAGAGCTGTGACGACGGTATTTATCTCGCGCCACTCAGAATACTGGCTCTGGAAAACTTTGAGTACCTTAACCGAGAAAATGTACCGTGCAGCCTGCTGACCGGAGAAGAGGAAGTGATCGTTGCGGGCGCGCGTCATTCGAGCTGCACGGTCGAAAAGGCGGACCTCACAAAAACATACGCCGTCGCCGTCATAGACGAGGTGCAGCTGCTGGCGGACAGCCAGCGCGGAGACGCGTGGACGCGGGCAATTCTAGGACTGCGCTGTGAGGAAATCCATCTCTGCGGTGCGGCAAATGTGAAAAACCAGCTCGTAAAAATGATTGAGGACTGCGGCGATGATATGGAGATGAACACATACAGCCGTCTGGTTCCGTTACAGATACAGTGCGGAACCGTCGGCTTTTCGGATGTGCGGCGAGGGGACGCTTTCGTGGCGTTTTCAAAGAGGAAGGTGCTTGCGCTTTCCAGATATTTTGCGGACTGCGGAATCAGGAACAGTGTGATTTACGGCGATCTGCCGCCCGAGGTGAGAAGGCTCCAATACGATTCGTTTATCAACGGCGAAAATCAAGTGCTGGTATCCACCGACGCCATTGGAATGGGCGTCAATCTTCCCATAAGAAGGATCATTTTCACTGAGACCGATAAGTTTGACGGCGAAGAATTCAGGCTTCTCACGTCGCAGGAGGTCAAGCAAATAGCCGGCAGGGCAGGCCGTATCGGGATTTACGACATCGGCTATGTTGCCAGCATGAACAACGATATAAATTTTCTAGCAAACATGCTTGAATTAGACGACGCTGAGATAGAGCAGGCGATCGTCGGACCCAGCGAAGCCCTGCTGAAAGTCAAAAGGCTGCCGTTGAAAGAAAAAATCGCGCTTTGGAGCACGAGTGAGGAGAAACTGGGTTACTACCGGAAAAAAGATGTCCGGGATAATATCCTGATACTCGACAAATTAAAGTCCTATCAGCTCGAAGAAGCTGTGGAATGGCGGCTGATGGCGCTACCGTTCGACGTAAACAATGACAAACTCCTGACGCTGTTTTTAAAATATGTCGAGGAGTGCTTTGTAATAAAGGCGCAGGAATTGAGCAAGCCCGATCCGGAGGCTCACGGGCTTTCGTTTTATGAAGAGTACTACCTGAAAATTAATTTGTACTATTCGTTTTCAAAGGCTATGAATCTCACCTTTGACGAAAACTGGGTGCATCAATCGAGAAAGCGTACCTGCGAGGAAATCAACGCGCTTTTATAAACGGACGACCGTCAGAATAAAGAGGCTCGGGCCATTTTGAGTTAAGGGACTCTGGGCCCCGCCTGTCGTTTTTTTTGGACAGGGGAACATGGAAATACCGCAAATCATGAAACCGGAATATTGTCCTCAAAATATAAGCTCATGGCCGAAGGTGTTCTCTCAAGCCATGAGCTGTTTTTACATTGATGGTACAAAACGGACAGAAAAGACGCTGGTTTGTCATTGCAAAGTTCTTGTTATCTTTTTGCCGTCCTTGATGTGGAACACTACCTCTATAACGAGCGCGGTTATCACACAGCAAACGTTCTAAGCATATGATATAGCAGAGAAGTTATCACCAAAACTTCTTTGAATCCTGTATGAAAGGAGCAAACTTGTTATGAGCGAATTACAGGCTCCAACATGCTCAACTGGGCTGGATCCCAACTGTGGGGAGTGCTGTGCTATCTTTTCTGATTCTGCGAAAAGAGCAGCTTTTGGTTATGAAGCAGAAACTGCTGCTTGCGTATGCCATGATATCTGTGTTGAAGATGTAAGAGATATTGGCGTTAAGGACCGGACATTGTATCACTGCGTGCCATGTAATACTGACGATAGGGCAGGCTGCCGTGGAGGATTCTTGCCTGATGGTGTCCCGACCGTAAGAAGCTGGAGGGTATTGTGCGCCGATGAAAGCCTGAGTCCCGCTACCGGATGTGACCGGATCATCAATGATGTTGAATTTGAAGTGGTGTTACGTTATGGCAGCACCCTTGTCGTTGTCACTCCCAGGGATACTTTAAACATCATGTGGTATGAATTTGCCAAATTCCCGAGCGGTGTTTTTTATACGAACAATACTGCGGGACTGAATCAGTTCAGAAACGAATTAGCTATTATTGATGGTTCCTGCAAAGTGATCATTATAGAATCTGTACGCGTT
>JAYFRF010000007.1:0-213324 GCA_034926225.1 Clostridiaceae bacterium
TGTTGCCATTACAAGTGGTACTGGGGAGACCCGCCGTGAAATCTTCGTGGATGCCAAAGACCTACGAGCTGAGGATTTTGGAACAGATTACATCAATACTCTGACTTTTCGTGGTCAGAGTAAACTGAATGAGCAGGCAATCCGCTATTCGTTCGACACCTCGGTCAACCCCCACGGCAACTTGACCTACAAGATTGACTTCGACCTTGGGCAGACCGTCAAAGTCATCTCCAAGGCATGGGGCGTGTCAATGATTACGCGAATCACTGAGATCGAAGAAATATATGACGCTGACGGTCAGAGCATCAGCGTAGTGTTCGGAAAGGCTGAGCTAACAATAGCGCAAAGAATCCGGTCCGATATGAGCGAGGTCAAAATTGCATTATCAGCCCCGACCGGCATATCCGAAGTGGCGGAAGCCTTGGGTGTCGTGGAAGGAACGCTGGGTGCTGTAGAGGAAACTTTAGGTGATTTGACGGAGGTAGACCCGGAAATACAGGGCGACAATGTCGCGGATACCATTAACAATCTGTTTGGAAAACTTCCTGCGCTTGAAATAACCGTAGGCGCAGGTACTATATCGATCGGTCAATACGCTCTGCACAACATGGTTCCAGGGGATTCATTTTACTTCACCTCGTGGAGTGGCAGCAAATTCAGTGACCAGCCAAGTGACGACGGGCATGTATTTCTGGTAAAGCATAGCGGTGACAACACAGGTAACGGTTATCAAAGGGCCATGGGCTTCTTTATATCCCGCAATACCATGACGTTTTACGTGATTTCTGTTTTCGTATTCAACAATCCGTCCGGGCAGGCGAACTGGCTAAGCTTCCCGCTTGGTGCTCTAACAGACATAGCCGCTGCAGTTCGAGGAAGCACCTTTGCAGCCAGTATCAATAATGTCTATAACGCACCTGTTTCAGGAACGAGAATCGCAGATGGAGCAGTCACCTCCGCTAAAATCGCTGATGGGACGGTCGCTGCGGTAGACCTCGCCAATGGTGCGGTGACCACCGCTAAAATCGCCCAGGAAGCCAATGCCTCACTCACCTACTCGCTTGGAAGTGGCGTGACAATGGGTGCTAATATGTCGTTTGTGAATAAGGGCGTCGTCTCAATCGGAATGCAGATCAACGTGGGTTCTTCGGGAGTCGCCTCCGGCGGCACGATTCTAACAATGACGAACGCGAACTTTTACCCATACTCGACTGTACGCTCCGTGGTGACTTCGGTAGGTGGCAATGGTACCAGTATGCCGATTACGATTAACACAAGCGGTGCGGTGGCGAACGCTGCCTCGACCGCGCTGCCAATTGGGTATTACATTATATCTTGCTCTTACGCGAGAGCTTAATGGGAGGAAATAAAAATGGAGAAAAGCGGTTTTTTTAACTCATCGGATGGAGACAGAGTCTATGACGCGACAGACTTTGCAGCATATTTCGGAAGCCTCGTCTCCAATGGTGTGTTTTATATAGTAGCGACAAACCTGCAGGTGTCGCCAGCAAGCGGCTTGGCTGTAAGTGTGGCCGCGGGAAGCGCATGGATTAACGGATACCATTATGAGAATACGGATGACTTAAATATCCCGCTGACGACGGCAAACGGAAGCAACCCCCGCATTGACCGGATTGTGGTTCGTTTAAGCCAAATCAGCCGAAGCATTCAGATTGCTATCGTTGCTGGCACTCCTGCTGCAACACCATCGGCTCCTGAACTGACAAGAACCAGCGACGTCTATGAACTTGGTATCGCAGATGTTCTTGTCCCGTCAGCTGCCACATCAATAGTCGCAAATAACATTACTGACACCCGTCTGAATGCCGACCTTTGCGGGCTGGTAAACTCGCTGGTTTCAGCAGTCTACGAGTGAGGTGATTTCCTTTGGCAACTTATCAGGCAACAAATGCTTGTACATGGCGTAATGGAAGCTGGATCGCAGGCGTAACCGATTACGTCCGGCAAGGGGTTTATCCTGAAGCTAACAATTATGAGAACGCGGGTGCCATGCTGTTTGACCTCAGCAGCATACGGAACACCTACGTAAACAATTACCCCACCTCGGCCAGCATTCACCTTGTCAGGATAGCTGCGGGCGACTGGGGTTCCGCCAGAACTATGACGTTGTATGCCGGAAATGCATCCGGTATGCCAGTCTTCAGTTCCAGCACCAGTGTATCCGGAAGCAGACCGACTAAGGTCACCTCTGGGTACAGCTACACTGTTTCGGCGGGTCAGGGGGCCAAGGATATCGCAATTACCACTGCACTTATAGATTCCATCGGCAGCAGTGCCAGCAACTGCCTATTTATGGATGCAGGTTCCAGCACCTTAAACTACATGGGTTTTGGTGCAAGGGACAACTTAAGCCAGATCGTGCTGACCATAAACTGGGCAAGCCGGACGACCGCTTGCAGTGCCCCGACTTCCTGTTCGTTGAATGCAACTCTATCGGAAGGAAATGTCACCCTGTCCTGGAACGGTGCATCAGGTGGTATAAATAACACAATCTCCTCCTATGAGATACAGTATAGCGATTCAATCGATAATTTGGCATGGGGAGCATGGACTGCGCTAACCACGGTGACTACTACCGCCACGAGCGGCAGTTTGTCGGTAGCACCGCCCGCGGTACGTGGTAACTACCGCAGGTTTCAAGTGCGCACACGCGGTACGGCAGGAGCAAGCTATTATTCAGGCTGGAAGGTATCGACGAACTCAGTCCGCAGGAATACGGTACCCAATCCGCCGACCTCAGCGGTCGCGTCTCCCGTCAACTACAGTGATGAAACAATCATGCTTACTTGGAGCGGAGCCTCTGGAAGTACAAGTGCGATCAAGGGATACCAGATTGCCAGCCGAACATCTACGGATAACAGTACATGGAGCACATGGAATGTTCTTACCACCCTAACATTGTCGGCCAGCAGTGGCAGTTACAACCCAAACGTATCAAGAACGCCGGGAACATATACTCAATTCGGTGTGTGGACGATAGATAATCTCGATGTTTACTCCTCAGAGAAGATCAGTAACAGCATCTACTGCGATATTACCGCCTGCATAGCTCCGTCTGCTTGCTCAGTAAGCGCAACATTGGCTGAAGGAAACGTTACCCTTTCATGGAGCGGTGCATCCGGTGGTGCGGGCAATACCATTACATCCTATGAGATACAGTATAGTGATTCGGCAGATAACAGTACCTGGGGAGCATGGACAGCATTAAGCATAATGTTCACTTCCGCGACAAGTGGCAGCGTAATCGTTAGCCCGCCAACTACACGTGGGAATTATCGGCGATTTCGAGTAAGAACTCGGGGCGCGGCTGGTGAAACCTTCTACTCCGACTGGGTAGTTTCCAGCAACACTGTCCGCAGAAATACACTACCTATTCCGCCGACCTCCTTTACCGCAGCACCTGTCATCTACGAAGGCAATACCGTTACTCTTACGTGGAACGGAACGACACCCGGAACCAGCCCCATCAAACAATATGTCATCCAGCAGGCTACTTCAACAGACGGTACAAACTGGTCAGCATATGAAGCACTGATTACCATCGTTTCAAGCGCTACATCAGGGGTGTATACAACAAACGCATCTCAAATAGCTGGAATGTATACCCGCTACCGTATAAGCGCAACCGACACATTGGATGCAGTCTCTGCCTATGTAATCAGCAACACTGTAAAGAAAAACAGTCCTCCGACTGCTCCGGTAATCGTTTGCCCGATATCTAGCAGTTCCAGTTATAATACCACCCCGCGTTTCATGATTACAACGGGTGTCGAACCAGATGGTCAGACGCAGATTATGGAAGTAAAGATTGACGCGGGTGTATGGATTAACAGCGTGGACAATCCTGAGATGTTTTCCACAAATGGTTATCTCATCAACGGCGCAAAAACAGTGTGCCAAGCTGCAACGTTGGCTACAGGAAACCATACTGTAACCATACGCTGCCTTGATAGCGATATCGAGTCGTCAAGCCCGGAGGTTGTACGTGCTTTTACGATACTGTCACCACCATTTGAAACAATCACTGCGAATGGAACGCATGTCAAGGCAACTCATATCCAAACGCTCCGAAACGCTGTAAACAAAGTGCGAAGCTATTACAACCTGGCGCCTTTGACTTGGAGCGAGGAAATTATTGCTGGAAAGACCACCGTTAAAAACTGGCCGTTTCATGTCACGGAGCTTCGAAAAGCTATCGAGCCGGTCATCACAACAGTCAACAGCTTTGATTCCTCGATGACCTTTGATATCCCGCCTATAACATGGCTGCCCATCGGAACAGGGCGGCCAAAAGCGGACGTGATGCAACAGATTCACAACTTGTTTTTGACGCTTTAGGCGCAGTACAACTATAGCGCTCTCGTAATTTGCGGGAGCGCTTTTCTATACACAAATTTATGAAATGGAGGTATATCAAATGAAAGAGATTTGGAATTGGATACAATTGGCGCTTGCAGCTATCGGTGCATTTCTCGGTTGGTTTCTCGGTGGCTTGGACGGATTTCTTTATGCACTCATTGCATTTGTCACAATAGATTATACGACTGGAGTACTCTGTGCAATTATCGATAAAAAGCTGTCCAGCGAAATCGGTGCGAGAGGTATCTTCAAAAAGGTGCTTATTTTTGCATTGGTGGGTGTCGCGCATATCCTTGATACACAGATACTGGGTAATGCTGGCGACAATGGTGGTGTCCTTCGGACGGCAGTAATCTTCTTCTACTTGAGCAATGAAGGTGTGTCTATTTTAGAGAATGCCGGACATATAGGACTGCCCATACCGGAGAAACTCAAGGCAGTTCTAAAACAGTTACACGAGCATGATGAGGAACCCCCTAAGTCAGATGATGAAATATGATTGACTTATGGTACATCGGCGAGTGCTTTTTGTGATTTGAAGTTTATCTACCACCTATATCCTGTCAATCTTGCTATAACCAACATTTGAATTTGAGGTGATTTTAATGAATTTACGCAAGTTAATATTAACGAATAATGCTTGCTTTAAAGCAGGCAAAACAATAATTCCCAAAGGTATCATGGTACACTCCACCGGGGCAAAAAACCCATGGCTGAAGCGATATGTTGGTCCGGATGATGGTTTGCTCGGAAAGAACCAATACAATAACCACTGGAATCAGGATAAGCCCGGTGGCCGTCAGGTCTGTGTCCATGCCTTCATCGGCAAGCTGGCAGACGGAACAATCGCCACATACCAGACCTTGCCGTGGAATCATCGCGGATGGCACTGCGGCAGCGGTTCAAAAGGCTCCGGCAACGACACGCTTATTTCCTTTGAAATCTGCGAGAACGATTTGACCAACGTGACATATTTCAATAAGGTATACAACGAAGCAGTTGAGCTTTGTGTCTACCTCAGCAAGCAGTATGGTCTGACGGAGAAAAATATCATCTGCCACTCGGAGGGTTTCAAACTCGGTATTGCGTCCAACCACGGCGATGTCATGCACTGGTTCCCGAAACATGGCAAGTCGATGGATACGTTCCGTGCTGATGTAAAATCCGGTCTTGCCTCTGCCATTATGCCACCCATACAAAAGAAATACTACCGAGTCCAGCTTGGATCTTTTACCGTCAAGGATAATGCTGACACTATGCTCCAAAAGGTCAAAGCGGCGGGCTTCACCGATGCCTTCATAAAATACAGCGAATAACGCTCCACTCTCTACGCCCGTCGAGGATTTATTCTTCGGCGGGCATTGTTTTTTTGCTCATTTTTCGTCCAAAGGGTCTTAAATCTTCCAGTGAGTTGTGAGGACAGAGGTTCTCAGACTGGAGGACAACTCATGACAAATGACCAGAAAAGCATGATTGCCGAAATGCGGAGGCAGGGCTGCAGTTACGCTAAGATCGCTAAATCACTTTCCATTTCCGAAAATACAATAAAGACCTTTTGCAGAAGGAATCGGCTTGCCAAAGATAGTGCTGTCAAGACACCGTCCTGCAAGCAGTGTGGATGCTCCATTGAAGTAAAGGATAAGAGTAAACCGCGACAGTTCTGCTCGGACAAATGTCGTGCAGCATGGTGGCACGCCAACCACAAAAGCCCGTCCAAAACTGAATACAGCCTGATATGCGCGAATTGCGGTCAGCCCTTTTTTAGCATCGGTAGCAAAACAAGAAAGTATTGCTCTCACACATGCTACATTAACGCCCGTTTCGGTGAGGAGCGTGGCTGCAATGAATGAGGAATTCTACAGCCGGGTTCTGGGGTATCGATCCGCCATGGCACAGGCGCGACGAATGCTTACGGCAGATATCATCACGGAGGTTGAGTACGCCATAATTGATACAAAACTCGCGGAGAAATACTACTTATCTCCGTGTAGTTTATTCCGGGAGAATGACTTGCTATATAGTTGTGTCAGAGGTAATATGTCACACTACGAGGGGGTGACAATATGCCAAAAACAATAAAAAAGGTGCTGCATCCGCCCAAACTGGAGCGAAAAATTCGCGTCGCAGCCTATGCCCGTGTGTCCAGCGGCAAGGACGCCATGCTCCACTCGCTCTCGTCACAAATTGGCTATTACAGCGAGTTGATTCAGAAGCACAGCGATTGGGAATATGCCGGTGTTTACGCTGATGAAGCTATGACCGGCACCAAGGAAAACCGTGATGAGTTTCAAAGGCTGATTGCGGATTGCCGCACCGGACGAATCGATCTGATACTTACAAAGTCCATTTCCCGCTTTGCACGAAACACGGTTATTCTACTGGAAACTGTGCGAGAGTTGAAAGCGCTGGGTGTGGATGTTTTTTTCGAGGAACAGAGCATCCATACAATTAGCGCCGAGGGCGAGCTGATGATGACCATTCTTGCTTCCTATGCACAGGAGGAAAGCCTGTCGGCCAGCGAAAATCAGAAATGGCGCATCAAGCGCAATTTCGAGAAAGGAAAACCGTGGGACTGCACCATGCTTGGTTATCGGGCTAAGAACGGCGTTTTCGAAATCGTTCCCGAAGAAGCCGAAACGGTGAAGCTCATTTTCAAATGGTATCTTGACGGCCTTGGCAGACAGGCCATCGCGAATAGGTTGAATGAAATGGGTTTGGCTACACGATTTAATAAATCGTGGCATCAAGATACAATTGGCAAGATGCTTCGAAACGAGAAGTACGCGGGAGACCTGCTTCTGCAAAAGACCTTCCGAACAGATCACTTAAGCAAGCGGACACAGGTCAACCAAGGCGAGCTTCCTATGTTCCATGTTCAAGAGGCGCACGAACCGATCATCGATCGAGCGACCTTTGACACCGTACAGCAGGAAATCGCTCGACGTGCGAAGCTCGTTCAGGTCAAGCCGGGCTCGACTACGGTGTTTACGGGCAAAATTCGCTGCGGTATATGCGGAAAGAATTACCGCCGAAAGACCACGCCCACCGGCGTCACATGGATATGTGCCACCTACAACATCAGGGGTAAGAAATACTGCACATCAAAGCAGATACCGGAAGAGACGCTCAAAGCAGTATCCGCCGAGATTCTCGACAGCGGTGCCTTTGACGACGTTGTGTTCACGGGGAACATAGACTTCATTACCGCGTTACGGGATAACGCTTTGGAGTACAACTTCATGGATGGTCAAACAGCGAGGGCCACATGGCAAGACCGCTCCCGCGCTAAGAGCTGGACAGAGGAAATGCGGAGAGCGGCAGCTGAAAAAGCAAAGCAAAGGAGTGAAAAGCAATGCCAAGAGCAATAACTATGATACCTGCCACTAAGAACCGCTTCACGGCGTTGCCGACGGCTTCCGTGGCGAGACGAAAGGTGGCAGGCTACGCCCGCGTTTCCACCGACAGTGAGGAGCAACAGACAAGCTACGAGGCGCAGGTAGATTATTATACAAACTATATTCAGTCTCGTGAGGACTGGGAGTTTGTCCAGGTTTACACTGATGAGGGAATCTCGGCAACTAACACAAAGAAGCGTGATGGCTTTAAGCAGATGGTCAAGGACGCGCTCGCCGGGAAGATCGACCTTATCGTCACAAAATCAGTCAGCCGATTTGCCCGCAATACTGTTGACAGCCTGACGACTGTCCGCAAGCTGAAAGAGTACGGCACGGAGATTTACTTCGAGAAAGAGAATATTTTCACCTTCGACAGCAAGGGCGAGCTGCTCATTACCATCATGTCGAGCCTCGCGCAGGAGGAAAGCCGTTCGATTTCAGAGAACGTCACATGGGGCCAGCGTAAGCGGTTCGCCGACGGAAAGGTCAGTATGCCTTATAAGCAGTTTCTCGGTTACGAAAAGGGCGATAATGGTACGCCGGTGGTCAACAAAGAGGAAGCCGCCATTGTCAGGCTCATCTACCGGCTTTTCCTCGAAGGCAAAACGCCTGCCGGGATTTGCCGATGCTTGGAGAGTCAAGGTATTCCCACACCATCCGGCAAACAGAAATGGAGCCAGACCACGGTGGACAGTATCCTCTCGAACGAGAAGTACAAGGGCGACGCGCTTCTGCAGAAGAAATTCACCGTGGATTTTCTGATGAAAAAGATGAAGGTCAATGAGGGCGAAGTGCCGCAGTATTATGTGGAGCATAGCCACGAAGCCATTATTAAGCCTCTTGAATGGGACATGGTACAGGCGGAGATTACCAGACGAAAGGCGCTCGGCAGAGCCTATAGCGGCAACAGTGTATTCTCGTCAAAGCTGGTCTGCGGCGACTGCGGTGGGTTCTTTGGTCAGAAGGTATGGCACTCCACGGACGCCTACCGCAAGGTTATATGGCGCTGCAACAATAAGTTCAAGAGCGAGAGCAAGTGTGCGACGCCGCATCTGGACACGGAAACCATTCAGAGAAAGTTTCTGATTGCCTACAATCGACTGATGGCAAACCGCGAAAACGTCGTCAGCGATTGCCTTCTGATGAGGCAGGTGCTTTCTGACTGCACGGCGCTGGATGCGGAAATCGATAATCTGAATGAGGAAATCACCGTTGTGGCGGAATTGGTAAAAGCCTGCGTCAAGGAGAACGCGACCTCCGTACAGTTGCAGGAGGAATACGCTAAAAAATATAATGGGCTGCTTGCTCGCTACGAAAAGGCCATGACGCGGCTCGCGGAGTTAACGGCAGAGAAAGAGCGGAAGCGTGACCAAGACCGCGAAATCCGGCTGTTCATCGAGGAGCTAAAGAAACAGCCCCTCGTCCTTGAAGAATGGGACGAAAGGCTGTGGGTAGCGATCCTTGACCGAGCGACGGTGTTCCGCGACGGCAGGATTGTATTCCGGTTCAAAAGTGGAAGCGAAATCGAGGTGGAGCGTTGATGCTCCACTTCTTTTTTTGTCTCCTGCACCATTTCGTTAGCGACGGTGAACACCCCTGCGCACGAAAATGAACACCCCTCCGAAAATGAACACTCCTGCCGATAAATCGTTAGCGCTGGTATGCAAAAGGACGCTACTTCGGAGAAATCAATGACAGCTTGCCACAATGCAGAGAGCGGAAAATAAGCGATAAAGTGCTGAAAGTGCCGTGTTTGCAGGCTTTTCGGGCATAAAATAAGAACGCTAATGTTGACACTTACCGTATCAATATTAGCGTTCTTATATGGTGGAGGCGGGGAGAGTTGAACTCCCGTCCGAAAACAATTCCATACGTACTTCTCCGGGCGCAGGCGATCATTTAAATTTCCCTTTACAATAGCACCGGTCGTCAGGCTCTATGCTCAGGTAGCTTCATGATGCATGACGCGCTCAAAGCTTTACGCGTTCACGTTCGCGACTAAGGTCACGCCCTAAGGGCTGACGGAGTATATAGTCCGTCAGACTACCTATAAAACCAGGCTCGTCGCCCTTCCTGGTCGGACGGCTGCGTTAGTTACGCAGCGAGAGGTTCTGAATAGTTGTTGTTTAATTTATAATTGCACGTTTTTGAGAGGTCGTACGCCTCTGCCCGCTATACGTATCTCGTCGTCCCCGTCGAAACCGGTACGCCCCCAGATACATATTTAGTATACCACAGTGAAATTCCTTTTGTCAAGGTATTTCTGTCGACAAGTATTGCCTGGGTGAACCACAGCTACCGTTTTGGCCGGTTCTTTCCAGCGGCAGCAGATTTTATATACGAGGCCTAATTGCTTGCTTGTAAATCCTTTTTCTTGAATACCAAAAAGGTTACAACCGCAAAAATAATACTCAGAACAAACGAAAGGACTATAAAAGTCGGATTTGATTTTTGATCTAAAATTTCTGCCGAGGTAAAATACCGGAGTGGTGTAAAAAGTCTCAGTGCTTCCGCATTTTCAAGCATATCGTAAAGTATTCCCAGTATAAACATTGCGACAAAAATCAAGTTTCCGTACAGGAAGCCTTTTTCGGTGTGTTTGATCAGTGCAACAAGCATGGCTGACATGAAAAAGAACAGCACACCAACCAGTACAAGCGAAAGATTAAACGACAGAATTACTTCGCTTATGTTCACATCAAGTTGTAATGCTGCGATCGAGGAAAGTGAAAAGACATAGCTTAAAATGCCAAAGCTTAATAGATAAACAAGTCCGGCACACAGCTTCATGCCAAGCACATGGCTTCTGCTGCATGGTTTTGTAAATAGAAACTCATAGGTTTTATCCACCGCTTCTCCGCCCACCGCATTTGCTCCGAGTGAAATGGCGTAGATTGCAATACAGATCAGAGCATAGTACATTAGAACCGCATAATAGCCGGATAGCTTAGTCACGTTAATATCAACCATCCCCAACATTGCCTTAAGAATTCTTGGAAATGCAGCCAGCATCTGATCAACTGCTTCACCGCCTTCTTTCAGTCCTGTGTATTTAGTCATACCAGCAAATACAAGTACAAACAAACCGATCGTCCAAAAGATAAACGGTTTTAGATTCGCTTTCAGCTCATGCTTGAAGATATTCATAATTTACACTCCCCCTATATCGATTTAGTATCGCTTTTTACAAAGCGAAGGTATGAAAGTACGATGCTCAGAAGGACTACGGCAACTCCTGTGACTGCATACTTTAGCTCATACCCGCCGTCTGTAAAAACTTTTATCGGATCAAAATATTTCAGGGGCGCAACAAATCGCAATGATTCCTCCTCAAGGATGTTTACAAGTGCGGAAAGGATGAATGCACCAAATCCAAACGCTGTCGCTATGCTGGAAACAGAACGAACCTTTTTAACAAAAGTCGCATAAAAAATTCCCATCGCGAAGAATACAAGCTGAGTAAACAGTAAGGATAAGCTGGCGAGTAGCATATCTGTACCATTGTTTGCTACGGCAATGATCACCGCCAGTATGTAGACAACATTGGCTGCGATCAAGACAGAGAGTCCCGAAAGCAGTTTCTCAGCAAATATCGATCCGCGAGAAATCGGCCTTGTCAGCAAAAAGTCGGAGCATTTTGCACGTTTTTCTCTTGCAAAAGTTGAAACACCGATGGACGTCGCCATAATTGCGCCCATCAAACTGATGTAGCCAAAGCAAAAGCTGTAGTACCCTCCGAAGTTAAATATACTTTTAACGTCCATACCGAACGCGGCAGCAAACTGAGGCGGAAATCCCTCCATGATTTTCATAATATCCGCTACGCTCTCCTGAAAAACAGGATAAGCACCGACCATGAGCCCCCACATGACAGCCACAATTGCGACAGTCCAGATCAGGAAGCTTGTGATCTGCTTTTTCAGTTCAAACCTAAATATGTTCATACCGCACCTCATACGTAGTAATGCATAAATATTTCTTCCAGACTCGGTTCGGAAATATCTACATTGAGTAAGGTGTTTTGGTTGATGACTGTAAGCAGTTGATTCAAGTCCCCTTTAAACACAAAGGACACACTGTTGCCGGAAATCTGAACATTAGACGCTCCGCTGATTTCGAATACGGACAAGGGTACTTTTGTGGTGAACGAAACCTTTTTATAGGTATTTTCCTGTAGCTCGTTAATCTTCTGCGTGCTGATGATTCTGCCTTCCTTAATGATGGCAACCCTGTCGCATATGCGCTGCACCTCGCTCAAAATATGGGAGGAAAACAACACGGTAGCGCCGCGCTCGTTTTCCCCTTTGATCAAATCAAAGAAGGTTTTTTGCATCAACGGATCCAGACCACTGGTCGGTTCGTCAAGGATGATCAGTCTGGGACTATGCAGAAGCCCTTGGATGATACCAACCTTCTTTTTGTTGCCAAGGCTCATGTCTTCAATCTTTTTGTTAAGTGCCAGATCCAGCGCACCAGCAAGCTCTTTGATCTTCTTGGAGCAATCCTTGCGGTAAAAGCTCGCGGAATACTCTAAAAGGTCAATGGCCTTCATGTTGTCATAATAGAAAATCTCGCTTGGAAGATATCCCACATCCTTCAATATTTCTACCCGACATTCGTGGCAGTCAAGGCCAAAGATTTTCGCTTCGCCGCTGGTTTTGTAAATCAAAGAGAGTAGTGTGCGGATGGTGGTTGATTTACCGGCACCATTTGGGCCGATGAAGCCGAAGATCTCGCCCTCATTCACGGTCAGGTCAACATCGATAATTCCCCGCGATTTACCGTAGCTTTTTGTCAGCTTCTTAGTTTCAATCACTGCGCTCATTTCTAATATTCCTCCTTATGAAAGTTATATTTCATCATTCCTAAGAGCTTTTCCTAAATACATACTTCTCTTATGTTGGCCAATTCAATTTATAAACAGTATAGCACGTTATACCGATCCGGTCAATATATTTGCAGCAGCGTTTTTATAAAATCGCATATTAGAATGACCGTCATTGCTGTATTTATAAACAAACAACGGCAGACATGCGATTACTTTCGCCAAGATGCGCTCGCAAGAATATAAAGCGGGCTTTAAATATCATCGCTCTCCTTATTGACATCTGAGCCGTTTTGTGGTAAAATATCACCATCAAAATGGGTGAGCACCTACCGGGAATCAGGCTATTAGCTTGATTCCCGGTAGTTTTTGGAGGTATTATGTTGTTTTATATTTGGCCGATTGCTCTTGTTGTTGCATCGAATATCATTTACCAGATCAGCGCAAAGTCTGTTCCGAATGACATGAATCCGTTGGCCTCTTTGACGATAACTTATTTCGTTGGAACAATTATATGTGTTATTTTGTATTATACGCTCAACAAGGATGCTAATCTACTCAAAGAATACGCACATACGAACTGGGCACCGTTTGCCTTAGGCGTTGTTGTTGTAGGTCTAGAAGTCGGATTCATCTATGCATACAAAGCAGGATGGGCAGTCAGTGAAGCTTCCATTATGCAGAGCTCATTCCTTGCGGTTGCATTAATATTCGTTGGTTATTTGCTTTATAACGAAGCCATTACCTTGAATAAAATAATCGGTATTCTGATTTGCCTTGTCGGTTTGTATATTATAAATAAATAATCAGCATAACTTCAACCCGCGCGTATCATACACGCTCCTCCACAGGTATGAAGAAACACCTGTTCAGAGATGAACAGGTGTTTCTTCACTTATTTCTGAACGGGATTTGCGCTCTCTTTGCCGCTTTTCGCCTTGCCTTGAATCTCCGGTACAGGAGGCAACTCGTTTTTCGGAATATGAAGTTTGTGGTTGCTCTCCGTCCCGTGCGGCTCCTTAGGATCGGGTCTGCGCATACCGGCTTTTGCCATAGCCATCACCTCAACAATAGTGTTCCATCAACCGCTAGAATTATACTTTAATCCAACGATCTCCCCTTTTGACTGTGGTGCGAGAGTGACCGGATTTACACGCTCTCTAACCCTGAATCCTTTTAGGCCAATAGCATATGCCTACATCCAGTGCGCGAGGCTTATCCAGATGAAAATCAGCGCAGCGGCAGTACCAACACTGCTTGAGTCCATTCGGTGCGCCCTCTCTTGCTTCAAAGACCGGGCAGTATTGCAGGGGCCAAACATTACCCTCTGCATTGGGGGCTTTCAGCGGCGCATCCTCACGCCTGCGCTTTTCCATTTCATCACGCTCCTTCAGGCGAAAATGCAGTGATATTTCTGCGAATACTTCAACTTGCCGCTTATTTTAAATTTACATTCTTTAATTTCAATTGTACCTTGAGCCGATAAAGCTGAGGATTATGACGGTGTCGCTGATGTTCTGTACGGTAAGATAGGAAAACAGCCACTGCATAAAAGAATCTTTGAACAGCGGCCGCACAGCGAAACACAGCACCGCGAACAGAACAATGTCAAGTTTAGAAAGCAAGGTTAAATTTCCACTGAGATAGCAAAAAATCGCCGTGCCTAAATCGGCAGCCAGTATACCAAACATGGTCAGCCGCGTTATCTTTTTGGAGTATTTAGGCTGCAAAAGCGTCATCATCAGAAGGACATTAGCGGTGGTAGAGATCGCCGCCCGCAATAAGTCTGGAAGAAGTTCAATCATTGCTGCCCATCCTTTGCCATCAGGTAGTCCATATAGGCGTCTCGCACCGCAGGATATTGCTTTGCCGCAATGGGAACGAGTATACCGCCGCATAGCGTGAAACTGTCCTTGGCGAAGCGCTCCACCCACCGCATATTGACCACATACGAGATGTGGCATTGCAGAAAACGCCTGTCCTTCAAGATAGGGGAAATATATTCCGAGTAATTCACCCGAATGGTGCGGCTGAGCACTTCCTCGCCGTTTGTCAAGTTGAAATTGACAGCATGGCTGCGGTATTCACAGCAAGCGATGTCCGACAGCTTAATTACTCGCAAACTATCAGCGGTTTTTACGGTTAACGTTTGCTCTTCAGCAAGGTCTGCTTTGGAGATGGCGAGGGTCAGCGTATCAAATAGCTGTTGCTTTTCGATTGGTTTAATGAGATAATTGATAGGGCTTGCAACGTATGCCCGCAAGGCAAATTGCGGTTCTGTAGTGGCGTAGATGATCTGCGCTTCACGGTCAAAGCGGCGTATTTCTTTACCAAGCTCCAATCCGTTCACCATAGGCATGACGATGTCCAGTATGTAAAGATGAAAGTTTTGTTCCAATGGCGGTCAACAGCACGTCCGGGTGGGAATATTTCGTCACTTCAGCGTCAAGACTGTTGTCGGATATGTATTGATTTGTCAGCGAGACAAGACTTTGCAGTTCGTCCGACATATCGTCGCAGACGGCGATGCGGAGCATGTCGGTCACCTCCGTTTTTACTATAATCTCCTCGAAAACTCAAGTAACCCTACAAACAAAGCGTTAGTAGAGTCGCACTTTTATGAGTCTACATTTACAGGGTTTTCTGTACACGCAGTTTATATCCTTGAAATTAATACTACCATCTTAACGAGGAACGATAGCATCAGATTGATGTCGGGTATGTGTTTTGCTGATTTTCCGTGCAAAGGAATATGCGATAATTTGTTTTAGAGACTCTATCCGTATGTGTAAAACATGTCAACTACATTATTATACTTACGTCGTTTCGAGGATTTCATTATTATCCGGAGGCACTTTTTAAGTATGTTTCGTTGAAGATTGTCGGGTAATTGGGGCGTGAGCGGAATGCGGGCATGAAAAAGTCCCTGAAAACCCAGAGCTTTCAGGGACTTGTGGCGGAAGCGGTGGGATTCGAACCCACGAGCCCTTGCGGGCTACCTGATTTCGAGTCAGGGCCGTTATGACCACTTCGATACGCTTCCATATTAATTTATTGCATAATCAGCGGCTCTCTATTCATAATCACATGATTTCGAGTCAGCCCCGTTATGACCGTTTCGATACCTCTTTATATCTGCATAACCAGACTCCAAAAAAGTACTTTTTCATTATATCACATTTATTCAGATTTGTCAACACAACGTGAGCAGAAAATAATCTTGAACTTGCTGAATAAATGAAGGATGCCCTAAACGAAAAGCTGAGGATAGTTGCAGATCATCTACCTTAAAAACCGGAGATCGCGATTAGATGCTTCGTGGTTTTTTTCGCTTAGCCATCAATCGCTTTCTTGTGCTTGAATAGCTTTAACAGCGGCCGCAAATAATAGTAGTATGCGGATTCACACAATTGGATTCACAGAGAATGATATTGGCGGTGATATGATGCTTTCCCTATGGTCGGATACTTCAAAGCTTCCGTGTTATGAAAGCTTGAACAAGAAAATCAAAACCGATGTGTTGATTATCGGCGGCGGAATGGCAGGCATTCTGTGTGCTTATATGCTTGAGCAGTCGGGCGTGAACTACGTCCTGGTTGACGCGGACAGGATTTGCGGCGGTATCACAAAAAATACAACCGCAAAAATCACCTCTCAGCACGGCCTGATTTACGACTCGCTGATCCGTCGGTTCGGCACGGAAAAAGCGCGGATGTACCTTCTCGCAAATGAAGCGGCACTGGATCAGTATCGGGCGCTTTGTAAAGACATTGACTGCGATTTTGAGGAAAAGGATGCGTTTGTTTATTCCCTTGACGATCGCCGGAAGATCGAAAAAGAGCTTGCGGCCCTCGTTAAAATCGGATATTCAGCGGAATTTACGGACAGTCTGCCGCTGCCGTTTTCTATTGCCGGAGCGGTAAAGTTTTATGGCCAGGCGCAGTTTAACCCGTTGAAATTTGCGTCGGTTATCGCCAAAGATCTGCATATTTTTGAGCATACCACAGTCCGTGAGCTTGTAAATACAACGGCGGTGACAGATCACGGACAGATCACGGCAAATACGATCATAGTCACAACGCACTTTCCGTTTCTCAACAAGCATGGCAGTTATTTTTTGAAGATGTATCAGCATCGCTCTTATGTAATCACGTTGGAAAACGCACCGGATATTCACGGCATGTATGTGGACGAAGCGCAAAAGGGAATGTCCTTTCGCAACTACAAGGATTTGCTGCTGATCGGCGGCGGGGATCACCGCACAGGGAAGAACGGTGGGGCATGGCGGGAGCTTGAGGAGTATGCGAAAAGGCATTATCCAGACGCACGGGAAAAATACCGTTGGGCTACGCAGGACTGTATGACGCTCGACAGTGTCCCCTACATCGGCCGATATTCGGCGGGAACCACGGGGTTATATGTTGCCACCGGCTTTAATAAATGGGGCATGACCTCCTCTATGGTTTCGGCGATGCTTCTTTCGGATATGGTTCGGGACAAGGAGAATCCCTACGCACCGATCTTCTCTCCGTCCAGAACCATTCTCCGTCCGCAGCTTGCGGTCAACGCCGTTGAAGCGGTAGTAAACTTGCTTACGCCAACGGCAAAGCGTTGTCCACACTTGGGCTGCGCGCTGAAATGGAATGCGCAGGAGCATACTTGGGATTGCCCCTGCCACGGCTCACGCTTCACAGAAGACGGTAAGCTGATTGATAATCCGGCAACCGGGGATCTGAAACGAAAGAATGGAGGCAACGTTACTTGAGTAATCATTTAAAGAGTCAGACAAGCCCATATCTTTTGCAGCATGCGGAAAACCCGGTGGACTGGTATCCCTGGAGCAGCGAAGCATTCGATCTGGCAAAAAAAGAAGATAAACCTATTTTCCTGAGCATCGGCTACTCTACCTGCCATTGGTGCCATGTCATGGCGCATGAAAGCTTTGAGGATCGAGAAATCGCGGATATTTTAAATCGATATTTCGTTTCCATAAAGGTGGATAAGGAAGAGCGGCCGGATATTGACAGCATTTATATGGCGGTTTGTCAGGCGTTCACCGGCAGCGGCGGATGGCCGACCAGTATTTTTATGACTGCCGATCAAAAACCGTTTTTTGCCGGGACCTATTTCCCCAAAACTTCCCGTCACGGTTCCATCGGGCTGAAGGAGCTGCTTTTGACCGTTCATGAGAGATGGCGGGACGATCGTGAATCGCTCACCCGCTCGGCGGAGGATATCACCGCCGCCTTGAAACAAAAACGGGTGCAGCCGTCGCAGGCGGATGACCGAATACTGGATGATGCGGTTCGTCAGTATAAGAGCAGCTATGACAATCAGTTCGGCGGTTTTGGTGACGCGCCGAAATTCCCCTCCCCCCACAACCTCATATTTTTAATGACGCAATTTCAAAAGCACGGGGATAGCGAAGCGCTAAAAATGGCGGAAATGACGCTCTTGCAGATGTATTCCGGCGGCATGTTTGATCATATCGGCTACGGTTTTTGCCGTTATTCTACCGACAGGTATTTTTTGGTCCCACACTTTGAAAAAATGCTGTATGACAATGCCTTACTGATACTCGCCTACTGTAAGGCGTACGAAATCACGAAAAAGCCTTTTTACAAAGAAACCGCCAAGAAAACCACTTATTTTATTCTAAGTGAAATGACTTCGAAAGACGGCGCTTTTTTTAGTGCGCAGGATGCGGACAGCGACGGAGAGGAAGGCAAATTCTATCTGTTTGAGCCGGAGGAAATCATTCGGCTTCTGGGTGAAAAGGATGGTACGGCATTTAACCGGTATTACGGCATCACAAAGGACGGCAACTTTGAAGGGAAAAGTATCCCCAATCTCCTGCATACCGGTTCCTTCACCGATTCCTTTGACGCCCTTTTGCCAAAGCTCCGCACCTATCGCCATCAGCGAAACCGTCTGCATACCGACGACAAAATCCTGACCTCATGGAATTCGCTGATGATTGCGGCGCTTTGCTCCCTATATAGAATCAGCCGTAATCGGGAGTATCTAAACGCGGCGAAAAAAGCGCAGAGCTTTATCGAGAGAGAACTGTGTGATCACGGCGCGCTGTACGTCAGCTTCCGGGATGGTAAGCGTGGGGGGAAAGGTTTTCTTGACGACTACGCGAACTTTTCGTTTGCCTTGCTTTCATTATATGGCGCGACCCTTGACAGCACTTATCTTTACCGTGCGGATTCGTTTGCAAAGAAAGCCGTGTCGGACTTTTTCGACGGCGAACACGGCGGCTTTTATCTCTACGGCAGGGAGAATGAAACCCTGATCTTTCACCCAAAGGAGAGCTATGACGGTGCTATGCCCAGCGGAAACTCCGTCATGGCCTGTGTCCTTGTACGCTTGTATGCGTTGACCCAAAGTAAGGAAACGGAAATGATCCTGCGAAAACAACTTGATTTCATGTACAGTGAAGCCGAAAAGTATCCCGCGGGGCATGCCATGTTTTTGACGGCGCTTTCCGATTACTTTGATCCCCCGCATATGATTACGGCGGTCTTGAAGGAGCCGGAAGACATCCTGGATTTGCCTTTTTTAACAAGCCTAGACAGTATTGTACGGGTTCTGAGGACGCCCACTGACGATTATCCGCAAAAGAATCAAAGGACCACTTTCTATGTATGCCGCGGGAAAAGCTGCCTGCCGCCGACGAATGATCTGGACTTTATGGAGTAAAACAGATCAAAAGTAACAGGCATCCAAACGAGTTAATAAAAAAGCGCCGCCCGACTTGATATTCGGGCGGCGCTTCTTTGGTAAAATAAAGCCTTGGCATGAATACGAAACAATCAGGCGTTATTCTGAATTTTCATAATTTTTATCACGCACCGGCTGCCGCCGGCTTTCACGCTCTCGATCAGCTCGACTTCCGTATCGCAGCCGAGAACATAATCAAATAGCTCCTTTGCGTAACCGAGCGTGCAAAGACACCATGTCGGCGAAACCGGCCCGCTTACACGTTTGACACAGGAACAGTAACAAGTCGGATACGAAAAAAACAGGGCCTCGCCTTCATACCATACAGGATGCAGTGTCGAATACACGTCGTTGTATTTCTCGCAGAATTCATCAAGGCTTCCGGCTTCGTCATAGATACGCTTCGTATTCGTCTTTTCTTTGTCACCGACGTGACAGGAACAGGACATACGGAGTATTTTTATCTGCTCGGGCGTATACTTCGCTTCCAGATAAGCGCAAACTTCCTTCGCCCACTTGTATTTTCGCAGGTAATCTGCGGATTTTGACAGCGGCAGCGCTTCGGCGAATTCCAGCGCATCCGTTTGGCCGAACATTTCTTCGATCCCGTTACATATCCGGATTCCCTGTACATTTGTCATCTGCGGCATTGATTTCGCTCCTTTTCCGCAAGTAAGGTATAAAAAGTAACCCATTTGCTTGGTTTCCCAACCCGCTCCTTTGGTAAATAGGATTTTGTCAAGGTTCCTTTCAACACGACTCTTGCACAATCGTCCTTGTAACCACTTAATATGTCCCAAGCCTCGGCAAGCCATGGCTCATTGCCAAAACCGAGTGCGGAAAACGCTTCGACTACATTTTGCAGACCTACCCGCATGACCTCAAACGGATAAAAGGTATCTATCGTTCGCCAGCCTGGTCGGGCATTCAGGACAAGAACCTCCCTATTGTCTGTCCGGTAAAATACATTGTGATTCTTAAAATATTGTATGAGTGTATCCGTATACGGACATTCGATGTTTCGCTTCCTGCATTCAGCGGCAAGAAGCAGTGCGTGCAAATTCGCTTTATAACAGCTTTTAGGGGTATACTTTAACTTCTCGACCCTGTGCCGGCATAGAAATCCGCCATCCGGCAAGGCGTATCCGGCTGCTTTGGCAATGCTGGCTTTCACGGTTTCGTCATCGCAAACCCCGAGCTTTACCAACGCTCGCAGCAGCATAAAATCTCCGCAATTGCAGTCAAAAACAGTATAGAGCCCATCAATCGCTTTTTTCAAGCAATCCGGCGGAATATCTTCATAAGATAGCCCGCATTCCGCAAGCGCGGTTATATAATAAGTATACCAGAGTCCGTTTGTCTCATGCCAATTCTCGGGAAGCTTGCTCATTATCCAACCCTTTGATGCGGCTATATCGGCAGATTGATTCAACACTTCAGTCATCACTAGATACCGAACCGCGGGATTGTCGTCTTCAAGAAGCCAGCTGATTACTTCGTTATATCTTTCCATGATAAAGTCCCATATCAAAATATAATCTCCCGTCCTTGCCGCTCACATACGGCTGACGGTCCTTGATGTATGCGTATTCGGGGTATCGAGCCAGCGCGTTTCGTATGATGCACAGCAGCATTGGATGGAGGATCTTGTCTTGCTCGCTGTTCATGACGCAGCTTTTGCTTGTCAGCCAATGGAGCATTTCGGCTTTGTATAGATCGATTTCCGGTTTTGCTATGTCGAAGGGCATCTCGGTCAGGCATAGCCAGTAATACCATTTTATATACCACGGACGCTTTTTATCATCTATATGGCGTCTATAATTATCCATACGGTCTTGCATCCAGACGGTCTCCCCCGGAGCGGATGCCGCAAGAAATCTCAGCACGACCAGGGCGGTGTCAAAGCATTCCCCTACCCCATCGTCTTCGCTGCTATAGCAGGTGGTTTTCAGCCTAGCGAGCGTTTTTCCGACCATCCGCTGCACTTCCGGATCGTCCTGTGCAAACAGATATAATAACCGCAGGATCTCCAGTTCGTACATATTGGCGGAAAGAATATGCGTTTTCGGTGTCTGATTTAATATAGTTTTATATTTTTTGCCGTCATTGTATGGCGGAATGAAAAACGCCGGATACATCTGCCGACCGGCCGCATCGGTATTGCCCGGGAACTTCACGCCGATGTAAAACCTCTCCGCCTGCTCGAGGGTGCTTCTTGACGACATAAGCTGAAGGACGATGTTTCGCTTATGCGCGTCGTTTAGTGTGTCACCCTCGATCAGTCGGTGGTTAGTTTGAATCATCCATTCATATGCGGTCATATTTTTACCCCATGTTTTATACCTTGCCGCTCCGACAGGATTATAACCCTATTTCCCCCAACGCGCATATGCCTTCCAGTACCGCGCGATCGTTGTCAAATACAATCTGAAACAGTCGCTTCAATTCCTCTTTGTGTTCCAGCAGTCTTGCGCCCGAATCGGGAACGGGGCCATAACCTGTTGACGGACCGATGCCAAGCTGGCCCCATATCTTCCAGCAGACACCGTGGGTCTCGTTGTTGTGATCGCGGAGATAGCGGTCAAAAAGCAGACCGCCGAGGCTTCCTTTCAGCGTGTCGTCATCGGTCAGCGAGGTCAGCAGCGTATCGTGGGCGCAAAAAGCTTCCGCCGCATGCCACCTCGCTTCAATCGGCATTCCCGTGATACCGCCGAGCATTGCCGCCCTTTCAAACGCATTGTCGGGTGACGCTGTGTCAATGACAGCGTTAATCTGCACCTCCAGCCGTCCGTGCGACGGGTGGGAGAGCGTTTCGACGATTCGGCGAAGCACGTCATCCAGCGTGACTGTTCTTTCACGGCGCCCCGTTACGATTATGGCGTCGACAAAGCAGTCACACCAATCCTCCAACACGAACAGATCCTCCCGGTAGTCCGCCTTATCGGACAGCGTGTGACTCGCAGAATCCAGCCCGATAAACGCGCTGTCTTCGTATCCTGTTATAGCCTGCCAAGCGGTGTCCGGCCCAAAGGGGGAACTGCCGCCGAGGCGTGCGCAAACAGGGAAACCCGCGTCGATTGATTCCCGGACAGCTGCGTATATTTCATCCTGCGGCGCGCCCTTTCGGATGCGCTTCCAGCGCAGTCCCGCAAGCGCCATGATGGAATCGACGAACGCGTCCGGCCAGCGCCAGCCGATTTCCACACCGGGCATCGAATGATGCTCCACCTCGTCATCCTCCGGATAATCGAAGCAGAATGCGACTCCTGTCGCGGCAAGCAGCGTATGGTACAGCATCAGATGATGCTTTTGCAGTGTTGTCTTTGCGCAGCCGCCGCAGTGATCGCAGTATTTCCCGTTTGGAGCGCACCAGTACGGGGTATCCTCGGTTATCCCGAGCGCGGGAAGCAGCGCGGTCGAAACCGCGCAGAAAAACGGGTCGCTCTGCGCGTCGAACGGATACTGCACGGCACCCGGTATGATTTTCGCCATACTTTTTTACTCCTTTTTCATCCGACGCGCTTCCCATACGGCTTTCGTCACACGCAGGGCGCAAAATTCAAAGCGATCCCTGGTGCCGTCCGGGTTTCCCCGGACGGCGTTGTCAATCCATGTGGCGTTCACTTCCATGCCGAGCTTATAAAGTGGCGCGAGCTTTTTTTCGTCACGCAGCGCCCAAACGGCGATCACGGCGCCGACGGGGTAGCTTGCAAAGCAGTAATCATATAGAATGCTGTGCGCTTCGTACTCGTAATCACGGCCGCAATAAGCGGAGTTCATGACGTGGCCGATGTCCATCTCGTTTTTCTCGTTTACGCCGTTGAAATAAATGAAGCAGACGACCTTCGCAAGTGCTTTTATCTCGACCGCCCAGAACTTTCCATGCAGACGCCTCGCCCGTCGTCGCGGTCGGGGTCGGCTGTTTGCGGTGCGTCCTGCAAAACGGTGAATTCCATGACGCACGGTTCTTTTCCCGCGGAGGATAGCTGTGAGGAGCGGATACGCAGCGCGGTTTTTACGCCGAGCGCCGTTTCCAGATGTCCCTTGATATGTCCGCCACAGCAGCGACAGTACGACACCGGCATCGGTTCCTCCGTCACAACCAGGCAAGGGCAGTACGCTTTCTCCGCGTTTTCCGCGAAACGTACAACGATCCGTCCGTCCTCCCATCGGGCGCTGTGGCCGACGATCAACTTTGCTGCGTCGAGCGCCTTCAGACGCGCGTCGACCGTCTCGTTATTCCGATAGATTTTCTGTGCGAGCCTGCGCCGCTCACCGCCGGTACAGCACGCGCAGGACTCGCGGATTTCATTAACCAGTTCAACCGGCAAAAGCGCGTCAAGCCGCCGCATAGCGTCGTGGAACCACTCGGTCGTGCGCAGATCCTTCGGTTTTGTAATCTGTTCGCCTCCCTCGAGAATCTGCGCGGCGACAGTCTCCTCCACGCCGAAACGTTTCAGAGCCTCAGCAAGATGGCGCACCTTCGCGGTGCTTTTGGCAAAGGCTTTTGGATCGTATGCGCGTTTTATTTTCATTCTCCCGCCTTCACCGCATCGGCAAGCTTATCAAAAAACGCCTCCTTCGTATCGCACACCGTAAATTCGCCGTTCAGATAGCCGAAGCATTTTCCCGCCAGCTCTGGGCACTTGTTGGCGCATTTCCCGATGCAGCCGGTGGAATAGTCCTTCGTTTTCACCTTGCCCTTCAGCTCAGCAACGTCGAAACCGGAACATTTTTTACACACGCGTACTTTTTTGGGTTCTGCCATGACCATGCACTCCTTCAATATAAGTTTGTCTTGGGTTTATGTAAAAAATATGGCGCTCTGTTTTTGGGAAAGATATAGCCTTTTTTATCGATAATCGCTGGCATTTTTCCGTACGGCTTCCACAGCCGCTTCGGTACATGCCGCGTATTCGCGCAGCTTTGCCGCGATTTTTACACGTTTATCCGGGTTTTGCAGCGCTTCCAGCGTAACGTTAAATCCGCCCCCCAGCGCTTCGAGGTCCTGCCCGCCGTCTCCGTTCCACATCCGCCGCATCCGGTCATATTGGCAGTGCAGTTCGTCCGTACACGTCAGATTTTGATTCAATGCGCGCGCCTTGTCCAGAAATTCGTGGCAGCAGCTCCCGTTCGTCGCAAGATTGCAGATGTAGACGGTGTACATCACCCAGACATCAAAGTCCTCCGGCGTCAGGCGATCAAACCGGCCGCCTTCGATATCGTCCGCCCACGCGTAAAACGCCGCCGCGCCGAAGCAGTATCGCTCGTTTTTCACGGCAAGCAGGCGGGGCAGGTCTATAATCGCGTCGCGGTATAAGTCCGCGAGTTCGACCGGGCGTTTCTTTTCGCCGACGATCAACCAGCCGCAGATTTCATCCCGCTTCGCCGGGTCCGTAACGGCATCGGGGTGAAGCATCTGTTCCGGTGTGACACGCGACGGCTCGGGGTTGTCCTCGGTCAAATATAGCAGTGCCTCGCCGTAATCCTCGTAACCGACGATAACACCAAAGCCCATCCCGTAGCGGATGACGGGTACGCCGCGGTTGATCGAGTCGATCAGCGCATCCAAAACGCTTGCCCGGTGACGCTTTAACTCTCCGTCTGAAATGAAGGTACTGGCATATCCGCACTTTTCAAATATGCTTTCGAGGAACCCTGTCTCATGCATCCGGTATTCCGTCGCGCTGTCGCCGAGGAATTCGCCATAGGCATAAATCTGCGCAAAGTTATCGCCTGTCAGTCCCGCGAAGAAGCTGTAGTCGTAGTCCGTCTCGCCGAGCGCTTCCATGACATATTTTGCGCAGCCGTTAAACCAGTAGTTTTCACCGAAATGCTTGGTGATGAGGGGATGGATATTCGGGATGAGGTTGTTGCTCTGTCGAACCACCAGGGACGCGGTTTCCTGATTTAAACGCAGTTTCGGGGCACGCCGGAGCTGCGAGACATGCAGAGAGCGGAAATACCGTTTTCCCTGTCCGTCGGAGCCTATAATAATCGTCTTGGGCGGCTGAGCGCGTAAATCCTGAGACATATATGGGAATTCCACGCCGCAATAACGCACCTCACCGTTTAAAATGACTGCGAGATGCTTTTCCCCGACAATCCACTCAAGGTGGTTGTATTCGCCCGCTCGGATGGCGCCAAGTCCGGGAAAGAGAAAGAAGTTGCCGAAAATCGGCTGGTGAAAGCAGAGCGCTTCCTTGGAAAGCCGGGGGTCGGCGTTGTTTTCCATATTGACCGCGGCCATCTCGTTGCCGTGATAAATCCGGATGCTGCCCTCGTCGGAACCGTAGCCCCAGCGTCCGCTGTTTTCGTCGACGCGGAACTCGAGATCGACGCGGTAAGGAAGCCGAACTTCGACGCCCGTCGACAGAACGCGCTTCGATATGTACGCGGCGTATTCCGCTTCTCCGTTTTCATTGACGCGGTAGTAAGGTTCCATGATCGGAATCAGTTTGTCCATCGGGACGTCTTTGGTCCATAAAACCGGATTCGCTTCCTCGATTTCCCTCGCGGAGATGTCGAGCTCGCGCCTACCGGACGGGTAAAGCGCGGCATTTGGCAATTTCCGCTTAACCGGCAAGAACAGCTCTAGCTTTTCCCGCCGGCTGTCCGGAGAAAGGATGATTTCCACCAGCGGCTCATGCCGCAGCCTGCCGTCATGCCGGTAGTCTGCCTGATAGGTGTCGTTGTCATCGAAGCTCTCGAGCATCTTACGGAAAATACCGCCGATGTCTTCGTCGGCATATGCGCTTACTGTCGCGAACAGTCCCCCGGGAAAGGCGTCGTCGAGATATGGGCTGTCATTGACGAAGCTGTCATCCACCTTTTGCAGCATGACCGTCTGTCCGGAAGCGTCCCTGTATTCGAACAGCGTATGCTGACCGGGGCTGCCGCAGATCTCCGCATTTTCATTTAGATAATTCCAGAAGCCGTCGACATCGGATGTCTCGGAGCCGCGGGTGACCGACAGTAGCACGCGCATGGAGGGCAGTGAAAGGATGCTGATATCGGGGGGCGGGCTGATACGGTCGGAAAGGGCGGACAGCTCCCGATAGCTCATCATCCTGTCTTTCTCGATGACATGCAGCTCCTTTTCCATTTTTTCATAAAGCAACGGCAGCGCGGAGATCTGCGTGACGCCGTTTGCAAGCATGGTCTGCAAAAAGCTGTTGACGACCTGCTTCAGCTCGGATAGAGCGATAATTTCGTTATCAAGCTCGGCAATCCGATTCGCAAAGGTTTCCACGACGGTTTGCATGTCCAAGTTTTTATAAATACGGAGAATGTCCTTGATGGGGATTTGCATTTTGCGAAGGATCAGGATTTGCTTCAACCGTTCCACGCTGTCCTCGTCGTAATACCGATACTTCTCCAAATCCGGTCTGACGCTCCGAATCAAGCCTATTTGCTCGTAGTAACGCAAGCTTCGGGACGAGATATCAAATCGGTTTGTCAAATCGGTGATCTTGACCAATTCCATTCACAATACTCCTTCAACAGGCTGTCCTGCGATTGTCTACAGCGTCTATTATAACACTTGACCTAACGTCAAAGTCAATAGGGTTAGAGCCATCCACGTAAAAAATATTGAAAATTATGGATAGATTTTATAGACAAGCGTAACCGTTCTGTTGGAATTCAGTTCGCCGCGGCTGTCGCGAGAGGATGTTATTCCTTTCATATAAGCCGCGGCAAATGCATTCACCGGATTATTTCTTCTTTACCTGTACCCAAACTTCCTCGAATTTGCGCCCGTCCGGATATTCGTCGTATACCTCAATATCCCAGCCCTCGACCTTGTCATATCCCGAGGTGCTGATCCATTCGCTGTAGATTCGTCCGAACAGCTCCGGAATCTTCTCACCGTAATCCTTCACGTCGGCGCGGAAGACCGCCCATGTCTGCTTTGGAAGCGTTACAACCTTGAAGCCGTCCGTTTTACTGTTTTCGTTCCTGTATCGCGCGATCATATACGGAAAATGTTTGTGCCCTTCTCGCACGCGCCGCAGATGGCGATGGCGACGTCCCTGTGATTGCCGGCGGCGGCCGCGAGTCTTTGCTGGCTGCCGTCCGCACAGCATTTGTCCCAAAAGCCGGGAATCAGGTTGGTTTCACCGTCGTTTTCGAACATGCCCTCAATACCAAAGACATCAAACGCTTCCTTTTCTTCGATTCGCCAATTCATTTTCTGTACCCCTTTAATCTGTATTTGAAAGGTTAAAGGCGGATATATTTCGAAACTTGTACCGCTTTTCCGTGCCGCTGTCGGCGTGATTCCGTGCTGTTTGACAAACGCTCTGGTAAAACTGTCCGCGCTGTCGTAGCCGTATTTGACGGCTACGTCGATGATTTTGTCGCTTCCGCCTTGTAGTTCCATCGCCGCGAGAGACATTTTGCGCCGTCGGATGTATTCGGACAGCGGCATCCCGGTGATATAATTAAAAATTCGCTGAAAATGATACGGGGAATAGCATGTCACATCGGCTACCGACGACAGCGCTTCTTCGTCGGAGATCGTTGCTTCAATGTATTCCATGGCACGGTTGAGCTGCGTAAGTAAATCCATCATTCCGCCCTCCTTTCGCAGACAGCATATCAGAAAATGGCGCGGTTTGCTCGACTTTCAGAAGAAGATTATGTCGGATGCAAAAAGGAGGTCTCCGTGTAACTTGCGAAGACCTCCTTTTGAGACTAGAAAAGCAACGGCACTTAGGAGATACGGCTCAGCTCCGCGTACGATTCACGCAGAGCGGTATAAAGCGCGCGATAGAGCGGATAATGCCGGTTATAGACGGCGCTCGAGGCAGCGTCGGGATGCTGTACGCCGCGTACCTCAAGGATCTGATCGCAGGCTTCCGGCACGGAAGCATACAATCCGGCGCCGACAGCGGCAAGGATCGCCGCGCCGAGCGCGGGTGCTTCCGCGACGCCCATCTGGACGACGGGGACATGGAACATATCCGCCTGCATCTGCCGCCAGAGGAAGCTGCGCGCGCCGCCGCCGGCGACGCGGACATGCGCCACATCGATGCCCAGACCGCGCAGGATCTCATAACTGTCGCGCAGGCTGTAGCCGACGCCTTCCATAACGGCGCGGAGGAAATGGACGCGGCCATGCGTCGCGTTCATGCCAAAAAAGACCGCGCGCGCATCGGGGTCAAGATGCGGGGTGCGCTCGCCGTTCATATAAGGCAGATAGTACAATCCTCCGCAGCCGGGCTCGATACGCGCGGCTTCCTGCTCCATCAGGGTATACGGATCCACGCCCAGCCGTGCCGCGACGTCCTGCTCCGAACGGCAGAAGGTGTCGCGGAACCAGCGCAGGGACAGGCCCGCCGCCTGGGTCACACCCATGACGTGCCACGCGCCGGGGACGGCATGGCAGAAGGTATGGACACGACCCTGCGCGTCGATAAGCGGCGCGTCAGTGTGTGCGAAGACGACGCCTGAGGAACCGATCGTCGAAGATACGACGCCGGACCGGACGATGCCAAGACCGACCGCGCCGGCAGCCTGGTCTCCCCCTCCCCCGACGACCGGGGTGCCGGCGGCAAGCCCCGTTAAAGCCGCCGCGCTTTCGCTGACGCGTCCGCTGATCACGGTCGATTCATACACATCCGGGAACCATTCGCGCGGCAGCCCGAGCGCGGACAGTACCGTATCGCTCCAGCATCGATGGGGGACGTCGAGAAGTTGTGTGCCGGACGCGTCGGACACCTCGGTTGCGAACTCACCGGTAAGACAAAAGCGGATGTAATCCTTCGGCAGGAGGATGCGGCGGATTTTTTCATAGGTTTCAGGCTCGTTTTCGCGGATCCAGAGGACTTTCGACGCAGAAAAACCGGTGATCGCGGGGTTTGCCGTGATTGCGATCAGCTTTTCACGCCCGAGGATACGCGTCATTTCCTCGCACTGTGCGCCGCTGCGCTGATCGCACCAGATGATCGCCCGACGCAGCGGCCGGTCATCCGCTCCGAGCGGCACGACGCCGTGCATCTGCCCGGAAAGGCCGACGCCCGCGACGGACGACGGCGCGATTTGGGACTTCGACAGCACCGCCCGGATGGTATCGCGAGCCGCGTTCCACCAATCCAGGGCATCCTGCTCCGCCATACCGCCCGCCGGGGTGTACAGCGGATATTCCCCCGTCGCCGAAGCGACCTCGGCGCCTTTTTCGTCAAACAATACGGTTTTTAAGCCGGATGTGCCAAGGTCTATCCCCATGATATATGCCATAAATTCCCCTCCTTAGGTCGCGCGTCAAGTGCTTCACAGCACGATCTCCGCTACGTCGGCAATGCTGCCGATAATCCATTCCGGGTTGGCGCGGTCGATGAGCTGCTCACGGGTAAAGGAGGTGGTTACGCCGATGACCTTCGCGCCCGCGGCATGGCCGGCGAGAATGCCGTTGACGGCGTCCTCGACGACGACACAGGCAGACGGGTCTACATCCAGCGCTTTCGCGCCCGCAAGGTAGATGTCGGGGAAGGGTTTCTTGCGCTCGACGCTTTCGCCGGTGAGTACTGCGCCGAAGTCGTCCGGCGTCAGTCCCAGCGCGCGGATGTTGATCTCAACCTTCACCCAGTCAGCGCTCGAACACAGCGCGATTTTGACGCCTCCGGCGATGAGTTCTCTCAGCATGTCCGCCGCTCCCGGAATGACGATGTCCGTATGCGCCGCGTGATATGCATATCGCTCGTACGCGCGCTTCTTCATATCCTTGACATACGGCACCCCATGAAGCTCCGCGACGCCGCCAACAAACCTGTCCTCCCCCGCGCCGATGAACGGTACGAAGTCCGATGGAATCGCCTTTATCCCCCATTCGCTGAGCGCTTCCTGCGCTCCTAAAAGCATGATCGCTTCCGAATCTACCAGTACCCCGTCCATGTCGAATAAAACCGCGTTGATCGCTTGTTTCATAGCGCCCTCCCTCTAGTCTCTCTTTTCGATTTTATTGTACTCCATTGCTAAAACTCTGTCAACCGTTTTTCTTGCTTTTGCGGAAATCAGCGGTTGTAAACGGAAACGTTTTGTGATATAATAGTCTTATAAAAAGTGGTAATAAATGGTTTTTTCTGGAATTGAGGGATGCCAAAGGATGGAAAAGGTTATTGTTCTGGATTTCGGTGGGCAGTATGCGCTTTTGATCGCACGGCGTGTGCGGGAAGCGCATGTATACTGCGAGGTATTGCCCTGTACGGCGCCGTTATCCGCGATGGAGGGCGCGTCGGCGATTATTTTCACCGGCGGGCCGTCGAGTGTGTACGAGGACGGCGCGCCGGACTGCGACCATGGTGTGTATGACCTGCGGGTGCCGATTTTAGGCATCTGCTACGGCGCGCAGCTGATCGCACGGACACTCGGTGGAAACGTCGCTCATGGCGAATCGGGCGAATACGGGCGGGTGGACGCACAGTTTTATTCCCATCCCTTATTCACGGGCGTCGAGCATCCGACGGTATGGATGAGCCACCGCGACCGCGTGGAGCAGCTGCCGGAAGGGTTTGCTGTGCTTGCTTCATCGGAGCACTGTCCCATAGCGGCGTATGGGGATGACCTACGCAGGATATACGGCCTGCAATTCCATCCCGAGGTACGGCATACAGTAGATGGGCAGCTTATTCTGGAGAACTTTTTCAAGCTTGTCTGCCGTTTCGACTGCGACTGGCATGCGGAGAGCCTGATCGATTCGTCCATCCGCGAAATCCGGGCGCAGGTCGGGGACGGCCGCGTCATCAGCGGCATCTCCGGCGGCGTGGATTCGTCGGTCGCCTCCACATTGGTCAACCGCGCGATAGGCAAACAACTGACGTGCATCTTCGTCGATCACGGTCTGCTGCGCAAAAACGAAGCGGCAGAGGTGCTCTCCGCCTATCGCGACCGGATGGGGCTCGAAATCGTCTATGTCGACGCCGCGGAGCGTTTCCTGACGCGTCTCCAAGGTGTGACGGATCCGGAACGCAAGCGAAAGATCATCGGCGAGGAGTTCATCCGCGTATTTGAGGAAGAGGCGCAAAAGCTCGGCGGCGCGGATTTTCTCGTTCAGGGTACGATCTACCCAGACATCGTTGAGAGCGGCGGCAGCTCCGTGAAGGGAGTCAAGGGCAAATCCGCTGTCATCAAAAGCCATCACAATGTCGGCGGGCTTCCCAAGGATACGAAATTCCGCGGTATTATCGAACCGCTTCGCAATCTCTTCAAGGATGAGGTGCGCGCGCTCGGCGAAGCGCTGGGCATTCCGTCGGACATGGTCTGGCGGCAGCCGTTTCCCGGTCCCGGTCTGGCCGTCCGTATCCTCGGCGCGATCGACGCGGACAATCTGCGCATCGTCCGCGAAACTGATGCGATCCTGCGTGAGGAAATCGCCCGCGCGGGGCTTTCGCGTGAGATCTGGCAGTATTTCACCGTCTACACGCCACTCAAGTCGGTCGGCGTCATGGGCGACTCGCGTACGTACGACAATGTCGTCGCCGTCCGCGCCGTTTCCTCTTCGGATGCGATGACCGTGGACTTCTCCGATATCCCGCACGACGTACTCGGGACGATCTCCAACCGTATCATCAACGAAGTGCCCGGCGTCAACCGCGTGGTGTATGATATCACGTCCAAGCCACCGGGAACCATCGAGTGGGAATAAGTGAATAATATAAAAGAGAGTTGTCATTTTTGACAACTCTCTTTTATACTTCCGTTAAACGGAGCGATTCCGTTACGTTTAGTGAGCGGATAACAAGGATTGCGGAGTCGGCGCCGATACAATCAGTCTATCGCATCCGTTAAATTGCGCAAGCCGGCGTAGGCGGCGTTCGACAGCGTCTTGCAGCTTTTTCGTCCGCTTCACGCCTTCCTCGTACCAGACGTTGCGTACAGTCAGTACCCCCGATTTCGCATCGGCAATGGCTTCCACACGTCCGATGAAGCGGTCGCCGAAGAGAATCGGCAGCACATAGAAACCGTATTTGCGCTTTGAAGCCGGGGTGTAGATTTCCCAGGTATAGTCAAAGCCGAACAGTGCGTGAATCAGTTTTCTGTCCCACAGCATACAGTCAAGCGGCGCGATCAGCTCACAGCGGGGCTTGAAATGGTCGGTATGCAGGACGGTTTCGATCAGCGGGAGATCGTCGGCGTGACAGAAGAGTGGATGCTTCAGGCTTTCGACGTGAATTTCGAGGATTTTTTTTTCCGCAAGCAGCGCGGTGAAAGCATCCGTTCTTTGCGGTGTTTTCAAGCCCCAGATATTCAGCCACGCGTCGGACGGCCGGTTCCACAACAGCCCCACCGCGCCGATACGGCGGTAAACACGCCATATCTGATGCTCGAATGTATCCGGCAGCGGGTCCGCTGCAGAAAGCAACGCCGGGGACAGGTATTTCTCGGCAAGATCGTAATATTTTCGAGTACCGTTTTTGTGATGGATAATCAGCTCGCCGGTCGAATAGAGCTGCTCAAGTACCGCGCGAGCCGCGTTGGTATTGCCGCCCCACTCCCCGCTCCAGTGAATGGCAGAATGCCAGCGGATGCTGCCGTCAATGGGCAAATCATCCGAGCAGACCGCGCCATGCTCCCGGATGTACGCCTTGGCCTCGGCTTCCAGGTCGGTAAGCCCCTCAAAGCGCAGTCCGCTGTCCCGTGCGGCCTGGCGGTAACGCTCGAAATACGGCCAGTCCTCGGCGGGCAAGATGGAGAGGTTCTTGTCGGGATAATCGACGAGTGCACGATCCGCGTATAAAAGCGCCGCCAGCGTCTGCTTCGTAAATCCTTCCACGCGGGATGCGAGCGTCAGCTCCGCATTCCTTCCGCACGCATCCACCGGGTCAAATTGGATGCACCCCGTCTGCCGCACATAATCGTACGCACCCTGCTTGCCGATAAAACGGTAGTCGCCGAGCAGCCCGTGCTTTAGAAGGAGAAAGCGCCGCACCTGTGCGTTTGTCAGCATGATCATGGACATATGTTTCCTTACTCTTATTTTAAGTGTCTATCCGGGTAATCGCTGTCAACGCCCGATTACGGTAGACCAGATCCTCCCGCGTCGTAAATCCGCATTTCTCCCAAAACGCATTTCCACGCTCGTTACGCCCGAACACGACGAGCGCCGTCTTATGAATCCCCTCCCGTTTCAGCGCGTCCATCGCGGCCGTGACCAGCATCGAGCCGATTCCCCGACGCTGTACCTCCTCGGCGACAGCGGTGTGATGGAGGAATCCCCGTCTGCCGTCGTGACCCGCGAGAATAACGCCGACGATCCGTTCGCCCAGAACCGCGACAAAGCTTGTGTCGGGGTTCCTTCGTAAGTATCGCGCGATCCCCTCGCGCGAGTCGTCCACATCGTTGAGTCCCATGCCCGGCGTACGCAGCCACAGCGCGTAGACGGACGCATAGTCGTCAAGCGACATTGGCCGAATGGCGATTGTCGCTTCTTCCATAATCAGCCTCCTAACACGGTCGTACTATCTATACATCCTGTAGTATATCACATCCTAGGCGGTATGCAAGCTTTTTTGTGGAAAGCGGCCTTTATTCCCCTTACCGAAACGGGATTATAAGATACACAGAAAATGATAAAGCCATTGTAATTAAAGTATTCTTTGACCTGCGGTTTTATATTGTGATAATTTGTTAGAGTAAATAGGATGAACGTAAAAAATAACTGGAAAAACTTGATTCTTTTGTCTAAACATGGTATAATAAAATATAATGGTATGTATTCGCAAATTATGATCTTCTTTTTAAGGAAAGCACCTTAAAAAATCAGAGAGAGAGCCGCGTAGGGGGAAAGAGCGTATGCCTTCCTTAAACACAATTCTGATCGTGGAAGATGACTGCGCCAATCGCAAGTTATTACATAAGATTTTGAGCGATGAGTACTCTGTTCTGGAAGCACGTAATGGGCAGGAAGGTATCAAGCTCCTATCGCGCAATCATCATTCCATTGCGGCGGTTATACTCGGTTTAGTCATGCCCGTGATTGATGGCTTTGCTTTTTTACAAGCGGTTTACGGCATGGCCGATTACAAGGATTTGCCGATCATTTCAACAGGCGACGATAACCCTGAGCATGAGAAGCTGGCGTTAAAGCTCGGTGCATGGGACTTTGTTTCTACACCGTATAACCCGGATATCCTTAAAATAAGGCTCCGTCATGCCATCGAGAGAAGCCAGAGGTCCGCGCTTAAGCGGCTCCAATACCTTGCCGAGTATGATACCCTGACGGATATCTATAATAAGTCCAAATTTCTCAGCAATACAAAAAAAATGCTCAATGAAAACCCGGATACTCCGTTTGTCTTTATCCGCTTCGACGTCAACCGCTTCCAACTCATCAATTCCTTCTACGGCATCGCTGAAGGCGATAAATGCCTGAAGTTCGTCGCAGAAAAGCTTCGGGAGTATATGGGCATCCGGAAGGTCAGCACCTATGGACGTATGGAAGCCGATGTATTTGCGTGTTGCTGCACCTATTCCACACACGAATCGGTCAACCAGATGCTCCAAAGCGCAACGCGGGTTATGCAGGCCTATAGGGTCGATTTTAATATCGTGCCGACGTTCGGTGTGTATTACCTCGACGACTATACCCTTCCCGTGGAGCTGATGCTCGACCGCGCGACGCTCGCCGCTAAGAGCTGTAAGGGCAGCTACATCGCTAACATAGCGGAGTATACTCCCGAGATGAGCCGTAAGCTTGCGCAAGAGCAGGAGATCTCGGGCGAAATGCAGGGCGCACTGGAAAGCGGTCAGTTTTGTTTTTACCTGCAGCCGAAGTACAGCCTGATAACGAACAAGCCCTGCGGCGCGGAGGCTCTGGTGCGTTGGAATCACCCGGAAAAAGGTATGATTTCGCCCAGCAGCTTTATTCCTGTGTTCGAAAAAAACGGCTTTGTCGGGAAGATCGACTATTTCGTTTGGGAACAGGTCTGCCGCCTGTTGTCCGGGTGGATTCATGAGGGCAAGTCTCCCATGCCCATCTCCGTGAACATGTCGCGTGTGAACTTTTATAACCCGAAGATCGTCGATATGATCTGCGAACTCACCGAAAGGTATGAAGTCCCGCCGCGTCTGCTGCAGCTGGAGCTGACGGAGAGCGCCTATATGGACGACCCGCATACGATGAAGGTCGTGGTGCATCAGTTGAAAATCAAGGGCTTCCCGGTGCATATGGACGATTTCGGCTCGGGGTATTCATCCTTAAGTATCCTCAAAGATATCGAGGTGGATGTCCTAAAAATCGACATGCACTTTCTGGAAAAATCGGAAATTGCGGGACGTGGAAATAATATCATCGCGTCCATTGTCCGTATGGCGAAATGGCTGAACATCCCCACCGTGGCCGAAGGCGCCGAGAATTCCGGACAGGTCGAATTCCTGCGGAGTATCGGTTGCGAATATGCGCAAGGCTACTACTTTGCGCGTCCGATGACGGTCGAGGAATACGAGCGCCTGATGGATGAGAAGGCGCCGGTCACCGTCGAAAAAAAGCCGACGATCGATATGGATGCGCTGTGGGCGTCGAACCCGCAGATGGAGATACTGTTTTCCGATTCCGTGCAGGCGTCGTGCATTCTTGAGATGGATAACGGAACGCCCCGGATACTGCGTGCCAACCGCGCCTTTAACGAACTGTTAAGTGTCAGCGGTACGGAGATCTATGACATCGACATAGAACGGGTCATGTTGGAATTCCGAACCGACCTAAAGGCCGCATTCAACAAATGCATCGATTCCCGAGGCTTTACCGAATGCGATTTCCGCCACAGAAAGATGTGTGACCGAACAATCTGGATCAATGTTAAATTCAAGTACATCAGCCAAATCGGCAATATGCATATCCTGTTCTGCAGCCTGTTCGATATCACCGCGCAGAAGAATATCGAAGCGGAGCTGAAAAGGTATCAATACGCTGTCCTGAACGGCTATTCTATTACGAATAAACTCTTGGTTGTAGACGATCAGCTGATCAACCGCACCGTACTACGCAGCATCTTCAAAGCGCAGTATACCGTCCTTGAGGCCGCAAACGGCGATGAAGCGATTCGGATACTCGCGGAAAACGGCAACCGAGTCGATTTGATTTTACTCGATATTATGATGCCGGTGATGGACGGCCTGGCCTTTCTCGAATACAAAAAGACGCATCAGGAAATCGCGGATATCCCGATCATTATGATCACCTCCGCGGACGCGCCCGAACAGCAAATCAACACCCTTTCAATGGGCGCCAATGACTACATCATCAAGCCGTTCGTTCCGGAAATCGTAAGGCGCAGAGTCGAAAACGTGCTAGAGGCGACGTACAGGCTCCGCGAGATCGTCAGGGAATACGAAAATGCGATGGCGGCGGCACAGTCCGACCCCTTAACTCAGCTTTATAACCGTCAGGCCGCCGAGCGTATTATCTCTCTGACTCTGTCCGCGCAGACCGGACAGACGCATGCGCTGGTTATGCTCGATATCGATAACTTCAAGCAAGCCAACGATAACCATGGTCACAGCTTCGGCGACGAGGTACTGTCGAAATTTGCCGAAAAACTTCGGCAGTACTTCCGTAAGAAGGATATCATTGCCCGTCTCGGCGGCGATGAATTCTGCGTATTCCTCACCAATATCCCTTCCGGGCAGTTTGTTGTGAAAAAGTGCCGGGATTTGATTCAGCAGCTCGGTGCAATCACTTTTGCCAACGAGTTTTCCCGCGCTACCTGCTCCGCCGGTATCGCCTTGACCTCCTCCGAAGCCACAAGCTTCGAGACTCTCTATAAGAGAGCCGACAACGCTTTATATCGCTCCAAGCGTTCCGGTAAAAACAGCGTATCCATATATGGGATGGAACCTGACCCCGCGATGGCGCCGACGGCGGAACAGCTGATTACCGATGCGGCGGCTGTGGCCGCAGACTCACCTTTAAGCGGTGACTATGACAATAACTGACCCGACGCCCTGTATCGCCAGACAAAAGACAGGCGGGAGCCTTCCGTTATTTGGAAGGCTCCCGCCGCTGCCGTTTTTAGGACGCCTGATCAAACTGACTGTTGTACAGCTCCGCATAAAAGCCGCCGCGCTCGAGTAAGGTTTTGTGGTCTCCGCTTTCAATGATGTCGCCATCCTTCATCACGAGAATCAGGTCGGCGTTCTTGATCGTCGAAAGGCGGTGTGCGATGACAAACGAAGTACGCCCGCGCATCAGCTCATCCATTGCGTTCTGGATTTGCAGCTCCGTGCGTGTATCAACGGAGCTTGTCGCCTCGTCGAGAATCAGCATCGGACGATCGGCGACCATCGCGCGGGCAATGGTGAGCTGCTGTTTTTGACCCGCCGACAGGTTGACACTGTCGTCCAACACGGTATCGTAACCGTGCGGCAGTGTGCGGATGAAGTGGTGCAGCCCGACCGCTTTGCATGCGGCCTGCATCTGTTCCTCGGTAACGTTTTTCGCACAGTAGATCAGGTTTTCACGCACCGTGCCCTCAAATATCCATGTGTCCTGCAAGACCATACAGAACTGCGCATGGACGTTTTCACGCGGCACATCGGCCGTCGGAATACCGTCGATACGGATTTCGCCGCCTTGCAGCTCGTGGAAGCGCATTAGAAGGTTGACCATCGTTGTCTTACCGGCACCTGTCGGACCGACGATGGCGATCTTCTGACCGGGTTTCGCAAAGGCCGAAAAATCTTGGATCACGATCCTATCGGAGTCTTCATACCCGAAGCGGACATGCGAAAATTCGACCGTGCCGCGCACGGCGGATAGGCTTTTCGTCTTGCCGCTTTCGTCCGCCATCTCGGCAGCCTCGAGGAATTCGAACACCCGCTCCCCCGCCGCGGCCGCCGACTGCATCGACTGCATGGCCTGGGCGATCTGTGAAAGCGGCTGCGTGAAGTAACGCACATACAAAATGAATGCGATGATGACGCCGAAGGTGATGCGTCCGTTGATCGCGAGCAGCGCGCCGACAACGCAGACCGCGACATAACCTAAGTTGCCGATGAAATTCATAATCGGCATCATCAGCCCCGACAGGCACTGGGCGCGGAAGCCGCTTTCCCGAAGCTTGCCGTTCATCTCGTCAAAAGTCTTTTTCGCCGACGCTTCACCGTTATAGGCCTTGACGACAGTATGCCCGGCATAAATTTCCTCAATATGCCCATTGATCTCGCCGAGGTGCTTCTGCTGACTGGCAAAATACTTCTGCGAGCTTCCCATGATGATCATCATCAGCACGAACCCGATAAGCGACGCCGCAACAGCCGTAAGCGTCAGCAGCCCGTTTGTCTTGAGCATCATAAAGAGCGACCCGACAAACAGCGTCACGGAGGATACCAGTGTGCCGACGCTCATGTTTAACGACTGTGCGATGGTATCGACATCGTTTGTGACGCGCGACAGAACGTCACCGGTAGAGGTTTTATGGAAGAACCCCATCGAAAGCCGGTTGATCTTACGCGAGATATCGCCGCGCAGCTTTTGGGAGATGCGCTGCGTAATGGTCGCCATAACCAGCCCCTGAAACAGGGACAGTCCGGCGCTGATGAGATAGAGTATGACGAGTGTCAATCCGATTTTGGCTACCGCGCCCATGTCGACGCCGGTCAGCAGGCCGTCTTTGATAAGATTGGTCAGCTCCGACAGTTTATCCGGTCCGATCAGCGTCAGAATCGTACCGCACGCGGCGCAAAAGAGCGCCACGATCATCACACCCCAATATTTTTTGCAATATCGTATGAGCTTCACCCAGGTGCCGCGAAAGTCCTTGGCCTTCTCGCCGCCGCCCATACCGGGACGCGGAGGACCCATGTGACCCGGACGATTGTTGTATGCCCCAAGCTTATAGGTATCCTTTGCCATCAGTCAAGTTCCTCCTTTGACAGCTGCGAATAGGCAATTTCACGATAGACCTCACAGTTTTTCATCAGCTCCGTATGCGTGCCGATCCCCGCGACATGTCCGTCGTCAAGTACGACAATGCGATCGGCGTCGCGGATGGTACCGATGCGCTGGGCGACGATCAGCTTTGTCGCGTCGCGGCATTCCCGTTTCAACGCTTCGCGCAGCACGCGGTCGGTTTTATAGTCGAGCGCCGAGAAGGAATCGTCAAAAATAAAAATTTCCGGGCGCCTTGCAATCGCACGCGCGATGGAAAGACGCTGCTTTTGGCCCCCGGATAGGTTTGCACCTCCCTGTGCGATGAACCCGTCGTAGCCATCTTCGAGCTTCTCGACGAAATCCGCCGCTTGTGCCGTATACACCGCGTTGACGACGTCCTCCTCCGACACCTCCGCGTGTCCGTTATCCCCGTAGGCGACATTTGAACGCACCGTGCCGCTGAACAGAACCGCCCTCTGCGAGACATAGCCGATCCTATCGCGCAGCGCTGCCTGCGAATACTCCCGTACATCGACGCCATCGACGAGGACGCTGCCCTCCGTCACGTCGTAGAAGCGGGGGATGAGGTTGATGACTGTACTCTTGCCGCAGCCTGTCGAGCCGATGAAGGCGACCGTCTCGCCGCGATGGGCGGTAAAGCTGATGTTCTCAAGGACGTATTCCTCCGCGTCGGGGTAGCGAAAGCTGACGCCGCGGAACTCAATCTCACCTTTTTGGCCGTCGGCGGATTCCCTGATGCCACCGTCCAGAATGGATGGCTTTTTTTCGAGGACTTGCAGAATACGTCTGCCGGAAACCGACGCACGCGGGAGGATGATAAAGATGATAATCAGCATCATAACAGACATGACGATCTGCATCGCGTAGGAGGTGTAGACGACCATATCGGAGAAGAGCGTGAACTTATCCGGCATCGCGGCTTGGTCGATCAGAAACGCACCGATCCAAAAGATAGAGAGCGTCAGCCCACTCATGACTATGTTGATGGTGGGGAACAGGATAGACATAACGCGGTTGGTAAAGAGGTTTGTGCGCGTCAAGTCATCATTTGCGGCGTCGAATTTGCTCTCCTGATAGTCCTCCGCATTGTATGCGCGGACGACGGCAAGCCCGGTAAGGTTTTCGCGTGTGACACGGTTTAAATCGTCGATCAACTTTTGTATACGCTTAAAACGCGGCATCGTGAAATATACGCAGGCGCCGACGATAGCGACCAGCAGAACCACGGCGGTACCGGTGGACATCGTCCACTGGCTGCTTTTGCCGGCGATCTTCGTAATCGCCCAGATCGCCATAATAGGCGCTTTGACGATCACTTGAAAGCCCATGACGATAAGCATCTGCACCTGGGTAACGTCGTTAGTGGAACGCGTAATGAGACTAGCCGTAGAAAAGCTGCCGATCTCCTCAAGGGAGAATGACTGTACCCTGTCGAACAGCTTTGAGCGCAGGCTTGCGCCGAAATTCGAAGCAAGCCGTGCGGCAAAAATGGCGACGATGACGGCCGCACACAGGCTGCCGAGCGCACAAGCGAGCATCTTCCCCCCGGCTGTCAGGATGTCACGCATAGCACTGCCCTCGGTTTGGACGCGCAACGTGATTTCCGACATATAATCCGGCAGCTTTAAGTCAAGCCAGACCTGTACGACAATGAATACGACGCTGCAACCCGCAAGAAACCAGTCCCTGCGCGTCAGGTTACGAAACAATTTGAGCATATGATTCTCCTTTCCCAATACGCGCTTAGTATACGCCGGTTTTCTAAACTGAAACGAAACAAACACCGCCATGGAAAGTTCCACGGCGGTGTTTGTTAAAAAAAAGATCATTGTGTCGGAATCATAACCGTAAAAACCGTCCTTCCGGCGGCGCTTTCCACGCGTACGCGGCCGTGATGCAGATCCACGATCCGGGAGACGATCGCGAGCCCGATGCCGGTTCCCTCCGTAGCATGGGAGGTGTCACACTGATAAAACTTTCGGAATATACGTGTCTTATCGTTTTCTGGAATCGATTCTCCGCGGTTGCGAATCGAAACCGTGACCTCCCGCGCGGATTTTACGATGGTTACGCCAATCTCGCTGCCCGTGTCGGCGAATTTTACCGCATTGTCCAGCAGATTGATCCATATCTGCATGCATAGCTCCTCATTCGCGTTGATTTCCACCTCGCCAAAGTTTGCGTCGATCGTCAGCTCCTTCTCCGACCATTTTTTCTCAAACAGCAGGATGCAGTTTCGCATCTGCTCGGAAAGATTATACCGCGTCACATCGGTTAGGATGCTCTGATTCTCCACCTTCGCGAGATTCAGCACATTTGTCGCCATATCCGCTAGCCGCGTCGACTCGTCCACGATGATCGCGAGGTACTCTTTGCGGCGTTCCTCAGGCAGGTTTCCCTTTTGCAGGAGCTTTGCAAAGCCTCGTATAGAGACGATCGGCGTTTTAAACTCATGCGAGAAGTTATTTGCGAAATCGGACCGCAGCATCTCCGTTGCACGCAGCTCCTCGGCGAGTTTGTTGAAGCTTTCCACGATATCCCGCCCGATGGGAGGCCAAGTTAGTTCCAGTTGTACGTGGTAATTCCCGGCTGCGAGCTCGTTTAAGCCGTCGAGAAGCCGTTTTACAGGCTTGAGCGGGATTCGACTGACGACTGCGGCGACGATGGTACCCATGACGATGCTTGACAGTGCGGCGGAGAGCATCGGCACCGTCATCATCGGATGGAGCCAGCCTTCGAGAACGCCTGAGTGCATCAGAAGAAAGTACATCGCGCCGACGAGAAACATCGTCAGCGTCAGAATGCCGAAGACCGCGAGGCTGAATAACATAATCAATAAAGTCATCCGGATATGCCGCGGTTTTTTTAGTGTATTCATATCTTCCTCACCGCCTTATATCCGAGTCCTCGTACCGATACGATTTCAAACTCCGTCCACCCTTCGAAACGTTTGCGCAGTCTGCTGATATGCACGGTCACTGTTTCCCAACCCGTATCGCTGTCCGCGCCCCAAATCTCGTCCATCATCTGAATGCGTGTGAAAATTTTCCCCGGATACGACAGAAGCTTATATAAGAGCAAAAATTCTTTTTGCGGCATCTCCTGTGTCTGACCGTCACGTGTCACGGAGAACGAGTCGCAGTCGAGCGTGACGCCGCCGATCACGAGCTTCCGCTCACTCGCAATCCGCGCGCGACGCAGTAACGCACGGATGCGTAAAAGCATCTCCTCCTCGTCCACGGGCTTGGTCATGTAGTCGTCCGTCCCGGCAAGGAATCCCCGTTTCCGGTCAGCGGGAAGCTGCCGCGCCGATACCATCAGAATCGGCAGTTCGTTATTCACCCCCCGTAGGGTCTCAGCAAACGCATACCCGTCCAACTTCGGCATCATCACGTCCAGCACCACGAGGTCGATATGCTCTCTGTCCATCATCGCCAGCGCTTCCTCGCCGTTTTCAGCGTCGGATACGATGTAATGCTCCGCTTCCAGCACCGCGCGCAGTAGGAGGCGGGTGTTTTTATCGTCGTCAACCACCAATATATGAAACATGACTCAGCCCTCCCTATTTCCATATTAACGCGGGAAGCTAAACGGAAGTTAAACCGTTTTACACCAAATGCTAAAAAGCGTTACCATGTAAATATAACCCTGTCTCCCGCCACCGGTATCCCTTCCAGTGAGAGCAGCTGTTGTTTTCGCGCAAGACCTCCCGCGTATCCCGTCAGACCGCCGTCCGCACCGACAACGCGGTGGCAGGGAATCAGAATGGAGATCGGATTGCGTCCCACCGCGCCGCCGACAGCCTGCGCGCTCACGGAAAGCGTCCGGGCGATCGCGCCGTAGGTCACGACCTTACCGCAGGGGATCTCGCGGAGGATATGCCATACCCGCTCCTGAAAAGCCGTGCCATTCGTATAAAGGCACGGGATGGTGCCGGGATTGCATCCCGTAAAATATCCGTCGAGCCAGTCCCATGTTTTGGCAAGGATGTCGGGTATGGCAGCCTCGGGATTTGCGCAGTCCACCCCGGTAAAACCGCGCTGTCCGTCGAAGTATAGCCCTGTGACGTTCATGCCGTCGGAGGTAACGGTGATCCTCCCCATTGGGGACGTGTAATGCATGCGATATGTGCAGGAGATCAGCATAATCCATCCCTTGTTTCCCACGAGCAGAGCTTCATATCCACGCGGCCGTCCGGTAAAAATGTCACGCCTTCCGCTTCCAAAAGCTGCCGCCGCAGCGCTGCATACCCGCCTCCCGCGATGCCGCCGTCGGCGTAGATCACCCGCTGCCACGGTAAATCATCCGGGCAGCGACGCATGGCATATCCCACCTGCCGCGATGCCGCCGGATTGCCCAGCCGCCGCGCAATATCTCCGTAAGACAGCACTTTCCCATATGGAATCTGCGCGACAATCTCATAAACACGCTCAAAGAACGAATTCATTAAAACGCCTTCCTATTCTGTAAAATGATATGATCGTGATGGAACCATTATAATTGATATAAACGAAAAGCGCAATATCCAAACTAAAACAATGCGGTTAACGCTAAGAAATCCGTTAAGGATAACCGTAATAGTGGTATAATCCGCGCGTCATCAGACGCTTAGCGGTTCTCTTAGGCGGGGAGGATATGACCTCCTTTTTTATGTTGCAATCCGCGCTTTCCTGTGGTATGATAGAGAAAATGATTAAAAAAAGGGGTTTTATCAGCATGAATGCCGTCTTCCTCCCCGCGCGGGTCTGCCTGCCGCAAAACGCCGATATGACGCGCTATAGTGTCATTGCCTGCGATCAATATACATCCGACGCCGCCTATTGGAACCGTGTCGAAGCCGTCGTCGGCAGTGCGCCGTCGACACTGCGTATGACGCTTCCGGAAATCTATCTTGAATTTCCTGATCGCGACACCCGGGTCACGCGTATCTGCGAGACAATGCGCGCCTATCTGGCTGACGGCACACTGATAGAACAGCCGGAACGCTTTATCTTCGTCGAGCGTACCCTTCCCGACGGAAGAATCCGCCGCGGCATCGTCGGCCGCGTCGATCTCGAGGCATACGATTACCTTCCCGGCGCGAGGACGCCCATTCGTGTGACCGAGGGGACGATCACCTCCCGCATCCCGCCGCGTTTGGTGGTGCGGCGTGACGCGCCGCTGGAGCTGCCGCATGCGCTGCTCTTAATCGACGACGCGGAGCGCCAAGTGATCGAACCGCTCAAGCTTAAAACCGGCGCGATGGAAAAGCTTTACGATTTCGACCTGATGGAGCACGGCGGACATATCCGCGGCTATGCCGTTCCCGCCGACGAAGAAGCTCGAATTCTAAAAGCTCTTGCATTTTTTGCCGACGCGGACGCTTTTTCACGTAAATACGGCATTCCGGCATCCGAGGGCATCCTCCAAATCGCAGTCGGCGACGGCAACCACAGTCTAGCGACCGCCCGCGCGCACTACCTCGCCGTGACGGAGGGCATGAGCGAAGTGGAACGGCTTGCCCACCCCGCACGCTGGGCGCTTGCGGAGCTTGAAAACCTCCATGACGAGAGCCTGGAATTTGAAGCGATTCACCGTGTAATCTTCGACACGAACCCGGGATGCATGCTGACCGAGCTGCGCAAGATGTACCCCGACGCGGCATTCGGCGACGCGGCTGTCCCCGGCGCCATGGCGTTTGCATATGAGACGGCCGCGGCGAAGGGCGTGATCTCCCTTCCAAATCCGCCGAGCAAGATTGCGGTCGGCGCGCTGCAGCGCTTCCTCGACGCGTATCTTGCCGCGCATCCCGGGCGTATTGACTACATACATGGTGAGGACGAAGTACGCGCGCTGGGGCGGCATACAAACACGATCGCATTCATCCTCCCCGCGATGGGTAAGGACGAGCTGTTCCCGACGATCCTGCACGACGGCGCGCTGCCACGAAAGACCTTCTCGATGGGGGACGCCGACAGCAAGAGGTTTTATCTTGAGGCAAGAAAGATTCGCTAAACCACAAAAAGGCCCCGGTCACGGATATTCTGTGAGGACATAATATGAATATACGATATAACTCTACAAAAAAAGATTTGCCACCGGACCAGTTACAGCGGTTATTTATGTTGGCAGGCTGGTCGGATGGATCAGAAACACCGAAACAAAGAGCGAATTTTAATATTGGCTTTATCAACTCGACGCTCGTTGTTTCGGCATGGGACGAGGATCGTCTAGTGGGTGCCGTTAGGGTGATAAGCGACCAAGTATTCAGGTCTGTGATATACGATTTACTTGTTGACCCAGAATATCAAAACCAAGGCATTGGCAGAACGTTAGTGAAACGGTGTATAGAGCGCTTTCCGGATTCGGAGTGGTTGGTTCAAACAACGCAACCAATATCAAGTTATTATGAGAAATTAGGCTTCCACGTCAACCGAGATGTCTTTTTAACTATCCCATGCGCGTTGTTTACAATCCTTCATGAATAACGCAAACCTTTTTACAGCAGAAACGACGTAAGGGCGCATAATGTACGCCCCTGTGAAATGCGACAGTTGCAAATCAACGCATTTTCATAAAAACCGCGAGTCGGGAAGGCTTTAATCCTTCCCGACTCATTTTTATTTTATCTTCGCGGCAAGCTCGGGGAAAACGCTCAAAGAACGCTTCAATATGCCGTTCATGTACGCGATCGCCACACCGTAATTCGTCATCGCCACCCCCTGATCGTCGGCACACTTCGCACGATAAAGCATCTCCCGTGCGTTCAGCATGCACCCGCCGCAGTGGAGGATAAGCGCGTAAGGCGAAAGATCGTCCGGGAACTCCGTGCCGGAGGTCGTCGTGATGCGGATGTCCTTGCCCGTATGCGCACGGAGCCACGCGGGAAGCTTCACCGTACCGATATCTCCGCATTGCCGGTGATGGGTGCAGCCCTCGGAGATGAGGACGGTGTCGCCGTCGCGTAAATGCTCGATAGCGGCAACCCCGTCTACCGCGCCGTCGAGCAGGCCTTTATAACGAGCCATCAGGATGGAAAACGACGTCAGCTTCACCGACTCCGGCGTATCCGCCGCAACCTTTTTGAAGGCTTGGCTGTCCGTGATCACCATCGCGGGCGGGTGCGCAAGCTTTGCGAGGGCGTCGCGAAGGCCTGTTTCCTTGACGACGAGCGTCATAGCGTCCGCGTCGAGCGCGTCGCGGATGGTTTGCTGCTGCGGGAGGATGAGCCTTCCCTTAGGCGCGGCAGCGTCGACCGGAACCACGAGAACGGCCAGGTCGCCGGGAACCAGCAGGTCGCCGATGATGCGCCGTCCGCCGTCGTCGGGGGGAACCATGCGCGCGATGCGCTCCTTTAAGTCATGAATCCCCTCCCCCGTCTCGGCACTGACATAGAGCGCGTTTTCGGCGGGTTTCGGACGGTTTCCGAGCATATCGGCCTTGTTGAAGGCGATCAGATACGGGATTTTCTTTGCTTCGATCAGCCCGATCAGACTGTCGTCGAACGGAGTGCTCCCCTCGGCGGCATCGATGACCACCACAGCGAGATCGGTCTTATTCAAGACCTGCCTCGCTTTGCGCACACGCTGCCCGCCGAGTTCTCCCTCGTCGTCCGAGCCGGGGGTGTCGATCATGACGACTGGGCCTAAGGGTAGAAGCTCCATTGATTTATAGACCGGGTCGGTCGTCGTCCCCTTCGTTTCGGAGACGATGGACAGCTTCTGACCCGTGACCGCGTTGATCAGGCTCGATTTACCGGCGTTGCGGCGACCGAAGAAAGCGATATGCACGCGTTCGCCGGAAGGGGTATCATTTAAACTCATCCAGAGCACCTTCTTTGTCAGTTCAAGATGACATTGCCGGCGTCGGACACGGGTGCGAAGATGGACTCGACCTGTGCGTCGGTCAACTCCACGCCGAAGACGGCATGATAATATTCTTTTGCTTTTGCGGTAACATCCAGGTCCTCAAAGAGTGCCGGATAGACGGTTTTTGCAAGCCAGTACAGCGTGACCGGGGTATCCGCGCCGGGCGTATAGCTGCGGTACATACCGAGCGGCATTTTATAAACGCGTCCGTCCTTCACGGCATCGATGCCGCTCCAGTCATCCGAACCAATGGTGCTGTTGAGAATATCCGCAGGCTGGGCTTTGGTGAAATTCGTTATGAGAATGGCACCGGGGTTCCACGCGTAGACCTGCTCGAGGTTGACGGGTGCCGCGTTGTCGTTGGGCAGTTCCTGCGCCACGTTGACCGCACCGATGGCGTCGCACCACCACTGACCAAAGAATTTCTCGCCGGAGGTCATCAGATTTGTATCGGAATACTGGAACATGACGAAGATACGGGCACGCTCGTCTTCGGAGAGAACTGACACACGCTGCTGCACATAGGCATAGGCTTCGTCGGAGTAAGCCTTGACCGCGGCGGCCTTGTCGTTTTCGGGAAACATCGTACTAAGGAGCGTAATCCACTGATTCAGAGTCTCAATGCAGGCGTAGTCCCATTTGTTGACGGACAGCGCGACGGCGGTAAACCCCGCGTTGCGCAGCGTGTCTCCGATGGACTCGTCGGAGGCGCTGTAAAAAACGACGTCGGGAGCAAGCTTTGTCAGTTCCTCCGTATTTATCGAACCGGAGACGCATTTAGTCTCAACGTTCAGGATATCGGGGTACAGCTCGCCCAAAAGCCCATTTTTGGCAGCTGTCATACTAGCGTCGGGAATTGCGACGAGTTTTTCGGCGGAATTAAAGAACACCGTCAGCACGGACGCGAGCGGATAGATATCGCAGACTGCGATGCGCTCGATGTTTTTCGGCACCTCGACGGTATGCCCGGCGTGGTCGGTGACGGTAATCGTCTCGCTCACCGCCGTTGTGGTGCCGATCCATGAGGGATCGTCGGAAGGAGCGGCGGTAGTGGTTGTGGTGCCGCTCCCGCCCGCACAGGCGGAGAACAGCGCGACGAACAATGCGGCGCAGAGAAGCAGAGATGCAAACCTTTTCATTGTAATGTAAACCTCTATTCTTTCTTATTTATGACAATTTCCGACCGATCAGGTTCGGAATATCACGCCTGTAGATACGTCCGGAAAATCCCTCCGACGGCAGCGGATAAAACTTTGCGGTATCCGGGCAGATCGGGCGGTACAGTGGGTCGGCGATCACGATTTTCGCGTCGGCGAGTAGCGGGATCAGATCATCCTCGTCCGGCGCAACCCTGTCGCCCTCCGCAAGAAAGGCATCCTCCGTCTCAAGCGGACACAGTACACGCGTGGAAAGGCCGTGTTCCTCCGATATCGCTGCCGCAAGGGAGCCGGAGCAGATGCTTTCGCCGATGATGACCGCGTCCGCGCCCTTGGGCCGAGCGGTATACGGAACGGCGCACTCTCCATGCTCGAGCGCCGTAAGGAGCGTCTCGGAAAAAGCTTCCCCGACCGGTACTCCCGTTACATACGGCGTCCCGAACATTTGCCGCAGGCGCCGCGCGGCGGGGATGCCCGAGTAGGATACGACGAGGTTTACGTTGGCTTCCCCCGCCCGGGCGAGCTTATCAAGCGTATCCCCCATCGCCCAAGTCGACACGACCTCCCAGCCGTGGGATGTCAGCAGCACCCGGATGGCCTCGACGCTGCCGTTTATAGAAAAGTCGAGCGGTGTCGCTCCGAGGAGGTTGACGCGTTTTGCACCCGGCGTCGGACGCGCCGAAGGGTCGACAAACCGCCGGGTAATCGCATCGAGCGCCGCACCCGCTCCGCTGATGTAGGAGTGCATGCCGTTTGTCGTAATCCCGAAGGAGGGAATACTGGTGTTTTCCTCGACAGCTTTGGCCACCGCGTCGAAATCGGTACCGATCATCATCGGAATTGGCGTTCCCGCGACGGCGATAAAACGGGGATGCAGCTCAAGCGCGGTTTCGGTAATATCGCGGATGAGCTTTTCGTCATCGCCGAGGATGGCGTCCATTTCGGAAAGTGCGGAGATGAAAACGAAGCTGTCGCGGTCATACCAGCGCGGTTCGTCGTGGGTATTGTAAGTCGAGTTGCAGCCGGAGGCGTCGTGCATAACGGTCATGCCGCCCAGCTCATAAAGTGCCGAACAGACGCCGGACACGTCGGACGCGTATGTCGAAATGATGCGTGCGGTCTGCTTCATAGCGCGCACCCCCCTCCGCAGCCAAAGCCTTTGATCTGGATCAAGCTACGCGTATCCTTCGGGGTCTTGAACGCGTCGGCAATCAATGCCGCAAGACGTGTGATGCCGTCGAAGCCGTACAGTCCCCCGCCCTCGACGATATTTACGAAGCGGTCGGTACCAGTAAAGTACGCGGCCTTCTGCCCGACGGCAAGCGTCTCCGACGCGGCACGCGGCGCGACGCGCATAGCGGGCGCCACCGTCGGACGCAAGGCAAGCACCGGAGCATGCGCGCGTAGCCAGTCAAATGCAGGGCGTTCCTCTTCCGCAATCGTGTCGATGTATACCTCGCGGACAGCAATTCCATGCTCCAAAAGAAGCTTTGCAAGCCCGAGCGGCCTCGGATGCGCCGTGTAGTCGATAGCGACGGGGGTATTTCCGAGCAGTACAGCGGTCTCATCGAGCGCCGTATCCGACGCAGCCTTCGCCGCCGCGTAATCCGCCGGCGGAAGTCCCATGGCATCCTCCAGCCGATGCAGGTTATCCTCGATCTCCGCTGAGATAAAGCACATCGGCAGGTATAGGTGCCGGCCGCCGAGACGCCGAGAAAGCTGCTCACCGCCCGACTTCGCGGAAGGGTAGGTCGTGATGTACAGGGAGGCCGCTGCCATTTCCTGATATTCGCCGTAGGTGCGGCAAGCCGTGATATCCCGCACGGTTTTTCCCGCGCGGCGCAGGATGCCATATAGCTCCGACGTTTCGTCGGTCGGCAGGTCATTGCCGAGAATTGCGACCGTGTTTTCGTCGAGGGGACGGGGTAAAAGCAGGCTGTAGAGCCTCGCACGCATGAGCTGATCGGGGGTCAGCCCGCTTTTGCGCATGATCGGGTTCATATAACAATCCGTGAATGCCACGTCCGGATACCTCTCTCGCAGTTCGCTATAAACACGAGCGAGATCGCAGCTCATGAAGTGGTGGATGCAGCTGGTGTATAAGAGGATCGCGGGGGGACGTTTCGCAAGCTTTGAAAGGATGTCTCCGACTCCGTCGAGAATGAGCTCCTCCATATCTCCGTCGCGGACATTGTTTTCGCGGACAGCGATTGTTGAAAAGCGCTCCTGCGCACCCATTTCTGCCGCTGTGAGCACGACACCGCGCAGGCAGCCCGCCGCGCAGACGAAAATCTGATGAGCTTCGGGGATTAGCATCCCCGTATGGACGATGTTCCACATGCCGCGCGCGGGGGCGGCATACTCGAGCGTGGACGCAAACGGCGAAGGGAAGCTTGCTTCGCGGACAGCCACGCGCGTAGAGACGGTCTCGCCGACACGTTTCAGCATGTTTTTTCCCCTTCCCGGCAGATACGCAGGATTTCAACAGCCAACGCGCGGTATTCCGCAGCCATAGGACTGTCCGGGAACGCTTCCAGCACGGTTTTCCCAAGCTCCTCCGCTTCCTGCACGGTATCGCTGCGCGACAGGGTGCCGACAAGCGCCGCATGGATGTCGTCGCAGAGCTCGGCCACCTTCGCATCCTCGTTTTTGACATTCCTGCGGTTTAAAATAATGCCACCTAGCCGCGCATAACCTCTTGCACGGAAATTTTCGACGGCCAGCGCGATGTTTGCCGCCGCGTGAATCGCCATATTCTCACCGGAGGTCACAATGAAGACATTATCGGCATACCCGCCGCGCATCGGGACGGAAAAGCCGCCGCAAACCACGTCGCCGAGCACGTCGTAGATCACTACGTCGGGGTTATACACCTCATACGCGTTTTTCTCGCGCAGAGCCTCGAGTGCCGCCGTGATCGCACGTCCCGCGCAGCCGAGTCCCGGCGTCGGCCCGCCCGCTTCCACGCAGAGCACATCCCGAAACCCGTGCGATACCATGTCCTCGAGCGTAAAATCCTTCCCATGGTCGCGCATCAGTTCTATAACGGTAAGGGCTTTCTTGCCGCCGAGCAGCGCCGCCGTGGAGTCCGCCTTCGGGTCGCAGCCGATTTGCAGCACGGTCAGGCCGCGTTCCGCCATCGCTGCCGCAATATTGGCCGCCGTCGTTGATTTTCCAATCCCACCCTTGCCGTATAGCGCAAGCTGTAGCATGTCATTTTCCTCCAAAGTCGCCGCGCGTAATCCGCAGCTCGTAACCGATCTCCGAGAGATGCGTGCGCAGTATATTTAAGGACTCCGCCGCGTCGTCGCCAGTAACCGCCTTGTTGTCGTATAGCATGTAATCCTTGCGCCGCACCTTCGGCGACAGGTTCGGCATGATGACGTTCGCCCCCGCGAGGACTCCCCTCTTGCGTCCGTCGCCGGCTGCCGTGCCGAGCGCGGTCGTCGCGGGCAGGAGCACATCCGGAAGCATGATCCGGCACAGGCTCAAGCATAAGAGCGTCAGGTCCAAGCCGCCCGGCCGCTCATCGCGAAACGGGGTGTCGTGATGCGGCAGGAACGGCCCGATGCCGATCATTTCCGGCTTAAATGCACGCATAAAGAGCATGTCGTCCGCAAGGCACGCGGCTGTCTGAAACGGGGAACCGATCATCATACCGCAGCCGGTCTGGTAGCCGATGGCCTTCAGGTCCCGCAGGCAGCGCATGCGGTTGTCAAAGCTCATAGAAGCAGGGTGTAAGCGCTCATAGTGCGCGCGGTTCGCCGTCTCATGCCGCAGCAGATACCGGTTCGCGCCGGCACGGTAGAGGCGCTCGTACGATTCCCGGGTGCGCTCGCCAATGGACAGTGTGATCGCGCAGTCCGGATAACGCGCATGGATGACGGAGACGATTTCTGCCATGCGGTCATCGGTGAAGTAGGGATCCTCGCCCCCTTGCAGGACGAAGGTGCGGAATCCGGCGGCATATCCGGACTCACAGCAGTCGAGGATCGTATCCGGTTCGAGCCGGTAGCGGACGGCGTGCGGATTTCCGGCACGGATGCCGCAGTAATAGCAGTTATTCTTGCAGATATTCGTAAATTCGATAATCCCGCGAAAATAGATGCCGTTTCCGAAACGATCGATTGCAATTCTTCGCGCAATAGACGAGGCATACTCGCGGGTACCGTCGTCAAAGCTGTCAAAAAGCGCCGTCCATTCCGCGTGCGTGAGCGATTTTTCCGCGTTCAGGCGGTCGATCAAGGCATAATTATCCACGGGTTTCCTCCTTTGGTGCGATGGAGAGCGGAATGACGTCGCGTACAGTTCCCTCCGGCGTCTTTATCGACCCGATCACGGCTCGGACGCCGAACGCGCGCTCGATTTGGCTCTCCGTGACGATCTCCGCTGAGTCGCCGAAGATCGCGGTGCCGTCTTGAGAGAGCAGCAGCGCCCGATTCGCCCTTTGCAGCGCATGAGCGGGGTAGTGCGTGTTGAAGACACAGGTCATACCGTTCTTGGTAAGATTTGAAAGCGTATCCATCACTAAAAGCTGGTTGCGGAAATCGAGGTTGGACTCCGGTTCGTCGAGGATGAGCACCTTCGGCTCCGCCACGAGCGCACGGGCAATCAACACCATTTGCAGCTCTCCGCCGGAAAGCTCGTCGCAGCGCTTCTCGCGCAAAAAAAGGATACCAAGCTCCCCCATCACGCGTTCCATGATCTCATAGTCGCGCTTCCCCGGCTGCGAAAACGCGCCGAGACTGCCACCGCGTCCGAGAAGCACCATTTCTTCCGCCGTGTACGACGACGCGGCGCCCTTCGCCTGCGGAACATACGCCATCTCGCGCCAGAGCGTCCTCGGGGAAAGCCCCGCGATGTCCCTGCCGTCTAGCCGGCTTGTGCCGGACGTCCATTGCAAAAAACCCATAGCGCATCGCAGTAAAGTGGTCTTGCCTGAACCATTCGGGCCTAAAATTGCACACAATTCGCCGGAACGTGCGTCAAAGCTGACATCGCGCAAAACCTCGGGAGTGTGCTTCTTATAGGAAAAGCATCCCCTCTCGACCGAAAACGTCACAGCTTCCACCCCCCCTTTTTACGCATGAGGAGGATGAAGAACGGCGCGCCGAGGATGGCGGTCAGAATGGAGATCGGTATCTCCGCTGCGGTAGCCGTGCGCGCGAAGGTGTCGACTGCGACCATGAACGCCGCGCCGATCGAGATCGAAGCGGGGATAAGCGAAAGGTGATTCGAGCCATACTTCATCCGGCAGATATGCGGCACGAGTAAGCCAACCCAGCCGACTTGCCCGCACATCGATACGCAGGCTGCTGTCATGCCCGTCGCCGACAGAATTGTTACGACGCGCAGCGCCCGAATGTTCGTCCCCGTCGCCCGCGCCTCATCCTCCGGCAGCGGCAGCAGATTCATCCGCCAGCGCAGCAGATACAACGCGGCGAGCCCCGCGAGAATCAGCGGCGCACCGATGGCCAGCGTATCGTAGCCTTTCCCGTTTAAGCTGCCCATCAGCCAGTACGTAATCGCCGGCAGCTCCGACTCGGTATCGGCAGTGAATTTCACGAGCGAAACCAGTGCCGTAAACAGCGAACCAATCATGATCCCCGCGAGAACAATCGTATTCGTCCCCTCCCGACCTCGTCCGGAGAGGTAAGTCAGCGCGACGGCGAGTAGGCCGGTGGCAAGTGCGGCTCCCTGCACACCTGCGAGTCCAAATCCCAAAAGGATTGCCGCGGCCGCGCCGAAACTCGCACCAGACGCGACGCCCAGGGTATCCGGCGTCGCGAGAGGGTTTGCGAATAGGCTCTGGAACGCACATCCCGACGCCGAGAGTCCCGCCCCGACAAGCAAGGCTAAAAGCATGCGGGGAAAGCGCATCGACCACAGGATTTGCTCGACCTGCGTGTTTGCCGTCACCTCCGCGCCGAGCTTGCCCGCGATAGACTGTGCGATGTCCGCTAGAGAGAGCGGAAACCGTCCGACAGCGAGGGATACAAAGCCGGTTGCCAGCGGCAGCAGGATCAATATCACGCGGTCGATAGGCTTTAGTGCGCCGATTCTTGACTTAATCATATAAATAATTGGAATATGCGGTTTTCGCGGTCACACCGGAAAGCCGCCCGATCTTCCCGGATAACTCGCTCGTAATATCCTGGTGTGCATCGATGACAATACATATGACGCTGACGCCCCGTTTACGGTATGGGATACCCATGCGTCCGATGATGTATTCGCCATACTTATGCAGAATGGCGTTTAACGCTTCAACAGAGTCAGGGTTTTCGACAATGATGCCGATGGTGGCGACGCGGGTTTGTGCCATAGCGGTGGTCTCCTTTAATATCAGATAAAAAGCCGTATCCTTCGTTATTTAAAACGAAAGATACGGCATAATAACATATTTACAGCAAATCCCATAAAAACGGGATACTTTAAAATGAATATGACCGTTGCTTCCGTCTCAATGCACATATTTCGACGTCAGGAACAAGTATATTATACCACAGCGGTGGGATTTTGATAGGGACATTCCGCACAATGGTTTGGCTGTAATACACGGTTTTCTTGGTGGCCTTTGTAATTATCACCATACATCCGCGCCAGGGTCCCTTCTATTTTACACTGTCACTTTTTCTCCATCCACTTCAAAATATCGCTCTGCTCCCCTGCGATAAGAAGATGCTCCGTCGGACGGAAAACATGATCGGCACGCGTTACAGGAACGATGTGGTTATTCTCCTTGATGCCGATAATGTTAAAGCGGTGCCGAGAGCGTACATTCATTTCCTCGATGGAGCGGCCAATCCATGACACGGGCGGGGAAACCTCGAAGATGCCGTACTCCGGGGACAGCTCGATGTAATCGAACGCGCCATGCCCCGAAAAGCGAACCGCTGTACGCCGCGCCATGTCGCGTTCGGGGTAAACGACCTCGTCCGCGCCGATCTTGCGCAGCAGATCCGCATGGATGTCGCGCTCTGCCTTCGAGACAACATATTTCGCGCCAAGCTCTTTAAGCTGCGAGGTGATCTCCATAGACGACTGGAAGTTTTTACTGATGCAAACGAAGCAAATGTCGAAGTTCCGCACGCCGAGCGCCTGAAGAACGTCCATATCCATACAGTCGCCGATCTCCGCTCGGGTAACCTGCGGCGCAGTGCGGTTGATCGCGTCCTCGTTTACGTCGACGACGAGCACCTCGTGTCCCAATTCCTCAAGCCGTATCGCGAGATTCCTGCCGAAGCGTCCCGCGCCAATAACCAACATCGATCTCATATCGTTTTTTATATAACTCCTCATTAGCCAATCAGGATTATTCCGACCGGATTTCTAATCTTCCCCGGCCCCCTCGAACGCATCATAGCCATAAACACCGTCAGGCTGCCGATGCGGCCGATATACATTAACAGGATCACCGCGATCATGGACAGTGCGGGCAACCCCGATGTGACACCGGTGGAGAGACCGACCGTGCCAAGCGCGGATAAACACTCAAACATCGCGTCGGTAATCTCTATCCCCTGCGCCGACAGCACCAGCATAGCGAAAAACGCCGTCAGAGCATAGCTTAAAATGCCGCAAAACGCACGCCACAGGACGTCGCTACTGACGCGGTGACTGCCGATTGTGACATCCTCATATTTGCGAAGGGATGCGACCAACGCGGCGATTGCAACAACGATCGTCGTGATCTTGACGCCGCCGCCCGTACCGCCGGGAGCTGCGCCGATGAACATAAGAAGCATTGTCAAAAGCTTCGCGCCGGGGGACATGGAGGAAACCTGTACGACGGAGAAGCCCGCCGTTCGGGGGGTCACCGATTGGAACAGCGATGCAAGGATTTGCGTACCACGCGGCAGCTCCGCCAAAGCGGCATCGTGCTCGAAAGCGTAGAAAAGCCCGGCGCCTGCAAGGATCAGCACAGCGGTCGCAAATATGACCACTCTTGTATGCTGCTTGAGCTTTTTATAGCGGAATTCGCTCTCAATCAAATCGTTCCAGACGACAAAACCGATACCTCCGACGATGATGAGACCCATCACCGTAACGCTGACTAGGGCGTCGCCGATGAAATACTCCAGCGACAACGACGGTGTGAAGATGCCCATCAGGTCAAAGCCCGCGTTGCAGAAAGCGGAGACAGAATGGAAAACAGCGAACCATATGCCGCGCACAACGCCCAACATGGGTACGAAACGCAGCCCTAAAAGTACCGCGCCGACGCCTTCTATGATAAGCGTGCCATAGAGGACACGGCGTACCATGCGGACGACGCCGCCAACTTGATTCGACCCGACAGATTCCGACAACAACGAGCGCTCGCGCAGCCCTATGCGGCGGCCTACAGCCAGGGAGAACTGGAGGGCGACGGTCATGAATCCCAACCCGCCGATCTGAATGAGCAACAGGATAACGAACTGCCCGAAGAAGGTAAACTGGGTATAGGTATCGTAGATCGCAAGGCCGGTGACGCAGGTGGCGGACGCAGATGTAAAAAGCGCGTGGAGAAACGGAAGCGCCTGATGGTCGCGGCTGGCTGGAGGCAGCATCAGGAGCATCGCGCCGACAAGAATGATCGCCGCGAAGCCAAGGGAGATCGTTCGCGTCACGGTCATCCGGTGAAAGTCGATTTGCAGCTTCATATTTTCATAAATGCCTTTTATTTTCGCAAGTATTGGGGACTACCAGAAGCGCATGAAGCGCCTTGAGACTAAGATGGGTATATTCACTGGAAAGGGAGAACAGGACATAAGGGCATATAAACGGGTAAACCGTACACAGATATCGCCGACCGTTTTGAACGAGAAAACGAAACGGTCGGCGTTTATGAAATCTTATTCAACGGTAATATGACGGATTTTAACTGGGGTTTTCGGTTTATCGGCATAGTCCGTTGGTACGGCCGCGATCTCGTCGATGACGTCCTCGCCTTCGACGACCTTACCGAAGGCGGCGTACTCGCCGTCGAGATGGGGAGCTGAGCGATGCATGATGAAGAACTGGGAGCCGGCGGAGTCAGCGTGACGGGAGCGCGCCATGGAAATGACACCGCGCTCGTGCTTTAAGGGGTTGTCGACGCCGTTGGACTTAAACTCGCCCTTGATCTGCCAACCGGGGCCGCCCATACCGGTCCCATCGGGGCATCCGCCTTGGATCATGAAGCCTGGGATCACGCGGTGGAAGGTCAACCCGTCGTAGAACTTGTCCTCAACCAAGCGCAGGAAGTTTTCTACGGTTACCGGCGCATACTCCGGGTACAACTCGAGCTTCATTTTTTGGCCGTTTTCCATTTCGATTATAATCATCGATCAAATCTCCTTTTAAAGTGAAGCGCTTTTAACTTTTCGCTCTTCACTGTGGTTTATAGCTGTCCTTTAAGGACACGATGCGGTTAAACACATCGGTATCCTTCGTATCGCGGCAGTAGTAGCCAAGGCGTGCGAACTGGAATCGGTCGCCGGGATTTGCGTCCGCGAGGGACGGCTCCAGCTTGCAATTCGGAAGCTCGATGACGGAGTCAACGTTGAGATAGTCGTCATAGGTCTTGTCCTCGGGCATTTCGTTAACATTTTCCAGCGTAAACAGCTTGTCAAAATGCCGTACTTTCGCCTCGGCGGCATACTTCGCGCTGACCCAGTGGATCGTACCGCGCACCTTGCGTCCGTCGGCGGGCGTGTTGTTGCCGGTCACGAGATCGGCGGAGCAGAGAAGCCCGGTGACAAGCCCTGTATCGAGGTCCTGGATGACGTCGTCGCAACGGATGATGTAGCTGCCCATTAAGCGCACCTCACCGCCCGGACGCAGTCTTTGGAATTTCGGCGGCGGCACCAGAGCGAAGTCCTCACGCTCAATCCACAGCTCGCGCGTAAAGGGGACTTCGCGCTTGCCCGCGGACTCGTCCTCGGGGTTGTTAACGACGGGGAAGAACTCTGTTTTATCCTCGGGGAAGTTTGTGATCGTAACCTTTAGGGGATTCGTCACCGCCATGCGGCGGGGCGCGGTGCGGTTCAACTCCTCACGCACACAGGCCTCGAGAAGGCGGATATCGACGAGGCTGTAGACCTTTGCAACACCGGCGCGGCGGACAAATTCGAAGATAGATTCCGGCGTGTATCCACGGCGGCGCAATGCACAGATCGTCGGCAGGCGCGGGTCATCCCAGCCGTCGACAAGGCCGGTTTCAACGAGCTTTCTTAAATAGCGCTTGCTCATGACGGTGTTCGTGACGTTTAACCGGGCGAATTCATACTGATGCGGACGGGGATTAAAGCCCAGATTATCGCAGACCCAATCGTAAAGCGGGCGGTTATTGAGAAATTCAAGGGAGCATAGGGAGTGAGTAATGCCCTCGGTTGCGTCCTGAATGGGGTGGGCATAGTCGTAAAGGGGGTAGATGCACCATTTGTCTCCCTGGCGGTGATGATGGGCGCGGAGGATGCGGTAAATCGCCGGGTCTCGAAGGGTGATGTTCGGACTCTGCATGTCGATCTTTGCGCGGAGGGTTTTAGAGCCGTCGGGGAACTCCCCCGCCTTCATGCGGCGGAACAGGTCAAGGTTTTCTTCAACGCTGCGGCTGCGGTAGGGGCTTTCGCGTCCCGGCTCCGTGAGCGTGCCGCGGTATTCGCGCAGCTCATCGGCCGTCAGATCGCAAACGAAGGCCTTGCCGCTTTGAATCAGCTTTTCGGCATATTCATAGCACTGATTGAAGTAATCCGAACCGTAAAAGATATGATCGGGAACCGCACCGAGCCAGCGTAAGTCCTGCTCGATGGAGCGGACATATTCGACATCCTCCTTCGAGGGGTTGGTGTCGTCGTAGCGGAGGTTAAACTCGCCGCCGTATTGCTTGGCCATTGTATAATTGATCCATATCGCCTTCGCTGAGCCGATATGCAGGTATCCGTTAGGTTCGGGCGGGAAACGCGTATGAACATGATCTTCGCGTCCGGATTTCAGATCGTCTTCGATGATTTCGGAGATAAAATGCGTAATATGATCCTCACCCATGAGAAAACCTCCGATATTCTATAAATTTATGGATTCTGTACTTATTTGCCGTACCCTAACCGGTCAAACATCGTCGCGAGCTCTGCACGGGTGACGGCGGCATTCGGACGGAAGGTGCCGTCTGAATACCCCCCGATCACGCCGATATTCCGCATGACGGCGATATACGGACGCGCCCAGCCGCCGATGGCCTCAGCGTCGGCAAATCCCCACGCACTTTCCGCGTAGCCGCGCTCAAGAGTACGGCCAAGCAGGGTAGCGATTTCTGCGCGGGTCACAGCGGCGGAAGGTTCGAAGTAGGTCTTGCCGTCTTTCTCGGTGCCTTTCATGATGCCGCGTGATACGAGCGTGCGGACAGAATCGACCGCCCAGGAGGATATTTTACCCGCATCGGCGAAGGTTAATTCGTCTTGATATGCCGATGTATCCAGCTTTAACGCGCGGGCGAGCATGACGGCGGCCTGTTCGCGCGTCGCGGACGCCTCAGGATCGAAGTAGACTTTCCCGTTTTTCTCGGAGCCTGTCACGACTCCCGCGCGATATAGCGTGTTTGCGGCATCGGCCGCCCAGTGGCCGTCCATGTCGGCAAAGACCTGCCCGGTCATCCCTGCACGCACCGCCGTCGCACGGGTGAGATTGCCCGCCGCGTCACGTGCGACGGTAGTCACGCGCCGCACCGAGGTTCCGATGGTCGCCGACAGCACGCCCGTCGCTGCATCGTAGCCGAAGGGGATCTTTGCGCCGTCGCCGTAAAGCGTAATATCCGATTGCCGCACGATGTATCCCGCGCCGTCGCGTACCGTGGCGGTCAGCGTATCGGCAACCGGGTCAATCGTGATGGCGACAAGGCTTTCCGCCGATGCGTCCGCCTTCGGATGCGCAACGAGCTGATCGAGCGTCACAACGCCGAGGATACGTGCGCCGGTGACCGCTTTCGCGTTCGCGGGTACCGGGAATGTGATAAACTGCCAAGTGTCTCCCGTGAGCGTAACCGTACTCGTCTCGCCCGCATCGGTGATGAGTGCCAGCGTCCCGCTGCCCCGTGCCCAGATCGATAAGAGCTTCGTCCCGTCAGGGATGGCGAGTCTTGCAAACTCAATCGGCACCGATTCGCCTTCAATGATGATGGAGGAATCGATTGTTGCCGCTGCCGCGCCGTTATGCGCATACTGCGGGTCGGAAACGAGGGTCGCGGCTTCGGATGCAAGCGCATACTCAAAGCCCGAAAGCACAGTCGGCAGCTTGCCTAAGGTCACGTTCACTGTCGCGGACTTGCCGCCGTAGGAAACCGTGATCATGCCGGTCAGTCCCCGTGTACCGGGCGCCGTAAAGACGCCGTTTGTGTCAATGGAGCCAATCTCCGGGCTTACCGTCCATGTAAACGCGTCGTCCCGCGCGTAGACGGACTTGCCATAATAATACGCTGCCGCGTCGAGGTCAAGCGACTCCCACGGATCGACGGAAACCGCCGAGACATTCGTACCGGAAAGCCTCGCGCGGACGGTATCCACATTCGCTAAAACCCGGATGGTCGCTGTCCCGGAAGCTGCGCCCGCCAGGGACGCGGTAAGGATGGCATCTCCGGCCTGCGGCGCCGTGAAAGTTGTTCCGACAATGGAACCCACTGACGCGGTTACCGTCGCGGCGTTCGCGGAAACGGGTTGCAGATTCGTATCCGCCGCCGTGACCGTAAACGGCACGTCCGCGCCCGGCAACGCATACGACAGCGCGGGTCTTAGGTAGACGGAAGCCGCCTTTCCCGTCGCCTGTGCGGTGTTTTCAAAGACGATATAGTTTGCACAAGGGCGTACCTCGCTGTCTGAGGGGGTGTTCATCACGCCGCGCGCCGAATCTCCGGGATAGCGTGCGATGAGTGTGGTCGAGCCGCCGCCGTCAAGGCTGACCGCGGTGACGCAGCCCATGTCGGCAAGCTTTTCCGCCATACGCGCAAGACTCGAGCCGACGCAGCCGGTGACCTTGCCGTCACCCGCGAGCAGGACGACGGAGCCGTCCGAACGGATACCGAGCGCGGTACAGGCTTTACGCTGCGTGGAAAGCTTCGAAACCACAAGCCCGTTTTCGACGAGCATCTCCCCCGCTCCGCAGGCGTAGACCGCACGCTCCCAACGGCTGTCGGCACAGGAAATCGTAAGGGTAAGCTTGTCCCCTACGGCAAACATCGAGATCTGCCCGACAGGCCCGTCCGCAGCGCTGGAGAGGAGCAGGTACCCGTCGCTGACAGTCTGCATGCCTTCCTCCGACGCGATGGACACAACGGTACAGGAGACGCCGCCGCCGACGGCTAAAGAGGATGCGTCCATACGGAGCAGGACATTCGTACCCTGCCCTGTTATCTTACTTTCGCCGCCGTAGACGGGTGTATAAAGGTACAGTCCCGCCTTCGTACGGGGTTTATTGATATAGCTGATTTTGGCTTCCTTCCCGGAACCGGAAAGCTTGATGATCAGCTCCGGGCGGCCGATGAAGAAAGTACCGTCCCCGAGGATGCCGACGGCGTTTTGCCAGGAGTCGGAGCAGTAGAGCGCACCGTTCAGGATCTGGATACCCTCAGGTACGCCGGTGGTCATCGTATAGAAGTCGGCGTTCACCGCCGCTATGGGCGTACCGGGCATCACGGCGAGCAGTTCCTCCGGATCATCGCGTCCCCACACGGTATCCGCCGCCAGGACGGAGGGTTTTGTCGCGCCACCGGGGGTGTACTCGAGGGCGTAGTACTGCTCATACCCACCGTCGGCATCCTCGGTAGCCTCTAAATATGTAAGGCCGGGCGACATCGTTATACTGACGTCTCGCAGAGACGCGAAAGTGCCGCAGGTGAGCGCTATTGTCAGCAAAATCACAAGAATCGTCGTTTTCAGGGAGGATTTCATGCCAATAATCCTTTCCGCAAAGCGCATAGGGAGGTTTTCGTTGTAATATGCAGCCTATCATACACTATCCCGGCGAAAAAGTCAATCCCACGTACCTTTTTTAAAAGCAAATCGCCGCAGATTTTCATCCGTCGCGGCGATCTGCGAAACATATGGAATTTACTTCGCGGCAGCCTTATGATGCGGCAGTTCGTTGACGGTTCGGGCGTTGGTAGCACCCTCCCGGATATCGCCGGCCTTCGTCAGAGCGATCTTCGTCAACATCGGGCCGACAATCTCTAATACCAGCACCGAAAACAGAACGATACTGCGGATCAGCGCGCCGTCCGAGCCAAGCTCCATCGCGGTTACGGACATACCGAGCGCGACGCCAGCCTGTGGCAACAATGTGACGCCGAGGTATTTGCGAATGTTGTCGTCACAATGCACCCACGATGAGCTCATATACGCGCCGCCCCACTTGCCTAAGGCACGAGTCAGCAGGAACACGACGCCGATCAACACGACAATCGGATCGCGGAACACAGCGAGATCAAGCTCCGCGCCGCTCATGACAAAGAACATGATAAACAGCGGCGTTGTCCAACCGTCGGTACGATCCATCAGCTCCTCCGATGTCTGGCAGAGGTTGCAGAAGATCGTGCCAAGCATCATGCATACAAGCAATGATGAGAAGCCGATATGGATCCCGCCGATTTCAAATTCCATCATCGACAAGCCTACCGTCAGGAAGACGAAGACAATGCACAGAGACATACGCTTGCTGCGTGAGTGGAAGAAACGCTCAACAAAGGTCAGGAGCACACCCATTAAAGTGCCGAGCATCAGGGAACCGACGATCTCAATAATCGGCTCAGCGAGGATAGTGACCATATCGACGACGCCGCTTTGCAAGGCACGCGCGATGCCGAAGGAGATGGCGAAAACGACGAGTCCCACCGCGTCGTCAAGCGCGACGATCGGCAGCAGAAGATCGGTAAGCTTACCCTTAGCCTTATACTGCCGGACGACCATCAGCGTAGCGGCGGGAGCGGTTGCGGCGGCAATCGCCCCAAGGGTGATAGCGGCCGGAAGGGAAAGCTTATCGGGGGCGCAGAAGTGGAAGATGATCAACGCGATATCCACAACGATAGTTGCGACGACCGCCTGGACAATACCGATGACAGTAGCCTGTTTACCCGTAGCTTTCAACTGGGACAAACGGAACTCGTTGCCGATCGAGAAGGCGATGAAGCCGAGAGCGGCGTTCGAGATAACGCCGAGCGCAGAGATTTCGGACTCCGACGTAAAGCCAAGCCCTTCTATTCCGATACGCCCAAGACAGAATGGTCCGATAAGGACGCCCGCGACAAGGTAGGCTGTGACAGCGGGGAGTTTCAGTGCGCGTGCCGGACGGGAGACAATTAATCCTGCAAGCATGGCAACGGCGATGGCGATGAGCGTGATCATTTTTTCATATACCCTCTTTTTATCTGATACACGGCTCTGTAAAAACCGTTGCATAATATCATAGTCCTTTTTTACCGAAGGGTCAATAGCTATGTTTACTCAAAAATATGTTAAATTTAAGCAAAAGCTTTTCGTTCCCGTATTTTTTAATCAGATCATGCGCTATTCATAACGTTTCGGCAATGGAAACGAAAATAATAAAATCGGCGTGGAGTCAACTAGCTCCACGCCGATTTTTAATACGCCAGAGTTATTTCAGTTCGAATTCATCTGTTTCGGGAATTTCATCCCAAATGCGATTGTCTTCGCGGTAACCTTTCTTCTCGCGGGCTTTCACGATGAGCTTAACGATGCCGCCGGAAATCAGGCTTAATCCCATCAGCGCCCAACCGCCGACAATGTTCCACGCGAGCGAGTAGCCGTCGGCCGCGCCGTAAATGCCGCCGCCGGAGAACAGGGAGACGATGTTCCAGACAAAGAGCCCGAACAGAACGACAGGCGCGATGATTTTGATCGAAATATTGAACCACCAAGCCGGCATTTTGAACTTATTCGTGTAGCGGTTGATCTCGTCAAGTACTTTTGACGTCTTGAAACACCAGCCCGCGACGACAGCTTCTAGAATGCCCGTCAGTATCAGTGTATAGCTGTTGACAAAGTTGTCGACGATGTCCACCAGCGCAAGTCCCGCTGCCGTGCAGAAGATCAGTCCGAGAATGCCATCGATTACGCACATTGTCAGTGTGGTTTTCCGTTTATTCAAATGGAACTTGTCCGCTATGGCCGTCGATGCGCCTTCGACGATCGAGAACAACGAGTCTATGGCGAGCGTGATCAGGCAGAAATAGAAGACATAGGCAAACGCAGCGTTTATCCACGGCACGCTCGTCAAATTGACGATGGCCTGCGGATAAATGATGAACGCGGTACTGATGCCGGAAGCCGACATATTGTCGAGCATACCGACGCCCGCCATCGTCGTGAACATGACGATCCCCGCGAGGACGGAGATCGCAAGGTCGGAGAACGCGATGATGAGGCTGTCCACCGCGATGTTCGACTTACGGTCAAGGAAGGAACCGTAGGCGAACATGATCGCCATAGCGATCGAGAGGGAGTAAAAGACCTGACCGATGGCGTCGACCCAAAGCGACGAGTTCGACAGCGCAGACCAGTCCGGGATAAAAAACTTAGCGAGTCCCGCCCCAGCACCGGACATCGTAAATCCTCGGATCGCCAGAATTAAAAGGCAGATAACGGGTAGGGAGACGGTATATTTTACGACCTTACCGACGCTCTGCGGACCGTTGCGGATGCACCAGAAGCATGAAACCCATGCGATTAAGAGGCAACCGACCACCGGCCAGCAGAAAGTGCCAAATCCGGACGTCGTCCCAGTCGTCTGGATCAGCGTCAGCCACAGAGTTTTATTTTCGCTTGAATGTACATACTTACATGAAGTATAAAAACAGAAGCTGCTTATAGAACTGCGTTGGATGTATTAGCTTACATATATAGAATATGGATATTGGTAATATTCTCTATGCAATTATACGGCACATGCATCGACATGCAGCAGAGATACGAAGCAAAACGTCGGTATTGCCACTTTTATGGCAATACCGACGCAATCCATACGATTATAATGACGTTTACAGAGCGGCCTTGGCCTTTTCACAGAGGGCGCTAAAAGCTGCAGCGTCAGCGATAGCGATCTCGGAAAGCATTTTGCGGTTAATGGTGATGCCGGACTTCTTTAAGCCGTTCATGAAGCGAGAATAATTCATGTCGTTCAACTTCGCGGCGGCGGAGATGCGGGTGATCCAGATGCGGCGGAAGTCGCGCTTCTTCAAACGGCGGCCGACGTACGCATACTTCAAGGACTTCATAACCGCTTGATTCGCGGTTCTGAAAAGCTTTGATTTGGAACCAAAGTAGCCCTTGGCAAGCTTTAAAATGCGGTTTCTTCTCTTGCGCGTCATCATCGCGCCTTTTACTCTAGCCATACTCAAATCGCGGTAATCATACCTCTACGAGGGGGATTGCCGCGCGCTCCTTTCTTATTTCGGCAATGTTTACGCGTAGGGGATGAGCTTCTTTAAGTTGCTCTCGACGCATTCGGCGATGTAGGCGCCCTGACGAAGACCGCGCTTACGCTTGGTGCTTCTCTTTGTGAGGATGTGACGGCGGTTCTGATGCGAATACTTCACGCGACCATTCTTGGTCACTGAAAAACGCTTGGACGCGCCGCTGTGCGTTTTAATCTTGGGCATAGTCATGTGCTCCTTTTGTCGAAAAAGTAAATCCGAGATGCGCCGGCATTTCCGACGCGACCGGAGAGGGGTACGCTTAGCTTTCGGTCGACTCTGCGGCACCTTCGGAATTCGATTCCTCGGCGCGCGGCGCTTTGGCAGGTTTCTCCGCCTTTTCGACCTTCGCGGGTTTCGGTGCCAGAAACAACAGCATCTGACGTCCTTCGAGCTTCGGCGCTTTTTCCACGACCGCGGTCTCGGCACACTCGTCGGCAAACTTCAATAAAAGCTCCTGTCCTAAGGACGTATGCGCCATCTCTCGCCCGCGGAAGCGCACCGAAACCTTCACCTTGTCGCCGTCGCCTATAAAGCGCTTCGCATGTCCAAGCTTGACGTTGTAGTCATGGATACCGATACCGACGGAGAGCTGAACTTCCTTGATATCGACGACATGCTGATTTTTCCGCGCTTCCTTTTCACGCTTAGCCTGCTCGAAACGGAATTTGCCGTAATCCATGACCTTGCACACTGGCGGCACGGCCTGCGGCGCGATTTTCACGAGGTCTAAGCCCCGGTTGAACGCCACGCGCATCGCATTCGCGATCGGCATCACGCCCAACTGCGAACCGTCCGCGTCAATCAGGCGGACTTCCTTATCACGGATTTCCTCGTTAGTCTGATGCTTTGTGTTACTGATACTAAAACACCTCCAGAATAAAATAAAAAAGCAGCTTTTCACAGCCGCTCATTTGACACACGAAACCTCTATCCTTCGGGTATGCGCCCTCCGAATGAAATTTCCCATATCAACCCCTTCGCTGTGCTTGGGGTGGACGCAATACGCATCACTTCTTTTACCTGTTTACTATACCACGTCCACCCGTATTTGTCAAGTCTTTTTTCATTGTTTTGAAAACTTTTTTCTCACCTTTTGTGTACATAAAACAGCCGCGTCGCGCGCTTCTCCCTGATTATGACCTGCATTCCCGGAGTATACGGGAAGCTCTCCCCGCTGTCCGCGTCATCAAGCGTCATACCTTGCGCCGTATACGGCAGCGTCACGCGGAAGGTGTCCCTCTCGCAGTCCTCCATACGGAAGACGAGCAGCACGCCCTCCTCCCGCTCCGGATCAAAGAAACTATATGCGGTAAATTCCGTGCGCTCGGACTCGGGATGCCACGGTGTGAGAACATAGAAGTCCGCAAGGAGGTAGCCCTTCACGCGATCCCATTCGCGCAGCCCGAAGCGGAGCATATCGAAGTCCTGCCCGGGGTCCTGCACGAACTGCGTGTCGACGTTTAGCGCGGGGAGATAGGATGCGCGCCAGGTATAGACGTCGCTTCTGCCGGTCGCGTCGAGCTGCCAGGCCTTCTCCTTGGTATTCGCGCCGCAGAAAGGGATCCAGCGGTTAAAGGACGTCGTCATCGAAAGACGCAGGGCTGTCGTCGAGCGGTCGCTGTCGCTTCTGAGCATCGGGATGCCGCGTCGGAGGGATTCGATATCGTTACGGCCGCCGCCGGACGCGCACGAGTCACAGAACCCGCAGCCGCCGATAGCCTTTGTCGTCGCGAGGATGTCGTCCCAGAGCTTATAGTGCGCGGCGACGGCGCGGCATTCGGTGATGCCGGCGCGTCCGTCGAGGGCGTCGAGGTGGCGCCACAGCTCACCGGGGTTTGAGTTATTGTCTTCGCGGTACATATCGACGCGATTTTCACGCAGCACTTTACAGATGCGCCGCGTAGTCCATTGAAGGCAGTCCGGGTCTCCGAGGTTATTGGTGATCGTCCTTTGTCCCGGCACGCGGATCGCCCATTCAGGGCGGTAACCGTAGTTTGCGCTGAGCGCGTCGGGGTTCGTCACGCGTTCAGGCTCGAACCACATCAGGGTCTTCATCCCATGCGCGCGGGTATAGGCGGTCGAATCGGCGAAGGTTGTCCCGGGCCATTTGACGGGGTCAAGCTCCCAGGAGCCGACGGTTCCCCACCAATCCTTTTCGACGGTATTACCCTCGGGATCGGAGTACCAGCCGGCGTCGACCCAACGGAAATCAGTTTTCGCGCCGACGGAAAGCATCATATCAATGGACGGCTTCCATGTAAAGTACCGTTCGGAGATGCTGCCGTCGGAGTTCGGGAGTCCGGTATCGGAAGCAAGGCAGCAAGTGGAAAAGGGCGTCAGCGGATGTCCGGTGGCGTCGGCTTTAGGCATATTGCACCGGACAAACCACGCGCGCCAGAAGTTCATCGCGTCGTCCTCCGAGCGGACGTAATACGGCGCGTATACCGTAAGCGCTGTACGGATCTTCTCCCCCGGATGAAGAACTGCGTTGAGTCCAACGGTAGAGCGGCCTAGGACATGGGTACGGTCACCGTCGGCCATGAAGTCCGCGCTCCAGCTCCCGGCCCAGCCGAGCGCGAGCAGGACACCGCCGTCGCCGCATTCCAGATTGAAGTAGGGGAAGTTGATATGGGTAGGGCGTCCACTGGTAGAAACAAAGGCCGCGGGCTTTTGGGAAAGCTCGACGGTATAGGGCCGGTATTGGTTTTCGTGGTCGCCGAGGATGCCGCGAAGGACGGGTGTATGTCCGGGGACGGTCAGATCGCAGCAGTAAACCTCGGATAGCTCGCCGGTATCGGTATTGCCGCGATTTTCGAAGTAAATCGTCCATTCCGACACACCGAAATCGCACCAGAACGCTGTTTTAACGGTCACGGTCAGATTATCCGGCGCGGAGAGCGTGAGCATATCCGCGCGGCGGTCGGACGAATGCTCGGTACCACGCGAGAGGACGGTGAAGTCGGACGCGGGGAATCCGTGATAGGGGACGCCGTTGTAGGTAAACGCGGCGGGGAACGCGGGCAAATCGGAGATAAGTCTCGTATAAAAGGCTTCCGACGCGGTGTTTTGGCAATTTTTATGCATGGCAGCCACCCCTTTCCTGCCGCCATTATAGCATCTCCCCTGCCCCGCGTCAAGGAAAGGTTTGACAAGCGGCGGGATATGCGGTATGCTATAAATATAGAAACGTGCGAAAGGGATTATAAAGATGAACTGGGCAGTTTTTCTCGATATGGACAATACGCTGACGGTACATGGCGAGGTCGTGCCGGAAAACCTCGCCGCGATCCTCCGGACGCAGGAAAAGGGGCATAAAATCGTCCTGAATACCGGACGGTCGTATGGGTTTATCCCGAAAAAGGTTTTGGAAACCGTGCCATTCGACGGGGTCATCGCAGGTGGCGGTGCATACGTGCGGGTACGGGAGCGTGTGATCCTAGACGTATGCGTGCCGACAGAGGTCTTAAAGCTGCTCTGTGACTACTTCGAGCGCACAGGGCTTGCCTGTTACTTCGAAGGCGTCGAGGAAAGCTATTGCTTAAATACTTCTCGCGAAAATTTCATCAAAATTCATAGCTTTGAGGATATCCGCAACCGTACGACGAAGATCACCATCATTTCCTCGCGGGAACCGACCCTGCCTGACGACGGCCGAGCCCTCATCGAGCGGTATTTTACATACATACAGCACCCCAACTACTCCGAAGGCATCCTCAAGGGTTACTCCAAAGCCACCGGCATGGACGTCTACCTTGCCGACGCGGGCATCCCCCTTGCGCGCACTATCGCGATGGGCGACTCCGCAAACGACCTCGAAATGCTCGAGCATGCCGCGCTGCCCGTCGGGATGGGCGACTCCACGCCTGAGGTTCTCGCCCGGGTAAAGTTTGTCTCCGCGGACTGTGCCGACGGCGGCGTCGCGCAGGCGCTTGATCGGCTGCTGCCGTAGGAAAGGCGGATTCGCGTAAAAAATAGTTTGCGCCGGGATTGACAAAATCACCCTTTGTGTGGATAATAGAATTAATTCATTGAATGAATAAAAGGAGAGCAGATGCGTATGAAACTGACATTCTTAGGCGACATCTCCCCCTTCCGCGCAGGGATTCTCGATCTGGCGCCTCAGCTCGGCATCAAGCCGACCTTCGGCGAATGCGGCGAAGCACTGGCCGTCACGATCGAGAAGGGCGATCCGGATAAGCTTTCCGTCAGGAAAAAGGGCGGCTCCGTGACGATCACCTACGACCGACGCATCCACTTTTTCCGCGCGCTGGGTCTTTTAGTCGAGCATCTGCGGGTATCCGACGCGGATTTTACCGTAGCGGAGGATGTGTACTTCACGATGAACGGACCGATGTACGACGTCTCGCAGGGCAATGCGGTCATCAACGTCAAGAGCGTGAAATGCTTGCTGCGTACGATGGCGGTTATGGGCCTGAACATGCTGATGCTGTACTGTGAGGACAGCTATGCGGTGCCGGAGGAGCCGTATTTCGGACACATGCGCGCAAAGTATACCGAAGCCGACATGCGCGAGCTGGACGACTACGCGGACATGCTGGGCATCGAAATCATCCCCTGCATCCAGACGCTGGCGCATCTGATCGACACGATGCACTGGACGCGCGTCTACGGCGACATCCGCGAGGACGGCGAGTGTCTGCTGGTCGGCGAGGAGAAGACGTACGAGTTTATCCGCCGGCTGCTCGTCGCCGCGACGAAGCCGTTCCGGACGAAGCGTATCCACATCGGCATGGATGAAGCGTGGCGTTTAGGGCTTGGCAAGTACTTGGAGAAGCACGGCCTGACCTCGAAGACGGAGATCATGCGCATTCATCTGGCGCGCGTGATGGAGATCATCCGTGAACTGGGGCTCGAGCCGATGATGTGGAGCGACATGTTCTTCCGGGCGATCATTCCGGGCGGCGGGTACTATGACGAGACCATCGAGATCCCGCAGGCGACGATCGACGCGGTGCCGGAGGGCATGAGTCTTGTTTACTGGGACTATTATCATTACGAGCGCAGCTTTTATGAAAGCTACATCGCAAAGCACCGTCAGATGGCGAACACGGTATTTGCGGGCGGCATTTGGACATGGCTCGGGTATGGCGCGAACTGGGCGAAGACGTTTGACACATCGTACCCGGCGGCGATGGCATGCAAGAAGGAGAACTGCCGTGAGGTGATCATCACGGTCTGGGGCGACGACGGCACGGAAAACAACATTTTCTCAACGCTGCCGGGACTGCAGTTTTATGCGGAGCACGGCTATCGCGCGGATCCGTCGCTCGACGAGATCGCATCGCGCTTCGACTTCTGCACGGGCGCAAAATGGGATGATTTCATGGCGTTCCAGGGTATCGACACGATTCCGCCGCTCGACCCGCATGAACGTGATGAGCACAACTGCTCGAAGTTTCTGATGTGGCAGGACATCCTGACCGGTCTTTTCGACAAGAACATCGAGGGCTTGCCGCTCGACGAGCATTACGAGAACCTCGCCGCCGCCCTCGCGAACGCCGCTACGCGCAACGGCGAATACAACGAGCTGATGCGCTACAATTATCACGTAGCCGACGTCCTCTCCTTAAAATCCGAGATCGGCCTACGTCTGACCGCCGCCTACAAAAGGAACGCGACTGTTCTCCTCGAGGAATACGCCTCCGACATCCTCCCCGACCTCTATGAACGCGTGGAGGCGCTGCGCCTTGCCCACAAGTCGCTCTGGTACGCGACGTACAAGTCCCTTGGATGGGATACGATGGACTTGCGTTACGGCGGACTTTTGATTCGCATCCAGACCGCGATCGAACAGATTGAGGCGTATCTGGGCGGAGATAAGACCGCGCTGGGCGACCTTGACGAGCCCCGGCTTCCGTATAACGGCGTTACGAGCGGGATTCCCACTTACATCAATAATTATGGGGATATCGTATCCGCCGGGCGGTTTGCGCATCGCACTTGAGTTTGCTCTCACTCAGGGGGACTTTTTCTCCCACAAGATAAAAATACCTTAAGAAAGTGCGCTTAGGAGGACTTTTGTCCTCCTAAGCATCTCTCCGAAAACGGCGTCGGCTTCGCGGCGCTTAGACAATGGGTATTTTAGTTCTTTGGTTAGGATGGTGCTGTGCGAATGAAGCTGGGGATTTGTACAACGGATTTTAAGAAGGCGTTTACGCCGGACAGGCTTTGCGCAAAGATTGCTTCCTTTGGGGTTTCGGCGGTACAGCTGGCGTTTGAGTCGGTTGCGCTTGACGGATTTACGCCCACCGGGGAGATTGAAATACCCGAAAGGGTGCCGGTGGAGGTTATTTCGTCGCTTACCCGCGAAGCATCCGTACTTGGGTTATCGTTTTTGGCGGTGAACGGGACGTTTAACATGGCGCATCCGTCGGATGCGGTACGCGCCGAAGGCGTGCAGCGGTTTGCTCCTTTTGCGGACGCGGTCGCGGCGCTGGGATGCCCGTACATCACAGTCTGCACGGGGACGCGGAACGAGGCGCATCTGTGGCGGTACCACGCGGATAACGGCACGGCGGACGCTTGGGCGGATATGCGGGAGACGATGGCGCGGTGCGCGGAGCTGGCGGATAGCCGGGGGCTAAAGCTGTGCGTCGAGGTGGAAGCGTCGAACGTGGTGGACACACCCCGGAAAGCGCGGACGCTGCTGGACGACCTTGGCGGCGCGGTGAAAATCGTGCTGGATCCGGCAAATCTGTTCCATATAGGAAAAGCGCATCCCGAATACGTCGCGCAGACGCTCAAGGATGCGCTGGAGCTTTTAGTCAAGGATACGGTTTTGCTGCACGGCAAGGACATCCGCGAAGGCGAAGCCCTGGATTTTTGCAGCGCGGGGGCGGGTATTGTTGATTTCGGGACGCTGCTTGAGGCGGTGCCGGATGCCGCCGCGATGCTAGTGCACGGTGCGTTTACAGACGATGCGATTCGGGAGAGTCTGGCCTATTTGCGCGGATTTCGTGATTTCGATTAATCGCGGAAACGATCCATTTTGGCCGCGAACATTTCATTGCGGATTTGCTCGTTTAATTCGCAGAAAAACTGATGAAACTTGCAATTTTCTGTGTCTTTGCCCATTCGGGAGCAAATATAAACGTTATCCATGCAATTATTGATCTGAAACGGCCCGTCGATGATTTCAATGACCTCTCCGACAGAGATTTCCGACGCCGCGCGCTTCAGAAAATACCCCCCTGTCGCTCCCTGCTGCGACCCCATTAGCTCGGCAAGCGCCAGCTTACGCAAAATCTTCAGCGCAAAGCGCAGGGTAACCCCTGTCTCATCCGAAATCGTCTTCGCGCTCTTCTGCGATCCGTCCAAAAGGCTGTAAACGATACGAAGCGCGTAATCGGCCTCGTTTGTAATCCGCATGACACCGTCTCCTAAACAAAAAAGAATTATGTTATAAACACTACTAATATACTGCATTTTTCCCTTATTGTCAACCAGTTTTTTCGTCCATGACAAAAAGCCCTGTTTTAAGCGGTGCGGAGCCGCCGCCGATGCAAAAGCGCGTTTAGGGAAATATTTTCTCTAAACGCGCTTTTGCATGTTGCTTCTGCCGAACGCACCGGTAGAAAGCCTTACTTCGAGTGTATGTCAAGCTGTGGGAACGGAATCTCTACCCCGGCAGCGTCAAAAGCCTTCTTCATCTGCTCATTCATATCAAAGTAGACTGTCCAGTAGTCCGCGGCTTTGCACCAAACGCGGAGTACGAAAACAAGCGCGGAGTCGCCCTGCCGAAGCAGACGCGTAAACGGGGCGGGATCGTCAAGCGTGAGCGGATGGTTGCTTGCGACGCGCTGCATGATGCCAATCACCTGATCGATGTCGGACGCGTAGGCGGCGGAGAACTCAAGATCGACGCGGCGTGTAGGCAAGGCGCTGTAGTTTGTGATCGTACCGCCGGATAAGGCGCCGTTCGGGATGACGATACGGCGGTTATCGAGAGACTGGATCGTTGTATAGAAAATTCCGATGTTCGTGACCGTACCGGAGTTTCCATTCGCTTCGATGAAGTCGCCGATCGAGAACGGACGGAATAGCATGATCATGACGCTGCCCGCGAGATTCGAAAGCCCACCCTGTAAAGCAAGGCCGACAGCAAGCCCTACAGAACCGAGGGCTGTGATGAAGCCCGTCATCGGCAGCTTCAGCATCGAAGCCACCGTAAAGAACAACAGTGTATACAGTATAAGCGCAACCGCCGTATGCAGGAAGTTGAACAGCGTCGCATCCACCGGTCGGCGCTTACCGATATGTTCCAGCGTGAAAATCCTGCGCAGGAACCACTTGATCAGCTTCACGCCGATCAGCATGAATAGGATAATCACCAGCGTACGTAAAAGTACCTCAATCGTCAGATTCGAAAGCTGCTGCGTGATGTAGCTTAAGAATTCGTTCATATCAATCCACCTTTCATTCTAACAGACTTTGGGCGTTGCGGTAAAACAGATTTTCCACCTCCGTACGCGGTAGCCCCAATCGCTCGACCGCGCCGCGCATGGCGAGAATCTCCTCATACAAAAAAAACGACATGTCCGGGTCATCCGCCGCGTCAATCTCCCACATATGCGGATCCCCCGCGATGTCGCCGTACATGCCGCGCTGGATGACGTTTACATAAACGCCGTTACGATCGATTCGGCGCATCCGCATCCGTGTGATCGGCAAATCGGAGCCAAAAAAGACACGCGAGCTGCCGACCGCGCCGAGAAGCTCCTGCATGACATGCCCGTTCGTGTTTGCGGAGAAGTCAAACAGCATGTTTTGCGTATGTGAAAGGATGTTTAGCGCGTCACCGACGTCGGCATTGCAGTAGGCGCGTCCGATATGAGCGACGATTAAGCGTACATGGGGAAAGTCGCGCTCAATCTCCAGCAGGTCGGCGAGATTTTGCTCGTCGCGCAGCCGCTTCGGGCGGGCGATATGCAGCATGACCACCGCCCTAAGCTCGTTCATGACGGCGAGATGCTCCTTCGTGAGGAAGTCGAAAATGCGCAGCTCGCGGTCGGGGATGCGTGGATCCGCAAAGCACAGGTAGACCTTGATCCCCTTATAGCCGCGATGCAGCACCGCATCGCGCAAGGTGTCCGGGCTCATCTGCGGATGCGTCAAAAAGAGCTTTGGAAAGCCGGTCGATTCCGACGCAGCGTCGATATAAGCGTTGGCGGCATCGATGTCCATGCCAATCGCCGGGGAGCCGAAGATCAGCGCGCGGCAGTCCTTCCCTGGGAAAAGCAGCCGGTAGGTCTCGCACAAATCCTCGGGCGGGTTACAGTCGGCAACACGCGCGGGCCAGGACGCCGTACGTTCGTCGCTGCCGACCGTATCCGCCCGCGCGTACACATGGGTATGGATATCAAATATCTTTTCCGGCAGGAAATCCTCGAGCTTTTCGCGGTAAACCCTCCGGTCACAGTCGCGTATCTCAAACAAAGACACTTTCCTCGCCTCCCTAGATACGGTCGACGGGCATCCCCGCGAGCGTCGCTGCGTCCTCGAGCACGCGCAGCTCGGCATGGTAGACGAGTGCGCTGTGGTGGGTACCGGCATATCGAGTATACTTTGCAAGGAAGTCGGCCACGGGCATTCTCGGATCGAGCCAGCCACGCACGGAGCCCCCAAATGCGTCCGTATCGGGGCAGTCCATATGGCACGGCGCGAGGATTGCACGGTTTCCGGCCTGATCCGGGCTGATATTGAACCAGACCGCCGAACCCGTCTTGAACACCGCTCCTATGGACGGAGCGCTGCCAACCGGTGGGACATACGGCACATCCTTATGAATGAGCGCGGCTCGTCTCGCGACACGCGCGTTGATCTCCCCCATATGTGACAGGAACACGCGGTCACCGAGGAAATCCGGGCAGAACATCTCGGCAAAGCTCGTCTCGGGATATACCCGCAGCAGCGCTCCGACAAGCGCCGCCGTCATCACGTCCCCCTCGCCCGCGTAACCGATTCCCTCGCGCATCAGCTCGCACGCCGCGACGAACGGGATGGTCGGCAGCCCAAGGTCGCCGCAGAAATCAAGGAAATTAAACGTAAACGCTGAAAGACGAAACTCCGCCGCAAGCTTGCGAACGGCGACGGTCGTCCGGGCGGCGGTCAGCACGGCGCTGTCCGCGATCTCGACGCTGTACGACGCCCGCAGCCGCGTCGCTTCGGTATCGGCCTCTGCATCGGTGACGCTTTCATACGCTTTCCGACAGGTTTCGGCGGACAGCGGCACGGTTTGCACCCCTGTTCGCATGCGGATCTCGTCAAACGGCAGTTCAAAGTCTCCCATATCGGCAAACGGCCGCCCGATCAGGCCGACGCGCGCGGTGACATACGCCTTCGCAATCGTCGCCGACTTCGCCGCTCGGACGACGCGGGTAAGAAAATCCTCGCTTTCCCAGTATCCGGCCTCAATAAGGTACGGCTTCCCCATCCTGCGCAGCACGCAGGACAAGTCCTGTACGCCGTGGATACCATGGCAGGGCATAATCTGTTCCGGCGACGACTGCGGCCCGAAGTCAAGACAGGGCGTCGTGTCGAGCAGGATCACCGGCAGCCGCGTTCTCGCAAGAGCCGGCGCTGACTGCATCGAGGGGTGGTACGCTAAAAACAGCACCCCGATCGCATCCGCTCCGTCCCGCTCGAACCCATCGATCGCTTGCGCGACGTCGGCGAGCGTCATGCATACCGGCGCGGCCGTCGCACATATCCCCGCGGATGTAAGCTTATCCGTCAGCGTATGGGCAAATTCCGCCGATTTTTCGGCGGAACCGGGATCAATGCGTTCATACAGAGCCGCGTACAGAGGCAGAATTCCGAGCTTCATATAGGTAATTCCTTTCTCTATATGATCGAACCTGTCAGCAATTCCGGATATGCATGACAGTTACGGTCATGATTTTGTGTTATCTCTATTGAAACACAATTCCTACGGAAAGTCAAGAGAAAATGGAGAAGAAGGAAACGATGTGTCTCGTATTCCGGATCCTTACAAATCTGTAAGCAATCCAAACGATAATGTAAGCCTTATCGCTTGCACTCCCCCCGCCTTTCGCGGTATAATCATACCGTCAACAAACGAATGGAGGGTTTTTCTTTGGCATTGCTGGATGTACGTAACGTAAAAAAGGTATACACGACCCGGTTCGGTGGGCATCCCGTGACGGCGCTCGAATCGGTCAGCTTCACCGTGGAAGAGGGCGAATATGTCGCTGTGATGGGCGAGTCCGGCTCCGGGAAGACGACGCTTTTGAATATATTGGCGTCGCTCGACCGGCCGACGTCCGGGGAGGTACTGCTCGACGGGAAGCTTCTCGGCACCATCCGCGAGCGCGAGCTGTCGGCGTTCCGACGTGACCATCTGGGGTTCGTGTTTCAGGATTTCAATCTGCTCGACAGCTTCAATCTGCGGGATAATATTTTCCTGCCGCTCGTGCTGGCGGGGAAGAAGTACGCGGAGATGAAGCAGAGGCTCGAGCTGATCGCGGCGGAGCTGCGCATCGGGGAGCTTCTCGATAAATTCCCCTACGAGGTCTCCGGCGGGCAGAAGCAGCGCGCCGCGATCGCGCGGGCGATCATCACGAATCCTCGTCTGCTTCTCGCGGACGAGCCGACTGGCGCACTGGACTCCCGCGCGGCCGACATCCTGATGTCTCTGTTCGACCGTATCAACGCCCGGGGGCAGACCATCGTCATGGTCACCCACAGCGTCAAGGCGGCTTCCCATGCCGGACGCGTGCTATTCCTGCGCGACGGGGAGGTCATCAACCAGCTATACCGTGCCGGAGCAGATCTGAATACACAGTTCGCCCGCATTTCCGACGCGCTGGCGCTGCTGTCCGCCGACAGCGGAAGGGAGCGTGCGTAAGGATGAACCTCTGCGCAAGGCTCGCCGTCGGCAACCTAAAACGCGGAGCGCGGTCGACGCTGCCGTTTCTGCTCTGTGTTATCGGGACTGTGGCAATGTTTTATAACCTCTGCTACCTTGAAATGTACCCCGACCAGCTGATCGTATCCGGCGATACGGTGCTGCATTCGCTGCTGCTTTTTGGGATCATAGTCGTGTCGCTTTTCGCGCTGATCATACTCTACTACACCAATTCATTCCTGATTCGCCGCCGGCAGAAAGAATTCGGGCTTTTAAACATCCTCGGCTTAGAGAAGCGCCACCTCGCCCGCATGATGGCGATTGAGACGCTGCTGCTGGCCGTCACCGGCATCGGCCTCGGCGTCGGAGGCGGTATCCTGATCTCGAAAGCGTTGTTGCTGCTCCTTCTTAAGCTTCTCGGCATCGGTCCCACGATGGGCTTTACCATATCCGTCCCGGCAATCCTCACCTGCGCGGGGGTCTTCGGTGCGATCTTCCTGTTAATTCTTGCGGCGAATGTGCGCCGTGTCGTTCTGGCGCGTCCCGTCGCGCTGCTGCATGGCTCGTCCGCCGGAGAACGTGAGCCGAAGACACGCTGGGTACTGACCGCCGTCGGCGTCCTGACGATGGGCGGCGGATATACGCTGTCCCTTCTTACGCGCGAGCCGCTCAAGGCCATTGGCGTGTTCTTCATCGCGGTTATCCTCGTTATCATCGGCACCTATTGCCTGTTTACGGCGGGCAGCATTGCAATTTTGAAAATTGTGCGTAAAAAACGCAATTATTACTACCAGACCCGGCATTTCATCAATATTTCCGGCCTGATATACCGCATGAAGCGCAACGCCGCGGGACTCGCAAGCATCTGCATCCTCTCCACGATGGTGCTCGTGACGATCTCCACCACCGTCTCCCTCTATGCCGGCGTCGACGACATCCTTCGCACCCAATATCCCCGCGATTTCGTCGTCACCGTGTTCGGCGCGTCCCCGGATGAGGAAGACAGCGCCGCGAAGAAAATTGACGCTGTTCTCGATGAATACGGCATCGCTCGGGAGAATCTGATCTGCTACCGTTTCGCGGCGCTGGCCTTTAAAAACGTCGGCGGTTCCATCGATTTTTCCTCTGGTACAGACTACTACGAGGTCGGCTACACACGCTTTGAGTTTATCCCAGCCGCTTCCTATACGATGCTCACCGGCGAAAGCCTGACGCTTGCCGATGGGGAAGCGCTGCTCTACGCGCCGGATGCGGATTATACGTCGGACACCATTGATTTCGGTGGGGAAGCTTTCCGCATCGTGGGACGGCTCGAGGCGCTTTCCGTGCCGAGAAAGAACGCCTTTGACGTAGCCGATCACTACTACCTGATCGTCCCGGACGACGACGCCATCGAGCGCATCTTCGACGCGACGATGAAGGATGCCGAATACGAGGGGTCAAATCTCTACTACGGCTTCGATACGTCCGTGTCCGACGAGCTTCAGCATGACGCCCAAAGCAGCATCTACGCCGCGCTGAAGGATCTCTCTGCCGGCATCACGCTCGTTTGTGACCAATGGGCGGACTTTATCTCGATCTATGGCGGTTTGTTTTTCGTCGGCATCGTTCTCGGTACGCTCTTTTTAATGGCGACGGTGTTGATCATCTATTACAAGCAAATCTCTGAAGGCTACGATGACCAGAAACGTTTTGATATTATGAAAAAGGTTGGTTTATCGAATACGGAGGTGCGTGGCACCGTCAAAAGTCAGGTACTGACCGTCTTTTTCCTGCCGCTTATTGCCGCAATCGTCCACGTTGCCTTTGCGTTTCCTGCGGTGCTGCGGATGCTGATGGTGTTCAACCTCAAAAACATCCCTCTCTTAGCACTGGCAACCGCCGCGACTTGTATTATCTTCGCGCTGGTCTATGCCGCAATCTATGCCGTCACGGCAAAGTCGTATTATAGGATTGTCAATACGCCTTCTCTTACTTAATTTTACTCTTACTTTCCGATACAAACGGCCGTAGTTGTTTCCTATCGCTTAAACGTAAAGAGAGCTGCCGATACCGCTAACGCTTATAAACGGCGTTCTTCGGTATGGTAGCCCTCTTCATTTTTTTTGGGAGCGTTTTATTGTTCGGGGTAGAACTTTGCAAGCCCTCCCTCACCCGTCTCGCGGTATTTGCCGAACAGGTCGCGTCCGGTTTCGTACATCGTGCGGACGACGGTATCGAAGGAAATTTTTCTTGTGTAAGTTAGGAAATTGGCGAGGCTGACGGCGTTTTTAGCGCGCATAGCGGCGACGGCGTTGCGTTCGATGCAAGGAATCTGGACAAGGCCGCAGATGGGGTCGCAGGTAAGCCCTAAGTGATGCTCCATCGAAACCTCGGCCGCGTACTCGATCTGGTCGAGATCCATGCGGTAAAGTTCTGCAAGCGCGGCGGCTGCCATGCAGCAAGCCGTACCGATTTCCGCCTGGCAGCCGCATTCCGCGCCGGAGATGGAGGCATTGGTCTTAACGAGGTTGCCGATGATGCCTGCCGTCGCGAGAGCGTGAAGGATATCCTCGTCGGGGAAGCCGCGTATCTCCTGCTCATACGCCAGCACCGCCGGCAGTACGCCGCAGGAACCGCAGGTCGGCGCGGTCACGATCACGCCGCCGCCGGCGTTCTGCTCACTCGCCGCGAATGCATACGCGCAGACGAGCCGGTGCTCACGGGTCTGCGGGGTCTCGTCCATATGATGCTGCCGGAAAAGGGTACGCGCCTTGCGCTGCACGTGCAGCCCGCCCGCAAGCTCTCCTGTCGCCGCGATGCCGCGCCGGATTTCCTCGAGCATAGCCTCCCAGACCTCGGACATAAAGTCCCACATCCCAGCGCCCTCCACTCGCTCCGCGTACTCCCAAAGCCGTATATCCTCGCGTGTACAGACGTCGCGGATGTCGGCGAAGGTAGATTCCGCGTACACATGCTCCGCCTCTGTTTCCCTCTCGCCCTCAAGCACGACCTTTCCGCCGCCGACACTTATAAAGCGGTACGCGGTGAGCTTGCGTTCCCCGTCATACGCGGTGATATCCATCGTATTCGGATGCGGCAGCGCCGTCTCCGGTGTTTCGGTATCGAAATCGATGTCGACCGGCGATGGATAGAGCGCCTCGCGGATGGCGACATCCGTGAGGTGTCCCCGTCCGGTCTTCGCCAGAGAACCGTATAAAGTGACCGCATACCGTGTCGCGCAAGGATTCTCCGCGCGCGCCCGGCTCGCCGCGAATGTCGGCCCCATCGTATGGGATGATGAAGGTCCGCGCCCGATGCGATAAAGCTCACGTAAACTCTCCAAGGTGTCCTCCTATAAGCGTATCAGAAACTCGTATAAGCGCCGCCCGGGGGTGCTGTCACCAGCGCTCCCGTAAGTATGTAAAAGCATATTGTGTTAAAAGCGTGGACGCAAAGCCTTACCGGGTGGTCTGCGCCTCCACCAGACGCTTTCCGCAGTAGATTTCGCGGAGCTTCGGCTTTTCGATCTTGCCCGTAGGATTACGCGGAACCGATGCCAGGATGATCTTGCGGGGACGCTTATACCGGGGCAGTCCGGTGCAAAACTCCTCGAGTTCGGCTTCGGTGCAGGTCTGGTCTTCCTTGATCTCGACGATGGCGGCGGCGATTTCGCCGAGCCTGTCGTCGGGCAGACCGATCACGGCGACGTCTTTGACCTTCGGGTAAGCGCGCAGGAAGTCCTCGATCTGTACCGGATACAGATTCTCGCCGCCGGTGATGATAACGTCCTTCTTACGGTCAACGAGATAAATAAAGCCGTTGGCGTCGTATTTCGCCATGTCGCCGGTTAAGAGCCAGCCGTCGTGCAGGATCTCCGCCGTCGCCTCGGGGTTTTTATAATAGCATTTCATCACGCCGGGGCCTTTGACCGCGAGCTCGCCAACCCGCTCCGGTTCCCCGATGATTGTGCCCTGATCGTCCAGGATTTCGGCCTGCCACAGATAGCCCGCCTTACCGATCGCACCGACATGATCGATGTTCTCGACGCCGAGGTGGACGCAGCCGGGGCCAATCGACTCCGACAGACCGTAGTTCGTGTCATACTGGTGACGCGGGAACACAGTCTTCCAGCGCTTGATCAGGGAAGGCGGTACCGGCTGCGCGCCGATGTGCATGAGCCGCCACTGCGTAAGCCTGTAATCCTCCGTCTTGATCTCGCCGCGGTCGATCGAGTCGAGGATGTCCTGCGCCCACGGCACAAGCAGCCAGACGATCGTCGCACGCTCGTCCGATACCGCGCGCAGGATCCATTCCGGCTTCACGCCGCGCAGCAGCACCGCCTTGCTGCACGAAACTAAGCTCCCGAACCAGTGCATCTTCGCGCCGGTATGGTACAGCGGCGGGATGCACAGAAACACATCGTCGCGTGTTTGCCCGTGGTGGTTCTGTTCGGTTAAAGCGGCGGATACGAGCGCGCGGTGGCTGTGCAGGATCGCTTTGGGGAAGCCTGTCGTACCGGATGAGAAGTAAATCGCTGCGTCGTCGTCTTCGGAAAGCTCGATCGCGGGCGCGGTCGTCGAGCAGAACGCGGTGTACTGCTCATAGTTGTCCGCAAAACCGGGTGTGTCGTGCCCCACATAGAACATCGCGCGCATACCGTGGAGCTTTTCCTCGATGGACTCGACGCGGCCGACGAATTCGGGGCCGAACACCAGCACCGACGCGTCGGAAAGCTTTAAACAATAGTCAATCTCCTCGGCGGTATAACGGTAATTCATCGGCACGGCAAGCGCGCCGGATTTTAAGATTCCGAAATAAATCGGCAGCCATTCCAGACAGTTCATCAAGAGAACGGCCACTTTATCTCCCTTTTTGACGCCGCGGGAAAGCAACAGATTCGCAAACCGGTTCGCCTTCGTGTCGAATTCCTTCCAGGTCATCTCGCGGCGGTACTGTCCTCCCGCGCCGGACTCAATCAGGTCAAATTCCTTCCACGTCGTCCGGTCGGGACGCAGCGCAGGATTGATCTCGACAAGCGCAGCCTCCGACGGATGCAGCCTTGCGTTCTTCTCCAGAAAATCCATGATCACCATGCTACTTAAAAAACCTCCAAAAACGTCCATTTCCCATTCTTCCATGCTGCCAAAAAGCGCGAAAAAAACGGTTCATTTCATATAATATCACAAGATTTTTCGCATGTCAAGAGCTTAAAAAATTGTGCTGTGTGGTTTCCCGCAAGCGATACAATGATGTGTGGCAAAAGATAAAAAACAGTGAATAGGTATGTCATTTTACGACTTTTTCCAATGAAGTTGTCACGGCACTCTCTTTCCCCTTGTTTTTAAAATCAAAATAGTGTATACTCTTCTTATATAGATAAACTTAGTCAGAAATGAGGTACCACTTTGCACAAATCCAAGCTCTCCTCCGCCTTTTTAACACTTCGCGATCCCCTCTTTTGGAAAACCGCCCTTCCGCTGGCTCTTCCGATCACCCTCCAGAATCTGTTGACCTCCTCCTTCCAGATCGTCGACACCCTTATGGTCGGGCAGCTCGGAGACACCGTCATCGCCGCTGTCGGTATCGCCGGTCAGGTCGCCTTCTTCATCAATCTCCTTTTCTACGGAATCTCAGCCGGCGGCGCCGTCTTTATCGCGCAGTTCTGGGGCGCCGGAAATCACCGCGGCATTCGTCATGTCTATGGTTTAATGCTCTCCCTCACCCTCCCCGTTATCCTGATCTTCATCGCCGCCTGCTCCTTATTTTCCACGAACCTGATGGCCGTTTTTACCGATGACGCCGCACTAATCGAAATCGGCGCTCGTTATCTCCGCATCGCCTGCTGGTCCTACCTTCCCGTCGGTTTAAATCAAGTCTTCTGCATCGTCCTGCGCTCCACCGAGGAAGTCCGCCTACCTATGGTCACCGGCATTTTCTCCGTCATTCTCAATGCTGCCGCCAATTACGCACTCATCTTCGGCAAATTCGGTCTGCCTGCACTCGGTGTGGAAGGTGCCGCCATCGCTACCGTCCTTTCCGCCTTCCTCGGGACCTTGCTCGTTTTCCTTATTTCCCTTTCCCACCGAAATATGCTCTGCGCTTCTCTCCGGGAAATATTCTCGTTCGATCGCCGCTTCGCCGGCAAATACATCCACCGCTCCCTACCCGTTCTCATCAATGAGGGTCTATGGTCGCTCGGTGTACTCGGCTACAACATGGTCTTCGGGCGGCTCGGCGCCGACAACTATGCCGCACTCACCATCTTCCGTACCATCGAAAACCTCGGCTTCGTCTTCTTCATCGGTATCTGCAACGCCTGCGCCGTCCTCGTCGGCAAAAACATCGGCGCCGGACGCATCGACGAAGCGAAAAAGGTCAGCGGCGCTTTCATGCTTCTCGTCCCACTCGCCGGCATTACCGTCGGCCTGCTGCTTGTCATCCTCTCGAGCCCCATCCTGTCCCTCTTCAATGTTTCCCCCTACGTCCGGCGCACCGCCCATCTTCTTCTCTACTTCTATGCCGCTGATATCGGTATCCGCAACATCCCCTATATCTCTGTCTGCGGCATCTTCCGTGCCGGCGGTGATACCAAAATCGGCGTTAAATACGACATCGGCTGCCTTTACGGTTTCTCCCTCCCCCTCGTCATCCTCTCCGCATTCGTCCTCCAGCTTCCCTTTCTCGCCGTCTACATCATCATGCTGCTCGCCGAGGATCTCCCGAAGTCCTTCCTCTGCATCCGCCGCTTCCTGACCTACACCTGGATCAAGCCGGTTACCGATTCCGTATCCACATTATCAGAATAAGGAGGTCTACCCGCATATGCCCAAGGTCTTAATGCTCAACGGCAGCCCTCATCGCGAAGGCTGCACCTACACCGCTCTCGCCGAGGCTGCTTCCGTCCTCTCCCGCGAGGGTGTCGACTCGGAAATCGTCTGGGTCGGCACAGTCCCCGTCGCCTCCTGCACCGCCTGCGGCTTCTGTGCGAAAAACGGCCGCTGTGTCTTCGACGATGCCGTCAACGATTTCGTCGCCCGCGCCCGTACGGTTGACGGCTTCCTTTTCGGCTCCCCTGTTCACTACGCCGGCCCCTCCGGTGCGATAACGGCCTTCCTGGGACGCGCTTTTTACTCCGGCAGCTCCGCTTTCGCCAATAAACCCGGTGCGGTTGTCGCTTCCTGCCGCCGCGGCGGCGCAACCGCCACCTTCCAGCAGCTATCCATGTACCTCAATCGTATGATCACCGTCCCCACCCAGTACTGGGGCATCGTCCACGGTAACTCCCCCGCCGAGGTTCGTCAGGATGCGGAAGGGATGCAGACCATGCGCACCCTCGGCGCAAATATGGCGTATCTCATTCGGGCGCTCGACTGCGCCAAAAATGCCGGAATCGTGCCGCCCACCCCCGAGATGCGTGTCGCCACCAATTTCATTCGTGGCTAGACTGTAAAGATAGGAGTTATTCCCATGAAGAAAGCCTGGATCCTCCAAGGCGGCTGGGACGGCCATGAACCCGTCCTTGTTTCAGCGCGCTTTGCCGGCATTCTCCGTGCCGAGGGCTTCGAGACCACCGTCTTCGACACCCTCGACGCCCTGCTTGACCGGGAAGCCTTAAATGCCATCGATCTGCTCGTACCCGCCTGGACGATGGGTACCATCACAAACGAGCAGTGCCGCGCCGCCTGTGACGCGGTGGCCTCCGGCGTCGGCATCGCAGGCTGTCACGGCGGTATGTGCGACGCCTTCCGCAATGCGACCGAGTGGCAGTTCATGACCGGCGGTCAGTGGGTCGCTCACCCCGGCAACGACGGCACCCCCTATCGCGTCTTTCTCCGTCATAACGCATCCTCCTCCATCGTCGAAGGCCTCTCCGACTTTGATGTCTCCTCGGAGCAGTACTATGTCCACATCGACCCCTGCGTTAACGTTCTCGCCACCACCCGCTTCCCCGTCGCCGACGGCCCCCATGCCGCAAACGGCGCGGTCGACGTCCCCGTCGTCTGGACAAAGCTCTGGGGCAAGGGCCGTGTCTTTTACAACTCCCTGGGGCATCACGACGATGTGTTTAACATTCCCGAAGCACAGGAATTGATGCGCCGCGGCTTTCTTTGGGCGGCGCGGAAATAAGGAGGTCTTTGATCTATGAATAAAGCCCGCATCGGCATCATCGGCTGCGGCTGCATCTCCGGCATCTATCTCAAAAACCTCTGCACCCGCTTCCATAACACAACCGTCGCCGCCGTCGCCGACCTCATCCCCGAACGTGTCGAAAACGCTGCCCGTGAGTACGGTATCCCCAAAATCCTCACCGACCGCGAAATGTGCGCCGACCCCGACATCGACATTATCTTAAACATCACCACCCCGCCCGACCACTACGCCCTCTGCAAGATGGCGCTCGAGGCCGGCAAGCCCGTCCATACCGAAAAGCCCCTCTCAGTCAGACGCGAGCAGGGCGCCGAGCTTCTCGCCCTTGCGGAGTCAAAAGGACTTCTTCTCGGCGGCGCTCCCGATACCTTCATGGGCGCCGGCATCCAGACCGCCCGCAAGCTCGTGGACGACGGCTGGATCGGCGATATTATCGGCGCCACCGCTTTCATGACCTGCCACGGCCACGAAAGCTGGCATCCCGACCCCGCCTTCTACTACAAAACCGGTGCCGGACCCCTCTTCGACATGGGCCCCTACTACCTCACCGCCCTCGTCAACCTCATCGGTCCCATCGCCGCCGTCACCGCCGAGGCTAAAACCACCTTCCCCGTCCGCACCATCACCAGCGCCCCCCATTACGGCGAAACGATCGACGTCGAGGTCAACACCCACTACTCCTCCACCCTTACCTTCGAAAACGGCGCCTATGCCACCATCCTTATGAGCTTCGACGTCTGGGGCGCTGAGCTCCCCCGTATCGAGCTGTACGGCACGCGCGGCACGATTTCCGTCCCGGATCCCAATACCTTCGGCGGTCAGGTAAAAGTGTTCCTTTCCCATACGAAACAGTGGGAAACCGTCCCGCTGACCCATCATTATGCCGACAACTCCCGCGGACTTGCGCTCGCCGACATGGCCTGTGCGCTCCGTGAAGGGCGCGGAAACCGCGCCTCCGGCAGGCTCGCTTTCCACGTCCTCGACACCATGCACGCCATCGACGAAGCCGCCGCGCTAGGACGGCGCGTTGAGGTGAAGAGCACCTGCGACAGACCTGTGCCGGTAAACCCGGAGTGGAATGCATGATTTCACACCTTTCATGTAAGTAAAACCGCTGGCAAACCCCCAGTTAATAAAACTTTGGGGTTGCTGGCGGTTTGCATGCTGTAAAGCTTCACTTTTTTTCCGTTTAACCTCCCCCCAACCTGTCCATACTTTTCTTATTATAAACGCCTGGGGGGAATCACATTGCGGGAAGTGCATTTTACGGAACGGGCCGAGCGGGTATTAAGGCTTGCGCATGAAGGCGCAGCGGAGCTTGGGCATAGCCATGTCGGGACGGAGCATTTACTGCTGGGGCTTTCCCGCGAGGGAGATGGCATCGCTGCACGGACGCTGGTGGCTTACGGGATGACGCCGACACGCCTGGGCGAGCTTTTGCGCGAGAATGTCGGCGTCGGCGCGCCTACCCTACGGACGCCGCAGGGCCTAACCCCCCGTGCGCGGCAGTCGATCGAGCAGGCAGCGGCGGAAGCGGCGGCTCTGGGACATGCATTCGTCGGCGCGGAGCATCTGCTGCTCGGTGTGCTGAGGGAGAATGACTGCCTTGCCAATCGTATTCTGCTTTCCGCCGGGATTGAGCCACAAAAACTGTATGACATGGCGCTGCGTTTTTCGGGTTCTCCCGCGTCGGGGAATGTGGAGCCTTTCGCATTCTCCGGAGGCGCCGCGGCGGCCTCCCCGTCGCGCTCGCGCGGGGATACGCGCACGCTGAATCAGTTTAGCCGCGACCTCACCCAGTCCGCACGCGACGGGCTTTTAGACCCGGTCATCGGACGCGAGCCGGAAACCGACCGCGTCGTCGCGATCCTGACAAGGCGGCAGAAAAATAACCCCGTGCTGATCGGCGAGCCGGGCGTCGGCAAGACCGCCGTCGCGGAGGGGCTGGCGCGGCGGCTGGCAGAGGGGCGCGTACCGGATGTGCTGAAAGGGCGGCGGCTCGTCTCCCTCGATCTGGCGGGCATGATCGCCGGCACAAAATACCGCGGTGAGTTTGAGGAACGCGTACGGGCGATTCTCGAGGAAGCCCGCAAAGCTGCGAATGTCATCCTCTTTATCGACGAGCTGCATACCGTCGTCGGCGCGGGCGCGGCGGAAGGGGCGATCGACGCGGCGAACATCCTAAAGCCCGCTTTGTCGCGCGGCGAGCTGCGCGTCGTCGGCGCGACCACCATCGCCGAGTACCGCAAGTATATTGAGCGCGACGCTGCCTTAGAACGCCGCTTCCAGCCCGTCATGCTCGAGGAACCTACCCCTAAGGAAGCCCGAGCCATTCTTGAGGGGCTTCGCCCCAGATACGAAACGCATCACGGACTTCGCATTTCCGACGAAGCGCTCGACGCCGCTGTTTCCCTTTCCATCCGTTACCTGCCCGACCGCTTTCTGCCGGATAAGGCCGTCGATCTGATCGACGAGGCCGCCGCGTCGACCCGCATGCGGCTCCTCGGCGGCTCCGGGATGTACCGCAAGCTGGAAGATGACAGCACGGCCTGCGAACGCGAATTGGAGGATGCCGTGAACGCGGCGGATTTCACTCGGGCGGCGGCTGTCCGGGAAAAGAAGAAAGCGATTGAGGAAAAGCTTGCCCGAGAGCGGACGGACAATCTCGTCACGCTCGGCGTCGTCACCGCCGAGGACGTTGCCCATGCCTGCGCTTCCTGGACGCGCATCCCCGTCGAGCAGCTCACACAGGAGGAAGAGTCGAGACTCGCAAATCTCGAAAACATCCTCCGGGAACGCGTCGTCGGACAGGACGAGGCCGTCGCCGCCGTCGCAAAGGCTGTACGGCGCGGACGCGTGGGGCTTGCTGATCCGAACCGCCCCGTCGGCAGCTTTCTTTTCCTCGGACCCTCCGGCGTCGGTAAAACGGAGACCGCGCGTGCCCTCGCGGAAGCGCTTTTCGGTGATGAGAATGCTCTCATCCGCTTCGATATGTCCGAATACGCGGAAAAACACACCATTTCCCGCCTGATCGGTTCCCCTCCCGGCTATGTCGGGCACGAGGAGGGCGGTCAGCTCACGGGCAAGGTGCGTGCCAAGCCCTATTCCATCATCCTGTTCGACGAGTTGGAAAAAGCCCATTCCGATATCTTCCATCTGATGCTGCAAATCCTCGAGGACGGCCGCCTGACCGACGCGCAGGGTCGGCGCGCCGACTTCCGCAACACCGTCGTCATCATGACCTCCAACCTCGGCGCAGGCAGCGTCGCGGGGACGTCCTCCCCCGTCGGCTTCTCGGATATCGGCAGGGAACGCGCGAAGGAAGACCGCGTGCGCGGGGAAATGCGTGCCTTCTTCCGTCCCGAGTTTTTAAACCGGCTCGACGCCGCCGTCGTCTTTCATGTTCTCGACGATGCGGCTCTCCGGGAAATCGCACGGCGTCTGCTCACCGGCGTAGCCAAGCGTTTTCGTGAAAAGGGCTACACCCTCACATGGGACGACGACGCCATCGTTTCTCTCTCCCGGGAAGGCTCCGATACCCGCTACGGCGCGCGCCCCATAAGGCGCGCCATCAACTCCCGCGTCGAGGAACCCGCCGCCGAAGCGATTCTCACAGGTACCCTCTCCCCCGGCATGGAAGCGCACCTTTGCGGAGATACGCTCCGCTTCCTCCCTTCACCGGACAAACCGCAATAATCCTTTATTTACCCCTTGACAAAAAAGGTCGAGTGTGTTAGACTTCGTTTAGGTCTATTGCATTCGACCTTTTTATGTGCGGAGGTATACCCTATGCGCGTTCCCAAGATTTTTGAAAGTGAATATCGCTTCTGCCTGATTCTGTGGGAGAACGAACCTGTCAACAGTACGGTTTTGGTTTCCCTGTGCCGGGAGAAGCTCGGATGGAGCAAGGCGACGACATACACGGTCATCAAGCGGCTGTCGGAGCGCGGCGTGGTCAAAAGCGAGAACGCCGTGGTCACGTCGCTCGTCTCCAAGGAGGACGTGCAGGCAGCCGAGGTCGACGAGCTGGTGGATCGCACCTTCGAAGGCTCGATCCCCGCCTTTCTGGCCGCGTTTGCGAAACGGAAGACACTTTCATCGGACGAAGTCGCCAAACTTCGCCGGATGATCGACGCCTACGGGGAGAAATAGCATGGAAGCTGTATTTTTAAAAGCGCTCAACATGAGCCTTGCGGTAGGTTGGCTCATCCTCGTCATCATCGTTCTGCGTCCCCTTTTACGACGGGCGCCCAGATCCATACACTGCCTGCTCTGGGGACTCGTTGCCATCCGTCTAATATGCCCACTCTCCCCGGAAAGCGTGCTGTCCCTCATCCCAAGCGCCGAGATTTTCAGTCCGAGTATCCTCTATGCCGAGTCCCCAGCCATCCAAAGCGGTATCGGCTCGTTGAATCAGGCGGTCAACCCCGCTTTAGCGGAGTCCCTCTCGCCCGCGCTCAGCGACAGTGTGAATCCTATGCAGGTCGTCATAGCCGCCGCTGCCGTTTTATGGCTCATCGGCGTGACCGCGATGCTGCTCTACGCGGCTGTCAGTTACTTCAGGCTGCGCCGGCGTGTCGCCGACGCCGTGCGGCTGCGGGATAACCTCTGGCAAAGCGAGCATGCCGCCTCCCCATTCATCCTCGGCATTCTCCATCCCCGCATCTATCTCCCTTATACGCTTTCCGACGCCGACATGTCGAGCGTGATCGCCCATGAGCAGGCGCATCTTCGGCGGCGCGACCATCTCATCAAGCCCCTCGGTTTTCTCCTGCTCTCCGTATACTGGTTTCACCCGCTCGTCTGGCTTGCATACGCGCTGCTTTGCCGCGACATAGAGCTTGCCTGCGACGAGCGCGTCATCCGTGACTTAAATCCGGATGGTAGGAAGGCTTACTTAAACGCGCTGCTCTCCTGCAGTCTGCCGCACCGTGCCATCGCGGCATGCCCCTTGGCCTTCGGCGAAATCGGCGTCAAAGCCCGCATCCGCAGCGTTTTAAGCTATCGGAAGCCCGCGTTCTGGCTCACCCTCACCGCTTTGCTCGCCTGTATCGCCGTCGCGGTCTGCTTCCTAACGAGCCCGCCCACCGCCGTCCCGCTCGTTGACGCTTCCTGCATCGTCCAAACCGCGTCCGGCATGGAAAATGTCGCTGCCAACCGTTATCCCGACGGACAATTCGACTTTAATTATGACTCTTTGCCATCCCTGATCGCCGGTGAAGAGGATATACTCTATTTCGACGTCAGTTGGGACGGCGATACCCTCGCCGTTGCCGAAGACTACTATGCATATCCCGGCAAGTCCGTCGGGGTCGTAACGAAGGAAACCTATACCCTCGTGCGCGGTACAGACGGGCGCTTTGCGCTTGACATTCGGCGCCGCCATGCGATCCGAGAAGAAAGTGCCGTGTATTATGTAGTAAACGGCAGCGAAAAGTTTGTTTTTATGGTGATTTTCCCTGTCTCGGACGCCTCTTCCTCGACAGATTCCCGGTGATTTCGTCTGGCTGTTCTATCTTTTTATAAACGGAAAATAGGCTGTATCCTGTTGGATACAGCCTATTTTTTATCAATACATGCTTACTTTTCGCGATAGAACAGCGGCACATCGAGCCAGACGCCGCCCTGCATGGCTGCTTCATGCGCAACCAGCCCCGGAATCGTCATGTCGAGCGCCTTCACGATGTCAATCGCCGGGGTACGGTCATACTTAATATCGTCGAGGAAGCGGTTGATTAAAAGATACTCGCAGCTTCCGTGACCGCCGGCCTTCATTTCCGCCGTCGCATCAGGGTCTGACGCATAGTTCGTGAAGTTCACGCAGCTCTCGTCGATGCCCTCAAAAAAGCGGCGTGCACGATCGGAGGTGTAGTTATCCGTCTCGATGTAACCCTTGGAACCGTACATCGCGTAGCCGCACCACGCCGGATTACGCGGCGAAACCGAGCTGCGCAAAACGCGGATCGTCGCGCCCTTCGACGTCTCAAACAGACCGCACTGCATGTCGATCGCGCCCGGACCGACGTTCTCGACGATATTGACACTCTTACCCGACGCCGTGCAGCGGACAATGTAGTCGTCCAGCCAGAAAAGTAGCGGTCCTAAGCTGTGCGAGCAATAGTGCAGCGGCGCACGCTGCGTACGCCACAGGTTATTGCCGTCCTTGTCGATAACGAGCTGCCGGATTTCATGTACATACTCCGCTTCCGCGTAATGGATGTGCCCGAGACAGCCGCGGTCGACAAAATCCTTCCACTCGAGAACAAAGTGCATATAATTGCAGTTTTCCGCCATCATATACTTCGCCTTCGAGCGTTTCGTCGCTTCATAGATGTTCCGGCAGCCCTCGATCGTGTTCGCCGCCGTGACCTCGCACAGCACATGGATGTCGCGGTCGAGCGCCGCGATCACCTGCGATTCGTGATACGGAATCGGCGTACCAAGGACGACCAGATCGAGTCCGGAATCGAGAAAGGCTTCATAATCGGTATAGCACTGGTTATCGGAAAGCTGAAAGTCTGCCGCATGCTCCGCAAGCTTTGCGGGATTAGTATCACACAGCGCCGTAATTTCGGTAAACGGATGGCTTGCCAAAACTTTACCGTATGCGGTACCGCGTCCGATGCCGACGAGACCTACGCGAAGTTTGTCCATAATGTACCTCCCTGACGTTTATTAAGGTTAATCATATCATACAATATGCTTAATCCCTTTGTCAAGGAGCTATTTGATTGAATTGTGTGTCTATCCGCTATTTTGCGAAAATATGGCTGCCAATCGTCTTAATGATTGCACGTGACCGAATCCACGCGTTCGACGTCTTTGCCGGATTGTAGTAGTAGATCGCTCCGCCAGACGGGTCCCAGCCGTTTAGCGCGTCCGACGCCGCACGGTATGCCGAGTCCGCGATCGGCGTGTTAATCTGTCCGTCCGTGACCGCTGTGAAAGCGCCGTTCTGGTACACCACGCCCGCTATCGTATTCGGGAACGACGGATGCCGCACACGGTTCATCACCACCGCGCCAACGGCGACCTGCCCCTCATACGGCTCACCGCGCGCCTCGGCGGAGATGATCCGCGCGAGAAGGTAGCTGTTCTCATCCCGGCTGCCGACGGAACCCGTCCCGCCACTCGAAATTCCCAGCGCACGCAACGTAGCAGGCCCCACAATACCATCGACCGTCAACCCGTTCTTGCGCTGAAAGAAGTAAACCGCATCACGCGTCAGCGGACCGTAGATGCCATCGACGGGGCCGGAATAGTACCCCCACCCCGACAGCTTTTCCTGTATCGTTTTGACCGTTGTGCCGGTCGAGCCGTAGGAATACGTCGCCGCCTGCGCGGGCACGGCGGTAATCGCGAGGATGAGCAGGATGTTGGCTAAAAATAAAGCAGCAAGCTGTACGCTCTGCCGCGTAGGTCTGAGCATATGGGTATCCTCCTTTGATTGTCGCCTTTATTTTGAAACCGAGTATCCTTCCTTATGCGTATATTGCCCATGGTAAATGCAGGCCGTGAAAAGATCGGAAAAAATGTACTGTTTTCCCCTTTTCATAACCGCGGAAATGTGGTAAAATAAAAGTGACTTCTCTTTGGGGTGTCCTTGATGATGAAATATAAGCTTTTTTTACTTCTCTGTATCCTTTTTCTCGCGCTTTCCGGCTGCGCCATCGAAAGCGACGAGCTGCTGTCGCTTCCGCAGCTTCCCGCTCAATACGTGCTCGTGCAAAACCAGATCGATCTCCTGCTTTCGGATGGCGTCAGTCTCTCCGCTCCCGTCTCCGGTACGGACCGCGCCTCCATTCAGATGGTCGACTTAAACGGTGACGGCGTCGACGAAGCCATCGCTTTCTGCGTGTCTAAAAAAAACGAGTCCACGGTGCCGCAGGTCTATCTCTACCGCTATTCCGGTGGTAAATATGTCCTCTCCGGCTGCATCGAGGGTGTCGGCGACTCCATCGATACCGTCCTTTACCCCGAAATGGGGGCTGAGCATGCAAAAACGCTCGTCATCGGCTGGCGTCTCGGCGCAAATCCCGTTTGCGGTTTGTCCGTTTATCTATATGACGGCGAAACCCCTCTCATGCTCTACAACGGCGAATATACCGGGCTTGCCGCCTGCGATCTCAACAATGACGATGCCGAGGAACTGCTCGTCTTGCGTCACGTCGCTTCGACCTCCTCCGGTGCGGGAAGCGCGGTTCTTTTATCTTACGACTCCGGTAAGCTCTCCTCCATCGCCGAAGCACCCCTTTCCTCCGGTGTCTCCCAACCGCAAAGCGTTGTTTACGACCGTATCGGCGAGGATCTCTACGGGGTCGTCGTCGACGCGCTCCTGTCCGGAGAAGACCGCGCGGGGGAAGCCGGAATGCTTACCGATATCCTGGCCTACGACGAAGGCCACCTTTATAACGTTACCTACGACGATTTCGAACGCCGCAGTATCTCCACCTACCGCCCGCTCGAGTACGAATCCCGCGATATTGACGGCGACGGCATCGTCGAAGTCCCTTGTGTGGACTACCTGCCCGGCAGTAACGTCCAGTCCGCAACGCCGTTTCTGCGCATTGACTGGTGCGACGTTGACGATACGCTGACGCTGACGAAACGCTTTACAGCCTATCAGGCTCGCAAAAGCGAATGGTACTTCGTCATGCCCGATACACTGATCCCAAGCGTCACTATGGTCGCCGGTTACAGCGACGCCGAGCGCATGTCCTATGTGTTCTGCGAGTACAACAGTGAAACCGAACAGATCGGCCGCCCTCTGTGGGAGATATTTACGCTGACCGGTATGGAAAAGTATACCGCATTCGAAGAGCTCGGCTTGTTTGAGCTGGCCCGTACCTCCACCCGTATCTACGGCGCGAAGCTCTACCTTGCAGACAAAAACGATATTCTCTCCTACGCCGAGCTGTCCCAAAGCTTTTTTCTGACCGCAGGTTAATCCCGTATCACGTGAATAGGAGTATCCTTATGCGAAAGATTCTTGTCATCGAGGATGAGGATTCCATCCGTAGCTTTATAGTCATAAACCTCAAACGCGCCGGCTACGCTGTGACCGAGGCGTCCTCCGGTGAAGATGCCTTCGAGGTCTGGGCGCAAAATCCCGATATTATCCTGATGGTCGTCGACGTGATGCTCCCCGGTATCGACGGCTATGAGATCTGCCGACGCGTCCGCGCACGCGGCTCTGAAATCGGCATCATCATGCTCACCGCCCGCGCACAGGAGATGGACAAAGTCATGGGACTCATGACCGGCGCGGATGACTATATTACCAAGCCTTTCTCCCCCGCCGAGCTGACCGCCCGCATCGACGCCCTCATGCGCCGCCTGACCGGCAACACCGCGCAATCCGATGAGCTGTCCTCCCCTCCCTTCGCTTTAAACTTAAAAAGTCGTACGCTCACTAAGGACGGCTCCCGTATCGAGCTGACACAGGTTGAATTCATGATTATGAAAACTTTCCTCGAAAATCCCAACCGCGCCATGTCCCGTGAGGAAATCCTGCGCACAGTATGGGGACCGGACTACTTCGGAGATCTCAAAATCGTCGATGTCAACGTCCGCCGCCTGCGCATCAAGCTTGAGGAAGACGCAGCAAATCCGAAGTATATCACAACCGTCTGGGGCTTTGGATACAAATGGGAAGCCTAGGCCGCATCCGTTTCGGCGGTTTCCGCCGAAAGCCCGCCTCGCGTACGGCACAAACACCGCATGAACTTGATCCGGAATCCGATCTCGATTTCGGGGCGTCGCCGCCGAAGCCCGCCCGAGAACACAGTATCCGTTCCCAGTGGCTTACGCAGACCGTTTCCGTCGTCGTTCTCATTTTGATCATCTCCGTCACCGTTTTCTGCGTGGCCATGTCGAGCCTGCTGCTGTCCAGTATGCGTACCAATCTCACCGCACGTACCGGCGCATCGGTCAATTTCTTCAACAAATATGCCAACGCTTCCGATGCCGAACTCTACAGCGGTGCCAAAGCCTATATCGAAGGTTACGAAGATCGCGATATCGTCGAGCTGCAATTCTTAGATAACGGCGGCCGTGTCGTCTACTCTACCTCCGGCTTCGCCGCCGGGCTGCCTATCGAAACCGAAGACCTGACAGCCGCCATGAAGACGGTCTCCTCTTCTTCATGGCACGGCCGCGATCCCGGGAGTAGCGAGAGTATCCTCGCGGTATCCGCTCCGATCGTCTACCCCTCCGGGGAGATCGTCGCCTTCGTTCGCTGCGTCAGCTCCCTTGCCAATCTGCACCACCGCATGGTGACCTACATCGCTTTCTCCCTGCTCATCGCACTGTTCGTTCTCGCCATCGTCGTGCTGTCAAACAGCTATTTTATCCGCTCCATCCTTGCCCCCCTCGCCCAAATCAACGATACCGCCATGCAGATCGCTCGCGGCCGCTACGGCGTTCATATCGCGCCGCTCTACGCAAACGAAATCGGCACCCTCTGCGAGACGATCAACCATATGTCCGACGCTATCAACCGCGCTGAGCAGACGAAAAACGATTTTATCTCCTCCGTCTCCCACGAGCTGCGCACCCCTTTGACCGCGATCGGCGGCTGGAGTGAAACGCTCCTCTCTGGCGGCGTGGACGACCATGCCGAGGTTGAACGGGGACTCACCATCATCCGCGACGAAGCCGGACGCCTTACCCGTATGGTCGAGGAGCTTTTAGACTTCTCCCGTATGGAGCGCGGCGAACTGAAAATCAACATGGAACGCTCCGATATCCTCCCTGATCTCGAGGACGTCGTGTTTATGTATATGGATACCCTCCAAAAAGAGGGCATCGCGCTTGAATTCCACGAGGATGAGGACTTGCCCGAGATCGTCTGCGACCGCGCCCGCCTGCGGCAGGTTTTCTTAAACATCCTCGACAACGCCCGCAAGCATGGCGGCGACGGTAAACACATCCTCGTCACCGCACGCCTCGCGCCCGCCACCATCGACATCGTCTTCCGGGATTTCGGACAGGGTATCCCGCCCGGTGAGCTTCCCCATGTCCGCGAACGCTTCTATAAGGGCAGCTCCAAGTCACGCGGCAACGGCATCGGGCTCGCCGTCGCCGATGAGATCATCCGTCTCCACGGCGGCAGGCTCGATATCGATTCCGTCGTCGGCGAAGGCACCACCGTTACCGTTTCTCTGCCGATCGCCCAGTAATTCCGGCATTTATTAACACTTTTGGGGGTCTTTTCTTTGTACGAACTGGTTACCGCCGCCACGCGCGGCGCGTATGCGCAATATGTCGAGTCGTCCCCGAAGGGGCATTTTCTCCAGTCCACCGAATGGGCTGCCGTCAAGTCCTCGTGGAAGTGGGAGGGCGTCCTTTCCCGTGACGAACAGGGAAATATCCGCGGTGCGCTCGGCGTCCTTATCCGCCGTATCCCCGTGCTGCCCTTTACCCTCCTCTACGCCGGACGCGGCCCCGTCTGCGATATCCGCGACGAGGCTGCCATCGACGATCTTCTCGCCGGCGTCCGTGAAATAGCCAAAAAGCATCGCGGCTTTGAATTCCGCATGGATCCCGACGTCCTCGTCTCCGATACCGCTTTCCTCTCTCTCATGCGCAAAAAAGGCTTTATCCTCCACGACGACGGCAAGAACTTCGACGGCATCCAGCCCCGCTTCGTCTTCCGCATGAACGTCGAAGGCAAATCCGAGGAGGAAATGCTTGCCTTCTTTACCCAGAAAACGCGCTATAACATCCGACTTGCCGTCAAAAAAGGCGTCGAAGTCAGACTCTGCGGCAAGGAAATGGTGCCGGAATTTACCCGAATCATGTCCGTGACCGGCTCCCGCGACGGTTTCGCAACCCGCCCCGCCTGGTACTTCGAACGCATCCTCGACACGATGGGCGAACATGCCCGCCTCTACATAGCCTTCTTCGAGGGCAAACCCGTTGCCGGTACCCTCGCCATCCGCTACGGCGACAAAGTCTGGTATCTCTACGGCGCGTCCGCCAACGAGTACCGCAACGTCATGCCCAATTATCTTCTCCAGTGGGAGATGATCCGCTGGGCGGTCGAGACGAAGTGCCGTATCTACGATTTTCGCGGCGTCTCCGGCGATCTTTCGGAGGACAACCCCCTCTACGGTCTGTATCGCTTCAAAAAAGGCTTCAACGGCGACCTCTGCGAATTCGTCGGCGAGCTTGAACTGCGTATAAACCCCCTCATCGCCGCCGTCTGGCATACCGCCGAAAAGTCCCGCAAGCAGTATCAGCATTGGAAAAACAAGCGCAGCCCCGCGGCGAAGGATTCCTCCGCCGGGGAAGCGTAATCGTTAACATAACAAGGGGGGCTTTGGCCATGAAGGCCTATATCGTCGAACGCGACAAGCTTAAAAACAACATCGATATCGTCAAAAAACGTGCGGCCGGCAAGCCGGTCTACGGCGTCATCAAAGCAAACGGATACGGCCTCGGCCTTCTGCAGCTCGCACGTGTCCTTCGCGACGAGGGGATCGACCGCTTCGCCATCACCGAACCCGCCGATGCCACCCGCCTGCGTATGGCCGGTTTTATCGACGAGGAAATCCTTGTGATGCGCCCCGTCGTCACCGAGGCTGACGTCTCCGACATCATCGACTCCCACGCCGTCGCGACGATCGGCTCCTATGACGACGCCGTTTTACTGTCGGGTCTTGCCGAAAAACATGCGGAAATCGTCGAAGCCCACATTAAAATCGACACCGGCATGGGTCGCTACGGCTTCTTCCCCGAGGAAACCGAACGCATTGCTCAGATCTACCGCTTCATGAAGCGCATCAACATCACCGGTCTCTACACCCACTTTAACTGCGCCTTCGGCAATATGAAAAAGACCGAAGCCCAGCTCGAAACCTTCCTTGCCGTCGCTGACCGGCTACGCGAAGCGGGCTGTAACCCCGGCTGCGTCCATGCCGCAAACTCCTCCTTCTTATTCCGCGGCGATATCTCCCGCACGGATGCCGTCCGTGTCGGCTCCGCTTTTATCGGCCGATTGCCATGCCGCATTAAAAACAATGCCGGTCTACAACCCGTCGGCTACGCGCGCTGCGAGGTCGCTCAGGTGCGCTGGCTCCGTGAAGGGCAAACCGTTGGCTACGGCGCGGCTTATACCGCGAAAAAGGCTGTCCGCGTCGCTGTCATCCCCTTCGGTTATGCCGACGGCTTCGGCATCGCACGCACTAACGATATTTTCCGTTTCCGCGATAAGCTGCGCTATATCCTGCACGATGTCCGTCAGCTTTTCTCCCATCGGCGCTTTACCGTCACCATTCGCGGCAAACGTGCCGCCGTCCTCGGACATATCGGCATGGTCCACTGTGTTGTCGACGTTTCCGCCATCCAATGCGAAGTCGGCGACGAGGCGATGATCGATGTCTCCCCGATCTACGCTAATCCGATGATCGAACGCTTCTATGAATAAATCTATAATATATTTATGATATTACAAGTTTCCCCTTGCCAAGTTCTCCTAAATCGTGTATAATAGATTTGTAATCTTATATGTTCCTTTGAAAGGTGGTATATGGTATGAAAATGGTTCTCGCAATCATCAATCAGGACGATGCGAACATGGTCGTCAATGCGTTAATGCAGGAAGGCTATTCCATCACGAAGCTCTCCACCACCGGCGGCTTCCTTCGTGCGGGCAATATGACCATCCTCGTCGGCGTCGAAGACGAAAAGGTGCCCAAGGTCTTAAACATCATCCACAAACAGTCCCACAGCCGCCGTCAGGTCATACCGACGGCAAGCGAGCTGGGTATGGGCTACTACCCCTCCATGCCCGTCGAAGTCACCGTCGGCGGCGCTACGGTCTTCGTCCTAAACGTCGACCAGTTCCAGCGCCTGTAACGTAAGATGACCCCGCCGAACGCGGCTTCCCGCCGTGTGCTGTTCGACGCGATCCGTGCGGGAACGCTGGCCCATACGGTCATGCTTTCGGGCCCCGCGGGCTCCGGTAAGCTCTCGCTCATCCTCGAATGCGCGGATCGGCTTCTGCGTGACCCCTACGGCCGCGCGCTCCGCCGAGAGCATCCCGATCTCGTGATCTACGACTACGGCGACGATGTCTTCAAGGTCGAATATGCCCGCGCCGTCCGGCTGGAAGCCGCTATGTCCCCTACGGAAGCCGACGTGCGCATATTCGTTCTCGCCCATACGCAGAATATGACCCCCGAAGCGCAGAATGCCCTATTAAAGCTTCTCGAGGAGCCGCTGCCCTCCGTCTATTTCTTTCTTCTCTGCGAAAACGAGAGCGCGATGCTCGAGACCATCCGCTCCCGCTGTCTAAAGCTCGAAACGCAGCCGCCAGACGAGGAATCCGCTCTTGCCGAGCTCTCAAAGCTTGCCCCGGATACCGATGTATCCGTCCTCCGCCGCGCGTTGCGTGACACGGGCGGCTATCCGCAAGCTTCGTATGCGCTGCTCTCCCGAGAGCTGTCCGACGAGGGGCGGGACGCCGCGACACTCGCCGCAAACGTTCTCGACCGGATCCGTGCGGGTGATGAGCTCGGCCTCTGGCGCATCCTCTATTCCCGCGACAAGCTCTCCCGCGACGAAATGACCGCTTTTCTTGACGCGCTCTCGGTTTCGATTCTCGACACACTCGAAGAATCTGTCTACGACCCCGCGCTCACGCGCCTTGCCGCGCTCGTTACCGAAATGCGGGAGCTTGTGCCGAAAAACGTCCATGTGTCGCATATTCTCGGGCTTTTTTCGCAGTATTTTGTCTCTTTGAAAGGATAATCATCACTTTGACTGCTATCATCGGTGTGCGCTTCAAGCGCGTCGGAAAAATATATTACTTTGAACCGGGAGATGAAACCTTCGCAATCGGCGACCGCGTCATTGTCGAAACAGCCCGCGGCATAGAAATGACCGAGGTCGTTCTCCCAAATCGCGAAATCGATGAAACCGAACTCGCACAGCCCCTGCGCAGCGTTATCCGCCGGGCAACGCCGGAAGATTTTAAGGTTGTCGAGGAAAATGCCCGCCGTGCTGTCGATGCTTTTGAAATCTGCAAGAAAAAGATCGCCGCGCACAAGCTTGATATGAAGCTGATCGAAGCGGAATATACCTTCGACGGCACAAAGATTCTCTTCTACTTCGCAGCAGAAGGCCGTGTCGATTTCCGCGAGCTGGTCCGTGACCTTGCGTCTGTCTTCCGTATGCGTATCGAGCTGCGTCAGATCGGCGTCCGCGACGAAGCCAAGCTCTTCGGAGGCTTAGGTATCTGTGGTCGTCCCCTATGCTGCGCGACCTTCCTTGACGATTTCCAGCCGGTCTCCATCAAGATGGCCAAAGAGCAGAATTTAAGCCTAAACCCGACCAAAATTTCCGGTACCTGTGGCAGGCTTATGTGCTGCTTAAAATATGAACACGAAGCCTACGAGGATCTGATCCGCACCACGCCCCGGGTGGATGCCATTGTCCAGACACCCGCTGGGCAAGGCACGGTCGTCGAGGTGAATCTCCTCAAGGGTATCCTCAAAGTTCGTCTGGATCGTTCCCCCGACAGCATTAAAAGCTTCTCCACTTCCGAATGCAAATCCCTCCGTGAACCCCGCCGCGCACCCGGCAATGACGGCGGAGATGTGTCCCCCTGATCGCCCTTCTATACGAAAAGAAAGCCCGCAGCCTTTCATGTGAAAGGCTGCGGGCTTTCTTTATTATATCCTTCTGCCACCCTTGCGCAGCGCCAGCGGTTTTGCCAAAACCTCCGCCATGATCACACTGCGTACCAGCTCCTCTTTGGAAATACTGCTTGCGCCCGCACGCTTGTGTACTGTCATCGGCGGTGCGGTTTCTATCGGAGCATCCTGCTTTCGCTTATGCGCGGTCGTACCTTCCGGTGTGTCTGGGCACAATTCCTTGCCCTCGTCTATCTCCGGTACATCCTGCCCCTGCGTTGTCAGGTTCGGATCGTATAAGGTATCCCCTTCTTTGATTTCGGGCATAACCTAACCCTCCTTACTTCTTCGCCGGTTCCGTCACCGCGCCCTTCGCAATTGAATTGCGCATGCCGGTGTCGGCGATGACATTCTGCATCTGATAATAATCCATCACACCGAGCTTCCCCTCACGCAGCGCTTCGGCCATCGCACGCGGAATCTGCGCTTCGGCTTCCACAACCTTCGCGCGCATCTCCTGCACCGCCGCCTGCATCTCCTGCTCACGCGCGACCGCCATGGCACGGCGTTCCTCCGCCTTCGCCTGCGCGATGCGTTTATCGGCTTCCGCCTGATCGGTTTGCAGCTGCGCGCCGATATTACGTCCTACGTCAACGTCCGCGATATCGATCGACAGAATCTCAAACGCCGTACCGGAATCCAGCCCCTTATGCAGCACCGTTTCCGAAATGCTGTCCGGGTTCTCAATGACCTCCTTATGCGTCTCCGCTGAGCCGATCGTCGTGACGATGCCCTCGCCGACACGCGCGATGATGGTCGCCTCACCGGCGCCGCCGATCAAGCGATCGATATTCGCACGCACCGTTACCTTCACCTTCGCGCGTACCTCAATGCCGTTCTTCGCAATGGCGGAGATGATCGGTGTCTCAATCACCTGCGGGTTAACGCTCATCTGTACCGCTTCCAGTACATTGCGTCCCGCGAGGTCTATCGCGGCAGCTCTCTCAAACTCCAGCGGGATATTCGCTCTCTGCGCCGCGATCAGCGCGTTGATCACACGGTCGACATTGCCGCCGGCAAGAAAATGCGCCTCCAGCTTGTTGATCGGCAGGTCGATACCCGCTTTCGTCGCCTTAATCAGGGGATTCACAATCTTCGTCGGTACCACCCGCCGCAGCCTCATGCCGACCAGCGTACCGATGCCGACCTTGACATTCGCCGCCGCTGCCGATATCCACAGTGCAACCGGCACAAAGCTGAAAAACAGCGATAGGACGACGATCACCAGCGCGAGAAGAAGTAAGTATCCGAAGAATTCCATAACAAAAGCCTCCTTCATATTTTAAAGCGCACCAAGCGCCCGTTTACTCAAGCTTTCCCGATCTGCCTGACGACAATACGATTACCTTCCACCCGCAGCACTTCCACAACGGCGCCCGCGGGCAGATACTCACCCTCCGTCACAACGTCGAGCCTTTCTCCGTCGACCGTAACCGTTCCCGACGGACGCAGCACAGTCAGCGCCATTCCCATCTTTCCCAGATACGCGCTGTACGACGGCGTGCCGACATAGCCGGACTCCGTATTCGTCGAGTCACGCAGTATCAGCTTACGCGACAGCTTTCCATGTGATGCCGAATACAGTGCGATCGTCAGGACGATCCCCAATGCCGCAATGATGATCAGACTGAGGATTAACCCCTCAAGAAAGCTGTTCGCCGTAAAAATGACTGCGGCAAACAAACATAAAAGTCCCATGCCGCCCGCGAGTCCAAAACCCGGCAAGAATATCTCGGCGGTCAAGAGCGTCAAGCCGACGATGAACAATACGATCGCAATGACCGGCATATTTATAATCGACGTCCATAGTCCGCCGATCACCGATTCCGCTACCGTTATTACCGGCAAGATGAATCACCTCGCTTTCTCTTATATTCTGCCCAGATTATATCATATCTTTCGTCCCGGCGCAAGGCCGTCCCGCTAAAATGACGTTTTCGGCGTCTGGATTATCACTCTCCGCGTTCCTACCGACATTCTCACCCGGAAACGATTGGCAGTATGATTCCCCTTGTGTACGGCTATACTCCTATTATTCAGGACGCTTAACAAGAGGGGGATTTTTCTTTGTACAACAAGGTCGAGCTATGCGGTGTCAACACCTCCCGGCTGCGGGTCTTAACAAACGACGAAATTTACGCGCTCCTCCGCCGCTTGCGTGCGGGCGATCTCTCTGCCCGCGACGAACTGGTTTGCGGTAACCTCCGCTTAGTCCTCAGTGTTATCCAGCGCTTCTCCAACCGTGGCGAGATGCTTGACGATCTCTTTCAGGTCGGTTGTATCGGACTGATTAAATCAATTGATAACTTCAATTTGGAATTGGAAGTAAAGTTTTCCACCTACGCGGTACCAATGATCATAGGTGAGGTGCGCCGTTATCTGCGCGACCACTCGATGGTGCGCGTCTCCCGTTCCCTGCGTGACATGGCCTACCGCGCGATGCAGGCTCGTGAGCATTATATGGCGGAGCACTCCAAGGAACCCACCATCGACGAACTCGCGCGCCTCATCGGCGTCGGCCGTGAGGAAGTCGTCTTTGCCCTCGACGCCGTCACAGATCCAGTCTCTCTTTACGAACCTCTTTATTCCGACGGTACCGACTCCGTCTGTGTTATGGATCAAGTGCGTGATACGCAAAATACCGATGAACACTGGCTTGAGCAGATCGCGCTGGACGACGCTATCGGAAAGCTCTCCGAACGCGAACGCCACATTCTGCGTCTGCGCTTCTACGAGGGTAAAACGCAGATGGAGGTTGCCGATTCCATCGGCATCAGTCAGGCACAGGTTTCGCGTGTCGAGAAGTCGGCCCTGGCAAAAATGAAAAAACAGCTTTGATAAAGCGTATGATCGGGAGACTCTGCCGCCGGCAGAGTCTCCCTTATTACATGAAAAGCTCCCGCAGCATTCTGTCTCGCCCGCATAAGTAAAATTTTCCCTAAAACCGGCAACACTTTCTTGCATATTCCGTACCATTATGCTATACTCCTTTTTACAAGGAAGCTCTTTATCAATTACAGATGGGAGAGACTTATTATGCATAAGCTGCGCGATCGCTTCTGGATTTGGGGACACCCCGAGGGCCGCTACAACCATCTCTACGGCAACGAGAAGGAAAGCCGCATGACGCCGATGGAGGGCGCGCTATACCTCGGCGCACGCAATGTATTCATGGTGCCTGTCGGCATCGACGTCAACCGCCGTCAATACAATAAGAGCTTTACCACGCTTCGCCAGACCGGGTGGGAGATCTGGGGCGCCGGCAAAGACCCCTCCCTGATCGAACCTCTCATCGCCGAGGCGCGCGAGTTCCCAAACATCGGCTGCGGCGTATTCGACGACTTCATCCGCGGCGGCGGTTATAAAGAAATCCCGCTAGAAAACCTCTATCGCATCCACGACCGCCTGCACAAGAATGAGGTGCGTCCTCTCGACATGTGGATGGTGCTCTACACCCGCGAATTCGGCATCGACGCGAAAGAGGACGCTGCCTTCCGTCCCTATCTCGAGCCCTTCGACGGTATCATCCTTTGGACATGGGAGGAAAAGGATATCGTTCTTTTCGAGGATAAATACAAGCTTTTCAAAGAGATGACACCGAACAAGCGCCGCATGTTCGGCTGCTATCTGTACAATTTCGGGGAATCCAAACAGGCGACCGGTAAGGCTGTCCGCTGGCAGCTCGACCGCTACCGCGAGCTGATTCTCGCCGGGGAAGCCGAAGGCGTCGTTCTGCACACCAACACCATGGCCGACCTCGACTACGAAGCCTATGACGTTGCAATCGATTGGATGAACGAGCACGGCGACGAAGACATCTAAAGTATATAAATAAGCGGGAAACTCCTCTTGAGGAAGGTTTCCCGCTTTTTAAATGTCGGTCAGACGTTCTCGTTAAGCCACTTTGCCGAAACCGCAATGCTCTCAAGCATCGGCACGTCGAAGCTCTCCTGCTCGACGGTGTACCACTTCACGCCGATCTCTTTGCCTAGCTTGACGATCGACTTGAAATCGATCACGCCCGAGCCGACCTCGGTGCATTCATAAATATGCTCCTTGGCCTTTTCAAAGCTGTCCGCCTTCGCGTCCTTCATGTGCAGCAGCGCGCAGCGGGAACCGTACTTTTTGATGTAAGCCACCGGATCCACGCCGCCGATGTACGCCCAGTAGCAGTCCAGCTCAACCTTCAGATTGTCCGGATCGGCATTTTCGTAGACATAATCCAGCGCGTATTTGCCGTCATAAACCGCAAACTCACGGTGATGATTATGATAATAAAACTCAAAGCCGTTTTTGTGCAGCTTCGCGCCGATGTCGTTCAAGGTAGCACCCATTGTACAGGACGCGTCACGGCTTGCGTACATCGCGCCGTCGACGCCCGGGAGAATAATGAGCTGGTTGCCGATTTTTTCATTGAAGCGCATCGTCTCATCGATGGTGTCCGGCTGCAGAAGCTGCCAGCCCGTGTGCGTACCGGCGCAGACAAGCCCCGCCTCGTCGAGGTAGCTCTTAATCTCCTCGGCGGTGTGGTCGAAATAGCCCGCGAACTCGACGCCAGTGTAGCCCGCCTTCGCCGTATCCAGCAGCGTCCGGCGCACATCCTTCGCCATCAGCTCACGGATGGAATACATTTGTAACGCAACGTTTTTCATGAGATAATCCTCCTTAAAACATATGTACCTACGCACATAGGAGTTTTTATACTCCTATCTGCTTTTTTATCTGGATTAGGCCCACCACATCGAGGCACGGTCTTCAGTAATGATGATATCCTTCAGGAAGGCCACGGCTTTTTCAAGGCCTTCCTTTGCGGACATCAGACCATCCTCATGTTCAATGCTGATCGCACCGTCATAGCCGACCATGCGCAGATTCGAGATGATATCCTTCCAGACCGCGGCGTCGTGACCGTAGCCGACCGTGCGGAACACCCATGAACGGGACAGCTCGTCGCCGTAGTGACGCACGTCGAGTACACCGTCGGTTTTGGCGTTGATCGGGTCGATCTTCGTATCCTTGGCGTGAAAGTGATGAATCGCGGGACCGAGCTTGCGGATGGCATAGGGCAGATCAATGCCCTGCCAAAAAAGGTGCGACGGGTCGAGGTTCGCGCCGATGATCGGACCAATCGCCGCGCGCAACCGCAGCAGTGTCTCGGGATTGTAGCAGCAGAAACCCGGATGCAGCTCCAGTGCGATTTTCTTGACGCCATGGCTCTCAGCGAACGCCGCCGCTTTCTTCCAGTACGGGATCAGCACATCGTTCCACTGGTACTCGAGGATCTTCAGATAGTCCGTCGGCCAGGAGCAGGTGACCCAGTTGGGGTACTGCGAATTCGGGCAGTCGCCGGGGCAGCCGGAGAACGTCACGATCGTATCGACGCCGAGCTGTTCGGCAAGCAGGCAGGCTTTCTCAAACGCCGCATTCGCCTGAGCCGCGTACTCCCGATTCGGATGCACCGCGTTGTCATGGCAGGACAGCGCGCAGATCGTCATGCCGTTGTCCGAGAGCAGCTTTTTAACCTCCGCAATCGCGGCGGGATTACCTAAAAGCTTATCCGGATCTAGGTGCGTATTGCCGGGGCTGCCTCCGCAGCCGACCTCGACCGTCTCGACGCCAAGTCCGTGGAGATATTTAATCGCGGACGGGAAATCCATGCTATATAAAACAACGGTTAATACGCCTAATTTCATCGGATATTTCCCCCTTTATCAGTCGAAATACACCGGCTTGCCGGTCACGGAGGACGTGTAGATGCCCTCAAGAATCTGCGTTACGCACAGCGCCTGCTCGGGCAGTACGCAGGGGTCGGTATCGTGGATAACCGCTTGAATCCACTGGCGCGCTTCGTTGCCCGACGCGTCATCGTCGGAAATCGCGTCATAAAACGCGGCGCCGCCCGCTTTGAAGTTGGGCTTTTTTTCGCACTGACGCCCCATATCGATATAATTGATGCGCAGTCCGTCCTTCATATCCGCGCCGCCCTTCGTGCCGCACAGCACGCACGCGCTCTCCAGCGGGTCAAGAATATTCAGCGCCCAGGAGGATTCCAGCACAATCGTCGCGCCGTTTTTCATCACGAGGAAGCCGAACGCCGAATCCTCGACAGTGAACTTCTCCGGATCCCAGTTGCCCCACGCGTTCCCCTGATCGGTATCGTCGGCAAGCTTGCGGTACTTCGTGCCGACGACATAGGCCGGCTCGTAGTTGTTCATCGTCCACAGCGTTAAGTCGAGCGCATGCGTACCGATGTCGATGAGCGGACCGCCGCCCTGCTCAAACTCGTTGAGGAACACGCCCCAGGTCGGTACGGCGCGTCGGCGTAGCGCGAGCGCTTTCGCGTAGTAGATTTCGCCTAAGTCTCCGCGCTCGACGGTCTTTTTCAGATACATCGCTTCCGGACGCTGACGGCCCTGATAGCCGATCGTCAGCTTCTTCCCCGTACGCTTCGCGGCTTCGAGCATTAACCTCGCTTCCACATACGTCTTCGCCATCGGCTTCTCGCACATGACATGCCGCCCGGACTCCAGCGCGTCGATTGTGATCGGTGCGTGCATACGGTTCGGGGTGCAGACATGGATCACCTCGATCTCGGTTTCCTTTTCTAGGAGCTCCTTATAATCGGTATAGACGCGTGCGCCCTCGGCGCCGAACTTTTTCTCGGCTTCTTCGGCACGCTCCGGAATCAAATCACAGAACGCGACGACTTCAGCCTCCGGTACCTTCGCAAGGCTCGGCAGGTGCTTGCCCGTACCGATGCCACCGCAGCCGATGATGCCTATTTTTACTTTCCGTTCCATAGGAAATCTCCTTATTCCTTGATCAGAATCTTTTCAATTTCGCACACATACATGGTATGGTAATCCTTATTCGGGTAGCAGTGCGGATCAATCGTTGGGTCGACAAAGCAATCGGGACAGAGCTCCTGCGCGTAGAGCTTACGGCAGAGAAACACCCGACGCGCTTCGGCAAAATACGGTGTATCCCCGTCGAAATACGTCGTCAGCTTCGCTTTTGCGATCTTGTCCTCATCTCGACCCGACACCGCGCCCAGATAGGACAGTGTTTTGTGCCATTCGTCATCGAAAAAGCACAGAGACAGCGACGTTTCCGCGTCTACGAACTCCTTCGTATAACGCGACGGGCGAAGGAAGATATACGCGACGTTTTTGCTCCAAAGAATGCCCACTCCGCCCCAGGATGCAGTCATGGTGTTGCATTTCTCGCGCGTTCCGGCAGTGATCAGCATCCATTCGTCCCCGATCTCCCGGAACGGGTTGCCAATGTATTCCTTCGGCGTAATTTCACGAAAAGCGTTCATAGACGTGATTTCTCCCTTTCTAATTTGTTTTATACTGTTAGCATAACCCAAATTTTTCGTTCCGTCAAGAGAAAAACGTCAGTCAATCACGCGACCCGTGGCAAACCCCTGATACTCGTCGAAGAACCACTCCGCGTTCTTCCCGAAAAACAGCGTGCAGCAGCCGTCGTTGAACGCAAAGCTCATTTTGCAAGTGCCGATATAGTCGTCGATCGCAAAGCACTGAATATAAATCGTGTCCGGCATCACCCAGCCGGCGCTGACGACGCAGTCGTAGCCCTCGCCCTTCGGCGTACCGATGCGCTTTCCGAAATAATGCGTCTCCGGGAACTTCTGCGCGACCTGATGCCCAAAGCCGAACCGCAGCGTATGCGCGCCTGTCGCGTTTTCATACTCGAGCGTCCCCTCGCCGTCCCCGAACGTGAATTTTGCCTTCTTGAAGCCGGGCTGGTTTTCACCTTCGAAGACAAACGTGCGCCCGTTTATCTCGGGACACTTCGGCGATGTCGCTTCTCCCTTGCTGCAAAGGATCTCGCGGCCGTCCCACTTTGCCTTCAATGCAGAAAGCGCCGCCGCGTCTTCCGTCACCGATGTATCCTGCGTCAGATACGGATAGATTTCCTTCCACAGCGCTTCATAAATCAACCCGCAGGCCGCCGGGGCGCTCTGCGTATCGCCGGTCGTGACGAGGATGAACTCCTGATCCGGTAGACAAACCGCAAGCTGACTGCCCATACCGCGGCAGGCAAAGCCGTTATACCGCGTGCGCCAAAACTGATAGCCGTAGCCGAAGGTATGCTCGGCGTCGTCCGCCGTCAGGGTGTTGTCGATCTGCCGCGACGTCGCCTCTCGGATGTAATCCTCCGGGATCAGCTGCTGTCCGTTGATGCGTCCGCCACTCATACAGCAGTACGCAAACTTCATCAGGTCTCGCGGCGTCGCGAGCACACCCGAACCGCCCCACTCGTGTCCGCACGGCGTCTCGATGCAGGAGATATCCTCGCTCATACCCGCCGGGATGAACAGCCGATCGCGCAGAAACGCCGTGAATTCCTTCCCCGTCACCCGCGCCACAATAATGGAAAGCATCGTCGTTGCCGTCGTGTCGTAGGAGAAAATCTTGCCCGGCAGATGTGTCGGCGGGGATTGGAAATAGGTGTCCGCCCAGTCAGGCGCCTTCGGGCCGTAGGTGCAGGCTTCGTAATAATGCGGCGTCGCCATCATCAGCAGATCGCGGATCGTCGCCGCCGCCGTGTACGGGTGCAGGTTTTCCGGCACTTTATCCGGGAAAAACTTTGTGATCTTGTCGCCCAGAGCGATTTTTCCGTCTCCGATCAAGATGCCGATCGCGACGGATACAAAGCTCTTGGAGGTCGAATACAGCCGATGCTTCCGGTCTTTATTAAAGGGCCTGCGATAGCTTTCAAAGAACAGCTTTCCGCGCCGCAGCATCAGAATGCTGTGCATCGGCAGACGCTTTTCCTCGAGTCTGGACATAAAGCGCTCGATTGCTGCCGCCGGAATACCGACGGTCGCGGGAGCCGCGACGGGTAATTCATATTTCATGGCTTCGTTTCCTCCCTTACGCGCGCGTACCGCTGGCAAAGCCGCGATACTCCGTCAAAAACCACTCGGCATTCTTGTCGCAAAGCATCGTTACGCTGTCGCCGTCAAAGACGAACTGCATTCTCAGGCTGCCAAATGCGACGTCGTTGATCCATGTATTGGTATAGAGCGAATTTTCATCCACCCATCCGGCGGACGCGTCGCAGTCAAGTCCGCGTCCCTCCGCGTGGCCGATCCAGCTTAAACCGTACTTCGTCTCCGGGAACGCCTGCGCGATGTTGCGTCCGAAGCCGTACAGCAGGTCATGCTCGCCCGATTCGTTGGTCCAGTGCAAGTTGACCGTATCCCCCGAAAAGTCAAACCGGAGGCTCGTGATACCCATCTTATTTTCTGTCATGCGGTAGGTGCTGCCGGACACCATCGCGGCGACGGGGGATTCCTTCTTACCCGGCACAATCTGTATCTCGCGCGTGTTCATGTAGGAGGTAAGCGCCGCATACGCCGTATGATCCTCCGGCAGCGCCTTGTCGGACAGCTCTGTCCAGACGAAATCAAACAGCGCGTCGAGCTGCTTTGTCATCGCGCTGCCTTTGGGCTGCGTGTCTCCGTTCACCGCGACAATCAAATCCTGCTCCGGGAAACAGTACGCGCTCTGCGAGCCCATGCCGAGCGTCGCGAAGCCGTCGTGCGAAAGCTGCCAGAACTGGTAACCGTATCCCTGCTGCTCTTCAAAACTGGAGTTATAAAGCGTGTTGTCGATGGTCTTCGACGTCGCTTCCTTCACATACCATTCCGGGATGAGCTGCTCGCCCTCGGGAGAGCGTCCGCCGTTCATGAAGCACAGCGCAAACTTCGCGAGGTCGCGCGGCGTCGCTTGCAGGCCCGAGCCGCCCCAGGCATGCCCGCAGCCCGTCTTGACGCACCAGATGCCCTCGCTCATCCCGAGCGGTGCAAAGAGCCGCGGCTCAAGGTAGTCCGTAAACTCCTCGCCCGCCACACGCGCGATCAAAACGTCCAGAAGCGTTGTACCGGAGGTGTCATACGCGAATACTTGCCCCGCTTTATGTGTCGCGGGCGCTTCGATGAAGGAACGTCCCCAATCCTCGCAGCCGCACCAGTACGAGCCGGTCGACAGATACGTTGACATCCGCAAAAGATCGCGCACCGTCGCGTTCAGCATCCACTCGGACGGATTTTCGGGGAGATAATCCGGGAAGAATTTCGCAATTTTGTCATCAAGAGAGAGCTTCCCCTCTCCGATCAGAATGCCGATCGCGGCGGAGGTAAAGCTTTTGGATGTCGAATACATGCGATGCTTGCGATCGCGGTGGAAGGGCTTCCAATAGCACTCGGCGCAAAGCTTTCCATGGCGTACAAACAGAACGGAGTGCATGTTAAGCTGCTTTTCTTCCAGCTTTTCGAGAAATCTGTGTATCGCCTCCGAGGGGATACCCACCATCTCAGGTGTTGCGACGGGCAGCGGTTTGCGTTCTGACATATCGTTTGCCTCCTGTTGATTTAACTGTACGAATAAAGGGGGCGTTTGAAAACACAAACGTCCCCTAATTCAAGTTTATTGCACACCGATCTCATCGAGCAGCCCGCAAAGCGCGTGGTACTGCGCCGTGTAAGCCTCGATACCGTTTTTATAAATGCCTTCTTCTACGGTCTTTTCTTCCACAGTCGTTTCCAGACTCTTCAAGCTGTCAAACACGCGCAAATGCGGTTCCATCGTCAAGAATCCGTCGTAACCGGAACCTTTGAGCATGGTAAGGACTTCCCGGAGCTTTCCCTCGCCGGTTCCCGCCAGCACGACCATGTGATCGGCATAGCGCGCGTCCTTGACGTGGACGTAACGGATCCACGGCGCGAGCAGCCGATAACATTCGACGGTATCCTCGTCGCACTGGACGAAATTCGCGAAATCATACGCGCAGATCAGCGTCGAGTTGCCCATTGCGCGCATCAGCAGCATGCAGCGGCGTCCGGTGTCACCGAAAATGCCCTTTTCGTTCTCATGCATCGGTATCACGCCGTACTGCTCGCAAATCGCAATGAATTTGCGCATTTTCGCGACAACAACATCATAATACTTCCCGGGATCCTCTCCTTTTGGCATATAGAACGAGAACAGGCGGATATAACGGCAGTTCAGCACCTTCGCGATACGGCAGAGTGTTTCAAGCTCCCCGCATTGCCGCGCAAAGCCTTCCTCGTCGCCGATATCGATCTTCCCGATCGGGCTGCCGAGAGAAGACACGCTGAGGGCGTACTTGTCAAGCATCGGCTTGATGTAGCTTTTCGCCTCGTCCTCCGTGAAGGTGACGATGGAACGGCCGTCAATCGCGCGAATGCAGAGATACTTCATTCCGAGCGACGAAACCGTGCGAAGCTGGGTTTCAAAATCCTTTGCGGCCTCATCCGCAAAGCCGGAGATCATTTCTTTACGCACTGTAATATCCTCCTTTTACTGTTTAAGAGGCGATAATCTGCGTCCAGATCGCGTCATACACCTTTGTATACTCTAAAAGATCGACATATACCTCGCACTTTTCGTAGATATCGTCACTCGGGTACTGCACAGGATCGCTCTTGATTTCCTCCGGCAGCGCAGCGTAGACTTCCTTCTGAGGTGTCGAATAATTAATGTACGCCCGGTTCATCTCGGCGACATCTGTGCGGCACATGAAGTTGATGAACTTCTCCGCCGCGTCCTTATTCTTAGAGCTTTTCAGGATGCACATATTATCAAACCAGATATTGGAGCCTTCCTCCGGTACGGTATACGCGAGGTTCTCGTTTTTCTCCATGATCGTCGCCGCGTCGCCGGAGTACATGACAGCCATGATTGCCTCTCCCGCGATCATCTGATCTTTCATCTGGTCGCCCGCGTAGGAAAGCACTAAGGGTTTCTGCTCGATAAGCTTCGCCTTTGCCGCGTCAAGCTCCGCGTCCGTCGTCGAGTTCATCGAGTACCCGAGATACTTTAGTGTCAGTCCGATCGAGTCCCGCATCGAGTCCCACATCAGAATCTCACGCGCATACTGCGGATCCCACAGAGCGCTCCAGCTCGTTACCGGCTCGGATACCCGCGTCGTATCGTAAACGATGCCGAGGGTTCCCCACATATACGGCACCGAATACCGGTTCCCGGGGTCGAAGTCCAGATTCTTATACTTACTGTCAATCAGTTCGAAATTCGGAACGTTATCGTAATTGATCTCCGCGAGCAGATCCTCGCGGATGAGCTTTTCAATGATATAGTCGGACGGGAAAATCACGTCGTACGAGGACGAGCCGCCGGAGGTGATCTTCGTGTACATGTCCTCGTTCTGCTCGTACATGTCGTAGACGACCTTGATACCGGTTTCCTGCTCAAACAGCTCGATGACGCCCTCGCCGATGTAATCGCCCCAGTTATAGACATACAGCGTGGTCTGCGCCGGTTCCTTGGAGCAGCCCGAAAGAACCACCGTAAGAAGCATCATGCACGCAAGACTTAAAGTAAAAACCTTTTTCAACCCTAACATCACAAACCTTTCTTATCTGACAATTATTTTATCTCGAAGAAGAGCGCGCCCGCGCCGAAACCGACCGCTCGTCGCTTCCCTTCTGATCCTTTGAGGAGCGCAGATTGATGATTAAGAGCAGCGTCAGCACCGTAATAAACATCAGCGCCGACAATGCGTTGATCTCCGGCTTGATCCCGCGGCGCGCCATCGAATAGATCACGATGGACAGCGTAGATACGCCGGAGCCTGTCGTAAAGAACGAAATCACAAAGTCGTCTATACTCATCGTAAACGCAAGCAGGAAGCCTGTGACGATACCGGGGCTGATCTCCGGCAGCACCGCCTTGAAGAATGCCCTCACCGGCGGCGCGCCCAGGTCCTGGGCCGCTTCGTACAGATTGGGGTCGAGCTGCCGCAGCTTCGGCATGACTGAGAAAATCACGTACGGGATATTGAAGGTGACATGCGCGATCAAAAGCGACAGATAGCCGAGCTTGATGCCGATGACCGTGAAGATCAAAAGCAGCGACACGCCCGTGACGATATCCGCGTTCAGCATCGGCAGGTACGTGACGTTCATGTAGAGCTTCTTCATCTTCCTCCGCATCGCCTGGATGCCGATGGCCGCCATCGTACCGATGATAACCGCGATGACGCTCGACAGCACCGCGATCGTCAGCGTCGTCGTCAGCGCGCCCACGATTTCGGTATCCCGGAACAGCTCTTGATACCAGTCGAAGGTAAAGCCGCCCCATTTGGCGCGCGATTTTTCCGAATTGAACGAAAAAGCGATCAAAACAACGATCGGCGCGTACAAAAACAGGAAGATCAGCACGCTATAGACGTAGGAAAAACGCTTGAGGAATTTCATAAGAGCTGTCCCCCTTCCTCTTTATCCTTCTCGTAGGAGGAGGTCAGGTTCATCGCGAGTAAAATCAGCACCATGATGATCACGCTCATCGCGGAACCGAATCCCCAGTTGCCGGTACTCTTGAACTGTTTCTCGATCAGGTCGCCGATCAGGGTGTTCTGGCCGCCGCCGAGGAGCTTGGAGATCACGAACGTCGTGACCGCCGGCATAAAGGTCATCGTGATGCCGGACGCCACCCCTCCTAGGGACAGCGGAAAGGTGACCTTGCGGAACACTTTCCAGTTATTCGCACCGAGATCCTCGGCCGCTTCGACGACCGAGTGATCGATCTTGATCAACACATTGTAGATCGGCAGGATCATAAACGGCAGGAAGTTATAGACATTGCCCAGCACCACCGCCCACTGCGTGTACATGATGTTCCATGTCGGCAGTCCCAGCGCCTCAAGCGCCGTATTGATGATGCCGGTTTTCTCCAGAAGCGACATCCACGCATAGGTACGCAGCAGGAAGTTCATCCACATCGGCAGTACAAACAGTACCGACAGCACCGCGCGTACCCGCGGGCGCAGGTTCGACAGGATATACGCCATCGGGTAGCCTAAAAGCAGGCAGATCGCCGTGCTGATGATGGCAATGTAGACGGAGCGCCATAGTACCATTAAGTAGACAGGGTTCTCTGCGTCAAAAAAGGTTTTAAAATTCTCTAATGTAAACGATATGCCGTCCTTCGGATTCGTGCAGAAGCTGTACAGGACGATCAGCACAAGCGGCGCGGCGATAAATATGACCGCGTACACGCCGTACGGCAAAGCTAAAAGCGACGTCAGCTTCTTCCTACGCATCCTCTTCGCCTTTCCCGCTATCGGCGGCAGCCGGACGCTCCTCAGACTTCTTCATGACGTGAATCGCGTCGGGCGTCATCAGAAGAGATACCTCCCGCCCGACCTCCTGGTTGTCCGTGGACTGCACCGTAAATGCAAACTCCGGCGTACGGATGACCATCTCGTAGTGCACGCCTTTGAAGATCGATGACTCGACAACGCCGGGAAGCTGCCCCGCGCCGGGAGAGAGGATGTCCACGTCCTCGGGACGCACCACGACCTCGACCGCCTCGCCCGGCGTAAACCCTGCGTCGAGGCATTCAAAGCCCGCGCCGGCAAACCGGACGAAGAAATCGCGCTCCATCACTGCCGGGATGATATTCGACTCGCCGATAAAATCGGCGACAAACGCGTTCTGGGGTTCATTATATATATCAGTCGGCGAACCGATCTGCTGAATCTCGCCATGGTTCATAACGACGATCGTGTCGGACATCGTTAAGGCTTCCTCCTGATCGTGCGTCACGTACACAAAGGTGATCCCGAGATGTTGCTGGATCTTTTTGAGCTCGATCTGCATCTCCTTGCGAAGCTTTAAATCCAGCGCCCCCAGTGGCTCGTCTAAAAGCAGCACCTTCGGATGCAGTACAAGCGCGCGGGCAATCGCCACACGCTGCTGCTCGCCGCCGGACAGCGACGTCACCGTTCGGTGATCGTACCCGCGCAGATTGACAAGCTCCAGCATTTCGCCGACTCTCTTTTTCGTCTCCGTCTCCGGTGTTTTTCGCAGCCGAAGTCCGAAAGCGATATTCTCAAACACATCCAGGTGGGTAAACAACGCGTATTTCTGAAATACCGTATTGACCTGCCGTCGGTAAGGCGGCATAACGGTGATATCGGCGCCGTCAAAGAAGATCTTGCCCGACGTCGGCGATGCAAACCCGCCTATGATTCTTAATGTTGTGGTTTTACCACATCCGCTCGGCCCCAGCATCGTCAGGAATTCTCTGTCCCGAATCGATAGATTCAGGTTCGGAAGAACCTGTGTCCCACCGATGTACATAGCGATGTTTTCAAGCCTTATGAGCTCTTTCGACATGTATCAACCCGCCCTTCACGCGCTTTTTTAGCGGGACTATAGACTATCCCGCAACATACGAAAGGACACCGCAAGGGGTTTTATAACCGCCGCCCGCAATATCCTGCGCATATCATATCATATTTACGTGAAATGTCAAGCCTTTTCGCGTATATCTTTCATATTTTCAGTATCTTTCAACAAAACTGCCGAAATCCTCCCGAAACCTCGCGTTTTCTCCGATATCCTTTCATTATCCTGTGACGAATTCCACACCTTTCTCCGTGATACGCACCCCGAATTCCGCCGCTAAAGGCACCTCTTTTACGCAAAAGCTCCGTCCTTTTAAATACCCTAAAGCCCCTTCGCTGTTCTGAAACCGAAACGATGTCCGATACGAGTACAGCGCCTGCCAGGTTTTCCCATACATGCGGTTCTGCGCATTCGTCCCGTATTTCCCGTCGCCGAGCAGAGGATGCCCCACCGCCGCAAGCTGCGCGCGGATCTGATGCGTCCTTCCTGTGATCAACCGGCATTCCAGCAGCGACAGCTCGCCGCGCTCGGCGATCACGCGGTATTCCGTAATAGCCGTCCTCGCATCCTCCCTAAGGCTATTTTCCACAAACACGCGCTTTTCCCGCATATCACGCCGCAAAAAGTTTTCAAGCCGTCCCTGCCGTTTCTCCATTCTCCCATGCACGACGCACAGATACCGCTTCTCGACCTCCCGATTCCGGATATGCTCGTTCATCTCCCGAAGCGACTGCGCATTCTTCGCCGCGATCACAATACCCCCCGTATTCCGGTCGATCCGGTTGCACAGGCTAGGTGCGAAGGCGTTTTCCGTCTCCGGATCCCACTCCCCCTTCGCCTTCAGATAGCTCTGAATCCGCCCGATCAGCGTATCCGTTTCCCGGCCCTCGTCGTCCGGGTGCGTAAGCATCCCCTGCGGCTTATCTGCAAGCAGGATATTCTCATCCTCATACACCACGTTGATCTCGGGCGGCGCGTCGGCCTCCCGCTTCTCCGTGTATTCCGCGAGACGCTCCTCGTAAACGTACACGTTGACTAGGTCTCCCTCGGTAAGCCTTTGCGACGGTTCCGCGCGCTTACCGTTGACCTTGACGCGCTTTTGACGGACAAGCTTCTGTATCAGCGACGCGCCGAGTCCGGGGCAGGCCTTCGAAAGAAAGCTGTCAAGGCGCTGATTTGCGTCATTTATACGGATCGTATATTCTCTCATGGCTTTGTTCTCTCATTTCTGACTTTTATCCCGCTTAACACGTCGGCTTCGTAAATGTGTTTTTTATCTTGACCCGTTCGGCAATCGGTGGTACAATAGATTTATCTTATATTTCTCCAATTCTGCCGATTTTACGGAGGTGCTCCCCATGAAAAAAATCGCCCGGCTCCTCGCTTTTTTACTATGTCTCGCGATACTGCTGCCGACCGCCTTCGCGGACGACGCGGACATCAATGCGATACCCGCCTCGGAGGATGCCCCGGCAGAGGTTATTCTCACGGAGGAAACCTCCGAATCCCCGGAGCCTGCTCCCGGCGAGAGCCGTCACCCCGACGAGCTTGCCCGACTGATCTGCTGCGGCTTCTTTACCGGCAGCGATAAGGGCCTTGAGCTTGACCGCGCGCTCACGCGCTCCGAGGCCGCCGTTCTCGTCGTCCGCGTCATGGGCGCGGCATACGATCTTCCGGAATCGTCTATGCCTTTTACCGACGTCGCTGAATGGGCTGCTCCCTATGTGTCCTATCTCTATAACACCGGCGCCGTTCGCGGCGTTTCCGATACGCTCTACGGCGCGAACGACCCCGTCACTGCGCAGCAGTTTTATACCATGCTCCTGCGCACACTTGGCTACTCCGACGCAAACGGCGACTTCACCTACGCTGCCGCGCTCGACTTCGCCTCAACTCTCGGTCTGATCGACGACACAGACGCCGCCCGCGTAGAGACCGCCTTCGTTCGCGACGACGCCGCCTTCGCCTGCGCCCGCGCGCTTTGCACGACACCTAAGGGGGGTAAAACCGCCTATGCCTTCACACGTGCCGAGCGCATCGAGAACTCTTACACCGATATCGCAGCTGAAATTATAACCGGTACGAACAAAATCTACGATTTGCTCACCGCGTCCTCCGCCGCTGTCTCCGCGCTCTCAAGTTATACACTCTCCCAATCCGGCACTTATAAAATGACCGGTAAGACCGTCAATATCCGTGATACCATCCAATGTGACGCCCGCATCCTGCCCGGCAGCGGCGCAGCCTTCTATACGCTCGACATCGTCGACCGCAGCACCGGCGAAACTGTCCTCGACCGCTCAATCCGCGCCTTCGTCACTGATAAACTGCTGGCCATCTACAGTGACGATGCCGCAGGCTGGGATTCCGCTGAGTTACCCGAAACGCTTGCCGATCACTATGTCGGCGTCTACAACCGGCTCTTTGGACCCGATCTCATTTACTGCACCAACTTCGACTACACCGAAAAGGATGGCGTCGCCACCCTTTCGGGCTTTCAGTACCGCTTCGAGCTGATGGCCGATATGACCTCCAACTTCGCCGGCAGCTACTATTTCGATATGCTGATCAAAATCGATCTGAAAACCATGCTGCCCCTCTCCATCGTCTGCTCCTATAAGGATACCTGGGAGAAGGACGGCGAACCGGTCGAGGTCGTCTATACCTGTGAGTATGCCCTCAAGGATATCAACCATACCACCCTACCGATGACCGATCACGGCCTTGACGCATACTTAAAAGCTCTCGGCGAATGAAATTCTGATACGGAGGATTTTATATGAAGACCTATCGGATTCCTTCCACATGCAGTCCGTTTGTCAACACGCCTCTCATACCTGCGGGCTGCATCCCCGATACCCGTGAGCCGCGTTATTGGTGTTCCACCTGGAACTCCAACGACGGCTGTGTTGGTGCGTTGGTAACACCGTCCGGCAGCTCGCATATATATCGCTTTGAAAAGCTTCCCGGATCCTACTGTGCCGGTTCCGGCTTTTACAGCGCCTGCATTGTCGATCCCGACACCCTCTGGCTCTCCGGTGACGCCGCACATCTTGCGCGGCTGACGCTTTCCACCGGCGCGGTCGAATGGTTCGATACCGGCGCGCCCGGCTCCCTTGTCTTTGCCGGAATGCAGTACGATCCCGCCACGGGGAAGCTCTGCTACTCCACCTTCACCCCTCCCTGCGAGACCACCGTCATGTTCGACACCCGCGCCTGCCGCACCAAGCGTATCGTTGAAAACGCCGGAAACTGGTCGACCTCCCATATCGGCTTTCCCAACGGCGACGGCACCTATTCCGTCGGCTTTTGCGACATGCCGACGCACACGACGACGCTTTTTTGCTGGAATCCGGCCGACGACAGCTTTACGCAGCGCATCGCCGTCTCCTCCGACCCGCATTCGAAGGTGTTGATCGACGCGCGCGGCCTTGTGTATCTGCCGGGCGCCGGCTGGTACGACGGCAGACGGAATGCATTGGTCGACGGTCCCCGTCCAAGTGAGGAAAAAACGTGGTTTGTCGGCGATCAGGACGCCGCTTTCGGCGCCGACGCGACCGGTATCTACCGTTGGGACTACGCGACGGGCAGCGTCACCCGTCTGTTTACCGTCCCCGACGGCTCTTCCATTATGACGGAGCGCCTCCCGAACGGCGGCTTCCTCTCGCTGACGATCTACGGTGAGCTGCTTCGGTTCGACGTGGACGGCTCCCTCCTGCTGAAGCGGAAGCTGAACAGCGACGCCGTCGGCGCGACGGACTGCCTTCTGCGTCTCCCGAACGGAGACCTGCTCGGCACGCCGTTCATCACCCAGCGCTTCTGGGTCATCGACGCCGCAACGGGCGTCGGACGCGATCTCGGCCGTGCCTCTCCCGGCGGCGGCGAAGTTCTGCAGGTCTGGACATCCGGCGGCAAGGCGTATATGGCGAGCTATACGGAAGGAGTGCTGACCGAGTACGACCCGGCTCTCGGCGGCAGCTTCCCGGAAAATCCCCGCGTCGTCGCCGCTCCGCCGGAATCGATGCGTCCGGTCTGCGCGGCGCAGGACGGCACACGGCTTTTTTACATTTCGAATCACCACTACGGTCTTCTCGGATGCGAAGCCACGCGCTACGATACCGCTACCGGTGAAGCGTTTTATCGCAGGGATCTGTTCTGTAAACATGCCGTCAGGAGTTTATTTTTCGATCCCGCGCTGCATCTCTTGCTCGGCGGCACAACCTATGAAGCCGACTGCGGTACGGCTGTTCCGCAAAGCGATGAAAACTATCTCTTTTTAATGCATCCCGACACGCTCGAGATCACCGAAAAGCTGGTTTTACCGTCCGGTACACGGCGTGCGGACGTTCTCGGGCCGCTTTCCGGCACGATATACGCGGTGTTGCTGCATATCCCGGACGGATACCGCCTTGCGGCGGTCGACGCGGCAAACCTCTCGCACGGCCTGCTCCTGACCGCCGACTATCCCCACGGCATAGGGGAAGCGCGGTATACGGGTCGTCCCGGGTACTTCCTTGCGCGCGAAAGCGGCCGGCTCTCGCTGTATCACGCGGGTTTAGACGAACTTTCCTTTGTTAAAACCGTCTACAATGGCCATTTTACGCGTTTCTTCTGCGACAGCGCGTATGCTTACGTGTTGACTCCGCGTGAAATCCACGAAGTCCCGATTTTCTGAACATATTCCGTCATACAGTAAGGGCGAGGGTGATCATCATTCCGATGACCACACCCCCGCCCTTCGTTTTTTACTTCGTGCCGAAAATACGGTCGCCGGCGTCGCCGAGACCGGGGACGATATAACCATTCTGATTGAGCTTCTCGTCGATGCAGCCGATGATCAAGGACACGTCCGGATGCGTCTTACGCAGCCGTTCGAGTCCCTCCGGCGCCGCGATGATGTGCATACACTTGATATTCGTGCAGCCGCGCTGCTTGATGAAGTTAACCGCTGCAACCGCGCTGCCGCCGGTGGCGAGCATCGGATCAAGCAGAATGACCTGACGATTCTGGATATCATCCGGAAGCTTACAGTAATATTCATGCGGCTCGAGCGTCTCATGGTCGCGATACAGCCCGATATGTCCGACCTTCGCGGGCGGCACGAGTGCCAACACACCGTCTACCATCCCAAGTCCCGCGCGGAGAATCGGTACGACCGCAAGCTTTCTGCCCGCGAGTCTCTTCGCCTTTGTCTGTGTGATCGGCGTCTTAACCTCGCATTCCTCCAGCGGCAGATCCCGCAGCGCTTCATACGCCATCAGCATTGAGATCTCCTGAATCAACTCGCGAAACTCCTTTGACCCGGTATTTTCATCGCGCAGCATGGTAATTTTATGCTCAATCAGCGGATGATCCATAATCGTCACTTGACTCATGTTCTCATATCCCTCTTCCACAAAAATTTATTCTCGTCATTTTAACATATTATCTGTATTTTTGCAAGGCTTATTGCGAAGCTCTCATAACTTTTCTTATGCGTTCTCCTTTCGACTGCATTTTTTCTTCCCATACATTATAATCATCCTTACTCGGGCAAAGGAGGTGCCGCGATGTACCTGGACATTCTCTTTCTCGTTGACCTCGCCATGAATACCCTGCTCCTGTTCGCCTGCGCACGCTTGACAGGCGCTCCCATCCGCTTAAAACGCATCCTCCTCGGCGCGGCCTCCGGCGGACTTGCGACCGTCGCTCTTTGGTTTCTGGACGCTGCTTCTCCCGCGCTCCCTCTTCTGCGCGCCGCCGTCGCGATGCTCGTTACAGCCGCCGCTTTTGGCTTCCACGACCTCCGCCTGACCGTCACGCGCGCCTGCGTTCTCTACGCCGTCTCCTGTGCGCTCGCCGGTGTTATTGCTTCCGTCGGCGGTACCGAACGCTTGCTGCGCGGTTTATCCTTCGGTATGATTTTTTTCGCGGGACTTGCCGTTTGCTTATTCGCTTCCGTCATCTCCCAGTTCCGTGAAATCCGTGCCGCTGCTCTCGTCGATGAGGTCACGCTCACCTACCACGACCGCACCGTCACCCTCCGCGCCCTGCTCGATACCGGACACTCCCTCGTCGATCCCGTCACCAACCGCCCCGTCCTAGTCGCCACCTGCGATAGTCTCCGGACGCTCTTTCCCCCGGCTCTCGCCGCCGTCATCGACCGCACGGGTGTGGACGATGCTTCCGCGTTTCTTTGCGCGCTTGACCGCGCCGGAATCCGCGGCTTTACCCTCGTCCCTTATCGCGCTGTCGGCAACTCCGGCGGCTTGCTCCCCGCATTCCTGCCGACTTCGGCCATCAAGGATGGTCACGCTCAGTCCGTGATCGTCGCGATCACCTCGACGGAGCTGTCAACGACCGACACCTACGACGCGCTTCTCGGCGCTGTCTGACGCGTATACATAAAAGGAGGACACCATGCGCTCGCTGCACCTGACCCTGCTGCGTCTGTATCTGCGCTTTCGGCGGCTTTTGGGGCTTGCCCCATCCACCTTCTACATCGGCGGCGCGGAAACGCTGCCGCCCGCGCTGACTCCGGATGAGGAGGCGACCCTGCTCGGCGTATTCCGCACCAATGCCGCCAGCGTCCGCCGTACGCTCATCGAACACAACCTGCGGCTTGTTGTCTACATCGCCCGCAAGTTTGAAAACACAGGCGCGGATATCGAAGACCTCATCTCCATCGGCACCATCGGCTTGATCAAAGCGATCAATACCTACGACCCCGACCGCAAGATCAAGCTGGCCACCTACGCCTCCCGCTGCATCGAAAACGAAATCCTGATGCATCTGCGCAAAACCACCAATCTGCGCCGCGAAGTCAGTCTCTCGGAGCCTCTCGGCAGCGACAGCGACGGTAACGAGCTCCTGCTCGCGGATATTCTCGGCACCGATCCCGAGGAAGTATCCAAGCCCTTCGAGGACGACGTCGATCTCTCCCTGCTGCGCTCCGCGTTATCCCACTTAACCCCCAGAGAGCGCATGATCATCTCCCTGCGCTTCGGTATCGGCGACAGCCCGGGGCGCTCCACCGGCGAAAAAACACAAAAGGAGGTGGCTGACCTGCTGGGAATCTCCCAGTCGTATATCTCCCGCCTGGAAAAGCGCATCATCGTCAGGCTGCGGCGGGAACTGTTTCGAAGCTTCTAGTCTGGCTCCATATTCCGTAAAAGGGAGAGAACCTGATAAACTTCAGGCTCTCTCCCTTTTTGTTATGCAATCATATGCGCATCCGCATCCGCCCGCGCGAGCAGCGTAACCCGTGTCGCGTCAAATGCGTCGATGCCGTGGTAAATGGCATCACTCCTGCGCTCCGGATGCACGATCAGCGCAAGGAAGTGATCAAATATCGGCGCAACCGGTAAAAGCGGCATCGGCTCGTCCCCGGTGTGCTCCCGATTGATCAGGTACACCCGATTGCCCCGCACCTCTATGACCCCCTCGTCACCCGCGATGCGGATACGGTCGTCGCCGTGCGTAGGCGCGTTCGCCGGACGCAGATAATCCGCGTGCAGCTGCGCTTCCACGCCGCCCGCAAGCGTCATATTCACTGTCGCCGTCGCTTCCATCGTCCCATTGCCGCCGTTTCCCACACAGGAATGCCGCCCCGTTACGCTCTCGCAGGGAAGCCCCGTCATCCACAGCGCCAGATCGACGACATGGATGCCGATCCACGGAATCGTCCCGCCGTAGAGCGCGCGATCGGCATAAAATGCCGGGCGGCTGCCGAGCCGGTACGATTTCTGCCCCGTTACAAGCAGCGGCCTGCCGATCGCACCTGCGTCACAGAGCTGTTTTGCTGTGTAGAACCACGGGTCGAACCGCAGTGTCAGCATCGAAAAGTACGGCGCCGCGCTGTTCTTCGCGGCATCCTCCACTTTCCGAAGGTCTTCCAATATCGTCGCGGCGGGCTTCTCACAGTAGACGGCTACCCCCCGTCCGAGCGCTTCGGCAGCGATCGCGGCGTTATCCGAAAATACGGTGTTTACAACCACGGCGTCCACATGTCCGAGAAGCTCCCGCCAGTCCTCATAATACGGGATCCCTCGTCCGTCAGCCAGCGCCTGCGCGTTGTCCTCCGCTCTGCCCCCGGACGCCGCACCGATAAAGCTTACCCTGCCTCCCGCGTTTAACGCCGTACCGTAATGTCCGCACGCGCCGATGATACCGACACGTGTCATAGATAGCGGCTCCCGTCAAAGCGCGTAACCTCCGCCGGCCGGAATTCCACTGCAGGGCACGTCCATGCATAGGAAAGCTCCGACGGCAGCTTCATCTGCCCGTAGCAGATCAGCAGATCATCCCGCAGCGTATTCGCAAACCAGCCGTGATCCTCCCCTTTTTGATTCTCCGCGTTCGGGACATCGACGAGATAACGTTTGTCGATCAGCTGCTCGGGGATAAGGTCGAACATGCCGTCGGTCACCTTCAAATGCGGCAGGATGCTGCCGACAACGCAGGTGATCGCGGATCTGTCCCCCGATGCCGCCGCATCGATACATGTTTGAATCTTGCGCGAGGTCTCCTCCCATATCTGCGGGTCGCCGTAATCCTTCGTCGTACCATCCCGGAAGGTCACATGGATGATATCATCCTTCTCGTCCTCGTTAAAGCGTACGAGGGCGTTCTCATAGGCAAACTCAAAACGCGTGGTCTGGTCGCCGGTCAGGGAATAGGAGCAGCCATACCAAAACGGCACGTTCCCTGGCAGTTCACCGCGCAGCGCGAACACATCCGGCGTTTCCATGTCAGGCTTTACGCGGTAAGCCTCCGCAAGTACCCGCTCTGGCATTGCTGACGCAGAAAGCGACGCGCCCTCCGGCAGTCCCGCGCCGCCGACAAAGAACAGGTTATGCAGATAATGCGCCGTCGCATTCGTGATCACGCAGTCAAGTATCCAATTCCCACGATTATCGCGGTATTTTCCCTTCCATGTGTGGTTGTAGTAGCTTAAAAACCGCTTCCACGACACGAACGCCTTCATATATACGGGCTGACCTAGCTTACCCACCAGAATATCCCGCTTCAATTCAAGAACCGGCTGTGAAAAACTCCACTGGAACCCGACCGCGAGGAACTTCCCCGTCCGTTCGGAGGTTTCCTGAAGTGTTACGGCGTCCTGAATCGTCGGGCAGAGCGGCTTTTCGACGAGTACATGCGAACCGTGCTCCATCGCATATACAGACTGCGGACGATGCAGCGGGATCGGCGTCGCGATCAGCGCTAGATCGGCAGTCTTTTCCGCATAGAACGACTCGAGATCATCATAAATCGGATATCCCTGCTTCTGTACCCAATCACAGCTCGGCGCTTTCGCCGCGAACGGATCGACAATGCCTTCGATCGTAAAATTAGCAGCATCCTTTTCAAGTCTTTCACGCAGATATCTGACATAGGTGTCGCCGTAGCCGCCGATACCCACCAGAACGAGTTTTACCTTATTCATCCCCAATATCCTCTTTTACAGATTCTTTTCAAAGAAGCCCGCAAGCCACGCGCGGTCTTTCTCATCCCGTACACAGGGCAGCGCACGCTCCACATACAGGCCGAGCTTGCCCTTATCCATCGCCTTCGGTTCCGGCGCGACCATCCTTGCGAAGTTTGCGCCCTCGATCGCGGCTACCGCGTCCGTCGCGAGTCCCAGCCCGCGTATCTCGAAGTCCCAGAACCGGAAAACGTCCTCCGTCGCCAAAAAGCGCCGCATCGTCGTAAGGATGTCCCCCACGCCGCCCTGAAACTCATCCGAGGTCATGTCCGTACCGAACACGATACGGTCGGCATACTTCGTAAAAAACGCCTTCCACGTATCCCGCCGGCGGGTGAAGTAGTCGTACATCTCCCGCCCCGGCGTGATGTCAAACGAGATGTTCGGATACTTTTCCATCACCCGTACGGCCTCGTCCGGGAAATCCGACAGGAAAAAGAAATGCGCGAACGTCGCGTTGAGGTTCGGATGCCGATCGAGCACCGCAAACACGTCGCGGTAGATCTGCTCTTTCGTCGGGAACGTGCCGTCGCCGTAGAACCAGCCTTCCTGAAAGGAAAATGCAGGCGCGGTGTCCGCATCCCAGAACGTCTCCGGGTCACACGCGTGCCAAACGACATGCGTCCCCGTACGCTCCAGATAGGCAAAATAATCCTCGTAGGCAGCGTCCGACACCGGCAGCTCATGCGCCTTCGCCGTCGTCGGCTTCGTCTCCAGCATTTTAATGCCGTCGAAGCCCATATCGATAAGCTCCCTCGCCTGCTTTCCAAACTCCCATTCCGCCGGTATCGGCTTTTTCACCGGCACCTCCGGATAGTAAAGCCCGCCGTGCGCAAAAAAGTGCGGGTCCGTAAGCTTCATCGCCGCCGCAAGCAGGTTATTCCCCGTCGAATTCCATCCGCCGCCGCAGATGCAGGCGAAGTTAACATAATCGAATCCGTGTTCTCTGCGGTAGTTTTTAAAGTAGTCCATGCAGGCCGCATGCTCCATATGGACATGGCTGTCGATGACCGGGACAGACATAAGGCCGCCTCCTTCATACTTTCCGTTATTTTAGAATGCAGCGTTATTTTACCACAACACGGTAAAAATTGCAACCATGTGGGCGCAGCATTTGCGATAACTCCGGCAGGTTTTACGTTTGGGCAGCGGGATCCTTCCTTTTTTACGTAAAATACTTCGTATGCAATTACCCCTTGCATTTCCCGCTGGCTTCCGTTATAATATGGATAGTTCTCACAAAATCACTCAAAAGAGGGAAACGGATTATGAAAAAGATTGCTTTCATCGGAGCCGGCAGCTTTGGCTTTACCCGCACGCTCGTTAAGGACATCTTAAGCTTCCCCGCCTTCTCCGACGCGGAAATCGCCCTGATGGATATCAACCCCGAACGCCTCGCCTACATCGAACGCGCCTGCAAAAAGATCGTTGAAAAGGGGAACTACCCGGCGAAAGTCACGGCCACGATGAACCGTGCCGAAGCGCTCGAAGGCGCCGACGGCGTGTTGATTACGATCCTCTCCGGCGGCGTCCATGTCTGGCGTTACGACGTCGAAATTCCGAAAAAATATGGCGTTGATATTAATGTCGGCGATACGCGCGGCCCCGCCGGTATCTTCCGTTACCTGCGCACCGCGAACGATATGCTTGCCATCGGCCGCGATATCGACAAATATTGCCCGAACGCCGTCGTTTTAAACTATACGAACCCCATGGCCATGCTCTGCCGTACCATGCAGGGCGAATGCAAGGCAAGCATCACCGGCCTCTGCCACAGCGTCCAAGGCACCGCCGAAATGCTCGCCAAGTGGATCGGCGCCGATATGAACGACGTCACCTACCTCTGCGCCGGCATCAACCACCAGGCGTTCTACCTCGACTATAAAGTCCGCGGTATCGATGCCTATCCCCTTATCCGCAAAGCGATGGACAACCCTGAAATTTACAACGCCGAGCAGGTGCGCAATGAGATGTACCTCGCCTTGGGTTACTACGTTACGGAATCCTCCGGCCATAACTCCGAGTATAACGCATGGTTCAGAAAGCGTCCCGATCTCATCGAAAAATACTGCACACACGGCACCAACTGGAACCCCGGTCACTACGGATACATCCTCGACGAGTATTTGAAGCGTGAGGATAACTGGAAGCACGATATTGATGAGTGGCTCGCTAAAGATGATATTGATATCACCCGCGGCCATGAGTACGCCGCCTGGATTTTCAACGCGGTCTTCGGCGACAATACCATGTACGAGTTCAATGGCAACGTGCGCAACTTCGGTCTCATCGACAACCTCCCCGAGGGTGCCTGTGTCGAGGTCCCTGTCGTCGCGTCGAAGTCCGGACTGCGCGCCATGCATGTCGGAAAGCTCCCGGCGCAGCTCGCCATCCTCAACAACATCTCCTCCCGCTGCGAGGAGCTCGCCATCGAGGGCTCCCTCGAGGGTAACCGCGAGAAGATCTATCAGTCCATCATTTTCGATCCGCTGACATCCGCGGTTCTCGGCCTGCGTGAAATCCGCTCGATGGTCGATGAAATGTTTACCGCAAACGAGGCGTATCTGCCGCAATTCAGGAAATAATCAGCGAAATAAGGATTCCCACAACGCGCCGGGCGTGATATTCCCGTTTAAACGTTGAATATCGCATCCCCGGCGCGTTTTTGATGAAATTTACGCTTTGCCCGCATATTATTTTTCTGTTATAATAAACTATAAATCGTATTACATGAAACCGGAGGTATCATAACACCGTGGACGACGGAATATTGCCCCGAAGTATCCTGCTGATCATACTTATCCTCGCAGGCGGCTTCTTTGCGGGTTCCGAAACCGCTTTTTCCTATTGCAACCGCATTCGTTTCAAGCTCCGCGCCGATGACGGCGACCGGAGCGCTTTGCGCGTCACCAAAATCCTCGACAATTTCGACCGGGCGATTACCACCCTTTTAATCGGGAACAACGTCATTCATATAGCGGCCGCCTCTATCGCGACGGTGCTGGCTATCGGTCTTATCGGGCCGAGCGGCTCCGTCGTTTCGACCGTTGTGATGACGTTGCTCGTTTTCTTTTTCAGCGAAACTCTCCCGAAAAACATCGCCCGCGCAAATGCCGACGCCTTTGCGTCGGCCGTATCCATCCCTCTATCCTTCCTCATGCTCCTTTTATGGCCCCTCTCCGCGTTTTTTACCCGAGTCGCGGTTTTCGCCAAAAAGCGCTTCGGCTCCCATAAGAAGGAACCCACCCTCACCGAGCAGGAACTGCACACCCTCGTCGAAAATATCGAGGAGGAAGGCGCGCTCGAGCCTAAGGACTCAGAGCTGATTCAGTCCGCGATCGATTTTTCCGATACCCTCGTCTCCCAGATCATGACCCCATGCTCCGAGATGGTATCCATCGACATCCACGACGATCCCTCCGCCATGCTCACACGCATCCTCGACCGGAAATATTCCCGTATCCCGGTCACCGACCACGGTCGCATCATCGGTATACTGCAAATCCGCAAATACCTGCGCACCTATCTGGAAACACCGGTGCCTCCGCTGCGTCCGCTGCTCGCTCCCCCTACGTTTGTCCGAGCCAACACCCCGGTCAACACCCTCTTCGAGGATATGCGCCGTAAAAAGCTCCATATGTGCATCGTCAACGACGATGCGGGACACGCGGTCGGAATCGTGACCATGGAGGACATCCTCGAGGAACTGGTCGGCGACATCATGGATGAGGACGATCCCCCTGAGGAAAACCTATCCGTCTGCTCCGTACACGGGGACGGCGCCGAAAAGAGGGTCGCCGTATGAACCTATATACCGAAATCGGCCTGTATGTTTTTCTTATTTTTTTAGTTATGTGCTCCGCCTTCTTCTCCGGCTCCGAAATCGCTTTCGCCACCGCTAATAAAATGCGCTTAAAAAACGCGTCCGACGCCGGCAACCCTTCCGCAAAACTCGCCTACCGCATTGCGGAGCGCTTTACCGAATTTCTTTCCACCGTTCTGGTCGGCAACAACCTCGTCAACATCGCAGCCTCCTCCACGGCCACCCTCATCGCCGTCTATCATCTCGGCATCGAACGCGGCGAACCCGTCGCGGCGCTCGTGATGACCGTAATTATCCTCATCTTCGGCGAAATTCTTCCGAAAATTCTCGCGACCGAGAACGCCGATCGTATTGTTCTCACTTTCGCGCGTCCCCTGCACGTCTGCTTTGTTCTTTTTAAGCCCATCGTCCTCGCCGTCAGCAAAATGCTGAATCGTCTCTCGAAGCTCTGGACACCCACCGACGCCGAGCCATCTGTGACAGACGAAGAACTGGTCGAAATGGTGGATACCATCGAAGAAGAAGGGGTTATCTCCGAACGCGAGGGCGAACTGATCCGCTCCGCCATCGAATTTTCCGATACCACCGTCCATGAGATCCTCACCCCCCGCGTCGATGTCGCCGCCGTCGATATCGACGACCCCGTCGAGGACATTCTTTCGAATGATGAGATCATGCGTCACTCCCGCGTCCCCGTTTACGAGGGGTCTGTCGATAACATCGTCGGCATCCTCAATACGAAGCACCTTCTGAAATCCGCCATCGCCGACCGCAAGCCCGATATCCGCCGCCTGATGCGCAAACCGCTGTTCGTCCACATGACGATGACCACCGCCGATCTTCTGCAGGAGTTCCGCAACCGTCGGCTACATATGGCCGTCGTCCTCGACGAATATGGCGGCACTATGGGCATCGTGACGATGGAGGATGTGCTGGAGGAAATCGTCGGTGATATCTGGGACGAAAAAGATGTAGTCGAAACGGAATACACCAAGGTATCCGATACCGTTTACATCGTCGACGGCTCCATGCAGATATTCGACTTGTTCGAGCTTTTAGATATATCCGACCGGGACTTCGACAGCGAATATACGACCATTGGCGGCTGGGCAACCGAAATGCTCGACCGCTTCCCTGAAACAGGCGACAGCTTCCGTTATAAGAACCTGCTCGTCATCGTTACCAAAACCGATAACATGCGCGCCGATAAGCTCCGGGTGGAGCTGGTCTCCGACGAAAACGCGGCGGACGACGAAAATGCCGCGCGAAAGGAATAAGAACATGCCAAGGCTCTCCGATATCCGCGTGTTCATGCTTGACATGGACGGTACCATCTACCTCGGCGACCGCCTGTTTCCCTGTACGCTCCCCTTCCTCGCCTACCTCCGCGAATCGGGACGCCGCGCCGTCTATCTGACGAACAACTCCTCCCGCAGCCGTGATAAATACGTCACCCGACTTGCAGGCTTCGGCATCGACGTCACGCCCGACGATATCTTTACCTCCGGCGAAGCCACAACCCTCTGGCTCCGCGAACGAACCCCCGGTGCGTCAATTTATCTCGCCGGCACCCCCTCGCTTGAGCATGAATTCGAGGATGCCGGCTTTCATTTAACCGCCGACAATCCCTCCTGCCTCGTTCTGGGTTTCGATCAGACCATCACCTATGAAAAGCTGACCCTGATCTGCAACCTCGTCCGCTCGGGGATTCCTTATATCGCGACCCATCCGGACTTCAACTGCCCCGTCGAGGGCGGCTTCATCCCCGATATCGGCGCGATGATCGCCTTCATTGAAGCTTCCACCGGTCGGCGGCCGGATATCGTGATCGGCAAGCCGAACCGCGCCATCGCCGAAATGGCGATGTGCAAGTATGACGTCGCGGCGCAGGAGCTCGCTATGGTCGGCGACAGGCTCTATACGGATATTGCGCTCGGCGGCAATGCCGGTATCACAAGCGTTCTCGTCTACTCCGGCGAGACGACGCGGGAAGAGTATAAAAACAGTGACATTCACGCCGATTTCGACTTTGAAGACCTCGCGGAGCTGCAAAAAGCGTTGAATTCCGAAGTATAACGCATATAACATATGCCCTCATAGGTAGGGGCGGCTATCAGTCACCCGGCAAGTTGCCATTTAATCATACAATACCCGCTGAACGGAGTCTGTACTCGTTTCAGCGGGTATTTTTAATACGTATTATGCTCATATTGTGATGTTGTGATTTTTCTATTCTGTTAACTATTTTATCGATATTTATATTAACGAATGGTTTATTGTTTATTGTTCTTTCTAATGCTCCTTCCAGAAAACTTTTTTCCCACATAGTAAACTCATTTTTGCCTTGTCCTAGAATTGTAGACAGTAAAATATAGTCACGTTGTTTAAAAAACATATCAATATGGTTTAATTCGCTTAGCGGCAAACTATTCTCTTGCAAGTATCCTGTCATAAATAAAGTTAATGAATTTTCAGCTTCATTTACTTTTAGACTGAGTTCCGAAGGGTTGCCACCTAATAAATAATAATAAATACATACAGCTATATCGCTTAGATACCACGAATATTCACATTCATCAAAATCAAAAATTTCAACATGATTATCACTCGTTATGTTATAATTTGAAAAAAGAAAATCCCCATGAGTTAAACCATAATTATAATTATTCTTATCTAAACAATCCAGTACTTTTAAAAACTCAATAAAACAATTGTATAATGAATTATTATACTTAAAAAATATATTCAGTCCATTTGTCAAATGTTGACTTTGCGAATGGCTTCTCCTTTTCATAACATTATATGGTTTATATTTGGTTGATATATTATGGATTTTACCCAATTGTCTGCCTATATGCTCTAAACGACAATCATCGTCACTTCGTTCTCTCCAACTAACCCCTTCAACAAAAGAGAATGCTATAATATAATACTTTTCATTTTGTATGGATTGTTCGATAATCATCTGCTTAGACAACGAGGCAATAGGTCTATTAACATTAGCTCCTTGACTATTTAAGAATAACAAAAAATCAACTTCACTTACAAGCTCATCTCTACTACGGTGGTTGGGCGAAACTATTCTTAATATAAACGGACTACCACAATTCACTTTATATACTGTATTGTGTGATACTCCCAGAAATTCTACCGATACAGTTTCAATTGTATATAGCTTGCAAATATTCAATATATCTTGTTCTAAGAACATTTCAAATCTCCTGTTATATAACTCGCCTCGCTCATCCAAAAAGCGGGTATTGTATGATACGGATTATGCTCATAATCTTACATGGAAATAATGCTACGCAGTAACTTTTCATTCAGTTCATAAAGTGCAATTTTTTGATCCATATAATAAATTAAGTTGTATGCCTCATCGTATGTTAACCATTTTACATCCGTATGTTCTTCAGATAGGGTTATTTTTCCGTCAAATGGCATAGCAAAAAAATACATTGGTACTACAACCACGCTATTACCCCAAGCTTTTCTGGCTGTGTTACTAAAAATATTATCAGGTAAATAGCTTATACTTTCTAACAAGTAAAGGGGTAATTTTTCTTTTATCCCAGCTTCTTCGAGAATTTCACGACGAGCGCCTTCTTCAACGGTCTCCTTATTTTCTAATCCGCCGCAAACACCTTGCCAACAAAACGGCATATCTGCTCTTTGAAAAATTGCATATTCATAACATTCTTTATTCTTCCGAAACAAAAAAATGTGCGCCTGTTTGGGTTGCCTTGCCATAGCTGTTCTACCTCGCATTATATATAATCTTAATATGAAACTTTTCACCATTTTCAAACAGGACGCCGCGATTTTGCGACGTCCTCTCATACTTCCTTATACTCTCGCGCGGGCCATCGCATCGGCGAATTCCAGCATCTCCCGCGCGGGGTTATCCCCCATACGCGGCTCCGCGACGACGAGTCCGTCATACCCGATCGCCCGCAGCGCGTCGAAGAACCCCCGATAGTCCACACCGTCGAGAGGTGCAGGGGTACGGCGTCCGACCGGGTGCGCAATATGCGTATGGGCGAGGATCCCTTTATAATTCGCGATCGCGGACAGCCGTTCCCCGACAAGCAGGAAATGGTAGTAGTCCACGAGCAGGCGAATATTCGGGCGGTCACATTCCCGCACGTAATCGGCAGCCTCGGCCGAGGTATTCAGGATGTTGCACTCGTTAAAGTTTAACGGCTCAACCACGACGGTGAAGCCGTACGGTTCGATACGCTTTGACAGCAGCCGCAGAAAAGCGATGATACGCGCCCGCGCGGCATCCCGGTCGTACCCTTCAGGCACACGCCGGTATCCGCCGGAGCCGAACACAAGGATTTTCATGCCCACCGCCGCAAGACACGGCAGTACCCGGTCAAAATAGGCGTTTGTCTGCACAAAATCCGGGTCATCATACAGTGAAAACCCACCGATCAGACTGTTACAGGTCTCCATCCGTATCCCGGAGTCACGGATACGGGCAAGGTTCTCCCGCAGCTCCTCCTCCGACCAGGCACAGACCGCCCCGACACTCATCTCCATATACGGAATCCCCGCGCTTTGCAGCATCGGGAGCTTATCCGGCCCCGCGCAGAAACCAATTTTCACGCTCATTTCGAAAATGCCTCCTTTATCGCTGCGTCCATCACCGTCTTAAACCCGCGAACGCTTTCTTCTAAGTCTCCCTTTACGACCACTTCCGCAACGATTGCGCCGTCATAACCGCCAAGCCGCAGCGCGCGCACGCACGCCGTTACATCAAACGCATCCCCCGGCGCGGGCGTATGTCCGTGGATCGGGTTTGCGATATGCGTATGCGCCAGAATATCCCCGTACCCCGGCAGTACATCCAAGCGCTCCCCTTCGTACAGCAGGTGCCAGAAATCAATCAGCAGCTTTAAATTCGGCAGCTTTAAGTCCCGTACATATGCCGCCGCCTCCGCCGAGCTCGTCAGGATGTTGCACGAACGAACCGGCAGATGCTCAAGCACCGTCACGATGCCGTAGGGCATCGTCATCTCCGACAGCAGCCGCAGAAAGGCATAGATCCGCGCTTTCGCTTCCTCCCGCTCCATCCCCTCCGGCACCTTCCGGTAGCCGCCGGAGCCAAAGACGACTTTATTCACGCCAAACGACGCAAGTTCGGGCAGCACCCGTTCCAAATGCGCGCGCGTTTTCACAAAGTTCGCATCCTCATACAGAGAAAAACCGCCGATCAGGCAGTTGACCGACTCAAACGCCACGCTCGAGCCGGCAAGTCTTTTCCGAAAGTCCTCCCGCTCAGTGTCCGTCAGATTTTCAAGCTGCGCGACGGATAGTTCAATATTATCTATCCCGCATCGCTCAAGGATATAAAGCCGCTCAGGGGGACAACAAAATCCAAGTTTCATGGATCGATTCCTCCTATTATGTATATAGCAAGTCCGCTATTTTATCCAATAAAATCCAAAGCCCCTCCCGAGATCGCGTAACCGTAATCTAAGAAGGGGCAAAGCAGTATTATTTATGCATCAATCGCGGCACGGACGGCTCCCGGGCCTTTGAACATCGCGTCGGTCAGAGCGCACAGCTCGTCTAGGACGTCTTTTTCTTCAAACAGATTGCGACCGAAGACAGCCGCGCTCGAAAGCAGCGGACGGAACGCGTCCTCCGCTCTTGCCCCGGCCTTCGCCGCGTTGCCGCAGGCGATTAAGGTGTCGCGGATCGGGTCATCCTCAAGCTGGTACTCCACACCGGCGTCATCGACGCCCGCGCAATAACGCAGGAAGCCTGCAACCGGCTTTAAAATCACGGACAGCTTGCAAGGACAGACGCCGCGCTCACGCGCTTCCCAATAGGTCTCCATCAGGCGGGGCATAATCTTCGTCGAAGCGTTCAAGGCGATACGCATCGGATCATCCGGGATGTTCGGGTTATTTAAGCGGTCAAAGGTGTCCGCGATGAAGTCCGCCGGATCAATCGCCGCCGGACGCTCGATGACGCCGCGCACGATGTCCATGATCGCCGTGATGATCTCGACGAGCTTCTTATCCTGCATGCACTTATAAATACCGTACGCGCCGCGGTTGCCCAAAAGCACGCCCAGCGAGGCAAACGTCGTGTGGCTCATGTTTAAGATGCGCAGCTTCATATCCTCGTACTTCTTGACGTCGGCGAAGTTCGGGCACATAAACACGCCCTTCGCGCGGTCAAACGCCGGACGGCCGCCGGGGAAGACGTCTTCGATCGCCCAGTAACGGTTCTCCTCGGTCACGACGACGGAGGACTCGAGGTTCATTTCCGCCATACGCGCCTTGACCACGTCGTCCGGAGAGACGGCGATGCGGTCGATCATCGTATTCGGGAAGCCGACCTGCGCCGGGTCTGAAAGGTACGCCAAAAATCCCTTCGGCGCAAAGCCCTTTTCTTCCCACGCGCGCGCCATCGTACGCAGTACCGCGCCGGTGAAGAAGCCGTTCTTTGAGAAGTTCGTACAGCTCACCATCGAAAACTTCAGCCCCGCGTTAAAACGCTCCAGAAGGAAACGCGCCCACTTACCGGGGTCGGAGGTGTAGGTGCCGTTCTCCATGTCCGCGAGGACCTTCGGTGCGGTCGGCGTCGCAAACTCGCCGCCGGAGTAAGTCATGCCGTACACAATTTCGGGCGCGTTGATCGTCGCAAACTGGACGCGCGGGTCACGCGCGTAGGCCAAAAGCTCCTGCCAGTCGTCAGACTCCGTCGTACTTTCAAGAAACAGCGCGCGGGTGATCGCACCCTGAATCTTCGGGGTAGCCTGCCCCTTCTTGTTGCCGTAGATGATCTGGGTTACGAGCATATCGGAAGCCTTGAGGCTATCGTAATACGCACGGGAGAAAGTTTCGGTGCCGGCGATGACGCCCGACGCCGCGCCGCACTCCAGAAGATCCTGCATGATATCAGCGAAGTGGCCAAATCCCATGCGTCCCATCGAGAAGCAGATTGCCGTCACCGGCAGGTTTACACGGTCATACTTTGGCAAAAGTGCGCCCTTGCCTTCCCAAAATGCGGTATCGTTTAAGAGGCTTTGGTTTAATGTACTCATTTTAAATACTCCTTTGGTGTTGTCTTGCCATACTTTTTGTATTGTACCATTCCCCGACGCGAAATGCAAGTATTTTACGCCGGTTTTTTCTGTTCTTCACGGTTTTTGTTGACAGAACGTTCTCTTTGCGTTAAACTTGTGTCAACTCATATGAATAAGGGGGTACTTATGCTCGCTGTTCTGCACGCTAATCTGATTCTGCCAAACGGCGTAATCCCAGACGGTATGCTGCTTTGCGACCAAGGTCAAATTCTGTACGCCGGTGCCGGTACGGATATCCCCGCCGATGCCGACATCCTCAATGCCCACGGACTTTTCGCCGGCCCCGGCTTTGTCGACGTCCACTGCCACGGCGGCGGCCTCTATTCCGCCGGCGACAACCCCGCCGAATTCGCGCGGTATCATCTCCTGCGCGGCACGACCTCCGTCCTCGCGACGCTCTCCTATGGTGAGGAGCCATCGGCGAGGCTTATCCGGGCATGCCGCATCCGCGACGCTATGCCGGACTGCCCGTCCATCCTCGGCATCCATCTCGAAGGCCCGTTTAAGAACCCCTCCTTTGGTTTCCCCGGGAAATACCAGACGCCTGTGTCCGTCGAATATGCCCAGGCGCTTTTTGATGCCTGCGGCGGCGCGGCGCGGATGATGATGGTCTCCCCCGACGCGCCGGATATCGAGCCCATCCTTGCCCTCACGCACACGCACGGCATCCGACTCGCCGCCGGTCACGGTGACTGCACGCGCGAGCAGTACGCGCTTTTGAAGCGCTACGGTCTCGTCAACGCCACGCACCACTACGACGCCTCCGGAGACTATACCGAGCTTATGGGCATCCGCAAGGTGGGGCTGGACGAACTGGTCGATCTCGACGACGATGTATACGCCGAAATCATCCCCGACCACATCGCCATGCATGTCGCCCCCGAGCGCATCCGCCTGTGCGTCCGCTGCAAGGGCGTACATCGCGTGATTGTCATCACCGACGCGGTGCCGTCCGTCTGGAACGCTGACGACGAGCCGGACCTGTCCAGGATGCGTCCGTCCGATGATCCAGGCCAAGCGCCTAAGGGTGCGGCGTATAGCGCCCCTAAGGGCGCGACGCACAGCGCCGACGACTGCGACATCCACTGGGTAAATGGTAAGCTCGACGGAAGCGAGCTGAACATGGCCAAAGCCTGCTACAATATGAAACGCCACGCGCTGCTCGATACGCCGACCGTCTGGCGCATGGCAAGCGAAAACCCCGCCCGCATGCTCGGCGTCGAACAGCGCGTCGGGCAGCTGATTCCCGGTGCGGATGCCGATATCGTTCTTGCGGACGAGGATTTTAATGTCGAAAGTGTTGTTTTAAAAGGAAGAATTGCTGTTTGACTTTCGTCTAATATTATAAAGCTATACGGAAGCTCCCGCTATGGGCGCGTCGATGTGCAGCTTTAAAAAATAATAGGGGTTCTTCCCGATCATCTCCACGCCATGCCGCAGCACCGCGTTCGAATCCAACAGATACGCGTCGGCGGCGAGCACCTTTCCCCGCGCAATCTCGTCTGTCTCCAAAAGCGCTTCCATCCGCGCATACGCCTGATCGCCGTAGCGGTTGATGCCGTGGCGATGAACGGACATATCGAAACGCCTATGTGCGGCATCCTCCATATGGTACACCCAAGGCTCCGGCAGCAGTGCGTACGGCGCGTGTGCGACCTCCTCCACGCCGTGCATGAACGTCATTGGCCCCATACCGCAGCCGAGCATCAGGATTTTACCGCCCACTCCGGGAAGCCTCCGGTATGGCGAGTTCTCACCGACCGGCGTATGATCGTTTTCATGCCCGGCGGTCAGCTCCTCCGCCCTTTCGCCGCGTGCACAGACGGAATGCGTGGGATGGATACTGCGTATGACACCCGGAAGGTGCCGAAACATCTCCGGCAGCAGTCCCACACACACCGGTGTATCATAATACGACCAGTTCGGCTGATCGAACTTCACCGTCGCGTACGACAACGCCGGTAAAAGAAGCGTTCCGCGCGCGCCGAGCGCGTCCTGTATCGCGTTCAGCACATACTCAGGCGCCTCCCCGGTGCCGAGCGCTTTCATCGACGAATGCATCAGGACCGTATCGCCATCGCGTATTCCCAGCGCATGAAGTTCCTTAATTATGCGGTCGCGGATTTCCATAAGTATCTGTCTCCTTGATCGTTATTCATAAGAGTTGTCCTTATTGTACTCCAATCCATGACAGAAAGCAAGTGTGTACCATGAAAATGCTCGACATCCAACACGTTTCCAAACAGTACGGCAAGGTGCTTGCCAATCACGACATCAGCTTTGAAGTCGATTCCGGACAGATCGCCATTCTGATGGGCCCCAACGGCGCGGGCAAATCGACGATCATCAAATGCATAGCTGGGCTTCTCCGCTTCGACGGCCAGATCACCATCGGCGGCTATCCCAACAAGTCCCTCGCATCAAAGCGCCTGCTTGGCTATATCCCCGAGATGCCCGCTCTGTACGAGGCGCTCACCGTCTCCGAGCATCTCGAATTCGTGCGACGCGCCTACCGCATCCCGGATGACCCCGCCTACCGCGATCATCTGCTCGAGCGCTTCGCCCTCTATGAGAAGCGCGACGCGCTGGCAAACGAGCTTTCCAAAGGCATGCAGCAGAAGCTCTCCATCATCTGCGCGCTGATCCATCGCCCGAAGCTGGTTATCTTCGACGAGCCGATGGTCGGACTGGACCCTTACGCGATCAAGGAGATCAAAGCCCTCTTCCGCGAGCTGCGCGACGAGGGCGCCGCCATCCTCATATCAACCCATATGATCGACAGCGTGGAGAACTACTGGGACGTTGTCCACATCATGAACAAAGGTGAATTCGCCGCGACGCGCCACAACCGTCCCGACGAAACGCAGGAGCAGTCGCTCGAGGAGCTGTTCTTCTCGATCACGGGAGAGGGGAAGGACGCATGAACGGCGTACTGACCTATTTGCTTGTCACGCGGTTTAAAAACAATGTGCGCCGCTTTTTTCGCAAACCCTCCCGCCTGATACTCACTCTCGTTTGTATTGCACTCATCGGCTTTACGATCTTTGCAGGGAATGCAGATGCCCCCGAAAACCCCGTCTATCGCGACATCCGCGAGCTTTGCGCCATCGCCTTCGTCTTTTATTCCTTCGTCTTTCTGATGACCGCCTACAACGGCTTCTCCAAGGGTGCGACGCTCTTTACCATGCCCGACGTCAACCTCGTCTTCACCGCACCTCTACGCCGTCAGTCCGTTCTGTTTTACGGCCTGATTCAGCAGCTCGGCTCCTCTCTCCTCGTCGGTATCTTTCTCCTCTTCCAGTATACGATGCTCCACGTAAACTACGGCATCAAATACCTCGATCTCATCTGGCTCCTCGTAGGTTACAGCCTGTCCGTCTTCTGCGGCCAGCTTACCGCCATGGTGCTTTACACCAAAACCGCCCTTTCCGAACGCCGCCGCAGGCTTGCGCGTACGGTTTTCTATACCATCCTCTCCGCCGCCGCCGTGATCGTCTTCGTCCGGCTCTACGGCTCCCGCGACAGTCTCCTCGAAAGCGCCGTCGCGCTTGCGACAGGCCCTCTGGCCTTCTTCCCCGTTTCCGGCTGGCTTTCCTATGCCGTACAGGGGATCTTTGCGCGACAGGCGATGCCCATTTTCATCGGCGTTGCCGCTGCCGTCGTCTATATCGCGCTGCTCGTCCTCTGGATTGTCCGCAGCGACGACGATTACTACGAGGACGTCTACGGCATCACTGAAAAGAATTTTAAGACCCGCGAAGCCGCAAAATCCGGGCAGCAGCCCGCCACCATGACGGGCAAGGTGCGCCGCGGCCGCGGCACCCTTTCCCACGGCGCGGGCGCGAGTGCGATTTACTACAAGCATCTGCTTGAAAACCGGCGCGCAAATCCTCTCCTGCTCGAGCCTTCCGCCTTCATCTTCATCATCGTCAGCGTCGCCTTCACCTTCCTCATGCGCACGGACGGCGGCATCGTCGCGGGATTCGCCTTTGCGGTCTACATGCGCATCTTTGGCGCGATGCTCGGCCGTCTCCAGCGGGAGCTTGTCAAACCGTACATCTACCTCATCCCCGAACCGCCCTTTAAAAAGTTGTTTTTCGCTCTCGCCGAAGCCTTCCCCAAATTCGCTCTCAACGCATTGCTGATGTATGCCCCGATCGCGCTGATCTGCAGGCAGTCCCCGGCCGAAACCATCCTCTGTGCGCTGGCCGGCTTCTCGTTTGATGTTTTGTTCCTTGCGGGCTATGTTCTCGTCGAGCGCCTGTTCTCCTCGATGACGTCGAAGGCCCTGTCGATGTTTGTGTTCTTCCTGACGATGATCATCCTCGCGGCTCCGGGCGGTGTCCTCGCGTTTTTACTCTATACCTTCGGGCTTATCCTTATTTCCGCAAGCTTTACCGTGTTTTTAACGTTGTTTTTCGTGAACGTCGTACTTTCGCTGATCGTTATCTTCGCCTGCCGGAACATGCTTGCGTATGCGGAGCTAAATCTGCAATAACGTCCGAGAAAGCGCTCTTCATTTTTGGGCTTATAACAGCAAAAGGGAGAAGGCTTAACGCCTTCTCCCTTTGATTTATTAATCTTCTACGTCTTTTTTCTCCGCTTTAACGGGCTTACTCGCTTCCTCTTCCTCGAGCTTCCGGTACGCTACCTTGCCGACTAAGGTTTTGGGCAGCTCGTCGCGGAATTCGATCGCGTACGGCATCGCGTATTTCGCGATATGCTTGCGGCAGTAGTCGAGAATCTCCTTCTTCACCGCCGGCGTCTTCTCCACGCCCGGACGCAGCACTACAAATGCTTTGATCTTCTCCATTTTATACGGATCCCGCACGCCGATTACACACGAAATCAAAACCGACGGATGCGCATCGATGATGTTCTCGACCTGCGACGGATACACATTGTAACCGGCTGTGATGATCATCCGCTTAATCCGCTGCCGGAAGTACACAAAACCTTCTTCATCCATGATACCCAGGTCGCCCGTATGCAGCCATACCCGGCCGTCTTCATGCGTCCGCAGGGTGTTTTCCGTCTCCGTCGGGTTATTGTTATACCCCATCATCACCGTCGGGCCGGATAAGCAGATCTCGCCTTCTTGGCCATAGGGAACTTCTTCTATCGTGCCGACCTTGACAATCTTGTAAAACGTATCCGGGAACGGGATGCCGATGCTGCCTTCCTTGTACATATCCTTGGGCGTCAGGCAACTTGCCGTGACGCATTCCGTCGTACCGTAGCCCTCGCGAATCTGCACCGGAGCGTTATGTGCTTTTAAAAATTCGTCGACCTTCCTCTTCAGCTCGATCGACAGCGAGTCGCCGCCGGAGAACACACCGCGTAGATAGGACAAATCCACCCCATCGAGGTTCTTGTTCCGCAAAAGTGCCTCAAACAGCGTCGGTACGCCGGCAATCAAATTAGGCTTTTTCTTCTTTAACAGATCCGTATAGCTGTCCACATTAAATTTCGGTACCAGGATGCAGTCCATGCCGCTGATCAGCGCCGTATGGATGCAGACGCCAAGCCCAAACCCGTGGAAGATCGGCATCACCGCCAGCATCTTCATGCCCGCAAGCGACGGATAACCGGATGCCGCCGCTGTCTGCAAACCCAGTGCGTTGAAGTTTCGGTTCGATAACAAAATGCCTTTCGTCGTACCCGTCGTGCCGCCGCTGTAGAGGATTGCGCCCGCATCCGTATCAAGTCTTGTGTGATCCTCCACATCCTCTGTCACACTCGACGCCGCGTGCATAAACTTGCTCCACAGGACGATCTGATCCTTCTCGGCCACGGGCTTTTCCGGGATCTCGTACTTTTTCTGCGTCAGCTGATACCCGATCTTCACGGGTAGTGAAAGCGCATCCTGCACCTTCGTCACAATGACCGTCACCGGATAGGGTACCTTCGACGCCGCTTCGAGCACCTTCCCTGCAAACTGGTCAAGCGTCAGTACCATGTGGCTCTCGGAGTCCTTTAAATAGAATTCGATCTCCCCTGGCGCGGACAGCGGGTGCGTCATATTCGCGATCGCGCCGATCTTATTCAGCGCGTAGAACACGGCGAGCGCCTGCGGGGTGTTCGGCATGCAGATCGTTACCCGGTCGCCCGAACGCACTCCGAGCGCGTACAGCGCTTTCGCCGTCCGTGAGAGCTCCTGTATTAATTTTTTATATTTCGTCTTCCGCCCGACAAATTCATATGCGATATTGTTTGGATACGTTTCGCACATCCGCTCGATCATTTGATACATGGTCAGCGGGGGGTACTCGAGCGTCGCGGGAACCTCGCCGTATTGATTGAGCCACGGTGCCTTGACTTCCTTTATGTTATCCATTCTTTCGCCCTCGCTTTTACTCTCTTTATTATTGAGTATATCGCTAAAATTTGAACGGAATGTGAACATTTCGAAAATTTTAGAATCCGCATGCCTTACATTTTTGCAATGAACATTCTCCCTCTTTGCGCGCCCCGTCTCACGGAACGTATGGAATGCGTCCTTCTACGGTTTCTTCTTCGCCGCCTCCATCGCCGCTCGCATAGCAATCGCCATCGGGCTATCTTCCTTATTCTCCTGCGTTTCCTGCTGTGCCATGAATGCTCGCACGGCGGCCTTTGATGCCCCCGCCGACGCAAAGCGTTCCCGGAATTTATCTGCCCGCTCCCGGAACCCGCAGCGGCAGACATACGTGCGCTTCTCTCCCTCGCCGAAAAGCTCCAGCCTTTTATGGCACTCCGGGCACCGTGCGTTTGTCTCCAGACTGACGCTGATACGCTCGCCGCATTCCCGGTCTTGGCAGACGAGCATCGTTCCGCGCTTACCCTTTACCTCAAGCATCATCTTCCCGCATTTCGGACACGGCGTACGCGTCAGGTTATCGTGAACATATTGCGCCTCGTTCTCCGCAACCCGTTTCACAAGCGCCGTCGTATACCCCCGGATATCCCGCAGAAAAGCATCCATCCGCACAGCTCCCGTACGGATACCTTCGAGCTTTTGCTCCCAGCTTGCCGTTAAAAGAGGCTCGCGCAGCTCCTCCGGCACGATTTTTATCAGCTGTATCCCCTTCGATGTCGGGATCAGCGTCGTCCCCTGTTTTTCAACATAGAATGCCGCGAGCAGCTTTTCGATGATATCCGCACGCGTCGCCGGGGTACCGAGTCCTCCGCCGATATAGCCTTTCATCGCGGCGTCGGCGATATACTTCGCGGGATTTTCCATATCCGCAAGCAGACTCGCCTCCGTATACCGTGCGGGCGGTGATGTTTTTCCTGCCTTGCACTGGATATTCGCGACGCGGAAGCTCTCTCCCTTCGCGATGGCTGGCAGTGTTTGTTCGTCGGCTTCCTCCTCATCCTCCAGCCGCTCGACCTTCCTCCAACCGGCCTCCTTCTCCACGCGCCCGGAAGCCGAAAAGCGCTCTCCCACACCAGCAAGCTCGGCGCGGATGGTCTGATACTGATAATTCGGAAAGAAGTTCGCGAGGAAACGCTTTACGACGAGCATATAGATCCGCTTATCCTCGGTGCTCATGCCCGCGGCGTCCGCGCGCTCCTCCGTCGGGATGATCGCATGGTGATCGGTCACCTTCGCGTCGTTGACGCAGGCACGGTTTAGGGGTGCGCGCTTTGTCCGCAGCTCCCGCACCAGCGGCGCAAACTCGCCTATGGCCACGGCCGCGAGCCGCTCGTCCATCGACGGCAGCACATCCGCCGGCAGATACCGTGAATCCGTACGCGGATAGGTCAGAGCGCGGTACTGCTCATACAGACGCTGCATCGAGTTTAAGGTCTCCTTCGCGGACATACCGTAGAGCTTGTTCGCGTCCCTTTGCAGCTCCGTCAGGTCATACAGCGCGGGCGGAGGGCTGGATTTCGGAGTTACTTTAACATCAGTCACCCGAAGATTCGCTCCTTTGAGCTTTTTTGAAAGCTCCTCTGCCGTATTCTTATCGAAGATCTGCGTTTTCCCGTAGCCGTCCTTCCACGTCGCGAAAAACTGCCCTAAATCCGCCCGCACCGTCCAAAACTCCTTCGGGACGAACCGCCGGATCTCCTCCTCGCGGCGTACCATCAGCGCGAGCGTCGGCGTCTGCACCCGCCCGCCGGACAGCTGCGCGTTATGCTTGCAGGTCAGCGCGCGCGTCACGTTAAAGCCCACAAGCCAGTCCGCTTGGGCGCGCGACTCGGCCGACTGATACAGCGTATCGTAGAATTTCGCGTCCTTAACGGCCGCCATTCCCTCCCGTATCGCGCGGTCGGTCTGCGACGATATCCACAGCCGCTTTACCGGCTTGTTAAATCCCGCCTTCGCAAGGATCCATCTCGCGACCAGCTCCCCTTCACGTCCCGCGTCCGTCGCGATGATCAGACTGTCCACGTTCGGATCATGCAGCAGCCGCTTGACCACCGCGTACTGCTTCGCGGTCTCCGGAATAACCGTCAGCTGCATCTTCTGCGGCATGATCGGCAGCGTCTCCATCGACCACTTCTTATACTGCTCCCCATATGCCTCTGGGTCAGCCAGCGTCACCAGATGCCCCAGTGCCCACGTCACAAGATAGCGCGGCCCCTCAAGATACCCGTTTCCTCCTGCCTGACAGCCCAATACGCGCGCAAGCTCCCGCCCGACAGACGGTTTCTCCGCCAGTATCAGTGTCTTCGACATGTCCGCGCTCCTTTCCGTTTTTACATATAGATTTTTGAACAGTATAGCACGATCTGTTCAAAATAGCAAGCCCATTACGATCTTTCTGCATATCAAGCTTTAAATATTGTTTTTTGTTGGAAATAATGTTGCAAAATTATAAACCGTCGTGTATAATGAGGGAAGGGCTAAGGGTACAAGCTTTGAATGGCCTTTGACCTTCATCTTTCTTAGTCCTGAGTACAAACTGCGGAGGAAAATGCGATGTCGCTTTTCACCAAATGCGCCGAATTCACGGCTGCACAACAAATCCGTGACGCGGGTCTCTATCCCTATTTCCATCACCTCGAATCCCGTCAGGACACCGAGGTCATTATGGAAGGTAAGCGCCGCATCATGCTCGGCTCCAACAACTACCTGGGGCTTACCGTACACCCCGAAGTCATCGCCGCCGCCGTCGCCGCGACGGAAAAGTACGGCACCGGCTGTTCCGGTTCCCGCTTCCTAAACGGTACACTGGATCTCCATATTCAGCTGGAGGACGCTCTGGCCTCCTTCATGGGTGCAGAAGCCGCACTCACCTTCTCCACCGGTTTCCAGTCGAACCTCTCCATCATCAGCGCGGTCACCGACCGTCACGATACCATCCTCTGCGACCGCGAAAACCACGCGTCCATCTACGACGGCTGCCGCCTAAGCTTCGCCGCCCTGCGCCGCTATAAGCATTCCGATATGGAAGACCTTGAGCGCGAGCTTATAAGGCTCCCGCTCGATGCAGGCAAGCTCATCGTCACCGACGGCGTCTTCAGCATGAGCGGTGAAATCGCGCGTCTGCCAGAGATCGTTGCGCTTGCGAAAAAGTACAACGCCGCCGTCATGGTCGACGACGCGCACGGCTTCGGCGTCATAGGGAAGGGCGGGCGCGGTACCGCAAGCTATTTCGGTCTTGAAAACGATGTGGACATCACGATGAGCACCTTCTCGAAGTCACTGGCGTCCCTCGGCGGCTTTATGGTCGCCAAAAGGTACATCGTCGACTATGTCCAGCACACTTCCCGCCCTTTTATCTTCTCAGCGTCCATCCCGCCCTCCTGCGCCGCCGCTGCGCTCGCCGCGCTGCGCATCATCGAACGCGAGCCGGAGCGTGTTCAACACCTGGCCGCCCTATCGGCGTATATGCGCAAGGGGCTTGCCGCCCGCGGGATCGTGACCAAGGATAACGGCGGTGCCAATACCCCCATCGTGCCGTTCTATACCTATGATTTAACCACGACGCTGGTCATCGCCAAAAAGCTCTACGAAGCCGGCGTTTATGTAAACCCCGTTCTCCCGCCCGCAGCGCCCGAGGGGGAGTGTCTCCTGCGGACAAGCCTGATGGCGACGCATACAGAAGCGATTCTCGACGAGGCGATGGACATTATCCGGGACATTCTGCATGAACAGTAAAATCGCCGTCATTACCGGGGCGTCCGGCGGCATCGGCGCCGCGGCGGCAGCTCGTTTCGCGGACGCGGGCTATGCCGTCTACGGGCTGTCCCGACATCCGGGAGCAGACCCCCGCATCCGCTTTATCCCCTGCGACGTCGCACGCGACTCTGATGTTTGCGCGGCGTTCGATGCCATCCGCGAGGCCGCCGGTTCCATCGACGTCCTCGTCTGCAACGCGGGGATGGGCATCTCCGGCGCGGCGGCCTACGCTTCAGACGCCGATATTGCACGCATTTTCGGCGTCAACTGCTTCGGTGTTTTCCGCTGCATACGGGAAGCGCGCGCATTATGCCACGCGGGGTCGCAGATTGTGATCGTGACCTCGGCCGCCGCCGTGTTCGCCATCCCGTTTCAGGCATATTATTCCGCAACAAAGTCCGCGCTAAACTCCTATACGCTCGCGTTGCGGACAGAACTCGCCGTCGCGGGCATCCGCGTATCCGCGGTCATGCCCGGCGATGTGCGCACCGGCTTCACCGACGCGCGCGTGAAAAGCACCTCCGGCACGGAGCTATACGGCGACCGCATCGAAAAAAGCGTCGCCGCGATGGAACGCGACGAGCGGCACGGCATGTCCCCCGACGCCGTTGCCCGCGTAATCTTCCGCCAGATACACGCGAAAAACCCCCGGCCGCTTGTCACGGTCGGGGGCAGCTACAAGCTGTTTATCTTCTTAAACCGCATTCTCCCGACGCGGCTTGTCGCCTTTTTGATCGGGAAAATGTACTCTTAGTGCAGTGTATCGAGCTCCGTAAGATCGTACGGCGTGGATTGGTAGACATAATAATTCAGCCAGTTCGTAAACAGCAGCGTACTGTGCGCACGCCAGGTCACATGGGGCGTTTTCGTCGGGTCGTCGCCGGGGAAGTAATGCTTCGGCACCTCGATTGCAAGCCCCTTCGATTGATCCCTAAAATATTCAAACGCAAGTGTATCGGCGTCGTATTCGGAGTGACCTGTCACGAAGATGCGGCGCCCTTCTTTATCCGAAACAAGATACACGCCCGCCTCGTCGGACTCCGCCAGAATCGAAAGTGTCGGCTCCCGCTCGATATCCTCTCGCCGCACCTCGGTATGACGTGAATGCGGCGCGTCGAAGGTGTCGTCAAAGCCCCTGAATAACGGACATTGTGGGTCGAGCACGGTATGCTCGAACACCCCGAACATTTTCGCGTCCAGTGGATGCTTCGGAATACCATAGTGGTAGTAAAGCCCGGCCTGCGCGGCCCAGCAGATGTGGAACACCGAGTAGACATGCGTTTTCGTCCACTCGAGGATGTCACACAGCTCCTTCCAGTACAGCACGCTCTCAAATGCCATATCCTCCACCGGCGCGCCGGTGATGATCATGCCGTCGTAGCGTTTATCCCGAATCTGGTCAAAGGTCGTGTAAAAGGTATCGAGATGCTCGCTCGCCGTATTTCTGCCGCGGTAGGTCGAGGTCTGCATCAGCTCGATCTCGATTTGCAGCGGCGTATTCGAAAGCCGGCGTAAAAGCTGCGTTTCCGTTGCGATTTTCGTCGGCATCAGATTTAAAATCAGAATTTTCAGCGGTCGGATATCCTGCTTCGTCGCACGCGCATCCGACATGACGAAGATATTCTCACTTTCAAGCACCGCATACGCGGGCAATTTATCCGGAATCTTAATCGGCATACGCCGCACCTCCTATCGGGTGTTTTCATTCTTATCGCGTATAAAACACCACTTTATGAGTATATCGGTTTATTACCGAAAACACAATGCCCAATTTTTACGAAAACAGTTTACGCCATCAAGTTTTTATGGTATAATCCATCTTGAAATCGTTTAAAAGGTAGGTACCCCTTCTTGAAACGCCTATTCCGTACCGTTCGGGACTACCTCCTCGGCGTCGATCTGCTGCTTTTACTGCTCTGCGCTCTCAGCGCGGCCGCCGGTATCGTCCTCATCCGCTCCGCAACCATGAGCTTTGATACCGACCGCTACGTCCGCACCCAGCTCATCGCCGCCGCCGCCGGCGTTATCGTATTCATCGCCGCATCCGTCGTCCCGACGAAGTGGCTTACCCGCCTTTGGCTGCCGCTTCTGATTTTTAATATCGCCCTCCAGATTTCTCCGCGTTTTTTAGGCTCCTGGCAAAGCGGCAATCGAAGCTGGATCCACATCGGCTCCCTTTCCTTCCAGCCAGGCGAACTCGGGAAGGTCCTCTTTATCATCACCTTCTCCGCCCACCTCCGCCGCGTCTCCGATGAGCTAAGCTCCGCCCTGTCCGTCCTGCAGCTTGTCGCACATTGGGGTATTGTCGCCGGCTGTGTCATCCTCTTTTCCCGCGACGACGGCATGGCGCTCCAATACCTTTTTATCGGTTTGATCATGCTCTATGTTGCCGGACTGAAATTCCGTTGGTTTGCCGCGGGCGCCCTTTGTGTCGCCGTTGCGGCGCCCCTGATCTGGCGCTACGCGATGGACGAGTATCAACAGCTCCGCATCCTTGTGATCTTCGATCCCTCCCTCGACGCTGCCAAGGCGTATCAGGCCGCGCAGACACGCCGGGCCATCGGGTCCGGCCTCCTGACCGGCCAAGGGTACCTCCAAGGCTCTTTAACTCAGCGTTCCCTTATCCCCACCAAACATACCGACGCCATCTTCGCCGTTGCCGGCGAGGAATTCGGCTTCCTCGGCGCAATGGGTATAGTCCTTCTCTTAACCCTCATCATCCTACGCTGTCTTATTCTCTCCGCGCGTACCTACGGTTCCGCCGACGCCGCCATATGCGCGGGGATGGCCGGCATGCTGATCTTCCAGACGGTAACCAACATCGGCATGAACATCGGTCTTTTGCCTGTCATCGGCCTGACCCTCCCCTTTTTCAGCTACGGTGGTACCTCGCTTGTCACCATGTTCGGCGCGATGGGCATTGTCGCCGGGATTCGTTACCGTACTTTATACTATTCGGATTAGAGGAACTGCACTATGGATACCGCAAAAACGCTCCGAGTCTTCAACGGCTTCTTTCCCTATGATTACAAGGCGCTCGAACAGGATATCAACGAATATGCCAGCAAAGGCTGGAAGCTTGTTTCCGTCGGACGTTTTCTGATGACCTACAAACGCGCTGATACAGTCGGGTTGTGCGCACATGTCGAAGTCTTTACCGGTGCTTATGAAACTGAAAATGAAAAAAAGCTCGCCGCTTACAAGAAATCCCATGAAAAGGACGGTTGGGAACTAATCGGCGACGTCGATTTCTTTTATATCTGGTACGCGCCCGCCGACACAAAGTTCCATGCCCCGACCTTTGAGCAAGAGCACAACCTCATGCAGAAGATGGTCTGGAGCAAGGAACTAAGCGCCCTCGGGCTCACCCTTGCCATGCTCGTTTTAGGGCTTGTCGCCATCCTTAAATGCGCTTATACCGACTTTCTGACCTTCACCGGCGTCGGCTCCCTGTTCATTCTTCCCCTTTTCGGTATCCCGTCCATCCTCATCGGCTCGCGCCTCGTCCGAGACGTGCGGCAGCAGAGCGCTTATCTCAAACGCGGCGAAACCCTGCCCGTTCCGTCCGTCAAGGCCGCGAAGGACCGCTTTTTGCCGGTGTATTGGTTCCTTTTCATCGTCGGCCTCTACATCCTTTTGCTATTCTTCTTCGACGCCATCTATGGCTATACGCGCTACCTGATGATGATCATCCCGCTTACGCTTGCCAGCGTCGCCATTCTCTTCCTTCAGAAGATGCCCAAAAACCGTGCCCGCCGCACCCTCATCTTCTGCGTCCTCGCCGTCTGTGGCATCGGCATGTTCTCCCTTCAGCGCTGGTCCCCCCCGCAGGCCGACGCTCCCGCCGATACGTCCGTCGTATTAACCCTCGACGCGATCTCCGATTCCCCCTTAAAGGAAACCTATTACCGTGAAACGGTCAGTCCCGCCGTACCCGCACATTATGTCTATACCGAAACTGCCGAGTCCGGCGCGTCCGCGCAGAATGAATACTTTTCCATCCCCTTTTCCCCCATGCGCACCGTTGTTCTTTCTAAAATCCGCACGCTGATGGCTCAGTCCGGCTCCCTCACGCCCGGTGACGGGGACGCATGGACTGCCGACGAGGTATATGTCTCCACAAACGGCGCCGTTCTCGTCCTTCGCGGCAGCGAGGTCTTTTACTATTCCGCTAAGGACGGCGCTGGTTTGGCCGCGGCCTTTGCGCCCTTCCCCGACTGAAGATTGTATGTTCATAAGGAGTGACTGCATCTATGCATAAATTTGCCGTCATCGGCACGAATTTTGTCACAGACTGGCTCATTTCCGCGTCCTGTGAGGTGAAAGGCGTGGAGCTTGCCGCCGTTTACTCCCGTACTGAGGAGCGCGGCCGCGTATATGCCGCACAACACGGCGCATCCCGCGTATATACCGACCTTTCCGCGCTCGCCGAGGATACGGACATCGATTTCGTCTATATTGCGTCTCCGAATCTCTGCCACGCACCGCAGGCAATCGCACTACTCGACGCGGGTAAGCATGTCCTCTGCGAAAAGCCCATCGCGCCCGACCTTACCTCCTTCGACGCCATGCGCGCCGCCGCCGCGCGGAATCGCCTCGTGTTGATGGAAGCTATGGTCTGCGCCCACCTCCCCTGCTGGCGTTCTATCCGTGAAACGCTTACCGAAATCGCCCCTATCCGCCGCGCATCCTTTACCTTCTGCCAATATTCCTCCCGCTACGACAAATTCAAGGCGGGTATCGTCGAAAACGCCTTTAACCCGAAGCTCTGCAACGGCGCTTTGATGGATCTCGGCGTTTATACCCTTGCCGCCGCCCAGCTCGTATTCGGCACCCCCGACACCATCCGTGCCTCCATGCTCCGCATCCCCGGCGGCATCGACAGCGCTGGCTCCGTCACGCTCACCTACACCCACGCCGACCCCCTCACCTCGGGCGGTGCGATCGCGGACATCTCCTACTCAAAAATCTCCCAGGGCGCAAACCCTTGCGAGATACAGGGCGAGCGAGGCAGTCTGATCATCGACAGCATCACGCGCCCCAAAGCCTGGAAGCTTTTGCCCCGTGACGGTTCCCGCGGCGACGGCGTCCGTGTCGCGGCGGCGGACATCGGTCCCCGCACCCTCGACGTTACCCCCGCGCGGCACCCGATGGCCTATGAGCTTGCGGAATTCATCCGCCAGATCGACGAAGGAAAATACGCGCGGTATCTCGACGCGTCCCGTGCCGTCATAGCCGTCATGGATGAGGCGCGGCGGCAGACGGGCCTCGCCTTTGATGAAAGGATAACACCGAATGCTTGATAAAACACTGCCCAACATCAGCGTCATGCTGGAAACGCACCGTGCGTCCGAATACCCGCGCTATCCGGTTCCGGACGGCTACACCCTCTCCGGTTACCGGGAGGGCTTTGATCGGGCGTGGGCGCGCATCGAATGCGCCGCCGAAGGAATGCGCTCCATGGATTACGCCGTGGGGATTTTTCACCGGGAATTCGGCTACGACCCCGACATGGCTCGTACCAACTGCCTATTTTTGCTCGACGCCGGCGGCGTTCCCGTCTCGACCGCGTCTTTGTGGACGGGAAATCATACCGGCGTCCCACAGCCGCGTCTGCATTATGTCGCGACCGACCCCGCGCATGAGGGGAAGGGCCTGTGCAAAGCCCTTTTGACCGCCATCTTTGATTTACAGGCTGCGCAGCATCGCGGGGAGTACATGTATCTGACCTCACAGCCCGGCAGCTTTCAGGCGATCCGCCTCTACATGCGCTTTGGCTTTACCCCATACCTCGGCCCCCGTCCCGTCAACTGGCAGCATCCCGATTTCGAAACCGATACCCCCCGCGCATGGCGGATAATACAGGATAAAATCGCTGAATTTGAGCATGAGGGAGCGAACAACCGTGTATGATCTAACACTGGCGCGCAACATCCCCTACAACAGCATCAACGATGAGCTGGTTTGTGCCTATGTGGAGGCCGGCATCACCGATGTGGAAATCTCCCCCGGCGGCATTCTCCCCACCTTCGGCTCCGACGCCGATCTCGCGGAGGCTGTTCGCCGTATCGGCATCCTCCGTGCCCACGGCGTAACCGTACAGTCTGTACATCTGCCGTTCGGCTGGGACTGGGACGCGTCCGCCGTTACGCCCGGGCAGCACCGGTTCCTCTTGCAGCGTCAGCTGACCGTCGCGAACGCCTTCCTCCCCGCGCGGCCGTCCCGCTTCGTCCTCCATCCCTGTTACTGGCCAATCCCTGAGGAGGAGACCGCGACGCGCATCGCACATATCCGGGAAAACGCCTCCGCGATCGCCCGCGAGACCGGCATTCCCGTCGCGCTCGAGGACTTGAAGATCGACCGCATCGGCGGCAGCTCCGAGGAGCTTCTCATCCTCGCGGAAGGCCTCGACAACGTCGGCTTCTGCGTCGATATGAACCATTTTATGCGTGAACGCGCCGAGGATGCCATCCGCAGACTCGGTTCCCGCATCCTGACCGTTCATATTTCCGACTACGACTTCATCGACGAGCGGCACTGGCTCCCCGGCGAAGGTAAAAACGACTGGAACGCCATCCTCGCCGCGCTGCACGACGTCGGTTATGCGGGGCCGTTTATGTATGAGGTGCGTGCGTATTATACCCCGGCAGCCGTCGCGGAGAACAAACGCCGGTTATTCGCCGAATTCAACGCGTTATAAACCGAAAATATACCCGATATACATGAGAGGCGGTTATCAGCCGCCCGCAGACAGATGACAACCGCTCCTATTGAGATATCTTATTCGATTTCCAGCAGCTTTTTCGCGTTCCCCTCCGCGATCTTATAGAACACCTCGTCCGAAATCCGGCCTTCGTTATTCCAGCGGATCATCAGCTCCGGCAGCGGCACCTCCATCGTCGGGAAGCACATGTCCGTACCGAAGAACAGGCGATCCTGGAACTCCGTCATAAACTTCGGCCCGTATTCCTCATCCCGCGCAAACGCGTTGTAGGCCGTGAAGTCCGAGAGGTCGCCCATCAGGTTCGGATATGCCCGGAAAAGCTTCGGCACCGTGCCTTCCTCGACGATCTTCCCCTTTGGCAAGCGGCCCACCTGCCCGCCGTCCCGTGTGAACACAAAGCTGCGTGACCCGGTCGTCTCGAGCTTGCCGATCTCCGACCAGAAGACCGGCCCGTGTCCGAAGATCGTCAGCTTCGGGAACCGCTGCAAGGTATGCTCCAGCTGCGGTAACCCTGGATCGTCGTACAGGCCGAAGTCGCCGGATTTGACGTCCGAACCATCGTAGATCACCGGCAGCCCCACCTTCTCCGCACACGCAAACAGGTTCTGCACCAGCGGATCCTGTACCTCCAGATTCGGCATGACCTCGCCAATTCCCTTGCAGCCGCGTTCCTTATAATATTCAAATACGCGGTCGAGCGGCGCATACGGGGAATCCGACATCGCACGCGGGTCGATGTTGCAAAATGGGATCACGCGGTCAGGGTAGGCGTCGTGCATGTCGAGAATATCCTCGTTAGCCTGGGGGAAGTAGATTTCCGGGCTGACAATCGGCAATATCACGCATTTAGATACCCCCATCGTGTCATACCGCGCGAGTAGCTCCTCGATCGTGCAGAATTTCGTCACGAACGGCACGGGCTTGCGATAGGCATGCGTATGGAAATCGATAAACACAGGTATTTCCTCCCTTTTTTGATGATCTAGTCTTTTGTAGTTTAGCATATTTCCTTTCTCTTTGCAAGGAGGCTTTTCATGTATTGCAGAAATTGCGGCAAAAGTATCCCGGATAATACCGTCTTCTGCCCCGCCTGCGGCTACTCCACGGGCGCGGTATCCTCCGACGCCGCCAAGAGTCCAGCACACGACCCTTCCGGTAATCCCCGACGCGGCATCCTGTCCGCTGTGATTGCTGTGATTCTCGGCCTCATCCTCATCTCCCTGATCGTCTTCTTTATCTGGCTCGCCCGCTCCTCCTCCGAAGCCCCCGCATCCGAAAATCAGGGCGCGCCTACGACCGCTTCCTCTCCCGCACAAACCATCGCCACTACCACCGCCCAAACGACAACCTCTGCCAGTACCACGACGACTACAACCACGACCGCCAGGACAACCACCCTGCGAAACGGAACGATCGATAATCAGGAATACCCCGACGGTACTTACAACGGTGACTACATCGATGATAAGCGCGAGGGCATGGGCAACTTCCTATTCCATGACGGCCGCGAATACTCCGGCGAATGGCGTTACGACCAAATCAACGGTTACGGTGAAATGACCTACCCCGACGGTTCGGTCTACGAGGGCGAATGGATCTCCGGCGTCATGAACGGCGTCGGTAAGATGACTTATACCGACGGCTCCGTTTATGAGGGCGAGTATCTCGACGGACTGCGTGACGGCGAAGGCAAGATGTCCTACACGGACGGCACCGTTTTCGACGGCATGTGGGCGGCGGACGACCGAGGCGACTACGGCTCGCTCACCCTTCCTGACTTCGGCACCTACACAGGCCATTTCACAGACGGCGCCATGACCGACGAAAACGCCACGATCGTTTACCCCGATACCAGTATCTATCAAGGCGGCGTCGTCAACGGTAAGCGCGAGGGGCTTGGCCGCATGCAGTTTGCCAATGGCGATTATTACGTCGGCTCTTATGAAAACGATGCCCGCAACGGTACCGGCTCGTTTACCTGGGTGGGCGGCGACACCTATGAGGGTACCTTCCGCGACAATCTGCGTGACGGTACCGGCACCTACACATGGGCCGATAACGGCAATGTCTACAGCGGCGATTTCGTCTCCGACATCCGTACCGGTATGGGCGTCATGACTTATGCAGACGGCTCCCGTTTCGAAGGCTCCTTTGAGGATGGGCAGCGTATCAGCGGCACCTTCTACTTTGCAAACGGTGACTGGATCAACGGGGATTACACCGATGACAGCGCGACCGGCGTCTTCTTATACTACCGCGCTACCAACGGCAAGTTGGATTACGCTTACTACGAGGACGGTGTCTTTCTCTACTATGTGAAGGGGTGATGTTATGGATTTAGGGCATGCTTTGCTCCTTTTGACCGCTTTTATTCCGTTTTCCGTATTGTTTTTCGCCGCATGGCGAAAAAAGGGCCGCCGCGCGTTCCTGATCGTCTCCCTGACGAGCTTCCTGCTCGCGCTTACAACGCTCCTCTGCGCGCTGCTACCCCTTTTGCTTCGTGGGGGTATTCATTGAATCGACGAACTTTTTCTACAAATAGCCTTGCTTTTTCCCATAAATTCCTGTATACTGTAAACGAAGTCTTCCCATCCCGATCGTACTGTCAGGCAAGGAGGTAAATTCTGCTCATGGAACTGAAATTCGTTGCGCACACTTATCCGACGACCGAATTCCCCTACTTTGGCGCACGCATCGCCGTATCGGGTCTTTTGGTCGATGATACCGTCTCCCGCTGCACCGTAAACGACGCCTGGGTTCGCGATGTATTCGTCTTTAACGACGGTGAACACTGCCGTAAGGGTCTTCTGCGCGCAGGCGCGGGGTATGTCGAGCTGCGCGTCCGTACCGATGCCCGCATCGGCGACCGCCCCGTCATATCCGTCGCCCTTGCATCCGGCGATACGGCCACGGTTGAGTGTCCCGCCGTCGCGCAGACCGACGCATGGCCCCTCCCCGCATGGAAGTACTGCGCCGCTGTCGTGCTCGACAATCCAAGCGCCATCGATCGCTCCGCCGAGCCCGTCCATCAGGCTATGGCGCTCTATCTTGACCGTCTCTCTGACCCCGTACGCGAGGTTCGCGTTCTTGCCGTCTGCCCCGATTCCGGCCGTATGACCGAGATTCCCTCTCAGGTCTACCATGTTTCCCAATGGGACGGTTTCGCGGACAAACACTGTCAGCCTACCATGAATTTTGACGTCGCCTTCCTCGCGTCCGTCCGCGCGTTTTCAAAGGCCGTTTATCTCATTTTCTATGGCAACCCGGCCGCCGTAAAGCCTGAGTATACTACCGATCTATCCATTTCCGGCGAGGGTCTTGCCCGAACGATCGAAAATGAATTCTATAAAATCTCTCTCCACGGCCCCTCCGGCTCCATCGATGAAATCACTGTCAAGCAGGGTGTTAACCAGACTTTCGCGCATCATCTCGAAACCAACGGCTCCATGAACTGGAACCCCGATATTTACGCCCCGCCGACACCGTGGAATCATATCTCCGACTGGGATCCCCCGGAAAACTATGAGTTCGAAATCGGACCCGTCTTTATCTCCCTCAAGCGTTGGGGCGTTATGCCGATGTACGAGGACGTCCTTTGCTCGGTCACCTACACCTTCTACGCCTCCTACCGCCCCGTGATCGTCGCGTCTACCATGGAATTGACGAAGGACCGCGATGTCATCGCGCTGCGCAACGGGGAGGTCGTCATGAACCGTGACCTCGCGGAAGAAGTTGCCTGGCGCAACATGGACGGCACCGTCACGACCTCCTATATCGGTGAGCTGCCCCGCCATCCCATCATGGGCAAGCGGCTTCCCGTGACCACGCCGTGGGTTGCGCTCTACAACCGCGACAAAGAAGCCGCCCTCGCGATTTCCTATATCGAGAATTCTAATATCCGCCGCGACCGCGGCATCGAACGCGTCGATCAGCACCTCTACATTCATATCGGCCCGTGGATCTATGTCGCTCGTCCGCTTCTTTACACCTTCGTCGGCAACAACCCGCAGCGCGTCATGCACGCCTTCGGCAACACGCTCCATTATGAGAAGATGGCGTGGAACCCCATGCGCCTGCACTTCCGCCGCGACGACGCCTTCGATGAGATAGAGGATGTCACCCAGTCGCTCCGGCTTCCCCTGCAAACCTGCGTTTTCCTCGACACCGATGAACGCGTACCGACGGAATGGATTCCGCCCATCCTGCTTGCGGAATTCGACGAGCTATAACTTCTGGCCGTAATTGCCTCGGCGGAGTTTTTAACGCTCCGTCGAGGCTTTTATTTGACATCTTTTGGCTGTTTTTTTGTTGTCATATAGCATATTATGTCGTTTTCGTAAATTTATTGAATAATCTCTTTACAAACCGCATATTGTTTCGTATACTGCCATTTATAACGTAATAATCGAGGAACGAGCATCATGAAGCTTCGGGAACAAACCGCGCTGATCGGATATTACAATCCGTCGGTGATTCTCACGTATATTGGGCTTGCGTCCTCCGTTGCGGGTATATTTCTCGCCGTTGAGGGCTTTTTTACAGAGGCGTTCTTATGCCTGCTGGTCTCCGGTGTATGTGACATGTTCGATGGCCGCATTGCCCGGATGATTACACGGACGGACGACGCAAAGTGCTTCGGCATCCAAATCGATTCTCTATGTGATCTGGTCTGCTTCGGTGTTTTTCCCGCTATCCTCGCATGGAATCTTGGCGTCAAGGGGATCGTCGGCATTTCGATTTTGGCTCTATACATACTCGCCGCGGTCATTCGTCTCGGCTATTTTAACGTTTCCGAGTCCAAGCGTCAGGCGGAAACAACAGAACTTCGGCATTTCTACCAAGGGCTGCCCGTAACCAGCGTCGCGGTACTGCTGCCCATAATCTATCTCGCTTTTTTCCGTCTGCAAAGCTTTCTTCCCATTGCGTTTTATACCGCCATGACTGCCATTTCTTTGCTGTTCGTTTTGAATATCCGCATCCCAAAGCCTTCGGGACGCTTACTTTTTACCGCTTTGGCCTTTGGCGCGGCTCTCGCCTGTTTACTCATTGGATTTGGAGGATAAACACCTGTGCATACGGAAGCTGACGCGCCGAAATCCGTCGGAGGGTTTCTTCTGCGTGTCTTTCAAGGGATCATCATCGGAAGCGGCGCCATCCTGCCCGGCATCAGCGGCGGCGTCCTTTGCGTAACCTTCGGCCTTTACCAGCCCATGATGTCGCTGCTTGCCCATCCCCTGCTCTCTTTTAAAAGCGCATGGCGGCTGTTTCTCCCCATTGTAATCGGCTGGGCAGCCGGTTTTTGGATTTTTGCCAAGCTTCTCGAAATGCTTTTTGCCTCCTACGCCCTTCTCGCCGTCGCTTTGTTTATCGGCCTCATCGCGGGCAGCTTCCCCTCTCTCCTGAATGAAGCAAACCGTGAAGGCCGCTCCGTTTTCTCTTGGATCAGCTTTGCCCTCAGCACCATCGTAATGCTCATCTTCTTCCTTGCGTTGGAAGGCGCATCCACATCGCTTAACCTAACCCCAAACTTCGGCTGGTTTTTCTTCTGCGGCGTCCTCTGGGGCTTATCCCTGATTGTCCCCGGCATGTCCTCCTCCTCGCTTCTGATCTATATGGGTCTGTACGAACCGATGACGTCTGGCATTGCCGCGTTCTCTCCCGCCGTCCTGATTCCGATGCTTTTGGGTATCTGTGCCTGCGTTTTTCCCTTTGCGCGACTTGTTAATAATCTGTTTGAGCGCCATTACGCATCGTCCTTCTATGCCGTAGTCGGCTTCGTCGTCGCGTCCACCCTCACCATCGTCCCGCGCTCCTTTCAAAGTGCCAGCGACGCCATCCTGGCCGTCCTCGTCGCTGCCGCCGGCTTCATCCTGGCCTATGGCAGTGAGCGTCTTACACGGAAAAAGACTCGATAATAAAAAAACCTCCGCTTCCTTCAGGAAACGGAGGTTTTTTTATACATTCGGCATATCAACCTGCGGCTGGAACGAACGAAGCCACGCGATATAGTCCTTTGCGTTCTTATAAAGGGCAAGCGCCAACTCTTTCTCCACAAATCGCGTTTTGATATTTTTATAGGAAAACGGATAATCCGACATGTAATAGAACATCGCGTCGACAAGAAAGTCCTCGCATGCCGTACGGCGCTCCTCGAAAAGCTTCTGATCGACCTCCTCGCGGAAAGCCTTGCTTGCGAGGATTTTGTTGAACAGGAAATTCACATTATGCGTCTTCGGCGCTTCGGCATCCATGTAGTAGACGTACATTCCTTTCAGCTGGCGTTCGGTCGCCTGCTGGCACAGATACGCGACATACACCCACCGCTCCCCCTCGATCAAACAATCGATCGTATCGAGGTCGTAGTCCGAAAGCATCAGCCAGTATCCGTATTTCTCAAGCTTTTTCATTGTATTCCTCCGCAAAGGCATTCATCCGTACAAGCTCTGCAAGCATCCCCGTGATCTTCCTGTCAAATTGCTTGGGTAAGCTTAAAAGCTCACGCGCGCCCTCCTCGTAGCTCTTCACAATGTTATAGCCACGATTCGTCGTCATCGCGTCAAATACGTCGGCCACCGCGACAATACGCGCTTCCGGTATGATATCCTCCGCCGTCAGATTGAACGGATAACCGGTTCCGTCCAGACGCTCATGATGATTTTGTGCAATCTCCGCGACACGGTCACCAAAATGCGGTCTTAACAATCTCGCGCTGTCAATGGGATGCCTCATAATATAGCGCATCTCCGACGCATCCAGCTTGCCGCTCTTCTTGAGAATTTCATCCGGCACAAAGCATTTGCCGACATCATGGAACAGCGACGCTACCACGATATCGTTTAAAGAAACGTTCGTGCAATATTCCGGCATGCTCTCAAACAGCTTGACCGAATACCGCATCACATTGCGGCTGTGGCGGAATGTGTAATCGTCTTTATCGTTGATCCGCACCAAAAGCTTTGTCAGGTCATCCTGAAAGCCGAATACGGAGTCGAAAAGCGGTGCGTTTGTTATGTATAAAAGCTGAGTGTCCTGATGAGTTTTCAACAGGATTTCCCGTTTTAGGTTCTCAACATAAAAGGAATCTCCCGGTACGAGTCGAATCGTCTCCGCATCAAGGGTCAGCTCGATTTCGCCCTTGTGAATGAAGAAAAACTCCATCGTCTCGGGCTCATCCGCCGGAACCAGCCAGACGGTAGCACCGGATATGAGCGTCTGGCTCATAATCTCCGTGCTGCCCTTCTTTGCGAGAAGACTCAAACGAGTGGCATCGATCGCCTTCTCCAGCGTACTAGTATCCTTTTTGTTGATATACACATTCTCCATCAGGCAAACTCTCCTCGCGGTCCTCTAACCGCGCAGCAGGCCACAGTTCCACGCCAAATTCCGTAATCTCTCCGATAATACCACAAGGATCGCAAAGCTCGTTTGTCCGAAATGCCTGTACCTCAATGTTCTCTTCCGTCGAAGCACAGATTTTGACAAGCGATCTGTATTCCTCTAAAAGGCATACTTTATCCGTATTGAAGAATACCGCGAGATCAAGATCACTTTCGGCATTCTGTGTATGCTTGGCATATGAACCGAAAAGGATGATCTTTTCTACCCCGGGAAGCGCCGAAATACGCGCCACGACTCGGCAGAGGATTTCCGGAACCCGTGCTACATGTGTACTGCTCATAAGCTTGCGCGCGGTTAAATGTTCACAACGCGCAGCGGATCGATCAGGACAGTCCGTCCATCGATGACGACTTCCTCATATTCGCAAACCACCGTCACGCCAATACGGTCCGCATACCGGAATACCGGGCTAACAATTTTATCAATGGTCTTCAACAGGGAATCCACATCGTCGTAAGGCGTCATGATCGCGATCTTGACAAGCATATCGATCGTCGCGTTTGCGGTGTCCACCATGTTAGTTAGAGCCTTCAGCTCCGAACTTACAGGCTGGTCGCATACATACGTGGTTCCTTCGTCCCCGTAATCGGGTGTGTTCGCTGCCATTGCCATATTCGGCATAATGGTGAATATAAGGGCGACGACGAGTACGATGCTGACTAGGGTCTTTTTCATTTTCGGTTCCTCCTGTTTTCTGGATTTACATGCAAGTTCCCCCGAAAAAATGAATCAGGCAAATAAAAAGAGCCGGCTAACTTTATCATAAGATTGCCGACTGCTGCCTTTCGATCCCGTCGTTCGTCCCCCGGAATACATTAAGGATCTTTTCAATTCGGCAGCTGGCTGCCATTTGTCTTTTGATTCTACCTCAAAAGAGTTTAGGCCCTTTAGCTTTGCGTCACTTGCTTTCGCAAGTTTTGCCTTTTCGTGGGGATACTTTGTATCCGTATCCAAGATACCACATTTTTCTTCTTTTGTCAATAGTATTTGCTCGAATAAATCAATCCCTTTTTGTAATTCTATGCAGTTCTTTTCTTTTCGCCATCCGAATTTTTACCTCTTGTGACACATACTTTTCTTTTCATGTTCATGTTTTTTGTTTCCTGTGTTTTCGTTTTTGCCTTTTCAAATCCTTATATTTGTGCTATACTTCTTTCTAGTGGTTCATCTTTTTATAGAAAGGAGCAATCCCATGCCAAACTGTCCATCTGTAACACTTGGCATCGTTGCCGTCAGCCGCGACTGTTTTTTAAAATCCCTTGCCGAAAACCGCCGTCGTGCGTTGGTCGCCGCTTGTACTTCCCTGTCGCTTCCCGTCTATGAATGTCCGGTTCTCGTCGAAAACGAATCCGATGCGCGCGCGGCTCTTGCGGAGCTTGCCGGTAAATGTAACGTTCTCGTCGTTTACTTGGGGAATTTCGGCCCGGAAACACCCGAAACGCTCCTCGCACAGCGTTTTTCCGGCCCTTCCATGTTTATAGCGGCCGCCGAGGACCGCGCGGACGCTCTCATCGATGGCCGCGGCGACGCTTTCTGCGGTCTCCTAAACTGCTCCTATAACCTTTCCCTGCGTAACATCACTGCCTATATCCCTGCCCACCCTGTCGGCACTCCGGACGTCCTAGCTGAACAGATCCGCGCATTCATCCCCATCGCCCGTGCCATCCTCGGCGTCTGTTCCTTAAAAATCATCTCCTTTGGGCCCCGCCCGCAGGATTTCTTCGCTTGCAACGCTCCCATCCGGCAGCTTTATGACCTCGGCGTCGAGGTCGAGGAAAACTCGGAGCTGGATCTTCTTGTCGCCTACCGCGCTCATGCGAACGATCCACGAATCCCCGGCGTCGCCGCCGACATGACCCGTGAGCTTGGCGACGGCAACCGCTACCCCGATCTCCTGCCGCGTATGGCGCAGTTCGAGCTGACCCTGCTGGATTGGGCGGACACGCATAAGGGAATGCGCGATTATGTCGCCTTTGCCAACAAATGCTGGCCTGCCTTTCCCGGCGAATTTGGCTTTGAGCCTTGTTATGTCAACTCCCGCCTCGCCTCCCGCGGCATCCCCGTCGCCTGCGAAGTCGATCTCTACGGCGCTCTCAGCGAGTACATCCTCGCCTGCCTGACCGAGGACGCAGTGACGCTGCTCGACATCAATAACACCGTACCCGCCGACATGTATGCTTCCGATGTGGCAGGTCACTTCCCCTACCGGTGCGACGACCTGTTTATGGGCTTCCACTGCGGCAACACGCCGCTGTGTAAACTGGCGTGCGGCTCGATCTGCTACCAGCTCATCCAGAACCGCCTTCTTGAGGACAAGGGAGAGCCGAATATTACGCGCGGCACCCTCGAGGGCGACCTTGCCCCCGGCGCCATCACGCTTTTCCGCGTACAGGGTGCTGCCGACGGTTCCATCCGTGCTTATGTCGCCCCCGGTGAAGCGCTGCCTGTCGCCACCCGCAGCTTCGGCGGCATCGGCGTGCTGGCCGTCCGGGAGCTTGCGCGATTCTACCGCTATGTCCTTATCGAGCGTCATTTCCCCCATCATGCCGCCGTCGCGTTCTCTGACTGCGCTCGCGCGGCCTTTGAGGTGCTTCGCTTCCTCGGTGTCCGTGAAATTGCCTATAATCAGCCCGCATCCGTTCTGTATTCGACTGAAAATCCATTCTAACGGAGGTCTTCTATGCTTTTTCACGCCTATAACGATTCCGTCTGGCTGTATCCCGATACCGTGATCCCCGGTCAGACCGAGCTGTACGCGGCCGACGCCGCCCGCGGCGGTACCGTCGGCGTCCAGCTTCTGACCGACGTCACCCTCGACGACACGGCTGCCCTCCATGTCGTCTTTGACGCCCCCTCCGCCATCTCCTGCGAGACCTTTCAGCTCCTGCCCACCCGCGTCGAGGAAAACAGCGGCCGCGATACGCATACCGCCGACCGCTACGAGGATGTCGCGGACTTCGTTACGCGCCGCGCGCCGTTCGAGGTCTACGACGTCACCCGCCCCTTGACGGACGGTATGCTCCGCCCCGGCAGACTTGCGCTCTTCCTGCTGCTTCGCGTCGATGCTTCCGTCACGAAGGGCGACTATCTCTGCGTTCTGACCTGCAAGGCCGGCGAGCACGCACTGACCTTCCCGATCACGCTGCACGTCTCCGCCTGCGTCATCCCCCCGCTTTGTGACGCCCGCTTCGGCATGGTCAACTGGCTCTTCCTTGAGGATGTGGAAACTATGACGGGGCTCGACCGCCGCTGTGACGAGTTCTGGGCGCTGATCGGGAAATATCTCGACAATCAGCTCGATCTGCGTACGAATCACTTAAAACTCCCCTCCGGCGTCCCCATTCGCGACGAATCCGGCACCGTCGTTGATTTCGACTTCGCCGACTGCGAACGTTTAGGGCAGCTCGCCCTGGATCGGGGCTTTTCCTACATCTACGGCGGCTTCGTCGCCCGTTTCCAGCGCTGGGACGACCCCGACCAGTTCCTCCTCTGGGATCGTAACGTCTCGACCAGTTCCATCGAGGGCTACCGGCAGCTTTCGATCTACTTTAAAAAGCTCCGTTCGATCGTGGCCTCCCACGGCTGGCAGTCCCAATGGATGCAGTGCCTCGTCGACGAGCCGCAGTTCCCCAACAGCGAAAGCTACCGCGCGCTTTCCGGCATCTGCCGCAAGCATATGCCGGGCGTGAAGATTCACGACCCCGTCGAGACGACCGAGATCGGCGGCGCGGTCGATATCTGGTGCGTCAAGCAAGCCGTCTACGAAAAGCACCTTGAGAATTTCCAGCGTTTGCAGGCGATGGGCGAGGAGATGTGGGTCTACACCTGCGGCTTCCCCGCGGGTTCGACGATGAACCGCTCCACAGACCTTCCGCTCCTTGCAGGACGTCTGCCGATGTGGATGTGTGTCAAGTACGGGATGACAGGTTTTCTACACTGGGGCTACAACGCCTATGCCGGACGCGACCCCTTCACCTATAACTGCTTCGCCACCGCGGGTAAGCCCCTTCCCCCCGGCGACGGCTTCATCGTCTATCCCGGCGACGATGGTCGGCCCTGGAACAGCGTCCGCGCGCAGCTCCAGCGCGCCGGCGCCGAGGATGCCGAAGCCCTTTTCCAACTCCCGGAGGACGCGCGCATGGCCTTCATCGACCGCGTCTGCTCCACCTTCGACGACTACAATCCTGATCCCGCAAACTTCGAACGCGTACGGCACGAGCTTCTCGCGTCCTTCTAAAAAAGTTCTCCGGCCAGCCCACAGAAGGGCTGGCCGGAGATTTTTATCTCAGCAGAGTTCTTTTTCCGTTTCCGCGATGGCTTCTTCGATGATTTCAAGTCCCTTCATTGCGACCTCGTCCTCCATGATCAGCTGCGGCGACAGTCTGAGGATATGTCCGGACGGTACCCAGGCAAGCCCCTTTGCGAAAGCTTTTTTATAGACGAGCTTCCCCGCATCCGGGAATTCCTCCTTCGTTTCTCGGTCACGCACCAGCTCGATCGCAAGCAGGCAGCCGAGTCCCCGCACATCGCCGACGATCGGATGGGCGTCCTTGATCTCGCCGAGACGCTTGAGCATGATCTCACCCAGATGCGCCGAGCGTTCGCACAGATGCTCCCCCTCGATCACCTCGATCGACGCGAGCGCTGCCGCGCAGGCCATCGGGTTGCCGCCGTAGCTCGACGATGCGGAGATCTTCTCGATGGCATCCTTATACCGATCCGACACGCACATCGCGGTCACCGGGAAGCCGTTGCCGAATCCCTTGCCGAGCGTCGTGATGTCCGGAATCGTGTTCCAGTGTTCCATCGCAAACATCTTTCCCGTACGCGCCATGCAGGTCAGCACCTCGTCCGCGATCAGCAAGCAGCCGAGCTTATCGCAGAGCTTACGCAGCCGCGGGATGAACTCCGGCGGGGGCACCACGGAGCCACCCCAGCCCTGCACAGGCTCGAGTATGATCCCCGCGAGTCTGCCCGTCGTCTCCTGCTTAATTTTCTGCTCGAGGAAGTCCGCGCAATAGCAGCCGCATTCCGGATGCTTCATCCGGAACGGGCAGCGATAACAATTCGGACGCGGCGACAGGAAGAACCCCGGCGCGCGCATACCCTGCGTTGCGTCCACGCCCGCGCAGCTTACCGCGCCCATCGTCTTGCCGTGAAAATCGCGCCAGAACGACATGAACTCGAATTTGCCCGTCACCGCTCTCGCGCAGCGCAGCGCGGCTTCCACCGCCGTTGTGCCGGAATCGTAGAGCTGGATGCCGTTTAAGTCGCCGTTCGTCGTTGCGGCGAGCTTTTCTAAAAGCTTCATCTTGATTTCCGTCGTGAAATCGTGGCAGTTCATCAGTTTTTTTGCCTGTACGGCCACCGCCTCACTGATTTTCGGATGGCAGTGCCCAAGCCCCGTGACGTAAATGCCCGACGAAAAATCAATGTACTTATTGCCGTCTGCGTCCGTCAGGACGCAGCCGTAACCGGAGTCAAACGCCACCGGAAAAAGCTGCACCTGACTGGAGTAGCCCTTCATGTATTTCGCCGCGCGGGTATGCATCTCCGTCGAGCGCGGCCCCGGCACGGCTGTTCTGATCGACGGTACCTCGTTTAAGTCTACATGCGCCCAGTAATTTTTATCCATTGTTCCTTAAATCCTCACTCAATTCTCGGTGTCCGCGCGGATTCCGTCGCCAAAAACAAGCTTTGTCTCTTCCCCGCGCATCTCGACATTCCGCGCGCGCAGCTGCACGTCGCAGCCACGTCCGGCAAAGACCGCCTTTGCAAACTCATTCGCCCGTACGCCGTCAACCGTCAGTCCGCGCACATGCGCGTTATTAAAATAGACCGCCGCAATATCGTCATAACCGTAGGAGGTACCATACTGCTTGCCGCCATCCTCGCCGAAGTCCTCCGGACGGGGCAGGGCGTTCCAGGCACTGCCAACATCGCGGATGCGGATGCAGTCGTACTGCCCAGGTCCGAAATAGACCGGCATGATGGACTTGCCGAACGTCTGCACATTCTCGATCAGCGCGTCCCGCAGCGTACACCCCAGCGTCACGCCGAAGCATGCGCTCGATTGCACGTTCCGTACCGTTATGTTGAAAGTATCGCCGGGTTTTGCGCGGTTTGCCGGGTCGTTATCCTTATAATAGTGATCCTGCCCGATACGTACCCCCGCGCCGCCGCGGCGGTCTCCGCGGAACATAGACCAGTACGGCTCCTCCAGCGCCCATGTTGTCCGCGATTCAAGCACATAGTCCTTTGAAAACGGTGCGAGGAACGCATACTCCGAAGCGCCCGGGTCACTCGGGTCGATCTCGCACGCCGCCTGTACGTTCTCGATCAGGACGTTATAAAGCTTCCTGCCGTCCTGATTCAAAAGCCGCACCTGTGCGCACATTGCCGCGGTCGTGATGTTGCGCACGATCACGTTATGGATGGAGTCGTCCATATTTTCGACCCGCATCCGGGCGTCAAATCCATGGTCAAGGCAGGTCAGCGCCACTGTATCGTCCTGCGTGTAGCCGGAAATGTTCTCGATGACAAATCCGTTGCAGCCCGTGCGCAGATCGACGCCGTCGGCGTTCGGCGCGTTGCCGATGCTCATAAAGCGGATATTCGACACCCGCGAATTCGCGCAGAAGTGGAACGTCATCCCCCACCACCGCTGATGCAGGATATTCAGGTTCTCCACAATCACCCGCTCGCAGTTATGAAAGTGCAGCATCGTATTGACGATGATATGGGGTCGCCCGTCCTTTTCGGAATTGCGCTCCACGAGTCCGTTATGATTGCCGCCGTCTAAGATGGCATGCCCGATGCCGATAATAAGGATATCGTACTGCCGCCCCGCACGCGTTTTCGCCTGGTCCGTGCGAGCGTTTGCGTTACGGAACAGGTTGTCGTACACGCCGTCGTCCTGCCGGAGATGGCAGTTGTCGAGCACGAGGATGCTGCCTGAATGCAGCAGCACGGCTTGCGGGATCATCCAGATATCCTGCCCTGTACGCAGATTCCGGCGCGGAATCGTTACCTTTTCGCCCGTCTCCGCCGCCGCGTCGACCGCGCGCTGAATCATCTCGGCGTCGCTGGCAGCGTCAAGGTAGAAGTTTGGGTCAAATCGGGTCATACAAGCCTCCTTATTCCGCCGTTATCAGATAATACACGCTCGCAAACTGCTCGCCAACCGTGAAGACCATCCCGTCGTCCGTATATTCCACCGGAACCGCGCCGTGGTACATGCCCTCCGCGTTGACCGCCCAGACACGCAGATCGCGCCGCGCCGTCTTGATCGTGATTTTTGCCTCGATGACCTCCGCGAGAATCGGCGCGTGTCCGTATTCTTCCATATGCTCGCCGTCGAACTTTGCGCCCGTGTTCTCCGCGCGGCCGACCGTCGTTAAGAGCATATTATCCGACTCCGCGATCGGCGCGTCCGTGAGGCTGGACAGCGCGATGACGGCAAACTCGCTCCCAGCCTCCACCGACATGGCCTTCAGGGTAAGCTTCCCCTGACGCGTAAGCAGTCCGTAAGCCGCCTGCGTACGGTCGGTGTCGATCACACCGTACCCCTTCTCCCAGGAACGGTACAGCTCGCCCGTATCCGCCCGCACCTCGCCCGCCGTCTCCGGAATCACACGCCGGTCCTGCGGGATTCCCTCGCCGTCGAACTTCGCGCCCACACGGCATTTCTCCGGCAGCGTCATAAACGCTTCCCGCGAGCCGCCGCGATGCAGGTTCGATACGTTGACATTGACCTCGCTGTCCGCACGCTTCACGTCGCCGCGCCGCGTGATCAGTGCCGCCTGATAGAACAGTCCGAACTTCGCCGGGTCGTTCCACGTCGAGAAGATGCCCTCCCGGTACGCGACGCCGCCGATCGCACCGGAGCTTGTCTCCTTGCCGAGGGTGTCCATCCGATCGAGGTGGGACATATACGCATACGTGTGAATCGCGTAGCCGCTCCAGCCCTGCAGCGCGCCCACGGCGGCATACAGCAGCGGGCTTTCCGCGCGATACGCATTCGGCCACGGGACATCCCACTCGGAAATGAAGTACGGTTTATCCAAAACGGAATTGAACGCAAGCGTACCGAAGCCCTGATCCGGTACCTCTGTAATGCGGCGGTTCATGCAGTTGTGCTTCCCCCACTGCCAGTCATAGAAGTACACATGCCCGTCGAGGAAGTCGCCCGCGAGCTGCGTCTTCGTATTCGCACCGCAGATTGACCAGTTTGTGCCGCAAAGCGGGATTTTTACGCCTATTTCTCGTAGGAAGGTCATCATCTCCCGATAATAACGCTCTTGCAGCTCCATCTTGAACGCATCGAGATGTACATCCTCCGCCGCGTTCACGTCACAGGTAAACGCGTCGTCCGTATAGCCCTTCGTCCGCAGCCATTTATCATACAGCGCGCGGAACTCCGACACATAGGGCTCGACCGTGAGCGGGCGCGAGAACAGGTCGGATTCGTTGACAATCTCACCCATCACGAACACCGGATCATCCTTATGCGCAAGGCCGGTGTACGGGTTGATATGTGTCCAGAAATCGTAGGCGAACTTCTTTTGCAGCTCGATCATCCGGCGGTTGTACCCTGAATACGGCTTTCCCGCGTCGCTGAGTGCGATCGTGTTCTCCACCCCGTCGACCGCCTTGAACTTGCGGTAAGTGAAAATATCCATGTATACGTAGATGCCCTCGCGCTTTAAACAGTAGATCAGGTAATCGAGCCGCTTCATGCTCTCAGGGTCAAGCTCCGTCGTGCGTTCGAGGCGCTTGCCCTTCGAGAATTGGAAGATATTCGGCGTATGCCACTCGGAATCGAGCTGATGGAAGCGCACAATGTTGCAGCCGATCTTCGCAAGCCGCCGTGCGACCTTCTCGGCATAGTCTGTCTCCGGGAAATTAGCCGCGCCGTTGAAATTCGTACCCCAGAACCGCGCCGGGGCGCCGTCCTCGAAGACAAGCGCCTGCCCGTCGACTTTAACAAAGCCATGCTTCCCGGCGGGGGCGTCGTCATACACAAAGCGTAAATCGAGCGGCGCATCGTCATAGTAGGACGGCCACGGAATCCATTTCGTCATGTTACTATACCTCCTGATGTAATTCTTTTAAGATTTTAACGGTCTCTTCGACAAGCTCCTGCCCGCCCTCCGGCGATACGATATTGCAGTACATGCTGGCCGAGTACCCGCGTCCATGAGCGCCGCGCTCCGTGCAAAGATATGTGCCCCCGTCCGGACCGGGCTGACCCGCAAGCTGCACGATAAAGGTCTGGATGAACGGACTGCGCGCCTGGATGCGGTGCTGGTAGTCCATATATAGCTCAAACCGGTTCGACGCGAATGCGATGTCGCCGATTTGAATCACATGCAGCTCCATCGGCAGCTTCGGCTGCTCCTTTTGCGTTTGATACCGGTCGATGATCTTCTCAAACCGGTTGCGCGACGCCGCGAGAATGGAATTGTGGAACAGGTCGTCCTTGGGGTCGTCCGTCTTGACAAAGGCTTTGTCCGCAAGCGCCGTAAGCCCCTCCTCGGCGATCCGATATTCCTCGTCCGTGATGATGCGCTTCGAGAGCGCAACCATACTGACCGTATGCCGTACCGGGAGCTCTGTAAAGATCTCCTTTTTCGCCCACGCGTACACTTCGTCAAAGCACGCCGCTACGCGCTCGGCAATCTCCATACGATTAATGCGTTCCTGCTTATTCCGCGCTTTCGTCTCGATTTCTCCGTATTTTAAGCGATACCGCCGCTCCTGCGCCGCCTTATAATGCAAAATCCTCGGCGAGAGGTCACCCGCGGCCGCGCACTGCGGTAAAATGAAGATATTACCGTATTTTTTGCGCAGCAGCGCGCGGATATCGTGCCAGTAATCCGCGCTCAAAAAATACTCGCCCTCCGAGTTCTGCGAGGGGCAGGGAATATTAATGATCGCACCAGTCAGCTTCTCATCAGAGTCGAAGGTAAACATCAGATTGACAAAGTGATCGGCTCCGGCTTCGTAATGGCTGAACCGGTCGTCGTTCGTGTTGCCGTACATCACTGCGTGTCCGTTCACGCCATGCGTAGAGTTGATGACCGCGCCGGGACGCTTGGATACATCGTCGAAATACACGACGCGGCGTGAATGCGCGACGACAGCATAACCATAGCCGTACGCGATGCCGCCCTCCGTGCGCGTCTCGTATGCTTCGCAGACCGCCTCCGCCGCCTTACCCGCCAGAAAATGCCGATACGCGTCGCTCGATGCGATTTCGATACCGTCATGCGGCACCTGTGAGCACAGTGGTGTGGACGTGCCGGATTTCGTGATTTTCGCCGCGTCGTCGTAGTAATGCGACGGCCCTGTATGCGCGTGCGTGCAGTTCATCAGGATCTTCTCCGTCGGGATCTCCGCGTTTTTAGCCTTGACCGCCGCGCGGATCTCGTCGAGTAACCCCGAACGGATGACCACCATGTCGCCGGAAAGAAAAATCGTGAGATCCTCTCCCCCGTCTACGACCAGCGCGGTCACCGTCACCGGGTCGAGGATGCCCTCGGAAATGCGCATATGAAACTGCCCCGGTATATTGATCGGCGCCCCCGTCGACACGTCGCGCGCCGCCCAACCGATTTTCAAGCTTCCCATATGAATAACCCTCCTTAAAACAGCTTTTGCAGCATCTCAATGCTTTCCCGTACCAGGATCTCGCCGCCCGCCGGCGACGTCTGCCCTGAAAAGATTGTCGCGCTGTATCCTTCTCCGCGTACGCCGCGCGCTGTCGCCAGATACCCCGGGCAGTCCCCCGCAAGCTCCGCGTCAAAGAGCTGCACGCCCCGCATCGCCGCGCGAATGCGGTCGGCATATTCCACATACAGCTCGAACGGGTTTGTGATCAGCGCCATTTTCCCGATGCGCACCGCGTGAACGTCAATTTCGAAGTATTCCTGCGTGTCCCGATACCGTTTGACCTCCGCGAGCGCCTTTGAAAACCGAAACGTGTCCCGAAAGCCCTGCGACACCATCTTTTCATAGTTTAAGTCGTCGCCATACTTCGCCCGCAGCTCCGAAAGCCACGCCTGTGCCGCGTCGCGCTCCTCTTTCGTGCTCTGCCAGAGCGGAAGACGCACCCGGCGGTAGCTCTGCGCATAATCCGCGCCGTCATACCGCGTCAGGGTCTTCTCCCGATGCTCGAGAATCGCCTTCGCCACGCGCTTGCCGAGTTCCTCACGTCCGTCTTCCTCCCGATCATTCGGCTCTTCCGGATAACGTCCTAAGAGCACATGCGGCGACAGATCCCCCGCCGCGCTGACAAGCCCCAGCACCTTGACATCGCCGAGCGCCGCCTTGATCTCACGCCGCGTTACCCCGAAATAGTCCGGCGTTATGTAATCCTTGCTTTCGACCACCTGCGCCGTACACGGTACGTCCGCGATCACGCCGTACAGCTTCCCCGTCGCCTGCTCGCGCACATACGCAAGCTCGACCGGTCCGCCGTCGCGGCTCTCCGAACGCACAAAATCGGGGCGTGTGACCTGCCCGTACATGACCGTCTTCTCATTCGTATAATGGATCCGCCGACTCACCCCTGTACGTATCCGCGCGACCGCCGTCTCCACAACGCACTCGCGCCGGTCGGCATACGCATTGCGCAGCGCGTGGGCAATCCCATACGCCACTGCCTTTCGGCAGTCGTCGGCGGAGGTCGCATCCTCCGGTATCATATGGTTACCGTTTAAGGAGGACAGCTCGTCTTTCAAATACGGCCCCGTATGAATATGCGTCGCGGAAAGAACGAGATTCTCCCGGGAGATCGGCAGGCTGTCTTTTAAAAGTGCCAGCACATCCTCCACCAGTTCGTCGACGATCGCACAGAGATCGCACGCCGCCCAGAAAAAGTTATCGCGTCCCGTGCCGATCGCCATGCCGACGGCTAAGAGTTCGTCCGCGGGCTTCTCCGAAACGCGGATATTGTACTGTCCATGAAGCGAAACGCGTCCGGTAGGGGTAATATTTCCCTCTGCAAATCCGATTTTCAGCATAAACCTCACCTCTCGCTTTCCCGAATCAGCTCGACGCTCTCCCGTACCAGCACATCTCCGCCCTCCGGCGCGCACTGCCCGTTGAAAATCATCGCGCTGTATCCTCCGCCGCGTACCGCCCGCCGCGTCGCCAGATACCCCATCGCATCGCCTGTGAGCTGTACATCAAAGATATGCAGGCCCGGACACGCTGCCTTGATGCGGTCGGCGTACTCGATGTAACACTCGAACGGGTTTGTCACGAACACAACGTGTCCCAGTTTGACCACGTGTATCGACACCGGGACATACTCGATATCCTCCTCGAACCGCCGCACCGTCACCTCGGCTTCCGAATACGCAAATCCCGGTACATGATGCCCGACAAACGGACATTTTTCGAAGTCCTCGCCCTCGGTCTTTTTCAATTCCTCAATGAACGTCTTTGCTCGGTTATACTCGACAAACGTTGGATTCCACCGCGGCAGGTACGCCGTCCGATATAGATGCCGGTACCCTTCCCCGCCGAGTGCCCACGCGCCGCTTGCAAGCTCGCAAAGCTCCTGCGCAATCCGCTCGCCTAAGTCTTTGGCACCTTCCTCCTCGTTATTCGACGGCTCCTGTGCCATAGCGGACAGCAGATCTCTCGGCGACAAATCCCCCGCCGACGCCGTCACGCCCAGCACCGGCACGTCGCCCAAACGCGCCTTTACATATGCGCGGGTATATCCCCAGTAATCGGAGGTGATATACTCCTTGTGTTCGACTACCTGCGCGGTACAGGGCACATTCGCGACGATGCCGGAAATCTTACCCTTTGCGTCATAGGTGTAGAGGATGTTCGTATTCCCGCCGTCGTGGTACTCCATCGCCTTGAAATCCGGGCGGGCCACATTCCCGTACATCACCGCGCTGCCGTCCATATAAGTCACTCGGCGGCAATACCCCGTTTGGATCGGACTGACCGCCACCCGGATCGTCGACGGCTGCATCGCGTGATAAGCGTCGACAACCGCGGCGGCGATCCGGTGCGCCGTAAACGCGCGGTTTTCCTCCGGCGAAGTCAGCGTCTGGTCATCATTCGTATAGCGGATGAGCGCGCTCTCCGCATCACGGTTTATGTACGGCCCGGTATGGATGTGCGTGGCGCTGAGAATGAGCTGCTCCTCGTCAAAATCCGGCAGCAGCTCCCGCAGAAGCGTCGCCGTATCGCGGACGAGCGACGCGGGGGTGAAAAGCAGGTCGCAGCCTACCCAGTAGGTCGGACATTCCCCGTCCGCGGCAACCGCCATCGCGACGGCGGTAAGCGGCGACCCCACCTCGCGTGCCACACGCTGCTCAAACTGGCCGATCAGCCCCACCGGGCAGCGCGGCGTGATATCCGCCGTCCCCCAGCCAATGCGATATTCCATTCAAGACATCCTCCTTTTGTATCAAAAGCCCAGCGCGCGTTCCAGCGCGCGGTATTGCGTATACTTTTGCGCCATCAGCGGCGCGCGTTCTCCGGGGGAATATACCTCGCCTTCCGTCTCCGGAATGGCGGTTTCGTCTATCTCCCCGGTCGCTATCGCCGCGCCCAGCGCACAGCCTAGCGCCGTCGATTCGTCGATACGCGGCGCTTTCATGGGTATCCCCAGCACATCCGCCTTGATCTGCCCCCACAGCGCGCTTTTTGCGCCGCCGCCGAGCGATAAAATCCTCTCTGCGGTACAGCCGCTCTCCGCCAGCGCGTCCACGTTCTCCCGCAGCAGAAACGCGACGCCCTCCATGATTGCGCGCGCAATATCGAGCTGGTCGGTATCAAGCGTCAGCCCCACAAGCGTCCCCATTGCCGCCGGATTCGGCCTCGGTGCGGTTTTCCCGCAAAAATGTGGCAAACAGATCAATTTTTCGTTCCAGTTCCCCTTCGAGAGAATTTTCCGGTCGATTTCGACATAATCCATCCCGTCCAGGAACGTATTCCGGTACCATTGCAGTAAAATCCCCGCCGTCGGGCAGTACGGCAGCGCGAGATACCGCCCCTTGAGTCCGTGGCAGAGCACCGGCGCCGTCATGCGCTCCGGCTCGAAATTGGGAAGCGTCGCGGCGATCGCAAGAACCGTCCCTGTCGTCTCCGTCAGCATCCCCGCCCGTGTGTTTCCCGCGCCGATCGCCGACGCGCACTGGTCAAGCATACCGCCTGACACCGGCGTCCCGGTTGTCATCCCGAGCATCGACGCCGCCGCGCCGGTCAAGCCGCCGATCTCGGCGGACGATGGCATTGCCTCCGCGAGCCGTGCTTCGTTTATCCCCGCGAGTCCCAGGAGTTCCGCGTCATACCGCTTCCGTCGGATATCAAAATACCCCGAACAGCTTAAGATGCTGTACTCCGCGCAGATATGTCCCGTCAGCAGATACATGACCCAGTCATGCAGCAGCAGCGCTTTTTTATACGCCGCGTCGAGCGCCGGAAGATGCTTTTTGACCCACACTAGCTTCGCCAGCGGCATTACGGGATCCACCCCCGGGTTCCCCGTCCGCGCGTAGAACACTTCCTCCGGTATTTTCTCTTGCAGTTCCCGGGCTTCCTCCTTCGCTCGGTCGTCCAGCCACACAATCGCGGGGCCGACGGCCTCCCCCGCTGCGTCGATGAAGATCAGCGTCTCCGCCTGACCGGTTACCGCGACCCGCCGCGCAGACCCTTTTGTCAGCACCTCTCGTCCCGTCTCGAACATCGCCCGCGCATACTGATACGGGTCGCACTCCATCCGCCCCGTCTCCGGCGACAGGTAGGCAAACTCCCAGCTCTCCTTTGCAATTACGCGGAAATGTTCGTCAAACAGAACCGTTTTCAGTGCCGTCGTGCCGAAATCAAAGACCAACGTCCCTTCCATCTTACACGATCTCAATCCCGAGCAGCCCACACAGATACCGTATCCGCCGCGTCGCGTCGCCATACGCCACGATCACATGCTGCGACCCGACCTTATCGGCAAACGCACGCACGCCGCCCTCCGGTACGATCTCCAGCGACGGGAGCTGCGGCGCCGGCGGCTCCCAGCCGCATTCCTCCCAGGCACGCGGCTGACGGGCCGTTCCCCGCTCCAGGTGCATCGTATACTTCCCGTCCATGTACAGAAGCCTCGCCAGCGTTACCTCGCCGTCCCGTACCTTCGACACATTCAGCAGCGACGTGGAAAGTAATCCGAACGCCGCCGGATGAATCGTCGGCTCGCCCAGCGTCGCCTCCAGCGGAATGAAGTCCGGCACGCCGCATAGGAGCGCGTCGTCGAAAAACTCGTAGAACTCGAGGTATGTCCCCGACTGCCCCGTCAGATGGCGCACCATCAGCTGCGTTACGCTGCCGAGGATGTCGTTTTCGGGAATCACACACACACCGCATAACCGATCCAACAGCATGAAGATCATCGCGGGCGGCGTCCCCAACAGCTTTTTAAATCCGTCCACATCGACAAGCGTCACCGCGCGATAGTCCCGCTTTCGTATCCGCCGCGCAATTGCCAGCGCATACCGCGCCGCTTTTTCAATCGGCTCATCCCCGCACTCCGTCTCAAACACAAACGCCGACCGCACGAATCGTACGGCGTCCGCTGCTGTTTCCGCGGGTATCTTATCCGCTTCCTGCACGATCTCCAACAGCTCGAACGGTTCGACTTCCGTCCCGACGACGCGCCTTAAACTCATTCCGTCGAACATCGTACCGTACAGAAGCATATCCCGGTATCCGGCGCTGCCGATCCGCGCATCCCGCAGTGCATATGCCGCATAGCACGCCGCAAGCCGGTCTCCGACTTCCTCCATCGGGAGCGCTTTGCCTGCGATACTGTAGATGTAAGCGTACCTGTACCCCATCCCGCGCATCGTATACGACAGCGCCGTCGCCCCCGCCTGATCCGCCGTCGAGATGAGTTTCCCGTTCTCCTCCCAGCCGGCGAGGCTCCACAAAAGCATCGGCACATGCCGGAACCGGTCGATCACACGGATGACCGCGTGCGTCGGAATCCAGCCCGCGATACACACCACCAGCGCGTCGATCGGCTTTTGTTCCAACTCCTCCACCGCGCGGTCGGCGTCCGCGTATGCCTCGTCGTCTGTCACCGGCGCGGTAGCCTGTATCGGATACCCGAGCTCCCGCAGCGCCAGCAGCGCTGCCGCCGCTCTCCTGTCGATCGCCTTTTTCGGTGTGTTTACTTCTCCGAACGGAACAAAGCCTATCGTAAACTCATGCATCCTGCGTCCTCCAATATTTCGAAACTTTTATCGTGGCTCTCATGCTGTTTATTCGGTTATTTTATGCGGTTGTCGTTTTAACCTTTGCGTCCAGCATAGCACATTGTCCCATTTTCGTCAAGTACAAAAAGGGCGTTTCCCCCGTTTTTTCTCGGAGGAAACGCCCTTTTTGTACTATTGTTTCGAAACTTTTCCCGTACTGTCACGTATTACGATTGTCGGCTTTACTGAGATGCTTTGCACAATGCGGTAGCTCGGGTCTTCCAGCTTCTTCATAAGCGTACCCACCGCGATACTGCACAGCTCTCCTACATAGCTGTCGACAGAGGTCAGCGTCACGGGCAGATAGGCACAGAAGTCGGCATTGTCAAAGCCGGTCACGCTGATATCCTCCGGCACACGCAGCCCCGCTTCGCCGAGCCGCCGCATCACGCCGAGCGCCACGTCGTCGTACTCCGCAACGATCGCCGTCGGCAGCGGCAGCCTCTCAAGAATGCATGAAGTCACCTCGTAGCCGCATTGGCTGTGCCGTGCACCGGACACGCAGAGGTTATGGGCTGCCTTCAATCCGCGCAGCGACAGCTCCTGATTCAGGTATTCGAGCCGCTTTTCACCGTAGCTCGTGCCGGCAAAGGCGATGCGCGTATGGCCAAGCTCCGTCAAATACTCCGCAATCCGGCGCATACCCGCATGCTCATCGACGCAGATCAGGTCGCGGTCTTCAAGACTATAGTTTGCCGCGATGACAACCGTCGGCACGCTCGCCGGTATTCTGCTCAGCGCGCGGCGCAGATCGCTCTCCGTTACACAGATAATACCGGCAAGATTCCGCTCGGTGAAAGCCTCCAGCAGCCTTTCCTCTTTCTCTGTGTTAAAGTTGCTGACAGACAACAGCATTTCGAGCCCATGCTCGCGCAGCTCCGTGCTGATGGTCGATGCAATACGCGCATAGTAGCTGCCCATCAGCTCCGGGCAGATCACGCCTACGGTACGCTGCACACCGTTTTTTCGTTCCCGGACAAGATACCCAAGCTCAGCGGCCTTCTCCCGGATACGTCGGGCAGTCTCCGGATTCAAATCTCCGGCTCCACGTAACGCCTTTGATACGGTGGTCATATTGACGCCCGTTTCCCGGGCGATATCTTTCAATGTGATCACGGCGCACCCTGACCTTCCCCGTTTGGCAGCGTCTCGCCATCCTCCATTTCCGTCAACCGCTTCTCCTTCTCCGCAAGCCGCCTCTTAATATAATCCTGCCCCAGCTTTGTCAGCACCGCGAACAACGGTATGCCAAGGAAGATACCCGCAACGCCGAATAACCCGCCGCAGACAATGATCGCAAAGATGACCCACAGTCCCGAGAGCCCTATGCTCGAGCCAACGACCTTCGGATAGATCAGGTTATTCTCGAGCTGCTGCAAAACCACAATGAAGATGATAAACCACAGCGCCTTTACGGGGTCGATCATCAAAAGCAGGAACGCCGAGATCGCCGTTCCGATCCACGGGCCGAAAATCGGAATCAGATTTGTGATGCCGATGATCACGCTGATTAAGAGCGCGTACTGAATGCCCAAAATGGAGGTGCCGATGAAGCAGAGGGCGCCTAAAATGGACGCCTCGGTGATCTGCCCGCCGACGAATTTACCGAAGGTATCGTTGGCAAAGATTGCCGTGTCGAAGATAAACTTTGTCGCCTTCTCCGGCAGGAACGCCCGGATCACGCTCTTGAGCTGATTCATAAGCTTTTCCTTATGGTACAGCATATACACGGAGATGATCGTGCTCATCAGGATCGTAAACAGCCCGCTCGCGATCGCCGTCATGATATCTTTCGTTGTATTAAGAATCTCAGGCATGGAGTTCTGGATCGTCGTCACGATATTATCGAGGATGCCGGTTCCGATGGACTCGATCTCCTGCCATATCGCATCCTCCAGATGGAAGCGCTCCGCAATGGAGTTGGTAAAGTTTTCAAGGCTCTGCACGTAGCTTTCGATGTTGCTGATGAACACCGATATGCTGTCGGCGAGCTGCGGAATAAGGACGGATACAATCGCCGTAACGATCGCGACGGCGAACAGCACCGTGACGGCCACCGCGGAGCCGCGTTCCAGTCTCGGATTCCGCTTTTTGGCCTTTTTTAATATCTTTGGGAAAACTTTATTCTCCAGTGCCCGCATGGGAGCGTTTAATACATACGCGATGACGATTCCGATGAAAAACGGCCGCATATAGCCCAGTATCTTGCCGATCATCCCGAATATCTCGTTTTTCTGGATGAACAGCATCACCAAAACCACCGTGTAAGTGATCAGTAAAATATACATCTTCAGCGGCGACATCGGCTTCTTATTCCTCATGCACTGCACCTCCTTACCTGTTTTCCATTATATCCAAAAATCGCCTGCATTGCAAGCGATTTTAAAGCGGTTTTTATTTTTTCCCGACGCCAATTTTGCACAAATATTCGCCTGTATACGACGTCTCATGCGCCGCGACCTCCTCCGGCGTGCCCTCGCATACGATCGTCCCGCCGCGGTCGCCGCCCTCAGGCCCCAAATCCACAATGTAGTCCGCGCATTTTACCACGTCGAGGTTATGCTCGATCACCACCACCGTGTTCCCGGCGTCCGTCAACGCGTCCAGCACCTCGATCAACCGGTGTACGTCGGCTACGTGTAAACCCGTTGTCGGCTCGTCTAATACGTACAATGTCCGTCCCGTCGCGCGCCTCGACAGCTCCGTCGCGAGTTTTACCCGCTGCGCTTCGCCTCCTGAGAGTGTCGTCGACGGCTGTCCCAGTTTGATGTAGCCGAGTCCTACCTCCGCAAGCGTCTTGATCTTGCGGTAGATCTTCGGAACATTCTCGAAAAACGGCAACGCTTCGTCCACCGTCAGCTCCAGCACCTCGTAAATGTTCTTCCCCTTGTACTTAACCTCGAGCGTCTCATGGTTATACCGCTTCCCGTGGCACACATCGCAGGGAACATAGATGTCCGGCAGGAAGTGCATCTCGATTTTGACGAGTCCGTCGCCCTGACAAGCCTCGCAGCGTCCGCCGCGGATGTTGAAGGAGAACCGCCCCGGGCCGTAGCCCTTCGCGCGCGCGTCCGTTGTCGCGGCGAACAGCGTGCGGATATCGTTGAACATGCCCGTATACGTCGCAGGATTCGAGCGCGGCGTTCTGCCGATCGGGCTTTGGTCGATCGCGATGACTTTATCCAGAAGCTCGATGCCCTGCATCCCGTCATGCGCGCCGGCGCGCTGCTTCGAGCCGTTTAATTCCGCGCTTAGCCGCTTATAGAGGATTTCGTTGACAAGGCTTGATTTTCCCGAGCCGGACACCCCCGTAAAGCAGGTGAACGCGCCGAGCGGAATCCTGACGTTAATCCCTTTGAGGTTATTCTCCCGTGCGCCGAGGATTTCGAGGAACCCGCCGTTGCCTGTGCGCCGCTTCTCCGGTATCGGCACCGACATCCGTCCCGACAGATACGCGCCCGTGATCGACCGCTCGCAGGCGCAGATATCCGCAACCGTCCCCTGCGCTACGATCTCGCCTCCGTGGACGCCCGCGCCGGGACCGACGTCCACGATCCAGTCCGCCGCGCGCATCGTATCCTCGTCGTGCTCGACGACGATCAGCGTATTCCCGAGGTCCCGCAGCCGCGCAAGCGTCGCGAGAAGCTTCTCGTTATCACGCTGATGCAGCCCAATCGACGGCTCGTCGAGGATGTAGAGTACCCCCATCAGGTACGAGCCGATCTGCGTCGCGAGCCGGATACGCTGGCTCTCGCCGCCGGAGAGCGTGCCGGACGAACGCGACAGCGTCAGATATTCCAGTCCCACGCTCATGAGGAAGCCTAAGCGTTCCCGAATTTCCTTGAGTATCCGCTCGGCGATCATCGTTTCCCGCTCAGTCAGCGTCAGCGTGCCGACAAACTCCAGCGCCGCGACCACCGATTTCTCGCTGAAAGCCGCGATGCTGATGTCTCCGACCGTCACGGCAAGGCTTTCTTTCTTCAGACGCAGCCCATGGCAATCAGGGCACGGCGTCGCGCTCATACAGTCCTCGATTTCCGCCTTGATGTACTCCGAATCGGTCTGTCCGTAACGCCGCTCGAGATTATTCACAACCCCTTCGTAATTGTACTGATGCTCCCGTTCGGAATGCTTGAATTTGACCGGTATTTTTTCTCCGTTCGTACCGTAAAGCAGGATATCGACGATCTTCTTGGGCAAATCGCGTATCGGTGTGTCCAGCGAAAAATCATAATACGCCGCAAGTCCTTTATACATCGCCGACGCGATGCTCATCGGATCATTCATCATCCACCCCGTCGCTTTGATCGCGTTTTCATTGATGGACAGCGATTTATCGGGGATGATGATGTCCGGATCGATCTTCATTTGTACACCGAGCCCCATACAAGTCGGACACGCGCCGAAGGGGTTGTTAAACGAGAACATACGCGGCGTCAGCTCCTCGATGCTGATGCCGCAGTCGTCGCAGGCGTAGTTTTGCGAGAAGGTTAAAAGCTCCTCCTCGCCCGTATAAGCGAACACCAGACCCCCCGACAGCTTCGCCGCCGTTTCGACTGAGTCCGTCACGCGAGAACGCTGATCATCCCGTACGATCACACGGTCAATCACGATTTCGATCGAGTGTTTCTTGTTCTTCTCGAGCTTGATTTCCTCGGACAGGTCGTAGATAATCCCGTCCACCCGCGCACGGACATACCCTGAGCGCCGCGCGTCCTCGAAAATCTTATTGTGCTCGCCCTTTCTCGCCCGAATCACCGGCGCGAGGATCTGCAGTTTTGTCCCCTCCGGCAGGCTTAAGAGCTGGTCGACGATCTGATCGACGGTCTGCTGACGAATCTCCTTGCCACACTGCGGGCAATGCGGAATCCCGATGCGCGCCCACAATAGACGCAGGTAATCATAGATCTCCGTCACGGTGCCGACCGTCGAACGCGGGTTCTTCGACGTCGTCTTCTGATCTATGGAGATTGCGGGGGACAATCCGATGATCTCATCGACGTCGGGCTTCTCCATCTGCCCTAAAAACTGTCTTGCGTACGACGACAGGCTCTCGACGTAGCGCCGCTGCCCCTCGGCATAGATCGTATCGAAGGCGAGCGAGGATTTGCCCGAGCCGGAAAGCCCCGTCATGACAATCAGCCGATCGCGCGGAAGCTCTAAGCTGACATTCTTTAGATTGTGTTCTCTTGCGCCGCGAATGATGATTTTATCGGTCATAATTCCTCTCGTCACTTCATTTTCTTCAGTTTTTCGATTCTGTCTCTGAGCTCGGCCGCGTACTCGAATTCCAGCACCTTCGCCGCTGCGCGCATATCCTTTGATAAGGATGCGATCAGCTCCTCCCGATCCTTCTTCGAAAGCTGCGCGTCCTGATCGTCGGGCGCCGTTACCGCTTCGCCGATATCCAGAATATCGCCGATCGCCTTATGAATCGTCTGCGGCACAATCCCGTGCGCTTCGTTATAGGCCGTCTGTATCGACCGGCGGCGGTTCGTCTCGTCGATCGCGTACCGCATCGAATCCGTAACCTTGTCGGCATACAGGATGACCTGTCCGTTCGCGTTTCGCGCGGCGCGTCCGATAATCTGCACAAGAGAGCGCCCTGAACGCAGGAAGCCTTCCTTATCCGCGTCTAAGATCGCGACCAGGCTGACCTCGGGCATGTCGAGTCCCTCGCGCAGCAGGTTGATACCCACCAGCACGTCGATCTCCCCCGCGCGCAGCGAGCGGATCAGCTTCGTGCGCTCGATCGTCTCGACCTGATGGTGGATGTACTTCACCTTAACGCCGGCCTGCGCAAGGTATGAGGTCAGCTCCTCCGCCATCTTCTTCGTCAGCGTCGTCACCAGCACGCGCTCGTCTTTCTCGGCGCGCGCGCGAATCTCCGCGAGCAGATCGTCGATCTGCCCCTCGACCGGCCGTACCTCCACCGCCGGATCGACAAGCCCCGTCGGACGGATGACCTGCTCGACCAGCTGCCCGGAACGCGACAGCTCATAGTCTCCCGGCGTCGCACTGACATAGATGACCTGACGCACCCGCTCCTGAAATTCCGGAAACGTCAGCGGACGGTTGTCATACGCGCTCGGCAGTCGGAAGCCGTAGTCGACGAGCGTCTCCTTGCGTGCGCGGTCGCCTGCGTACATGCCCCGTACCTGCGGAATGCTGACGTGGGACTCGTCGATGAACATCAGAAAGTCCTTCGGGAAGTAATCAAGCAGCGTAAACGGCGCGCTCCCCGCGGCCCGTCCCGAAATTACGCGCGAATAGTTCTCAATCCCGCTGCAAAACCCGATCTCCCGCAGCATTTCCAGGTCGTAGAGCGTCCGCTGCTTGATCCTCTGCGCCTCTAGGAGCTTGTCATGCTCCTCAAACCATTTCACACGCTCCCAAAGCTCTCCTTCGATGACCCCCGCCGCCGCTTCCATCTTCTCCGGGTCTGTGACATAATGCGACGCGGGGTAGATGATCGCGTGCTTTAACCGCCGCGTGACCTGCCCCGTCACCACCTGTATCTCGCTGACCCGGTCGATTTCGTCGCCGAAAAACTCCAGCCGAATCGCCGAATCCGTCGCGTACGAAGGGAAAACCTCGACCGTATCCCCCCGCACCCGGAACGTGTTTCGCGCGAAGGCGATATCGTTGCGCTGATACTGCATCTCTGTTAAGCGCCGCAGCACCGCGTCCCGCTCCACCGCCATCCCCGGACGCACAGACACCGTCATGCCCTCGTACTCCTCCGGGTCGCCTAGCGAATAAATACAGCTCACCGACGCGACTACCAGCACATCCCGCCGCTCGAACAGGGACGACGTCGCCGAATGCCGAAGCCTGTCGATCTCGTCGTTGATCGCCGAATCCTTCTCGATATACGTATCCGTCGACGGGATATACGCCTCCGGCTGGTAATAATCGTAATACGATACGAAATACTCGACCGCATTCTCCGGAAACAGCGTGCGAAACTCCGAGCAGAGCTGCGCCGCCAGCGTTTTATTATGTGCCAACACCAGCGTCGGCCGCTGGATCCGCTCGATCACCTTTGCCATTGTGTATGTTTTGCCCGAACCCGTGACACCTAGGAGCGTCTGTTCCTCGATCCCGTTTTCAATGCCCGCCGCTAACCTGTCAATCGCCGCCGGCTGATCGCCAGACGGCTCGTACGGACTCACTACCTTGAACTCCGCCAATAGCGCTCCCCCTCTCTTTTTACTCATGCCATATCATTATAGCAGAACAATTGTTTTATTTCAAGTATAATATAAATTTATGGACATAGCCAATTGATGAGTGATATTTTATCAAACCCGCAATACACAGGAATTTTTTACATTTTTAACGGCTGTCGCGGTACATCCCACGTCTTCATTCCCGCGCACTATCGTACGCATGTCTATCGTTTCCGTCGCGTTTTTATGGTTACTAAATTGCAGCTATCGATAGCCTTCCGGAAACCCTTCGGCGGCATTTTTTACGCAAAAAAGGAGACCGTACGGAACCCGTACGGTCTTTAGCGAATGTTGAATAGGAGGGAGTCATTGAAAAAGCCACCACGCAATTACACTGCTCTCGCCAGTGAGGAGCCCTCAGTCGGAACTCTCACTGTCCACTCATTTGGGTTTACCACCTAACCACTGACTATAGTATACGCGGAAAGTGTTGAACAAACAAGCGAATCCTGTTAAGTTCCTATTAAAGGGTTTATTTTTTTATATAACTTTTAAATAACAGTTTCTATGGGCATTGCCAAAGTTATACGCATCCCGTTTCCCGCTCCAGCACCTTACGCCGCGCTTCCTCAAGCATCATGTCCTTGACCTTCATCAGCCGTGTCAGATTTCCGCGTTCGTTTTCATCCAGCTTCATTGTGATGTAGCGGATGGTTTCCTCGAGCTGCGGTATCATCACGTATTCGAGCGCGTTGACGCGGCGGCGCGTCTTTTCGATATCGCGTGCGAGAAGCTGCGTCGTCTTTTCCGTCTCGGCAAGTGCCAAAAGCCTTGTCTGTACGCTCGCGATCGCGTCGATCGCGTCGTCCAACTCCGCCGAAGTCGTTGCAAAGCCGTACGGGAACAGCTCGCCCGGGTCTTCGTTCTTGAGCGCGGCATGGAACACCGGGACGGATACGCCCATGATGTTGCGGGCATCCATCGTCAGGCTGACCGACTGCTTTGGACAGGAAAGCGCCTGCGCAAGCATCTGCGGCGACATGACCGCCGATGCAACACTGAACGCGCTGTGCGCCCGGGAAAGCTCGTCCTCCACCGCCGCGCGCAGCTTCTTATTCTCCCGGATCAGCTCTAAAAACCGCTTCATCATCTCGTCGAGCTTATCCTTTAAGAGCTTATGCCCCCGCCGCGCGGTTTTCAGACGCGTTTTTAAGCGGGTCAGCTCCATGCGCGTCGGGTTTACCCGCAGCATCGCCATTTATTCTTCCCCCTTCGGGTAGTACGCCTCGATAATCGCCGGTTTGATACGCTTTAATTCCGACTTTGGCAGCATCGTTAAAAGCTTCCAGCCAAGATTCAGGGTTTGTTCGATCGTACGGTTCGTCTGGAACCCTTGGGAAACGTATTCCTTCTCAAACGCATCCGCAAACCGAGCGTACATCCGGTCAATCTCCGACAGCGCCGACTCGCCGAGGATGGTCGCAAGCTCTCGCGCTTCCTTGCCTCTCGCATATGCCGCGATCAGCTGGTTCATCACGCCCGAGTGATCCTCGCGTGTCTTGCCCTTGCCTATACCTTTATCCTTTAAACGCGACAGACTCGGCAGCACGTCGATCGGCGGCGTTATGCCATGCCGGTGCAGCTCGCGCGACAGAATGATCTGCCCCTCGGTGATATAGCCGGTCAGGTCGGGGATGGGATGTGTCTTGTCGTCCTCCGGCATAGTCAGAATTGGGATCATCGTAATCGAGCCTTCCGAATCGATGCGACGCCCGGCACGTTCATACATGCTCGCAAGATCGGTGTACAGGTAGCCAGGATATCCGCGCCGTCCCGGCACCTCTTTGCGCGCGGCGGATACCTCGCGCAAAGCCTCCGCATAGTTTGTGATGTCCGTGATGATGACGAGTACGTGCATCCCCTTCGTGAATGCTAGGTATTCTGCGGCTGTCAGCGCCATACGCGGGGTGGAAATACGCTCGATCGCCGGGTCGTTCGCGAGGTTCATGAACAGCACGGTACGATCCAACGCGCCGGTGCGGCGAAAGTCGCTGATAAAGAAATCGGCTTCCTCGAACGTGATGCCGACGGCGGCGAACACGACCGCGAACGGCGTCGTCGTACCCAAAACCTTCGCCTGACGCGCGATCTGCGCCGCAAGCTCGGCGTGGGAAAGCCCCGAACCCGAAAAAATCGGCAGTTTCTGTCCGCGTACCAGCGTGTTTAAGCCGTCGATTGCCGAAACGCCCGTCTGGATGAACTCGCTGGGGTAGTTACGCGCCGACGGATTCATCGGCGTGCCGTTGATGTCGTCGTAGCGCTCCGCGAGAATCTCGGGGCCGTCGTCGATAGGATGTCCAAGCCCGTCGAACACGCGACCGAGCATATCCCCCGACACGCCCAGCTCGATGCCATGTCCGAGAAAACGCACTTTCGAGTTTGCGAGGTTGATGCCGGCGGAGGACTCAAACAGCTGCACCAGTGCCGTCGAGCCGTCTACCTCCAGCACCTTGCAGCGCCGCAGCTCTCCCGATGGCAGCTCGATCTCGCCAAGCTCCCCGTAGGTGACGCCCTGCACATCGCGCACAAGCATCAGGGGACCCGCGATCTCCTGTATGGTACGATATTCTTTCATCGCTTATAAGCTCCCTTCCGTCAGCGCCGACAGCTCTTCGTGCATCGCCGCTTCTATCTCGGGGTAGACCGTCTTATACTCGGCTTCCGTTTTCGCTCGTCCGATTTTCTCCACTGCGCCGATGCCGAGGACTTTATCCAGCGGCGCGCCGGCGACCAGCGCTACGCCCGCCAGCTCGTTATACGTTAATATCAGCTTTAAAAGCCCATACTGCTTATCCGGCGGGCAGAAGGAGTCCGTATCGCTCATCGCGTCCTGCTGCAGGAAATCCTCGCGCAGCATTCTCGCGACCTCGAGCGTCAGACGGTCGGCTTTCCCGAGCGCGTCCACGCCGACGAGACGGACGATCTCTTCAAGCTCCGCCTCAAGCTGCAGCACATGCAGCGCTTCACGGCGCTGATCGCCAAAGTCCGGCGCGATGTTGTCCTTATACCAGTCCGCAAGCCTGTCCACATACAGCGAATAACTGTTCAGCCAGTTGATCGCCGGGAAATGGCGCCGGTACGCAAGCTGTGCGTCCAGTCCCCAGAACACCTTCACGATACGCAGCGTCGCCTGCGACACAGGCTCCGAAATATCGCCGCCCGTCGGGGACACAGCGCCAATCGCCGACAGCGCGCCCTCCCGCTTGTCGCTTCCGAGACATACCACGCGTCCGGCTCTTTCATAAAACTGTGCGAGCCGCGACGTCAAATACGCGGGATAGCCTTCTTCACCGGGCATCTCCTCGAGCCGTCCCGACATCTCACGCAGTGCTTCCGCCCAGCGCGAGGTCGAGTCCGCGATAACCGCGACGGACATCCCCATGTCCCGGTAATATTCCGCAATCGTAATGCCCGTATACACGCTCGCCTCTCGCGCCGCAACCGGCATATCCGAGGTGTTCGCGATCAGCACCGTACGCTTCATCAACGATTCACCCGTACGCGGGTCACTGATCTCCGGGAACTCGCGCAGGACGTCCGTCATTTCATTGCCGCGTTCGCCGCAGCCGATATAGACGACGATATCGACGTCCGACCATTTGGCGAGCTGATGCTGCACAACCGTTTTCCCCGAGCCGAACGGACCCGGAATCGCAGCCGTGCCTCCGCTCGCGATCGGGAACATTGTATCCACGTTGCGCTGCCCGGTGATCATCGGCATCGTCGGCGCGAGCTTCGTCTTATACGGACGCCCCCGCCGCACCGGCCATGTCTGCATCAAACGTACTGGATAGACCTTCCCGCTATCATCGGTGACTTCGGCTACGGTGTCGGTGACCGTGTAATCGCCGGCGGTGATCTTCGTAAGTTTTCCCGCGGCGCCATAAGGCACCATGATTTTGACGCTGACGACCGGGGTTTCCTTGACATAGCCTACGATGTCGCCCGCTTCGACTGTCGCTCCGCGCTTGAGAAGCGGCATAAACGTCCACTTTCTCTCGCGGTCAAGCGCCGAGACATGAACGCCGCGCGCGATCTGCGGGCCCGTCATATCGCGAATCTTCTCAAGCGGCCGCTGAATGCCGTCGTAGATGTTCTCGATAAGACCCGGGCCAAGCTCTACGGACAGCGGCGCGCCGGTGGACTCCACGTCGTCGCCGGGGCCGAGTCCCGTCGTTTCCTCATATACCTGAATCGACGCGCGGTCGCCGCGCATTTCAATAATTTCGCCGATCAGCTTCTGGCGGCCGACATAGGCGACGTCGAACATGTTCGCGTCTCCCATGCCTTCGGCGACGACCAGAGGACCGGATACCTTTACGATTTTTCCACTCATACCTCATCATCCCCCAGTAAATTCGCGCCGACTGCGCGTTCGACAGCACGGTTCAGCGCCGTTTTGCCTATCCCCAGACTCCCCGACTTGCCCGGAATCAAAATCACCGCCGGAATCGTCTCGTCTGCATACCGCGCGATGTCCTGTTCCAGTTTTGCCGCGAGATCCTCCGTGATATAGATGATCGCACACTTCTCCCGTGCCAGCCTGTGCAGTTCACCGGCAGCCTGTTCGGGGTTGTCGACAAATATCGTCTCCAGTCCCAGCGCACGGAAGCCAAGTATGCTCTCCCGGTCACCGATGACCGCTATTCTATACGTCATAACGCACGCAGCCTTTCCCGGATCGCGTCAGGAGACAGTCCCGCACGGCGTCCCGCAAGGATCATCCGCATTTGCAGCAGCGCCGCTTCATACTGATACAGATACGCGAGCGCTACCGCTTCTCCGTACGCGACCCGCGCGCCGTCATGCACATACGCCGCGACCCGCGCGTCGCAGAGCCTCTCGAGCTTCGAAATGCTCCCCCTGCGCTCCAAGGCCGCCAGTGCCGCCGGAATTACGTCACGGAAGTTTTGCCAAAAGACGTTTTCCAGCGAATCGCCCGTCGTATCCTTCCAAAGCGGCGTCACATCGGCATTTCCGTCCGGTATCATCGCCTGCGCAAGCATCGTATACCCGCGCCCGAGCCGCCTTGTGCGTACATAGATCAAAAGGTTTGCCGCGTCGATCTGCAGCTTTACATAGCCTTTTACAAACGCCGAGCCCATCTCGTCCGCTATGTCGAGCATTTCATTGTACATAGCCCGGTCAAGCGTAAAGTCCAGCACTTGCGGGTCTCCCGTGCGTGCGAACGCCGCGCGGCCGTCGATGATGCCGCTCTTCATTTCCGGACGCAGCCCGTCATAGTTCTCGCGCGCCGCCGCGTCGAGGACTTTCTCCTTCGACAGCGCGCCGGCCCGCATATACAGCGCGCCGAAATTGTCCGGTGCTTTCATCGCAGCTTTGATATTGTGATAGTCGTAGCGCAGCTGGAACAATGCAAGCAGCCGTTCATCGGGCAGGAAGCCATTAAGCTCCGCAAACATCCGCTCCCGCGCCCCGGCAAGTACCTCATCCGTCGATATGTCCTCGGCAGAAAAGGTTATCCCGATATCCGACAGCACTTTGATCGCATCCGCATCCGTTTTCGCGTCGATCATCCGCTCGGCATGCGCCTGGGTAAACCCATGCGCCGCCATCGCGTGGATGCGCCCGGAAGCATACAAATACGCCTCCGCACTGATCTTATTTCTCATTGCCGTTCCTCAAAAAACAGGATACCCGCAACCATACCTGTGAGGCTCGGACGCGCCTGCCGTATAATCGCATCAAACGTCAGGTTCTGCTCCACGAGTCCTTCCCGCAGAATGATGCCATCCGGCACCTTCGGATCCACGCCTCCGTTTATCACCGGCGTAATCCCTTTCTTCGCCAGCCGCTCATTCGCCGCTTTCACGATTTTATCGCAGATCTTCTCGTCCTTCGCGGAAAAGCAGACCGTTTCCCCGCCTTCGGCATTGCGCTCAATCAACGATATAAGATACGATTCGTACGGCGCACCCTGCATCGCGGCAAGCTGCTCCCTGGCATGGTCGAACGCCTGTGCGATCACCGCCTGCTTCGTAGCAAGCGCCGTCTTCTGCGCCGAAAGTCGAGCCATGCTCAAGGTACGGCGCTTTACCTCCTCCGCCGCGGCCTGTGCGTCCTTCATACGGACTTGATACGCCGCGTCAGCTTCGGTCTTTCCTTTATTGCGGATTTCCTCCGCCTGCTTCCTGGCATTTTCTTCCTGGCGCTTTATCTCGTCCGCCGCTTCCTCGGCAATGCGAGCGATAATTCTGTCGATCCCCTGCAAAAGGCTAACCCCCTTTTCATGATACTTTTTTACCTCTCGGGAGTCTTTGCTTATACCACAGGGACGCCGTTGTAGATCAGGAAGGAGACGAGCAGCGCGAGAACCGCATAGGTTTCCACCATGACTGCGTAAACGACACCCTTGACCAGCTCCTCCGGACGCTTGGCAACCAACGCGACGGCGCCGCAGGAAACGCGCGCTTGCTTGATCGCGGAAAAGTAGCCGACAACACCCATCAGCAGACCCGCCAGCAGCAGCCACAGTCCGGAAACCGTCGGGACGTCGACAGGATTGCCGCTGATGATGCCTGTTTTCATGACGATCAGGAAACCGATCAGGAGTCCGTAAATACCCTGCGTACCGGGAATCGCTTCAAGAATCAGAGTCTGCGAGAACTTCGACGGATCCTCCGAAACCACGCCGGACGCTGCTTCGCCGACCATGCCAACGCCCTTCGCGCTGCCCATGCCGGCGATGCCCGTCGATAAAACCGCGCCTAATACCGCAAGAAAGGTTCCGTTTAAAAAGATACTCATTTCTATTGTCCTCCGATTATTTTAATTGGTAATTCTTCGTCCGATAGACCGCCGGCGTGAACGGACGCCCGCCGCCTTCATAGAATTTGCCGAAGAATTCAATATACTGCAGTCTCAGCGAATGCACAAACGCGCCTAAAATGTTGATCGCAAGGTTAAACGCATGCCCGATCGGGAAGATAATTAAAAACAGAATCACGCCGAATACGCCGGAACCGAGCGTTCCTAAAATGTTGAACACACTCGCGACAATCGACGTCGCGAGCCCTAACGCTAAAAGACGCGAATACGACAGGACGTCCGATAAATAGCTTGTTACATTGTACAGCTTCGGGAGGCCGCCGACCATCTTGCCGAAAAATGTCGGAGAATGCCGTCCTCCAAAAATGATGATGCCCGCTACGCCGCCGAGCGCAAGGTACTTGCCGAAGTCCGCTCCCAGTACCATGGCGATCAGTCCGCCGAAAATACAGTACCAGAAGCCTACGTCGCATACCGCGTCGAACCACTGTCCTCTTTTGATCTGTCGCCACGCGGAAACGCCCATACCGGTCACGATATGCACAAGTCCCAGCGCAAACGACAGGATCAGTACATTTAACGGCTGTGACAGCGGATCCATTAAGAGCGCCGGTATCACGACTCTATGACCGAAGAAGCCGCTTGACGCCTGCGCCACCACGTCGCCAAAATAGGAACCGAACAGTACACCCCAGAGTATCATCGAAATGCCGGACCAGAACATCACCTTCATCAACGCGCCGAAAAAGCCCTTCGGATTCATTTTCCGAAGGACGACCGCGCAGGCTAGCGTCACGAGCAGCCCGTAGCCGACGTCGCCCATCATCATGCCGAAGAACAGCAGGAAAAACGGCGCCATCACCGGGTTTGGATCGATCAGGCTGTTATATGCCGGCATGCCGTACAGCTCCGTGATAAAGGTAAAGGGCTGTATGAACTTGTTGCATTTAAACGCAACCGGCGGTTCGTCCTCTGCCCCCGGCTCCGTGATCTCATACGCGCACCCCGCGTCCCGCAGAGCGGCTTCCACTTCGCTTGTTTTTTCCTTCGGAATCCAGCCCTCCAGCGCCGCGCAGCGCCGCGACTGTAAGAGCTGTCCCGCAAGCTCCTCCCGCGTGATCTCCATCGACAGTGCGTCCGATGCGCGCTGAAGGTTCTCCCGCTGGCCTGCTATCGCGGAGAGCTCCGCGTTCAGCTTCTCCCTTCGCTTCTCACGCGCTTTCGTTTCCGTGTCGATAGCGCCCAAGGCCACCGCCGGCGTCTCTCCATATGGCGAGGACGGCGCTCTGAGCGTACCGAACCGTTTTAGCACGCTCCATGCTCTTTCCTCATCGCGGCGATAGACGAGCAGCCACGCATACCGCAGCTCCTCCCCTTCGCCCGCGAGCATCACGGCCGCCGCGGCCTGCTGGGCTTCCAGCGCTTCGTCGACCTCTTTGATCGTCACAACCGCCGGCAGCGTAATGCGTTCCGCTGACATGTGCGCCGTACCCTCGTACGATAAGGCAAGCTCCGCCGAACGCCATGGCTCCAGCGACTCTTTGGCCTCTCGTGCCGCGACATCCTCCGCGTCGAGCGAACGCAGCTCGGACAGTATCTCGTCGATTCTCTCCGCCGCTTCGTACGCCTGCGTATAGTCCGCGTCGGTCAGCTCCTCCTCCGTGGCCTCCGGCTTCGGCATCAAGAACGGTTTTTTCATCGGATACCGCCGTGACAGTTCGTCGACCGCCGCATCCACCATCGCGCGTCGCTCGCGGACTTCTCCAAGCTCCGTCGCCATCACACCAAAGCCCTGCACATCCGTCTTGGGCCGTTCAAGCTCCACGCAGGAAAGACAGGCGAGTGAACGCATCAGCTTGCGTATCTGAGAACGCGGTGCGATCGCCCGCAGGCGCATCATACTTATAATTGCCATGCGCCGCTCACAATCCTTTCCGCAATACGCGCCGCCGCTTCCTCAACATGCTTCTCGGCGCCTTTACGCATCATGTCAGCCTCCGACGCCGCATAACGCGCCGCGTCATGCGCAAGCTTATCGGCATCCTTCTGGGCTTGCGCGAGATAGGCCGCATAATCCGTGTCAGCCTCCTGTGCGCGCTGTTCCAGCAGTTTCTGCACATCCGCATGCGCCATCGATACCAATCGCCGCGCGCGCTCTTTTCCTTGCGCCACCGCTTCCGCCGCGTCCGCTTCCGCCTTCGCTACCTCGCGGATCGCTTCCATTGCCACTCTTATCCCTCCTTCGCCCCCGATTGCGGGGAACCGGCATTCGGGCAGTTCTTATTACAGCAGCAGCATGCGCTCCGCTCCTCCTCACAGGCTTTCCGACTCATCAAAGTCACCTTCGCCCGCTCGTAAACGCGTGTTAAGTCCTTGCTGCCGCATCCCGGACATGGGATCAGCTTTTTCTCCATTTCCTCTACCGTTGCCAGCACGTTGAACGTCGTCTCACACCGGTTGCATCGATAATCGTAAAAAGGCACGTCCCTTTTTCGTCTCCCTTCTTGACATTCGACCATTTTTAGTCGGTCCTTATTATTATATCAAAGCATACCCGCTTTTTCAAGATGCATCTCCGCGTTTTTTAGGGAAAATTTAATATACCCTTTGCATTCCGAGCGATTCCGTGATATAATATGCTATATAATTTTGGATGTGAGGTGTGTTCCCATGAATTTCCAGGGATTGGACGTTACCGTCCGAAACATCCCGAAATATGACCCTGATTTTATCCCGTTTGCCCGTTTTATGCAGGCCTATCGTGCCGCGGTAAACGGCTTTGCTAAGAAGAAGCCCGTAAAGATAGCTCTCGAGCGCGAAAACGGTCAGATCAGCGTCTACGAAACCGTCGTCTTCGGTGACTGCCAACATGGCGATATCGACCGGCTCTATCTCGAGCGTCTGTGCAAGGCGCTGCTCTGGATGCGCGGCGGCTTCCGCTTCACCGTTTGCGGCGCGCCCACGCTTTCGAAGTATATCAAGGAACAGTATGCCCCCGGCGGCCTGCGCGCATTCGACGCCGATTTCATGGCGAAGGTCTATGAGCATAAGTTCGAGGTAAAATCCGCCAAATACGACGAAGCGCCCGCCGCGCATGAGCTGACGAAAACCGTCGGCCGCCACTTGAACGGCTGCCGTATCGGCTTCGACGCCGGCGGCTCCGATCGCAAGGTCAGCGCCGTGGTCAATGGAGAGGCTATCTTCTCCGAGGAAGTCGTCTGGCATCCGAAGACCACCGCCGACCCTGAATATCATTACCAAGGCATCCTCTCCGCATTCAAGTCCGCCGCCGAAAAGATGCCGCGCGTCGATGCGATCGGCGTTTCCTCCGCCGGCATCTACGTCGCCAACCGCACGATGGTCGCCTCCCTCTTCCTGAAAGTCCCGCGCGACGAGTTCGACGCCAAGGTCAAGGATATCTATATCCGCGCGGCGAAGGAAATCGGGGACGTCCCGCTCGAGGTCGCCAACGACGGCGACGTCACCGCGCTCGCCGGTGCGATGGATCTCGACGACAACCGCGTACTCGGTATCGCGATGGGCACCTCCGAGGCCGGCGGCTACGTCGACGCGCAGGGCAACATCACAGGCTGGCTCAACGAGCTTGCTTTCGTCCCGGTCGACTTAAACCCGGACGCGATGGTCGATGAATGGTCCGGTGACTACGGCTGCGGCGTCAAGTACTTCTCCCAGGACTGCGCCATCAAGCTCGCCCCTGCCGCCGGTGTGGAGCTTACCCCCGACGCGACGCCCGCCGAAAAGCTCAAGGCTGTCCAGAAGCTCATGCTTGAAAACGATGCGAGAGCGCGCGGCATCTACGAGTCTATCGGCTGCTATCTCGCGAACGGTCTCGCGCTTTATAACGAGTTCTACGATATGAAGCATGTCCTCCTGATGGGCCGCGTTGTTTCCGGTGAAGGCGGCAATATCATCCTCGCCGAAGCGCGGCGTATCCTCCAGGAAGACTATCCGGAAATTGCGGACAAGCTCCAGCTTCATCTTCCGGATGAAAACTCCCGCCGTGTCGGCCAGTCCGTCGCCGCTGCGAGTCTCCCGGAAGCGTAATCCTTTCTATAACAAGGGGGGCGGCTCTCCGTCCCCTTTTTTCTACCCTAAGAAGGGCGGTGCATTCTTTCTTGAAACAGTTGAAAGTCATCTCCATCCTCTGCGTCATTATCCTGATCTGCGTCCTCGCCGCAAGTCCCCGGGCGAGTGCCGCGACTTATAACGGCGATACCGTCTACTACACCGTCGTCAACGACGCCATGCTCGATCTCTCCTATTCAACCATGCCCATCATGCGCGACGGGCGAATCTACGTTCCCTACTCACTGTTCGTGACATATTTTGACGTCAAAAGCTCCTACAGCGCTGCCGATCAGGTGCTTTTCCTGTCAACCTCCGCAAAGCTCGTCAAATTCGACCTGCAGCGCGGCATCGCTTACGATCGCAATCAAAATGAAATCCGTCAGGCCGCCATCCTCTCGAAGGGGCAGGTCTTTATCCCCGCCGAATTCACCGCCAATTACTTCGGTCTCTCTTTCTACCTTCTCAGCGACGCCTCCATCGTACGCCTGAGCGACGCCCGCGCCACCTATCCCGACGCCTTCCTTGCCGGTCAGTTCTCCGCTAAGATGGAGTCCATGCTCGCGGCTCTCCTCGCCGGGGATACCGCCTCCTCTTTAGCCTCCTCCGAAGCGACAACTTTGGCCACTTCTACCGTCGCTACCGGAACCGCCCTCCCTGTCGACACGACAACCTCCTTGCGCCCAACGTCGTATATCGATCTCTCCTTCGCTGTCCGGGACACTGCCGCACTCCCCTATCTGCTTGACTGGCTGGAAGCCAATCGTGTCACAGCCCGTTTCTTCGTCGATGCAGCCATCGACGTCGATTCGCTGACGTCCATCTACGTCGCGGGACATGCCATCGGCGTCCTCTCCTCCGCCGAGGATACCGATACCCGGCTTGGGGAAGCTTCAGCGGTCAACGACCGCATTTTCCGCATCCTCCGCCAGAAAACCCATATCCTGTATTGCGCCAGTCCCGATGACGCGCTCCTATCCGAAGGTTATATCCTCCCCGCTTTCTCCTGGACTCCCGACAGCGCGCTTGCCCTCGGCTATGCCCTCGACAGGCTTTCCTCCGAAGGCCAAACGCGCATCTCCCTGCTTCTTGACTGCTCCGCCGATGTATCCCCCCTTCTTGACAGCTTGCTCACTTTTATAAAACACACAGGTTCGAAATTTGAGTCTGTCCGAATGGATTATGTCGACTAAATCCTGAATATAGCGCTTATTTGCACCATTTTCTTCGGAAATGGTGCTTGACTTTTTTACCGTAAAATGGTATACTGCATATAAGAACAAATGTTTCGTATCGGGCGGGGTGATAAAAATGATCCAGAAGAACGAATTATGTGAAAAAGCGCTTGACGAACTTCGGTATTGCACCGGACTCACCAGCGCCTTATTGAACAAAGAGGACGAACTGCGTGAAATTGACATCAAGATGTCATTGGATACCAACGAAAGTGAACGAAATAAACTCATAAAGCAAAAAGATCGCGCTGTCAAGGAGATCATGCTCCGGCGCTCCCGCCTCGGACGCTTCAGACGTGCGATGGATTCGCTCACGGATCGCCAGCGTTTTTTACTAGAACATTTGTACGTTTTTCGTACCCCCGTAACATCTATCATGGAATCCCTTTGTGTTGAAAAGTCCGCCTTCTACAGGTTCAGACGCGATACGCTCACCGCTTTTGTCCGAGCGCTTTACGGCGTAGATCCCTTTGATGACAAGCCATAACGTCAGAATATTATCAAGCGATTTCCGTTATATCTCCTTGACTTTTTCACGGTCCTATGCTATACTCAAAAATGCATTCCGTATTGGCGAATTATATTTATCTTAATTCACTATCAATGAATTTTTTGTCAAGGAGGATTCTTATGGAAGGTTTCAAGGAAGCCGTACGTGCGGTGGCATCGGAAGCGCTTGCCGATTTTATCGGTTTTGCGGCACGCGACCGGTTCGACACACTCCCCGCTGCCACGAATCCCTTCACGTTGTTCCCCGAAGCGCGTACGGCTGTCGTCGTCGGCCGCCGCGTCACGCGGGGTAGTCTGCGCGGCGTGGAGGAAGGCGTCAACTTCGGCGATTATGGCTCGTTCGGACAGGGGTGGCTCGCAAACGAGTTCCTGACAGACACGCTGTATACCGTCACGCAGGAGATTGAGCGTATGGGCTATGAGGCCATGCCCCTCATCCCCGGCCTGCATCCCGGTATCGCGGGCGTCTCCGATTCGTGCGATCCCGACTTCGGTTACGCCGCCGTCGCCGCGGGACTCGGCGAGTTCGGGCTGTCCGGCGAAGTCTTAACCCCCCGCTTCGGCCCACGCCAGCGCTTTGCGATCATCCTGACCGACGCCGAATGTTCTTCCGACCCGCTGTGCGAGAAATCTGTGTGTACCCGCTGCGGCCGCTGTGCCGCGATTTGCCCGGTGCACGCGATGGGTATGTCTACATACGATATCACCGTCGCCGGGAAGACGATGCCGGTTTACGAGTGCAATCTCAAAGCCTGCGCCGACTGTAAAAACGGCGCGGTGACGATGCAGTATCTCCATACCGTCATGCGCGACGCCGTCCGCGAGACAGTGCAGGGCGTCGACCGTCTGGCGGCCGTCTGCAACCGCACCTGTGTTGCGGCGCTCGAGGATGCCGATGTGCTGGAGAACAAGTTCGATCTCCGGTTCCGTCAGCGCGAAGTCTGGCGCAAAAATGAGTACAACGATATCCTGCCGCCCGTTCCGGCGGACAAAGCGTAAGGGAGGGGGAATTTTGCATGAAGCTGACTTCCGAAATGGTCAAAGCGAAAGCCCGTGAGCTGGGTATCGACTGCATCGCCATCGGCTCGATCGACCGCTACCGTGACGCGCCGCCGCTGATGAACCCTTTAAACTACTTCCCCGAATGCAAATCGATCATCATGCTCGCCATGCGCATCCCGCGCGGCACTTATCGCGGCATCCTGACCGGCACGCACTGGCATAACTATACCTTCTACTCCTATAACCGCCTGAACACGCTCTTCCGTCCCCGTCTGACCTACGCCCTGTCCTGCTTCATCGAGGATTGCGGCGCGGAGGCGATCCCCCATTACCCCGCCGTCTGCGAGCGCATGGGCGACGACGAACCGCTCGTCCCGGGCCGTATGCCGAACGTCGCGATGAGCGTGCGTATCATGGGTATGGGCGCGGGGCTTGGCGAGATGGGCTACTCGAAGGTCTTTCTAACCCCCGAATTCGGTCCCCGCGTGCGTCTGGGCATGATTATGACCGACGCCGTCCTCGAACCGGACCCCATCATCCCCACCGGCACGATCTGCAACCACTGCGGCCGCTGTGTCCGCGAGTGTCCCGGCAACGCGATTCCGCCGATCGACAAACTGCAAAACACCATCCACATCAAGCTCGGCGAGGAGGATGTCTATTGGGGCGACGTCGATATGGGACGCTGCACACTGACCCATCACGGCCTCAACAACCGCATCTCCCCCTTCCTCAAGAAGGATATGCCCAACCTCGAATACGACGTCACCAAAAGTAACGTCACCGAGGAGGAGGCTTACCGTCTCACACATGCCATCGTCAACAAGCACTGGGGCGGCATCTACGACCGTCCGGACGATTATCTCATCCATTATTACGGCTATATCACCAGCCACGTCGGTTATTTCGCCATCTGCGGCGCGCGCGGCTGCATCTGCGCCTGCGCCGACGGCCTTGAACGCCGCAAAGCTATCCGTAACCTGTTTGTCAACCCGCTCATCAAGCGCAAGCTCTGGCTTATCGGCGTAAAACAGCCCCAAAAGGTCGGCGCGATCAACCCGTGGCGTGAACAGGGACTCGACCGCAAGGATCCCGCCCTCCGCCAAAACGAATACCGCCACGCCGCCGGCTACAAACACCAAACCACCGCAAAGGAGGATGGCAAGAATGCTTGAAAAGGAACAAATCCGTGAAAAAGCCCGCGCGCTGCACATCGACGTCATCGGCTTTGCCGCCCGGGAACGCTTTGAAGCACTCCCGCCCGAACGCAGCCCGCTTTCCATCTTCCCTGACGGTACCTCTGTGATCTTGCTTGGCCGCCGTATTCCGCGCGGCACCCTACGGGGTGCTGCGGAGGGCACCACCTTCGCTCCCTACGGCTACTTCGGCTCCCGGATGCTCGATGATCAGTTCGTCGCAGCCTCCTGCTACGATCTTGTCCGCTTCATCGAGGACGCTGGCTACGAAGCCTGCCCTGTCTTCCCAAATCCCGCCGCCATCAACAACATGGGCGTCTCCGTCGAGCCGGGGCTTCCCGCGCCGAACGTCACCCCAGATTTTGACTACGCCGCCGTCGCTTGCGGACTCGGGGAAATCGCCCTCAGTGGCACTGTCCTGACTCCCGATTTAGGCCCCCGCGTCCGCTTTCAGATGATCATTACCGATCTGCCGCTCGAGTCCGATCCGCTTTACGACGGCACTCCGTTATGCGACCGATGCGGTGCCTGCGCCGCGGCCTGCCCCTTGCACGCGCTCGACCTCTCAAAGCCCGAGACGCGCGAAATCTGCGGCAAACCCTTCTCTGTCGGCGCCTATGACAACACGCTCTGCAAATCCTGCCCGAACGGCGGCGGCCCGAACCGTTTGCATCCGAAGGGGGAGCCGGACCGCATGGCAGCCTCCTGCACCCGGGCTTGCGTCGCGTGCCTCGCCGAACGCGGTATCGGCGCGATGAAGGCTTCCTTCGACCCTAAAAAGGTCTGGGCGAAGGATCGCGCGGGTCACGTGCTGTAAAGTTTAAGAAAAACGCGGAACGTCTGATAGGAGGACGTTCCGCGTTTTTTATTTTGAATCAGTTTTCGAAATCCTTGCCGGCTTTCCAAAGTTCGCGAATCTGATCATACGCTTCCTGCGGCACCTCCGGGAACCCTTCGGGTATCGGCAGACGCGGCAGGAGCTGATCTCCCGCGACGGACGGCGTCGTGCAGGCGTGATCGTTACGGTATGGTTCACGCTGCACAGGGTCGCGGAAGTCCGGAACTTCCATCGGAATGCCGCCCGCCAGCGCCGAACGATGCGCGAGCAGTCCGCACAGCCCCATGTCCAGCGCCTGATAAACGTCGATGCTCCACCGGCCGCTCTCCCGGCCGAGGATTTTCTGGATAAAGAAGTGCGTCGCGTAAAAGTCCGAGCCACCGTGTGACGCAACCGTCGACGCAAGCTCCACGTCCACGAACTTCTGCGGGAAGTAGCTCTCGAGGTTGCCCTTACAGGCCTTGTCCCCTTCCCGGTAGACATTCAAGTACGGATCGCCGAAGCGCTGCGTCTCCATGCAGCCGCGATCGCCGTACAGTTCATAATTAATGCTGCCCGGCTCGCGCTTTAAGCCGCCATGGATACTCTTGAAGACCGCGCCAGACTTCGTCGTCACCATCTCGATGCCGGCGGTCATCATGGAGAGCCCCTTCAAATAATAAGCCGGGTCAAAACGCGTCATGATACCGGTCACCTTCGCCGGACGCTCGCCCGTCATCGTAAGCAACGGCCCGAGGCTGTGCGTGTTGTAAAAGAACGGATGCACCATGTTACGCCAATGGTTGCGGTCGCCGTAAGTAATCCTTGGCCAGATCGCCGAGCAGTCATGGATGTACTCGCCCTCGCCGTAGGTCACGCGGCCGATGTCGCCGTTTTGATAGCGTCTCCACATCTCGAAGGTGCGGTCCATGTAGCAGTAGTTTTCCGCATAGGCATAGGTGAGCCCCGTCTCCTCAACGGCTTCCGCGAGCTCCACACCCTGGGCGGGTGTCTCACAAGGCAGCACCTCCGTCATGATATGCCGTCCCGAACGCAGCAGGCGTACGCCGTAGGTCGAATGCTCGGTCGCGTAGTTTGCCAGCACCACAGCGTCCATATCGTGCTTGAAAAACTCCTCAAAATCCGTGTATAATGCGATTTTTAAGCCCTTTTCCTCGGCATTTTGACCAACTTCCTGTAAAAGCGGCTCATACTTATCGCAAACAGCGACAAGCTCCGCGTCCGGGTGGTCCAAAAGCACCCCGATCATCGTACGTCCCCTGGACGCACCGAAAACGCCAACCTTCAGCTTGCGCATATAGCTTCCTTCTCCTTTCAACGCTCCCTCGGGCTCCTTTAAGCGGGAGTCTGCTTTGATTATATGACTGTTTTTGTCATAAGTCAAGTGTTATTTTGATCGTTTCTGTCATTTTTTCATCTTGACAAACCCTGTTATAAAAAGGTATAATAAAATGATCACAGGTGGGAGGTGATACCATGGGGCGCGAAGAACGGAAAAAGCAGCTTTATGAAGCGTTAATCGAACGCAGCCGTCTGGAGCTTTCAGATGCGATGACGCTCCTTGGCGTATCGGAGTCCACGGCGCGGCGGTTGTTCGACGAGCTGGAAGCCGAGCACCGCGCCATTCGCGTCCATGGCGGCATCCGGCTGGTGCGCGACTTTATGAGCGAATACTGCTTCGAATGGACGGCGGCGACCGCCGCACGGGAAAAGGAATCCATCGCCCGCGCCGCCTGTACGCTGGTGGAGGAGGGAGACGTGCTATACTGCGACTCCGGTACGACGCTGCACGCCTTTTGCCGCGCGCTGGCCTCCCGTATCGAGTCGGAAAACCTGCATGTCAGCATCTTTACAAACTCACTTGCAAACCTCGAAGCGCTTTCCCCCCATACGCAGGTCACTTTAATCGGCGGCCGCTACCGGCCGAACCGGCAGGATTTCTGCGGCTTTCTCGCCGAGAACGCCCTGTCCTCGCTTGGCTATACCCGCGCCTTCCTCGGCACCGACGGCGTCCTGCCGGGACAGTCTTTCATGACCACCGATTTCGAAACCGCGCGCTTAAATCAGCTTGCCGTCGAGCATGCGGAGGAAACCATCGTCCTCTGCGACGCGCAAAAGCTCCGCCGCCGCTCCATGATTGCCTACGCCTCCATGGACAAGGTTTCCCGCGTCGTGACCGATCTGTTCGCCTCGGATGAGGAAGTCACCCTCCTGATGCGCGCCGGCATCACTGTCGTCCGCGCAGTCGGGAATTAACGCCACCAAGGATGCGTTCGGGGCAGTCCGCAATTTCCCGCAATTTTTATGCCGAATATAGACCGAGCTGTCGTCCCGATCGGATGGCGGCTTTTTTATTGGGCACTCCGCATGCAGAGCGACCGTATCCGTCGTGTAACCATATTAATTTTACGTTCCACATGGGTTTCCCCTTGACAAAACCGGATTATCGTATATACTAATAATGAATTTTGTTTCTTATTTTTCCTATGATATGGGAATATTTTTTCTGTATCGGGTTATTTATGTGAATAATGTTTCTTTTTATCGATAGAAAGGAGATACACTATGCGTTTCGGAGAAAAACTGCGCACGTTACGTCAGTCGAAGAGGTTGACACAGGCGGAGCTTGCCGCATCACTGCGTCTGACGAGCAGAACGCTGATCAACTACGAGCAGGGGAAATGCTTACCCAAACAAACGGAGGTACTTGCAAGGATTGCGACGTTGTTTGATGTTACGGTGGACTATTTGATGAACGACGACGATGTATATGTGAAAGAAGCGCGGGAAAAGGGCGGTCCGAAGGCCGCTGGGGAGGTACGTAAGCTGTTGGACGACGTTTCGGGTCTGTTCGCGGGCGGCCGTTTAAGCGATGAGGATCGCGACTATGCGATGCGAGCGATCAATGAGCTGTACTGGGAATCCCGTGAGAAGGCCCCAAAGCTGACTCTCCCGGAAAAAGCCCCTGTCGAGGGCGTTTAACGTCCATGCGACGCGAGATGATTGAGGAAGAAGCCTCCGCCCTGATCGCGGCGTGCGGCACACGCAACCCGTTTTCCGTTGCCCGGCAGACAGGTGCGACAATACGCTACAAGGAGCTGGGTTCCCTTAAGGGAATGTACCTATGCTTAAATGGCGAGCGCTATATCGTTATCAATCCGAGCCTTCCCCCATCCGTCCGCCGCATCGTCTGTGCCCATGAATTGGGGCATGACCGCTGCCATCGTGAGCTGGCGCTCAATCACGCGCTGCATGAGTTTGCCGTATGGAGCGGCGGCGACCGCACCGAATATGAGGCAAACCTCTTCGCCGCGGCCCTCCTGATCGATGACGATGACCTGCTGTCAAACGCCGAGCTTGGTCCGGAGCAGCTTGTGCAGCTTCTCGGCGTAGATACAAACCTTATTGCGATAAAGCTTTCCTCCATGCACGCGCGCGGTTATGATTGCCCTCTCTTATCCTATCGTTCCGATTTTTTGATGAAATGAGGCGTATTCTCTATGCCGCATCCGACAGAAGTACTGTTTTTCTTCGATACAGAGGATTTTACCTCCAACCGCTCCGCCGACGCTATCCTCGAGCTTGCCCGTATCTGCACCGAGGAAGGCGTACGCGGGCATTTCGCCCTTGTGGGGCTGCTCGCTTTCCAGCTTCAGGCGTGGGGCCGCCGCGATGTCCTCGACGCCCTCTCTCCCCATGAGGTCGGAACCCATACCTACGGGCACAGCCTGCATCCGGATATCTGCGAGCAGACCGACTTCGAAAGCTTCGATCAAAGCTACCTTACCGCCGCAAAGTCCGAATGTGAAGCTTTAGGCCTTATCCGCGGCGTCACCGGGCATCGGGAACTTCTTTTTGCCGTCCCGCCCGGCGACAGCAAGAGCTACGCCGCGATGTATCTTTACGCCAATCTCGGCATCCCTTTCTACTGTGATACCGTCGTCACCGACGATAAAAACCGCGACCTCTACTACTGCAACCTCCGCCAGATCGCCTATACCCGCGCGGTCGAGGAGATCTTCTGCGCCGATACGCCGCCCGATCTGGACGCAATTCTCGACGATTTCGCCGCGCAGGAGCGCGTGATTGTCTATACCCACCCGAATATGGCCTATTTTAGCCAGTTCTGGGACGGCGTGAACTATCACGGCGAAAACAGGCATCCGTGGGGCGAGTGGGAACCGTGCAAACCCCGCGACCCCGCCCAGACCCGCGCTTATTTTAACGGCTTCCGTACCCTTATCCGCCGTATTCGCGCGGACGAGCGCTTCCGTATCACCGACCTACCTGCCCTTCGCGCATCCGAACCGCCCCGGCGCCCCGTGACGCCCGGCGACATCCCCGTCCTATATGACGCACTGCGTCGGGCACTTGCGCCCGTCACCGTACCGCAGTCGCTCTCCGTCGCGGATATCTTTCTCGCCTGTGTCACCTTCCTCGGCGGCAGCACCGAATATCTGCCGGCGCATGTCTACGGCTTTCTTTCCGCGCCCGTCGGAATCTCCGAGCCCGTTACGGTAACGGCCGACGCTTTGCGCGCCGCCGCACGCTACATGGACGTGTCTCGATTCCTGCCGGAACGCATCCCGGTCGGTGATACAAGCCTCGGCCCCGCCGATTTTCTCTATGCGGCGCTTGATGTGTTGTCCCGTGGCGCCGATTCCGTTACGCTGCAGCCCTGTCCTCAGCTTAATAGCCTTGCCGCCTTCCCCTCCCTCGAGCGGTTTTCGCTGCGCGGCACATGGGTGCATACCGCCGCGCTGCGGGACGACTACCTTTCCGACAGGCTGCGTCTGCAAGCGTGGACGCTGCGGTACGGCGCGGTTTCCTGTAGGTGATACAATACTGTGTGATAAAAGATAAAAAAGTAGCGAATTAGCATGGCCTGTGTTAAGGTTGAGTGGCTAAAGACATAACAGAAAGGCATTCGCCGCCCTATTCGCAATGAATACCATAACACAGACCATGCGGTACCACTTACCTCGTCCTCAGAGCGATCGGGCCCAGCAGCGTCCGGGACAACATGGGCAGATTCCCTCTTCTGTAACTTATCATTGACAAACCTACAGATATTTCAATACAGAAATTGACCTGTTCCTCTTGACAAAAGCCATCCCCTATGGTACAATAACGTTCGTCCCCAATAAAGTCCTCCGCTGTACGGAGAGATGTCCGAGTGGTTTATGGAGCCAGTCTTGAAAACTGGTGACTCCGCAAGGGGCCGGGGGTTCGAATCCCTCTCTCTCCGCCATACGCCGCTCCCCCGCTTTTTTATATCGTTTCCTTTTTCACCCGGAGAAGTACTCAAGTGGTGAAGAGGCGCCCCTGCTAAGGGTGTAGGTCGGGTAACCGGCGCGAGGGTTCAAATCCCTCCTTCTCCGCCATATAAGAACGCTAATATTGATACGAAGAGTGTCAACGTTAGCGTTCTTATTTTGCACACACCCGCCGTCAAAAGGTCTTGATTTCAAGGCTTTTTGACGGTTTTTTTATTTTCTACCGTTTGCCGAGTGCGGATGGAAATACCCGCCTGCAGATCGGCAAGGCGGACATTGCCCCGCACTCAACAAACGGGTACTCGTAGGGTGTTCACCCTACAAACGGGGAAAAACAAATTTGAACACTGTGTTCACTCGGCAAACGGGAACAAGTAAAACTATTTAGAGCCGTTCGATTTACTGCTACGTCTAAAGCATAAACAAGTATCATCAAATAACATCAAACCGCTTGAAAAGTCACAGATTCTGTGATATACTTTCTAATGGGTTTGTATAACACCAGAAACATGACGAGGTGAAAAAATGAGCGAGATTATCAATGACAAGTGGATAAATATTGATGAAGCAGCTACTTACTTAGGCGTGAAGTCCGTTACCGTAAGAGACTGGATTAGAAAAGATAAAGGAATACCCGCCCACAAGATAGGAAAACAGTGGAAGTTCAAAGTGTCCGAGCTTGATGCTTGGGTCAAAAGCGGCAAAAGCGCTATGGAGTAAAGTTCCCATAGAATTCTATATAAATGTACATTGCATAAATGAGAATGGAGAAAAAAGAGGAATATGGCAGTGAAAAAATCAGAATTGTACTCCCTGTTATGGGAAGCTTGCAATAAATTAAGGGGCGGTGTCGAGCCGTCACGTTACAAGGACTATGTACTTGTCCTTTTGTTTTTCAAATATGTGTCTGACAGATATAAGGGGCGCAGGTTCGCCGAGTTTACCGTCAATCCGGGCGGTTCCTTTGACGACCTCATTGCGTCAAAAGGCAAGAGTGATGTCGGTGAGAGAGTCGATAAAATAATACAGAAGTTTTTGGAAGACAACAGGCTACAGGGATCACTGCCCGACGTGAGCTTCAATAACCCGGACGAGCTCGGCTCCGGCAAGGAACTGGTTGATAAGGTTTCCGGGCTTATTGCCGTGTTCCAAAACCCTGCTATCGACTTCAAGAGTAACCGGGCAAGCGGCGACGACATCATCGGTGACGCTTACGAATACTTCATGATGAAGTTTGCACAGGAATCCGGCAAGAGTAAGGGACAGTTCTATACGCCAAGTGAAGTTTCCCGCATTATCGCTCGGCTTATCGGCATCGGCAGCATCAAGAATGATGTTACAAAAAAGTGGACGCTGTACGACCCTGCGGCAGGAAGCGGAAGCTTGCTAATCCGCGCTGCGGATGAAGCACCCGTGGATGAAAGCGGTACTTCCATCGTCACGATTTTCGGACAGGAAAAATACCCCGACACCGCCGGTCTTGCAAAAATGAACTTCATTCTACATAACAAAGGAACCGGGGAGATTAAAAGCGGGAACACACTGTCAAGCCCACAGTATCTGGATGAGTTCGGCGAACTGAAAAAATTTGACTTTATTGTAATGAATCCGCCGTTTTCCGATAAAGCATGGACAGACGGAATCAAGCCCTCAAATGACAAATACAAGAGATTCGACGACTATGGAATTCCGCCGGAAAAGAACGGCGATTATGCATGGTTTCTCCATGTTCTGAAATCGTTGAGTCTGACCGGTAAAGCGGGCATTGTTATGCCGCACGGCGTACTGTTTAGAGGTAACGCCGAGGAAACTATCCGCAAGCAGATCCTCGCAAAGAAGTGGATCAAAGGTATCGTAAGCCTACCCGCCAACCTCTTCTACGGCACCGGTATTCCGGCCTGCATCGTCATCATCGATAAAGAAAACGCCGAAAGCAGAACCGGCATTTTTATGATTGACGCCAGCAGCGGCTACAAAAAGGACGGAAGCAAAAACCGTCTGCGTGAGCAGGATATTGAGAAAATCGTCCGCTACTTCAACGGGAAAATATTAGAAGACGGTTATTCCCGCTTCGTTACCTATGACTCAATTCTCAAAGAGAATGACGGCAACCTGAACATTCCTCGCTATATTCCGAAAATTGATGACACACTCCCACAGAATATTGCCGCGCATTTAAACGGTGGTATACCGAAAACGGATATCAACTCGCTTGAAAAGCTGTGGACAGTGGCACCCGAACTCAAGAGTGTATTGTTCTCCGCTCTGGATGCGGAACACAGCATTTACAAACTGGCTGTGGCTTCTGATGATATCGAGGAGACGATATATCAGGATGCCGCTATTGTTGCCGAGAAGGATAAGGAGCTTGTCGTCACCTTCTCCTCATGGCGAGATGAAGTGCGAGAAATCCTTCTGAGCATTACTTCCGACACAAGTCCCAAGGTGATAATCCGCAGCATCTCCGACAAGATACTTGCCGCATATCACGATTCCAGACTGCTGGACAAATATGATGTATACGATTGCCTTCTAAATTATTGGAATGAAAAGCTCCAGGATGATGTGTATGCCATCAAGGTGAACGGCTACGAAGCCGGTCGTGAAATAGATTATGAGTATGCAAAGAAGAAGGCAAAGGATGAAAACGGTGAGACTATCTCCGTGGATGACAAATCCAAAGTGAAGTCCTTTGACGGCGCTCTGATTCCGCGAACAATCGTCGAGCGGACATATTTTGCGGACGAATGCGCCGCCATCATCTCCCTTGAAGAACAGTACGGTCTTATTGAGTCCGAACTCGATGAAATGCGCGAGGAGGAATCCGGCGACGAAGGGCTGCTCCTTGAGGTTTTGAACGAAGCCGGCGATTCCATACCGAAAGCAAACCTCATCAAGCGAATCAAGGAGCTTGATGCAAAGAAAACATCAGAGGATGCGGATGCGCTTGCAAAAATTGCCGTGCTCTTTAATGCCGGGGAAACTGATGCTATCGTGGCGCTGCTGAAGCAGAATCCCACGCTTACCGCCTATGAACTGCAGAATAAAAAAGGTGCTTTCATCAAATCCAAAATCGCTGCCGCACTCAAAGATGCACAGGCAAACGCGGTTCTTCCCGAAATCTATGCCGACGAATATGCCGCCCTCATCGCTTATCAAGACAAGCTGTCTTTACTTGATGATGCGAATAAAAAGCTGAAAGCTCTACACAAGGAGCTGGATGATAAGGTCGAGAAGAAATACGGCGAGTTGACTGTGGACGAAATCAAACATCTTCTATTTGACGAAAAGTGGGTGGTTCGTCTGTCTGGCGATATCGGCGGTCAGGTCGACCAAGTGCTGAACGCTCTTGCTTCCAAGGCACTATTGATTGCCAAGCGTTACGAACGGACTTTGAAGGAAATCGAGAAAAAGACATCCGCATCCAAGACAGCTGTCAAAGCGGCACTTGAAAGGATGGGGTACAAATGGTAACTTATCCGACAGACTGGACAGAATACAGTTTCAATAATTTCTTGAAAATTAAAAGAGGTGCGTCTCCACGTCCAATTGAGTACTATGTTACCGAAAGCGCATCGGGTGTTAACTGGATTAAGATTGGGGATGCTCCAAAATACGGCAAGTATATAATGGCTACCAAAGAAAAGATAACGGAATCAGGAGCTGCTCAGTCAGTCAGAGTATATCCCGGTGATTTTTTACTATCAAATTCTATGAGTTTTGGTCGACCGTATATATTAGGATTAGAAGGTTGTATCCACGATGGTTGGCTGAGATTATTTGAATTTCAAAATACTGCAGATGACGATTATCTCTACTATCTGCTTTCTTCCGATTCTGTTCAAAGCCAGTATCAATCATATGCCGCTGGTAGCGGTGTGCAGAATCTAAACAAAGAGGTCGTAAAAAAGGTAGTCGTGTGCCTACCCGGTCTGTCCGAGCAGCAAGTCATCGCCGAAACGCTGTCCTGCATTGACACCCACATCGCCAACCTCACAGAGCTTATCGAAAAGAAAAAGGCTATCCGCGACGGCGCTTTAGAGGATTTGGTAAGCGGCAGGACGCGACTGGATGGGTTCAGCGATGAGTGGAATACTATGCCACTATCCAAGTTTACTGCTGTTAATCCTCGAACGGATATACCTGATTCGTTTGTGTATGTGGACCTGGAGTCCGTAAAAGGTATATCGCTTGTTGGGCAACGGCGTGAAAACAAGCATTCTGCTCCATCACGAGCAAGACGGTTGGCGCAGAAAGGCGATGTCTTTTATCAAACTGTCCGCCCATATCAGAAGAACAACTATTTGTTTAATTTAGATGGAGATTATGTGTTTTCTACTGGTTATGCCCAGTTAAGAACAAACAATGATCCTAACTATCTCTTTCTGTTGATTCGGCAGGACAGCTTTGTAAATTGCGTTCTTGATAACTGTACAGGCACAAGCTATCCTGCTATTAATCCAAAGAAATTGTCGGAAATTGAAGTCTATGTCCCAATTGATATAGAAGAGCAAAGAGCTATCGCACAAATTATCATGGTAATGGATACAGAGATAGCAACTTTGGAAGAAGAAAAAGATAAAATGCTGCAAATCAAAGCCGGAGCAATGGATGATCTGCTCACCGGGCGTGTGCGGCTTATGAGACAAGGAGGATAACGATGTCAGTTGATTCTGAAAGAAAATTGCAGAACAAGGTCAAACATTGGCTCATTGATGACCTCGGCTATATCTTCCTCGGTAACTTGGAAGACCGCCACAACACGCCCGTCAAGGAAGAGCTGCTGATCGCCAACCTTAAAAAGCGCGGCTATAAGAAAGAACAAATCGGCAAAGCCGTCGTCGAGCTCCGCAGTAAGGTCTCCAATCAGGCGGATACGCTGTATCAGGTGAATAAAGCGGTGTATTCACTCCTGCGCTATGGGCTGCAGGGCGTAAAAGATGAAGCTGGTCACCGCGATACGGTTCATTATATCGACTGGGCAGACGTCGGAAATAACGATTTCTATGTAGCGGAGGAAGTGACCGTCCTGCGGTATGACCGCACGACCACAAAGCGACCCGACCTCGTATTATATGTTAACGGCATAGCTCTCGGTATGTTTGAACTGAAGCGTTCCTGCGTCAGCGTCGGTGAAGGTATCCGGCAGATGCTCACGAATCAGAAAAAGGAAAATATTGAGAGCTTCTTTACCACGGAGCAGTTTCTCTTTGCCGGAAACGAAGCCGAAGGTTTGCGCTACGGCACGACCGAAACGCCGGAAAAATGCTATCTAAAATGGAAGGAAGACGTAAAGGCATCGGATACCCTCTCCGAAGAGATAAAATCTCTCTGTGAAAAAGAGCCGAACTTGCTCCGCAACGGCATTGTTTCTCTCTGTCAGAAGGAGCGTTTTCTTTCTCTTATCCATGACTTTGTAATTTTCGATGCTGGCATCAAAAAGGTTGCAAGGCACAATCAGTACTTTGCCAACATCGCCGCGAGACAGAGAGTCCATGACAAGGACGGCGGCATCATATGGAACACGCAGGGTTCCGGCAAATCCCTCATCATGGTATGGCTGACTAAATGGATTATCGAGAATGTGCCAGACAGCCGTGTCGTAATCATCACTGACCGCGAGGAGTTGGACGACCAGATTGAGAGTCTGTTCTTCGATGTGGGGGAAAATGTTGTCAGGTCAAAAAGCTGTTCAGACTTGAGGACAATACTGGATAAAAATGAAAATTCAATTGTCTGCTCCCTGATACACAAATACGGTCACAATGCAGGAAAACAGGCGGATATTGACCAGTACCGTAAGGAGCTGCTCGCGAACCTTCCGAAGGACTATAAGGCAAAGGGCAATATCATTGCTTTTATCGATGAATGCCACAGAACGAATTCCGGCAAGCTTCATGAGGCGGTTCGTACCTTGATGCCGGACGCTGTCCTTATCGGCTTCACAGGCACACCTCTGCTCAAAACCGATAAAAAGACGAGCCTTGTTACTTTTGGCACCTACATACACACCTATAAATTTGATGAGGGCGTAGAGGACGGTGTTGTTCTTGACCTCCGCTATGAAGCGAGAGATGTCGATCAAGATTTGAGCAGTAAAGAAAAAGTCGATTTGTGGTTCGATAGCAAAACGACCGGCTTGACCGACCGCGCAAAACTTCAGCTAAAACAAAGCTGGACGTCAATCAATAAACTGTATAGCTCCAAGCAGCGTCTTGAAAAAATCGCGTCTGATATCATCTTCGATATGAGCTTGAAGCCCCGTCTGAAAACTGACCGTGGCACCGCCTTGCTCGTCTCCGGAAGTATTTACGAAGCCTGCAGATATTGGGAAATCTTCAACTCGCTCGGTTTTACAAAATGCGCCGTGGTCACATCCTACGAGCCGACTACACAGGCGGTAAGAACGGCGACCTCCGACCTATCGATGCAGAGCGAGGAAGAATATAAAAAAACAGTCTACGAACGGATGCTGGGCGGAAAAACGGTCACTGAGTTTGAAGCAAATGCTAAGAAGCAGTTCAAAGGTGAGCCAGGAAAGCTGAAGCTCTTGATTGTCGTTGATAAGCTGCTTACGGGTTTTGACGCACCGAGCGCAACATACATTTATATAGATAAGTCCATGCGTGACCATGACCTTTTCCAAGCCATCTGTCGCGTAAACCGTCCCGATGGCGAAGATAAAGATTACGGCTATATAGTTGACTATATGGATTTGTTCCGTAATGTTCAACTTGCCGTTGCCGATTACACTTCCGGTGCTTTCGAGGAGTACGAGAAGGAAGATATCGAAGGGCTCATCAAGAACAGTTACGATGAAGCGAAGGCGGAGATGGACGGCGCACGGTCATCATTGATAGAGCTGTTTGAAAATGTTAGTGCTCCGCAAGCGGATACCGACTTTATCAATTACTTCTGCAATTCCGGCGAGGATGAAGAAACAGCAGGACGGCGCGACCTGCTGTATGTGTTGACCGCCTCCCTATCGCGTTCTTTTGCCACCTGCTGTGATAGACTTGCGTCTCATTACGGATACGATGACGTGCAAGTTGACAGCCTACGCACGGAAATTTCAGATTATAACCGTGTCAAGGAAATGGTACGTCTTGCAAGCTGCGACTACATTGACCTAAAGCCCTACGAAGCGGATATGCGTTATATTCTGGACACTTATATCCGCGCTAACGACAGTACGGTTGTGAGCGAACTCGGTAATATGTCTCTGGTGGAACTTCTCCTGAGCGGCAAGACCACCACGCCCGCTGACCTTGTGAAGGACATTCCCGGCGACAATAATGCAAAAGCGGAAACTATCGAGAACAACCTCAAACATGAAATCGTCAAGAAAATGAGCGGCAATTCCGTCTACTACGGAAAGCTTTCTGAAATGCTTCAAAAGATCATTGACCAGCGAAAAATCGAGGCACTCAGCTATGATGAGTATCTCCGACAGGTGGTCGAACTCGCTGAGGCAATCCTCCACCCGGAATCAAGTATGGAATACCCGGATGCCGTCAAGGACAGTGCCGCTAAACGCGCTCTGTATGATTTCTTTGATAAAAATGAAGAGCTTGCCGTTTCTGTGGATAAAGCCATCCGCACAGCACTGCGTCCGGGTTGGAAGAAAAATTATCAGAAACAGCAAGTCATAAGAGGCGCAATCTATGAAAGC
>JAYFRF010000017.1:0-92683 GCA_034926225.1 Clostridiaceae bacterium
TATGATACCATTGGTATACGCAATTGTCAACACGGCTCTGCCCGTGATACCTCGGCAGTTTAAACGTGTTGGGTCGGCTATTTCGCCGTGACACCTCGGCTATTCGGGCGTGCAGGGTTGGCTCTCGTCCCGAAATTTACACAACTGCCGTAGCGCAGCTCGGTACGCAGACGGTCACATACGGAGGGCTTGAGGATGACTAACCTGAAAAACTCCCAGATGACCGAAGTGCTGCCGGAGGCGATAACCGAGGATCCGGCGGTGCAGGCTTTGAGCTATGCAGTTAACCGGCAGATACAGCGGCTGCTGCAGTACGCGGACACGACCCGCATCATCTGTCTGGTGCACAAGCTCCCCCACAAGATGCTGGACGTACTGGCGGTGGAGCTTCGCACCCCTGCATATAAGGAAACCTTTTCACTGGAGACAAAGCGACGGCTGGTGAAAAGCACCTTGCTGTACTACGCAAAGATGGGCACAAAGACCGTGGTGGAGCAGGTGGTCGCGGACATATTCGGCAGCGGCAGCGTACAGGAGTGGTACAAATACGACGGGGAGCCGTACCGCTTCAAGGTGGCCACACAAAATCCTGGCATAACCGGCGCGATGGTGGAGGAATTTAAGGAGGCTGTGTACTCCGTGAAACGACTATCCGCTTGGTTGGACGATGTGGTGTTGGAGCTGACCACGGAGCCGATGCAGCAGTATTACGGGTTTATCCTGCACACCGGCGACACCATCACGCTGACCATGAAAGCATAAAGGGGGAATGGACTATGAGCTTTCAGCCGCCCAAGTTTACGATCGCGGGCAAGACCTTGCAGCTGCGCGGCTTGCAGGGGGACGAGATACGCTTTACCAAACTAAAAATGGGAGACGGAGCGCTGGGCACGCAAGCACCATCGACGCTGACAGACCTGGTACACCCGCTGATCACAGTCAGTGTGCAGGGCATACGCCGAGGTGGGAACTATGTAACCATCAGCGGCACGTTTTCGAACGCCGGTTTGCAAACTGGTTTCTATTGGCGGGAGATAGGATTGTTTGCGGCAGACCCGGACGACCCGGACAACCGCGACGCGGACATCTTGTATGCCTACCAGAATGCATATGACCTGGCGGACTACATCGCAGACCCGGACGATGAGATCATTGAGAAAGTCATAAACTTTGTGGCCATCGTCGGGGACGCAGAGAACGTCAGCGCGGAAATAAGCCAGAGCCTGGTTTTTATCACGCAGAATGACTACAACTATTTTATAGAAGAGCACAACCACAACTACTACAGCCACGACAGCTTTTTCGTTCGCAAGGTCAACCAAGTGGGGCCGGACGAGAACGGTAACGTCAACACCTATACGGGGGCGCAGGAGCTTTTCGTCAACGGTGCATGTGTAGAAACCACCGAGGACGGCACGGAAGCCTTTCCGTTCAAGACTGTACAGGGTGCGGTAAACGCTATTTTCGATGGAGCAAAGATCTGTACCATCCGTATTGCAGCGGGAACCTACGCGGAGGACGTGGCCATCAGCAACAAACCGATTACTACTGTCATCCTGCAAGGCACGGCTGGCGCGAGACCTGTGATAAAGAGTGTCACGGCGTCACGGCTGAAAGAACTGCGGATTGACAATTGCAACACAAACGGCACGGGGACAGGCGGGGCAGCAATCTCGATTGACCGCACGGCTGCCTTTTATGTAGGTAACGCGACGCTTACCGCGCCGGGTGCCAATGCGGTGTGCGGCGTGCTGGTGTTCGGCGGGCAGGGCGACTTGTCCACAATCACAGCGTCGGGCTTTACCAACGCTGTGCAGGCCGGGGGACGCGCCACTATGGGCGTGACAGGCTGCACACTCTCCGGCACATACTCTTTCGTGGCAGATGCGGCCTTTGTGATCGCGAGCGGCAATACCCTGACAGCCACAGCCGCGCCACGACGGGAGCTAAACGGCGGTAAGGTATACGACAGCGCGGAGGAGATCACCCGGCAGCTCACGCTGGAGGCATACGCTGCCGGAGGCGGCACGGACAAATACACCAAAGTATTTGAGCACGTTTTTGCGGCCTACGACAAGGCTGCGTTTTTAGTGTCCGGTGTCGGATCCGCTGCGGCAGCGGGCGGCCATACATTCCTGACAGTCATTGCCGGTCCGGGCTTTGACACGCCGCAGGTGACGGCTTACGAGCTGCGTCGGGACGAGACAGGCAGCACAGGGTGGAGTTATTACTACACCTATGACTCAGGTACACGGCGCTTTGCTCTGTACCTATGCCAGACGGCCAACACAAGCGCGGCAACCGTGACATTCACGGGGCCGCAAGCGATGCTGACCGAGCACAATGCTTTCCGTAAAAACGAGAGCACAACGACAGCGCCGACAGGCGCAGTGCAGATTGCCGCAGGCTTTGTCTACACATCCGACCACGCGATTCCCGCTGTGGCTGCGGCAGCGACGAGTGGCGCGGACACAATCGCATTAACGCTGGATGCGCGGCTGACCGTCATGGACGGCGTATTGGTGCAATTCAAGGCTCCGGTAGACAGCCACGGGATAGAGTATGTCACACTGCGGGGCGTCACCTACAGGCTGGTGGACGCTTGCGGGAACCCACTGCACAAAGGCTGGAACGTCTTTTACAGCGGGAAATGGCTGTCCGTACTGCTGGACAAAACAAACGGGTATGCCTACCTCCAAAACTCGGCGGAGTTTTCCAGGGCCGTAATAAAAAAACTGCGCGTCAAACTCTCGGCGGTGTCTACCTACGAGCAAGTCATGACGCGCAATATCTTTACCTTTGTGTAAGGGGGATTTATAGCATGGGCATGAAAATATTCGAGGAAAGCGGCACGTTTAATCCCGCGGACCACCTGCTGGAACCCGGCGATGCGCTGGAGGTCATCGTCGTCGGAGCCGGCGGCGGTGGCGGTGGCGGATACGCCCAAAATAGCACGTACAAAGCCGGAGACGGTGGACCTGCTGGGAGCGGTGGCGCAAAGGCATATGCAGCCGGCGGCGGAGGAGGAGGCGCCGGTTATGGCGGCGGAGGAGGAGGCGGTGGGGGTCGTGGAGCCGCCTCTGCTGGAGCAAGTGCCGGTAGTGGCGCCGGAGGTGGAAGCGGTTATGTTGTCTTCAAGACCATTGTTTTACCAGATTTGAGCGGCATACCTGTAACCGTAGGTGCTGCTGGGGCCGGAGGGACAAGGGGAGAAGGCGAGACTGCTGCGACACCTGGACAAGATGGCGGGGCGTCCAGCTTTGGATCATATGCAACGGCACCAGGCGGCGGCGGTGGTGGCGCAGGAAATATAACAGGAGCTGCCATCGGTGGTGTCGGTGGTACCAAGGGCGGCGACGGTGCGTTTTCTCCAGGCGCTAGCAATATAGACCTCGGCGGCGGTGGCGGTGGCGGAGGCTTTGTCCTCGGTACGACGGTTCGCTCAGGCGGTGGCCGAGGCAGCAACGGTGCAATAGCCGGTGGAAACGGCGGATTTAGCGGCGGCGGTGGTGGATCTGCAAATACGGCGGTCGCTGGTGAATCCGTAATAGGCGGACATGGGAGCGCGACTGCAAACGGCGGCGAAGGCGGATCCGGTAAGGGTGCCGTCATTATTTTCTGGTAAGGGGCGAAAATATGAAATATATCTTTTGCAGAAATGAGCGCGTCGCGCAAATCATTCCGGAACTTGACCCGGTATTCCCGGGGGTACCCATCGAAAAGCGCTATGCAGCGGATTTTCTGTCGGCTTGCATCATTGTGGACGATGCAACAGAAGTACAGCCCGGCTGGGTGTACGACGCTGACACAAATGCGTTTGCACCTCCCCCTGAACCCCCTGCGCCGGAACCGGACCCGGATGCGATAACGCCGGAAGAGGCATTAAACATCCTGCTCGGAGGTGAAGTATGATTACACGTGAAAAAGCATGGCAGTTGCGCAAAGTAATAGAATCATCGGTATCGGCGGCGAATCTCACAGTTGAAGCAGCGTTAGAGTGTGTTGAGCTTTATCCCGAGTGGGAGGTCGCCAAGGCGTACACAGCAGGGCAGCGGTGTAAGCGGGGCGGCACACTGTACGAGTGCTTTCAGGGACATACCAGTCAGGCAGACTGGACGCCTGAGGTTGCGCCGTCTCTATGGGGGGCGGTGACCGTCGATCCGGCTACAGGATATGACGAGTGGGTACAGCCCACCGGCGCACACGACGCCTATAACACTGGGGATCGAGTCGTATACGCAGGAGTCGTATACGAGAGCTTAATCGACGGGAACACATATAGTCCTGAAGTGTACCCCGCAGGATGGAAAGTGGTGGCTTAACATGAATCACGCTTTGGATATGAGATTTCCGGTGCTGATATGCGCCGCGGGTGTCGGCGGCGTCTTGTCGTCGCTGTGGGGAGGATGGGATGTGCTGCTGAAAGCGCTGCTAATCATGATGGCGGTGGACTACATAACCGGGCTTTGCGTCGCGGCGCTTGGGAGGTCAAACAAGAGCCTGACCGGGCACATTACGTCTAACGCCGCGTTCCTCGGATTAATAAAAAAGGTAGCAATCCTCCTCATCGTCCTGGTCGCCGCACAGTTGGAAACGGTGACCGGCACATCGCTCTTCCGCAGCACGGTCGCGATGTTTTTCATCGGCAGCGAGGGGTTATCAATCATAGAAAATACGGGGCTTCTGGGTGTGCCGTTGCCCTCGGCCCTAAAGAAATGGTTCGAAGCGCTGCGTAATAAAAATGACACGGGAGGTGGTAACGATGGCACTTAAAGGCATTGACGTATCCCACAACAATCGCGTTTACGACTGGCAGCGTGCCGCGGCGGACGGTGTTCGCTTTGCCATGATCCGCGCCGCTCTCGGCAGCGAATCCGGACGCTTGACTGTGGACACGCAGTTTGCGGCAAATATTAAGGGCGCTGCGGCGGCGGGAATCGCGGTGGGTGTGTACGTTTACAGTGCCGCGCTGACCACAGCGGCGGCGAAGCTGGAGGCGGAGAATCTGGTCGCGCTGCTGGTAGGTTACAGGGAACTGATCACCTGGCCGGTGGCTTACGATATCGAAATGACCGCCCAGGCGCGCAAGGATCGCCGAGTGATCAACACGGAGCAGGCTGTAGCGTTTTGCAGCGTCATCCGTGCGGCGGGGTACATCCCGGCGTTATACGTCAATCCAGCATGGATGACGGATTTCATTAACTATGATGCTGTGAAGAACGCGACACGCGCAGATCTATGGCTCGCCGATTGGCGTCGGGGCAAGATGCCCGACAGCCGCGCGGGGATGTGGCAATACGAGGTGCGTGGTACTGCGGCGGACGTCAAGGCAGGACGAGCGACGGTCGTGGGCAGCGTCGACGGTGTGTCCGTGCCGATCGACGTCAACATCAGCTATAAGGATTATGGGGAGGAAAATATGGTACGGTATAAGTATGCGTATGAATGCCCGGATTGGGCGCAGGACACGCTGAAAAAGCTTGACCGAAAGAAGTATCTGACGGGCAAGGGCGACGACAAGGGACTTGACCTCACCGAGGACATGCTTCGGATGCTCGTTGTGCTTGATCGCGCAGGCGCGTTCGGGGAGTAATCCGTCAACGTAGATCTGACTTGCGTGTCGGAATGATCCAGTAGGCGTGGGGTTTATGTTCTACGAGCCGAGGCAATTTGTGTAAATATGAGAGGGGCGCTCCATTGGGTGATGGAGCACCCCTTTTAATATTCGACAAACCTCATTATATAGTGGAGAGTTATTATAAACATTAAGTGAAGTTAATTGTGCGTAAATTCATGATAAATAACCATATTCTTCTCCTTTATCCTTATATGAAATAGCCTTTGACTTATTCCTAATATTTTCTATAGCATTGGTACAAAGCAAAGTAAGCGGTTCACCTGTTGCTGCTTTGAAGTTGAAGCCAAAAAGTTGACCCTCCATTACCAATTCATTAAGTATAGTAATTCAGCTAATTATTTTCTTTAAGAAATACAATTTTTTTTATCTCTGAAAATTCATCCTCGCTTTTGATTATTTCTTTCCATTTAAAAATGACCTTGTCATCAAATCCTTGGCCATAAAGAAAGCTCGCTATTTCGCAAACTTGGATTCTGCACTTCAAATGGCTTATAGCTTCTGCCTCAGAACTACCGTGGGTAATTGTTGTTTTATAAATCAACTGGTCCATTACACAGAGTAAAAGTTGTATTTCGGTCTTCTCTGGTGTTTTATATTTCAGCAAAGAATAACACAATTCCAAAGACGATAGCAATCCATCGTTGATTTTTCCGGTCGCTTGGTAAGTAGAAAATTCAAATGCTTTGTTCCAAAATGCACAGGTTTTTAAATTAGGGTCTACTGCAATTTTCTCAATTTTTACTATGTTATAATAGTCCCTGAGTAAATCAATATCAGTTGTTTCTGATAACCACATTTTTTCATAGCATGATGCGTCTATATCATTTGGATCGGTGTTTTCAAGAAAATCGTATCGAAATAATGTCAATGCCGCAGAACTATAATAATTTTTATATATTGTTAAAATTTCCAAGGCTTTGTCGAGTTCTTCTTTGCTTAAATTTACTCTTTTAATTGTTAATCTAATGAATAGGAGAAGACTTAAATACAGTCTATTTTTTGCTTCACCATTGACTGACCAGTCATAATTTTTTTGAGCAAAAGCTTTTATAGTTTTTATTGTCTCAATATAGTTCACTGATGCAATATTAATATCATTTAAAACGGAAAATACGTTACCAAATAATCCCCCACCGGAAAAAGTACCAATTTGCTGAGAATCATTTTTCAACCTGCTTATTGTGTCATTAAAAATATCATTTGCCAGATCTTTTTTAGAATCCGGTTTTAGAAAATATAAAATTTCTTTATATTTATCATTTTTGCTATCCACTAATAGCTTGAATAACCATTTTTCATCGTTCTCATTGATTTGGACCAATTGATACATATATATAAGTCTATTGATTGCACATTCTCTTTGTTCAGGCTCATTAGAAACAACCATTTTTTTTATTTCATATAAGCAATCTTCGTAAACTTCTTGTTTTACAACTATTTTTTTCTTAAAAACAGAAAGAAAATGGATAGGGTCAATATACTCATTTCGAATATCGAAAACTATTGGAAACATTAGAATTTTTTCAATACGATCTACTTGTTGTTCTTCAGTATATGATCCAATTAGACCCTTCAATAAATATTTTATACCCTTAAAATTTACTCTTTTTCTATTATGAAGAATATCTAACGATAAATCTAATATTGAATCCAATACAGCTGTTGAGCACTTATAACAAAGTCTTGCAACAATATACGGAACAACGGCCGCAGATTGCTCGTAAATTGAAGCAGAAAAAAAATAATTCTGCGGTTCAACTCTTTGTAGTAACACTCGCAATATTTTTACATAGTCATTAGCAATACTATCTACTTCTTTTTGTGTCATGATTCCCAGTTGTGCTCTGCCAAAGAACAAATCCAAATGCTTATCATCTTGCGCGATTAACATTTGCATTAAACACCAATGTGGGTAATACTGAACAAGTCTTTTTATTGTCCCAACAAGGCCCCTGGTGTTCGTAACATTTCCAAGCCTGAAGGGATGGCCACTTTGCTCTATGAACCGTAAATATTCTAATGCATAAAATACACTCTCATTAGAAGTTCCAAAATGGGTGGTATATGTGGTAGACAAATCAAAATTCGTGTTTGCACCATCTGCCTTTATTTCATCTTGTATATTTAAGCGAAGATAGTATTTTTCATTTTCATCCCACCAAGATATGTCTCCCTGATTCACACACTTTTCCAAAGTTTCCATAGAAAAATTCCGCTGTTTGATAAAGTTAAATAAAGAAACACAACTATCTTCAATAGAGCATAGGTACTCTTTTTTCTGTGATTTAAAAAGTTTTTGCCTAACTAAGACCAAATTTTTCATAAGGATATCTTCTGCTTTTGAAAAGCTTCCTATAATTGCATACATGCTTGCTTTAATAAGAGGCCAATAAAGGTCTCCCTTAGATAATTGCCATTGATCTAATTTGTCAGATATTCCATCAGCTTCAAATTTGTAAAGGTATTTCCACCAATCACAAGCATATAAAAACTGCTTATCATCATATGTCAGTATGTTTTCTTGTATTCTACCTTTGCAACAGTCATAATTATCCCATTGGGCTAATTCACGAAATGATCGTAGTAGACGCAAATATGTAAATTGAACTTTGTAGTTAGTACTATCAATAGAAAAAGAGTCATTGGTTAGCTTTTCCCAAATTGCCATAGTTGATTGTGCAAGTAACGGTCTTCCGACTATTTCGCAGAATCGAAGATATTCATAGATATACAGAATCTGTTCTTCTTCTGTTCCTTGATCAAATAAACTCTTTTTCAGATGTATAAGAATATAATCCGTCCTTTCTTTCATTTTCCATGGAAGATAAATCCACCCCGGATATGAATCATTTAACTTTTGTAAAATAAGAGTGTATTCCTTAATATCTGCCTTTTCCTTGATGTGTATACAATTAATATCAAACCAATTATCTCTACTATCTTTATTATCTATTTCTGCTTTCAGATCTTTTAAAAACTGATCAATTCTTTCTGAAATATTTAATGATGGATATAATTCGTCCAAGTCAACCACAACTATGTTTTGTTCGGAAAGCATTTTAATCGTTGCCTCAGGAGCATGATTAACTGATATCATATAAATTTTTTGTGAACTGCTTCTCCCTAAATTATCGTGTATCCATCCAATCCATTTCAAAAAATTAGGATCCTCACATGAAAATCCAATCATGCAAAAAACATTTTCCAACAAAGCCTGCTGTACCGTATTTACAAGAGCGGCAAACTTCACCGGATAGGTTCTATAGTCTTCTTCTGTAATAATAAATGGTCTATGAGAAGGAAAAGAACCATGCAACTTAATTATTCTTGGAGCATCATTACTATTAACCAAATCTTCCTGAGAAACCACAACATTATATCGACGAGTTGTAACATTATCCGCAGCGCGTTCAAGTAGAGTGTCATAATTTGTAGTGAACACGTCTACCCATGGTAACTCCATTAGCCCTGTATATAAATTAGATGGTCCATAATCAAGATCTGGAATGGAATCTTTTAAGATTGATTCGAGTTTTGGCCGTCCTAAAACGGTTTCAACTTCTTGGGCTAATCTTAATGAACTGCAATACTCTTTCCCAGCTTTTGAATTTTCATATACTAAATTATAAAACTTATCTGACAACTCATTCCAGTTTAAGAATTTTCTATCTGTTGCTGAAAGCTTTTCAGCGTTTTTTGAGAATCCTGCACCTACCATTAATGCAACATGTTTTTCTGATAACGCAGTTGCTATATCTGTTACATAGGTTCTATTCATACATTATTTTCCTTTCTTTATCGTAGAAACTTCAATATAAAACAATATTATCTACCGGAGCAAATAGTTTGCAAACTTTGCTGAAGAGCATGAACTTACTGATATTGAAGCGATACAAACAATTTTTTTATGTCAGCGAAAGATGCAGCACACTTCTCAAGATGAGCAAACTACCAATCAAGACACCAATGCTTAAAGTACGACAAATAACTTTTGTTTTAATTATTATCTGTCCTTCGGTAAGCTAACTTCCCATTATTGCTATAATATAAAGCGAATTGCATGATGAATATTATTTATCCAGCAATAACCATTATATCCTGATGTTATCACTCTCTTTCGTACATGTCAACAGCATATAACATGTTTTATAAAATAATGTCGAAATGGGACACGAACCCTTCTTCGATAATTTACTCACGCAGAATAGAAAGCTCGTGTAGGTGTATGTATAGAAGTATCAATGCGCTACGAAAGTAGGCAGTTTTATTTTATTAATCGGACGATAACGAGGCGGATCTCTTGACAGCGACGAGGGTACGGGGATATCGGTTGGCTGGCATGGTATGCAGAGCCGCGCAGATAGTTGTTCGGCATGTATAGTGGTAAAATGTATCATATGGTTCAAAGTTTTATAGTATAGTATCTTATAATATGCAAAACAGAGTTGTATTTTTCGGCAATTTGTGATATTCTATAGGAAGTATTTGTTTAATATGGCTGGAAGCGGACGTCAACTACGGGGACATCGTTGACTATATACCGGAACAAAATAAGGCGGAGGACTGAACAATGCCTAATTTATCACAAAAGAAACGGGAGCGTATGCTTGCCTTTTTAGACAAAATCCGTGAGGAACATAAAGACGATGACGATGCGCTAATTGCGCTGGGCGAGGTTGAGGCCGAACTGAACGCAAAAAAATACGGCCTTATATGGGAAGAACACGAGGAGGCCGTTGATGTGATGATGCGGACGCACATACCGGTATTTACTGAAGATGTAGATAAGGAAATCTCAGCTGCCCCAGGCGGGATCTATAATTTTCTCCTCGAAGGGGATAATCTGCATAGCCTCCGGCTGTTGGAGAAAACACACCGTGGCCGTATTGACGTAATATACATTGACCCGCCCTACAATACCGGTAGCAGAGATTTCGTCTATGATGATGCTTACGTTGATGACAACGATGGATTTAAACATAGCAAATGGCTCTCTTTTTTAAATGAACGCCTACTTGCTGCCAGAAATCTGTTAAAAAAAGATGGTGTTATAGTAATCAGCATTGGATACCAAGAAGTTCACAATCTTATGCTGCTATGCCAAGAAATATTCAGTGACAGGCAGCTTTCGTGTATAACTATTCAAACGTCTGGTGGAAAACCCAATGGTGGTTTCACGTATGTTCACGAATACCTCGTCTTTGTTACACCATCTGATTTTTCACCCAAAACTATGAGTTTTACGGGGGGCATCTCCAGAAGTCCCTTTGAAGGACTGACTTTAAGCACATTTGATAAGACTACCCGTCCCAATCAGGCATATCCTATTTTTATTGACCGTAAAACAATGAATCTTGTTGGTACTGGCAAGTCGCTCACTGAACGTTTAAATGAAGGAAGTTACTTTGGTGAATTGTCAGAATTCCCCTTTGATTATGATGAAGCCCCAGAAGGAACCGCTGCCTTGTGGCCCATCAGCAGTAAGGGCGCGGAATGCGTATGGAGGCTTATTCCTGAGCGTCTAATGAATGATTGGGAAAAGGGGTATATAAAAATTAGTAAAAATAAATCCAAAGCAAATCCGAATGAATACAGTGTACAGTATCTACCGGAAGGCGTTATAGAAAAAATTTCCAACAACGAACTTGAGGTAGTAGGCAAAGAGGAAGACGCTCCTACATTAATTTTTGGCGAAAACAAAACAGTTGGAGGAGAGATACCTACCATATGGACTGAAAAAGAATTCCATACTACAAAGGGTACTGCAGTAATCAAGGAAATTTTTGGAGATAAGCGTTTTTCGTATCCAAAGCCTCTAGAATTAATTATAGAGATTCTTCGGGCCGTAACCAATGAAAAAAGCATTGTTTTGGACTTTTTTGCAGGGAGTGGCACAACCGGACAAGCCTGCATAGAACTGAATCAACGGGATGCAGGGAAAAGGCAGTTTATCATCTGCACCAATAACGAAAGTAATATTTGCCACACCGTTACTTATCCACGCTTACAAACAATTATCAGCGGCAAGCGAGAAAATGGGAGCAAGTATTCGGATGGTATTCCCGCTAATTTAAAATACTACCACACCGATTTCGTAGCCCGTGATGAGGAATATCTCTCTGACGCATTGCTAGGCCATATCACTGAAATGATTCAGCTGGAGCATGGTGTAAAACTCGATGGCAAACGGTACATCATGGTGATGGATGATGTTGAGGCCGATGCACTTGAGCAGCATTGGGGCGAATACCCGGATGCGCAGGCTATGTATATTTCCAAGAATGTCTTGTTTACGACCACCCAAGTTGCCCTGTTCTCAAACACACCCCAGTTCATTATTCCTGATAATTATTTCAAATTTGAACTGCAGGAGGAGGGAGAATCATGGTAAATCCGGGGTTAACGATTACACCGTTCAACTTTCAGGAACAGGCTGTTATTCGGCTGCTTGACCTCTGCACCGATAGCTGGAGCAAACAGACGATTGTCATGAAAGCACCCACCGGCTCCGGCAAAACCATCATACTCATTGATTTTGTGGATGAGTTTATTAGTAAGGTCGATTCCAATACGGCCTTTATCTGGCTCTGCCCCGGCAAGGGCGATTTGGAAGAACAGAGCCGCCAGAAAATGCAGAAATTTGCGCCACATCTGGTCACACAGAATCTGTTCGATGCCTTGCAGAATGGCTTTGAACCAGAAAGCACCACCTTCATTAACTGGGAACTGGTTACTAAAAAAGGAAACACCGCCATCCGCGACAGTGAGCGTAAGAATCTGTTTGATCGCATTTCGGATGCCCATCGCAAGGATATTACATTCATCGTTATCCTTGATGAGGAGCACTCCAATAATACAGCCAAAGCCAGAACCATCATAGACGCTTTTGCAGCCAAGAATATAATTCGTGTCAGCGCCACGGCACAGGAAAACAAGCGATATGAATTTTTCGAGATTGATGAGATTGATGTTATCAATGAGGGCCTGATTACGAAGGCCCTGTATGTCAACGAGGGCATTGTCGATGGTGTGGAAATCACCGATGACTACGATTATCTACTCAACCTCGCAGATGCTAAACGGAAGGACATCAGTAATCACTACCGGGCCATCGGCAAAAACATCCGACCGCTGGTTCTGATTCAGTTTCCCAATGCACAGCCGGAAACGATTGTAGCTGTAGAGAAAAAGCTGGAATCACTGGGGTACACATACGAGAACGGCATGGTCAGTAAATGGATGAGTGAGGACAAGAAAGACCTCCCAGACAATCTGACAGAAAATGATGCACAGCCTGTTTTCCTGCTCATGAAGCAAGCCATCAGTACCGGCTGGGATTGTCCCCGTGCCAAGATACTGGTCAAGCTGCGTGAGGGCATGAGCGAAAATTTTGAGATACAGACAATCGGGCGCATCCGCAGAATGCCAGAGGCTAGGCACTATGAGGATGACCTTCTGGATTTCTGCTATGTATACACCTTCGATGAAAAATACAAGTCCGGTCTGCTGTCCACCATGGATAAGGCATACGAGACCCGCCGACTGTTCCTGAAGCCGGTGTGTAAGACGTTTACACTGGTAAAACAAATCCGCGATTTGGATTTTGACGGCCTCGGTGAGCGTGAGGTGCTGGACAAGGTTTACAACGCATTGGTCAAGAAATACAAGCTGGGTAGCAATAAGAAGCAAAATCAGATGCTCCTCGCTGATGTCGGTTATGTGTTCGGTGACCAAATTTTCGGTCAAGCACTCCATGGGCAATTCGTACGCACTTCTGCTGTGACCGAAAGCACCAGCTTCTATACCACCCACAAGCGTGTTGATACCCACAAACACGGTATTCAACTATTGCACAGCGTGGATTCCATAAAAACGGCAATAGGAATGCCCACCGGCAAAGTAAAAACTATACTAGAGCGGTTATTCCGCAAAAGCGGTAATTCCCGCAAGAAACTGGTAGCCCTTGAAACAGCAGACTTCTATGCTTTCGTCATCAACAATGAACATCTGCTGAAGGAGGAATTCCGCGATGTGACCGCCAATATGGCCGAACAACTCAGTTTGAATCTGCAGCCCAAGAAATCTCAGTTCCATATCCCGGAGCAGGATTTCTTTCGGTATGACCCCGGTGTAAAAAATGAGGTCGAATATCTCAGTAACGCCTATCAAGAGTACACATCCGGGTTTGCCACCAGTCTTATTCGCAGTACATCCGAAATGCTGTTTGAACAATACTGTGAGGGCCGCTCCGATATTGAGTGGGTGTATAAGAACGGCGATACCGGCCAGCAGTATTTTTCCATCGTCTATGTGGATGGCATTCAGCATCAGTGGCTGTTCTATGCCGACTACATCGTAATGAAGAAGGACGGCACTGTTTGGGTTATCGAGACCAAGGGTGGCGAAGCCAAGGGCAAGGATAAGAATGTTGATCGCCAGATACAGAATAAATTTAGCGCGTTCAAAGCCTATGCTGCTGAGAAGAATTTACATTGGGGTTTTGTCCGAGATAAGGATAATCATCTATACATTAATAATACTGAATTTTCATTTGATATGGCTGATGAACATTGGGCGAACATAGAAAGAGTGTTCTGATCAGTGCTACATAATAAAATAATTAATATAGAGGGGGTACATTATGCAAATAACACGCAAAAATATAAATCTATTTCTTATGGATGGAGAACCATCTGGTCGACTAAAATGTAGTCTCCTCAATTGGACTGGTGTAGGATATAAAGTGCCACGTTCTTTTTTGCCTCAATGCGCAGATCTGAAATACCTAAAACAGAGCGGCGTGTATTTTTTGTTTGGCGCAGATAATGAAGGCAACCCTGCCGTATATGTTGGCCAGGCCGGTGCACGCAAAAATAAAGAAGGGCTCCTGAATCGAATAAAGGAGCCACATAACTCTATCGAATTGTGGACGGACTCTGTGATGTTCACTACAACCAACGACTCACTTGGGCCGACAGAAATAAGCTTTCTTGAAAATCGTTTCTGTAATATGGCTATGCGAGCTAAACGTTATATTGTAAAGAACGCCAATGACCCATCACCGGGTAATCTTACCGAAGAAAAAGAAGCTGAAATGGAGGAGTTCATCCGGTATACTTCTCTCGTTATAGGTGTACTTGGCTATAAGGTTTTTGAACCATTGATTCCGGTTGACGTAGCAGACTCAAGGACCACAGTTCTATACTTCAAGAAAACAGGAATTGACGCTAAAGCACTCATCACAAACGAAGGTTTTGTGCTTTGCCAGGGCAGCCAGATTTCGCCTGCTACAACAAAGAGCTGTCCGGCTATCGCTCTCAATATGAGAAAGAAGTATAATGGCTTAATTAAGGACTGGACAACAATGGAGGATATTCTTTTCACTAGCCCCTCATCGGCAGCAGCCTTTGTCGGCGGTTCCAGTCTGAGTGGCAACGAAATGTGGAGAACAGCAGACGGTACTCCGCTGAAAGCTCTCAACAAGTAGTCTTTCCTGTTATTATTTTACCTATATGTATATTTTACTCCCATATAATAAAACTAAGCCTTGATATTAACTTATTGAGGTGTTTATATGCCAGTCGCTCATAAATCAGTAATTTCCTTCGGCCTTGTAGCCATACCCATTGCCATGTATACCGCGATACAGGATAACGACATCCACTTCAACCAGCTGCACAAGGAGGATAATAGCCGCATCCGATATAAAAAGACATGCGCCCACTGCGGCAAGGAGATCACCGCGGAGGACATTGTTAAGGGCTTCGAGTATGACAAGGATAACTATGTCGTCGTAACCGATGAGGAAGTCGAGAAAATTAAGACGGAGAAAGAAAGGTCGATTCAGATCCTACACTTCGCAAGTCTGAACCAAATATCGCCTGTATATTATGATAAGACCTATCAGGCCGTTCCAGAGCCGGGGGGAGAAAAAGCGTTTGAGCTGCTGAGGGCTGCTTTGATGACCGAGCAGAAAATAGCGGTCGGCAAGACTGTCCTGGGAACCAAGGATACTTTGATGGCAATCATCCCACGGGAAAACGGCGTCTTGATAACTACTATGTTCTACGCGGACGATATCAAAGAGCTGCAAAAAACGTACGCGAAACCGGAAGTCTCCGAAGCGGAACTCACTATGGCTAAAACGTTGATCAATACGATGGATGTACCTTTTGATCCATCCACCTATCAAGACGAATATCAAATCAAGCTAAAAGAACTCATTGAGAACAAGATCGCCGGCAAAGAAGTGGTTGCCGCTTCTGGTGAAACGACCGGCAATGTTATAAACCTTATGGACGCGCTGAAAGCGAGTATTGAGCAGAATCAGAAAAAGCCCCAGAAGCGAACGAAAAAAGTGAAGACAGCATGACGGACTTATTCGACAGCCGTGGATTCCAGCCGATGTTGATCGGGCAGAATCAGGATGCATTTGACAGTCCGGATTACCTGTATGAGCTTAAGCTGGACGGAGAACGTTGCCTTGCCTATCTAGATCAGAATGGAACGGATCTGCGTAATAAACGCGGGCTTAAAATGCTCTCAAAGGTGCCGGAACTTAGTGAGATCCATCAACAAGTCAAAACGCGCTGTGTATTGGACGGCGAGCTGATTGTGATGAAGGAAGGTAAGCCGGACTTCGATGAAATCAAGCGGCGATCACTGATGTCAAATGAGTTCCGCATCGAGCTTTCGGCATCCCGATATCCGGCCAGCTTCACGGCATTTGATATTTTATATTATAAAGATCACTCAATCACTGATCTATCTCTTGTGGAACGCAAAAAGCTACTGCAAGATACGGTGACGGAGAGTGATCGTCTTGCCGTTTCCCGCTATATCGAGGACCGCGGTTTGGATTTATACAAACTAACAGAAGAAAAGGATCTGGAAGGCATCGTCGCAAAGAAAAAGGACAGCCGGTACGTTTGCAGTGAACGGACAAAGGATTGGATAAAGTGTAAGAACCTGCAGGACGATGATTTTGTTGTCTGCGGTTATGTTGAAAAGGAAAACGCGATTGCAAGTATAATCCTCGGCCAATACTCGAAAGGAAAGCTTCTATATAAAGGCCGCGTAACGCTCGGGGTATCGGGGGATGATTTCCAGACCTTAAAAAAAGCGGGAAAAGCGAACACTCCGCTTTTCCCCGGTCTGAACGATAATGAAGTCGTGTGGCTCGAGCCTGCCTACGCATGCACCGTCAGATATATGATGAAAAATCCGTCGGGGTCATTGCGCCAGCCGGTTTCCAAAGGGTTACGGATGGACAAAACTCCGGAGGAATGTATCGAAAAAGTATAATCTCAGATTAAGATGATGGGCGGATTGAGAACAGCAATACGACTACCGGATGAACGCCACTATAAGAATCAGTACGCCGTTGCAAATAATAAATTTGTTGGATTCGGATGCGTCTGGTTTATCCGCACCAACGTATCGAAAAAACACCTTTGATCGGGTTCGGTTAAAGGTGTTTTTATTTATGACCCCGCATCGCTGCAGCGTGACTAGATCTATTCAACACCTGTTTAAAAAAGAAATCCACCGACCTTGCAGTATAACCTGTAAAGTCAGCGGATTTCTTGTGTTATAATTAATAGTCTCTTTTTATTACATTGCCTGTGTTTTATCTTGAATAGCACTTATGAAAACTCTGACGATTTCCGGGTCAAATTGTGTGCCGCTGCATCTGATGAGTTCTTTCATCGCTTGATTAAATGATTTCTTTGTTTGATAAGGCCTTATCGATGTCATTGCGTCAAAGCTGTCGACAACTGCCAGTATCCTTGCCAAATAATGTATCTCTTCGCCTTTTAAATGGCACGGATAACCTGTGCCGTCATACCTTTCATGGTGATGTAAAATGATGGGAATCATATCTTTTAACGAGTTAATATTTTGTATGATCTCCACCGCTTTTTGCGGGTGGTTTTTTAGAATTTCCCATTCTTCATCGGTTAACGGCTCTGCTTTTATCAATATATCCCCAGAAATATTGATTTTACCGATATCATGCAGATAGGCAGAGTAAATTAAAATCTTTTTATCCGTTTCGTTGAGCCCTAACTTCTCAGCAAGAAGTGTACAGTAAAAAACAACTCTTTCGACATGCCCGTATGTATACTTATCCTTTGCATTAATGACGGCAATCAGCGTTTTAATTGAAACAACCGTTTCGTTATCTATTTCGTACAAATCAGATTGAAGCTCTTCCAGAATCGAATAATAAGCCTCAACACGGTTTTTATATAGAAATTTCGCTCTGTAACACGCTTGGTCAGCGTATTTTAAAAGATCGGCATCCGTTTTTGCCTTTGTTGGGAATGTAGATACGCCGACAGATATGGTAAGGTTTCCGCCGGGTAAATGCTCCTGTCCCTCAAACAAGTGTTCTTGGATCGTTTTTCTCAACTTTTCGGCTTCTTTCATAGCTATAACTTCCCCAGTATTGGGAAAAAGGATAGCGAATTCTTCGCCTCCATATCGCGCAACGAAAGAATTGCTAGGTACAGTATCCTTCATGATGCCGGCAATTATATGAAGAACTTCATCACCCTTCTGATGTCCGTAAAGATCATTATAGATTTTAAAATCGTCAATATCAATAAACAGCAGCGATAACTCGTTGCCGTCATTTTTACTTTTATAAAGTTGCTGAGAAAGAATATCGTAAAAATAGCGGTGATTATAAAGTCCTGTAAGGCCATCGATATTGGCTAAATCTTTCAAGCTTTCGATGTGTTTCTTTCTAAGATTCACATAGTATCCGGTCGTCCATGAGATGATCATAAATACACAGGCCAGAACGATGTCACTTTCAAAAAAAGTATTAACTGCTGCTTCCGGCGCGCAGACAAGATCGATCCCCAAAACGGTAACAGCGGACAAAGTGGCAATGGATGTACTTTCCTTCATACTGCACTCAATGGAGGACGATATAATCACGAGCAGAAATAGAAATTTATAGTTGCTTTGGTAAGCACCGGTTAACATTACCGAAAGGAAAGCAGTAGATAGCGAAATGGCAGGATCTATCCATTTTTTAAATGGAAATCGATCACTTATTTTCGATTGTAAAAAGATCCATAATACGTATATAATTAAAATAATTAATAAAACTGAAGAAAGCAAAAAGCCGGATCGTAGAAAAAATTCCATATCGCTGTGGTTAACAGAAAAATATTGAAGAAAGGCAATGGCTGGAAAAGACAGGGAGGCTATTTTTATTATGTTCAATATTTGATTGATTTGTATTTCGTTTCCTTCATCATTTTTAAACATATTTCGCCTCTTTTGTTTGGTAACCACCCATAGGAGGTTTTAGGCCTTCTATGGGTGGTTATTACGTTTTGTTTAGTCTCTCAGGGACTTGGGTTCTTCAGGCTGGTAGACGAAATAAAGGCATGCTGAGGACGCGACCAATGCTGCTACTAAAGTGGAAACTGCCGCGAGGATGCCATAAAACTTCTTCATTTTTGTCACTCCTTTCATAGAATAAATATCTGATTCATTTTGCGGATGAATTGCGCGCCAAGATAAGTAAGTGTGAATATCTGCCAAGACACCCCGAAAAGCAAACTGATCTCAAAAGATTTGATAATTACGAATTGATCAGTAATAGCAAATCCTATCAAAGCCAAAACAAAATATATGGAGAGAACCAAGAAGCTGCCTTTCCGCATCCTTATTCTCTTTTGTTCTGTTCGGATCGGCTTATTCGGAGAGTCAACGGGAGCAAATTTATAAACGGCCAAAAAAGATAACCCAAAAATAACTATGATAGCAAAAGCCATTAATATTTGGTTATATATTCCTACCAAAAGCCATTTTGATATAGAAGCCGTTAAAATGCAGTAAACAACGCTGAAACTTGTACAAAGTTCTGCGGTCCCCGCGTGAGCGCCTCCGCTGAATTTCCTTAAAATACTGACTGAAAAACATACGATCAATGATTCAACAGGAACGCCTGCTAAAAAGCCAAACAACAGAACCAACAGTGTTGTTAATATAATCTGTATGATCGCGATCAGCCCGTACGCAACAACCGCTTCTTTTTCAACGTCATATCCAAGGGATACTGCTATATTACTCGCCAGTTTTTTCGCTAGTCGCTCCATCTTTATTTGCCCTTTTTCTTATTGTCTTTAAAATTAGATATCCTAAAAAAATTAAAATAACGAAAAATATATTGGATGGAGCAGAGCTTATACCCTGTGTAAATTCATCACTCGAATTTAAAAGCTCCGTAGCTCTTGGCTGACTAAATAATAAAGTCAAAAGCATCATATTAAATACTTCAGAAAATGCGATCAGCATAAAAGCAACAACGGTTGATATGATTGTACGAATTATTTTTGATAATTCTGTTTTATAAGCAAATTGAAATAGTAAAATGGTAGCTAAAAGTGTTAATACCGTGTTTACACCAATCGCTATCGGTAAAAATCGGATAAGATATGTGATAGCGACAAAAATCAAGCTGAGCATAATGTACTTTTTTACGACTATTTTTGTTTGCGTAAATATATGGATGGCAAGCATAGATAAAAAGGATTGGGGTATACCGACTAGCAATAAAACAGGGATATTTACAGAAATATTACCCATTGATCGGATTTTCTCCTTTTAACTTTTTATTGCTGTATTGTTCGTTGACTGCTTTAATTAGGTAATAAAGCAAAATGCAGACAAATAGATGGATAAAAACATCGCCTAAACTTAATATGCTATAACCGTAATCAATATAATCCGTCAGGAACTTTAATTTGGTTTCTGCGCTGCCCAGAATATGAATTTCGTCTGCTGCGCCAAACATATTCGGAGTAACATATCCGGTAATATAGGAAAAACTTGGGAATACCGGCATCCTTCCACCATTTTGCGCCATGACGATTTTATTCAAAAGAGTTCCGAAAACAATGGAAAATGATCCGATGATCGCAGGCTTATAGAGCTTGTATACAACCATTGCAAAAATAAACGATAATATTATTGCCGGCTCAATCAATGGCACAAATTTAATAAAATAATAGGCATCATAGAATATACTGAACTGGAAAAACACCAAAATGCACTGTATCACAAGAACAATATAAAATGTCCACGAATAAAAGAGATATTTTAATTGATAGTGCTTTATTTTAGCCAGCAAGCATACAAGGAAAAATTCAACGATCATTTTTGTCTACAATCTTTCATAAAATACCATTATATGCTACCCTTTCCAATTATAACATAAAAAAATGAAAATGCAATAGTGTTACTCGAAAAAATTAACTGGATCTTGTAAGTCCACATGGACGACGTTTCCGGAAAACAGCTCTGACTTCATTGCTTTCCATACCGGCCGAGTCCAGACTTTCTCAGTATAAATCACCCAGCTCGCCATCGTTGAAAATCTGACGCCTCCTGATGGTTAAGCGGTACGACTTCAACATAATACGCAAGCAGCTCTTGAAAACATGGGATCAACGGAGCCGGTGCGGAGGTTATTGAATACTGACGTGCATGTTTAAATAATCCGATTATTTATCATTGATCCCGTATATGTTAATAATCATTTATAATTATGGCATGTATGAATTATTATTACAATAAAAAATCGTTTCTTAAGGATGATCTCTCGAATCCTACAGAAACGATTTTTTACGCTGGATGACATAATTTTATAAAGGTCTCGTCGTAAATTCATAACGCCGTTTGCAGATGTTCTATTTTATCTCGCCAAGAATTACCTTCGTCATTTCGCTGCAGCTGAGAGCTTCGGCGCCGGGGGAAACGATATCCGCGGTCCTTAGCCCTTTGGCGAGGACGCGGGAAACGGCGGCCTCGATGCAGTCTGCCGCGGCTTCCTGTTTGAACGATAGGCGGAGCATCATGGCGACGGATAAAATTGTCGCGATCGGGTTAGCCTTGTTTTTGCCAGCAATGTCGGGTGCGGAACCGTGGATCGGTTCGTACATGCCGCGCGTCGTCTCACCGAGCGAGGCCGAAGGAAGAAGGCCGATAGAGCCGGTGATCTGCGAAGCTTCGTCCGAAAGGATGTCGCCGAAGATGTTACTGGTCACGACGACGTCGAACTGCTTTGGGTTCTTGACGAGCTGCATGGCAGCGTTATCTACGAGCATATCGGACAGCCGTACATCGGGATACTCCGCAGCAAGCGCGTGCATGGTCTCGCGCCAAAGGCGGGAGCTTTCCAAAACGTTTGCCTTGTCGATGCTGACGAGCGTTTTACCTCGTGCACGCGCGAGTTCGAAAGCGATGACACCGATGCGTCTTATCTCCATTTCGCTGTAGCACTCGGTGTCGTAGGCCTCGGTGCCGTTCGGACCGATGCGCCTGCCGCATTCTCCGAAATACATACCGCCGGTCAACTCGCGGACGATGACTATGTCGAAACCGGCCTCGGCGACCGATTGCCGAAGCGGGCAGGTGTCCTTAAGTTCCGGCAGAAGCCGCGCCGGGCGGATGTTCGCGTAGAGCCCCAGCGCCTTGCGTATACCAAGCAGAGCCTTTTCCGGACGGAGGTGACCTGGGAGCGTATCCCATTTCGGTCCACCGACGGCGCCGAGCAGAATGCTGTCGCTTTCGAGACAGGCTTCGACTGCTTCGCGTGGTAGGGGAACGCCGTACGCGTCGATCGCGGCGCCTCCAGCGAGTACGCGTTTGTAATTGAATTTTAAATTATATTTTTCACCGACACGGTCGAGAACACGGGTCGCGGCACCCACGATTTCGGGTCCGATACCGTCGCCCGATATTACTGCAATGTTGTAGGTCATCATGCTCCACCTTCTTTAATGAAGTTTAAAAGCCCGCCCGAGGAGATAATCTTCTGTAGGAAATCAGGGAAGGGCGCGAAATGCGAAACGGTGTTTTTAGTGAGATTTTTCAGCTCGCCCTTGTCGAAGTCGATTTCAACGCTGTCGCCCTCGCCGATATCCGCGTCGCATTCGATGATCGGAAGTCCTATATTGATAGCGTTGCGATAAAATATACGGGCGAAGCTTTTGGCGATTACTGCAGCGACGCCGGACTCCTTAATTGCCAGCGGAGCGTGTTCGCGCGAGGAGCCGCAGCCAAAATTGCTACCCGCGGCGATTACGTCGCCCTTCTTCACGCGGCCGACGAAGCTTTTATCAAGGTCTTCCATGCAATGGGCCGCAAGCTCCTTAGCGTCGGCGGTGTTAAGATATCTCGCAGGGATGATGACGTCGGTATCAACGTTGTCACCGTATTTTATTATATTCGCTTTCAGTACCATATTCGTATCCTCCTGTCACGTTATTCCGCTGGGGCGATCCTGCCGGCCAGCGCGGACGCTGCGGCAACTGCGGGGCTCGCTAGATAAACCTCGCTCTCCGGATGGCCCATACGTCCGACAAAGTTGCGGTTCGTTGTCGCCACACAGCGCTCGCCCTTTGCAAGGATACCCATGTGGCCGCCGAGGCAGGGACCGCAGGTCGGCGTGGAGACGGCGCAACCGGCCTCGACGAAGGTTTTCAGAAGTCCCATTTCCATAGCTTCGAGGTAGATTTTCTGCGTCGCAGGGATGACGATACAGCGGAGGTTTTTAGCAATTTTTCTACCCTTCAGAATCTCTGCGGCAATCATCAGGTCCTCCAAACGGCCGTTCGTGCACGAGCCTATGACGACTTGGTCTATCGGAATGTCCGGTATGTCGTCGAAAGTGCGGGCATTTTCCGGCAGATGCGGGAAAGCCACGGTCTGTTTGACGTTTGACAGGTCGATATCGATTACGCGGGTGTAGGATGCGTCCTCGTCCGCGGCGTACACGACGCTTTTACGCGCTGTGCGCTTGGCGACATATTCGAGAGTCTTGTCGTCGACGGGGAAGATACCGTTTTTCGCGCCGCCCTCGATAGCCATGTTGGCGATGCACAGACGGTCGCTGACCGAAAGATTCGCCACACCGTCGCCAGTAAATTCCATCGACTGGTACAGCGCGCCGTCCACACCGATGAGGCCAAGAATGTGCAAAATAACGTCCTTACCCCATACATTTTTGGGTAAGCTCCCCGTAAGGTTGAATTTGATTGCCGAAGGCACTCGGAGCCAGATCTGGCCGGTCGCCATACCGGCTGCCATATCGGTGGAGCCGACGCCCGTCGAAAACGCACCGAGCGCACCGTAGGTGCAGGTGTGGCTGTCTGCGCCGATGACGAGGTCACCGGGGATAACCATCCCCTTTTCGGGTAAAAGCGCGTGCTCGATGCCCATTTCGCCGACGTCAAAACAGTTGACGACGCCCTTTTCACGGGCGAAGTCCCGGATCTGCTTGGCATTCTCGGCGGATTTGATGTCCTTGTTCGGTGTAAAATGGTCCATGACGAAGACGACCTTCTCCTGATCGTATACGCAGCCGCAGTTTGCCTTGTTGAATTCGTTGATTGCGACCGGCGTTGTGATGTCGTTACCGAGAACGAGGTCGAGCCTAGCCATGATAATCTGGCCGGCCTCTACGGTTTTTTCGCCGCAGTGGGCCGCTAATATTTTCTGTGTCATGGTCATTCCCATATGCTGTTAACCTCCGTTTATTTATTCTGCCACCGGTGTGTCCGACAGACTGAGTATATATTCCAGCGAATCCACGAGCGCCTCGAAGCTAGCTTCGATGATATCGGTAGAGACGCCCACGGTGGTCCATTTCCTGTGCCCGTCGCTGCTCTCGATCAGGACGCGTACGCGCGAGTCTGTCGTAAGGTCGGTTTCCAGTACGCGAACCTTATAGTCGCTAAGCTGGACGCCCGATATAATCGGGTAGAACACGCACAGCGCTTTTCTGAGAGCGAGGTCGAGCGCATTGACCGGACCGTTGCCGACAGCGGCCGTCATTTCGGCGCTGCCGTCCACTTTAATCTTTATCATAGCGTTGGAACTCATGCCGACTTCGGGCGCAGGAAATTCGCTGCTGACTTTGTACATATCCAATCGGAAATGAGGTTTGAATCTGCCGATGACCTTTTTTACCATCAGTTCGAAGCTGGCCTCGGCCGCCTCGAACTGATAGCCTTTGTGTTCGAGTTCCTTGAGACGGTCGAGTATGGCAGCAGTCTCGGGACTGTTTTTGTCGAGTCCCGGTGCTATATCCCTAAGCTTCAACAGAATAGCCTTTTTACCGGAAACCTCAGAGAGCAGAAAGCGACGGCTGTTACCGACACTAGCGGGGTCGACATGTTCGAACGATCGGGAAATTTTATCGACGCCGTCTATATGCATGCCTCCCTTGTGCGCAAACGCGCTTTCGCCGATATAGGGTCTGCTGTTCGGAATCGACATGTTAGATATCTCGGCGATTTTTATCGCCGTTTCACGGAGCTTTTCGAGGCTGCCGTTAATGCAGCGGTATCCGCTTTTAAGCTGTAGGTTCGGAACGATGACGGACAGGTCCGCATTGCCGCAGCGCTCGCCGATACCGAGAAAGGTTCCCTGCACATGGCAGGCGCCGGCGTCGACGGCGACCATGGAATTGGCTACGGCGCAACCGGTATCGTTGTGGCAGTGTATGCCGATGCGCATATCGGGGAAACGTGTTTTTACGGTACCGACGATCCGCGAAATCTGTGCCGGAAGCATACCGCCGTTCGTATCGCACAGAACGAGCAGCGCGGCGCCGCCGTCCTTCGCAGCCGCAAGCACCTGCATCGCGTAGCCAGGATTGTTCACATAGCCGTCGAAAAAGTGCTCTGCGTCGAAGAAGACCTCTTTGCCTTTTTTCCTGAAGAATTTTATGGTTTCACGCACGCAGCTGAGGTTTTCCTCGAGTGTCGTACTCAGAACTTCGGTGACGTGCAGATCCCAGGATTTTCCGAATATCGCGACGTATGAGGTGTTTGCCGCAAGGAGAGAAAGGACGTTTGCATCTTCCGTGACTGCGATCCCCTTGCGTTTCGTGCTGCCGAAAGCAACGAGACGCGCGTGTTTCATCGTCATACTGGCGGCGGAGGAAAAAAAATCCATATCCTTTGGATTCGAGCCGGGATTTCCGGCTTCGATGTAATGCACGCCGAATTCGTCGAGCGTTTTTACGATCGCAAGTTTATCGGACACGGAAAACGAAATCCCCTCCGACTGCGCGCCGTCGCGGAGCGTCGTGTCAAACAACTCAAGATAAGGTTCCATGATCGCTCCTCTCCAGTATCTTATTTACGCCGTTGAGGTAAGCAAAAATACTTGATTCAATAATATTTGTCGACAGGCCTCTGCCGGTTGTGACCTTGTCGCCGACTTTTATTTTGACGATGACCTCGCCGAGCGCATCCTTGCCTTCGGATATCGAATGGATCGCATAATCTTCTAGCGAGTGTGCTGGTACTTTCACCATCTTGTCAATCGCATTATAGGCTGCGTCGATCGGGCCTGTGCCGAGCGCGACGTCTTCAAGAAGCTCGCCGCCCCTATCGAGAGTGATGACGCAGCTGTTGCTTCCGTTATTGGTCGTGTGGATATCGAAGCCCCTCAGCGTGTAGAAGCTGATGTTGCGAGAAATACTGTTTGTTATGATCGCTTCGATGTCGCGATCATTCACGTCCTTTTTCTTGTCGCACAGTTTCTTGAATTCCTCGAAGTATTTGTTGATGTCCTCCTCCGACAGGGAATAACCAAGCTCGATGATGCGGTATTCGAAGGCGTGGCGTCCGCTGTGCTTACCGAGTACCAACTTATTTTTCGGCAGCCCGATGGATTCGGGCGACATGATCTCGTAGGTCATGCGGTTGGCCAGTACGCCATGTTGGTGGATACCCGCCTCATGGGAGAAGGCGTTCACGCCGACGATTGCTTTGTTAATCGGGGCCGACATGCCGATAATGCCGTATACGAGCCTGCTGGTACGGTAGAGCTGCGTCGTATCGAGTCGGGTGAACGTATTAAAATGGTCTTTTCTCGTTGCCAGCGCCATTGCGAGCTCCTCGAGCGCCGCATTCCCGGCGCGTTCGCCGAGACCGTTGACCGTGCACTCGATCTGCGCGGCACCGGCGTTGACCGCTGCAAGAGAATTGGCGACCGCCATGCCAAGATCGTTGTGGCAGTGTACGGAAATGATCGCTTCGTCGATGTTTTCGACATTGCTTTTCAAGTAGCGTATAAGCTCCGCCATTTCCTCCGGTGTCGTATAACCCACGGTGTCTGGCACGTTGATCACGGTCGCACCCGCGGTGATGGCGGCCTTGAAAATTTTTGCGAGGAAATTCCAGTCGCTTCGCGTCGCGTCTTCCGCTGAAAATTCGACTGCCGAGCACTTCTTCTTTGCGTACGCGACCATGGTTGCCGTCTTTTCCAAGACCTGCTCCGGCGTCATTTTAAGCTTATAAGACATGTGGATGGGCGAGGTTGAGATAAAGGTGTGAATCAACGGCGAAGCGGCGTGACGCACGGCATCAAAGGCGGCGTCGATGTCCTTTTCATTTGCCCGCGAGAGGGACGCGACGGTGCAGTCCTTGATTTCACGCGCGATCTTGCTCACCGACTCGAAGTCACCGGGTGAAGAAATCGCAAAGCCGGCTTCGATCACGTCGACCTTCAGCCTTTCAAGCTGCCGAGCAACCTCCATTTTCTCGTATAAATCCATGCTGCAGCCGGGTGACTGCTCACCGTCGCGCAGCGTCGTATCGAAAATTCGAATTGTTTGAGCCATTTTAATCGTTCCCCTTTCTGTTTTATTTTAATTTACGACCGCACCCTTTTTTAGCGGATGAGACGTTTCTCATGTGCCGGTCGATGTAGCCACCGAAATTTATCGGGGCTTTGAGGTGCGTCGTCTTTCTGCGGACATCATCAGATACCATCAGATTGAGCCTATAAACCGGGATTATCAGTTTACTTTTGCCAACTCATCTTTGAGCGGAGCTCCGCGCCGGTCTTTTCGATGAGAAGGTCCTTTTCCTGCTGGCGCCGTGCGTTGAAAAACGGGCGGCCCGCCTGATTTTCAAGGATCCAGTTTCGGGCGAAGGAACCGTCCTGTATCTCGCCGAGGACCTTTTTCATCTCTTTCCGAGTCTCCTGTGTGATAATACGCTTACCGATGCAGTAATCGCCGTATTCGGCGGTGTCGCTGATCGAGTAGCGCATGTAGCCGAGGCCACCCTTGATGACGAGGTCGATAATGAGCTTCATCTCGTGCAGGCACTCGAAATAAGCATTTTCCGGCTTGTAACCCGCCTCGACGAGCGTATCGAAGCCGGCTTTGATCAGCTCGGTGACGCCGCCGCAGAGTACGGCCTGCTCGCCGAAAAGGTCTGTCTCCGTCTCTTCGCGGAAGGTCGTCTCGAGGATACCGCCACGTGCGCCGCCGATGCCATAGGCGTATGCCAGCGCGATGTCGCGGGCTTTACCGCTCGCGTCCTGATGGACAGCGAAGAGGCAGGGCACGCCCTTGCCTTCTTGATATTGGCTGCGCACCGTGTGGCCGGGGCCCTTCGGCGCGATCATGATGACATCGATGTCGGTAGGCGGAACGATTTGGCCGAAGTGGATGTTGAAGCCATGCGCGAAAGCGAGTGCCGTGCCGGACTTCAGGTTGGGCGCGATGTCGTTTTTATAAAGCGCCGCCTGCTTTTCATCATTGACGAGGATCATGACAATGTCAGCCGCCTTGACCGCATCGGCGGTCAGCATGACGGCTAATCCGGCCTCCTTCGCAAGTTGTGCCGATTTAGAGCCTTCATAAAGTCCGACGACGACATTTGCGCCGCTGTCCCTGAGATTGAGCGCATGTGCGTGACCCTGGCTTCCGTAACCGATGACTGCCACCGTTTTTCCGTTCAGTACGTTGAAATCGCAGTCCTTTTCATAAAACATGTTCGCCATTTTACAAATCCTCCTAATGATATTTTTGTCAGTTCGGTGTGTTTTCCAGGCAATAAGTGCTTCTTCCGATTGCTGTAGGTCCGGTTCTCGTCATTTCGATGATGTTGTATTGTCTGATATAGTCCAGAAATGCGTTGAGTTTTTCGGTTTCACCGGTGATTTCGATAGCTATCGAACAGGGCGACAGGTCTACGATGTTAGCTCTATAGGCGTTGACTGCCGACATGAGCTCTGGCAGCTGACTCTTTTCCAGCGGGATCTTCACGATCATTAACTCGCGTACGACGATTTTTTCAGAGTCCATGAGCTGGACCTTTTTAACGTCAAGCATTTTTTGCAGTTGCTTGACGATCTGGTCCTTCATGTGGTCGTCGCCCCAGGAGACGATCGTCATTCGAGACAGCGCCTTATTTTCCGTCACGCCGACCGTTAGGCTGTCGATATTGAAGGCTCTGCGTGAAAACAGCGACGACACCCGCGTCAGGACGCCTGCTTGGTTTGAAACCAGAAGTGAAACGATGAATTGATGCTTCTGCATTTTTTTCTACCTCCCATCATCTTAATATAATGTCATCCAGACTGCCGCCCGGCGGGATCATCGGCAGGACTCGCTCGTCGCTGTCGATTTTGCAGTCGATCAGGACAGGGGTGTCGTATTTGAACGCCTTTTTCAGACAGTCTTCGTATTCCTCGCTCGTTTCCGCGCGCATACCGGTCGCGCCGAAAGCCTCCGCAAGCTTCACAAAATCCGTTTTCCGTTCAAGCGAGGTGTTGGAGTAGCGCCCGTCGAAAAATAGCGTTTGCCACTGCCGAACCATACCGAGCACCTGGTTGTTGAGCAAGACGATAATAAGCGGAAGCTTGTTTGAAACGGCTGTCGCCAGCTCGTTAAGGTTCATATGGAAGCTGCCTTCGCTCGTGAACAGCAATGTCCTTTTGCGGCCGTTTCCGATGCAGGCTCCGATCGCGGCGCCCATACCGAAGCCCATGGTGCCGAGTCCGCCGCTAGTGACGAAGGTTCGAGGCTTTTTAAACTGGTAATACTGCGAGGTCCACATTTGATGCTGGCCGACGTCGGTGACCACGACGTTGTCTGCCATTCTTTTACAGGCTCCCTCGATGACCATTTGCGGATTGAGGCGATTTGGATCCATCTCAAGATTATTGTCGGGGTGCTCCTTGATGAATTGGATGTGCTTCATCCAATCAGGATTTTTCTTTTGTTCGACGGCGGCATTTATCACCTTCAAAGCGCCCTTCAGATCACCGATGACATTCGCCGTAACGCCGATGTTTTTTCCGATCTCGGCAGGATCGATGTCGATCTGTATAATCTTTCGATTCCGCATAAACTCGGCCTTGTTGCCCGTGGCTCGGTCGGAAAAGCGTACGCCGACGGCAATAAGCAAGTCGCTTTCATACAACGCCTTGGTCGCGCCGTAGCGTCCGTGCATGCCGACCATGCCGAGAAAACGCGGATTTTTATAGGGCACCGCGGTCAGGCCCATGATGCTCAGCCCGACGGGAGCGTCTATTTTGTCGGCGAACGTGAGTAGTTCTTCGGAGGCGTTGGAGATCACGGCGCCGCCGCCGCAGTAGATATAGGGCCGCTTCGCGTTTTTGATAATCTCAGTGATCTGAGCGAGCTTTTCCCCGCCGATCATCGTCTCTGGCGTCTCGGTGTGAGGGGGTTTAGGCTCGTAGTTTGTAAGACCGGTCTGTACATCCTTTGGTATGTCTATAAGGACGGGGCCGGGTCTGCCAGAGCAAGCGAGTGAAAAGGCCTCCCTAAATACGTCGGCCAGCCGATTTATGTCTTTAACGAGGTAATTATACTTAGTAATCGGCATTGTCACACCGGCGATATCGACTTCCTGAAAACTGTCGCGTCCAAGCAAGGCCGTGGAAACATTGCCGGTGATTGCGATGAGCGGTACGCTGTCCAGATATGCGTTCGCAATACCCGTGACGAGATTCGTCGCACCCGGGCCCGAAGTGGCTATTACAACGCCGGGTCTGCCGGTAACGCGTGCATAACCGTCCGCTGCGTGGCAGGCACCTTGTTCATGACAGGTGGTATAATGCGTGATTTTGTCGCTGTTCTTGTAGAGTTCATCATAAATATGAAGTACCGCGCCGCCGGGATAGCCGAATACGGTGTTGACATCCTGCTCGATAAGTGATTCAATGATGATCTGCGCGCCGGTCAATAACATTTTGTCTGTCCTCCTCCGGAAGTTTTTGATTTTATCGGGCGATGAAAATATAAATAAAAGCCCCGCAGTGTTTGTTCACTGCAGGGCTTCGTTTTACTCCGAAGCAGATTATACCACGTTTGGTACTACAGCGAATCCATTATTAACATGACTAATAACCCGGACTATAATAATAAGCCCGAGTACCAGAATGCTAATTACGGAAGCGTACATAGTGAACATTGTTCGTAATCTCCTTGCCTGCTTTATATCTGGATCAATTCAACACGCCGAAAACAAATAGAAAAAAACGAAGCCCTGCAGTGTTTGTTCACTGCAGGGCTTCGTTTTACTCCGAAGCAGATTATACCGCGTATGGTACTACAGCGAATCCATTATTAACATGATTAATAACCCGGGCAATAATAATAAGCCCGAGTACCAAAATGCTAATTACGGAAACGTACATAGTGAACATTGCTTATAATCTCCTGCCAGTTTATTTGTTGAAATAATTTTAACTTACTGAAAAACATTTGTCAATAAGTTTTTACTACAGTATATGCAAAAAATGTCCATTTGATTTCGTGTGATTATACAAAAACCGGCAGGTGGTGCAACTGCGTGCGTGCCCGTTTGGCTGAGCATGGCCACGACCGCGCCATTTTACGACCATTTGCAAGCTAAAGGAAGCCGCCATGAGCTTTTTTAAGGATAATAATTCAACGATTGCTTTAATCCCCGATACTGAAGTTAACGAGGTAAATTGTTTAAAATTGTAGAAATATGCGTGAAAATTGGGGCAGGACTTAATATGTATTAAATCTGAGAGGGGCTTTAAGAAGTAAATGCACGGATGATTAGCCTCTTTTCTTTGGGTTGCTGATCGTATGTCATATATCGCACTTATGCAAATGTTTTCAATTTGTTTGCTTTCCATTAGCTACTTATTCATGTGGCTATTGTAAAATAGCGATATGTAATTGATGCTTTCAAGAATTACACTAGAAAAAGGCGGAGGTATGACCGATATGCGAAAAAGGTTCCTATCTATTTTTTTAGCTTTCACAGTGATGTTTGGTTTGGTCGGTTGCGCGGTGAGCTCAAGCGATGGGGAAACGTCCACAGCCGATGCCGATTATTCCACCGAAATTTTCGGAAAAAACGTAATAACCATAAATATAACCACTAAAGAGGAAGACTGGGACTATCTGATAGAGAATGCTACCTCCAAACCTTATATCAACGCAGATGTGGAAATTGATGGCGTTACCTTTACGGATGTTGGCATTAAAACTAAAGGCAACACTACGCTAACTCAGGTTGCTAATTCGGACAGCGACCGCTACAGCTTGAAAATCAACTTTGACAAATATGTGGACGGGCAAGATTGCTACGGCCTCGATTCCCTTGTTTTGAACAATCTTTACAGTGATAACTCATATCTCAAAGAATACATGTCTTATACGCTGATGGGTTACATGGATATTCCATCCTCGCTGTACACTTTTGCGGACATCTACGTCAATGGCGACCACTACGGGTTTTTCATTGCTCTTGAAGACGTGGACGATAGCTTCCTTGCGCGTATTTATGGCGAGGATTACACAGGGGAAGCCTACAAGCCCGAAAGCATGGAAATGGAAGACATCGGCGGCGGTATGGGTGTTGGAGATATCGCCGGAGGTGGAAACTTCGGTAATATGAACTTTGATATCACAAGCCTGTTTACGCTGACCGATTCTGCCGGAAACGAAATTGAATGGACTACGGTGCTGCCGGAGGGATTCGATTCGACCGCTATTACCGTCGTAACTTATGCGAATGGAAGCACCTCAGATTTTAATGTTTGGAATTTAATGTCTGCCGATTTGTCTAACATTACCGCTTTGACGGATAAAAACAGCTTGACCGTCGAGCTCAGTGCGTATACGCTCAGCATGTCAGAAGACATACCGCAGCTAAGCGGAGGTATGCAGGCCCCCGGTGGTCAGGAAAACGGTGTTTTGCAGAGCGATGACAGAAGTAAGACTCCGCAGATGCCGGATAGAGATAATACCGCGAATGAAGCCGAGCAGAGCGAGAATGCCAGCGGCGGTATGCAAAACCTCGGTAAGGGCGGAAACGGAATGGACGGCGGCTCTTTGGGCGTTGATCTTGTGTATACCGATGATGAATTATCGAGCTACTCCAATATCTTTGACAATGCGATTACCGATGTAGACGAGGAGGATGAAGCGCGTCTTATTGAGACGTTAAAAGCGATCAGTGAAGGCGAGAATCTCGAAAACTATATCGACGTTGATGAAGTTCTGCGCTATACGGCGGTCAACGTATTTCTTGTCAATCTGGACAGCTATTTATCCAACATGGGCCATAACTACTGCCTTTATGAAGACAATGGGCAGCTGTCGATGATTCCGTGGGACTACAACCTTTCCTTTGGTACCTACAACTCGTACAATGTGTCAGATGCCATTAATTATGGCATCGACACTATTTTCAGTGGAGTCAGTGCTGAGGATCGCCCGATCATTGGTCTTCTGCTGGAAAATGAAGAATATCTGGAGCGCTATCACGAATATCTGTCGGAGTTGGTCGAATACGTTACCTCGGGGCAGTTTGAAGAAAAAGTCGATACGATCAGATCGATCATTGACAGCTATGTCCAGAACGACACCACTGCCTTTGAGGGCTACGACGCATTCAAAACCGGAGTTGTGGCATTGAAGCTCTTTGCTTCCCTGAGGGCGGAAAGTGTCTCAGGTCAGCTTGACGGCAGCATTCCTTCCATTGAAGAAGAACAGGTCGGCAGCGACGCGTTGATAGATGTTTCTGCACTTAACCTCTACGATCTAGGCACAATGGGAGGAGGAATTCGCCAGGACGGAAATGGGGACTTCGGATGGAGCGGCGGCATGCCGCCACTTGTGGATCAGGATACAGAGCCGTCCGGCGAAAGCACTGCTGACGCTCCCGTCGATTGACAGTATTGCCATCAGTAAGCGCCTTGGCCATGCGAAGGTAAGCACCACCACAGACATATATTCTCACATTATCAAGCAAGCCGATGAGGTAGCCCCTGACTGTATTGCGAATACCATCCTTCGAAAAAAGGTGAGGGAAGCCCAGTAGAAACATGCGTTTTTAAGGGGTCGTGCGCTAAATATGCGCTAAATGGTTGTATATACCCCATGCCCGCTCTGCCGCGAAACACAAGAAAAGTAATAAAATACCCGTCAAACGAAGCATTAAAGCTACATTTGACGGGTATTTGTTTGGTTGCGGAGAGAGGACTTGAACCTCTGACCTCCGGGTTATGAGCCCGACGAGCTACCAACTGCTCTACTCCGCGATATAAAATTGGTGCCGGAGACCGGGTTCGAACCGGTACGGAGGTCGCCCCCCACGGGATTTTAAGTCCCGGGCGTCTGCCAGTTTCGCCACTCCGGCGAGTTACCGTCGAAACCGTTTTCCCGACTGCCTATTTAGTATAACACGGCATCGACGGTTTGTCAAGAGGAAGTATTGAAAATATTTCATGGCCGATCAGGTGTCGCGGCGGTACTCAAGAATGTCGCCTGGCTGGCAGTCGAGCACATCGCAGAGGCGCGCCAAAGTATCCAGACGTACGGCGCGCGCCCGTCCGTTTTTCAGGATGGAGAGGTTGGCCATGGTGATGCCGACACGGGAGGACAGCTCGGTCAGGCTGATTTTACGGCGCGCCATCATGACGTCGAGGTTGATGATGATCATATATATTACCCCGCTTTCAGATGGTGAGGTCGTTTTCTTCCTCAATGACACGCGCACGGTCGACGAGGTTTGCGAGGGCCAGCGAGGCGACACCGATGCAGAAGCCCATGACGATTACGCAGAAGACGAGGGGGAGAAGACGCGTACCGATGACGGCTCTAAAGAGGAGAATCCCCGCAAGCACGGTTACGGCGGCGGTATCGGTAAAGGCGAGGATGCCGATAACCTTCATCGCACGGACGTTTTCCCTGCAAAAGGAATGGTCGCGTGCGATGTTGCCCACCACACGCCAGAAAATGACAAGGGCGGTGTAGCAGGGGATGGCGAGGATAGGCAGAGCATAGCGATAGGTATTCGTGTCACCATAGTCGAAGAAGCCGCCGAGGGAGAGCGCGAGGACGCCCGCTCCCATGAGGGCGATAAGGATGACCGCGATACGCAGCCAGATGGCGAGGGAAGGATGCTTCATGGGTAAAACACCTCCGCAGCTTGAGTGAATAGGGATATGGTAGCATAAAAAATAAGAAAAGTCAACTGTGAGGACTTGACAAGAAAAGTAGGAAAGTATATACTAAGTAAGAAAAGTATGAATTAACTTACAAAGGAGGAAAGCCGACATGAAACATGTACCGCCGAAGGGCAAGCATCTGTTTGGCACCGTGAGGGTCGGGGAAAAGGGGCAGATCGTAATTCCAAAGAAAGCAAGGGATATCTTTGGAATCAAGCCGGGTGATGAGCTGATGGTGCTGGGCGACGAGGAGCAGGGGCTGGCGCTCTTGAAGAATGAGAAGTTTTTGCATTTCGTTGCAGAGATTATGAAACGGCAGGAGATGCCGGACGGATGGACGGAGGAGGAGACGAATGACAGCGATTAAGATCGAGGGACTGACCAAACGCTTCGGAAAGCGTACGGCAGTCGATCACCTGACGCTCGATATCGAGTCTGGAGAGGTATTTGGGCTGCTCGGCGCAAACGGAGCGGGAAAAACGACGACGATCCGGATGCTGTGCGGGCTGACGCAGCCGAGCGCAGGGGATGCGATTATTTACGGGGACAGCGTTGTTACAGCCACGAATGCGGTAAAGGGAAAGATCAACGTGTCCCCGCAGGAGACGGCGGTAGCGGCGAAGCTGACGGTGAAGGAGAATCTGGAACTGATCGCGCGGCTGTACGGCAGCGATCGGGCGGAAGCGAAAAGACGTGCGGATCAGGTAATGCGGGAGCTGCGCTTAGTGGAGCGGGCGGGAGATCGGGCGAAAACGCTGTCCGGCGGCCTACAGCGGAGGCTTTCGATTGCGATGGCATTGATTACGGAGCCGAAGGTGCTGTTTTTAGACGAGCCGACGCTGGGACTCGACGTCCGGGCGCGGCGAGACCTGTGGAAGGTGATCGAGGAGCTGCACGGACGGATCACGGTCATCCTGACGTCGCATTATCTGGAAGAAGTCGAGCACCTGGCCGACAGGATTGCGATTATGGACGCGGGGAAGGTATGTGCGATGGGTACGGTCGGCAAGATATGCGAACAAACGGGAAAAGAGACGCTGGAAGAGGCGTTTTTGGCCTTGACAGATGGGGATAAGGAGGAGTAAGGCGTGAGAAGTATGGCTTTTGCGGGCAGGAATGCGAAAGAACTGTTACGCGACCCGCTGACACTGATATTCGGTATCGGTTTCCCAATCATCCTGATCACGCTGATCTCGATTATGCGCCAAAGCATCCCCGAGATGCCGAACAATATGTTTGACATTGGGAACTTTGCACCGGGGATGGCGGTCTTCGGACTGTCGTTTCTGTCGCTGTTTCTCGGCATGTTGATTGCGGGAGACCGGGAAAGCTCTTATTTGATGCGTATCTTTGCGTCACCGATGACTTCGTCGGACTACATCGTCGGGTATACGCTGCCGCTGCTGCCGGTGGCGGCGGCGCAGGGAGCGGTATGCTTTAGTTATGCGCTGCTCTTTGATTTGAAATTTACGCCTGAGCTAATTGTGGCGGTGGCTGTGATCGTGCCCGTATCCCTGCTGTATATCGCGATCGGCGTACTGTCAGGGTCTACGCTGACTTACCGGCAGGTAGGCGGTATCGCGTCGATCGTCATCAATCTGGCGGCGTGGCTGAGCGGGACATGGTTCGATATCGAGCTGATCGGCGGTGCGTTCAAGACGATCTGTAACCTGCTGCCGTTCGTCCACGCGGTAGAGGCGGTCAGGGCGGCGGCATACGGGAATTATGGGGAGATCTGGGTACATCTGGCAATCGTTATGGGCTACGCGGCGGTGATCTTTGCTGTGGGAGCCGCCGTATTTAGAAGACGGGCGCGTGGGGAATGAAGAAAACAACACAAAATTAATGAAACAAGTGGGAAAAAGCGTATAAAAATGCTTGCGTTTACGGGAGATTTGGGGTATAATAAATAAGCATCTCAGAATAGAATTGAAAGGAGCTTATGGATATGGATTCTAAGGTTCGTGAGCTGTTAAATCGTGTCAAGGAAGGCGCGGTTACGTATGGGAAAGCAGCGGGCAAGTTTGCTTCCGACGCCGCGGAGAAAGCGCGCATTAATTTGCAGATATTCGATCTGAATACGGAGATCGATATTGCATTCAAGGAGATCGGCAAGCTCGTGTATGCGATGCACTCCGGCTTGGAAGTTTCCGGAGAAGCGGTTCAGTCGCAGATCGAATCGATTGATTCGAAGAAGGCGCAGCTTTGCGAGCTTCGCGCGCGGCTGGCGTCGTACAAGGCCGCCCAGGCCGAGGACGCGGAGGAAGCTGCGGCAGAAGCCGCGGCAGAAGCCGATCAAGAACCCTGTTGCTGCTGCTGTGACGCATGTGCGGAAGCTGCCCCCGCAGAGGAAGCCGCGCCGGCCGAAGAGTGCTGCTGCGGATGCTCGGAGAAAGCTCCCACTGTGGACGAAGCCGGGTGCTGCTGCAACGAAAAGAAGGACGAAACGATCGGTTAAGCTGTAGTTTTATAAAAAGGAAACAAGGGATGCGAATGGGGAAAGCCCTATGAAAAAACGCATCCCTTGTTTGGGGTAAATAGAGAATGAAACTGGACTGCTTATTCGCGGACGTGACTGCGGTAACGATGGCAGCCCCCGGTGTATTGCGGTCCGCATACGTCGGTGTGGCGGACGGAAAGATCGTCTATATCGGGAGGGAAATGCCCCGGGATACCGAGATCGCGCGAGTGATCCGCAAACCGCACCGCGTACTGATGCCGGGAATGACCAACGCGCATACCCATATCGCAATGACGGCCTTTCGCGGTTATGCGGACGATCTGCCGCTGCATCGCTGGCTGTTTGAGAAAATATTTCCGGCGGAAGCAAAGCTTGACGCGCGGGGGGTCTATCTCGCCGCACGTCTTGGGATGTTGGAAGCGCTGTCAACCGGTACGACGGCGGTCTGTGATGCGTATTTTAACCTCGACAGCATCGCAAAAGCGGCAAAAGAATGCGGTATCCGTGCCAATATCTGCAACATGCTGACCTATTTCGGCGAAGGAGCGGCGCCCGATACGGACAATGCCTTCCGCGAAACACGGGAGCTTGCGGCGGCGTATGCGGGCGATGCCCTCGTTACGACGGATATGGGCCTGCATTCGGTGTACACGTCGACCCAGTCAAGCTGGGAAAAGGTAGGCGTATATGCAAGAGAGCATAACTTACGTTTGCACATCCATTTGTCGGAGACGCAAAAGGAAAACGATGACTGCTTTGCAAAATATGGATGCTCCCCAACAGCCGCGCTTGAGCGGGCGGGCGTATTTGACAATGCGGTCACGGCGGCGCACTGCGTCTTTTTAAGCGAAGCCGATCGTACGATTCTACGCATGCATAATACGGTGATTGCGCACAATCCGACGAGCAACTGCAAGCTGGCGTCGGGGATTGCGGACGTCGCGTCGATGAAGGGCATCCCGGTTGCGCTCGGCACGGATGGAATGGCGTCGAACAACACGCACGATCTGTTCGGCGAAATGAAGCTTTGCGCGATGCTTGCCAAGGTACGGGCGATGGACGCGTCGATATGTCCGGCGGACGAGGTCGTCCGGATGGCGACAGTCGGCGGAGCGGCGGCGGTAGGACGGGAAGGTTGCTGCGGGAAGCTTAAGGTGGGGTATGACGCGGATATCGTGATGCTGAATTTCGATACGCCGTCGCTTTCTCCCTGCTACGATACGCTGTCGCATCTGGTGTATGCGGCGACCGGGCGGGATGTGGAGCTGACGATGGTCGGCGGACGTGTGGCGTACGAAAACGGGGCGTTCCCGGGGATCGACGCCGAAAAATGCGCGGCGGAGTTGCGTGAATATTGCAAAGCAACGTTTGGAGAACGGGTATGAGCAAAATCCAGAAGCAAAGCTTTCTCGAAGGCGCGCTGATCATGGCGATCGCGAACATGATCGTCAAGGTGATCGGCGCTTTTTTCAAGATTCCGTTAAAGAATCTGATCGGTTCGGACGGCATGGGCATGTTCTACGGCGCATACAACATCTATTCGGCGCTGGTGGTCATTTCCACGGCGGGTCTGCCGGTCGCGGTGTCCCGTATGATTGCGGAGGCTAACGCGAAGGGGAGAGGACGCGAGATCGACCGGATTTTCCGCGTCAGCTTCGGCCTGTTTATCGCGATCGGCGTGCTGTCCACCTTATTAATGATTGCGTTTGCGCGGCCGCTCCTTGCGTACCAGGGTAACCCGGACGCGTATTGGTCGCTGATCGCCCTCGCTCCGGCGGTCTTTTTCGTCGCGCTGATGAGCGTGTACCGAGGGTACTGTCAGGGACTGCGGAATATGGTGCCTACAGCGGTATCGCAGCTGATCGAAGCGGCGTCGAAGCTTGTTTTCGGTTACGGACTTGCGATTTTGGCGCTTAAGCTTGGCTACGGCGTTGAAATTGCGTCGGCAGGCGCTATCCTCGGCGTGACGTTTGGTACGGTACTTGGTTCGATTTATGTGGCGATTCGCCGCAAACGGGTGCGGGAGGTTTCCAAATTCTCGGATTTTGATCCGGATATCCGCACCGATACGGAGCTTCTGAAGACGCTCATCGTCATCGCCATCCCGATCACCATCGGCGCGGCGGTGATGTCCCTGACGAATCTGATCGATAACTTTGTCGTCATGCGACGCTTGCAGGCGATCGGCTTCGCAAAAGACCTGACCGTTTCGATGTACGGCGCGTACTCGAGTATGTCCGTCGCACTGATGACGCTGCCGCAGACCCTAATCGTCGGTATGACGGTGAGTTTGATTCCGGCGATTGCCGACGCGTACGGCGCGAAAGACTACCAGCGCGCTCGCATCAATACAGAGTCAGCGACGCGTTTGACGGGTGTTTTGGCATTTCCCTGCGCGGCGGGACTTTTCGTCCTCGCATGGCCGCTTTTAAACCTGCTGTTCACGGCGGATGTAGACTTTGCGGCGCCGCTGTTGCAGACGCTGGCGTTTGCGTTCCTGTTTGTATCTCTCGTTTCGGTCACAAACGCGCTCCTGCAAGCGGCGGGGAAAGAACGCCTGCCGGTGATCTCGATGGTCGTGGGAGGCGTCGTCAAGCTCGTGACCAACTTCATTCTGATCGGTACTCCGGCGATCAACATCCACGGCGCGCCCATCGGTACGATTGCATGCTACGCGACGATCGCCATTCTCAACATCATCTTCGTCTATACAAAGACCGAACTCGGCCCAAAACAGTGGTATCTGCTTTGGAAACCGCTTGCCTCGGCAATAGCGATGGGGGCATTCGCGTACATTACATACCCGCCGCTCGCCGGACTGCTTGGCGCAAGACTTGGCGTGCTGGTAGACATCTTCCTGTGCGTGGCGGTGTATCTGGGAGTCATGCTGCTGCTCGGCGGATTTGTCAGAGAAGATATATTGATGCTGCCGAAGGGGAAGAAGATCGCGCGGTTTCTTAGATTGAAATAATATTAAAAAAAGTTAAAAAACACTTGCGGAGAAGCGAAAGATATGGTAAATTATAAACAGAAAGAAAATTACCGCGTGGAAGACCTTGTGGGGATCATGGCCATCCTGCGCGGGGAAGGCGGCTGTCCGTGGGATCGGGAGCAGACGCATGAGAGCATCCGGCAGAACATGCTGGAGGAAGCCTATGAGGCGGCCGAGGCGATCGACCTCGGAAACACCGATATGCTTAAGGAAGAGCTTGGCGACGTGCTCCTTCAGGTCGTCTTTCATGCGCAGATGGAACGCGAGGCGGGCAGCTTTACCCTGAACGACGTGGCCGACGGGATTTGCAAAAAGCTGATCCTGCGTCATCCGCATATCTTCGGCGATGTGCAGGTTGCAAACTCCGCAGAGGTGCTTGTGACCTGGGATGCCATCAAAAAGCAGGAAAAATCGCAAAAAACGACCACCGATACGCTGACCGCCGTCGCGCGGAGCCTTCCGGCGCTCATTCGTGCGGAAAAGGTGCAAAAAAAGGCCGGGAAGGCCGGATTCCCCGTAGAATACACAGACGCTGAGAACAAAATCGGCGAAAAGCTGTTTGCGCTTGTCCGCGAGGCGCGAGAGATCGGCGTAGACCCCGAACGCGCGCTGGAAATCGCCATTGATGCGTATATTAAAAACATCAACAAACTGGAAGAAATGAAAAAAGTATGAGACTGGATAAATATTTAAAGGTTTCCCGTCTGATTAAGCGTCGTACGGTTGCCAATACGGCATGTGACAACGAACGCGTCACGGTCAACGGGAAGGATGCAAAACCGTCCTATCAAGTCAAGCTCGGCGACGTGATCGAGATCACCTTCGGGCAGCGTACCCTGAAGGTGGAGGTAACCGACGTCGCGGAGCATGCGACAAAGGAAAACGCTTCGGCGCTGTACCGGGAAATCGTATAAAATAGGTTCTGCCGGCGGGGAAACACGCATAGGATATTCCGGAATAAAGGGGGTATTGCTATGGTGACGAAGCCGGAAACTGCGGAAAAGCGGCCGCAGAACCTGACGATGACTGATCGTGCCCATATCAGCCTGACAGGGATCTTGGAAGTAAAACGATTTGACGAGCGCGAGATCGTGCTTGCAACAACCCGCGGCAGACTGACGATACAGGGAGACGCTTTGAAAATTACCAGGTTCTCCGAAGAATCAGGCGAACTGGGCATCGACGGGCGCATCGATGCGCTGGGTTACAGCGGTGAGCGCGGAGAGAGCGGGGGATTCTGGACGAGGCTGTTCGGATGAACGGTATGCGCGTGGACAGTATGCTGCAGGCGTCACGGTTTCTTTACTCCTGTGCGTTTGGCTTGGCGGCATACCTATTGTACATGGGACAGACACGGCTTCAGCGGCATGGAGGTGCCCGGCGCGGACACGTCCTGCGGGGTTTGCTCCTGGACGCGGGGTACTGGCTCATCACGCTGACGGCCTTCGTGCTATTGGTCTTAGGCTTGTTCGGTGGAGAATTGCGGCTGTACCATCTGTTCGGTGTCGGAGGAGGCGCGGCGGTCGGAGGGCTGCTGACCATGCCGCGATATAAGGAGAAATCATGAGAAAACTCACGTTCAGACTGTTTTTTCGAATTGTGATCATCCTGTTCATCGTATATGCGGCGTACAATCTGGTGACGCTGCAAGCAAAGCTGAACGAAAAGCAGGTAGAGTATCAAACATTGCAGGAGCAGATCACGGAACAGACGCTGGAGAACCAGAGATTGGAAGAAAACAGCGGTGAGGAACTGGATGACGAGGAGATCGCATCCATAGCGAGGGAGAAATTAGGATATTCCCTGCCCGGGGAACGGGTATTTATCGATATAACGGGGAAATAAAGCACAAAAGGAGTAAAACGGCAAGCATGGAACACGGCGTGGGAGAGATTGTCGAGGGGCGCGTCACAGGTATCACGAAATTCGGCGCATTTGTATCGATCGGAGAAGGAAAGTCGGGGTTGGTACATATTTCCGAGGTAGCGAATACATTTGTCAAGGATATTCGGGAACACTTGACCGAGGGACAGACAGTCAACGTGAAAATCATCGCAATCGATGAAAACGGCAGAATCAATTTATCCATTAAGAAAGCGCTTCCCCAAGAGCCGCCGCCGCGTTCGGCATATACCCAAGCCCCGCCGCCGCGAGCTCCGATGACCGCGCAGGAAGCTTTTGAGGATAAGCTCAAAAACTTCATGGCGGATTCCAACAGCCGCATGTCGGATATCAAGCATCAGAACGATCGGAAAAGTGGCTACCGCAGACCCCGGCAGAAATAAAAAGACGCTCCGTTTTCATACGAGAACGGAGCGTAAAGCGGGAATTGGGGGATAGGGAAACAGACTGGACAGTTCACATTACTATAAATAGAATACACTAAAGCATCTGAAAAAGAGGTCGAAATATGTCGGCCCCTTTAATAAACACAATGGAGGATTCAAGTGGAAAGGCTGGTTATCATCGGCGGCGGTCCTGCCGGATTGACCGCGGCAATCTATGCGGCACGCGCGGGACTAAAACCCTTGGTGTTGGAAATGCTCTTCGCCGGCGGACAGATGACCAATACGATGGAGATTGAAAACTACCCCGGCTACCGCAGCATCGAAGGTTCGTCTCTTGCGGAAGCCATGCGTACGCATGCGGAGAGCATCGGCGTACGCTTTCAAACGGCGGAAATGACCGCGCTCGAGAAAACGGGGGATAACTTTCGTATCGTGACGAGTGACGGCAACATTGATGCTAACTGTGTTATTATGGCAACCGGCGCATCCCGCCGTAAGCTGGCGATCCCCGGCGAAGCCGAATATGCCGGACGCGGGGTCAGCTACTGCGCAACTTGCGACGGAGGGTTCTTCCGAGGCAAGACCGCGGCGGTCGTCGGCGGCGGCGATACAGCGCTGGAGGATGCACTCTATCTCGCGGATATCCTGCGCGAGGTGACCCTCATCCATCGCCGCAACGCGTTCCGCGCCGATGAAATACTCATCCAACGCGTGCGAGCCGCGAAAAACATCCGCATCCTGACGCCTTACAAGCCCGCAGAGATTACCGGTGAGACAAAGGCTGATGGCATCCGTCTGATACATGCCGAAAGCGGCGTGGAAATGAAGGTTGACTGTGATGCGGTCTTTATTGCGGTGGGCAGTATTCCCAATACGAAACTGCTCTCCGATCTCGTGGACCTGGCTCCTTCCGGATATGTCTTGGCGGGAGAGGACTGCTGTACCAAAACACCCGGCCTGTTCGTTGCCGGTGATCTCCGCCAAAAACCCCTCTATCAGATCGTCACGGCTACAGCCGATGGCGCTGTAGCCGCTAAAAAGGCTGCCGACTATCTCCGCACCTGAGTGAGTTTGAAATTCCCCCCTCTTTTTTATAAAAAAAAGGGGGGGAATTATTATTCCCTAATACAAAACAAATCACATCAGCGTCCGCAGATAAGCCGCCGCGCGCCGGATATCCGATTCCTGTTGCGGCCCCGATATCTCGCGCTCGATCGTGACCGCGCCGTCGTACCCCAGCTTATGCAGCCGCTCGAATACCTTCGGAAAATCCACCTCGCCTTCCCCAATCGCAGTTTCATGTCCCATCGAATGCGGCGCGTTCGGCGGTGTCCCGTCCTTGGCGTGCATGTTCCGGATGTAGGGGCCAAAGGTGTAGAGCGCATCGACGGGGTTGCCATAGCCGTACAGCAGACAGTTCGCTGTATCGAAGTTGATCAACAGATTGTCCGCGCCGACGTCCGCGATCAGATTCAGCAGAGAAATCGGCGACTCCGCACCCGTCTCGTAAAGGATATTCGCCCCGACGGATTTTGCGAAATTGGTCAGAATTTTCATCGGCAGGACGAGATTGACATAATCCTGCGACAACGGATTGTTCGGGATGTATCCCGCATGAAAGATATTGTCGGTAATCCCCAGCGCACGGGTGAATTCGACGCTGCGCATCGCATAGTCAAGCCGTTCTTTCTGGAAGGGGAGTGCGTTGAAGCCGGATGAGAGGAACGCGTAGATGCCGCCGGCGTTGTAGGGGTCGTGGAAGCCGCCGAGTTTGGCCGTGATCTCCACCCCGAGCCGATCGGCTTCTGAACGGATGAAGGCGGCATCCTCCAAATGATACTCAGCGGGCTTGTAGACGAGCTGACAGGTGGTAAATCCCATGGAAAGAAGCTTTTCAAACCCCGAGGTACATTCGGCGGGGGCGTTGATGCGTACAAGCGTCCCTAGTTTCATTAAAAAAGCCTCCATTCCGCCAGTTCCCGTGTGACGACCATTTCGGCATTCGGGTGGTTCTGTAAAAACGACGCGGGCGCGAAACGGGTGGCATGCTCGAGCGCGATTTTACGCATGATGCCCCACTGCCAGTCGCTATTCAGGTAAACGCGCAGCAGTCGCGACGCGAGAAGCTGCTTCATGCCGAGGGTGATGCACCGGCGCGGGAAGATGTCGAGCGCGCCGCCCATTTTACGTGCGCCGTTGTTGACGATCGTCTCCATCGAAAGCGGCAGGCATCGGGTGCCGAGTGCGGCATATTCCGCGTCCGTGATCGGGTCGTCGGGAGAGGCCGATTCGTTGAACGCAATATGCCCGTTGATACCTACACCGGTGAGGCATGCGTCCGCGCCACCGAGTGACTCAATTTGCGCGTCATACTCCGCTTCATGCCCCGGGTATGGGAAGCCGCGCTGCTTAAAGTCCATAACAAGGTCGGGATCGATTTTTGAATAGAGCAGACGATCCATCGTCGCGCGGAACGAAAGGGGACTGTCTGTGGAGATCATCTCGCCGTTTTCATCGAGGTACTCGTCCATGTTGAAAAACCAGACATTCTTCAGAGAAATGCGTTCGGTATTGACGATTTTTACGAATTCCGGGTACTGGAGTATCGGTCCCACGGGACAGATGAAAACCGCGCGTTCGCCGTTTTTCGTCTTGATGATGTCCGCCATCGTCCGCGCAATGTCGTAGTACATAGCGTCTGAAGAAAGAATACGGACTGGAATGCGGGAATTCTTCAGGAATTCCTCGGGAGAGCAGGTATAAGAAGACAGCATCTTATTTCGCCTCCGTAATCTCATCCAGCTTCACCACACGATGCTCCTTCGAGGACAGCAGCGCGGCTTCGATGACTGCCTGCGCGCGTACGCCATCCGCAAGGCATGCGGTATAGGGGTTCTCACGGCCAAAGAGGACGTCGAGATAAGCCTGCGACTGATTGGCCTCGAAAATATCCGGCGGCTCCACCTGACGGATCAGGCGGGTCTCGGGAGAAGCGTCCGGACCGACGGACATCTCCAGCGATTCGCCGCGTCCGGAGCTGTAACGAATCATGCCTTCGGTGCCGTAGACGGCAAACTCCGTCCACTGGGCGAGCGCTTTGCAGGAACGGGAGACGGAAACGGTCACGTCGATGCCGGTTTTCAGCGTCGCGACGATGTTCGCGGAATCGTCGGTGGTGACCGCCGCGACCTCGGCGGAATTTTCCCGCCGGCGTTCGCGGACGGCGATGGCGGTGGTGGCATAGATGCTGTCGTATTCCTGACCGAAGAAACGGACGGCGTCAAGCATGTGGGAGCCGAGGTCGCAGAGTACGCCGCAGCCGGCAAGCTTTTCGTCAAAGCGCCATTCCAGCCGTCTTCCAGGAATCAGGCCGGAGTCCTTGATGCAGCGGACGTAGATGTGCAGGATCTCGCCTAAAGAGCCGGAATCGATCATCGCTTTCATGTAGCGCATGTACTTTTTATAGCGCCAGGTAAAACAGATGAAACTGGGGATGCCGAGCGACTGGGCGCGTTCGAGCAACGCTTTCGTTTCGGCGTAATCGATGCCGAGGGGCTTTTCCGAGGAGAAGGGCAGTCCCGCATCAAGCGCGGCGTTTGCGATCGGGCAGTGGAGGTAGTTCGGTGTGCAGATATCGACGGCGTCAACCAGTCCGGAGGCGATCAACGTTCGATAATCGGTAAAGAGCGCCGCATTCGGATACTTTTCCTTTGCGCGTTCAAGCGCTTTCGGCGAAATATCGCAGATTGCGGTTATTTCCGCTTCCGGGCATTGGTCATAAAGCGCCGCATGAAACTGCGCGATACCGCCGAAGCCGACAAAGCCGATACGTTTCTTTTCCATGGATTTTACGCTCCTTTTGTCAGATAGATTCATTTTTTTGCTCATATTGGTCACTTTTTATTTTCCAAAGCATCCTAGGTACGTGAAATCGCATCTGATGCCTCGCAGACCCGCCGAATAAGACGGAGTTATCCATCAAAATGTCCACCCATGCAAGGCGTTCGCCCGACTGCATTTCCCAGGTAATAACAGCCGCCGGGATGTCGCAGCGTTCGCCGTATGTAGGGGCCTTCTGTGTGCGGTAAAACGCCAAAACAGAATTGGTAAATGAAATCTAATTTGAATGGAAGTATAGCTTATATCTGACGGAAAGTCAAGGCGGTTTATTATAATTTCCATAAAAACGGACGTTTTCATAAAGAAAACGTCCGTTAATCCGGCGATAGAGGAAGCCCGTAGATAAAATACGACGCGCCGACGGTTTTTCCGGCATTGAGATAGGAGACGGTCTGATAGTCGAGTTGGGTGACGGACCCCATGAGCATCAGGGTTGCGAGCGCCTCGGGGCAGTCGAGATAGGTGCCATCGAGCCGGCGAAGCGCGGAGAGATCGCCGCGAGCGACGGTTTCGCGGGTGACGGCGTCGCGGCGGAGGGTTTCATCGGGGGTCTGGTAGTGGGAGAAATCGATGGAGCAGAGGATGAACAGTTCCTTTTGCCGGGAAAGCGCGGAGAGAGCATCCGCAAGGCGGGACAGTGTTTCGGTTTGCGTGCCGCGTGTGTAGAGTAGGGTCACGACCTTCGCACCAGGAAAGATTTGCGCGACATAGGGCGCCCATAAGGAGGCTGCGTATTCGCCGGATAAGGTGTCCTTATCCTCGGCGGCATCCACCGCGGCATTTTTCCTTAAAGACTCGGCGGCCTCGGTATCCCCTTCGACGGAGCCGTCCGACCAGAAATAACCTTGGCCGGAAAGCTGGATCGGAGGGCCCTTTCCCCCGTGATTCGGCGCGAGCAGGACGACGGTTTCGATCTTGCGGGCAGCGGCGACGGCGGACAGGACGCTTACACCGAGCTTCATCATCGGTGCGTAATGGGGCATCGTCGCACCGAGCAGGTTTTCCGCGCCGTCGAGGGGAGAAGCGGCGGCAAGCTGAGAGGAAACAAGAGCCGCGTTATAGTTCGGGCAGGGAAGATCGGCGTTGGATAGCTCTGCCGGGACAGCGCAGGCGGCGAGGGGAAAGGGGAAAAGCATCGCCGCGAGAAAAAGTGCGGCGATGTGTGTGAAACGGCTCATTGGATGGTCACTTGCGTCGCACCCCCGATAGCGCAGGCGTCGCCGTAAATGTCCGAGACGACAGCGGGTTCCGCACGGAAGACGCCGGGCAATACGCAGCGGAGGTTTAAGGTGACCGTGAAGTCGGAGGATTCTTTCGCGGAGAGATAGACGCGGATACGGCCGTCCTCCTCCTGCATGACCCACCAGTTGCGGTTGTAATCCTCCGGCACCCCGACATAACGCATCCCGGTGGGCAGCACGATGGACAGCAGGGCATCATCGATACTGGCCGGGAGATTTACGCGTACGGTCAAGGAAGCACGGCCGGCAACGGAAAGGCTGTCGCTATAGGTCTGCGTAACCGTGATTTCGTTCGTATTATCGTCCGTTTCGGTCAGCGGGGCGACATAGGACGCCCAGACGCCGACATCACCGGACAGGAGCTTAAAATCGGCAGCTTCCATTTCGGACTGTGAAAGCGTGAGCGTAAAGAAACGGGAATCGTCGAAGGTAACGGTATGCGTCTTACCGCCCATGCTGTAGGAGAACGATGCGTCGGTGGTTTCGGACGCGGGCAGGCGCGAAAGATAGGCGATCAGTGCAAAGGCTGGGGAGACACGATCGTTCGGTGTGACCAGGATCGTCTCAAATTGAGTGCGGGCAGCCTCGGTATGACCGCAAGTCAGCTCAAGCAACATCGAGTGGAGAGACGCGGTGAAGGCTTCATCGGACTCGTCTGGGCTGCCGATACGATCGAGGTTTTCCTCGTACCAGGTATATGCGCCTTGCGTATCGCCGAGCAGTGCAAGCGCTGTCGCAAGGGAGAGCTTATCGGTGACGGAAAGGCCGTTATCCGAGCGCAGCAGTAACCGGACGTCGGCGAGTACGGGTTCCCCGAGCGCGGCAAGCCCCATATAAGCACTCGCGACTTCAAAGGAGGGGGAGCTGCGGTTATAGATGACGCTGTAGAGATAAGAACGCGCAGAGTCGGCGTTAACGAGAGCTTGGTCTGCAAGGATCATCCACGCGGTGGTCTCCGCAGTCGCGTCACCATAGGGGAAAAGCCGGTAACCGCCGGTATAGTCCCGGAACGCGGCGAGGGAGGCGGATGAATCGGTACCATAGAACAGCGAATCCGCAACAACGGTGGTAAGAGCGCCGTCTAAACGGGTATTATTGGCGACGGAAGCGCGGGAAAGCGCGCGGAGGGTGTCGTAGTCGGCTGCGTCGCAGAAGGAGAGCCGTACGGGATAGCGCAGCGAGTCGATGGTCATGCCATCCGCAAGGGAGAAGCAGGAAACCGTCGCAATCTCATGCCGGCTTTCGACGACGGAAACAGGATAGGAAACAGCATCGGAGAGATTGCCAGACTGCGCACGGACGGTGAGCGTATAGATACCGGCGGGCTGTGTGCCGAGATTCACGTAGGTGTAGTCGGAAGGGGAGCCGGTGATTTCGCGGGTCAGGTTTACGCCGCCCCCGGAGAGGGTGACTGTATACTGCGGCGAGATATCGCTGCCGACGGTACGCAGGGAGAGGGAAAGGTCGTCACCGGTGAGGATATCTTCGTTGTAGACGACGTTGAGGAAGAAGGGGAGCGTGGTCGTAACGCTCGCGATGCCTTTACCGGCGTAGGGATACCCGGAAAGCTCAGCTATCGCTGTGGCTGTCAAACGCCAGGAGGTTAGGTTATCGGGAAGGGTAAAGGACAGGGTTGCCGTGCCATTTCCGTCAGTCGTTCCGGTGAAGAACGCCGCGGTATCCTTAAAGTCATCGCGTACGCCGCCGCCACCGCCCTCACCGCCGCCTTCGGCCATGTAACGCATGACATCGCTGTGATCGACGTAGGAAAGGTACTGGAGAGGCGAACTGTGGTAGATGCCTGCATAGACGCTATTCAGCGGGTCGAGATATTGATCCATCACCGCAAACGCCGCATTATCAACGATGCCGAGCGCAAATGGAGTAGATACAGGATTCCCGTCTGTGTCGGAGATGTGCAGCGTTGCCGTCGCGGTATCGCCTGGGGCATAGGAAGCGGCGTCAGTTTCGACCGATACGGTCAGCTCGCGTTCACGGGAGGTGTAATCGACGCCTGAAATCTCGATAGCATGCACACGGGTACCGTCAAAGTACGCACCGGAAAGGATGACATTCGGGAGAAGCTCCTCGGTAAAGGGCAGCGTATACGCGCCTGCTTCGTCCACAGACGCGGACAGGAAAGCATCCTGCCAAAGTGAAACGAGCATCGTACCGGATGTGATGGTATCAGCGTTCTCGTAGAGCGCAAAGGGGACGTCGTCGCCGACAGAGACCAACGCAGTGTTGAGTCTGTGCAGCGTATAAGAATCGGCACCGGAGAAGGGGTAGTAAGGACTGGACAGATAGAGCGTTTCCCTAAGCGTCGCACCATCGGCGGTAACAGCTTCGATGGTGCAGGTATACCATGCGCAGTTGTCATAGGAAAGTGTATACTCGGGGAGGGTACAGACGCCGCCCTCGGTACGGAAGCTGCCGGTGTAGGCGGTCGTTTCCACGTAATTGTAGTCGTAGGTCTCGACGCTGACTTTGTTGATATAATCGTAGGTGCGCCCGGTAGAGACGGGGATATATTCGCAGCGGGTAATGGTATAGGTTCCGTCCAGGACGACCTCTTCGCCGCGAATCGTGTCCGTATCCGCGAGATTGCCGAAACTTTGAGGATCATAGCTAGAAAAATCGATGGCATTGGAGCGGATTTGCAGCTCTGCGCCGGTATCGGATAGGTTTTCAAGGGTAAGCATGGTGTCGGAGCGGAAATAAGGCACATAGGTATAGGCGCTGACCCAGACATCCTCCGCACCGGAGGTGTCCACGGAGCAATAGAGGGTTTCCGGATACCAGGTGCCGGCTTCGCGTGCCGGAGTAAACGTATAGACCGCCTGCCCGTTTTTATCGAGCGTGATAGGGGCGGACTCATAGTTGCCGTAGACGTCCTTGCCGTGATAGAAAACGACCTCCAGCCCTTCGGCGGGGGTGCCATCGTAAAAGGTGCCGGTGGCGGTCAGGGTGACGGTATCATCAGCGTAGTAGTAACCTTGATCGGCGGCGACGGTAAGCACGTAGGCAGGCTTCGTATAATCGGTAACATAGAACCATTGTGAGAGCAGGGACTCACCGTTTACAGCAAAGTCGAGGGAATGGTTGTAGGAAAGCAGGTTGGTAAAATCGAGAGAGCCGGTAAAGGTACCGTCCGCCGCTACAGAAAGGGTCAGATCGGGTGTTCCGTCGTCGATGCCGTCGAGGTAAAGATCGATGGACACGGGGACAAGGGCGTCGGAGGTGCGGGGCAGGATGCGGCCCCAGAAGCACAGGGTATCGGAAGGCAGATATGCCGAACGGTCGGTGTAAAGGAAGGTATAATAGGATGCGGAAAGCGAGGAATTTTCGTCGCCGGAAACTGGGATATAATCCACATACGGGACAGTATCCGCGTCAATCCGCAGATCCGCATACGTGTCGGCAGCACCGATGTCAAAAGCAGTATAGCCGAGCTCATTGGTCACAGAGCTTGCTGCATTCAGCGTTACTTCGATATTGGAGCAAGGGTTGCCTGTTACGGAGGAATTGGCCCAGATTAGTGCGTCTCCGTTCAGTGTTTCGGCGTAGACAGTCAGATCGGACACCTGGATGAGCTTCTGGAAACGGACAGAAGTATCGAACAGCGTGCCGTCGGGGGTGACATCGACGAGATAATACCCGACAGGAAGCGTTTCGGGGAAAACAAGATAAGCGGTATCCCAGTAATTGTTTTCGGGACGGGAAAGGGTTGTCTGAAAGCTCGCGTCGGGCGTTGCGGACGGAAGCTCGAGAATCACATCGGAGGATACGCCGATGGAGGGGACGATGGCAGCTTCATGGGCGGCAGCGAGGGAGAGATATTCGTCGGCACTGTCGAGGGCATAGACGTCGACGCGCAGAGGAATGTCATCCAGAGAGTCGGAAGCACGCAGGGTAATCGCGAGGGGGTCGGAGGGCAGATAGCTTTCGGTGAAGCTGTCGACGAGGTAGAGATAGGGCGTGTCGGAAGCGGAGAGGGTACGGAAGGAAAAGCTGTAATCACTTTCCAGGGCAGAGCCGGTTTGAGACGGAAGCCCGGCCTGTAGAGTAACGGTATAGACAGTGTTGGCGGCGAGAGGGGCGGCGGGAATAAAGATCATCGTATGCCCGTCGTATTCAAAGCGGCCGTCGACTGCCGGAGAGATTGAAAAGCAGGCGTCCGCATCGGAAACGGGAAGGGAAAAGGTGATTTCGATACCGGTATCGAGAGAGAAGCCGGAGGAGAGGTTTGCGGGGATGGTGTTGACGACGGAGAGGGAGGACGCAGTCTGAAAAGCCCAGGTACGCAAACCGCTTGTATCCGAATCGATGGAGACCTTGTAAACGGTGTTTTTAGAAAGCGGGGTCGAAGGTGAGAGCGCAATTCCCTTGTCGGTAGTGGTCAGGGTAAAATCGACCTCGGGGGTTATCTTTAGGGAGGAAAGCTCGGCAGAGTCGGTGATCCCCGTGATCAGGAAAGTGGTATCTGCGGAAATATAGGTGCCGGAAGCATCGGTAGCACAAACGGTGAGTGCCTGCGAGGGTGTGACAATGTTCGGCAGAAAACCACTGGTGACACCAGTGGTAGCGGAGGGGTTTACGCGAGTGGTCGCAGCAGCGGTGGTATCGGAAAGGGTCGTACCGGCGGCGGAGAATTTCGGGATACCGTAGGAGAACAGCAGTACAAGGGCGAGGCAGGCGGCGACAGCGGCGGTACCAAGGATGGCGAAACGCCGCGACATGGCATGGGCAGGCCGTGTGTCGGCGGTACGCCGACGGACGGCATTCTTTTGTTCGTCGGTCATAACGACATGCTGCAGACTCCGCTCGACAATTTGTCGCAAGTCGTCTAAAGATGGCATAAAAAGCAGACTCCTTTTACTCAATCGGTCAGCACACGGCGAAGCATGTCGCGTCCGCGCTTGAGACGGACGTTGATGGTAGCCTGCGGGCAGTGCAGAATATGTGCAATTTCAGCGGTAGAAAAGCCGTTATAATAGTAAAGAAGGATCGTTTTCCGATAGATTTCGGGTAGGTCGGTCACCGCTTGCAGCAGCGTCATGCGGGTATCGACGTCCGGCGCATCGGAGTCCTGTGCGGCGGCGAGTTTGCGTTCGACGTATTCCTCCTGAGCGTCCGCATCCTCCGGCAGAAAAAGCGGCCGTTCGCTGTAGGAATGACGGCGCATCGTATCGCGGCAGACATTCATGGCGATGGTAGTAATCCATGTTTTAATGCTGCATTGTCCACGGAAGCCGGCAAACTTTGTATAGACCTTGAGAAAGGTTTCCTGCACGGCATCCTGTGCCAGATGGTAATCTTTGAGATAGAGGGTGCAGAGGCGCAGTATTTCGGTTCCGTAGGTATTCATCAGATCATCGAGATCTGGCTTTGGTATTGGCGAGGGCGGATCGGACATGAGAAAAAACAGGAACATGACACACCTCGTTTATCATTCGGAAGCGTTCCCGTTCGTATGATTGGACGGTCAAAAACGCTTGTATATTTCATAAAAGAGAGTTATTTGTCCACAGTAGGGCAAAGTATAGCCTTAGTATAGCATAATTCCTTCCAAATAGCAAGTCAGGGGATCGAAATATGCTGAAAAACAGAGACCGCAAGAGCTGCGGCGAGCTTTGTTTGGTAGCTATCGGTTTTCAGCTTGGCTTCCTCCGCTGCATTGGATAAAAAGCCGCATTCGACAAGCACGGCGGGGTGGGTTACGCTGCGATAGAGATAGAGATCGGGATCGACGGGCATGACGACGCGGGTGTTTGCGGGGTCGGCAAAACCGATCAGATTTTGTTGCAAGGTTTCCGCCAATACCTTGGAGCCATCGATTTTGGTATAGAAGACCTGCGCGCCGCTGTAGCGGGATTGCCCGAAGTTGTTCATGTGGATGGATAAGAGGATGGCGCTAGCCTGCGCGTCGACGATGGCTTTCCGATTGTGCATATCGGCAGCTTTACGGGCGCGGATGGAGGAATAGGACGCTTCGGGCGCTATATCGTCCTCTGTGGTGCGGGTCATCACGGTGGGTATGCCGAACAGGGCCAGCAGAAGCTCGGTTTTCTGAGCAACAGCGAGGTTAATGTCGCGTTCAAGCGTGCCATTTTTTCCAACAGCGCCGCCGTCCATGCCGCCGTGACCAGCGTCGATTACAATGACGGGATAAAGCGCGGCTGTGACAGATACGGGAACGGCAACAGGGGCGCGTAAGGATTGAGAAAGGATCCCGCCAAGAAGTATGAACGCTAAAAGAAGCATTGTGAGTGTCTTCAAGGTTTCCCTCATAATAAATAACACCTCCCATCCGGATTGTATGGCCGAAGGGGAGGTGTTAGAAGTCTTAGCGCAGACGTTTGTCTTTTTCGCGGGGCTTTTGTTTATAAACAAGACGATCCATGAGCCGGATGAGGTTATAGCCGTTATAGTAGCCGAGCCAAGCAGCGAACGGCATATAAGCACAGATCAAAATCAGGAGCCAGGAGAACGGGGACGCAGCGGTGGTCGCGGCGTTGACAAAGAAGATAAACGGGAGGGTACAGATGCGATAGACGACGGTGAACATGTTGGGGAGGAAGGGGACGTAGGTGTTTGCGACAGCAAGGAGTGTCAGAACGGCGAGGGGGACAGCGGTATAAACCGCTGCGCGGAGAGCACGATTTTTATCTTCTTTAATGTGACCGAAAAGCACGAGATTGCGGTCACGCTCGGCGGTTCCCCAGAAGGCGATGTAGGTGAACAGGAACATCAGAGGCATGCCCACAGCCGAGACGATCAGAGTCGTCGCAGTTTCGGTAAGGTAAGCGGTACAGATGACGAGGGGAATGAGACTGATGACGACCGAATAGATATAGGTGTTGACAGCCCGGATGACGAGGTATTTAAAGGGGCTTGTCATCTTGTTGGCTTCGGAATTTTTCCGGGGCACTTAGAATCCCTCCTTACGCTTGACGGTCGGTGTCTTCTGACGAGGTATCATCCTTCTTTGCGTTGTCTGAAAACGGCAGCATCTCGCGGGGCCTGTCATCGTCATCATCGCGGCGAACGGATGAGAAGGACGGCGTGGAGGAACGGGTACTGACATCGTCAGAGAAAACGGATTCCGCAGCTTCGTTTGTCTCTTCCGGTTCGAGGATGGTGATGGTGCCGTCCTCGTTCTGTTGACGGGGCTTGAGCATATATTTCTCCATGACGGGGTAAGCGTTGAAGGTGGTAATGAAGCCGACGAGGGAGTAGGTCAGCGTCAGCATCAGCGGAATCGGAACGAACAGTGTCGCCGCAAGGATGAGCGCGGAGAAGAAGATCGTGCAGAGATTGCGCACGATGCCGAGGACGGAAAAGATCCAGGAGTTGCGGAGGATCGCGATGACCGACATGTCGAAGGTAACCATGATGAGGTAGATATAGAAGCGCATAACGGTGTAGATGGCAAAGATAATGATTGCAACGTAACGGAAGATAAGCAGATATTGTGCGAGGGCGGAGTTGCCGACAATGTCGAGGCTCATATAGAGAACAAAGCTGACCCAGACTAGAATGTCAACGATGCCGATCGCAATCCCCTGCTTGAAGTTGGAGCGCAGGCGTTCCCAGAAGTCGCCCCAGACCCAGGAATGCTCCTGCCGGGTGAATTGCCGCCATACATAAGTTGCGGCGGCGGTGGCGGGCCCGAGCAGCAAAGCAGAGAGCGCGACGAGCACGTAACCAAGGCTAACTCGCAACCCGAAGATGGTTATGGTCGGCAGACCGAAGACGGCCATCGTGAACAGATACATAGTCATGTCGTCGGCAAACAAAGCGGCGTCGACGCCGAAAGCAGAGAAAACCCAGATGACGAAGGCCGAAACGAACGGAAAGGTGATGACGGCATACATGAAGTTCAGAAGCAGCAGCTTCCAGAACTTGCGGAAATAGATCTCAAAGAACAAAAAGAAGCGCTTTTTTTCAGGCGCGTCCTTTGAGACGCCTTTACCGGGCTTTGCATAGTTGAACAATCCGAAAAAACCGGCCATGATCAAGGATCCCCTTTGCATCAAGTATGTTTATGAAAAAGTAAACCTTCTCTATTATAACGCGAAGTTTGTCAAAAGTAAAGGTAGAACAATTAATATTATATGAATTTTACGGCGCATGGGAGAAATTGACGATTTCTCACCATGCGCCGCCGCTTATATTGTATAAAAGGTGTCAGTTGTTTTTACCGCGGGGATGCGATTTGGCATAAACATCTTTAAGACGGCCCTTAATGAGATTCGCGTAGAGCTGGGTGCTTGACGCATCGGCATGTCCCATCAGCTCTTGCAGAGAGCGGAGATCGGCGCCGTTTTCGAGAAGATGGACGGCGAACGAATGCCGAAGCGTGTGCGGGGTGATGTCCTTTTGGATGCCGGCAAGCTCCGTGTAGTGTTTGATGAGCTTCCAGAAGCCCTGACGCGTCATGCGTTCGCCGTTGACATTTACGAACAGCGAGGACTCGTCGGGGGAAGCGAGCATGGCACGGCGCGCGCGGTTGATATAGTTACTCAAAGCGTCAACGGCAGAAGGGTAGAGGGGAATCATCCGCTCGCGCCCTTCGGAATTACAGCGAACGAACTTGAGATCGAGATTAACGTCTTCGACATTGAGGGAGACCAGCTCGGTGACACGCATACCGGTGGCATAGAGCAGCTCGAGCATGGCACGATCACGGTAACCCTTGACGTCGACGGTTTTGGGCTGAGCGAGAAGGAGGTTTACCTCGGAGGAGGTGAGGATTTCGGGAAATTTCAATTCCTTCTTCTTCTTGCGTTCGACGCGTACAGGGGAAGATTCGATGGTACCGAGCAGGACGAGATGATTATAAAAGCACTTGAGCGCGGCTGCGGTGCGCATAGAGGTTGCATTAGCCTTACCGTCGGCATCGAGCTTGGTAAAATAGGCGTTCACATCATCGACATCGGCGCGCGCAAGGGTTACGCTGCGTACTTCCAGCAGAAACTGCTCAAAAGCGGCGACATCACGCAGATAGGACAGATATGTATTTTTGGAAGCCCGTTTTTCGACGAGCAGGTAACTTTCAAATTCCTTGAGAATTGCCGACATAACATAGCCATCCTTTAACAGTCAGATGCGCAAACGAACAAGCGAATAGAGGGATACCAAAGCGAGCAGCAACCCGGTGACGCCAAGTATCAAGGGCAGGGGAGGGGACAGGGGAGAACGACGCGGCATACCGGCACGTCCGATAAGCACGGAGAAAGCGGACGCGGCGCAGAACGCACAGTAAACCGCGACGAGGAACAAAAGAGGGATCGCGATAAAGTTTTGCGGAGCAACAGCAAGAAAAGCCGCGAGGAAGCCGTTGGCACCATCGAGTCGGACAGCAGCGGCAATAGGCAGCGAGAAGGCATAACCGCGCCAAATAAAGAGGCATGGAAGCAGAAACACCCCGAGTGCGGAAAAGCCGCAGAGAAAAGCTCCCAGCACAGGTACGCATAGTTCGGCAAGCATCAAAAAATATCCGGACTTTTCCGAAAGGGACCATGCGGAGAGCGTATCGGCGCCGGCACGGGATACGACGATCAGCGAAAGTCCGGCGCCGAGAAGAAACGAAAAGAAAAAAACAACAATCCACGGGGCGGCTAAGCGCCTCTCGTGTGCATCCCGGAATCCCATAGGATACCCTCCTTATATATGGAGATGTATCAGCCTATGTGACCGGGTGTGGGAATATGTATTCAGCGGCCAAGCTCCGCGGAACGGAGGGCACAGGCGCTCAGTCCGGCGACGAGGGCTTCATCGAAAGCGTGATCGGTCATCGCGTCAAGCGCGGCCTGCGTGGTACCGCCGGGGGTGGCGACCATGCGGACAAGCTCCTCGGGCGTCTTCTCGCCGGAAAGCAATACGGCGGCGGCACCTTCCATGGTTTTCGCGGCAAGCCGCAGGGCGACGGCGGGGTCGATCCCGTTTGCAGCTGCGAAGTCAGACATGACAGCGGCGATGCGGTAGAAGTAAGCGGGAGAGGAGCCGTTGATCGAGACGACAGCGTTCATAGCGGACTCGGGAATGATTTCTGTGATGCCGCCTGCGGAGAAAAGGGATACGGCGTCGGCGAAGGCGGCTTTCGGCACATCGGGTGCTTCGGCAATCGCAATCGCACCGCGTCCGACGAGTATGGTGGCGTTTGGCATGACGCGCACGACATTTGCGTCGGGGACACGCGAGCGGATGAAATCGGAGGATATGCCAGCGGCGATCGAGACGAGGGTCTTCCCGGCACAGACGGGAGCAATCCGTTCAAGCAGCTCCGGAAGCTGCGTGGGACGGACCGCGAGCAGTACAAGAGAAGCGCGGCTGATGGCGGCTGCGGGATCGGCATCAAAAGCAGCCCCGCGGGCCATAAAGGGAGAGGCGGCGTCCGCGGAAAGATCGCACAGCGTTAAAGAGCGGGGATCGAGTGCATGGGTATCAAGTAAGGACTGCAAAATAGCGGAGGCCATGTGGCCAACGCCGATAACGGTCAGAGAAGAGAGCATCGACAAAAAGCCTTCCTTGTATATGAATTGAATTGGAAAAAGAGGTTTGACATAAATCGGTAATCCAATATTACACCATTTGAACGGAAAACGCAAGAGAGAAAAAGTTTTTCATCAATATTGCACAAATATTATGATAACAGAATTATGTAAATTAAGAACATGTGTTCTATAATAAAAAGTAATACCACAAAAACCACAATATATAGCGGTTGACATGGACGAGGCATACAAGATGTAGGATATGGCGAAAAGAGATGCATTTATGCGGAGAGGATGGGTATCGTCAAAAGAAACATGAGAAAAATGAAAAAAAGCGAAAACCGTGTTTTACCACGGTTTTCGCTTAATAGGAAAGGAAGGGATGGGAATTAAATTACGGATTTACGGAAGATGGTGGCTCTTTGCCGCCTTTGATCAGGGCATTGAGCTCATCCATAAAACTGGAAATATCCTGGAAACGACGGTAAACCGAAGCAAAACGGATGTAAGCGACTTCATCGACGGTACGCAGCTTGTCCATGACAAGCTCCCCGATTTGACGGGATTCTACCTCGCGTTCAAGACGGTTTTGGAGCTGCTGCTCGATTTCATCGACGATTTCTTCAAGGCGGCGTAGAGGCACGGGGCGCTTTTCGCAGGATTTCAGCAGACCGTTTAACAGTTTGCTCCGATCAAAAGCCTGACGAGAGCCATCTTTTTTTATAACGACGAGCTGCACATGCTCTATCACCTCGAAGGTGGTAAAGCGCTGTTTGCAGGAAAGACATTCTCTGCGGCGACGGATGCTGGAGTCGTCGTCGGCCGGACGGGAATCCACAACGCGGCTGTCGGTATAACCGCAAAAAGGGCATTTCATGCTCGGCACCTCCTTTGTCAGGGTGAGACAAGGTTCCCTGCCAGTCCAGATTATACCATAAACGAAGTAAAGAAACTGTAACCAATGGAGGGCGAAACAGACAAAAAATGCTAGCAAACGGTGGCTAAATCATGAACGATATCACGAAGGACACAGGGGGAGACACTGCCATCAATCAGCATAGTCAGGATTTGCATCACCAGAAAGCGATCGGAGGTAACATTCAAGACGGTTTCCTGAGAAAGCAGCGTTCCAACTGAGCTGACTTCCAAGACTCGCACCCCGTAATGTACGGAGCCGGGAGTGCTGTCGGCAGGCGTATCCTCGAGCAGAAAGTAGAAGAGCGTTTCCGTATCCGTAGGTGTCGGGTAAACGATTCTTCTCACAAACCGAGCATGCATGCGCAATAACCTCCTAAACTTACATAATATAGTTTCACAATAGGAGTTTAACACGCAGTTATATTGATTTCAAGCGAAAAATGTCGGGTAAAACCGTTGATTTCGAAAAATGAAAGAAATCAGGACACATCATGCAAGCGGGGTGATCCTATAGCGGCCGGCGCCGGAGCTTGCGGACTGCTGAAGCTTGACGCGTTTGGGGTCGCATAACTCGTAGAGATGGGTCAAATGGGTAACGAAAACGAATTTGGCATGGGTACGCGGCAGGACGGAAAGGATGTCGAAGATAGCGACGGTACCTTCGGCGTAGGCGGTGGTCTGGAAGGTTTCATTGAGAAGAACGAGCGCATGGGGGCGCAGGCGATCCATAATGTGCGCGATGCATTGGACCTCCCCTTCGAAACGGCCGGCGGTATCACCGACCTTAAATTCGCGTTCGGCGGAGGAGAACTGCGTAAAGACGCCGTCACGGATACTGATCTTAGCGCTTTTGGCGCAGACGGGGAGACCGGCCTGTGCGAATAATTGCGCAATACCGAGGGACCGGAGATAAACGGTTTTACCGGAGCTGTTGCTGCCGCGGATGAGGATACCGTCGCAGGAAGCATCCATCAAAACATCGTTTGAAACGATCTGATCGCCGGAAAGACCCTCCGAAAGCAGCAAGAAATCATATAAATCGTGGGCATCGAAGATATCCCGAGAAGCGTCGACGACGGTGGGCATACAGGCGGTCATTCGATGATCCTGAATTTTGGCGCAGTAGAGGACAGCGGTATCATAAAATTGCAATTCGCTGGAAAGACCGAAGAAGAGGTCATAGACATGATTGGTAATGTCTGTTAAGACCGTGTACATGCGATAGATGGCTTCGTTCAGCATGTAATCCGCGTCATCCGGATGATCGTCACGCACATCGGCTTCGGCCGGCGCGTTTTCCGCCTCACGGCGGCGGTCAAGATAACGTTTGAGAGGGTTGCCCTTCGGTCTAACGGTCATATCGACAGCGTCGCAGAGCGCGCTTACCCGCACGCGGAAACCGTCATCCACGACGGCACGGACGGAAAACTCGTAATGCTCGGGAGTATAGTGCAAAAAATATGAGGCGATGTCAACGATCTCCTGCAAAGCCGAATTCGAAATCATATCGGCACAATACGTTTTAATGGTCTGAAGCCCTTCTGATTTAAAGGAATATTGCGAAAGAATTTCATGCAAGGAAAAATAATAGCCGATGATCATTTTTGCAAACTTTGCCGTGACCTGCAATTGGGAGAACGTAAATTCCAGAAGAGCACGCTGGCTGACGGAAACACCGAACGAGTATACATTCGCGCGCATTTCTTTCCAATCGGCGCCGATGGTATCGTAACGTTTGAAAAGACGGTTCAGTTCAGGCAATAGATTCGGGTTTTGCAAGATATCCTGCAGAATATCCTGCCGATAACGAACGTTTTCGACAATATGCAGCGGGTTTTCGAGAATTTCGATAAAGTAATCCGCCTGCTTTTTCGAAGGGCATAGCTCGGACAGCGCCTGATCGAGGGAGAGATCGTAGACAGCCTGCTTTAAGTCTTCAATAATATCAAAGTCACGGGCCTCGGGAACTTTGTAGAGCAAAGAAAACTTCAGGTCACCGCGCGTCATCAGTTGTTACCTCCCATGTTTGCGTCAGCCGGGAAACGCGCGTTGAGCGCCTCGCGAGTCAGTGAATATTTCTTAAGGATATCCTTAGCGTAGGAACCGGAGACGCCTTTGCGTCGGGCGATTTTATAGGTACGGCGATTTTGGTCTTCGGAATCGACAATGACATTCAGATAAGGAATGCGGGTTTGCCCGAGGGAGTGCTGATGGGTGATATAGATGCCGAAGCAGCCACTTGCGTAAAGCTCATCGGCGAGTTTTTCGGTTTCCGTAACAGCGATTTCCTCACTGGTTGTCGCGTAGGTTTCGTTCAGGAGGATTAAGGAATCATCTCCGCGCATAGAACTGATTTCGGCGACGCGCTTCTTTTCATCGGCGAAGCGACCGTCCCCGTCAAAGCGTTCGTCGCGGGGGAAATGCGTAAAGATGCCGGAGAGGGGGTAAATTTCCGCATCGGTGCAGGCGATAGGACAGCCGCAGAGGAACAGGAGCGCCGCGACGCCGACGGTACGGAGATAGGTGGTCTTGCCGCCGCCATTGGCGCCGGTGAGGTAATAGAACGGCGACTCGGCATCAAACTGCACGTCGTTTGGGATAATGTCCGGCTCACCCTTCGACAGCAGGGTAATATCGTAGCAGCGGTGAATATCAATTTTCTTTGTTTTGGCGATACGGGGGAAGGTCAGCGGGATTCCCGCCGCGCGGATGCGGTCACCGAGCTTGGTAATTTCGTTGCAGAAGGAAAGCTCTAAGCGGTAGGACAGAAGAGAGGGGTCAAAGTAAGCGGTGTATTTTTTATAAAATTCCCGGAACGCGTCAAACTCTTTCGGATACAGCCCGGCTATTGCGTCAATCAACTGCGGAGCGATCACGTAAGAGAGGGTACGGGCGGGGGAGAATTCAGAGAAGCCGAGTTCTGCGGCGCAGCGGGAGAGACGTTCCTCGAAGGTATCAGGCGCTTCGGCGGACACCTTTAAGCGGTTGCCGCGGATGCGGATGCGATTTTCCCGGATGGCGTCGATGTTGGGGTAGAGCGTAGCGAGGACGGTTTCCATATCCAGAAACGCATCGGAGACGACAAGCTGCGCAAAGTAGCGAGCGAAGCGGGTATATAAGACACCGCTGTCCTGAATGTCCGGGGCGTTTGCCGCATCTCGGCAGAAAGTATGATAGGCGTTGATCAGACCGAGATAGGAGAGAACACGCTCATTCTCACAGCGAACCTTGGAGAAGCTCTCATAACAATCGGTGACAGCGTCGATATCTTGGGCGAGTTTGGTAAAGTAGCCGCGTCGGGCGTCGGAGGAGGAGAGTGCGCGAAGCAGCGCCTGACGCGCGAGGATATCCCCGGCGGCGCAGGGGATGCAGAGCGCAGGAGCTACGGAATGCGGCAAAAGCAGCGTCAGGCGCAGATCTTCCGGTACATTTTCGGGCATTTTCCGTTCCGGCGGCGCGTCGCAAAACAGCAAACTGGGGAAACGCATAACGGTCTACCTCATCATCGGGCACAATATCGTTTTCAAAGACCCGCGAACTTTATTATAACACACAAAGGGTCTCTTGACAAGACAAAATGATAGACGGATTGTAAACATGGCTCAAAAAAGCAAATGTTTGGCAATCCGTCTTTATAAAGTGTTATTTCCGTGCGCCGCCGACCGATTCAATTTCAGACAGTACGAGTTCGAGGGATTTAACCGCTTCGGGCAGCGTGTTGATTTCGATTGGTTCTCCGGCTGCGATATGCTGGGTAAAGTATTGCAGCTCATTAAAATATGCGCCGAGATCGGAGATATTGCCGCCGCCCTCGACGATGGTACCGGCAGCCTCACGCTTATAATCGGGGTGAACAACGCATGTCTCGGTGTAGACGGTCAAACTTCCGTGTTCCATAACGACCGTCGCGCGCTCGAACATCGCGCGGAATTCCATCGAGAAGGGGAAGGTTGCGGGGTAGTCCCAAATACCCTCGGCAAAGACGGTGGTATCGCCGTAGCCGTAGGCGGCACCGATATGGATGATTTTCCCCGACGCGTCGCGGGAGACGGCGGAGCGGACGGTCTCCGGTTCGCCGCAAAGGGAGCGGATGAAATCGCAGTCGTGGATGTGCATATCAAGCGCCATGGTACCGGAGCGGACAGGATCTGTAAGCCAGGCGTCCCATCCCCAGGTGGGCAGCGGGCTGACGCGCTTGAAGGTAGCGGTAACGAGCTTGCCGTAGCGGCCGTCGTCGTGAGCGGCTTTGAGCCACATGTATTCGTCCCACAGCCGGATGACCTGACCGACCATGACCTTAGCACCGGTTTTTTTCTGGGCATCGACGAGAGCGCGGCCTTCGGCGGCGGTAAGCGCAACGGGCTTTTCAATGAAAACGGCGTTAACCTTTTCCATGGCGGCGAGGGCATGCGCAGCGTGAAGGAAGGTAGGCAGGCAGATGTCAATGACGTCTACATCAGCGTTCGCGATGAGATCAAATCCTGAGTCGAAAGTGGCGCAATGGTATTTCGCGGTCATTTCGTCGCGCTTTTCCGGACGGATATCCGCGACCGCGGAAATGGGGTAGCCAAGAGCCTCGTAGCAGGCCGCATGCATGGAACCCATAAAACCCGCGCCGATCAAACCGATTTTCAGCATAGAATGATGCTCCTTTCAGATAAAAAAAGGGACACAAAGAGATTAGAATAACAGATTGTGTCCCTTCATATGATTCAATTAAAGCAATTTTTCGAGCATGGCTTTCGCGGCGAGGATATCGTGTAGCTGCTGTTCGCCGGAGATCTCGCGTTCGATTGTGAGAGGACCATTGTAGCCGATTTCCTTAAACTTTGCGATCAGGGCGGGGAAGTTGACCTTGCCTTCCCCAAGGGGTGTTTCACGGCCTAAATGCTTGCCGTCGGTCGGATAGCAGCCGTCCTTGATGTGGGTGTTGCGGACATACTTGCCAAAGACGTCGAGCGCATCGACGGGATTGGCTTTGCCGTAGAGGATGAGGTTTGCGGTATCGAGGTTGATCCCGATGTTGCCGGTACCGATATCCTCGATGGCACGCAGCAGGACGACCGGCGTTTCCTGTCCGGTTTCAAAGAGGAAATACTGGCCGCGCTCCTTGAGGATTCCCGCGATGTATTTCAGCATCGCGACGGTGCCGATATAGTCCGGGTCGTGCGGATTTTCGGGCATGAAGCCGACATGGGTGATGACGTCGGTCACACCGATTTTATAGGCGAACTCGGCGCCGGCGAGGAACTGCTCGGCGCGCTTCATACGATACGCGGGGGGCACCATGCCGAGGGTAGAGGGGCCCGAGATGAAATCCCAGACACCGGGGCCGCCGTGCCAGCCCGCCCAGACGGCGGAGATCTGTACGCCGGTTTCGACCATCGCGAGTTTTGCCGTTTCGGCGTACTCATCAGTCAGTTTGGACGGATCCCAGCAGCTCAGCATGCAGGTTTCAAAGCCAAGCTCCGCAAGCTGCCGCATTTTCGGAGTCATATCGGGGCCGAGAGTAATAAAAACACCAAGCTTCATGCGTAATCCCCCATTTTATCGGTTATTTCTTGCCGTCAAGCAGACGGGTGACAGCGTCGCCGAGATAATCGCCCTCGAAAAGCTCTACCGTGCCTGAGTCGCAGACCTTCGCGAGTTCCGGATCGACCGGGATACGGGCAAGGACGTCGAGACCGTGCGCGTCGGCGATTTCAGAGATATGGCTGTCGCCGAAGATTTTATATTCCTTACCGCAGTCGGGGCATTTGAAATAGCTCATATTCTCAATGAGGCCGACGATCGGGACATTCATGAGATTTGCCATGTTCACGGCCTTGGAGACGACCATAGAGACAAGCTCCTGGGGGGAGGCAACGATGAAAATACCGTCGATGGGCAGCGACTGGAAGACGGTGAGCGGGACATCGCCGGTTCCGGGGGGCATATCGACGAACATATAGTCGACGTCCTTCCAGATGACCTCGGTCCAGAACTGCTTGACGGTGCCGGCGATGACGGGACCGCGCCAGACGACGGGGCGGGTTTCCTCGTCAAGGAGGAGGTTGACGGACATGATTTGGGTGCCGAACTTGGTTTCTTTGGCGAAGATGCCGTCGTCCATACCTTCGACAGGGCCTTTCACGCCGAACATTTTCGGGATAGAGGGGCCGGTGATGTCGGCGTCGAGGATGGCGGTATGGTAACCCTGACGCTGAAGGGAAACGGCGAGCATGGAGGTGACGATGGACTTGCCTACGCCGCCCTTACCGCTGACAACGCCGTAAACATGCTTGACGCTGGAGAGGGGATGGAGCTTTTCGATGAGATCCTCGGGGTTTTTATGACCACAATTCTGACTACAGGTGCTGCAATCATGGGTGCATTCTTCAGACATGGCGAGCCTTCTTTCTTACGATGTGAATTTGAAGGTATTATACCCTTTATTTCAGAAAACGTCAAGGCATGATTGATGAACGTTTTGGATGAAAAAAGGACGGGAGAAATGAAAACTTTCAACCGAACTTATTGACGAGTGAATGGATTTAGTGTAAAATGAAAATCGGGTTATTATACGGACGTAAGTAAACGTTTTAACATAAGAGGAGAGAGAAAAATGGGCAAACGCATGGCGGCGCTGCTGGTTGCCGTTGCGGTCACGCTGGGATTGGCGTGCGGCACAGGGTGCGAGAGCATGCTGGAGCGAGAATATATAGTGACCTCGAGCCATGCGGAAGTCACAACGGCGTCGCAGGATACGAGCAGCGTTCGGCTCGGGTCGATCGAAGAGGTCATGGAGCTGCTTTCGGAGGCGGTTCGGGCGGGTACGACGGAGCTGTCGGTGCAGCTTGCCTACCACGGCGAGGACCTGGAGGAAGAGCTGAAGGATGCGATAGCGAGCTATAAAAACGATCCAATCTGTGCGTACGCGGTACAGCTGATCCCGTATCGGATTACAAAAATTTTGACATACTATGAAATCCGCTTTGATATCTCGTACCGGCGGACAGCGGCGCAGATCGCGGCAATCCGGGAGGTAAGCTCGCCGGAGGCTTTCGAAAAGGAGCTTCATACGATGCTTTCGGTTTTTGCGCAGTCCAGGGCGTTCCTGATCGACCGTTACGATTCCGAAACGTATAACTTTGACGAAACCTTTTACGGCATCTACGAAAACACGCCGGCGGTTGCGTACGGGGTCACAGGCGCGTCGTATACGTTAAGCCCGGAGAGCGGGGATGCGCGCGTCATGGAGGTAACGATAGACTATGCCGAGAGTCCGGCAACGCTTTTAACAAAATCGCTGTCGGCGTCGAGTCTTGCGAAGGTGATCGCATCGACGGCGGAGGCGACGGGAGACGCGCTGTATGTAGAGCTGCACGACGCGCTGTGCCGATTTGCGCGGTATGATGAGGAAACGGCAAATGCGGACATGTCGCAGACAAAGGTTGTATATACGGACCCGTATACGGCGTACGGAGCTTTAGCCCAGAGCCGCGCGGTGTCGGCCGGATACGCGATGGCGTACAAGCAGCTTTGTGATGAGGCCGGCATCCCATGCAAGATCGTCCACGGAAGGCTTGGGAGTGACGATCATGTGTGGAATCTCGTGCAGCTTTCCGATGAGAATTGGTATCATGTGGATGTATCGTTGGACGATGAAGAAAAGCAGACGGGGTATCGTTTCTTCGGGCTTTCGGATGATGAAATGAGTCTGACACATCAGTGGGACGCGTCGAAATACCCGGCATGCGACGGGGAAAACGGGCGGGATATGCTGCCCGAGGATGAAGAGCTGCGCAGTCACTCGCGGTATGTGGATATTGTTCCGACGCAGAGGCCCGGCGATGGAGATGGGGAAAATACCGATGTGGATGTAGAGATCGTTGATCTGCCGCCGGATGTGAAGCCCACGACGGAGCCGTCGGCGGGGAACGCGGGGACCCAGACGAGCGGGACGGATGCGGTTACCGTACCGGAGGGACCGGGGAACGCGGAGCCTGATCCGACGGAGAACTCGACGCCCAGCTTTCCGGAACCGAGCCAGACCACGCCGACCTATCCGGAGGTAACATTGCCTGGCTTGCCGGTGGAAACACCGACAGGGGAGCCGGATACAACAGATCCGACATATGGGAGCGGTGAGTTTGAAACGGCGTCTTAGGCGGAAGGTTGAAATATACAAAACAGCTTCCGAAATGTCGTGGGGAACACCGGAAAATCTTGACGTTTTAAACGGATTCTGCTATACTATATAAGCAGGAGGATGAAAGATGAAACAAAGAAAGGTTCGCAGCGCCGTACCGATTTACATTACCGCCGGAGCGTTTATACTGTACGGGTTTTTGTTCCCGCTGTACATGATGCGCCATATCACGGCGGCGCTGATCGTATGTGCGCTGATTTATTGTATTTGCCTGCCGTTCTTCCCGAAAAAGACGATCGTTGAAGAGGAAAAGGAGACACCTGTCAATACGGGTGACCCGGAAGTAGACACGATCATCACACGCGGACGGGAATCGGTGGCCAAGCTCCGGCGCTTAAACGATCAGATACGAGACGAGTATCTGTCGTTGCAGATGGCGCGGATGGAAAAGGCGTGCAAGCTGATTTTCGATACGGTCGCCGAGCATCCGGAGCGCACGGGAAAGATTCGCAAATTCCTCAATTATTATCTGCCGACGTCCTTAAAGCTTTTGGAATCCTATAAAAAGCTGTCGGAAAAGGGCGTTGAGGGAGAGAACATACGCGGAACGCTGGATTCGGTCAAAAACAGCATGGATATGATCGCGACAGCGTTTGAAAAGCAGGCTGACAGCTTGTTCGCGGATGAAAACATGGATATTACGACGGATATCGAAGTGCTGGAACGTGTGATGAAAACGGAAGGCTTGAAGGAGTAAGTAAAAATGGATGCGTATAAGCCCAAATTAACGCTGGAACCCGATCGGGAAGCCCCCGCCGCACCGGAGCTTTCTACAATGGATGTTGAGAAGGAAAAGGCCGTCGTTCAGAAGGCGATCGACGAGTTATCGCGCCTGACTCCCGAAGAACAGGCTGCAGTCGCGGACTTTGCGTCGAAGATCAACATCACCGATTCCAATCAGGTACTGTCGTACGGCTCGGCTGCGCAGAAGAAGCTTGCGAGCTTTTCGGATACGGCGCTCGAGAAGGTCAAAACAAAGGACTTAGGCGAGGTCGGCGAGATGATGACGAGTCTCATCGTCGAGCTGAAGGGCTTTAACCTCAGCGAGGAGGATAAAAAGGGCATTCGCGGTTGGTTTAAGAAAAACAGTAACCAGATCCTTGCGACAAAGGCGAAGTTTGACTCGTGTGAGGTTAATGTCGAAAAGATCGCCGGAATGCTGGAGGACCACCAGATAACGCTCCTTAAGGACATCGCGGTCATGGATAAGATGTACGACTTGAATCTCGCTTACTTCAAGGAGCTGACGATGTATATCCTTGCGGGTAAGAAGCGGCTCGAGGAGTTCCGCGCGACGACGGTGAAGGAAGCGATTGGCAAAGCGCAGCAGTCGAATCTGCCTGAGGACGCGCAGGCGGCCAACGACCTCGCCAATTACGCGGATCGGTTTGAAAAGAAACTCTACGACCTCGAGCTGACGCGCAATATTTCCATTCAGATGGCACCGCAGATCCGGCTTCTGCAAAATAATGACAGCCTGATGGCGGAAAAAATCCAATCGACGATCGTAAACACGATTCCTCTTTGGAAAAGCCAGATGCTCTTGGCACTGGGTCTTGAAAACTCGCGCCGCGCGATGGAAGCGCAGCGCGCGGTATCGGATATGACCAATGAACTTTTAAAACGCAACGCGGAAGCTTTAAAGCTTGGCAGCATCGAGACCGCACGGGAATCCGAACGGGGTATTGTCGATATCGAGACTCTGAAGGCAACGAACCAGTCGCTGATTTCAACGCTGGATGAGGTCATGAAAATACAGGAGGACGGGCGTACGAAGCGCCGCGCGGCGGAGCAGGAGCTTACGCAGATTGAAAACGAGCTGAAAGCGAAGCTTTTGTCCCTGCGCGCATAAGGAATAAGAGGAAAACATGAAATTCTTATATAATCGCAAGCTTGCAGTGATCATTCTCGTCATCTGCATCGTCGGTACGATCCTGGTCGGCGGCGGGCGCTCGCTCGAGCGGTATCGGGATACGCAGGGGCAGCTTTTCTACAACGGTACGACGGGGGATGGCAACAGCATCGCAAGCGACCTGCGTGCGCGGTGCGAAGCGGGGCATAACCTGATCACGGTTGCGAAGCGCTATATGGACGCAAATGCGGCGGAGATCAAAGCCTTGAGCGACTCGATCACGACGCTCGAGAACGCAGCAACAGTGCGGGAAGCGTTTGACGCAAACTACGACCTGACGCTCTCGGCGGATCACTTGTATAGCGTGCTGAATAACACGGCGCTGTCGGATGCGGATAAGAAGCTTGTCTCGGGTCAGTTCACGGAGCTTACGTCGCGGAATCAAACGATCAGCCACGATGGGTATAATACCGTTGCGGTTGAATTCAACGACCTTCTCGGACGGTTTCCGACGTCTGTAATCGCGATGGCGAATGGAATTGTGCCGCTCGAGCTGTTCCGGTAAAAGGAGAAATCGGAGAAGAAAGTGAAAAATAAGATGTTTTCCCGGCTATCAGCCCTTCTGATACTGACAGTGTTGCTCCTGTCGCCATTCGCTTTGGCGGCGGGGGATATCCCGAAGCCGTCGGATGCGTTTTACGTACTCGATCAGGCGGGTGTTCTCAAACAGGGGACGATCGAAACCATTTTGGAAAAGGATGCGCGGCTGGAAGATCAGACGGGGGCTCAGGTTTGCGTCGTCACGGTGGAGTTTATCGGCTCGGCACGGATCTCGGATTACGCGTATGAACTGTTTAACGAGTGGGGCATCGGCGATAAGACGAAGAATAACGGCCTGCTGCTGCTGCTTGTGACGGGCGCCGAAGATTATTACATGCTGCAAGGGACGGGACTGGAGGATTACTTCTCTTCCGCAACGCTGCAAAACATCCTCGACGAGTACATGGAGCCGTATTTCGCCGAAGCCGACTATGACGGCGGCGTCCGCGCAACGATGGACGCGGTTTTTACCAGGCTCGCGGCGTACTATAACGTCAGCCTGGACGCAAACCCAACCTACACAGGTAATACGGGCAGTGTGCCCAGCGGGGAAACCTATTCGTACCCCTACGAGGAGTATAACGGGGGGTATGATCAAAGCTGGGGACTGTTCTCTTGGATAGGCTCCTTTGTTAAGAAAGCGGTGTCTGTTGTGTTTGGTATAGCAATTGTGGTTATTATTATCATTGTTTCATCCATCGGCAGCATCGGGCGCCGCCGCCGTTATTGGGGCGGCGGGTACTGGGGTCCCAGAGGACATCGTCCGCCCCCGCCGCCTCCGGGAGGCTTCGGTCCCGGTCGGCCCGGCGGATTCCACGGCCCCGGTATGGGAGGCCGTCCCGGAGGACCGGGTATGAACAGCCGTCCGGGCGGATTCGGCGGCGGCGGACGCTCCGGAGGATTCGGCGGTGGCGGTCGCTCTGGCGGATTTGGCGGCGGCGGACGTTCCGGTGGGGGCGGCGGCTCTCGCGGCGGCGGTGCCGGACGGCATTGATCGGATAATAAATGATTTTGGGACAGAGAGCATGCCGCACTCTGTCCCATTTACACATGGAACCTATAATTTGTTAAAGAGGGATTTTACCAATGGATAAGATGGCTTTATCGCAGAAGATCATCGCATGGCGCAGAGCGCTGCATCAGATCCCGGAGGTCGGATTCGACCTAACACAGACGACAGCGTATGTACAGGCAGAGCTTGAAAAGCTTGGGCTGGCTGTGACACGGGTATGCAACGGCTCGGGGTTAACCGCGTTGATCGAGGGGGACACACCGGGGAAGACCGTCGCGCTGCGTGCGGATATGGACGCGCTGCCCATCCGCGAGGAAACGGGGCTGCCGTTTGCGTCGACGAACGGGAATATGCATGCCTGCGGACACGATGGACATACGGCGATGCTCTTAGGCGCGGCCGCGCTGCTTTGCGAGAATCGGGAGTCAATACAGGGTAAAGTCAAGCTGATATTCCAGCCTGCGGAGGAAAATCTCGGCGGCGCGCGGGATATGGTGGCCGACGGCGTGCTCGTGGGCGTGGACGCGCTGTTCGGCATGCATGCGGGACAGCTTGCCGACGCGAAGGCGGGGACGTTTTCCTTTAAGGCCGGCGCGTCTACCGCGAGCTTTGACGCGTTTGACATTGTGATTCACGGCGCGGGCAGCCACGGCGCACGCCCCGAAGACGGCGTCGACCCGATCGTCGTCGCGGCGAATTTGATCAATACGCTGCAAACGCTGGCAAGCCGCGAGCATCGTGCGACCGACCCGTATGTGTTTTCCATCGGTTCGATCCATGGCGGGGAGACCTTTAACATCATCCCGGATGAGGTGACGCTCAAAGGCTGCATGAGGGCCTGTGATGGGGAAACCCGCGAACGGTTAAAGGCACGCGTGACAGCTGTCGTAGAAGGTGTTTGCGCGGCGATGCGCGCGAAGGGGACAGTGACGTTCCATCCGGGGTATCTGCCGACGGTAAACGATGCGGCGTGCACGAAGCTTGCGCACGATAAGGCGGCGGATCTATTTGGCGGGGACAGCGTAGAGTGGATGGAGCTGCCGATCATGGTCAGCGAGGACGTGTCGGAATACTTAGCACGGGTGCCGGGTTGCTTCTGGCTGTACGCGACGCCGGGGAAAAGCTGCCGGCATCACAGCGCGACCTTTGATTTGGACGAAACGTTGCTGTGGAGGGGAAGCGTCCTGCTGGCGGAAACAGCAAAGGAGTACTTGGCAAAAGGGGTGGCGTAAACGATGGATACAACAGAAACCTTAAAAGCGTGGATTCACGAGGCCAATCGCGCGGTCTTTTTCGGCGGCGCGGGGGTATCGACCGAATCCGGCATCCCGGATTTCCGATCGGACAGCGGCATCTATAAAAAGAAGTTTCCGTATCCCGCGGAAACAATGCTCAGTCACAGCTTTTATACCGATAAAACCGAGGAGTTTTTCGACTTTTACAGGACGGTGATGCTCTATCCGGACGCGCAGCCGAATGCCTCGCACAAGGTGCTTGCGAAAATGGAGCGCGACGGACATCTTGCCGCCTGCGTCACGCAGAACATCGACGGGCTGCATCAAAAAGCAGGGAGCAAAACCGTTTATGAGCTGCATGGGAGTGTGCTGCGCAATTATTGCGAACGCTGCCGGACGTTTTATGGGCTCGACTATATCATAAAGTCGAAAGGGGTACCCAAGTGTGCGAAATGCGGTGCAACGGTAAAGCCGGATGTGGTGCTGTACGAGGACAGTCTCGACACGGATACGGTGAGTGGCGCGGTGGCGGCAATGCGGAAGGCGGACTTACTGATCGTGGGCGGTACGTCGCTTGCGGTATATCCGGCGGCGGGGCTGATCGACGCCTATCGTGGGCAGCGGCTCGTGTTGATCAATCTGCAGCCGACACCCTATGACAGCCGCGCGGATCTCGTAATCCATGACAAGCTCGGTGCGGTACTCACAGCCGCATACGGTGAAGCCTGATGGAATGGGTATTGTTAATTATCGGGCTTGCGGCACTGGCGGCGGCTATAATGGCCGTGCTGACCGTTACGAAAATGCGGTTAGAGCAGCAGGAAGCGCTGCGCGAGATGGAGCGCCGTTTGGGGCAATCACTCTCGGACGGGTCGCAGGATACCGCCTACCGTTTGGCGCAGGTGCTCGCCGACGCGCAGAAGCAGACAGGCGAAGGGATTGCGGTGCGGCTCGACGCGGTGGCGAACGCGATGGCGGCGAGCGAGCGCCGTATGGAAGCGATGCAGCTTACCGTAGACCGCAGGCTGGAAGCGATTCAGGCAGATACGGGGAAGCGTCTCGACGAAATGCGGGCGACGGTGGATGAAAAGCTGCAAACGACGCTGGAAAACCGGATTACGCAGAGCTTTCAGCTTGTCAACGAGCGGCTCGAGCAAGTCTACAAGGGCCTCGGCGAGATGCAGACGCTGGCAACGGGTGTCGGCGATTTAAAAAAGGTGCTGTCGAACGTGAAAACGCGCGGTATCCTCGGCGAGGTGCAGCTTGGCGCGATTTTAGAGGAAATCCTGTCGCCGGAGCAGTACGACACGAACGTCGTCACACGGCGAGGTTCGGGACTGCCGGTCGAGTACGCGGTAAGGCTTCCCGGCGTAGACGGCGGGACGGTATATCTACCGATCGACGCGAAGTTCCCGGGGGATACTTACGCGGCTCTGCAAAACGCCTACGAATCAGCGGACGCGGCGGCGGTCGAGTCGGCGGCGGCGCAGCTTGTACGCGCGATCCGTGGTTTTGCCAAAGACATCCACGACAAATACATAGATCCGCCTGATACAACGGAATTCGGCATCCTGTTTCTTCCGTTTGAGGGGCTGTATGCCGAAGCGGTGCGGCGCGGACTTGTCGAAACACTGCAAAGGGAGTACCGCGTCACACTGGCTGGTCCGACAACGCTGGCAGCGCTTCTAAATGCGCTGCAAATGGGCTTTAAAACGCTCGCTATCCAGAAGCGCACAAGCGAGGTCTGGAGTGTTCTCGGCGCGGTCAAGACGGAGTTTGACAAGTTCGGCGACGTACTGGAAGCGACGCAAAACCGATTGGAACAGGCCAACCGAGAGCTTGACAAGCTTGTCGGCGTGCGTACGCGTGTGATTCGGTCAAAGCTGCGCGATGTGACCGAAATGAATCCGGAGGACGCAACAAAGTTCTTGGATGATAAATAATGGAGGACAGTATATGAAAAAGGTAGAAATCAAAGTACTGGAATGCGGTGTAAACCAACGTTTGGCTCCGCAGTACGGTCAGCCGAGCATCGAGCCGTGCCCGTTTCATAAGGAAGGCGACGTTTTTATTTCCGTCGAGGGTGCAAAGCCGGAGGGATTCTGTGAAAGCGCATGGCAGTCGATCGAGGACTATGTCTTCGCGCTGGGACACGGCGCGCCGGGTTTCTGGCTTGAGTGGAGCATTCGGAATCACGCCGCCGTTCTTTGCTGCAATGACGGTCTGCGTCCGGTCGTGTTCCTCGTCCGCGCGCTGGATGATTGAGGAAAGGGTGATGCACTTCTATGAAGAAAATCAGGATCGGTTTTGTCGGCGTCGGAAACATCAGCGGCATTTACTTAAAGAACATTACGGGGCTGTTTCGTGAAATTGAAGTGATCGGCGTCTGCGATCTGATTCGCGAAAAAGCCGAAAAAGCTGTGGAAGCCTATCACATCCCGAAGCTGTATAACGATATGTATGAGCTGTTCGCCGACCCGGACGTGGATATTGTCCTGAACATCACGCAAGGCTATAACCATTACGCCGTCACCAAAGCGGCGCTTGAGGCCGGTAAGAACGTCTATTCCGAGAAGCCCCTTGCGGCGACCTACGAACAGGCCAAGGAACTCTTCGACCTCGCGCAATCGAAGGGACTCCTGCTCGGCGGCGCACCTGACACCTTCCTGGGTGCCGGTATCCAGACGGCGCGCAAGCTTATCGATTCAGGTTTCATCGGGGAACCTCTCGGCGGCGAAGCGCGTATGATCACACACGGCATGGAGAACTGGCATCCCGACAGCGAGCCGTTCTATACAAACGCTGCCGGCCCCATGCTTGATATGGGTCCGTATTACGCGACGGCGCTTGTAAACCTCCTCGGCCGTGTGAAGCGTGTGACGGGGATCTCCGGTAACTTTTACCGGGAACGTACGATTCTCTGTGAGCTGAAATACGGAAAAAAAATCCCTGTCGAGACGCCTACCTACGTCAACGGCATCCTCCAGTTTGATTCCGGCGCGATCGTGCATCTGATGACGACCTTCGACGTCTATCATCCCGACCATGCGGTATTGGAGATCTACGGAACGGAAGGCTCGATCTTCATCCCTGACCCAAACTGCTTTTCCGGTAAGCTCCTGCTTAAACGAGGCGCAGTGGATCCTATCGAGATGCCAATGATGTTCGGATACAGGGAGAACTCGCGTGCGTTAGGACTAGCGGATATGGCCAAGGCAATGCAGACTGGCCGCATGCACCGCGCCAATTCCGAGCAGCAGCTCCATGTAGTGGAAATCTTAACGTCGGTAAGAGATAACGACGGAGAAGCGGTAACCTTGCAGTCACCGTATACGCGTCGCGCGCCGATGACGGACAATGCGATTCCCGGGATTCTTGATTAAGTGATGATAGGGATGACAAGGCGAAAACTGTCATCCCTTTATTGCTTTTCAAAGGCATCCTTCAATTTTTCCAGCGCTTTCTTCTCGATACGCGATACATATGACCGGGAAATTCCGCAAACCTGAGCGACTTCCCGCTGGGTCATACATTTTTTCCCGTCCGGCACGCCATAACGCAGCGCGACGATCTGGCGTTCCCGTTCGTCAAGAGCCGAACGGATGCAGGCACGCAGTCTGAGTGTCTGATCCCGCGCATCGATACGCTCCGCCATGTCATCCTCTTCGCTGATGACGTCCATTAATGCAAGAGTATTGCCATCACTGTCGGAATCGATCGGTTCAGAAAGGGAGACTTCCGAAGAGATGCGCTTCTGGGAACGGAAAAACATCAGGATTTCATTTTCAATGCACCTCGCCGTATATGTTGCAAGGCGGGTGCCGCGATCGGGAGAGAAGGTGGAGACGGCTTTGATCAGGCCGATCGTACCGATGGAGATGAGGTCATCGGTATCGACACCGGTGGAGTAGTATTTTTTGATAATATGTGCAACGAGACGTAGATTGTGTTCGATCAGTTCATTACGAGCATCGACATCCCCGGCGGCGGAACGGCGAAGACAATCCAGTTCCTCGTCGGGGGTAAGCGGACGTGGGAAGGAGCCTGTGCGGTTGACGCGGAGCGCCAAAAAGAGGGTGTGCAGGCAATAGAATAAAACACCGGAGAGCATATGAATATACCTCCCTTATAAAAACGTTGCAGCCTATTATGATATTTATGCAAATGAGGGGGAATTATGTTGTTTGCTGTTTTTCTTATAAAGGAAATATAAAAAAGACAAACCTAGACTAAAGTCAAGCCTGTCTTGCCGGGGAACACGCATTAGGGGTATGGAAAATATTACGGGAAAGATAGAAAAGCAATGACGGCGGCCGAGCTGTCGCGGGAGGAGCTTGCGGCGCTGTCGGCGAAAACGGAGGGGATGCTATGAAACTGATATTCCTTATCGGTAACGCGGCGGTCGGGAAGATGACCGTCGGGCAGGAACTGGCGAAACGAACGGGACTGCGGCTGTTTCATAACCATATGACGATCGAGCCGGTGCTGGAAATTTTCGGCACGTTTAACGGGCGGGCGATCCGACGTATCCGAGAGGTGGTCTTTGAAGAATTTGCTGCGACGGATAGTTATGGGATGATTTTTACCTTTATGTGGGCATTCGATCAGCAGACGGATTGGGATTATGTCGCGCATGTGCGTGGGTTATTCGAGAGCTATGGCGCGGAGGTCTATTATGCGGAGCTGATAGCACCGCAGGAGGTGCGGCTTATACGAAATGCGACGGAGAACCGGCTGAGGAATAAGGCGTCGAAGCGGGATGTCGAAGGTTCGAACCGGAGACTGATCAACGACGATATGAAATACCGCTGCGTCAGTTATGAAGGGGAAATTCCGTTTGCTAACTACGTCCGTATAGAGAACAGCGAAATCAGCGCGGCGGAAGCGGCAAAACGTATACAGGAGCGGTTTTCATTGTAAAAGACGGACTGGCCACGTAGGTTTGTATCCATTACGCAAAGGGCTGCCGGATGGGATTTCCTGAGAGAATCCCGATCCGGCAGCCTTTTTGTTTCACTTTACGCTTGTTTCTGTTACGTTTGTAATCCAGCGGTCGCCGCGCAGACGGAAAAAGGCGATGGGCACCTTGAAGATCTGATCGATGCGGGTGAAAAAGACGACGATAGCGGCGGGGACATGCCAGACGAAGGCACCGAGAGCGGAGAGAGGGAGGACAAGTCCGAAGCCACAAATGAGATTGGTGCGGAGGACGAATTTAACGTCACCTGAGCCACGGTTGATGCCTTGAAAGCAGCCGGCGGCGTAGCCGGTACCCCAAATGGTCGCCGCGCCGTAGAGAAGAAACTCGCGAGCGGCGGCTTTGGTAGTAGCGGAGACGTTGTAAAAATCGACGATGAAACCGCGTAGGGCGACGGTGAGAACGGCGGCGACGATACCGAAGGCGAAGAACAGGAGCTGCATGGTTTCGGAATAGGCGCGGGTTTTGTCGTATTCCCGCGCGCCGACGGTTTTACCGATCATCACGCCGGACGCGGCGGCTAGCCCACGTACGAACATCATCACGAGATCGAGGACAACGTCGGAGATGCTGTTGGCCGCGACAGCATCGGTACCGAGGCGGCCGATGATAACCCCTTTGAGTAAGCCCACAAGCCCCCATACAACGTCGGTGACGACGAGCGGGAGGCCAAAGCGGAGAAAGCGTCCCCACATTTCGCGGGAACCGATGAAAAGATCACGGGGTTTTAAGCGCAGACGCTTGTCCTTAAGAACGATAAAGAGGATGACGATGACGAGTTCTACGGCGCGCGCAAGGATGGTAGCGTAGGCAGCGCCGAGGGTACCGAGCGCGGGAAAGCCGAATTTGCCAAAAATAAGGATATAGTTTGCGCCGATGTTGAGAAAGAGCGAAACGGAGCTGACGACGATCGCAATGCGAACGATTTCAACACAGCGGAGCATCACTATGAGGTTTTCGGTCACAGCATACAGCAGATATGACCATGCGACAAGCTTAAGATAGGGGATGCCGGCGTCGATCAGGGCGGCGTTGTCGGTCAGGAGGGCGAGAGTTCCGCGGGGAAAGAAGTGCGCGAGAGTAAAAAATGCAAGAGCGACGATCAGGCTGACCTGAAAGCCAATGGCAAAGATGTTCTTAATACGGGGCATATCGTTTTTGCCCCAGTACTGGCTTATTAAAACAGCGGTGCCGGCGGAGATGCCTTTGATGAACATCATCATAAACGTTGCGATACGGTTTGCCTGCGAGACCGCGCCAAGAGAGATCTCTCCGAGGGAGCCGACCATAACGGTATCGGCCATGTTGACGGCGAAGGAGATCAGCTGCTGTAATGCAGCGGGGATGGCGAGGGTCAGGAGGGAAAGATAGAACCGCCGGTCACGTATGAGGGTCATGCTTGAAGCTGCGCGTCGAAGAGTCGCTCCTCGAGAGCCGCGCAGAGGTAGTGGTAGATCGGGAGATGGTACTCCTGAATCCGATAGGTTTCGGAGGAAGGGGCGTGGATCACGACATCGCAGAGTTCATCGGCGGCGCAGAGACACTCCCCGACGAGGGCAATGGTGGATAGTTCGGAGAAACGTGCGATTTTCCAGGCATTGACCACATTTTTAGAGTTGCCGGAAGTGGAGAGTCCGATCAGGGTATCGCCGGGGCGTCCATAGGCGCGGGTGAGCTGGGCATAGACGAGAGCGGGATCGACATCGTTGTTAAAGGCGGAAAGGACGGCGCACTGGCTGGGGAGGGAGATGGAACGGATGCCCTTTTGCAAAGGAGCGGCCCACTCCGGGAGTGTGGGGTCTGGGCGCTTTTGCATAAACCCCTTCATCAGCTCACCGACGATGTGTTCACAGTCTGCGGCGCTGCCGCCGTTGCCGCAGGCGAGGATCAAGCCGTCGGCTTTGGCGGTTGCGGCCAGCAGATCGAGCGCGCGGGTAATGGAATCGCTGCAAATCTCGAGCGCGGGGAAGGATTGGAGCAGCGCAATCATTTTCGAATCCATGGATTAAAACCTCACAGTCTGCCCGGAAGAGATTTTTACAGGCTCGTTATCTGCGGTTACCCAGACATCGAGTGCGGAGGGATTGTGAATCAATTTATCATCGACGCCGAACTGGATGGAACGAACGGCGGTGACATAGTCATAAATTTCGATATTGGTGGCATACCAAGTGTCCGGGTCGCCGGAAGCGCGTTTGGCAAATTCCTCAATCAGGTTCCAGTTGCCGTTGTTGTTGAATTCATAGGAGTGACCCCAGATGAAAAAACAACGGAGCGTCGTATAGGAGTTGACCTTCAAGAAGGTATCGAGCAATTCGTTTAAGGGGCCATTGTGATGGCAGGTCGGATGCCACATCAGAAAGTCTGCGGGGAGTGTAAATTTATTGGTGGCGAGCACGGTGCGGGAGCAGACAATGCCACAGGCGCGTAAAACAGAGATGACACGCTCATCGTAGTCGCCGAAGGGGTAGCTCATGCCACGTACGGGATACCCGGCGGCGGCTTCGAGAGTACGGCGATCCTCCATCACCTCACGTAGGATGCTTTCGTTGGAGTGAGCGGTAAGCCAAGGATGCGTGGCGGTATGAACGGAGATTTCGTGGTTTTTAAAGAGCTTAGGCAACTCTTCCGGCGTCAGATAGGACTCACGCGTTCCGAGGAAGGCGGAATTTAGGTGAAAAGAGGCGCGAAGGCCGTTTTCATCGAAGATACGAGCAAGCTTACGGTCATATTCGCGTCCATCGTCATAGCTGAAGGTCATTGCGCGGCGTTTGCCTTCAGGATAGCTGTTACATAAAATACGCATAGAGCAGCACTCCTTTTTATGCAAAATAACTTGCGAAAGAAAGCGATCTATGTTATAGTATAACATATCCGCAACAGATTACAAGAGAAAAAAATGAGGGGGGAGACAATTTGGCCGGGAACATTCCATTTGATTTTGTCAATGTAACAGGAGGATTCTGGGAAAAGATACAGCGCCGCAATCGCGAAGTAACGATGGGCAGCGTCTACGACCGGTTTTACGAAACGGGTCGTATCGGTGCGTTCCGCTGTGACTGGAAGGAAGGGGAGCCCTTAAAACCTCATTATTTCTGGGACTCGGATGTGGCGAAATGGATGGAAGCGGCGGCATACTGTATCCGCAAAAAGCCGGATGCTAGCTTGGAAGCACAGGTTGAGGCGCTCATTGACTGCATTGAGGCAAATCAGGGCGAAGATGGGTATTTTAATATCTATCATCAGGTCGTAGAACCGGAAATGCGCTTTAAGGATCGCAACCATCATGAGCTGTACTGCGCGGGGCATCTGATGGAAGCCGCCGTAGCCTGGGCGGATACGACCGGACGCGAGAGATTCTTAAACTGTATGCGCCGGTATGCGGATTATATCGAGAAGATTTTCGTTATCGAAGGCAGCGCGGCATTTACCACGCCCGGACATGAGGAGATCGAGCTGGCGCTCGTCAAGCTGTGGACAAAGACGGGCGAGGCGCGTTATTTACAGCTTGCCGAGTTTTTACTGAATAAACGGGGAGATTATAAGCAGGAAGAACGCGGCGAGGGATACGTTGACAAAGGTTCAAAGAACATACAAGATCATAAACCCGTCCGAGAGCAGGATGAAGCGGTCGGACATGCGGTGCGCGCGATGTATCTGTACTGCGCGATGGCTGATGTCGCGGCGGTCACTAAAGACGCAGAACTGATAAACGCGTGCGAAAAGCTGTGGAAAAGCACGGCGGAGCGGCGGATGTTTATCACCGGCGGCATCGGGCAGTCGCGATTCGGAGAACGCTTTACCGTCGACTATGACCTTCCGAACCGTACGGCGTACGCGGAAAGCTGTGCCGCGATCGGCCTGGCGTTTTTCGCGAGGCGCATGAACGCGCTTTCCCCGGACGGAAAGTACGGGGACGTGATCGAGCGGATCCTCTATAACGGCTTCCTGTCCTCGACGAATTTGAAGGGCGATGCGTTCTTCTATGAAAATCCGTTGGAAATCGATCTGGACAGCTTCCGCGCGCTCGATGAAGTCGGACAGCGCAGAGGACATCCTATCCCGGAGCGTGTGCATGTATTCGAATGCTCCTGCTGCCCGCCGAATATCGCCCGTTTTGTTGCTTCTATAGGCGATTATGTTTACACAATCGATGATAATACGCTTTATGTTAACCAGTTTATGGAGGGCGACGCCGATGCGGACGGGATTTCCGTTACGCAGGAGACGAATTATCCGCACGACGGGCGGATCAAGCTTCGGGTATCGGGACTTGGGGGAAGGACGCTGGCAATTCGCAAGCCGGGCTGGTGTACGGCGTTTACGCTGACGGTGGACGGCAAGGGTGCGGAAATCGAGCCGGAAAGCGGGTATTTGCGCATTGTCGGACGCGATACGACCGAGATCGAGCTATCGATGGAGATGCCTTTGACGCTTGTTGCGGCGAGTCCGGCGGTGCATGAGGACGCGGGGCGCGTTGTGATGACGCGTGGGCCGCTGGTGTACTGCATGGAGAGTGTGGATAACGGGCCGGATCTGCGGGATATCGCATTGACACCGGGCGCGCCGGCGACGCTCGTATATGATTCGGGAGTCGGCGCGTATACCATCGAGACGACGGGTACGAGAAGCGCGTTGGTATCCCAGGGGGCGCTATACGCGGCGTACACGGGGGAGAGGAAACCGGTGAAGCTGCGTTTCATCCCGTATTACGCGTTTGCCAACCGCGGCGTAAGCGATATGCTTGTCTGGGCAGATATTAAATAAAGGAAAGCGGAGGAGATAAGATATGCACGGTTCGGAGTATATCGATCGCGTCAGCGAGGTCATGCACAGAGCGTGGGATTCGCAGACGGAGATCATCATGAAGGCGGCGGATAAGCTGAGCGAAACAATCGCGCGCAAGAACAACGTCTATGTATTCGGCTGCTCGCACGCGGGCATCCTTGCCGAGGAGATCTTTTACCGTACGGGAGGACTTGCGATCCTGAATCCGATCTTTTTCCCGGGGTTTGCGCTCAACACACGTCCGATCACGCTGACGTCGCAGCTTGAGAGACTGCCGGGGATCGGCCGCATCTTAGTCGAGGAGCATAAGCTTAAAAAAGGAGACGTACTGATCGTCCATTCGGTTTCCGGCCGCAACACGGTGCCGGTAGAGATAGCGGAAGAAGCGAAAAAGCGGGGCGTGTATACGATTGCGATCACGTCGGTGGCGTATTCATCGGTGGTCACTTCACGTGCGCCGAACGGGAAGCGGTTGTTTGAGGTCACGGACCTTGTGATCGATAACTGCGGCATTCCGGGCGACGCCGCGATGCGGCTGCCGGGGCTGCCGGAAGCGATCGGGCCGACGTCCACAGCGGTCGGTACGGCGCTGATCAACGGGCTTGTGATCGAGACGGTGGAGAGACTGATCGAGCGCGGAATTGTACCGCCGGTGTTCATGTCGGCAAACCTTGACGCAGGCGGCGCGCATAATGCGAAGATGTTCGAGGAATATGCGGACAATATTTTTTACATGTAAATCAAACCGTAAGGGAGACGCGTTATGAAGGAGTATCACGTTTCCGTAGACAGCGGCGGCTCGAAGATCAAGGCGGTGCTGTATGATGAAGGTTTTTTTCGGATCGCATCCGCATCGACGGGGAGTATCCGCGGGAACTCGACACCAAAGGCGCTTTGTGATCAAAATTTAAAGGATCTTATGGCGCAGCTTTTTACGGGACATGACGAAATCCGGGATATTGCGGTGGTACATGGCTCGATGGAGCGTGAGATCGTCGAAGCGATCGCGGCGAGAGGATCTGTCGGACGGACGGTGCATGACGGAGAAGGCCGGTTAGGGCTGGCGGCGGCGGGGATCGATGGCGAAGGGCTTTTATGCTTATCGGGAACCGGTGCGACGATGTTCTACTTGAATCAAGATGGCAAGCGAAGCCGTGGTATGGGTGGCTACGGCGCAGTGGTCTTTGACGAAGGTTCTGGCTACCACATCGGCAGGCTTGCATGTGCGGAGGCGATCCGCTATGACGAAGGCCGGGGGAAGCCCACACTGCTGTACGAGATGATTGCAGCGTATTTCGGGATACCGGATAACTTCCGCAGAGCGCTGTTTCACGGGGTGTATGAGAATCCCGGCCGTGCGCCGGTCGCCGCAGTCGCGAGCCTGGCGCCGGTGGTAAGTCAGGCCGCATATCGCGGCGATGAGACGGCCCTGGCGATACTCAAACAGGCGGGGGGGTGCCTTGGCAGTCAGATGAACGCACTGATCCGGCAATGCGGATGCGCGGAAAGTGTACCGATGACCGTATCGGGCAGCACGTATCGGGGACATATCGCGCTGTATGACAGCCTGTGCCAGACGGTTCGCGAGGAAAATCCCGGGCGCGCGATCATCAAGCCGATGTTCGAGCCGGTGATCGGCGGGTTGCTGTCAGACTGGTTTGAGCAGGGACGCTTGTTGAATGAAACAGATCGCGAATTTTTAAAAAACGAGTACCAAGACTACATTTTTACGATAGGAGAAAATCAAACATGTTAATCGACACCTATTTTGAGACCGTAGACGGGCTTTTCGAGAGATTGAAAAGCACGCAGAAGGACGCCTGCATTGCGGCGGGACATGTAATGGCCGACGCAATCGCGAAGGGCAACGCGGTGCATATCTTCGACACGGGGCATATTGTGGACGCGGAGTTGATTTATCGCGGCGGCGGCTTGCTGGCATTAAAAACCTTCAAGTATAACCTCCATGTCGACAACAATGTCCGTAAGCGTGACCGTTCGGGCGTGGACATGTCGATGGAGGGACTTGCGAAGTATGCGCTGCGTGCGTCCGGCGCGTTGCCGGGAGACGTGATGATCATCGGGTCCGTATCGGGCAAGACGGTGAACGTCATCGATCTGGCGCTGGCGGCGAAAGAATTCGGGCTGACGGTAATCGCGCTGACGTCGGTTGCGTATTCGTCGAGCGTGGAGAGCAAGCACAGCTCGGGAAAGCGGCTTTTTGAGTGTGCGGACATCGTGCTCGATAACTGCGCACCGGTCGCCGAGGGCATGATTCCGGTCGAAGGCATTGAAGCGCCGTTTGCGGCGGCGTCGGGACTGGCGGCAGCGTTCCTGCTGTGGAGCTGCTGCGCGGTCGCGATTGAAGATCTGCTGGCGCGCGGGATTACGCCGAGTGTGTTAAAAAGCGCAAACTTCCAGGATGGGCCGGCATATAATAAGAAACTCGCGGAATATTACGAAAAAACCGGTTTTTAATCCATATTTGCATACGAGCGGAAGCCAACAATACGGCTTCCGCTCGATTTTATTATGAGGAGAAGATGGCTGACGGTTGACAGACTAAGGAAAAACGTGGTATACTACTAATAATACGCTGGAGCGTATTACGGCGGAGGAATATCATGATATTTTCGTCATATGGCTTTATATTTCTGTTTTTTCCGGTGGTGATATCGGGATTCTATTTATGTTCCCGGTTATGGGGACGTACGGCAGCGAAGGTGTTTTTGATCTTAGCATCGCTGTTTTTTTACGGCTTCGGTAGTATCCGGTTTTTACCGCTGCTGGTAGGTACGATGCTTTTCAATTACGGGATTGTGACTGGACTATCGAAGGTGAAAGCGCGCGGAGCAACAGCGAAAGTGCTGCTTACCGCTGCGTTTTCGGAGAACATCGGGTTGCTCCTCTACTATAAATACACGAACTTCCTTATTGGAACGGTCAATGCGGTTGCCGGGACGGATTTCGCGCTGAGAAACATAATCCTGCCGCTTGGCATCTCGTTTTTCACTTTTCAGATTCTATCTTATGTAGTGGACGTGTATCGGGGACAGTCCCGACGGTCGAGTTTTTACAATTATGCGGTATTCGTGACGTTTTTCCCGCAGTTGATCGTCGGCCCAATCATTCGACACGACGATATGGCGCCACAGATCGCGGACGAACGGTTCGGGAAGCCCGATGCACGGAATATGATGCTCGGGACGCTGATTTTTGCGATCGGCTGTGCAAAAAAGATCGTCGTGGCGGACCCGTTGATCACCCATGCGCAAAATTTCTATAATGTGATGGGAAACGGGAACTTTTTTGAGGCGTGGGGCGCCGTATTCTCGTATACCTTCGCGTACTATTTTGATTTTTCTGGGTATACGGATATGGCGATCGCACTGGGGCTGTTTTTCAATGTAAAGCTGCCGCAGGGGTTTGATTCACCGTATAAGGCGCGAAACTTCGCCGATTTCTGGCGGCGGTGGAACATCACGGTTTCGCGTTTTTTTGAGGACTATATTTTTAGGAATATCTTCCATTTCGGTAACCGTATCGGAAAGCTGATTTTCGCGACGATGGTGACCTTTCTTGTGTCGGGTCTCTGGCACGGCGCGGGGTGGCATTATGTCCTGTGGGGAGCTGTGAATGGCGTGTTGGTGTGCGCGGCGAATATTATGGCCGTAAAACGAAAAAGATTCCCTTCGTGGCTTGCATATACGCTTACATTTATCGGGGTGCTGCTGGTACGCGTGTTGTTTGATGCAAACTCGGTTTCGCAGGCGATGTCGGTTTACCGGACGCTCGTTGATATCCGCCCGGCGTTTACGGCGACACGGGCATTTTTTCAAAGCGGGCTTGCGTATTTGATAGAAAATCCGACTATTATTCTGTTGATTTTAGGTGGGATGGGTATCTGCTTTTTCGCGCCGAACACGCGGGAAATCGCAGAGAAATATGAACCAAAGGGGAAATACGCGGCGTATGCGGGCGTGCTGCTTGCGGTGTCGCTGCTTTTTATGGGACGCGTGTCGAGCTTCCTGTATTTCCAGTTTTAAAGAGGCGCATGTATGACAAAACGTTACTTTTTGATCTTCCTGGCGGCGGTCATTCTCACGGCGGCTCTGCTTGCGGGATTCAACGCGGCGATCGATCCGTTTGGCATCTTTGGAGATCGGTTGCTGTCGTGGTGGTCGTATGACATGACACAAAATCCGCGTACGGCGAAAATCGGGTATTTGGACGAGCATCATGAGGATTATAACGCTTATATGATCGGATGCTCCAAAACGAGCTCTTTACCAACGGACAAGCTGAACGCGCTTTATGGTGCCAGCTTTTATAATATGTTTATGTACGGCGGAGACCTCTACGACGTAGAAAAGACGACGGCGTATGTGCTTGCAAACTACGGCGCCCGGCATATCGTCGTCAATATTGGCTTTGACGAATTGATGGATTACGAAAACGAGAGCGACAACACAAAAGGGAATCTGCACGCAAAGGTGGACGGCTCGAATCTCGCACTGTTTTACGCCAAGTATCTGTTTTCCAATCCGGAATACGCGTTGAATAAACTCATAGCGTATGCAAAAAACGGGTATCTGGTCAACGAAAACCGTGTGTTTGATGTTGAAACCGGCGCGTATGATAAATCCCTGCGCGATGTGGAGCCGATTTCATCGATGGAGAGCTACCTTGACAAGTATCCGGATTTTAACACGGCGCAGACCGCAATCACCGCGATGCCGGACGTACAGGCATGTCTTGACAGCATCGCACGGATGAAAGCGACATGCGAAAGCTATGGCGCGACGTTTACGCTCATAATTTCACCGATGTATTGTAATGACCTGAACCGCTATGTCTGCGATGATCTCTTCGATTTCCTGATAAGACTTGCGGACATAACCGATTACTGGGACTTCAACGGGTATACGGAGGTTTCCTACGAACCGCGCTGGTTTTATGACACAACACATCCCCGTAATGCGGTCGGCGAGATGGCGCTGGCGGTGATGGCAGGGGATACGAGCGTGTATGTGCCGGAGGGATTCGGCGTGCATGTGACAGCGGCGAATGCGGCTGAGTTGGGGCGGTATGAGCGTGAGGACAATGCGGCAGCGCACGAAGTGAAGGTGCCGGTGCTGATGTACCATCATATCAGCGATACCTTCAAGAGTGTTTCGACGGTGACGACGGAGACGTTCCGCGCGCAGATGCAAGCGCTGGCAGACGCGGGATATCAGGCGGTGACATTTGCGGATCTGATCGCGTATGTCGATAACGGAACGGAGTTGCCGTCAAATCCGATTGTGATCACGTTTGACGACGGCTACGCGTCCAATTTAGAAATTGCGGCGCCGGTGCTGGAAAAACTGGGCTTCCGTGCGGATATTACGGTGATAGGCAAGAGCATCGGCGAGGGAGTGGAGACTCTGCCGCACTTTTCGCTGGAGGATGTAAAGCCGTGGGTTGAGCGCGGCGTATTGGAGATCGGCGCGCACTCCTATGGACTGCATGATACGAAGCCGCGGCTTGGCGTGTATCGGATGTCAGGCGAAAGCGAGAAAGCATATGTGGCGGCTTTTACGGCGGATACGCAGGCGGTAACCGACGCGATTACGCAAGGGCTTGGGGTTCGACCGACGGTGTACTCGTATCCGTACGGGTATCATACCGATATCACGGAGGTTATCCTGTCTCAGATGGGGTATAGAGTGACCCTGACGGTTGCAAACGGGATCAATACGATCGTCAAGGGTTTGTCACAGAGTTTGCGCGCGCTGAAAAGATATAATGTGACGGAGAGCATGACGCCGGCAGAGTTGATTGAGGGACTGAAAGGATTAAAGTAAAATGACACAGGAAAAGATTCTGGAATTTTTCAAGGAAAAGAAGAAGGCGGATGGGCTTTCATTTGACACCGACCTTTTCAAGGGCGGTTATATCGATTCACTGTTTGCGCTGGAGATGGTAGTTTATCTTGAGGACACCTTTCGCATCCGCCTGCGCAACACAGACATCAACGAAGAAAATTTCCGCACGATTGACGCGATCGCGGCGGTTGTGGACAGTGCGGTGAAGGAAGCCGCCGTAACGGGAAAACCAGCTATAAAGGGCTGGGAAAAGCGATAAAAATGCCGGACGACAAGAAAAAGATTAAAGTCTGCGTGTTCGACCTTGACGGAACCTTATGGAACGGGACGCTTTTGGAGGGGGATACGCTGGTGCTGAAAGGCGGCATCGCGGAAGTTATCCGGGAGCTTGACAGTCGGGGGATTCTGCTGTCGATCGCGAGTCTGAACGACCGGGAGCGCGCGTGGGAGCAGGTCTCGGCGTTCGGACTGGGCGAGTACTTCCTCGCGCCGCAAATCGGCTGGAATGCGAAGTCGGAGATGATCGCGGCGATTGCCAAGGATTTAAACCTGGGGCTTGATACGTTTGCGTTTTTGGACGATCGCGAGGAACAGCGGGAGGAAGTGCGTTTTTCCCATCCGGAGGTGCGCGTGTTTGACGCTGCGGAATACCGGAATATTTTGGATAACGCCGATTTTCAGCCGCGATTTGTCACGGAGGATTCCTCGCGCCGCCGGGAGATGTACCGGCAGGATTTGGCGCGCCGCGCGCAGGAAAAGAACTTTACCGGTGGGAATGAAGCGTTTCTGCGCACGCTGAACATGCGGCTTACCGTTGCGCCGGTGCGGGAGGGAGATCTGGAGCGCGTTGAGGAGTTGACGGTGCGTACCAATCAGCTCAATTCCACGGGTCGTACTTACGATTACGACGAACTGGTGCGTCTGATTCATTCGCCGAACCATATATTCCTGATTGCGTCACTGGACGACCGTTTCGGTGATTACGGGAAGATCGGGCTGGTGCTGTGCGAGAAGACAGAGGATGCGCTGTGCATCCGGCTGCTATTGATGTCCTGCCGTGTGATGACGCGTGGTATCGGATCGGCGCTGCTGGTGCACCTGACGAAACTTGCGGCGGCGCGGAGACTAGCGCTGCGAGCGGATTTTCAGGGGACCTCGCGCAATCGGATTATGTATATCACATACAAGCTGATGGGCTTCGAGGAAATCGAGCGGGAGGGAGACTTCTGCGTACTCGAGTACCGGGGAGAGGAGAGGACGTATCCGGATTATCTGGAAATCAACGCGTCGGAGGAGCAATTATGAGAATTGCCGTCTTTTCGGATTCCCACAACGACATAAAAACGATACGACAGGCAACGGCGCGGGTAATGCCGGATATGATCTTCCATTTAGGTGATATGGTGTCGGATGCGAAGGCTTTACAAATTGCATTTCCGGACATCCCATTATATCGAGTGGCAGGCAACAACGATTACGGGCGCGAAGCGGAGGATACGCTGGAGGTGGAGCTTTGCGGAAAGCGGATGGTGCTGACCCATGGGCATCTGTTTTCAGTCGAGGGCGGCACAGCGGAACTCAGACAGTATGCGGCGTCGAAGAAATGTACGATCGCTCTGTTTGGGCATACGCACGAAGCGTTTGCGAGGCTGCGGCATGGCGTATGGCTCCTCAATCCCGGGCGGGTGGGGCGGCGTACGCTGTCGCCTTATACGGCGACATACGGGATCCTGACGCTGGAAGACGGCGGGATGCGCTGGGAGTTGGTCGAAATACCGGAAAACAACAAATAAAAGCGCTTTTCCGTACATAAATTGTCGTTGATTTTTTAACGCGGATATGGTATAATACGCTAGATAATCCCGAAAGGAGTATACTTAGGATGAATTACACCCACGAAATCGAGCAAATGTGCTCCGTGGCAAAAGGCCCGCAGCATGGTCCGGCACCCATCCCCGAAGAGGGCAAATGGGTCAAGGCTACGCAGATTTCCGATATTTCTGGGCTCTCGCATGGTATCGGCTGGTGCGCTCCGCAGCAGGGTGCCTGCAAGCTGACCTTAAACGTCAAAAACGGCATCATTGAAGAAGCTCTGGTTGAGACTTTAGGCTGCTCCGGCATGACCCACTCCGCCGCGATGGCCGCCGAAATCCTTCAGGGAAAGACGATTCTGGAAGCCTTAAATACCGATCTCGTCTGCGACGCCATCAACGTCGCGATGCGCGAGATCTTTAAGCAGCTCGTTTACGGCCGTACGCAGACTGCATTCTCCGAGAATGGTCTGCCGGTTGGCGCGTCTCTCGAGGACCTTGGCAAGGGACTTCGCTCCCAGGTCGGCACGATGTTCGGCACGAAGGCCAAGGGCGTCCGGTATCTCGAGATGGCGGAGGGCTATGTCCTGAATCTCGCGTTGGACGAGAACGATGAAGTCATCGGCTACCGTTTCGTCCATCTCGGCAAGATGATGGACGCGATCCGTAAGGGCACCGATCCGAAGGAAGCTTACGAGAAGAACATCAAGACCTACGGCCGTTACGACGAAGCGGCGAAGATCATCGACCCGCGTAAAGAATAAGAAGGAGGGACACTATAATGGCAATGTTTGAAGGTTACGACAGAAGAATCGCTACGATTGAAAAGTGTCTCGCCGAGTATGGCATCGCGTCTTTGGATGAAGCGCGTGAGAGCTGCCTTGCGAAGGGTATCGACGTGGAAGCCATCGTAAAGGGCGTACAGCCGATCGCATTTGATAACGCAGTATGGGCGTACACGCTCGGTGCCGCGATCGCGATGAAAAAGGGCTGCACGAAGGCGGCCGACGCTGCGGAAGCGCTGGGCATCGGCTTGCAGGCGTTCTGCATTCCCGGCTCCGTTGCCGCAAATCGCAAAGTCGGTCTCGGTCACGGCAATCTCGCCGCGATGCTTTTGCGCGATGAGACGAAGTGCTTCTGCTTCCTTGCGGGACATGAGTCCTTTGCGGCGGCGGAAGGTGCGATCGGCATTGCACGTTCCGCGAACAAAGTCCGCCGTGAGCCGCTGCGTGTTATTCTGAACGGTCTCGGCAAGGATGCCGCGTTCATCATCAGCCGTATCAACGGCTTTACCTACGTCTGCACCGATTACGACTTCTACACCGATGAATTGAAAATCGTTTATGAGAAGGCGTATTCCAGCGGCGAGAAGTCCAAGGTCAAGGTCTACGGCGCCAATGACGTTCTCGAAGGCGTTGCGATCATGAAGCATGAGGGTGTCGACGTTTCCATCACCGGCAACTCGACGAACCCGACGCGCTTCCAGCACCTTGTCGCGGGTACCTACAAGAAGTGGTCGTGGGAGAACGGCAAAAAGTACTTCTCCGTCGCGTCCGGCGGCGGCACAGGCCGTACGCTGCATCCCGACAACATGGCGGCAGGCCCCGCTTCCTACGGTTTAACCGATTCCATGGGCCGTATGCACGGCGATGCGCAGTTTGCCGGCTCCTCCAGCGTTCCGGCGCATGTCGAGATGATGGGCTTAATCGGTATGGGGAATAACCCGATGGTCGGCGCGTCTGTTGCCGTCGCGGTTGCGATTGAAGAGGCTTTTAAAGCATAAGCAAAAACAAAAAACATTATTATGTTTTTTGTTCAGCGATAAACGATTCGCGTCACCCTTGCGTCATCCACTTGACGCTTTGGGTGACGCGGTTTTTAATGCCCAAATCTAAGCTGTACTTCCTTGGGGCACGTTCTGTTCCAGATATACTAATCTGCCCCCCTTATTGGTACATTATATTCGGCATAATTACCTCATGCATATCTCTGCCCGGCATCTTCAAGTCTCCCATAAGGGATGCAAAGGTCACAGCTTTGTTGCCAAACCTGCGCCGTATATCTTCTATCGTATTTTCAAATTGGTCGCGGCGTTCCAGCTTTACCGGGTCTGTGAAAAGATCCAATTGCTGCGGGTTTCCATATGGCAAGAGATTGATGGCTCTGATCGTGACAGCGCGTACCGGCTTATACCAGTCGTATTGCTTTACAAAAAGCTTATGCGCTGCTTCTGCAATGGTCTGCGCACTTCGCGTGGCCCCTGAAAACTGTACCTGGTACTGGCGATAGCTGAGGTCATTACTTTTTGCTGTAATTTGCACGCCGCCCGCAAGCAGCTTGTGGACGCGTAGCCTATGGCCGATGTCCTGGGAAAGTTCCAGCATCACCTTCCACACCTCATCATCATTTTTGAGATCTTCAACGCAGGTAATACCATGACCAAGGGACTTTACAGGAGAGACGAAGTCCTTATGCATGACACGGGATTCGTCCAGTCCGCGCGCATATACCCAAATCGCCAGCCCGCATTTGCCGAACCACCGTTTTAGGTTATCGGGGTCTGTCTGCGCCACGTCACCGATGGTGTGAATTCCGTAGCCTGCCAGCTTTTTCTCGGTGGCTCTGCCGACATAGATCATTTCCGATGCCGGGAGAGGCCACACTTTTTCTTTGAAATTCTCCTGTGTAATTTCCGTTATGGCATCGGGTTTTTTCAGGTCTGAGCCGAGCTTGGCAAACACTTTATTAAAGGATACTCCGATGCTGATGGTCAGCCCTAGTTCCTCCTTTACGGTTCTGCGGATAGTCTCCGCAATTTTCATGCCGTCGCCAAACAATTTCCGGCTGCCGGAAACATCCAACCAGCACTCATCCATGCCGAAGGGCTCGATTTGATCCGTGTAGCGAGCGTAAATATCGCGGACTAATGCGGAATATTTAAGGTACTGTTCGTACTGTGGAGGGACGACGATCAGTTGTGGACACAATCGTTTCGCATCAAAGTTTACCATCCCGGTTTTTACCCCGGATTTTTTCGCAAGTTCGGATTTCGCGAGCACGATGCCGTGTCGGTCTTCCGTACTCCCACATACAGCCACCGCTTTGCCCCGCAGCGAAGGG
>JAYFRF010000011.1:0-18065 GCA_034926225.1 Clostridiaceae bacterium
AAGCTATGACAGCACTAAAACCTATGTTCTCGACACAACTAAAACCAGCTCCAGCTTCGTGTGGACTACAGACGGACAAGTCTTCGATGTGTATTATGCCGTCGACATGGTCGGCACCCCGGGTACACCAACCGGCCCGGATGGTATCCCCGATATGTACCAGTTCCCCGTCAACTTCAAGGTGGTAAACGGCATCTGGAGCGACACCTCGAGCGCCGACAAGGTAGTATATCTGACGAAACTCCTTAACGGCGTATGGAACGTGAACGGTACGGCAACACTGACGAGCGGTCAGATCCCCACCGGCATGACGCCGAACACCGGTTATATCCTCCCCGGCAGCTGGGACACCACGCCGAATACCACCACCCCCCTCAGTCAGGCGGCTACCTATACATTTACCTTCACTGTCGACACGCGGGTGTTCAACATCACCTATACCCTTAACAGCGTCACGAATCCCCCCTATACCCCCGCCTTGAGCACGCTTAATGAAACCGGCGTTCTGCACGGTACGAACAAGAATGTCAAAGGCAACCTGACTACCACTTCGGTAACCAACGGGATCGTCATCGGCACCTGGACCTTCTCCGGCTGGACGCCGACAACACCCAGCAATATCACGGTCGCGAACGGTGCCTTCACAATGCCTACGAACGACGTTGAGTTCACGGGCTCGTGGAGCTTCACCAAAGCCGGCGAATTTACCGTCGTGTACTCGGACGGTTCCGGCAATACCTATGCCGGCGGCACGTATGATACCGGCATTCCTTACACCGTCCTTGGCAATGGTACCACAAACTTTACAAAGGATGGCCATTTCTTCGCCGGTTGGAGCAACAATGCGGGTAAAACCAACGCCGTCGGTGCGACTGATACCTCCAGCAGCTCCACAACCATCACCTATACCGCTGTCTGGAGGGCGGATGACTTCGGCTATACCGTCAACTACTACAAGGACAGCGTCTCCTCAGATAACCTGCTCGGTTCGGAGTCCGGCACCGGCACCTTCGGCGCGAATATCCCGTATACCGACGGCAATTATCTCCCGGCTGGCTATGTGATCCCCGGTACGCTGGGGGGCCAGACAACGATCACCTCGACCGCGGCCAATAACGTACTGAACGTAGTCTACGCGAAGAACAGCGCCGTCGGCTATACCGTCAGGTACTACACTCGTCCGTCTACGAACGGACCTTGGACGGAGATTGGCAGCATCACCAGCACCGGTACCTTCGGCGCGGCGATACCCTACAACCTCTATCTATATTTCCCCAGCTCCGGATATGATTCCAACGTTTATTTCAGCGGCGCGTTAACGATCTCCGCCGACGCGTCGGCGAATATCGTGAACATCGTCTACACGAAGCTCCCCGATCCTATCGACCCGACCAATCCTACCAATCCTACCAATCCGACCAGCCCCACGAGCCCTACCAATCCCACCATCAACGACGATGAGGTCGACATCGAAGACAACGAGACCCCGCTTGCCGGCCTTTTGGGTCTGCTGAACACGGAGGATCATTTTAACTACGTCATCGGCTATGAAGACGGCACGGTTCACCCGAACGGCAATCTGACGAGAGCGGAAGCCACGACGATCTTCTTCCGTCTCCTGACCGAGGAAGCCCGCGCGATCTACCTCACCGAGGAAAATGAATTCTCTGACGTCAACGAGGGGCAGTGGTTCAACGCCGCGATCTCCACGCTCGCCTCCATCGGCATCGTCACCGGCTATGAGGATGGCACCTTCCGTCCGAACGCCATGATCACTCGCGCGGAGCTTGCCGCCATCATCGCTCGTTTCGCGGAGCTGGAAGGCAGCGCACAGTTCGTCTTCACCGATATCAACGGCCACTGGGCTGAGGCGAGTATCTTGCTGGCCGCGAGCAACGGCTGGATCACCGGTTATGAGAACGGCACCTTCCGTCCGAATCTTGCGATCACCCGCGCGGAAACCGTCACGATGATCAACCGAGTCCTCGACCGTCTCCCGAAGAATAAAGAAGCACTGCTCGAGGAGATGCTGACCTTCTCCGATAACCTCGACACGGAAGAATGGTATTACATCCCGATTCAGGAAGCGACAAATTACCATAAGTACGCCAAGAATGAAGCGGGTGAGACCTGGACCGAGCTGATCGAGAACATCGACTGGACGATCTACGAGCAATAATGAAACTTTGACCACGTGAAAATCGCGGCGGCTGTAGAAAAACAGCCGCCGCGATTTTTTGTGAGCTTCCTTTAAAATCGCTTGACGAAACGGTCAAGAAACGCTATACTAACATTAGAATATGCCTTGAAAGGGGTCTCGAGATGGATGAAATACGCAGTTTTTACCGTCAGTATGCCCGAGTATGAGCCGGAGCACGCGGCGGCTTTCCTGAAAGAAACCGGTTATGAGGGCGTCGAATGGCGGCTTGTGCCGGGTAAGCCCTACAATGAGAGTGCAGCGCCCGCATACTGGAGCAATAACCGCTGTGAGCTGCATGAGGAGGATATCCTCGTAAACGCGGAGAAAATCGGGAAGCTGTGCCGGGAATATGGGCTGGAGCTGCCGTCTCTCGGCGCATATGCGGGCTGTGCCGCGCCGGAACGTGTAAAAATCGCGATCGAAGCCGCGGCCAGACTCGGCGCACCTTGTGTGCGTATCGGCTGCCCCGGTTACGACCCGAAGCGCGGCTACCGTGCGCTTTACGCCGAGGGCGTCGAACAATACGCGTTTGTCGAGCGAACCGCGAAGGAATACGGTGTCCGAGCCTGTATCGAGACGCATCCGGGCAACATCACCCCGTCGGCGAGCGCGGCGTACCGGTTTGTCTCGAACTTCGACAGCGGCTATGTCGGCGTCATCTACGACGCAGGCAACATGGTCAACGAGGGTTATGAAAACTTCCAGATGGGACTCGAAATTTTGGGTGAGTATCTCGCGCATGTGCATATCAAGAACCAACTGCATAAACCGGCCGCACTGCCGTACGGCGGCTATCAGAAATGGATGACGGATGGCTGCGAGATGTGGCGGGGCGAGATCGACACGCTGGCGCTGCTACGCGCCTTAAAGAGCGTCGGGTATGACGGGTGGCTGTCGTTCGAGGACTTCTACAACGGTGCGTCGACGGAGGAAAAGCTGGCGTCAAACCTTCGCTTTATGCGGGATCTCGAAACGCAAGCGTAACCGGTAATGCGTTCCCCGGGCGCTTTGGCGACTTCATTTACTTAGGGTGTTGCTCATGAATAACGTGGTTTTTTCTTATATAAAAAAGCCACTTACGAAGGGGATTTAAAGTTTGAAAAAAAGAGATCTACTGCTCGCGGTATTGGTCGTAGTTATTTGGGGAGCAAATTTTACAGTTATCAAGTTAGGGCTGACTGAAATTCCGCCTATGTTATTAGCGGCGCTCAGATACACATTTGCGTCACTGCCTGCAATTGCCTTTGTAAAACGTCCGACAATCGGGTGGAAATATGTTGTCGCTTACGGAATGACTGTGGGCGTCGGGCAGTTTTCTTGTTTGTTTTATGCGATGAATAACGGGATGCCTGCCGGGATCTCCTCTATTGTTCTCCAATCTCAGGCCTTTCTTACGCCTATATTCGCTGCCGTATTTCTCAAGGAATCCCTGAAACGTAACCAGGTAATCGGACTTATCGTAGCTGGAGTCGGGCTTTGCCTTATCGGCGGAAATATCGGCGTTGACGGACTGTTTTCTATTCCGGTAGGGGCGTTTTTGACCACACTCGCCGCTGCTGCCTTTTGGGGAATTTCAAATATCATAATCAGATATGCTTCCAAACAAGCGGCTTCCGAGGGTAACAAAATAGATATGTTGAGCATGGTTGTGTGGTCAAGCCTCGTACCTCCAATACCCTTTCTTGCTATGGCGATGATTTTTGATTCACCGAAAACACTTTTCAATACGATAAGCAACTTTAACGCTATGTCTGTGTTTTCTGTGCTCTACCTTGCTATTTTCGCGACTTTATTCGGGTATGGTATATGGAGCAAATTGCTTGCTCAGTATCCCGCCGGGAAAGTCGCTCCACTATCTCTGCTTGTTCCTGTTACCGGTTTGATAACTGCGCAAATTGTTCTAACGGAGAAGCTTTCAACAATGCAGTGGATAGGTGGTTTTGTTATTATTGTCGGGTTAGTCCTATCTAATTTGGGGCGGTCGCCAATATCTATTTTTAAGACGAAGGTCCGGCAACGCTGAACAAGCCATGGGGGATATAAGGCTTTTTGACCAGAACTGGCCGCAAAACCCGTAAAAATGTATAAAAACGCCGCGTGGGTATCGCTTCTGACACCCATGCGGCGTTGATTTTATCCTAAAATCTCCATATAGACCTCGTCTATGTACTTCCCGTCCTTGAAGCAGGCATCCGTCCGGCGGCCGAATTCCCGGAAGCCGACCTTTTGATAACAGGCGATGGCGCGTGCATTGTCCGCGTGGACGACGAGCATGATATTGTGCAGATTCAGCGTGTTGAAACCATAGCCCGTGATCAGTCGGATCGCCTCCGCGCCGTAGCCCTTACCGCGGTTTTCCGCCTCTCCGATGAAAATGCCGAGGGTCGCCTTGCGCGCGCGTTGATCGACATCCATCAGGCTGACGCTGCCAAGCAGCGTATCGTCGGACGCACGGATGATGGAGAAGTTCTGTCCCTCTGCGGACAGCTTTTCTAGCGCCGCACGCTCAGCAGACAGACTGTAAGACTTGCCGTAGCCCCCCAAACACCGCATGACCTCGTAATCGTTGAGCCATTTGGTGTAGATCTCCGCGTCGTCCGTGTTCATCGGGGACAAGTATATTCTTTCGCCGATGATTTTTTTAAAATATCGCATGATAACTCCTTTCAACGCTCAGGAAAGCTCGTCCAAGTAGATATAATATCGAATCCGTTTTTCGTCAGGCTGCATTTCGAGCTCTTCGAACAGCATCATGCGGTATTTCATAAATTCCTGCCGGGTCAACCCGCCCAAAAAGCAGAAATTGTACCACATCGACCGCACGCACAGGGCGATATCCATGTATACATCCGCGATGCCGCCGCGGCCGAAGTCGAGCATGCCGGAAAAACGTCCGGCTTTTATGAAAACGTTCGGCAGACAGTAATCGCCGTGGACGAAAACGGGCGTCTCGACGGGGCGGCCACGCTCGAGCCAGTTGAGCACCGAGCCGATGGAGGGAAAGTCCTCCGTACCGCGTGCGTCACGGCGCAGACGGGGGGTCGGCATGTTCAGGATCTTCTCGAGGAACTCGTCGGAGAGATCAGATTGATGAATTTGCCCGCATTTGAAGCGGTCGCGCGTACGGGCGAGCTGAAGCTCGAGCCGGGAGTCAAACGGACAGCCCTCAGCGGGAATGTCACGCAGTGTGATCAGCCCCTGCGCAAGCGCGTGCGTTACGGCGGCGGGATCGGTCAAGGCGTCCTTGTCGCAAGTCATGATGCCGGGAATTCGGGTTTCGACCAGATAGTTTATACCGTCAACCCGTTCAAAATCAATGACACGCGGCGCGCTTATCCGTCCGTCAAGCCAGGTTAAAAGCTCATATTCCCGGTCGGCGGTCGGGCCCGTCCGCTCAATCTTGAGAACGCGGTCGTCGAAGACCCAGACCTTCGAGCCGGAACATCCGATGGTTACACTCTGAGAATCCCTTCCTTCGACTGTGGCGCGGATGCGCGGAGGAAGCAGATTAGTTTGCAGCTGCATATGTATAAAGCTCCTTAAATGTTCTCCCCGAGGGGATACTCCGCCCCAAGGGTGACGTCGACGATGGTGACGCCGGAGGGGGCGAGTTTCGTAATGAATCCGCGTGTGCCGGACACCTGACGGTCGAAATTGTAGCTGAAAACCGCCTCGTTTTCATCGGTATAGCGAACCGGCAGGACGGGATAACGGCTGACGATCGACGCGGACAGAATAGGACGGGCAGTACGGACGCGGGCGGAATGGTATTTTTCGTCGAGGGTGTTGTATAGATACAGGCGATAGGCACCGTTTTTCAGCTGGTATGCGGTGAAGGGGCTGTCGGCGGTGAATAGCTCTCCGGACGCGGCTTTCATAAGACAGGCCAGCGCGTCGATAAAACCGCATGAGACCTTCTGGAAGGAGAGCGTATCGATCAGCGTGTAGGTAAACTCGGGCGCATCCTCCGGCGCGCAGGTAAGCTCCGGTGATCCGTCGTCACGATCGAGCAGTTGTGACAGCGTCCGCCGCAGCGCGTCCGATACGGGGAATCCGTAGGCAAAGACGGTCTGCGCCCATGCCGCATGGCGGTCGAAGAATGAGACGGTGGGACGGATGCCGTATACGGCGGGGTCGAAACCGGGCGCGGCGGTACAGACGACGGGGCCGCGATCATAGGCAGCCACAGCGCGCCGTTCCTCATCGGACAGCAAATCGAAGCAGGGCACAAGCAGCGGTCCGGCATAGCTCCGAAGCGCATCCGTACGGACGGCAGCGCCAATCGGAGATCCGGCTTTTGCGAGCTCGTATACGGTCTTATGCACCGTCCAGCGGCGGGTAGCGATGTACGACGGCAGCATCGCGTCAAAGGCGGTATCCGACCAGAGCACCGCGGGCGAAAGGGTATGCTCCACGTCGGCAGAGAAGGCGATCTCGAAGCGGTCGCGCATCCATGCCCAGTCCTGCGCGTGGATGCCGTCGCCGAGACATAACAGATAACCGGTCAGAGCGCGGCGGGAGTTTTGCGGCGTTTCAAGACGGTAAGACTGCTCCGTATAGAGGTCGCGCTCGAAGCGTGTCGGCGCGTGATGCAGTACATCCCACTCCTCCGTCGCATCCTGCACGCCGAGCATCGAGTAGAGCGGCGTATCGGGCATATAAGCGGCGGTTAAAGGCGCAATCGTCATATAGCGGTGGAAAAAGTAGGATCGGAAATCGGACTGCATATAAACGCTCGTCGGCAGCAGATTCGGACAGAGGCAGTCTACTCCTGCGGCAGCAATGCGCTTTAAGTCCACGCCGATGCAATAGAGCGTCTCAAACGGGTCGGTGCAGTACATGCCGAGCACCATCAGTTTTTTCCCTGCGGCATGAAGCTTTTCCGCAAGCTTTATATAGAAACATTCCCAGCGCCAGGCGTTGAACCGAATCCACGCTTCCCGATGCGTCCCGAAAAGCCATGTCTTCCGCACAGTCAGCGTGGTGTCCGAGTCGTCGCCGAGCGAGGCTTGTACGTTGCCGGGGACGGGAAATCCTGTATGCTCGATGAACTGGAGGGTCATATCGGTGCAGAAATCGCCGTAAGCGCGGGTTCCGGGCGGGGGACAGAAGCTGTCGGCGAGCTGTACGCCCGCAAGCTCGTAGTCGACGAGGGTTTCCACAAGCCGATCAGCAAAGAAATCCTCATAATAAGTACCGTCGGTGAAGCGTTTAAGTACGTTCATTCCGCCTCTCCTGCCGATACCGGTGTAGATGATCTCCGGGTGGGCAGCGATCCATTCGTCGTGGAACAGGCTGCCGTTGACAGCCCCCATCATGCTTGCGTACAGTCCGACGCCGCGCGCGTTTAGCGCACGGGCGAGGCCGCGCAGATCATAGTTTGTCCACGACTGACGGGCACGTTCGGCGTTGCGCGGGATGCCATAATATGCGCAGTTGTCGTCAAAAAGCGTATATTCCGAGTCCATGCCGCGATGCAAGTGCACAAAATCGGGGTGATACAGCAGCGCGACGATACCGTCGGGGGTGAAGCCGACCTGATCGAGGTACCGGGCGGCACCGTGGTCGAGGTCGTCGCGTTCAAAGCCTAAAAGCTGCATCCAAATAAATACTTCACCATTCGTCATAGTACATCCCCCTTTTTCCTATATGCTTCGGCGATTGTATGGCAGAGATCACAGGCCGATGTACAGGTCTCCTGATCGATTACCAGTCCCCGGCTCTCCGCAAAACGCTGCAGCGCGGTGATTCCGCCGTCGAGCAGCGCGTGGGAAAGCGGGTTTGCATGCGGGTCATATTGTGTGATGATCTCCGAAAGGGACGCACGATACAGATTCCCGATGGGGAACGCGCAGGCAATGACATCCCCATTCGGATCGATCGAAAGGCAGTCTACTGCGTCCAGACGCGAGGTATACTGCGCATCTCCACAGCGGAAATTCATGTCGGGGTGCTGCTCCGGAAAGTATTCCCGCAGACGGGTCTTGGCATTTCCGGCGGGTGAAATAATGTTGCCGTACGTCATCGGCAGCCGGAGTACGGAAAAGCGAGCAAGACAGCGGTGTGTTTCGACATTATAAAGGTTATCATCCAACGAGGATACCAGCCAAGCCGGGTGCAGCCGTGGCTGAATGCCTGCGTCTAAAAGCGCACGGGCGAAAAGAATCTGAATATCCACTGGGATACACGCCGCATGGAACGCATCCACAGAGAGCAGTACGCAGTTGACGCCCGCGTCGGCAAGCGCGGCGGCGACGGTACGGATGCGGCGCTCGTCACGGGAGAAAACGCCGTTTGTGATGATCTGCCGGCTGCCCACCCCCAGCCGCGTAGCTTCCGCATGGATGGCGCAGACGGTTTCCGCATACAGAAGCGGCTCCCCGCCAAAGGTCATCACGGATTCGAGCGTTCCGTATCGGACGGCCTCGCGGACGGCCTCGACGGCTGTATCGCGGTCGATATGCTCGGCATTGCGGATTTTCCCTACAGAGCAGTGCGCGCAATCGCTTGTACAGGCGTAGGTGACGGAAAACTCCAGCCGCCCGAGCGACAGAAGGTAGGGGTTGCGGGATTGCATACGGCAAACACATCCTTTGTGTGAACAGTATACAGCCAAAAGCGGAAAAACGCAAGTCAAAGTTGAAAATGATCTTATAATACTCTCTATTCCATGACATATTGCCTTATAAACGCAAAAAACCTTTCCACTATGGACGGAGACGGTTTTTTTACGCCGATGTCCGTCTCAAAAACCAGCGGTGACACCGCGAGCACCTGCCCGTCGAGCGTCAGCTCCGCCCGTCCGGCAGTCGAGCCCGCTTCCATCGGCGCATAGACAAACCTCGGCAGATATAACCGCAATTTAACCCGCGCCGCTTCCTCGTCGGTCAGATTCATCGTGATCCCGGTCGTTACCCGCACGCCGATCACGCCCGACACCCCCGACTGCACCCGCAGATGCGCGACCAGCTCCCCCTCCTCGAGATAGCTGCGCTCCGTCATCCCGGCAAAAGCCTCTTCGTATAGCAGACGGTGATCGTTCCAGTCGTCCGGCGCGTGCAGTGTTACGATAATCACACGTCGGCCGCCGCGCATGACCGATGAGATCAGGCAGCGTCCCGCCGCTTTCGTGAAACCGGTCTTGACCCCCTCGGCTCCTTCGATGGAACGCAGCAACCGGTTATGGTTATGTAATATGTACCCTTCGGCACGGTAGTCCCTGGTGGACGTGATGGTACGGATGCGCTCGTCGTTCATCGCGTAGACGGTAAGAGCAGCGAGGTCGCGGGCGGTAGAGTAATGATCCTCATGATCGAGTCCGTGGGGATTTGTAAAGTGCGTATTCGAAAGCCCAAGCGATGAAGCCAGCTCATTCATCTTCCCGACGAAATCGTCCACGCTGCCATGCCCCGCATATTCAGCAAGCGCGATGGCCGCGTCGTTGCCGGATTCCAGCAGAAGCCCGTAAAGCAATGTACGGACGGTGACCTCCGCGCCCGGTTTTAGGTACATGCTTGAGCCGTTGACCCGCGTAGCCGCATCGGATACGGTAACGATGTCGTCAAGGGAAACGAGTGAAAGGACGGTGATGGCGGTGGCGAGCTTGGTAGTACTGGCGATCAAGTGACGCAGGTCGGCGTTCTGCTCGGCGAGAACGGCTCCGGTGAGTGCGTCAACAGCGATGTAGGCTTCCGCGCTGACGGCATGGACACAAATCGGCAGGAAAAGCAGTGCAATCAGGATGCAAACGGCTCTTTTCACGACAAAACCCTCCGCAAAAGACTGTTATCAGCCTATGCGGGAGGGTTTTGCATTATGCGCTATGCGTCCGGATTCTCTTTTTTGTTTCGCATCTGCGCGATAAAATCCTGGACACGCGAAATCAGATCTGGAAGGATATCGACGACGCGATCGAGTGCGGTGGAGACAGGTTCGCCGATGGTCATCATGCGAACGTTGCCGTCGGGCGGGATGACCATGAAAGCGATCGGCGTGATGTTGACGCCGGCGCCGGCACCCCCGCCGAAGTTGGATTTGCGGTCGGTAATCGTTTCGTTTGTCTTTTCGGTTTCCTTCTCATGGCCGCCGAAGTCCGCTCCACCCGTCGCAAAGCCGAAGCTGACCTTCGAGATCGGGATCAGCATCGTCCCGTCCGGCGTTGTGATCGGCGTGCCGACGATCGTGTTAGCATCGGCCATTTCACGAATTTTGTCCAAACTCAACCCCATCATGCCGTTGATCGGATGCTCGCTCATAATTGTTATCCTTTCTGTTGGAGATTTTACGTTTCCTTTTCGGACGGACGCGCAAATAGGTGAACAGGAAAACGAGTCCCGCACCCAATAAGCCGCCTATGGTGGTTGTGACGCGGATTTGCCCCCGTGCATAAAACTTCGGCTGTGAGAAGTCCGCGTCCACACGGATAGAGCAGTCGTGTACGGAAAAAACCTGATACAACGTCGGCGTCAGCATGGACATCGCCGCGCAGACCGCGCCATATTCCATTGCCGTGTTATAAGCGTCGTCGGACGCCGCAACGACAGCGGCGTCAATAGAAAGGTGTATCGCTTTGCATAGGGGGTGCGCGGCCCGTCGGACGGCCTTGAGCAATGCGCTAAGCTGCTTTAGCTTTTCGGAAAGCGGCGCGGGCGGCGCTTTTTCGGTCGTTTCTTCTTGCTTTTTAGGTTTTTTTCGGTGGAATAGACGCCACTTTTTCCGTTTCTCCGCTTTTTTTAGAGGTTTGCGCTTCTTCCTTGGATAGATTTCCCCGAAAATGCCACCCACTCCGATACGAATGACGAAACGGGGGGATGCGGCGAGGTCAAAGTTTAGGTCGATACCAAACCGCAGGGCAAAAAGCAGTACAAAAAAGGCGGTAATTCCAAGAAGGACCCACAGCGTAGTCATGTCCCATCCTCCGCCGTATCCCCTGGCCCAGCGATATCCCCGCAGACAGAGCCCAGCAGTTCCTCCCCTTGGGGCAGCGGTGGAAGCTCGGACAGCGACGAAACGCCCAAAATGCGCAGCGCGGCGGAAGCACAGCGATAGAGAATCGGATGCCCCGGTGCCTCTAACCGTCCGGCCTCCTCGAGGATCCCCCTGTCACATAAGGAGGAAACCGTGTAAGAGGAATCGACGCCGCGTACCTTTTCGATGAACGCACGCGTGACAGGTCCGCGATAGGCGACGATGGCCAGCACCTCGAGCGCGGCACCCGAGAGTGCGGGCGGACGGCGGGTTTCAAGTGTTTCCCGTACGACAGCGGCATACTCCGGCGCGGTACAAAACTGCCACGAATCCTCCATACGGACAAGCCTCAGCCCCGAGCGCTCGAAAGCCAGCCGGTCGCGCATCTTTAAAAGCGTTTCATCGATCGCCTCACGCGGCTGCCCAAGCGTCTTTTGCAGACGGTCAAGCGAGACAGGATCGCCCGCCGTAAACAGAATCGCCTCCAATGCGTGGGAGAGATTTTCAATGTCCACCGGGCATCTCCTTTCTCTTTTCGGGATTCTTCAGCGTCAACTCATCGTCCGGCAGCTCCGCACGGCGGTCGTTTAAAAGCTCCAGCACCGCGAGAAACATCGCCACCAGCTCCGAACGGGACGACGCCGTGCGATAAATATCCGCAAGCTTTACCCTTTTATGACGCAGCAGCATCGCCAGCACAGACGCGATCTTCCGCTCCACGGGCACCGGCTCCGCGCCGACAATACCGGAGAACGCCGACACTTTCGGTACCGCGGCACGACGCGCACGATCTCGCATCAGGCGCAGCGCGCGCAGCAGATCGGCGGGTGTGTTATGGTATTCGATCGGAATGTCCGGTAATGGCGACGGCGCTTTCGTGATGCGCGACAGGCCGACCTCGGTGAACGGGGCAAGCATCGCGGCGACCCGCTTAAAGCGGCGATACGCAAGCAGCGCCTCGACCAGCTCCGCACGGGGATCCTCCGCTTCCTCCTCCGTCGGCTGCGGCAGGAGAATCTGCGTTTTGATGTAAATCAGCTGCGCCGCCATGACGATGAACGACGATGCGATTTCCATATCCATCTCATGCATCCGGTCGAGATACTCGAGGTACTGATCCAGAATCAGCGCGACGGGGATGTCGGTGATCTCGACGCGGTTCTTGGAAACCAGATGCAGCAGCAGCTCCAGCGGACCCTCAAACTGCTCGAGTTTGAAGGTTACAGCAGTATCCATCGTACAAAATTCTCGATACCCGTCATGACAAACTGCCGCGCATAGGACAGGGGCATCGTTAATACGCCGAGGTAAAGAAGAAGCATCACGGCGATCTGGATGTAACGTTCATACCGCATGAGCTGCCAGTACCATTTTGGCGGCAGGAACAGCCCCGCAATCCGCGAACCGTCCAGCGGCGGCACGGGCAGCAAATTAAACACGGCAAAACCGACGTTCAAAATGGCAAGCGTCGCAAAAAACGTCGCCATCGCCGACAGGAACGCATTCGCAGGCGCATACAGTGCGATGAGATAGTAGCAAAACACGCAGATCGTGCCAAACAGCAGGTTCGAAATGGGTCCCGCCGCAGCAACGATCGCCATATCGCGGCGCGGATTTTTAAAGTACCGCATGTTCACCGGCACAGGTTTGGCCCATCCGAAGTGGAAGATCACCATACACAGGAGTCCCAGCGGGTCAAGATGCGCCAGCGGATTCAGCGTCAGGCGTCCCGCGTTCTTTGCCGTCGGATCTCCGAGCTTATAGGCGACGATGCCGTGGCACAGCTCATGCACCGACAGCGCGAGGATCACGGCGCAGACGGTGATGAGAAAGTCGGCGAGGTTGAAGTTTGAAAAAAAGGAGGATAAACCCATGGAAGAAACCTTTCTTAAAGAAGAAAATGGGATTATCCTTATTATACCCGTTTTAGATGAACATTGCAAGTCCAAACCGATAAAGAGTACCGCGTTTTATGCCAAAACTTTACTGCTTTTTTGCCCGAACGCACAAAACACACTGTATCCCGCGTACCAGCCGTTCTCCGTCCTGCCGGCAGCAGACGCGTAACGGTTGCAGAAGATGTGATTCTTTGAAATATTTCTCCAAACAGTGCCATTCCGAGACTTATATTTTGTTCACTCCCGAACCACTAAAAACTCCATATTATGCCTCATATGGACACTGTTTTAATACGAAACGTAGTGTGTCGCGGCATGATGCCAAATATACGCAGAGGTATTCGTAAAAAAATCTTTAGAAAATTCTAAAAAAGCTCTTGCATTTTTGGAATTTTGTGATATAATAGTCTTCGTCGGTTTTGAGAATATAAATCGAGGTTGTAAGTAAATATGGGCCTGTAGCTCAGTTGGGAGTCCAAGCGGTTTGGTTCTAGCCACCTCGTGACATCCGGTTGGTAGGCAAATGGTTCACATTGGTAAATCTGGTAAAATATGGGCCTGTAGCTCAGTTGGGAGAGCGTTCGGTTCGCATCCGAGAGGTCGTGGGTTCGAATCCCTTCAGGTCCACCAAAACGAGGAAATCCGTTCAAAAAGCGGGTTTCCTCGAACTTTTTATGCAGATTGGTTTTTGCGCTTTGGCTCACTTGCCTGCTCGCCACGCTGGATGCAGCGGTGCTGGAATTCCTCGAAGGAGACGTTGAAATTGATCTCTATCGCGTAGTCACGCCCTACTTTTACGGACTGGATGAGCTGTGCGGCGATCATTTTCTTCGCCTCAAACGAGCAGTTGTCGTAAAGGTCTGCCCAGTTCATAAGTTTATCGAATTCTTTTTGGAGATTCTCCGCCGAGCGTTTTAAGTCGGCGTATTCTTTTTCTGCGATCTCCAAGCTTTTCTGTGCGTCGCTGACGGCTACTTGCGTCTCGGCAATCAACGAATTTAATAGGTCGGAACTTAAGTTGCTTTGTCCACGAATGACCTTGATGGTTTCTTTTTTGAAATCAGCAAGGTCTTTTTCTTTTTCCTGCAGGACTTCCGCAGCACGCTCCGCTTTTTGTTTTGCCAGCTCGATCTCTTTGCGGTGCTGAACCGCCAGAAGTTCGGACGCGGACGTGGTGGCGATTTGCGCAAATTCGGCGCGGATGATCTCCTCGACGATGTTGTCCACCTTCGCGACGGAGTACCCGGATTGCCCATCGCATTCTCCCGGGTGCCGCACGTTGTAGTGGCATTGGTATCTCGCGCGGGTTTCGTTGTAGTAGGCGCCGTCCGACGCGCGCTTGCGTCTGCCGCTAGTCGTCAGCGTCAGGCGGTTGCCGCAGTGCGCACAGTAAATGTTGCCGACGAGCAGCGAACGCCCTTTACAGTTAAGGGGGATTTCGCTGTGTGGCTGGATACGCTGCCGCATGATTTCCTGCGCTTTGGCGAAGGTTTCATCGTCGACGATGCGCAGCTCATTGATATACGCTGACTGGCTCCCACCGTTTTTGAGGATGCCGGTGTACAGGATATTCTTGATGATTCGATTGATGGTCGTGTTCGGGAATCCATTCCCGCCGCGGCTCTGGAATCCGTTATCATGAAGAAAATGGCAGAGACGCAAGGCACCGTAGCCTTCATTTACATACTTATGGAAGATGAGCTTGACGATGGCGGCTTCCCTCTCATCGATGGTGAGGTCGGACACCTCGCGGCTGCGTTTGTTGGTGCGTCCGTTTTTGACAAGTTTATAGCCAAAAGGGATATGTCCGCCGGTGTACAGTCCGTCCTCCGTGAGCTGCCCGAGACGGGTTTTGACGCGGACGGAAGTTTTCAGGCTTTCCCCGGATGCTTGCCAATAGCGGATGTAGTTCATCAACTTGTCCACATGGGTGTCAAAGCGCTGCTGCCCTTCCATGGCGCTCCAGACTTCGATTCCATGCTTGACAAACCACTCCACGACAAACGGCGTTTCGTCGTCACGCCGGCCTAACCGGTCGAACATGAAGACAAGCAGGATGTCGAACATGCCCTCTGCGGCGTCGCGCTGGATTTCCTGGATGGCGTCGCGATCCTTTGCGGAGATTTTGAAGCCGGAGACGCCCTTCTCAGCGAATTCCCGGACGATGTTCCAGCCCTGCGCCGCGGCAAATTCGCGGCAGCGTTGTTTTTGCATCGGGATGTCGTCCTTTTCGACCTGTGCAAGGGTGGAGACACGGTAAAGTGCATAAACACGGTTTTGTGTATTGATAATCTCGTTGCTACTGTCCATAAACAAACCTCATTTCTTGTGTCGGAAGGAAAGATGATGTTTATGGCCCGTTTTCTTTGCTTTCAATTTTCAAGGTGCAGGGAGTCATTTGCATCATCATTATTGCATAGATTTTCCGAAAAAGCAAGCGTGTAGGTCACGAAAGTGACAAGTCACATCTGTGACAAGTCACTTTTGTGAAACGGACGAGAGCAGGATGTTTTGGATACGGTCGAAAATGTTTTTGGAGTCGAGTTCCGTTAGGCGGAAATTGACGCGGACTTTGAGATCGTCGACGAGGAAAGTCTGTGTGTCCCGTACGCCAGAATCGTCGTGCTGAGGTTCGAAGGGAAGGATGATTATACTCATGAGAAGTACCTCTTCGTCTATCAAGGTTAGCCGTGCCGGAAATTAAAATCCGGCACGGCTTGTTTCATGTTATATGTTTATCGTTCCATTTATCACCTCCCCGAACGACAAAGGGATCACACGGGCTGCCGCCGATGGCGGTAATCATAACTCCGGGATACCGCCGCTTATGACGCTAGCGAATACCCCCGGGCTTCGTCTCAAGTCCGTGGACGAGCGTGAGCAAGTATCATTATATGTACCCGTATAATGTCTATGAAATTGACAAGGTGCAGGCGGGGTCTTGGAAATGTCCCCTCATATATCACCAGAAAAAAACAGTAAAATCGAACCGGTAAAGCAGAAAATACATAATAGTTAATCTATTTTTAATAATTCATCCTTTAAATCGGTGATCGCCTTGCAGATAGACTTGCGAATGGCGCATTCCGAGAGACTTTCCCGTCCGGCAAGATCTGTTTTGGGGACTTCATTCAACACATGGGCCAGCAAAAGTTCCCTCTGCTTTTCGGGAAGTGCGGCAAGTGCGTCGTGCAGAGTACGGGATAATTCGGCCTGCTCGCATATTTCCTCCGGCGTCCGCGGAGGGGTGAGAAGCCGCCGTTCGATGCCGCTGTCGCAGTCGAGCGAATAATACGCTCGGTGATAGCGGACGCGTTCGACGTATGCCTTCTCTCGACGCAATTCGTCTTCCATGTAGACAGCGACATCATCTGAAACTTCGACGAAGTAATCTGTTGTATGGGCATCCGGATAGTATTTCCGGAGATTAATCGTTTTCACACGGGTTCCTCCATTCAGTATTGATGAGGTATGTGCGGTACTGAATGGAGATAGGCGGAGAACGGCAGCGGGGCGGTATTCGAGGGGGATTGAGACGGGAAGCGTTGGCTATAAAAGTTTCCGCTGGATTAGTGGGGTTTCCCTTTTATGCGCAGCGGAATTTTCATATCGTTTCTCCCCGTCAATATGATTTGAAGTCAAAGTAAAAAACGCCCGGCTTGAGGAAGCAGCGCCTCAAGCGGACGTTATTTATGATGCGTGTGCGGCGAATGTAAAGATCACATTCCTGCTTTTTCGGATTACTCCCGCGCCCGCGGTCTATACCTATGCATTCTCCGCGAGTAATACTTTGACGCGGCTGTCAATCACATGTGCGGTCTCCTCCGCCGTCCGCGCGCCGCCAAGGTATGCCGACACCTCCTCCGTAACGATCGCGCCGACCGCATTGTCAATGGAGGAAGCCTTCGTTACGGAAGGTAAAAAGGTATCCCATGCCACCCAGTCCGCGTCGTCCGGGACATGGATGGGCGCGCCGCTTACATAGGTATTGTTTGCCTGCGCACGGGAGTAATAAGAAACCGTCTCGTCGATGTAGGCTGCATAGGCGTCGGATAGAATCGGTATGCTCCACATGCCGTATGGCGAGTAGGACGTGCCGGTTACATAACTCTTTATGAAGTCCCACGCCGCCGCGCTGTCCGAACAGGCTGCCGTGATGCTGAGCGCGTGTCCGAAATCGACCGTATTGCCGATCTCCGGCAGTCCGGGGGTACGCAGGCTATCGCCGTATGCCCCGCGCAGATCCATGAACTGACCTACCGTCATGGACGGTGTATACCGGCAAAGCGCTCTCCCTTCCCGCAGCAGCGTGTCGGTGTCCTCCTCGCCGGGGATGGTGTCCGGAAAACAGCGCAGAAGCTCCAAATATCCGATAAAGCTTTCCAGAGTGAAGTCGCAAACGCCGGCGACGGCGTCGATGCAGCCCGCCGTGGCGGCGTCCTGCAAAATTCGGAGACCGGTCTCGGCCGTCATGCGGGCAAGCGGCTGCGTGACGGCGGGATTTTCGTCGAGCAGGGAAAGCATATCGGCAAAGCTCCACGAATCCCTGCCGCCGATGAGCGCATCCGTCGAAAACAGCGTGCGAACGGAAAAACCGCGCGGCAGGGCGTAGATCGCGCCGTCGTTTTCTAAAAGCGGCAGCAGCACGGGAAGGATGCTCTCGCGGTTTACCGTGTCGTCCATCCATACGGACAGGTCGGCGAGTACTCCCTTTCGCGCGTAGACATCGACCGACGTGCCGTATACGTCCAGCAGATCGGGCGTCTGCCCGGAGGTCAGCGCAAGGTTTAAGCCCGTGACGCCCGTCGGGTCGTCGGCGGTGGCGTACTCGATCAGCTCGACGCGAAACTCTGTGGATGCGCGGTTATAGTCCACGACTGCCTGCTCGACGCCATTGTCAACACTTAAAACACCCAGCGTCAGCGTTTTTTTGGCGGCGCGCGCGGTTTTCTCCACAGTGCACAGCAAAATCTTGCTCCCGCTGGACGCATAGCAGGCAA